>JADJYH010000021.1 GCA_016719855.1 Saprospiraceae bacterium | reverse complement strand
AAAGTCATCGAACTCGGCTGGCAGCCCAACCCACTTTCTTGGATAAGTGGCACCTCAGACCCCCTTCTCGACCCTATCCGTGAAACCGACGCTAAAGTACTAGTGCGCCAGCATTTTCCAAGTGCACATGACATCGCCACCCGAGTGCTGGGGAAGCATTAAAAACCTAAAAATCAAAGAACGAAACACAACGCAAAATGAAAAATCTGCTGACCTGTCTCTCCCAGCTCCCGCCTTTGTCATCCTCTAAGGAGTTTTGCACAGGTCCTCGACCTGGACAACAGCACCACCTGTGCCAGTCGTCATCGGCATCTCCGATCTTATCAGGCACCGCCATTCCCGGACCTCCAGTTCGCCGACCGCGATGCGAATGCGTTTTGCCGAATGGCTGCGTTTCGCCCGGCAGGCGGCAGCGTACCGGAGACCAATAATATTACTTTGCTGACCAACGCCGAGCCACTGGCGGCAAGTTCGTTATGGCGGTCACCGGCTTGATTATTGATGAATGCAAGCCGGGCGAGAATAAAAAAATTTATTTCAGCGGGTATATGACGTGGAAACCAAAACGGTGTTCCAACTCGCTTCCTCCGCCTACGATTCCCCGGCAAGCAACTTACATGGGCGGCGGTTTCAACTCGTCAACTGGCAAGGATTTTTTACGCTAAGCGGCGGTCAGGCAGAAAATGCTCACGGACGCCCCCCCCAGTGAAAGCTGGTTGGTTTTCACCGGTCAACAGGCAACTCATCAAAGCCAACCACAAAACCACCTGGAACAACGAGGTGAAAATCCTCCGCCAAACCAACGAGGCTTCAGATAGAAGACGAGCAGGGGCAGAGGCGGTGGCGTTTTCCGCCACCACCTCGTGGAGGGGCTGACGGGGGCTTGCTGACAGCAACGCGACAAGGCCGAAAACTCTCGGCGTGGAAATCCGGCGCTATCCGGAAGAACGAGTGCCCACCGAGGCTGGAACCACACCCACGAGTCGTTTTCACCGTCGGCGACCGGCTGGCGACCGTGGCACAGGTGGATGCCGATGCTTTGGCGCTATTGAAATGGACAAAAGCCGCCAGTCCACGAGCTTCAAAACCACGGGCATGAGGGGGCCTCGGTGATGCCTTGCTGTCGAAAGCCGACTCCGCCATGTACCAGGCGTTCCTCGCCGCCCTCGACAGCGGCAACTTGCTGGAGCCTGCCGGAAACTGCGCCGATGACTATTACCGACAGCTCGCAGGTGGAAAGCCTTCGCCCAGTGTGGGGATTGATGTGGCGCAACTTTGCCGCTGCTTTGCAGGACGAGTGCAGCAGACGCTCAATGTGCTGATGGAAAGCGACCCTACGGAGTTAACCACTGGCGCTTCAATCCTGAAAGATATTCCTGCTACCCGGTGTACTTGGCAAAGGTCACTCGAACTCATTGGCGAAAACCATTACCTGTACAAAACGCTGCTGGTGGGGAAGCTGTATTTCGAAGCCTACGCCCTCATGAAACAAGCCAGTGACGAGGAAAGCGATCCTGTGCGCAAGATTCATCCGCCAGCTTGCCAAAACCCAAGCTGCTCGCTGCCTTGCAGCTTGAACCTGGCGCAGCTTACCTCTACCATGCCATCGGGTTCCTGTATTTCAGCAACTCCCCTTACCAATCCGATTCGCTTTTTCATTACTGCGAGCAAGCCAACCGAATAGCGCCCACCTGGCTTTTGCCCTACGTGGACATGGCGCAGGAATGGATGTGGGCAGTCCCGATTTGATAAAGGCAAAGTAATTTTGAAAAAATCCTGAAATCAACCCAGAGAGTTTCATAGCATTGGAGCGCTACGCTTGGTGCCTTCAAGGATTGGGGCAGCAGGAAAAAGCTGTCCCGTATGTACAGAAACTGATTGAATTGCGCCCTGACCTGACCAACGGGTACAGCACCCTAGCCAATATTTATCTTTCCATAAACGAATACGCCCTAGCCGAACCTCTGGCCCGAAAAGGCATGGAACTGGCACCTGAGATGAAGTGGTGGGCTTATTCGGATTACGGCAACATTTTGAGCCGGACAAGGCGGTTCTCGGAAAGTGAACCCACTTGATGCAAGCCATCCGGGATTCGACTACCCAACTTTTCGATAGGTACAAGCTACAGTTAATCCTCGCTTGCGGATACCTGCAACAACGGGAATATAAAAAGTTGGAACCACTTGCCAAAGACCTCATAGAACAAACAGATGCTGAACCTTATCGTGTACCTGGAGCCGTTTTTTCTGGTATCGCTTATTTTTCACGAGGAGATTATACCGAAGCGAAAAAATACATGTATGCTGCGCTGGATATTGACCCTACGGAAAATCCATTTGACAATTATGCAGGTGCTTATTTGGCCTTGCTGGAAGAATTGGCTGGAAGACCCGATAGCGCTGCGGTGCTTTTCCAGTCATCCAAAACGGATGTTTGGTTCGCTAATGCTGAAATGCCTTTCCGCTCCGAATACGAATTCCTTCATGGCAGTTTTCTGCTCCGCCAAGGACAAAACAGGCAGCGAGAAATTCACGGAACTGACGAACCGCTTTCCAAAGGATTATCGGGGTTGGTACGGCTTGGCGCTTTACCATGCCCAACAAGGCAACCGGACCGCCGCCCTCGACCAACTCGAAAAAGCCCTCGACCTATACTACCCCATCCCACAGCCGATTCTTGAAGAACCACATTTCAAAAATTCAGGAACACGAAGCGCTTCAAGTCACTCGAAAAAACACTTCAACCTTGCACTTTAAAACCATTTGAAAATGAAAAACTTCCTCCATTTAATCGCTATTTTCGCCTGCATCCCCTTTAGGCCCAAACCGACCTGCCCCCCCCTGGGGCAGGAAAAGGCGTAACGCCGCTCAATCCGAAATCCGCAATCGCAAATCCGCAATCGGTTAGGGCCGTCGTCATCGGCATCTCCGACTACGCCGACGAGCGCATCCCCGACCTCCGCTTCGCCCACGTGGACGCCCAGGCATTTGCCGACTACCTGCGCTCCCCGGCGGGCGCCTCCCTGCCCAACGACCAGTTGATGCTGCTGACGAATGCGCAGGCAACCGCCGGGAAGGTCATCGCCGCCATCACCGGCTCATCGAGGAGTGCGAATCCGGCGACCGGGCCATCATCTACTTCAGGGGCATGGCGACGTGGAGCAGGTGACCAAGTTCCAGCGGGGCTACCTCCTCGCCCACGACGCACCGGGCACCACCTACATGGCCGGTGGTTCGCTGCCCGTCGGCTTCCTCTCGGACGTGATTACCACGCTGTCGGATGCCGACGTGGAGGTCGTCATGGTCTCCGACGCCTGCCGTACGGCAAACTGGCGGGGTAGGCGCAAACGGCGGCACACAGGCGACTTCGGCCAACCTGGCGCAGTTTTCCGGGAAATCAAAATCCTCTCCTGCCAGCCGGAGGAGTTCTCGCTCGAAGGCGAGCAGTGGGGCGGCGGACGTGGCTGCTTCCAGCTTCCACCTCGTGGACGCCTTGACGGGCATGGCGGACGCCAACGCAGACGGCTCGATAACCCTCGTGGAGACAAGCCGATACCTGGAAGAAAAAGTGCCCGCCGAGACCGCTCCACACCCCCAAATCCCCATGACGGTTGGGAGCAAAAGCGCATCGCTTCCTGCGGTGCTGCCAGAAGCATTGGCGGCGTTGCGCCAGCGGAAAACCGGGCAAGTCTCAACCCTCTCGCCCATTGACGCCAAGGGTTTCGAGAGCATGGTGCTGGCCAAGGTGGACTCGTCCGTGCAGCAACTGTACGCCGCCTTCACCGCTGCACTGGAGCGGGGCGATTTGATGGCCCCGGCGGGCGCTTCAGCCAACGACTACTACCTGCGCCTGCTGCCAGAACCCGGCATCGAAAAGCTGAAAGGTTTGATGACCCGCAACCTCGCCGCCGCCTTGCAGGACGAGGCGCAGGTGGTCATCAACCAACTGCTGCGCACCGACCCGCAAATCGTGGACGATGCCTTTTCGCCCGTTTCAAAATACGACCACCTGCCGGACTACCTGCACCGGGCGGGGGAGCTGCTGGGGGAGGGGCATTATATGTGGCGGTTTATCAAGGCGAGAGAGTATTATTTCAAGGCGAAGGCTTGTCGGAAGGAGAATTATCCTGAATTGACGCCGGATAGTTTGGTGAACCTTGCGTTAGCAAGATTGGATTCCGCGCTGGCTTTTGATGATGGTGCAGCTTATGCCTGGTTTGAAAAAGGATACACACAACATTTTAATTCTCGGTGACCACAAAAAGTCTCTTACTTGTTTCCAAAAAGCCAGCTTTTTTGTCACCGGCCTGGGCACCTGGCGATGTATTTCAACGGACGAACCCTAAGGGGCTGGCCTCGATTGATTCGGCAAAAATTTATTTGCTGGAAACCATAAGATTGGATTCTACTTTTCTGCCTTCCTATCGTGACCTTGGTTTTGTTTATGAGAGTAAGGGTGACAATGACCAGTGTAAATATACCTTCCAATTTTACACTGTGAAAATGGATGAATACCTTTTGAAAAATGGAGGTAAAGCACCGGTTGCCTACTATAATTATTTAGGCAATGTGCTTGTGGTACTGAAAAAATATGAACAGGCGGAAGCTGCTTTGTTGAAAGGAGAAACGCTATCAAATGGACAATTTCCCCAGATTTACAACAATCTGGCATGGGTCTATGAAATTACAGGAGATTATACAAAATCAGAATTGGCCATCCAAAAAGCCATCGAGCTGCTGCCGTTAAATGAGTATGGGTACAGGATATATGGCAACCTAAAATACTTTCAACAACATAACCCAGCGGCTGAAGTCATTCCCTTGTTTAAGATGGCAGCAAAGTTGGGCCGGAGCTAAAGAACATGCCATCCTTACCCATCTTTACCTTCAAACCGGGCAATTGGACAGTGCAGAAATCTCCGCAATAAACCATGAAGTGACTTTCCCGGATAGCCCCGAATCGGCGTTTTTACTCGGCATCGTCCAACAACAAAAAGGCAATTTGGAAGCCGCTAAATTACATTTCCGCAAAATGGAATCCCTCTTGCCAGCCTTTGACAACGAGAAGAAAAACTACCTGGTTTTTTACTACAAAACCATTGCTGCCATTCAGATGGGCAGCCCCGACAGCCTTGCCGGAAGGCTTGAGCAATGGCGAAAAGAAGCTGCTGGCGACCCAGCTTTTTTCATTGAAGTCGCCGGAGCTTTCGGCATTTGCAAAAATGTTCCAACCGCACTGGACTGGCTCGAATTGGCATTTAAAAATGGCTGGCAGCCTGCATACTTCAATGCACATGATACATTCCGCAACATGGATTTTGTCGAGGTTCGCAAAAGCAAGCGGTTCAAAAAACTGGTTCGGAAATATTTTCCCGACAAGGTCAAAAACTTTTAACCTTCTGAAAATGAAATACTTCAATATCCTCATTGCCCTGCTAATTGCCGCTCCCCTTTCCGCCCAAACCGAAAAAGGCGCTACCCCGCTCGCCCAATCGTCAATCGTCAATCCAAAATCGTCAGTCACCCGTGCCGTCGTCATCGGCATCTCCGACTACCAGGACGAGCAAATCCCCGACCTGCGCTTCGCCGACCGGGACGCCGAGGCGTTTGCCCAGTGGCTGCGCTCGCCTGCGGGTGGCAGCCTACCCGACAACCAAATCAAGGTGTTGACCAACAAAGACGCCACCACCGGCAAGATGATTGCCGCCCTCGATGGCCTCATCGTTGCCAGTAAGCCGGGCGACGAGGCCATCATCTATTTCAGTGGGCACGGCGATGTGGAGCGGGTGACCAAGTTCCAGCGGGGCTTCCTGCTCACCTACGACTCACCGCCTGCAGTGTACGCTGCGGGCGCATTTTCCCTGCAATATTTGCAGGACATCGTCACCACGCTGTCCGAGGCGGGGGTGCAGGCGGTGGTCATCACCGATGCTTGCCGGGCGGGCAAGCTGGCGGGCAGCGAGTTCGGCGGCTCGAAGGCGACAACGGCGGCGCTGGCGCAGCAGTTCGCCAACGAGGTGAAAATCCTCTCCTGCCAGCCCGATGAGTTCTCGCTGGAAGGCGAGCAGTGGGGCGGCGGGCGTGGCTGCTTCAGCTACCACCTCGTGGACGCCCTCTACGGCATGGCCGATGCCAACGCCGACGGTACAGTGAACCTGCTGGAACTGGGACGCTACCTCGAAGACAAGGTCACGACGGGGGCCGCCCCGCAATCACAAATCCCGTTCACGGTGGGCAGCAAGGCGACCCGCTTGGCAACCGTGGACTCTGAGGCGCTAGCCCAATGGCGGCAACAGAAAAACGGCGAGGCGATGGCTTTCAAAAAAATAGATTCCCGTGGCTTGGAGGACTTGGCGCTGGCAAAGGCGGACACCGGCGTTTTGGAAATGTACCACGCCTTCACCGCTGCGCTGGAAGCTGGGAACTTGATGGCCACTGACTCCACAACTGGCAAATCCGCCGATGATTATTACAAACTGCTGATACAGGAGCCTTCCATCGCCGAACTGCACGGGCTAATGACGAGGAATTTTGCGGCGGCATTGATGGACGAGGGGCAGCAAATCCTTAACAGGTACCTGACAGGAGACTTGAAGGCAAAGGAAATTCTTGAAGTAGGCATTGGCATTAGTTATCGGATAGAGGCGGACAAGTTTTACAGAGCTGCCGAATTATTGGGTGAAAAGCATTATTACTATCGCAAATTAATATCCAATGCGCTTTATTTTGATGCTTATTCGGTTAACCTTTTGGGGGTTACGAGGGATTCTGCCCAAATTCTTGTTATTAAATGGATTCGCCAAGCACTTGCACTGGATCCGAACACCCCACATCTGTTGTTGGACTTGGCTTGTATGCTGCCGATTGACAGCATTGATTTTTATATTGAAAGGCTGAATGAAATATCGCCAAAATGGCCAATCTGGCACTGCTTGGTCGCTCGTTGTTACAGGGTAAACGGATACTATGACCAAGCCATTCATTATTATCAAAATGCCATCCGATTGGACTCCACCTATGTAAGATCATTAACCGGAATTGCCATCACCTTTGATAGTATTGGACAACAGGAAAATGCAGCTAAATATTATGAACAAACGGTTCGGATGGCACAGATAAAAATAGACAAGAATGCTTCGTCGCTGGCATGGGAGGAGTGGTACTCCCTTCTCTATTCACTTTGGCATTTGGACAGGGATATTGAAGCGGAGCAGATTATCAATAAATATGTTGGCTTGGATTCCAAATCGGATTTTACATGGTACAATGTGGCTGTCATGTATAGCAATATGCAACGAAATAAGGAAGCATTGCAGGCATTAAAAAATTACGTACTGATAAAACACATCCATAGTCCCAACATTTATTACGATTTTGCCTGTTTACAAAGCCTTAAGAACCAGACAGATAGCGCTTATGGATTTCTTGAGATAGCATTTGATAATGGCTATAAGGACTATGATTGGATGCAGAATGACCCCGACCTCGCCCCGTTACGGGAACGAACTGAGCAGTGGAAAGCGCTGATGAAAAAATACTTCCCTGACCAGAGCAAAGACTAAAACCCCTCCGCCACCTCCCCGCCTTCCAAGCCTGGGAGCAGCGCTGGATGCCACCGTACAAGGATTATTCAAAGGAATGAATATTTTTGACCATCAAATCAGGGAGAAATGAAAAAGCTATTTTTGACCGTTTGCCTTTTCGCCACCCTCACCCTACCCGCCCAGGTCATCAGTCTTGACGGCGGCACCACCACCCGTGCCGTCGTCATCGGCATCTCCGACTATCAGGACTCCCACATCCCCGACTTGCGCTTCGCCGACAAAGATGCCGAGGCATTCGCCAACTTCCTTCGCTCACCTGCTGGCGGCTCGCTTGACGGCGACCACTTGAAACTGCTCACCAACCATCAGGCGACTGCGGCGCAGTTTGCGGCTGCCCTTGCATGGTTGATTGATGAAACGAAGGAGGACGACAAGGTCATCATCTACTTCTCTGGCCACGGCGATGTGGAAAAAAAGACACTGACCCAGCCAGGTTACCTGCTTTGTTGGGATACGCCGTCGAGGGTGTACATGGCAGGTGGGGCATTCAATCTAAGGGACATTCAGGAGGTCATTTCCACGCTATCCATTCAAAATAAAGCAAGGGTCATCGTCCTCGCCGATGCCTGCCACTCCGGTAAATTATCGGGCAGCGCCATCGGTGGCCCGCAGGCCACGGCTACCAACCTCTCCAAGCAGTATGCCAACGAAATCAAAATCCTTTCCTGCCAGCCGAATGAGTTCAGCGTCGAGGGTGAGCAGTGGGGCGGTGGCAGGGGCGCTTTCAGCTACCACTTGCTGAACGGGCTGTACGGCATGGCAGATGCCAACCAGGACGGAGGGGTCAACTTATTCGAAATAGGCAGGTACCTGGAAGACCATGTGAGCAGCGAAGTTGCCCCCATCAAACAGTTGCCGCTCATTGTCGGCGACCGCTCAGAAGCGATTGCACAGGTCGTTCCGTCGGCGCTGGCGGAAATTCAGAAGAACCAGCAGTCGCAAGGCCCTGTGCTTTCGAAAACCGAAACGCATGGCTTGGAGGAACAGGTGCTGGAAGACTTGGACGAAGGTACCCGGGCGCAGTATTTTTCATTCCAAAAAGCCCTTTTGGAGAAGCGTTTCCTGGAGCCATCCAACGACTGCGCCGAGGCATATTTCGGACCATTGCTGAAAGAGCCAAAGCTTGCTTCGTTGCACGCTTCCATCCGGCGCAACTATGCGGCGGCGTTGCAGGACGAGGCGCAGCAGGCGGTGAATGCGATTTTGGAGGTGAACGTGCAGGCGCTGACACGGTCTGTCCAGGAGCAGGTTTTGCTCTATCAGCGGACGCCGTCGCTGCTCGCTCGCAGCGCCGAATTGCTGGGCGAGCAGCACTACATGTACGCCACCTTAAAAGCCCGGCAACTGCTGTTTGAAGGCATGTACCAGTATGTGGTACGGTACTCCTCCAAAGAGCCGGAAGTCTGGGAGGCCGTGATGGAAAACTTCCGCCAATCTTTGCACTACGAGCCTGAATCGCCCTTGGCGCATTTTTACATGAGCCTGTGTTTTGCCAGCCAAATGAACCAAGCTGATTCTGCCTATTTTCATGCAATGGAAGCAATTCGCCATGCAGAAACATGGGTGCTCCCCTACACTTACCTCGCCTTTTATTATGCTAAGGATTCCAAGCGCTTCGACGAAGCCAAAACGCTATTGGACAAAGCCATGTTGCTGGATTCGGGCAACGTATATGTTTGGATGGGTTGGGGGTCCTGGCACAATTACCAAAAGCAGTACACGCAGGCAATCGAGGCTTTCAAACATGCACTTTGGATTGAGCCAGAAAACCCCGTGGCTTGGACGAACCTCGGCGTTGCCTATCAACAAGACGGACAAAACCAGCTGGCAGAAAAAGCATTTCACCAAGCATTGCGCCTTGATTCTACCTTGTTCGTTGCTTGCCTAGCCCTTGGCCGGATGTACGCGATGACGAACCGTCCGGTGAAAGGCGAACAAATGTACCTTCGGGCCATCACGCTCAACCCAACGAACATTAACCCCCACAGGGGATTGGCAATCCTGTACCTGGAGCAAGACCGCCTGCCGGAAGCCGAGGCGCATTATCTTGAGGTAGTGAAATACAATGCCGCCGATTCGAATATTTGGTACAAACTTGCTTTGCTTGCCGCATTGGACAACCGGCAACAACAATCCTTTGAACGCCTGGAAATAGCCCTGGAAAAAGGAATGAGGGACTACCAAAAAATCATGGATGACACTGAACTTGAACCCGTTCGCAAAATGGCGGCTTTCAAGGGCCTGATGGAAAAATATTTTCCAAATCAGGAAAAGGATTAATACCTTACCCAGCGAATCAATTTTTTGTTCACCTAAAATTCTACCTCTTATGAAAAATGCTTTTTCCCTCCTTGGCTTTCTACTTCTCGTATCGGTCTTCTTTCTCCGTTGTGATAACCAGACGAATGAACCAACAGAAGATGCAACGGTGGCATCGCCATTGCCTGATTCTTTGGAAAATACATTTGTAACGCCTGACCCTTTTGTTATACACATTAGAGGACAGAATGAAAAATTTTCCCATTTAGACGTTCATTAGAGGATGTCGTTGTCAAACACTTTATTGGAGGGATCGGGACTCCAACTTCTTACCAAGCCCCAGACGGTGTAGCGATGGTAAAGGGCATTCAAAATGGAGATAAACTGGAGATTTCCTGCGCAGGTAATGAAACTATTGAATTTACAATTGCTACGCTGGGCAGGTTACATTCTCTCACCGTTTACTTAAAATATGTTAATCAGAAGCCAATAGCACCCATAATAACAGACCATGTTTTTGGCAGAACTTATACTGAATCTCGCGTGGAAAAGATATGGCCACCATCATTCTTGATCCCTTAGGTGAATCGGTAAGTATCAACTCTAATGTCAAAGGGAATTATTTGAAAGATTTCAACCACAATGGAATTATCACTCTAGCATACAATTATGGCAAAGGAGCGACCACTATCAAAGTAGGTAATGTCAAAGACACCCTCCAACTGGATGTTTTCTTGGATGATAACGGCCCATTGATTGACACAGCCAGATAGTGATGGCGACTTATAGCCTGGCTGATGCAATGGCATAGCCTGCTTTTATCTATATTATACTATGTGCAAACAGGGGTTTGGGGCGGAACGCCCCAAAAGCCCCTCTCCCCCGACGAGCCGCCGGAGGCGGCGAGGAGGGGCATGACATGATTTGCACAAAACCTATCAGTGTGAAGTATAAAGGACTCCGCCTGATAACCCCCACCCCATTTCCGTATTAATCCAAAAAACCTGCTCACATGAAACAGAACCTAATAAAATACGGCCATTTCATCGCCATCGGACTCGTGCTGGTGGGGCTGGCGTTCTACCTGTTCAGCAAGCCGGCCCAGCCACGAAGACTGGAGTCCGAGCTGTACCAGCCAGAGCAGGACAAGCTCGCCAGCATCCTCGACGAAATCAAGGTCTTCGGCTTTGCGGGCAGTCCAGCGAACCAGCAGGACAGCCTCGCCGTTGCCCTCGACCTGTACGGAGCGGCCAATTACACGGAAGCCCAGCGTTCACTGGAAACTTACCTTACTGCCTACCCCGCCGACAAGACGGCCCGGTTCTATTTCGGCATGACCTATCTCTACCTGAATTCCCCTGAAAAAGCACTTAAAATCATATCCCCGCTCTCCGAACTCAGGGATTTCGACATGCAGGATGATGCCCGCTGGTACTCAGCACTGGCAGCAGCCAGCACGGACCAGCCACGGGCACTCGGGCTGTTCTCGGCACTCGCCAAAGACCCCAACTCCAAATACCAAGAAGCAGCGAAGGCAGTGATGAACACTGTGCTGGAAAACCCTGGGAAATTCAGCTTCCAGGTAGAGAGCGGGGAGGTTCTCAAATGTTCGTTGGTCATCGCCCCCAGCACCCCGTGGTGGCAAGCAGGTTGGGCAAGGTCATTGGTCGCCATCCTGTTCCCAATCGGGGGAGCGAGCCTGTTTTTCTGGCGAAACAAGGTGAAAAAATTGGAACTGGCAAACGCAATAATGGGTGTCGAACGTGACCGTTCTGATGCCCTGTTGCTCAACATCCTCCCCGCCGAAACCGCCGAGGAACTCAAGAAATACGGCCATTCGGACACCCGCCGCCACGAGCAGGTCACGGTGCTGTTCTGCGATTTTCAGGGCTTCACCAACATTGCCGAGGAGCTTGGCCCAGAGGAACTGGTCAACAACCTAGGCACCTGCTTCGAGGCTTATGACCGCATCATCACACAGCAAGGGTTGGAGAAAATCAAGACCGTCGGTGACTGCTACATCTGCGCTGGCGGCTTGGAACCAATCAGTACAAACAAGCAAACCTCGGAAATCACAGCAGCAGACAATGCCGTGCGGGTGGTACATGCGGCACAGCAGATGCTTGCTTTTTTGAAGGAGTTCAATATCCGCCAGGCCGGGATGGGCAAACCGGCGTTCCATGCCCGCATTGGCATCCACTCAGGCCCCGTGGTGGCGGGCATCGTCGGCATCAAGAAGTACGCCTACGACATCTGGGGCGATACCGTGAACATCGCCGCCCGCATGGAGCAGTCGAGCGAGGGTGGGCAAATCAACATCTCCGGGCCTACTTACGAACTGGTAAAAAGTCATTTCGCCTGCACGTACCGAGGCAAAGTGGAAGCCAAGGGCAAGGGGGCAGTGGATATGTATTTCGTGGGGTGAAAATGATGAATGGTAAAATGATGAATGAAGAATATTACAACGCCCTGAAAATCCGGCAACTGCGAAATTCATCATTATTCATTCATCATTCATCATAGATTTAATTCTACATTTGCCAAAAGCCCCGCCTACCTGCATCTCGCTAATTTTTTCTACCCGAAACTTGTCTTATTTCATCATAAAAAAACTGTAAAATGAAAGCGATTCTTGCCCAACTGATGGTTGTTTTATTACTAATCACCATCACAACAAACAACTCCTTTTCACAAAGTATCAATCTTGATGAATCCACCGGTTGCGTGGTTTCGGAGGTGCGTGGAAAGGTGACCTACACCGAAAAAGGCAGCAAAACTGCCAAGATTGTCACTGCTGGCACTGTCCTCCCGGAAGATGCGACCGTGACAGTGGCCAACAAAGCATCGTTCTCCTTGGCTTGTGACGACCGCTCGCTTTCCTTCAGAACTAAAGGCACTTACCAAATGGCTGCGCTGGCAAAAGAGGTGCAGGCCAAGGGGGAGCAGTCGAGGTTTGCGAAAATGGCGTTTGCGGCGAAGGGATATGCAACCGATACCACCAAGCGTAAAGGCTGGGGAGACAGGGACTCGCTCCTTTTCACCATTCCCACTGGTGGCAAAGTCCCACTTCAACCAACCAAGTTCAGTTGGACGCCACTGAAAGCTGGTTCCATTTACAAGCTGATTGTGTATGAAAATGCCAAAGATGCACCGGTACTATCCGCCACGACTTCGGGCGCTTCCTTCAACTTTGACCCTGCCCAATTGGCGGTCAAAACTGGCAAGCTCTACCATGTCCAAGTGATGCTTGCCAATGACAACAAAACGGCGTCCAGAGTCGTGAACATCTCCTTTGTTTCGCCGAACGAAGGGGAAACGGCATTGGAACCATTGATGAAGGACAAAGAATACTTGAAAAGCGATGCTGTCAAAAAATCATTGATGGAAGCCATGGAACTTGAATCCAGGCAGTTGAATTCCTTGGCCAGTGAACGATACCAAAAGGCAATAAGCATGGACGCCAAAAACACCTTGGCAAAACAGCTATATGCGGCGTTTTTAGATAGGGTGAGCAAGTAATCAAGAGACAAGTTCGCCTGAACCCTGTTTAATTCAAACTGCCCCGTCAGCGATATACGTTAACGGGGCAGTTTGATTTGAAGCCATTTGAATCCATTATTTTCGCCTCATTTCTTTTCAGGGAAGTATTTCTGTATCAGCAATTCATATTCTTTCGTTCGCCGGACGTTTTCAAGGTCACTATCATTTTGAATAGCATCATAATTGTATCCATGTTGTATTGCTTTTTCGAGCCAAGAAATCGCCTCAGATGAATTGTTTTGCAAGGACTCAATACAGGCGATATTATAATACAAAGACTTGTCATTAGGGCTGAGTTGAATTGTTTGTTTTAAAATCAATTTTAATTTTTCCTGTTGACTCGAAAGATAATAAACTTCACCCAAAAGATAATAAGCATCTACAAAATTTGAGTCCAAATGAATTGCTTTTAGTCCCATCTCCTCCGCCTCATTTAATCGCCTCCATTCTTTATAAGTTCTTGAAATGTTGTATATCGGCATCACCCACTTCGGCACCAACCCCATCGCCAACTGATAATACTCAACTTGCTTTTGAAACAATTCTGAATTCTTTTGCTGATTCCCAGCTTCTTTGTAGGGCCTCCTGATTTCATCATAAATCAACCCAATCTCATTGTAAATATAAGCGGCATCGCTATCATATTCGAGTGCCTTGTTTTCCAGTGCCAAGGCTTCTTCAAACATGGAAACCGTCTTGGTTTTTGCACCTTCCAACCGTTTTATCAAGCCTTCAAAATAATACTGCTTGGCCAGCAATTGCGGGTACAAAACATGCGACTCACCCAACAGTGATGCGGCTTTGGCAATGTAAATTGGATTGGTTTTGAACTTGTCGATATCAGTGTTCCATCGGGCTTCAAGTTCGGCTTGGTCGGCACGGAGGTAGGCATTGATGGCCTGCTGCGACTCGTCCTGGAGGGCAGCGGCGAAGTTGCGCTTCATGATATGGCGCATCGGCTCCAGTGCGGGTTCGCCCTTCAACCTATCGTACAGTTCGCTCGCCGACCTGCCGGGTTGGCGGTTGGCTTTTTGGTCGGAAGGCAGGAAGTAATGGCCATCCACGGCAGCCAGAAATTCGGCGTACAATTGCTGAACAGTGGTGTCCGCATTCGCTAGCAGTTCGTCCTCCAATCCCTTCGGTGAAACCTTGAATAGCTGCTTTGCTTCGGCCCGTTTTGCTTTCAGCACGGCCAATTCTTCGGTATCCACCGAGCTGAGGTGGGCGCCCTTGATGCCCGTGGTGAGCGGAAACTGCTTTTGGTCTGTTTCGGCGGGCACTTTGTCTTCAAGGTAGCGGTCGAGTTCAGACAGCGTAACCTGAAAGTCGTTGTTCCCGTCTGCCAAGCCAGTCAGACCATCAATGAGGTGGAAGGAAAAAGCGCCACGCCCCCCACCCCACTGCTCGCCTTCGAGCGAGAGTTCGTTGGGCTGGCAGGACATGATTTTGATTTGGTTCTGAAACTGTGCGGACAGGGCGCTCGCCGTGGAAAGCACGCCCTCCCGGCCCCCGGCAAGGTTGCCCGACCGACAGGCATCGGTGATGAGGACGATTTTGCACTGGTTCTTTTGGACGATGGTTTCAAGGTAGTCGTTCAGGTCTTCCAAGCGGACGCCACCGATTCGGTAGTTGGTCGGCGGGGTGTCGTAGGCCAGCAAGTACCCCTGTTGCCGCATGGTTTTGGTTTCCACGTCGCCATGCCCGGAGAAGTAAATCAGCACCTGGTCGTTTGGCTTGCAGACCTCCAACAACCAATCGAGCGCCCCATAAATCTGCGCATGGGTAGCTTTCTCGTTGGTGAGCACCATGATTTGCTCGTCCTTCAATTGGCCACCTGACTTGGATTTCAAATAGGCCACAAACTCCGAGGCGTCCCGGTCGGCAAACTTCAAATCGGGAATGTGCGCATCCTGGTAATTGGAAACACCGACCACCAGTGCCCATGTGTTGCCGCTGTCCGCTGGGTCGGCAGGCAACGCCCCGGCACCTTTGGATTGCTGCGCAAAAAGGCTGGCAAAAGCGAGGAAGGAAACTATGAAACTTATTATTTTCATCTTGGCTAAATTTGAGGCTCATGACATTTTAACGTGAAAATAGGGGGATTGGGGGGCCGCCCCAAAACGCTCTCCCCCGACAAGCGCCGAAGGCGGCGAGGAGGGGGCAATATTTTCGAAAGTTCCTTGGTGAAGAAAGATTACTTTTCACGCTGAAACGTCATGAGCTAAATTTGAAAGGTCGAAATTGGGGCAGGTCATTATATTCCTGTAAAATTAGGCGTCGTTTGGTAAATAAGCGAAAAATTATTTGACAAAAACTGATACCATAACTGCTTGGTAATGTATAAACTTCGAAATTCACCCTCACCAAGAGAACATTGGATTCCATATTTTTACAAAACAAGACCTTTATGAAAACTGCAATTCTTTTAATTACCGCCATCAGCCTCAGCTTCCATTATTCACCAAAAATGGGTTTGGTTATCACCCCTGAACCCAATTTAGGAGGCAACTTGAAGTTGCCTCCTAAATTTTCAAACACCATTGACTTCACCGCCGACCCAACCCTCGCCGATTCTTACAAAGCCAAGGTTGTCATGGACGTCTTCAACCGGCTCAAAAACGCTAAGGGAGACTTCCGCTCACGGCGTCCCTACCTGCATTTCGTCAAAGAATCGGGCAGTGGCGTGGCCGCTGCATACCCGAAGTCTGGGCTGATAATTTTGGAGGAAAAGGGCTACGACATCTGCGCCAGCTTCGGCAAAGACTCCCTGAACGCTCTCGCCGTGCTCTTGGGGCATGAGCTGGTGCATTGCTACGAAAAGCACGACTGGGAAGGGTATTTTGCCAGCGAGCTCAAGGGTTTTGGCTTAGATGGCGATGTGAAGGACAACGCAAAGGAAGATGAAATTCAGGCGGACTACCTTGGCGGTTTCTTGGCTTATCAGGCAGGTTTCGCTACGTTTGGCATCATGCCGAAGTTCTTGGATAAAGTGTACGAAAAGTACGGCCTCACCGATGAAAAATTGTCCAATTACCCCAAAAAGGAGGAGCGGAAAAACATTGCGGAGCAATCGGAAGTAAAGCTAAAAAACCTGCTCGAACTGTTCGAGATGGGCAATTTCCTTGTGGCATTGGGCGAGTACGACGATGCCCTGGAATACTACCACAAGGTGCTGGAAGATTTCCAGAGCCGGGAGATTTACAACAACCTCGGCGTACTTTCGACCCTCTCCGCCATGAAGCTTTTTACCCCTCTGCAAAACAAATTCTCCTATCCGGTGGAGTTGGATATCAAGTCCAGGCTGGGGTCGAGGGGCGGGCTTGACCAAGAACTACGGGAAGAGAAGCTGCTCGAAGCCATTGATTTTTTTGAAAAGGCCCGGCAACTCGACGCTTTTACCCTATCGCCCACCTCAACGAGGGCTGCGCACATGCCCTGCTCGGCATCTCACAAACCGAGTTCAGCGGGCTGGAATGGGAGGATGCCGTGAGCGCCGCCCAGCGTGCAATCCGGTTGTCAACCGGCAGCCCCGACTGGAAAAACACCCTGGTGGATGCCAACGTCCTGCTCGGCATCATATGCGCGCTGAAAAGTGATTCGACCAGTGCCGAACGCCATTTCGACGAGGCGCTGCAATTGGACAATCAGCACTTTTTGGCGCAGGCCAACCGCAATGTTTTGAGGGAAATAAAAACGGAAGTCACGTTGGCCAGGGGCACCGACATGAGCAAGGAGGTGATTGACAATATCGCATTCAACACCATCAATCTCAATGCCGACAACAAAAAAGCCGAAATAGCAACCCTGGAGGATTACAAAATAACATTGCTCACAAAAAGCTTCGACCATTCCAAGGTGCTTGCGAATGCCTCCGTCACCGGCACCGGCAGCAACAAAATTAGGAAGAACACCTTCTTGCATTTCACTGCCCCCGGTTACGACCTGCCATCGGCCAAAGGCTCGAAAGTTGGCGACAGCCTCCAGTCTGTTTTGGACAAATACGGTGCGCCACAAGCCCGAATGAGCCTTGGCAACGGCGCTTTTTTGCGCTATAAAAACGACGACCAGTTGGGTTCAGGCGGGGGCGTTATTTTCGAATTTGCAGACCAAAAGTTGCTGCGTTGGTGCGTTTATCGGCAGACGAAGTAGGAGGATTTTGTTAGGAGGAGACCCATTGCTGGGTCTATGTTTGCCCGGTAGATATGCCATTTTTGGATTCTCATGGCTGGTCGTTGTCAATAACGCTGAAATCCTCTTGCACTTCCTGCAGGTCTGCCAGAAATAGGGGTCATTGGCAGCCAGCTTCATCAGCTCCAATTTTTCAGGTATTCACCCACCTGGTCGTCCAAGATGGCCAAGACTTGCTTTTTGCCTTTGAATTCTTTTGGAAGCGTGATGGTCACCTGGTTGTTCACTACTTCCATTACCTGACGAATTACCATATTGAATGATTTTTAGCAAATATAAGCAGATTGAAAATGAACTCGAATTTAAACCAGTTTGTGCCATGAAAAACTTCCTTCTCCTCCTCGCCCTCCTCACCGGCATTTGTCATCCGGTAAAGAGCTCCGCCCAGGTCATTGATTTGGGCACCGGCGGCACCACCCGTGCCGTCGTCATCGGCATCTCCGACTACCAAAACCTGTCGGACCTACAGTTCGCTCACCGGGATGCGGAGGCTTTTGCCGCTTGGCTGCAATCGAAAAGCGGTGGAAGTTTGCCGCCTGAGAACATCCTCCTCTTGCTGAACGGGCAAGCCACTGCTGGAAAGGTGGGCATGGCCTTTCTGTGGTTGGTCTCCGAAAGCAAGGAAGGCGACCGGGCCATCGTCTATTTCAGCGGGCACGGTGATGTGGAAAGTAAGCTGCTGAATCAACCGGGCTACCTCCTCTGCTGGGATTCCCCCGCCAACGTCTATATGGGCAGCGGAAGCCCTTCCATCTCGGACATTCAGAACGTGGTGGGCACCCTGACCCTCGGCAACAAGGCCAAAGTCCTTTTCATCACCGATGCCTGCCGGTCGGGACACCTGGCTGGCGCTGCCATTGATGGGGTTCAAATCACGAACAACAACCTCGCCAAGCCCTTTGCGAACGAAGTGAAAATCCTGTCCTGCCAGCCCAACGAGCTAAGCCTCGAAGGGGTGCAGTGGGGCGGCGGCAGGGGCGTTTTCAGCTACAACCTGTTGGATGGATTGTATGGCCTGGCCGACCGGGACAGTGACTCGCAAGTCAAGGTGAAGGAAATCAGCAGGTACTTGGAGGACATGGTGTCCGCACAAGCAGACCCGCAAACACAAAACCCCATGGTCATTGGCGACCGGGAGGCACTGCTCGCCTTTGTGTCGGGAGAGGATTTAGCGAAAATAAAAGACCTAAAGCGGCAGGAACAGCCCACCTTTTCGCCCGGTGGCCAGCGGGGCCACGAAGCGGCATTGCTGGCAAAGGTGGACACCAACCTCCAGGAAATGTACAAATCCTTCCTCGCCGCCATCGAATCAGGTCACCTGATGCCATCCCCAAAGGGGCAGGCAGTCGCCCCAAAGGGGCAAGCTGGTGGGTTGTCAGCCGACGACTACTACCGGATGTTAATCAAGGAACCAACCATCCAACAACTGCATGGCTCGATGACCAGAACCCTCGTAGCTGCGCTTGCGGACGAGGCACAGCAGGTGGTGAACAAGCTCCTGCGCACAGACCCCCAAATCGTGGACGATGCTTTCCCCGGCAGGGTGCGCTACGCCCACCTGCCCGACCACCTCGCACGGGCAGCAGAGATTCTGGGTGAAAGACACTATATGTACCGCTACCTGAAATGTAAGCAGTATTATTTTGAGGCGAAGGCATATTCGAAGACTGCTTATCCCGACCTTCCCCTCGACTCCCTACACCAACTTACCCTTCAAGCCCTCGACAAAGCGCTGGAATTTGATGAGGATGCGGCGTATGTGCATTTAGAGAAGGGGTTGAGCTATTATTGGAAAGTTTCTCAAGCAAAGGTTGCGACAGCGCATTTTAAGCGGGCAATGGAACTATCGCCGCAGTGGGTGCTGGCGCTGTACTATTATGGAAGGTCGCTCATTCATAGTGACAACAAGTTAGCCGTTTACTGGCTAAAAGAAGCATTGAAACGTGATTCGACTTTTTTGCCTGCTTACGAGCGGTTACATTTTGCCGATACCGAAGAGGAAGCCAGTTCTGGCGGGGCTTGTATATTCAAAATGGAGGAGTTGAGCAGACGGAATCCCCGAGGCAGTGCCCGTTTATTACAGGTATTTGGGACTGGCATTAACGGGGCGAAACGTATGATGAAGCCGAAAAATACATGCTGCAAGGTGCTAAGATGACCAACTTTCAAGACCCACTTTATTACTGGCAACTTGGGTATATTTACGTGGGGCAGAGGCGGTATGAAGAGGCTGAAAGCGGCTTTAAAAAATTCATGGAATCGAGTTCCTATAATTGGGAGATTTATTACTCTTTAGCTAACCTGTACTGGTGCTTTTTAAATCATCCCTCTGAGGCAGAAAAATACTTTCAAAAGCTATCGAAATTGGGAGTTCATCACCCTGATTCTTGCGACTATCTATTCCAAAACCCGCTTGCCTATTTTTATTGCCTCACAGGACAAGTTGACAAAGCAGAACGACACTTGCAACATTGGTTGGCATGCGATTCAAGTTCAATGGATGGGCGGTTGCTGATGGGTTGGGTTTACAGAATGCAGGGAAAACAGGAGGCCGCCCGAGCAATGTACGAAGACTTGCTGGCAAGAGCAGAAACATCTCTTCGCAATGACACTATTTGTTCGAACTGTTACGGGGCATATCTGCCTTTTTTCTTCAAAGCAGCCGCCCACCACCACCTCGGCCAATTCGATCAATTTCAGGCTACCAATCAGGAAGCGCTCAGGGTATTCCAAGATGGCCCACTGATTTATTATAACTTAGCAATGCTTTGCGGCGAACTGCAACTCAAACAGGAAACCCTCACATGGTTGGAGCAAGCATTCCAAAAAGGATGGGAGCCAATGCATGAAATCCAGGTTTGGAATAATCTGCACTGCCCCTATTTCAACTTTATCCGCCACACTCCCGAATTCAAAGCCCTTGTCAAAAAAACCAGCCAGATCATTACAAAGACTAAAACCGACGAACACATGGAAACAACCCATCCCCGCATCTCATCCATCCGCCCGTTGAGCCACGACTTCTGGCTGAATATGCTCACCTGCACCGTAGCGGGTGCTGTGGTCAGCATCTTTTTCCAAAAATCCTACGGAAGCTGCGGCGACTATCCCCAGCATTTTCAGGCCTGCTGGTGGGGCGTGGGCATCGGCGCTGCCGTTGGTTTGCTCTTCAATTTTGGGAACGGGCAAATCCCTTATGCCTGGCGGATGCGGCCGGTGCTCACCGGATTGCCCCGGTATTTTCTCGCCTGGACTATGCTGTCGTATGCCGTCGTGAAAATCATCCCGACGCAGTTTCCCGACCTACTGGCGAACCTGGACAGCACCTTCGCTGAGCTGACCCCGATGCGGGTGGCCTGGACGTTCTTCGGCTACTCCGAGGGGTACCAGATGCTGTTGGGTTGGGCGGAGGCAGTGCCTGCCCTGCTGCTGCTGTTCCGACGCACCTCGCTGCTGGGGGCCATCCTCATGGCACCGGTCTTGGTGAACGTGGTGGCGGTGAACATCTTCTTCGACGTGTGCGTGAAGCTGAACTCCTCAATCTACCTCGGCATTTCCATCTTCCTGATTGTCATCGAGTTTGACAGGCTGTGGGCGTTTTTCATTGCAGAAAAAGCCGTGCCGCCACCCGTGCGGCAGCCACTTTTTTCTACACCAAAAGCGCGACGCATTGCCCGCATCTTGAACGGCCTGCTGGTAGCGGGCATCCTCGGCTACACGGCTTTCAACGGTTGGGAAGCCTGGCAATACCTGCAAGGGCAGCGCATTAAAACCCCCGTGAGCGGTGCCTGGCAGGTCGAGAAAATGGAACGGTTGCAAGGGCAAACATGGGCAACTGTACCTACCTCCGACTCCCTGTCGCTCGAACGGGTTTATTTTCAGGGGATACTGGGCGTCTTCAAAGGCCCTGTCCGCCGTGACCGCATGATGATGGAAATTGACTCGGCCCGGCAGGAACTTTTGGTCACGTTCATGACCGCCCACAACGAGCGGCCACAAGCGTTGACATGGCAGTACCAGCAACCGGATTCCCTGCGCCTGACCCTAACAGGCAAGTTGTGGGTAGATTCGGTGCGGCTGGAATGTGTGCGACGGGGGGAATTGAGGTAAGCTTAAAGTTGTTTGTGCAAGCCCAAGAAGTAAAATTATTGCGGCAATTCTAAACGAGATTGAGGGGTGATATTCGAATGCTATAGCAACGACTGTTTGAACACCTCAAAATCATCGCTTGTCTGCAAAAGGCGGATGCCTTCGCCCTGACAGGGAGCATTGAAATCGGGGTCGAAGCTGGCTAAAGCCTTGATTCCGTGCAGCTTGCAGGCTGCGAGGATGAGAGCGTCGTTGGGAAAGAGGTTGTATTTAGACATGAAATCAACGGTGGTTTGGAGCATGGAGGCATCGTCGGACAGCCAAGAGAACAGGCAGATGAAGGGCAGCGGGGCCCACATCTGGAAAGATTTGCCGAATACCGCCGCTCGTCTTGACTGCCAATGGCGATTTGCCTGCTACGACACCCAAGTGATGATGCAAATATTCGCTTGCCACTGCTTGGCTGATGAACAAGTCACATGACTTGTCGGCGAGCATAGCATCTAAAAAAGGTAGATTGTTGCCTTTGCGATACTCTACCAAAACCGAACTGTCCATGAAGATTTTATTGCTCATAAACATCATACTTGGAAGTAGGGAAATGCGGATATGGGGCATCACCTGCATATTGCCGGGCTATCCTCAGTCGCTCAGAAATGTCTTCTTCCACCTGCTTTTCTGCTTGCGGTTTCACCTCGGCGGCTGGCTTTTTTTCAGCCCTGCCGTTTGCACCTGACTGTTTTTGTTGTACAAAAAGCAGGTAGTCGAGGTAGTTGACCAATTCCTGTAAGTATTTTGGCTTCAATTGATTTATGAGCTTTTCGATTTCTACGGTTGCCATGGCTTTATTTTTTTCGTTCTTTGACAATTTTTGTGGAAACGAAGGATTGGAAAGCCCGATAGGGTTTTCTAAGCCTGAGTATACCGGGCTTTCCAATCCCAGTCGGGCTTAGAAATCCCTCTTCCCACAAAAATTGTCAAAGAACCAAAACAAAAGTAAAAGTATGCGGCAAGACTTCCAACGCTCCAAAAGTGGAAGCGGTGATGGTACCTGTTATTTTTCACCCAACTTCTTGTTCACCTCCCCCATTATCCGCTCCACCAAAACCCCCATGTCGTCCGTGGGAAAAGCCTCAATGAGAAACGCTTTTGGTGCAGCCGTGCCTGGCACGAATATCCGGCCTTCCAGTCGGATTTTGCCGTCCTTCACTGAGTAAAGCCCACGGATGGCGGTGGCCTCGTTCATCTGGCGGGTGTTGGCAAAAATCAGCTTGCCCAGCTCGCCTTCCAGTTCGCCAGCCTCCAGCCGGTTGTCAAAAGCGATGGACAGGTGCAGGTCGTCGTTGAAGCCGTCCTTGTTCAGGAACATGCTTTGGCTGATGAACTGGTTCTTGCGCCCCACCTCGATTTTCGTGTTCGCTGTCACAAACCCAATGGAAAAACTGGACGCCTCCCGGTCCGGCACGGTCAGCACGGGCGTCTGGTCTTCGTTGATGCCGCTGGCCAGTTGCGGCACGTAGTCACGGGCAAACTGGAACAGCCGCTGCACGTCCACCGCCCCGTCAGCACGCACGCCATTACGGCTGTTCATCCCAAAAAGCAGGCTGTAGGTGAGCAGCCCCTGTTGCAGTTGCTGGTCTTCCCAGCTCTTCTGGTTCGACTCGCTGGCTGCCAGCACGAACATGCCGTTGCGGTCTTTGAACCGCTCCAGTTCCCGTTTCTGCGAGGACAGTGGCGCCCGGCTCGAAGTCAGCGTCTCGGCAGCCTTGCCGGAGTGGCAGGCGTCAAAAATGACCACCCTTTTTTTGGCGGGAATGTCGCTGATCCAGTCGCTCAAAGTATCAGTGGCGATGCAAAAATTGTTGCGAATATCGGCGGCGTCGAGCTTCATGTTGCCCACGTCCTTGGTCAGGTAGTAGAAGTCGTCCTTGCCGCCAGCGGGGGAGGTGACGCCGTGCCCGGCCAGGAAAATAATCAGCACATCCTCGGCATTGGCACTGGCTGCTATTTTTTTGAAAGTCGCCCCAATATTGGCCTTGCTGGGCAACAAAGCGGGGTCAGTGGCATCCGTGGTCAGCAAGGTGACATGCACCCGGTCCTTGAACATTTCGGTGCCTTCGGCAATGGTTCTCAGCGTATTGGCCATGGCCCGTGCATCCTTGTCGGGGAAACCGAGGTCAATGTCGTTGCCATCGTAATCGGAAGTGCCCACCACGATGGCGTAGAGGCTTGGGTCGGGTGTCGGGCCGAAGTTGGAAGCTGAGTTCGTCGTCACCGCCACTTTCGTCATCTCCTCGACTCTTTTTTGCGAACGGGTGCAGCACCAGTTCGGGACTTTTCAGCCAACCTTCCTCGTTGTAGGCCCGCACCGTGATGGTGTTTTGCGCCAGCAGGCTGTCCGCTGAGTAGAAGTGGTTTTTCAACTCGTCGAGGCCCACCGTGCAGCCGACCTTTCCCCCACAGGCATCGGCCAACACCTCCGAGCCGTTGATGGCAACGCTGACCTTGCCGAAGCCGCCCGTGCGTTTTTTCAGCGCAATGACCAATTTTTCACCCTTAATTTCCGCGACGAGTTCCGGGTAAAGCGCCAGTTCGCCGAGTGCATCCACCTGGCGCAGCGACCCTTTTTTGAAACCAAGCAAGATGGGCAGCAAATCAGGTTCGTAGTAGCGCTCCTTGAGCTGCTCCAGCTCGATGGTCTCCAGCCCCACCACAAAATACATGGACTTCATCGCAGCCGGCGAGGCATCGAAAAGGCCAGCGGGCGTGATGGCCACCCAGTCCTTTTGGTTGATGTGGAACACCGTGCAGAGCGCTTCGCCAGTGCGGCCATCCCACATTTTCACGCTGCCGTCGTAGCCCGCCGAAATGGCCAGTTTGCCGTCCGGCGAAAAGGCGACCGTCTTCACGGGGGCTTTGTGCCCCCGCAGGAAGGTGGGGTTGTCTTCGTCCAAATCCCAGAGCAGCACGTCGTTGCCAGAGGCGAACAGGAAGCGGCTGCCATCGGGCGAGAAGGCAGTCCTCGAAGGCGAACCGCAATAAATCCTGTTCCCGGGTTTGTCCGTTGGGGTGGTCAGGTCGAACTCTTTTTTGAGCTTTCGCTCCGCAATGTCCCACCATTCGATTTTGAAGGACTCGCAGGAAATCGAAAGGAAGGATTTGCCGTCTGGCGAAAAAGTGACCGGCGACCATCGGGTGGCCTGACCGGGAATATTTGCCATGAGCTTGCGCTGCGCCACGTCGTAAACCTTTACCGTGTTGTCGTCGGCACCCGTCATGGCCATCAGACCGTCGGGCGAAAAGGCCACGGCAGTCACTTTCGCCACGTGGTCGTTGAAGGTTTTCAGCGGCGTTCGGGTCTCCAAATCCCACAAAATCACGGAGTTGTCGTCGGAGCCGGTGATGGCCAATTTCTCATCGTGGGAGATAGCCATGCAGTTCACAAAATCATTGTGGCCAGTTAGCACGGTCAACCTCTTGGCTGTTTCAAAATCCCAAAGTATCAGCTTCAAGTCGTCGCCGCTGGACAGCAGGTACTTGCCCTTGGGCGACACACAGGCGGCAATTACGTTGTCCTGGTGGCCCAAAAACGCCCGCTTCACGCCGCCGCCCTCCGTGTCCCAAACGACGATTCTCTCGTCAAATTCCGGCACCGCCACGGCGTATTTTTTATTGGGGGAAAAAAAGACCTGCTTGATGATTCTCGAATAGCCGTTGAGGGCGAGGACTTGTTTTCCGGTGGCTATGTCCCACACAATCAGGGAATTATCAAAAGAGCCAGTAATCAACTTGGTGCCATCGGGCGAAAACCGGAGGGCCGACACCTCCTGCTCGTGCCCGGCCATCCTATCGGTAGCCACCTTCGTGGCTATGTCCCACAGCACCACGGAATTGTCGCTGGCGCCGTAGGCCACGAGGCTGTCGTTTGGCGAAAAAACGGCCGTCAGCCCGTGGTCGGGGGAGTAGGAATCCTTGAACTCGAAGATGGTTTGGGCGGCGTTGTCCACCATTTTCCAGAGTTTCAGGCCGCCCTGCTCCGAGCCGGAAAGCACCATTTGCCCATTTTTTGAGAGACTGAGCGTGTTGACCTGGGCCGTGTGGATGTTTTTGAACAGGAAGTCAGGCTGACCTTTCAACACGTCCCATCGCTGCACGGAGCCGTCCGAGTTGCCGGAGTATGCCCATTTGCCATCGGCGGAGATGGCCAGCGAGGTGATTTGTTCGGGTTGCTTCGCAAAGGTTCTGACGAGCTTGCCAGTGCGGAGGTTCCAAAGTTTCAGTTCGTTGTTGGCAGTCAGGGAAAGCACCTCCTCGCCGACCGGTGACATGGCAAGGGCCGCTACCGGAGGCTGCACCGCCGCAAGACCAACCGAGGGGTCCACGAAAACCCGCAGGTTGTCGCCACCCACCTTGCCAATCTCCAGCGACTGAATGGAACTGCCGGTCAAACCTGCCCCGCAGAGCAGGTATTTGCCGCCCACTCCAAACTCGACCCCAAAAACAGGTGCCTTCCGCACTTCGTCCCGGTAAGGCTCCCAGGCTTTGATGAGCTTGCCATCGGCCAGTTCCCAGAGCCGGATGCTCTTGTCCTCCGAACCGGATGCGGCGTATTTGCCGTCCGGTGAAAAAGCGATGGAAAGTATGCGCCCAGAATGCCCGACTGGGACGCCGAGTTCGGGCCTTTGGGCCAGTGAAAAGGCAATGGAGAAAAGGGATAGGGCAAGGGCAAGCAATCGTTTTTTCATAGTTCTCATTCAATATGAATTACCAAGTAAATATTGCGCAGCAACAATAGCAGCACATAGTTACGGATTCAAGAAGGCAAATTCTTTTTTTTCAAAAAAAATAAACCCAAGTGATAACCAATCATGAAACCCGGTATTGATGGTCATAAAACGGTTAATTTTTATCATTTTTCAATCTCGATATCATGAAAACGAACAAATTTTTCTTCGCTGCTGTCTGCTTGTTTTTGTTGGGAAACGCCACTTTTGCCAAGCGCAAAAAATAAACAATTGGAAAGGTGGAACGCCGGGCCAGGAAACCAACTGGAACTGCGCCAAGAACTGGAGCGCCAACCGGGTGCCCGATGCTTTCCACAGCGTCATCATCGCCGATGTTTCCAGCGGTTCGGGTTTTTACCCGACCATCAAGGACGGTGGCTTGGAGGTGAACGCACTTAACCTGGAGTCGGGCGCTGCGCTTGAAATAGCAAAAAAAGGGTCGCTGACGGTTGTCACCACGCTTGACAAATACGGTTCTGGTGAAATGGAAGTGAACGGAGCCTTGTACGTACCATCGAGCACCTATGCGGGGGGCACGTCGCTCCAGTCAGAGGCAGGCATCGTCGCCATGCGCTCCGAATAAATTGCCAAAAGAGGAAGCATAAATATCGTTTTGAACAGTTTTTCTGGATTTAGCAGATTTTTTCCGAGTTTTTCTTTGCATAACTAATCATAAGGAAGCCCCCGGCAGAAAAGTTGGCCGGGGCTTTTTAACTTTGGCCGGATGCTTAAAAGCCTAAAATGTTTGTATGCAAGAAATAACTGTTGACGGTGCTTACCTGGCCGAACTCCGAAAAGGGTCGCCCAAGGCTTTCGAAGAATTGTACCTCCGCTACTTCCGCATGGTGGAAGACATGGTGTTCAAGTTCAACGGGACTGCCGAGGATGCCCGGGATGTTTTTCAGGAGACGCTGTTTGTCTTTGTGAAGAAACTGCGGGAACCAGATTTCACGCTGACCAGCAAGGCCAGCACCTACATTTACGCCATTTCACGCAACCTGTACTTGAAAAAGGCAGGCAAGACAACCGTTGAAATCAGCATGGACCAGCAGCAGTTCAGCCTTTTTGCACAAAGCGAACCTGACCCCGAGGGCTTGTCGCCGAACGAAAAGGACTCGATGCTCTCCGTGATGAACGATAAACTGGGGCAGTTGGAAGCGGACTGCCGCACCGTGATCATGTACTCGTTTTACCAAGGGCTTTCCCATGCGCAAATTGCAGCGCTGACCGGGTACACCGAGGCATTTGTCAAAGTCAAAAAATTCCGGTGCCTGGAATACCTGCGCAAGCTGGTCAAGGCCACGGACATTTTCAAAAACCTGTAACGATAAGCACCGTATGGAAAACCACGCCTACATTGAAAGAATACATCGGTACTTGGCCGACACCATGGATCCGGTCGAAAAAGCCGCTTTTGAAATAGAAATGAACGCCAATGAACAGTTGGCGAAAGACATAAAGCTTGAGCAAAAACTGCTGTTGGGCATCTCGTTGGCAGGGGACGAAGATTTGAAAAAAGTCATCGCCGACACCGATGAGCGGCTTTCAGCCCAGCGGTTTTTACAAAGGGAATGTCATTTCAATCAATGCTAATAAATCAACCAAAATTCTTGTCATGAGAAAAGTAATGTCCATCGCAGCAGCAGCAATAGTCCTTATCGGGCTAATCTGGTGGGGGTTCTTCCGCCAATCACCCACTTCCGCACCAAATTCGGAGCAGATTTTCGCCAGCAACTTCAAGCCGGAGACCACGAAGGCAAAAAGCATCGTGGCAGCCCTGGAGTCGCACGGCATGGTGGATTCCATGAACACCCAGGACAGCCTTCGGGAAGCCCTTTCGCTCTACAACGAGGGCAAATACAAGGATGCCTCCGTGGCACTCGACACCTTTTTGGTGTACCACCCCGCCAACGACACGGCGCTGTTCTACCTCGCCATGTCGCACCTGAACGACTCCCGTTACGCCCGTGCGTTGGAACTACTTGACCCCATTACCAGAACCGAAACCTCAGCCTTCAAGTTGGATGCGATGTGGTACCTCGGCCTCTGCTATTTCAAAGTGGACGGGGGCTTTGCCAAGGCCGAGGAAATATTCACCCAACTTGCCAGCAACCCCGAAAGCAAGGATCAAGATTCGGCCAAGGGAATACTGCAGTTGATTGGGCATTGAAAATTGGGTATAAGGTATGAGGTATGAGGTATTGCCATTCCGCAAATTCCTAAGACCCCATACCTCATATCTTATTCCTCATACCTGCCATCCCCTCCCCAAGCAATTTTCACAAACAACTTTTACCACTAACGCTATGCTAAGATTCAAAATAGCTTTGGCCGTGGCATTGGTCTTTGCTGGCGCAATGGCTGAGGCGACCAACACCATCATCGCCGCCGCAACGCCCGCCGTTGCCCAACAAATATTGGACAAACTTTACCTCGCAGCGGGACAGTACGCCATAAAGAAGCCAGGCTTGGAAATGACCAAGGAGAACATGAAAGTAGCCGCCTACTACCCTGCCCGCAACGTCATCGTGTTGGACGAGAAAACCTATCTGCTTTGCCGCTCACTGGGCAAGGATTCCAGTCATGCGCTGGCCTTCGTGCTGGGCCACGAGCTTACACACGCTTTTCAAATAGAGGTAAAAATAGCAAAGGCCACCACCAACTTCTTATCCTACGACCAGACCTACAAAGTGGAAACCCAGACGGAAAAAACGGCGGACATCAACGGCGTCTTCACGGCTTTTTTGGCGGGCTACCGACTGTCGGGAGTGGTGCCGAAGCTGCTGCCCAAACTCTACGAAGCATACGGCCTCACTGGTCGGACGCTGCGTGGCTACCCCAGCCTCGAAGAGCGCAGCCAGTCAGCAAAGGAAGTGCTCGACATCACGGACAAGCTGATTGACCTCTACGAAGCGAGCAGCTACATGTTGGCCGCAGGCTACTACGACCTGGCCGCCACCAACTACGAGTACATCCTGCAATACTACGAGGGCCGGGAGGTGTACAACAACCTCGGTGTGCTGTACCTGTACCAGGCCATGGAACACTACCTGCCGCAGACCGACCGCTTTGTTTACCCCATCGAAATTGATGCTGCCACGCTTCTGAAGAAAAAGTGAGGGGGCATCCGGAGCTTCCCATGCAGGAAAAATTGGTCAGGATGCAGCTTTTGAACAAAGCCAGCAACCATTTCATGCAAGCAATCGCACTGGACAAAAACTACCTGACCGCCAAACTGAACTATGTCTGTGCCCTCGGGTTGCAGCAAAAACCAAAAGAAGCACTGGCTTATTTTCAAAAAAAGAAACTGCAAAAAGCGGCGGCAAAAAATGCAGCGATGTCCGACAAATACAAGCTGGTGTCCGCCATCCTCAGCGCCTTGATGAACGACAAACTCGGTGCCGAAGCGGGTTTCCACGATTTGCTAAAATCCAAAAACCAGCCCGTGGCAGTGGCCGCCCGGTATAACCTCGACGTGGTTCAAAACAAAGTCAACGTGATGCTGCCGGAACATGAGTTCGAGTTCCCGGAGCGGTTCAAAACATTGATGAAGGGCATAAAATTGGGTCGCATGAGCCAAGTGGAGCCATTGGTGCTGAACGAGAAAGGCGACTTAGTCCGGCATGTCGTCGAGCGCGACACAGACACATTTTCCTTCGGAAACAAGCAGGACAACGTCCTGAGCATCATCCGGTTCAAGAACAAAATGGCAGAGAACATAGAGCTGCCAAAACTAGTTGGGCCGCCCACCCAGTGGGCTTTTTACAACCTCGTCAGCACGACCACCGGCTATTTTTTGACCTCAGAAAAAGACGGCATCATCATCAAAGTAACCAACGACGGCAAGGTGGAGGAGATGGCGAAGGTGATAAAACATTGATAATGTGGCCGCCAAACTTGTTTGGCTGGCCCCTCATAAATGCAGCGGTTTTGTTTGGTATTAACTTTCATTGACTATTAGCCAGCCAAATAAATTTGGCGGCTACAATTACATTAATAAATTGCCGAATTGCCGCCCAATTAACGAGTTTTGTCAGTGAAAAACAGCCTTGAAAATTCTCCTGCAAAACTTAAAAATGAGAAACATTCTACTGCTTATCCTCTCCCTTTTCAGCAGTTTATTGCTGGCCCAAGAGAACACCCGCACGGGCAACGACGATGGCGTGAAACCACTGCCCGACGGTGAAGCAAACGCGACCCGAGCGCTCATCATCGGCATTTCCGACTACGTGGACGAAGACATAGCCGACCTGCGCTACGCCCACCGGGACGCCGAGATTTTCGCCGACTACCTGCGCTCCGCAAACGGGGCCGCATTGCCGAAGGAAAACATCCAACTGCTGCTGAACGACCAGGCCACCCTCGCTGCCATTGACAACGGGCTGGACTGGCTGCTGCACGAGACCCAAAAAGGCGACAAAGTCATCATCTACTTCAGCGGGCATGGCGACGTGGAGAAGAAGACCCTGTGGCAGCGGGGCTATCTGCTGGCACACGACACCCCCTTTCCCAACCTCCGCAACAATGCCACGCGGGTGGAGGAACTCGACGAAATCGTGAAGACGCTTTCGGTGAAAAACGAGGCCAAGGTCATCGTCATCCTCGATGCCTGCCGAGCCGGTAAGTTGGCTGGCGCTGGCCCCACCCTCACTGCCGAGCAGTTGGAAAAGCAGGTAGAAAACGAGGTGCGCATCCTCTCCTGCAAGCCCGACCAGAAGTCGCTGGAAGGCGAAAACTGGGGACAGGGTCGTGGCCTTTTTTCCTTTTTCCTGGTAAACGGGTTGAGTGGGCTGGCTGATTCGGGCAGCTTCCCCGACCAAATCATCACCCTCGACGAACTGACCACTTTCGTAAAAACGGGGATGCAGCAGGCACTGAGTGACCCCGGCATCAGCAGCCGCCAGAACCCCGTGTTCGTTGGGGACGAGGGCTACGAACTGGCGGAGGTGACGCCGGATTTGCTGGCCAAGTTCAGCGCCGAAAACACGGTGTCCATGGCCAGCCCCGTTGGGAAAGGCATCGTCGAAAAATCGGCGGAGGCCGACTCAACTGCTGCCGAGGAGGAGGATGTGCTGTACGAATTTATCGAATACAGCTATTTTGACGACATCGTGATTGAGGAGGGCTTCCCTGCTGTGCTGGCGGCGAACGACCCCTCGGCGCTGCTCCGGTTTTTTAGCGAGCGGTTAGCAAATGACATTCGGGCGGATTCTGTGGACGCCATCGAGGCGGAGGAATCGGCTCTTTTTGAGACCATTGACTCGGCGATGCAGGCTCCAAAATTGCGCCAGCGACTCCAACTCCTGCTCGCCGCCGAACTGCACGACCAAGCGCAGGAAGCCATCAACGCCTACCTGAACGGCGACCCCGGCTCCCTCGACAAGCGGAACTACATTGACCAAGCTGAACACTACGTGATGTACCCTCGGATGCTGCAAGCGGCGCTCGTGTTGTTGCCCGAAGGCCACATGCTGCGCCACAAGGTGGAGGTGAAGCTGCACTACTTCGATGGGGTCTGCACCCGGTTGGCCGGGCAGATGTCCGACGACCCAAAGCCCCGCTTTGCGGAGGCATTTGCGAAGCAAAAAAAGGCGCTGGCGCTGGACGACAAGGCCGCCTACATCCACAACGAACTGGGGCTGCTGCACTTTGCCTTGCAGCACTTGGACAGCGCAATTATTTACTTTGAAAATGCTGCCGACCTCGCCCCATATTGGGCCTTGCCGAGGGCAAACCGCTGCGCAGTTTATATCGAACTGGGGCAGCTCGACAAGGCAAAGCAGGAGGGTGAAGCAGCCATTGCGCTTCAACCGGATTATTTTGGCAGCTACGTCAACCTTGGCTATTTGGCAGAAAAACAGCACGATTTGCTGAAAGCCGAAACCCTGTACCGGAAGGCACGGCAACTGAACGACCCGCACTACCTGCCCTTCGAGCGGCGGGCTTATTTGCAACTCGAAACCGCCCGCTACAAGGAGGCCGATTGGCAGTTCCTGGAGATGGAGCTTCGCAAAGCGGGGACGGTGGCGCCAATGAACCCATTCACGGTTGTAGCTTCCCCAGAGTTTAATATTTATCCCGAATTCGAGTACCCAAGCCTATCGGGGCCAGGCGTCATTTACAAAAAGCCGAAGACGGCGGAGGAGTTTTTCATGACTGGCAAGGCATATTTTGAACAGGAACAACCAGACAAGGCGGAGCCGTTTTTCAGGCAGGCCATGCGCCTCGACCCAAATCACCCCGAAGTGTTTTACTACCTCGGCAAAATATGTTTTGACCAAAGGCGATACGAAGAGGCCGAACTGTATTTCGTGCGGTTGGTGAAACTGCGCCCGGAGGTAGAGTTCATGCCGTTTTTCTTGGCCGATGTTTATCGGGACTGGCAACGGCCAGCGGAGGAGGAAGCGATATACCGCCAGTTCATCCATCAAAGTGAGAACGAGGACGTGTTGCGGACAGCCTACCTGTCGTTGAGCAAGCTGATGAACAGGCAAGGCCGCTACCCCGAACAGGAATTGTTGCTCTGGAAATTCTTCGAAATTGACATGAAGCCGGCAAGGGGTGAACTGACCATGTTTTATCACACCATGGTCGAGCTTTTTCCAAACAACCCCGACTGGCTGTACCGCCAGGCAAATTTTCGGTACCATCATGCCGGTCATGCTTTGGGGGTTTATACCATGAAGGAGGTGGTAGCATTGGACAGCATCTATCCAGCGAATGCTTTTATCCATGCCCGAGTTGGCAAGTATTATTTGGAGGCAGGCGAACAACCCTACCTCAACGAATCGGATGAAAGATGGCAAAACGACATACCCGAAGCCATCGCCCATTTGGAGCAATCCGTCCGGTTGGCGCCTACCTTGCCGACGGCAAAATACGACCTCGCCACGGCTTACCTGCTGCTGTTCCGCTACGATGAGGCGATGGCAGTGCTGGAAAGCCTGCGGGACTCCAACGACCTGCACACCGCAAGCCGCCTGCAATTGGCCGACCTGCTCCTGCGCTCTGGCAGGTTTGGCGAGGCCCAGGCGCTGCTGGACAAGGCCTGGGGCATCCATCCCGAATCCGTCGCCGGACTGCCCGAATTAACCGGGAAGCTGCACCAACTCAAAGGCGAAACGGCCAAGGCCATTGAATTTTACCAACAAGCCAAAGGGCTGGAAAGGGAATACGACTATGGCAGCCTCTGCTACACCCTCGCCCGCCTGAACGCCCGATTGGGCAAAAAAGAAGGGACGGTAAGCTGGATTGAGCAGGCATATACGAATGGATTCCGATATCCGAGGGTGCTGAAGTACGACCCGGATTTGGACAAGTTCCGCCAAGATGGGGATTTTGCGAAGTTGTTGGCGAAATGCCCGGTGCCAATTGAAGATTAAGGAATTACCGCAGTTGAATTACTTACCTTGGCACTCCAATTCAATCATCAAATCCATGCGAAAAATCATCTTCCTCTGCTTTTCAAAAATGCTGTTCCTACTGCTGTTTTCCTCCTTTCTTAGTTGCGAAAAAGACCCGCAAATCATCACCAAAACGGTAGTGAAACGGACACGTTGTACGTGACGCAGCACGACACGGTCGTCGTGCAACTGACCGACACGCTGACCCTGACGCAGTTCATCCATGACACCGCCACCACGTTCATCCTTGTGCGCCATGCGGAGACAACGGGCATCGGCAGCGACCCCTCCCTCAGCACAGATGGACAGGAGCGGGCCAATGAACTGCTACGGGTGCTGCAAAACTTGCCACTCAATGCCGTGTATGCCACCAACTACAACCGAACGGAACAAACCGCACAGCCCACCGCCACCGAAAAGGGACTGACCGTACAGACCTACGATGCCTTCAACCTTGACCCAATGGTAGATGCCGTATTGGAAAACCAAACGGGCGGTGCCGTGCTGGTGGTGGGGCATTCCAACACCACTCCCAACCTGCTGAACCTGCTGACGGGAACGAACAACTACGCCCAACTGCCTGAAACACAATATGATAACCTCTACGTCGTGTCGGTGTTCGAAAAAGGAAGGGCGACGGTGGTGCATTTGAAGTATGGCGAGGTGACGCCGTGAGGTGGGAAGTAGTACAGCTCTTTTTTAGATTATGCAGTGTACAAGCAGGCAAGACAGAGGACAATTTTGATGCTGTCCAGATGGCATTTGAAGAAATTTGATGGCAAAAGAAAAATCTTGCATTGCGTGTTTACCTAACCGAGAAGATAGAACATTATAATTGAAAAGTTGGTAACTTTTAAGAATTGAGTAAGTAAAGACGCAATGCAGGTTTACTTAACCCTTGAAATTAGAGTTATTGACTACTTTCCCAAAAACGGGTAAGTAAAGATGCAATGCGGGTTTTACTTACTCGTTTTTTGGGAATGCAGTTGTTCGCTTCCACCAAAAAAACAGAAAATCATGGCACGATTAATCAAGCATGAATTTTTGAACACACCAGAACTCCCGAACAGTCAAGGCGTTTATATCAAACGTACTTACCCCGTAAAAATCAATCGCGTAGGTGAAGTCAGGATAATAGCAAATGCCATTGTAGGTATTGTGGTTGACGACAAAGTAAAATTGTCGACTGTAAATTGTGGTTGGACATTATTTGACCCATTGGGAAATGAATTTAAAAAGAAGACAATCTCCATGTCTGACTTGAACAAATATCGAGATTTGCAAGGATTTATCCGACCGTGGAAATTGGAAGTTTCGGAACTGAGAAATTTACCATTATATTGGGATAGAGTACGCCTCAGTCGGCTTACACAATCAATTTCCGTAGAGGTATTTGAAAACCTTGAAAACCTGAGTGCCCCGCCGTTAATTAATAAAAAGACTCGCCTAAACCCCGGATTTGAGATTTCATTTGACCTTTATCGGTGCGGAAATTTGAAATTGAAGGTTACCGAAAAAAGCAGTATCCCAATGCCATTTATTCCTGAAAAATTGGTCAAATCCTGCCGAATTAGGCTTTTCAAACCTGACGGGAATCTATTTGAGGAGGGGCAAAACGGTGAATTGAACATTGCCGTTACACCGCAAATGATTCGATGGAGCCGCGACAATAACGGGAAGGTGAAAAAGTGGAAAATTATCATTCATGATGAATCTGACAAAGAGCGAAAAATTTTGCGCAGGTTTATGATACTTTGAGTATTCCGAAAGAGATAATTGTCGGAAGAACTGAAGATGATGTTTGGTAAACACGGTGACAACTATATTATTTCGGCAAATTGGAATAATTCAAAAAAGTAAATGAGTTTCTCCTTACATTGAAAAATGATTTAATTGCCGAGACTTTTGGGATTTACGGTTTCTTAGACGATAAAGAAATTCGGGAATTAAATCCCCATCTACCGAACGATGATTTCATTAAAAACTTACCGTCTTTCAAAATTGACATCCTATTCAGCGGAAAAATCAAAGCGGTAATTGATGATTTTTATGACTTTAATTTGGATGTTCCTATTCCCAAAATTTCAATTGATATTGCCTTTAAAGAATATCGGGGGCGTATCGTCACGCGCTTTGTTGGGTGGATTTAGACATTATTTTGGGAGCAATTGGCAACATACCGATTCCGACTGGGTTAAGTCCGATATCAGGACTAAAAGGGAGTACTATTTTAGATTTGGTACAGGAAAGAATCAGGTTCTATTTAAATGATTTTCTCGTAAGCAATCTTAACCAAAAAGTTGCTTCGATTATGGAAGATATATTCGACAGAGTCCAAGGCGGCATTTTTACTTACACCGACTGCCAATGGAATCCCGACAAAGCTTCAATTGATTTGAAATATGAGGCAGGAATCATTCCCGAATACAAACCGACTACGGGATCTTTCCTTTGGCGAAAAGCTGAGTACACAAAAAGCTAAAACCCAAAAAGATAAATCATGGCAATCGTCTGTTCTTCAAGACCCGAATTTGATAAAACATGTCGTGGTGTTAATGATGGAAAATCGGTCTTTTGACCATGTTTTAGGATATTTGTCATTAAAGGATATTCGAACTTTTCAAAATCAAGTTAATACTGAAGGACGATTAACTCCCGTTGAAACTTTAAGAATGGAGAATGATTATTTTAATCCTGATGTGAATGGTTTGTCTCAGGAAATAATAAGAAAGTTTTCGGTTGAGGAAATATTATGAATCCTTTGAAGGATGCCCTTCATGCCCAAAACTGAATTACCGCTTCACGTCGGGCATGATTATGAGGATGCTTTGGAACAAATGGCAAACAGGGCGATGACGGGATTTGTGGAAAACTTTAAAAAGAAAAATGATTATAGATCAGGCAAATTCCCTAAGTCCCCTGATTGCCATCCGCAAGATGTTTTAGGATATTATATTTGGTCAGATTTGCAGATGTATGACTATTTAGCAAATGAGTTCACGATTTGTGATAATTATTACTCCTCACATCCCGGCCCTACCTTGCCCAATCGAATGTACTCACTTACAGGACATCTCCAACATGACCGAAACGGGGAGCCGAGACTCAATAATTCAATGGACAGTACCTTCTTTTTGTCACGAGATGAAACCATTTTTGATGTCTTGTCACGGTATGAAGTAAAATGGCGTGTTTACGAGTCTTTCCCTTCTGTGACCATACTTCGAATGTTTTCCAAATATGCAGGAAACACTACTGAAATCAGGAATATTAAGGGTCTCGAAATTGATATTGCAAATAACGATTTTCCGAGTGTTGTTTTTATTGACCCGTCTATGCATACTGCCGTGGTCAATGATGACCACCCGCCTGCTGATATGTTGAATGGTCAAAATCTGGTCAAGAGCGTTTATGATACCCTGAAATCCAATACAGAGATTTGGAATAACACTTTGTTTATAGTTACCTATGATGAGCATGGAGGACTGTTTGACAATGTGTATCCACCGATTGCGGAGACCCTTACCGACCCTCGACAGAAAGGAAAAGGCACAAAATGGGGAAAACTGCTTAACCCGAACAATGAAATTTTACCAGATGAGTCCGTTCAATTTGGACTGAGAGTACCGACTTTCCTGATTTCGCCTTATGCTAAAAAAGGAAGCGTATTCAAAGCTCCGCTTGACCATACGTCCATATTAAAATCTATCCTGATTCGGTTTTGTGAAGGCGAACGACCTTACATGGGGCCTCGGGTAGATCATACGAAAAACTTTGGTGATGCTTTGACTTCGCAACGCAGAATTAACATTCCTCAAAGCCCAAAATTAGCTCAGACTGAGGAAATGAAAAAGGTATTTACGTTGAATGACCTAAAGAAGTTTTATACGAATTTTAAGCCTGTATCCAAATCAAGTTTGACCAGCGCAGAAGCAGATTTTCATGACTTCATGGCTGTTTTGAGCAGGATGACAAAACCATTTTAGTAATTAAGTCCAAAATTTAAATTGCCCTGTTATGTTAAAATCCAAATATCACAACTTAAAAATTACATTAATAAGTGTAGGTCTAATTTGTGTTGGACTTATGATTTATCTCTACTTTAAAGCAGAACCCAATTCAATTGAGGTAATTAAGCTGAGATTGGAAATAGTGAAAATTGTATTGGTAAGTGTGGTTGTCTGGTTATTGGGGATTATCATACCTAATGAGTTAGCAAATCAACGGCATGAAACCGAAATGAAGTTGGCAAAAGAGAGAGTTGACTTAGAAAAAGAGAGACAAACGTTTGAGTTAAAAAAAGAAGGGCGAAGACTGTATAGTATTGTATCAACTGGCTTTAAATATTTGTCATACAGATTATCAGTAATGGAATATGAAGAAGCCATGAAGTATCTGGAAAATATTCATCAAGCTATCATTTAGTGGTGCTATATCCTGAAGATGAAAGGCTTGAACAGAGCTATGAGGAATATTTTAAAAATATAAAATACATAAATTACGTGAAACATTTTCAAAATTGATGTTTCGAAAAGACTACAAGGATGGTGATGTGCTTTTACGAATAAAACTGATAGATGACGAATGGAATAAAATTCCTAAAGAAAAAGACTAAGGCGAGAAGCGAACACCGCATATACGCCAATTTGCCCTAAGCGGGCAAACAGCGTATATGCCAACGTTCAAGCGTTTGTAACTTCCCATTTCCAAGGGATTGCCTGCGCAAGCCAAAATATTTCCCTACCAAAGAACTTTGAGTAAAACATTCCCACCTATTGAGTAAATTTGCTCAACTTATTGAGTAAATTCTTTTTCATGTTCCAACGTCCTCATTTTCAGTTACTTATGAGTCAGCTTTAAGCCCTACCAGTAATCCTCGCCAAATATTTTACGTCGGAAAAAACTACCTTTGCCCCTTCGTGTTTTACCCAGCGCCCAGGCATAGCCATATTTTAAAACTGAAAGCACTGTCCATCACTACCGACGAAACGTTGACACCGACCACCGTCAACCCTGCACCGTCAACCGTCAGAAACACCATCTTCATCAAGGGCGCCCGTGCCAACAACCTGAAGAACATTGACCTCGACCTCCCGAAGAACAAGCTCATCGTCGTGACGGGCGTCAGCGGCAGCGGCAAGTCCAGCATCACGATGGATACGCTGTTTGCCGAAGGCCAAAGGCGTTACGTGGAGAGCCTGAGCAGCTATGCCCGGCAGTTCCTTGGTCGCATGAAAAAGCCGGACGTGGATTATATCAAGGGCATTTGTCCGGCCATCGCCATCGAGCAGAAGACCAGCACCAGCAATGCCCGCTCAACCGTGGGGACGCTCACCGAGATTTACGATTACCTGCGGCTACTGTACGCACGTGCCGGGCGAACATTCTCCCCCATCAGCGGCGAGGAAGTGAAGCGCCACAGCGTGACGGACGTGGTGGATTTCATCGAAAAACAGCCGGAAGGCGCACGGGTGCTGCTCTTCATCCCGCTACCCGTGAAGTACCAAGACCGGACGCTGGCGCAAGAACTCAACCTGTTGTTGCAAAAAGGCTATTCCCGTGTTTTCTGGGAAGGGGAGCTTCGCCAAATACAAGACATCATCGAATCGGACGAGTTTGACCTCAAAAAAACGCTGAACGAGTACAAGGACGAGGACATCCGCATCCTCGTTGACCGGTTTATCGTGACGCCCGGCGACGAGGAGAACCGCAAGCGCATTGGTGACTCCGTGCAAACGGCACTGTACGAATCCGAAGGAGAAGCTATAATTGAAGTCCTTGCAGACCCTGACGTCAATCGTCAATCGTCAATCGTAAATTTCAACACTCGTTTCGAACTCGACGGCATGGAGTTCCTCGACCCAACGCCGCAGTTGTTCAACTTCAACAACCCCTTCGGCGCTTGTCCGACCTGCGAGGGGTTCAGCCGCATCATGGGCATTTCGGAGGAAAAAGTAGTGCCTGACCCCCGCAAGAGCATTTACGAAGGGGCAATCGCCTGTTGGGTGGGCGAGAAGTATGGCGAGTTGTTGAAGGACTTTCTGAAAGTGGCGCATAAGTTTGATTTTCCTGTTCACCAAGCTTGGCAAGACCTGACCAAAGCACAACAGCGCCTGATATGGACGGGCAACCAATACTTCGAGGGCGTCAACGATTTTTTCAAGGAACTGGAAGCCAATCTTTACAAAATACAAAACCGGGTAATGCTCGCCCGATACCGGGGACGCACCGTCTGCACAACTTGTGGCGGCGGCAGGCTGCGCCCAGAGGCGACCTATGTTCGGGTGGCTGGAAAGCCGATTACCGAGTTGGTTGAAATGCCTGTGGACGAACTGCTGCAATGGTTCGAAAGCATTACCCCATCCAATCACCAATCACCAATCACCAATCACCAACTCACGGAACACGAAAGAAAAATAGCGGCAAGGCTGCTTTTGGAAATTAAAAACCGCCTCCGCTTCATGTGCGACGTGGGACTTAAATATTTGACTGTCAACCGTTTATCTGCCACGTTGAGCGGCGGTGAAACGCAGCGCATCAACCTCACCCGCACCTCGGCAGCAACCTCACGGCCAGCATGTACATCCTCGACGAACCGAGCGTGGGGCTGCACCCACGGGACACGGGCCGCTTGGTGGAGGTGCTAAAAGAACTCCGTGACCTCGGCAACACGGTGGTGGTAGTGGAACACGAGGAGGACGTTATCAAGGCTGCCGACTACCTCGTGGACATCGGTCCGGCGGCGGGTATCCACGGTGGGGAACTGGTCTTCGCAGGGCCTTACGAGGACATTTACAAAGATGCCTCGGAGAGCCTGACCACCAAATACATGAGCGGCCGCATGAGCATCCCCGTTCCGAAGCTAAGAAGGAAGGCCGTGAAATGGCTGCACCTCAAAGGCTGCCGCCAACACAACCTCAAGAACATTGACATCAAAATCCCGCTGAACACGCTGACCGTGGTGAGCGGCGTATCGGGCAGCGGCAAGACGACGCTCGTGAAGGACATCCTTTACCCTGCCCTGAAAAAGCATTACGACGAACCGACGGCCAAAGCGCCCGGCCAGCACAGCGAACTCAGCGGCGACCTCAAGTCGCTGACGCAGGTGGAAATGGTGAACCAAAGCCCCATCGGGAAGTCGAGCCGGAGCAACCCGGTGACTTATGTGAAGGCTTACGACGCCATCCGCAACCTGATGTCCAACCAGCAACTGAGCAAAATCAGGGGCTACAAACCGGGGCATTTCAGCTTCAACGTGGAGGGCGGACGCTGTGAGACCTGTCAGGGCGAGGGCGAGCAGGTCATCGAGATGCAGTTCCTCGCCGACGTGCGGCTGGAATGTGAGGACTGCAAGGGCAAGCGCTTCAAGCCTGAACTGCTCGACGTTCAGTACAAGGGCAAAAACATCTTCGAAATCCTGTGCATGAGCGTAGAGGAATCGCTCGATTTCTTCGCAGGCAACAAGGAAATCATCACCAAGATAAAGCCGCTGAACGACGTGGGCCTCGGCTATGTGCAGCTCGGACAGAGCAGCAGCACCCTCTCCGGCGGCGAGGCGCAGCGGGTGAAATTGGCCAGCTTCCTGCAAGGCGGCAGCGCCAAGAACCCGCTCCTGTTCATCTTCGACGAGCCGACCACGGGCCTGCACTTCCACGACATCCGCACCCTGCTCGGCGCCCTGAATGCCCTCGTGGAAAACGGCCACTCGGTGCTGGTGGTGGAACATAATATGGAGGTCATCAAATGCGCCGACTGGGTCATTGACCTTGGGCCGGATGGTGGAAAGGATGGCGGCCATCTTGTTTTTCAAGGTACGCCGGAGGATTTGGTGAAGGTGAAGGAGAGTTGGACGGGGAAGTTTTTGAAAGAAAAACTTACATGAGTTTGCACGTCGGGGACTTGCGGATAGTGGATTCCAGTTTGGAAACCGGAACCAGCTGGGTTCCAGTTGGAGTGTGATTGAGGTGTCTGACCTTGAAAATGGACATTTTTTAGTCAATAAAATTAGGATAGATAAACGATGGAACGATTAAATCAATATGCAATTAAGTTTTTATTTCATGTAAAAGAAGTTCCTGCTAAGAAAGAAACTTCAAATCGCAAAGGTTCTACTGAACACATTCCTTTAGTTGATTGGAGTGACAAAGTAGTACCTGCCCCTTTTTTTTCAAAAGAATTCAATCACGATCGGTCAATTGCTAAAATTTATAAAACAATCGATGGTAAACGGTTTGGGTTTGACAATAATATTTATGAACATTTTATCAAATTTACATCACATCTTTCTTCACTTCCACTTTTTTCAAATCAGGCTTCCGATGAATTTATCTTAGAAGAAACGTTTAATTGGGTAATTAATTCATTTAAAACAAATAAAATCGAACTCCAACTTATCCCTTACTTGCAAAATAGTATTGAAGAACAAACAGAAATTAGAACATATCATTTTCCAGTTCTGAATTTACACATTGAAGAGTCTTTTCAAATTGGCAATACAAAATTCCAATATTTCACTAAAGAATATTTTGACCAATACAGGAATCAGTCAAATAATTCAAATGAGAATAAAGATGATTTTGACAAGCTATTCAGCAAGTATTGTGGGAAGGTTTTTATTTCCTGTACAGCAAAAGCTGAAGTAAGAAAATCTGAGGAAATAGCATTTTTAGAAGCAAGTTTAGCTATGGACGTTTTTAGATTGCTTTCTCCAGCAGTTGTAATTCCAACTGTAATTTTAAAAGTTGATTTGGAAAAAAGAATTAATATCAATTACAGCAGTGATTATCTAATGGAAATTACACGAGAAGAAAGAGAACTCGAAATAACTATGAGTGCTAATAATGACCCCTACTACTTTACTAAAGACATGTATGAATTTGTAAAAGCAAATGGGTTGGAAATATTTTCAGATTTCATTAGGGTGTCGAAGAATGATGAACTTTATAAAATAATACTTCATTCAATTTCATTCTACTCTTTTGCATTGTCAATTCCTGACTTTCACCTACGCATTTCACAGTTGATAATGATTATTGAAGGATTATTATTAGAGGAAGGCTGGGTTAATAAAATGCAAGAAAAAACAAAAAATAGATTATGCGCTTTAATGTTTCCAAAAAATTCTCAAGAATTTGAGATGTTGAATTCAGTAATGAAATCAATGTATCAGATAAGACATGCTATTACTCATAAGGGGAACCGTTTACCAATAGACAAGTTCAAATTCAGAGATTTACAAATTACAATTGTTGAGCTCTTGAAAAAGCTTATCCTTCTTAATCAAAGAATTAAGAACAAATTGGACTTAATTGCCTACACCGAAAGCTTGTAACCCGTTGTCCCAAGTATCCAAGTTCCAACAAGTTTGTAACTTACTACCGCAGTCACATGTTAACCTCACCACCCAGCTGGTACACCACCTATTCGCGGGCGCACCACTTCCCAAGTAAAAAACGCCCTGCTCGTTCAATAACCAATACCCAAATTACTTGCGTGAATCTTCGATTTCCCAATTTCACTTTTCCACACACTGCACCATCTCCACGTCCCGCACGTAGCCGCTGCAAATGCATTTAAACGTGACGGTTTGCCCCACTTCGTAGTTTTTGCCATCCTGCCCCGGCTTTCGGTCAAGCCGACAGCGAACACCAGAAGTCGGGTCGTTGGTGCGCAGCACAACGGATTGGCCGCCTTGGTCGGTCCGCACGGTTGATACCACGCCAGACACCTCAGTGACCTTGTTCAAGTATTTTTCGTTGGCGCCAGTTTCGTCTTGCATGAACTCGTCGAAAAGGCTGACGGCGTCGGTGCGGATTTCCGTGCCCTGTTCCCAGACGGTAGCCGGGCTATACTTCGACCCATTTCCCCTAAAAAAAAGGATGACGCCGACCAACAAGGCGAGTACGACCAACAAAGGCAACAGTTTTTTCATAAAAAGCAGGTTATTTGTCCCGAAACCCGAAATTCGCAAAAAAGCTGGATTCAGCCAAGTTCGCCCCGACAATTCAACAATCACAACAATTCAACAATCCAAATAATGCTTCAAAAGAAACTCACCCTCTACGGCCTCACGATGATTGCGGTTGGCTCCTGCATTGGTTCCGGCATTTTTGCCACACCGGGCCAGATTGTCAGCGCCGTGCCGAACGCCGTGCTCGTGCTGGGAGTTTGGGCATTGGGTGGCGTCATAGCGCTTACGGGTGCACTCACTTTCAGCGAACTTGGCGGGCTGTTCCCAAAGTCGGGTGGCGTTTACGTCTATTTGAAGGAAGCCTACGGCGAACTGGCCGGGTTCCTCTACGGCTGGGTGATTTTGTTGGTGATAAACACCGGGGCGTTGGCGGGGCTATGCGCCGCTTTTGCCGATTACATGAAGATTTTTGCGCCTGAAATGGGCGAGGGGACAAAAACGGCCATCGCAGCCGTGACGATGCTGGTGCTGACTGGGATAAACATACTTGGGGTGAACGTCAGCCAAAGCTTATCGAACTTTTTTACAGGACTGAAGCTCCTCGCCATCGCTGCCATCATCGTGGCTGGGTTTATTTTTTTCGATTCGGCGAAGGTGCCCGTGGATTTTTCGTTGGCCGAAAACCTGCCACCCAACCTCACTACTGCCATGCTCACCGGTCTGATTGGCGTGCTGTTTTCCGTGGGCGGCTGGCACCATGCCTCCTACGTGGCGGGCGAGGCCATTGATGCCCCACGCACCGTGCCGCGGGCGATGTTCCTTGGTGTGCTGATTGTGACGAGCATGTACTTGCTCGTGAACGTCGCCTACATGCTGCTGCTCCCGCTCGATGCCATCGCAAGTACCCGCACGGTGGCAGGGGATGCCATTGCCACCCTCGCTCCGTGGGGCGGTAAGGCGGTGGCCGTGGCCATTGCCCTCTCCATTTTTGGCACCATCAGCATTTACACCATGTCGGCACCCAGGATTTACTATGCCATGGCCGAAGACGGCATCTTTTTCAAACAACTTGCATGGGTACATCCCCGCTGGCGGACACCCGTAGTGGCGATGGTGGTACAAGTAGTCTGGGCGATGGCTGTGCTGGTTTTCTTTCAAGGGCTTTTTGTGAAAATCATCACGTTTGTCACCTTCATGGACATCGCCTTCATGGGCTTGGCAGGTGCTGGCATCTTTGTTTTTCGCAAAAGCTGGCAAACGCACAACGGCCAGTTCGTGCCTGGGGCTACCCGGTTGTGCCGATAATTTTCGTCTTGATTTCCGCTGCATTTGCCATCAATACCCTCCTCGAACGCCCGGAGCAAGCCTTGCCAGGACTTGTCCTGCTGTTGCTTGGGGTCGCCGTTTTCTATTTATTGAAATTTCTTCGCAGGGATAATTAACCATTTCTTAACGCTGCCATTCCTCTTTCCGTACAGCCTTATTTGATTTTTGCGGTCTGTAAGAACCGTTGATATGGTTTTGAAGAAAAAGTCCAATTCAGATTTTTATTCTGTTTGGCTAGGAGATGTTATTTTCCTCAAAACAATATTTCCCCTTGTAGGGTAAAACTTTTTATCCGAAGTTTGTGTTAAAAAAACACTATAACCTTTCTATGGAAGGGTATTTGATAAAAGAGAATACAGCCTAGTTAATAAATCATTCCGGCGGGTAAAATCAAAAGCTGGTCTAAAGATTTGAACCTCAACGTAGGCAGTTAAAGATATTTGAGCTTAAAGCTGAGTGGTATAAAACCTTTTTAAGATTATGAAAACCCGATTCGTAAAGACAAGTTTCGTTTTGTTGGCCATTCTCGCTTTGTTTTCGTTCAACTCCTGTGCATCAACCGGCCTGATGGAGGAGGACTTGAGCAACTACCAACCCCACAGCGACCAGAGCTTGCTCACGGTGATGAACCAACAGGATGTAGTGGAACTGACCATTGTAACTCAGCTCGACTCCCTTTTGCAAAAGCGAAAGCGGGTTGACTACCAGCCTGCCGATTTCAGTTTTTTGGATGAAAATGGTGTGATGCACAATTTTCAGGCAAAGGTGAAGCCCAGGGGAAAGTTCCGAAGGATGACCTGCGATTTCCCGCCGCTGAAGCTCAAGTTTGCCAAAACAGAACTTGAAGCAGCGGGGTTGAGTGAGATGAACGAGTTGAAATTGGTGACCCACTGCCTCGACGACAAGGACGTGTCAAAAGGGCTGGTACTTCGAGAGTATTTGGTTTATAAGCTGTACAACGAACTGACTCCCAACAGTTTTCGTGTGCAGTTGGCCAAGATTACCTACCTCGACAAAAACAATCCCGACTATCGTTTGACTCGCTTTGGGTTCTTGATTGAAGACGAAGAAGAACTCACTTGGCGCACCAATGGCGAGGTTTCCAAAACGATGGGCACCAAGGCCGCCAACCTGAACCCTTCGCATGAAAAAATTGCGTCCGTGTTCCAGTACATGGTGAGCAATACAGATTGGAACGTGGAGATGCTGCGCAACTTGGAGCTGCTCCAAAAGAAAGATGGTGGCCTGATTCCAGTGCCCTACGACTTCGACTTTTCGGCCATCGTGGCCGCACCTTATGCCCGCCCGAACACGGATGTGGGGCAAAAACGGATAGGAGACAGGGTATTCATGGGCAATGCAGCTTCAGCGAAGGAACTTCACGCCACCTTGAGCTACTTCCGCTCAAAAAAGGCGGCTTTAATTGGAATCGTAAATGATTTCAATCTGCTGGACGAAGTTTCAAAGCAACAGATTGTGGAATACTTGGAGGGTTTCTATTCGGAAATCGAAACGCAAGAATCTGCACAGCTAGCCATATTTGGAAAGGATTTCTAATAATATGGCACAGTTTTCATCGTGCCATACCTGTATTAACCTATCAAAAGACATCAAGAGCAGTTTTTTCATACTAATTCAATTTTTCAGGGTGGCTTTTCAGTCGCCCTTTTTTTTGGGCAAAAAAAGAAAAGCGACGTGGATACTTCCATGTCGCTTTCCTTTTTTGATTAGCTCCTGAAAACAATTTTTTACCGAAAGGGAGTAACGTTTAGCTGGATAATTTTAACCCTTCCTCCTTTTACCCTGCACAGTTGTAGTCTTTTTTTGCGACTTCACATGGCCGTTTTTGCCCCTGGTAGTGGTTGTCTTTGTTGATTTTTTTACAGTTCCATGCTTTGTTTTTACGACTGTGGTGCGGGTATGCACGGTCTTTGAACCAATCCTGTGCGGGGTGTAAACCGCATGTGCTCGAACTACCCGGTGCGTCGTAACTACATGATAGTGAGGACGATGCACCACTGCAAACGGATGCCAAACATGGAAAGGATGCGGCCTCCAAGGCGACCAATAAACCGGGTAGTGCCTCCAACGCCACGGCGAAACCCAGAGCCGATAGCCTGGTGCATACACGAAGCGTACGGATGGCCAGCCCCAGACATTGACTACGATACGGGCGACAGTCACGTGCGGGCCGTTCTTGCCATTTTCACTTGCCTCTGCCTCGAATGGCTCGACGATGGTTTGGTCGCCATAAACGTCCTCGTCTCCGATGATTTGCAGGATAGCTTCGTCCTTGCCCGTTTTTTCCACTTCGATCACGGCCACGTCCTGCGACTCGGTCTCGCTAACGGCCACTTGCAACACAATGGCGTGAACTTCGCCGTCCATGTTGTCAACGACACGGACATAGTCAATTTCGCCATCGTCGTTGAGGTCAAGGTTGTTGACGTGGTTGTCTTCGGTGTTAAGTAGCTTTTCAAAGGCTTCCGGGGATTCAGCTTTTTTGAAAAGTTCCAGGGCACCCTCAAGGCTGAAGTTTTCGCCGGGAAGTCCCGTGCTTTCTGCATCTTGGGCGGTAGTAATGCTGGCGGTGAATAGCACGGCCAAACAAGTTAGGATGAAGGATTGAATGTGATTTTTCATGTTGGTGAATTTTTAAATTAGTTGCAAAACGAGATGGTCAGACCTGCATTTATGCACAAGGTTTAAGGGCTGAATTTACTTTTTTTTTAAAATTTCACCCGTGTTCACTGCTCAAAATCTTTCAAGCTCAAAAAAATTGATCTATTTCACTTGACCAAAACCGTTTTGGAAAAACCGTCACCCTCCACCGTCAAAAAATGGATGCCTTCTGTCAGCCCCAAAGCTTTTTTGGAGAAACTTTCCGCAAAATTGCCGGAGGTTCCTGCATATTTTTTTCAAAAACATTGCCGCCGCCCTGGTGGTACTGCCCGTCGCTTTGGAGTCGGCGGCCAACCTGCACGTGAACCCGATGACCTTCGCCCTGGCGGTCATGCTCGGCGCTTCGGTGTCGCTCATCACGCCGTTCGAGCCGAGTTGCATCCTCGTGTACGGCCCCGGGCGTTACAAAGTGGCCGATTTTTTCAAGGTCAGCATCATCGCCACCGTCCTGCTGGTCGTTGCCATTCTGGTGCTGGTGCCAATGCTTTATCCATTTTAGATTGACGAGTGACGATTTACGATTGCTGACATCAGCAACAATTGCGAGGGAAAGAGCAAAAACGGCTTCAACCATGATGCATGTGACTTTTATCCTTTGCTTTGTTACTTTTGTCTTGTTTCAAAATCATCTGCAATATGACTTCCAGTAAAAGAAAAACCATTTCGCCCGGTGCTTCCAATGCCCTGACATTTGCAGCCATCTTTACCAGCTTTTGCGCACTCGGTGTGTCCATTTACCAATCTGTCATTCTGCGCAATCAGCAGTATGCAGCCGTCTGGCCCTATGTCGAGCCTTACGTCGAATACTCGAATCAAACATTCAAATTGATGATTCAAAACAAGGGCACAGGGCCAGCGATCATCAAAGACCTCAAGCTGACTTTGGACGGAAAGCAAGTATCGGATTCCCAGCAATTCTTCAAAGACCTTCTGCGTGTGGAACGATTCAGGTCCATGTCCGTTTCATCGCCAAAAAACAGCGTACTCGCTGTCGGAGAGAAAGTTGTTTGGCTGCATGCCGAGGTGGGAGATTCACTCGTGATCGAAAATGCAGACTTTCCTCAGCGGGCGAAATTGGAAATTTGTTTTTGCTCCATTTTTGGGGATTGCTGGCGGTATGTGGATGGGGAGGTGGAACGGGAAAGCAATTGCGATTAACCCTTGTTCAAATACTTTTTGAACGGCTTCCTGCAACAGGATTAAGAACCCAACCTCATCCATGAAACATGCAAAAACTCGTTCACCATCAAATATTAGGTGAACGGGTTTTTAGTAGTGTGCCAAAACGGTTGTAGTACTGTCGATTAAAAAATAATCACTATTTCTGTTTTCGACTCTTCCCCAACCCTCACCTCCACGAAATACCGACCCTTCACCAACCCCGTTATTTTCGTTGAAAAATCTTCCGACCAATTCCGTGACCCATTAGTGTCAACTTTTTTTTCAAAAACAACCCGCCCTGTGCTGTCCATCAGGCGCAGTTGCAATTGTTCCGAGGGCTGCTTCATCTCAACTGAAACCCGGAACGTGTCGCTCGTCGGGTTGGGGGCTAAAGTGACGGTAAACGGCTCATTTTCAACGGACTGCGTGGCCGACGGCAACGAGCCTTCGGTGATTTCGAGCAACTGGTTCGGGGCAATGTTGGTCAGTGTAGTATCTTCTCCGCAGCCGAAACGTACCCGTACTTCAGTCACATTTCCAGCATCGCCAAGGCCGAAATGAGCAGTCAGGCTGTTCTGCCCGCAGTAGCCTGACTGGGCGCTGATCTCCTGCATTTGCGTCACTGTTTCCCCGCCGATGGTGGCTGTCACCCACACCCGTGCGCCGATGGCAGAGCGGTTGGCGATGGTGCCGGTGAGTTTAATTTTCAGCCAGTTGTTGCAGTTGGTTTTGTTCAGATAAAACAAGTTGACGGGCAGTGGTGAAGTGCTCGTGTTCTTGCAGGTGGCGATGCCGAGGTCGAGGAACCCGTCGTTGTTCACGTCGCCCCAGGCAGCGCCGTAACTGCATGGCGTGGTGTAATCGGCAAGTGCCTCCAGGTCTCGGGTGAAATTACCCAGCCCATCGTTTTGGTACAAAAAGTTCAGGATTTCGCCCGTACAGTAGCCGTTGCTTACCACGAGGTCGAGGTCGCCGTCGTTGTCGTAGTCGCCGAAGTTGGAGCCGTAGGAACAACTGTTGTCTGTGACCAATGCCCCGATCGTTACTTCCGTGAACGTGCCGTCACCGTTGTTTTTGAAAAGCTGGTTGTATTGCGGCGCAAAATAATTAGCATTTGCTACGAACAGGTCGAGGTCGCCGTCGTTGTCCACATCGCCCCAACTGCTGCTCATGCTGCTGTGGTTGGTTTGGCCCGGTGCCCTACGGTCACTTTTTCAAAACTACCATTGCCAAGGTTGCGGTAGAGGTCGTCCTTTTCATTTTCCTCGTTAGAAACGTACAAATCCAAGTCGCAGTCGTTGTCGTAATCCACCCAGTTTACGCTGCGGGAAGTATGTGCCTCGGTTACGTGTGCGCCGGTCGTAACTGGCGTGAAAGCCGTGCCTCCGTCATTGTGAAACAGCATGTTTTTCTTGTTGCCACCGGAGTTGGTTACGTACAAATCCACGAAACCGTCCGCATCGTAATCCCCCCAACTTGCGGTTTCCGAGAAGGTCTCAACATTGGAAGGAGCGGCAGCAGCATCGTAGGTGAACCACGAATCACCCCCGCCTCGGTAGAGGAAATTCTTTTGACCGTACCAGGTTACGGCGTAAGCATCCAAGTCCCCGTCGTTGTCGCAGTCGGCGAAGGTGGCACCATCGAACGGCTTGGCATGGCTCACGATATCGTCATCAGTAACTTGGGTGAAACTGCTCGCAGCGCCTGGCGAGACTTCATTGCTCAGGTAAAACAAGTTTTTTGCACCGGCCTGTGGGCCGTTGGTGACGAAAATATCATCGAAGCTATTGCCGTCCACATCAATAAAATTGATGCTTCGGCTATCGGATGGTGGGCCGGCGAGCGCCCCGGTCGTCACCGTGCTGAAGCGAAGCGAGGGCTGGATGCCGTAGGGCAGTTGGCTGGCGAATGGCCCGCCGAATACGCCGAGGTCGCCCCGGATGTCGCCCAACGAAGGAAACTTGGCCGCTCCATTGGCCATGAGGTCGTTGGAATTCGGGTCGGCGGGGTCAGCAGCATCCACGCAGGGCGATGTGCATTTCACCGAAAAAAAATAAATGGAATCAGAGAAAACGGGGTCGAGGTTGAGGTTGCCAGTGCCTGTGTAGCCACCTTGGATGTCACTGTACGTCGCCAAAATTTGGCCGTTGAGGTTCGCAAAAACGCCTCCAATGGACTGTGTATTTCCCCAAAAAATATTGTTGCGGGTCTGCGCTTTGATGGAAAAAACGAACATGCCGCCGCCCTTTCCACCATAAGCCCCAGTGCCGCTGCTGTGGTTGTAGGCAACGGTGTTGTTGAAGACCTCGACCACTGTGTTCGTGTTTTCGCCGTTGAGCCAAAGCCCGCCACCGCCAAAATCCTGTCCACCGGTGTTGTGGCTGATGACGTTGTTGTACACCTGCCCCCCGCAATAATTCAGCACGATGCCGCCGCCGTAGCCGTTTGCGTTGTTGTGGTGAATCCAGTTGTTTCGGATGATGGGAGAGCCGCTGTCACTGCGAATGCCGCCCCGCCAGTGGAGGTGACACCTGGGCCTTCGACCGTCACCGAATTGTCCCGAATGACGTTGAACTGGATGGTTGGCGAGATGCCCTGCGTGAGGATGGCACCGCCTTCCCGGTAAGTTCCAGCGCCGTGCGGGTCGAGCCATTTGGTACCCTTGCCTCCTGTTAGCGTGAAGCCCTGCACCACCGTCGAGGCATCTTCGCCATCCACAATGAGAATGCAACTGGCCGTGTCGGGGTGCGTCGGCTGGCTACCGTTGATGATGGTGTTGGAAATGGTGTTGGCAGTGTGGGTAATGTAAAACCGGCTGGTCAGCACGATGCTTTTGCCTTTGAACCGCAGGTTTTCAAAATACTCCCCTGCCCAGACGAACACCGTGTCGCCGTCTTGCGCAGCATCAATGGCGGACTGGATGGTGGGAAATTGGGCAGGAACTTGCAGCAAGTTTTGTGCCAAGTTTTTACTAAAAACAAGCAAAAAAAAAGTAGAGAAGGCTTTATTTTTCATATTGATAAAGTTTTGAATTTTGAGTAAAATTAGCTGGCACTTCCTGCTATTTTTTCCTTTTTGGTAAAAACGGCGCTCTGCTCCTATCCAAATGTTGTTTTCTTCGAAGAACTGCATTCGGTTGACAGAGAACGTCTTTCGTTCGGTGGAAACAGTCGTTCGGAAAACCAGATGGCATTGGCGTCATTTTTTTGCGAATTTTGTCCGATGATGAAACGCCGCATCTTGCTCCACCTTGCCTTTTGGCTCGCCTATGCCCTTTACGACGGCTACCTTGCCGCCCCAATGTCCGGGTCGTCGTTTTCATCCTTGAGTTTTTGGGAACGGTTGCAATTGGCATACACCGCCGAACTGTTACTGTTGACCTTCAAAATCCCAGCAGTTTACCTGGTGCTGTACGTGTTGGTGCCACGGTATTTTCGGAACAAAAAACTTTTTGCATTTTTTGGGAGCCTTGCCATCACTGCCATGATCGTCACGGTCATCAACCAAACGGTTTGGTACAAAATCATTTACCCAATCATTTACGGCGTTTCTTCACCGGAGCCTTCGGCAAATTTCGCCCACGCGCTTTTCCGCTTGCTCTGGTCTTTGGTTGACGTACTGATGTTGCTTGGCATTACTACCGCGCTAAAATTCTTCCGACTCCGCCTCCAGGCCGCCGATAGGGAGCGGCAGTTGGTGGAGGAAAAATTGCAGTCCGAACTCAGTTTTTTGCGGGCGCAAACGAACCCACATTTCCTGTTCAACACGCTGAACAACCTCTACCACCTCGCCCGAAAACGCAGCGAAGACACACCCGACGCCATCCTGAAACTATCCGATTTGCTGCGGTTCATGCTCTACGAATGTACCACGCCACGCATCCGAATCTCGCAGGAAATGAAAGTCATCCGGGACTACCTCGAACTGGAACGGCTGCGCTACGGCGACCGCCTTCGTGCCGATTTTCAGGTGGAAGTGGACGACGAAGACCAGCCCATTGCCCCACTGCTGCTGCTGCCGTTCGTGGAAAATGCCTTCAAGCACGGCGCTTCCGAGAGCCGCGGCGAGACCTGCGTGCACATTTTTTTAAGTGCAAAAAATGGGTCGCTCGACTTCTCGGTGGAAAACGCCAAAGACCCCAACGACCAAGAAATTACCGAAGGTATCGGCCTGAAAAACGTGAAGCGGCAATTGGAACTGATTTATCCTGAACATGACTTGCGCCTTGATAATCAGGGAGATAAGTTTGTGGTTGGGTTGAAAATAGTCCTCAATAACCCAATAACTCAATAACCCAATGACAAAACTCCGCTGCCTCGTCATCGAAGATGAACCCCTCGCCGCCGAAGGCTTGGAGGAGTTCATCCGGCAAGTGCCGACGTTGGAGTTCGTGGGAGCTTGTGCCGATGCCCTGTCCGCCTTGGAATTTTTGAAAAACCATGCAGTGGACGTGCTGTTCCTCGACATCCACCTGCCCAAGCTCAAGGGCCTCGACTTCCTGAAAACCCTCCAACACCCGCCGCAGGTCATCCTCACCACCGCCTACCACCAGTACGCCCTTGAAGGCTACGAACTCAATGTGGTGGACTATCTGCTCAAACCATTTGGCTTTCCCCGTTTCCTCGCCGCAGTGAACAAGTTGGCAGTCGGCAGTCCACAGTTGGCAGTCCAGTTACCAGTCACTAATCACCAATCACGACCGTTTCATTTCTTCAACGAAAACAAGCGCCAGGTCAAGGTTTTCAACGATGAAATCTTGTACGTGGAGAGCCTGAAAGAATACGTAAAAATTATTTTAGCAGGTGGAAAATCAGTGGTGACGAGGTTCCAACTCGGTGAGTTCGAAGCCCACCTGAACAACCCGAACCTGCTGCGCATCCACCGCTCGTACCTCGTGGCGAAGGACAAAATCGAGGCGTTTTCGGCGACAGAAGTGGAAGTGGCTGGGGTGAAATTGCCGATTGGTCGGAGCTACCAGGCGGAAGTAGCGAAGGTGCTGCTGGCAGGTGGCTAATTTACTAGATGGTTGGCTTTGCTGCCCGTCAGTCGTTTTCTTCGAGTTGAAAAATGATTTCCACCGTTGTCCCGAACACGTTCGCCATTTTGAGTGCCAACACCGTGGAAGGCACGAACTTCCCCGTCTCGATGGAGTTGACCGCCTGCCGGGACACCCCAATTTTTTCCGCAAGGTCGGCCTGTGTCCAGTTCTTCTTTGCCCTTTCCACCTTAATTGTGTTTTTCATCCTCCAGGTTGTATTTGCGTTTTGAAATGATAAGCCCAATCAGGTAAAAGAGGAAGAAATAAGGCACCAAATGCCGGTAGCCCCAATCTTCCTTTTTCAGCGTCACCACAAGGTCAAGCAAGCCCAGCGTCATGAGGGTCAACAGTCCCAGGGAGAATGCGATAACCACCGCTTCCATTTGAACCCTTGTTTGCACCTCATCCATGGAAGCAATGCCTTTGTAAAGGTTGAAAATGTAAAGCGCAAAAGTTGCCACGGGGAGCAGGGCCAGCACGATGCCTGCGCCAGTGTCAGGTGAGCCCTTTTTGATGACCAGCAAGCAGATCGTGTAGGTTACAAACCACAGCACAGCAAAAAAAGCAACTTTGCCCAAACCAGTCTTTTTTGTTTTTTCCATGATTCAATTTTTTTAAAGTTGATGCGACAAAGATAAGCTAACATTTCTAAATGTCAAGTACGATTTACATTTTGTCTCGAAAATATGTCTAATTGACCTTTTTTCTGAAAGGAGATGCTAGGAATTTTCTCTGAAAATGGCGAGGTGGATGTGAATCAAATTTTTTCCAGCCTTCATCCAACCCTACTTCACTTTTAAAATTGGCGGTTTGCAAAATCTTTGAATGTGATATTCTGGGTCTGAAAATGCAGTTGGAACAATAAACGGAAAGGGGCTTGGGCAATCCGTTCACCAATTGGGGCATGTAATTTTATGCTTGGAAGCAGCAAAATTTTTAAGAAAAGTAGGATATTGATGCGCTAAAACCCTGGCGCATGAAAGTACAGCACTGTTGCTGCCAAAATGAAAGGTCAGATATCTACTTCAGAAAAAGTCACGCCAAGTTTCAATGGACAAACATTCTGCTCCTTTGGCTGACTTGCTTTTGTTCCTTCCATTCCTTCGCTCAAAACACTTTCCTCTCCGGCAATCTCCTTGTCGAACATTTTGCCCTCGAAGAAGGGCTGCCCGAAAACCTCGTGACCAACGTGCTGCAAGACCGCAAGGGTTTCCTTTGGATGACAAGTGCCTTCAGCCTGATGCGGTACGACGGCTACTCCTTCAAAACTTGGCGGCTTGACGAAGCCAACACCAGGTTCTCCGCATCCACGCTTTTCCGCCAATGCTGGAAGACGGGGCGGGAAATATATGGTTCAGAGGGGGGGAAGCCATCCTCATGTTTAACCCCGAAACAGAGCGATTTTCCCATGTGGACATCAATTCCCAACAATCTTGGATTTTGAGAAAAGACCACCTTGGCAATATTTGGACTTTCCCGAAGGGCACCCTCACCCGCATTGCTCCGATCGCTTCAAAGCCAGATTCGTTAATGCTGGTGCCTTACCCCATGCCGGAACTCAATCCCGAAAGGGCAATCTGGGATTTTATTTTCGATGAAACTGGCTGGTTATGGCTGTCGCTGAATGGCCGTGAAGTCTGGCGTATGCCGGTTGTCATAGAGAATAAAGCGCCGAAGCTGCTTTTTGACAAAGCGGAAAAAATCAAAACCGCTGGTGAAAACGCTTCACTGTTTTACAGGTTCGTCCATGACCCTTTCAAAAAAGAACTCTGCGTTGTCGGATTCGAGGGGACGCTGAACCGCAGCATCATTCGGGAAGTGGGCAGGTTCGACAAGGAGAAAAATGTTTTTTCCACCATCAAAACCTCCGAAGGGTTCGGGCAGGTCTTCAACTTCCGGGCAATCGAGTTCGATGGGCGGGGCAACCTTTGGATAGCCGATTGGGGCGGTGGCGTTTTCAGAATAACAGACTTCGACAGCCAGCCTAAATTAGCGTCCATGTTGGAGAACTCGCCCTTTATGTGGAAGACAAACCATGCTCTCGCTGTGGACAACAACGGCCATGTCTGGGTCGGTGGTCAGGGAGGTTTGTACAAAATCCATTACACTTGGGACCATTTTGCAATCCTGAAAGGATTCTCCGGCAAGGATGATTATCGCCTTTCGCATTGCGTGGAAGATGACCAGGGAAAAATCTGGTGCCGTGCCAATGACGAGGGCTTGGTTCGATTCGATCCGCCGACAACACCTTTCGCGCTTACTTGCAGGCGAACGGCGATTTGGGTTTTCCGAAGGAAGGAAATATAAGGCTCTTGCGCAGCAAAAACGGCACGGTGTGGGCGACCTCGAACCTGGGGCTTCACAAATTTGACAGCGCATCGAACGCCTATCCTCTCGTAGCAAGGGTCAAACTGAAAGAAAAAAACATGTCCGCCCGGATGATTGCGGAAGACCCGGCTGGCAACATCTGGTTCATCTACGACGGTGCCTTGGGAGTGAATAGTTGCTACCTATTTGAACCTGAAACCTCCCAACTTCACCCGGTCATCGTTCACGACCTGAAAAGCGGGACACCTTTGTACCGCTATTTTTGTACTTCGATGAGCAGGGTGGCATTTGGCAAAATACCTGGTTTGGCGGCATCAACCAACTCCGTCGCCGGGAAGGCAAGCCGGGGGAACTGGTTTTGGAGCAGCGTTTTCTCGAAGATTATGACCAGTTGAACAACGTTTGGATTCAAAGCCCGGAGGAGTTGTGGCTCTCCTCGTACAGTCACGGATTGGTACGTCTCAATCCCAAAACAAAGGAATACAAGGAGTTTTTCCGAGGGCGCTGCTACCCATTACATCGCAGAGGTTTTGCCGGATGAACGGGGAAGGCTCTGGATGAGGAGGTCTTTGGGGTTGGGCATTTTCGATTTAAAAACAGAATCGCTCCATTTTTTGCAGGAGTTCAAAATTTTGGAACCGTTGTTCCCGAATGGGATAGGTTCGAGGGAGTTTTTAAAAACGCAAAGGCGGTGAATGGTACATCGGAATGAAAAATGGGCTGGTCCGCTTTCGCCCGGAGAGTTTCCTGCCCGATTCGGCAGCGCCGAAAATAGTTTTCACCAATTTCCTGCTCGGCAACAAGCACATCGCTTTTGGCAAGGATGGCGTCATTCCCAGCCCGGTTCCTTACATCTCGACCCTCACGTTAAAGCATTTACAAAATGACTTTGCCATCGAATATGCCGGGCTTCATTACGCCAATCCGCTGTCAAATCAATACACCTACCGATTGGAAGGTGTTCAGGAGGATTGGGTATACGTTGGGCAGGAGCGCATTGCCCGGTTTGCCGATTTGTCGCCGGGGCACTACGTCTTCCACGTCAAAGCAGCCAATGGTGATGGGGTTTGGGGCGAACAAAGCTCCTCGCTCGAAATCAACATCCTGCCCCCGTGGTGGCGCACAAGTTGGGCGTATTTCCTCTGGGGCATCCTCGCTTCGGCAGCCTGTACGCCCTATACCGCTTTCAGCTTCGCCGAAAATTGGAACAAGCCGAAGCTCGCCGCATCAAGGAATTGGACGCCGTGAAATCCCGCCTTTACACCAACATCACACACGAGTTCCGGACGCCGCTGACGGTGATTTTGGGAAATTTGGAAATTATGAAATTGGAAATTAAAAACAGACACAGCAATTTTCAATTTCTCAATTTCTAATTTCCAAAATTTCAGTCACCAAGCGCAACGCCCAAAACCTCCTCTACCTCATCAACCAGTTGCTCGACCTGTCCAAACTGGAAAGCGGAAAACTGGCGCTCCATCCCGTGCAGGGCGACGTGGTTTTGTTTTTGAAATACCTGCTCGAAAGTTTCCAATCGCTCGCCGCATCAAAAAGCATTTCACTGCATTTTCACTCGGCAATGGATACGTTTACCATGGATTACGACGAGGAGCGCCTCCGACAAATCGTATCGAATTTGCTGTCCAATGCTGTCAAGTTTACTTCTGAGGGCGGGCAGGTTGTGCTTAACGTCGGCAGGGTTCAAAACCCTGCCGACGTTGTTGTCCTGACTGTCACCGATACCGGCACAGGTATCCCATCCGACAAGTTGCCCTTGATTTTCGACCGCTTTTACCAAGCAGATGACGCTGCTACCCGGCGGGGCGAGGGCACCGGCATCGGACTGGCGTTGACAAAGGAATTGGTGAAATTGCTCGGCGGCACCATCGAGGTGAAAAGCGAGTTGGGAAAAGGGACGGAATTTAAGGTGAGGCTGCCGGTGAGCAGAACTGCGGATTTACGATTTATCCCGACAGAAGTCGGGAACGATTTACGATTGGATGAACCTGAAATGATTCTCCAAAGTGAAGCAGCGCCCCCAATCGTAAATCGTAAATCCGAAATCGAAAATCAACTACCCCTCGTCCTCGTCGTGGAAGACAATCCCGATGTGCAGGGTTACTTAGCAAATTGTTTAGAGGAAAAATATCAGGTCGAACTGGCAAACGATGGGCAAGTAGGCATCGAGCGAGCCATCGAATTAATTCCCGACCTCGTCATCACCGACGTGATGATGCCCGGCGTGGACGGTCTCGAACTTTGCCAAACCCTGAAAAACGACGAACGCACCAGCCACATTCCCATCGTTTTGCTCACGGCCAAAGCCGACATCGAATCGAAAATCGAGGGACTGGAACATGGAGCGGATGCCTACCTCGCCAAGCCTTTTCATCAAAAAGAACTGTTCGTGCGGTTGGAAAAACTGCTCGAACTTCGCAAAACGCTTCAAGCCCGGTATGGTAGTTGGCAACCAGTTGGAAACATGGAATTCCCTGTGACGGAGCAGGTCATCCCTCATTCCTCATTCCTCATCCCTAACCGGGAAGAAGCTTTCCTTCAAAAAGTCCGGCTCATTATCGAATCCCACTTATCGGACGAAGACTACGACGTGGTGCAGCTTTCGAGGGAATTGGGCATGAGCCGCTCGCAGCTTTTCCGAAAAATGAAAGCGCTAACCGACAAATCCATCGCCAACTTTATCCGCTCCTACCGCCTGCACAGGGCAAAGCAGATGCTCGAAACCACCGACTTGACTGTTGCTGAAATCGCCTACGAGGTAGGGTTCAAAGACCCGTCTTATTTTACCAAGACTTTTTTCGAGGAATTTGGGGTGCTGCCAAGCAGCTTTCGCCACTGAAATTTCCCGCTTGCAACATATCTACCAGCATTTGAACGCTCGTTACCAGCCGTTTTGCAAGGTTTGAGGGCATCTTCGCAGGGTTATCGTTTATCTCCTTTTTCACTAAACCCTCATGTCATGAAGACAAAAATTTTACTCCCGGTACTCCTCTTTTTTGTCTGTATATCCAATTCGTTGGTTTACTCACAGAATTATGTGAACTATCAAGCCACGGGCGCCAATTCAGGGACTACCTGGGAGGATGCCTTCACCGATTTAAAAGCTGCTTTAAACAGTGCAGAAGCTGGCGATGAAATTTGGGTGGCTAAAGGAACATACGCCCCCGACGTTCCCAACGGCGACCCCGCAGCCACTTTCCTGATTGATAAAAATATCCAATTGCTGGGTGGCTTCAATGGTACGGAAACCATTGCGGATGAACGAAACCCCGCCATCCATGAGACCATCCTCTCCGGCGACCTGAACGGGGACGACATCGAAAATAACCTAACCGCCAACCGAACAGACAATTCGGAAAATGTACTGCGCATCACTGCCGATATCACCAATGAAACCGTTTTGGACGGGTTTACCATAAAAGGCGGATATGCAGACGGTGTGAATTACGTTGGCGGCGGCATCCGTTCGATGGGCTCGCCAGTCATCCGACACTGCTTTTTTACCCAAAATTTTGCTTCCAACTGGGGTGGTGGCATGTCTGTTTCGGGAGCGTCCAGTCAAAACTTACGGCTGGAAAACTGTGCCTTTTTAACAAACAGGGCAGGATATGGCGGCGGAATTGACATTGACATTGTGCCGGGCGAAGGCATTGAAATCCAGCAGTGCAGTTTCGACAACAATGAAAGTTTAAGGGGAGGCGGAGTCAGTTGTTACAATACGAACCTCACAATTACCTCCACTTCCTTTACTGGAAATTCCAATCCTGAGCAAGGCGGCGGCTTGTTGTTTGTGGTTGAAAACACTGACAATATTTCACTTGAAGTGGACAACTGCACATTTGGCAACAACGAATCTTCCTTTGGCGGTGGTTTATTTTTCCAGGCTATGAGTGATAATTGCTCACTGTTGCTCCATAACGCTACTTTCATCAGCAACGCTGTATCCGATATGGGAAATGGCTTTGACCAAGGCGGCGGCGGAGTCCTTACTGTCGCTGGCGCAAACGCTTCAAATACCCTTATTTCAATTGACAGTTGCTCGTTTTTAGGCAACAGTTCTACCGAAGGTGGAGGTGGATTAAATGTGTTCCCCGGTGGAGATAATTTTAATTGTTCCGTTATCCAATGCTTTTTTGAGAGCAATACCGCCACTTTTACCGGAGGGGGTATTGGTCTGGGATCTCAGCCAAATACCAGCTTTTCGAATTTTACGGTTTCAAATTCAATTTTTACCGAAAACAGCGGTGGATTTGGAGCTGCCATTGGGTTAGCGCCCTTCGGGGGAACACTGCCAACAGAAGATTTGAATATCACATTTGAGAACACCTTGTTAATTGGGAATGGCATTGCCACGGATGTCGGCACAATAGCCAACAGGCTGCCCGACACCATCAAACTGCTCAATTGCACCATCGCCGAAAATAACACTGCAGGTCTGGTGTTCGATTCAGGGTCAGTGGTTTCGTTGCAAAACACCATCCTTTTCAATACCGGTTACGTGGAATATGTGCCTTTGTCGGACGAAGTAACTTTCACCTCCAACGGCGGCAACCTCATAGGGGACAACTCCATCCCTTTGCCAGCCCCTTCCGACATCCTCGACGGCGACCCGAAATTCGCTGATGCAGACGACTATCGCCCCGGCGAGGACAGTCCCTGCATTAATGCCGGCAACAATAATGGCGTGACCGCCCCACTTGATATAGACGGCAATCCTCGCATTGCCAACGGCACGGTGGATATTGGGGCGTATGAGATTTTTATAAACCCGGCAAGGGAGGTGATAGTGGGCGTACTGGACATTTCCCCAACCCTGCCGCTGACTTTCTCTACATCCACCTGCCTGAAAATGCAGGAGTTTTCCATGAAATTAGCATCTTCGATGTACAAGGAAAAATCATAAGAAGTCAGTTGTTTTCAGCAGAAACGACGCTGAACCTGCAAGGCTTGCAGCCCGGCATGTATCTCCTCAAAATCTTGGTCAATGACCGCCTGTACACCGGAAGATTTGTTAAACAATAGCTTTATTCCAAAACAAGAATGGCTGGCCTTTGAGCAAACCGGCCAGTCATCTCTTTTTTCAATTTCGTTGTTCGCACCGCTCGTACCTCGTGGCGAAGGACAAAATCGAGGCGTTTTCGGAGACGGAGGTCGGGAAGTGGCTGGGGTGAAGTTGCCAATTGGGAGGAGTTATCAGGCGGGGTGGAGAACGTGTTAACTGGAAAGTGGTGAAGCTTGCCTTCACAACACCATCTCCCGAAACAACCGCTCCAACATCTGCATCGGGTCGTCGCAAAGGCCGGGGTGTACTTTGGAAGGTTGCAAAACCGTACTGCGTTGTGCGGTGAGCCAGCGAAACCGGCCAGCGATGTCCAACTGGGCGATGGGGCCAGCGGTCGGGTCACCTGCGGCAATACGGGCAAAGGCGGACAAGTGGGCAGCCAATTCTTCCACGTCACAGCCAGGGCAAAGCGCCTCCAACCGCTGCGGGCTTACTTCGTAAAGTGCATGAAGGAAGTTTTGCTTTTTGCAAAGCAGTATCACGCCCACGTTCATGAACTCCTCACGCTCCACTCGGGGCATGATTCGGATGACTGCATATTCAAATAAGTTTCGCTCTTGCATCTTGGGCTTCTTTTAGTAATATGCTGGAGGCGGCGACGCGCCGTGTCAAAAACTCGTGATAGACCCGGCGCATTTCGTCCGGGGTGCCATGCCCCTTCAGCCAATCGTCGGGGATGCTCTGGATGATGACGGACAGCAGGTCGGGCGTCAGCAGGGAGGTCAGTACCTCATTCACTTCGGCCAGTTGACTGGCTTGCGCCAGCAGCACATGCGCCTTGATATTTGTGAAAGGCAGTATCGCCTGCTGCTCCCAATTGTCCCAGCTATGGTGGAAATACAGGCAGGCGCCAAAGTCAATCAACCAAAGTTCCCGGTTCCAAACCAGCATGTTGGTGTTCTTGGCGGTGCGGTCCACATTGGTGAGCAGGGCATCCAGCCACACGATTTTGGAGGCGAGCAGCGGGTCAGCTCCATTCACGGCCGGGTCGTAGCTGATGGCCCCGGAGAGGTAATGTACGCCGAGGTTTGTGCCCGTGCTTCCTTTCAGCAAGTCTTGGATTTCCTCATCCGGCTCGGTGCGACCGAAGGCTTCGTCGAGGTCAACCAAGACAAGTTCGGGCACTTTCAGGCCAGCCGCACGAGCCAGTTCGGCACCAATCAAGTCGGCAATCAACGCCTTTGTCCCCTGCCCCGCACCCCTGAATTTGGCGACGTACAGAAAATCGTCGTCCGCCTCCACGATGGCAGGCAGAGAGCCACCTTCCCGCAGGGGCGTCACGTAGCGTACGACATTTACTTTCCTGATTGCTGGCGGTTGATAGCTCATTCGGTTGAGTTTGTGCGGCGAAGGTAGGGGTTTGCAAGGAAAGTTTCGGGTGACTGCTGCTTGCCCAAGGACTGGCAGACAGCTTGCAAAAGATAAATACAAAAACAGAAAATGTGGCGGGTCGTATTACATTTGCCATGTTGCCTTCGCAGGAGGCAGGCTTCCCAGGTTTGAAAAACTTGGAAAGTCTATCAATTCAAAATAAAATTAAACGCAAATATGAGCAACAATACGCCAAAGTCGCCGCATGGCGGAACAGACCACTTCTTTGAAAACCCGGTCATCGGGCATCCCGCCGGGCTGTTCGTGCTTTTCTTCACCGAAATGTGGGAACGCTTCTCGTTTTACGGGATGCGGGCCTTGCTCGTGATGTTCCTCACCTCTACCTTGGCCAACGGCGGCTGGGAGTGGACTCGGGAGCAAGCGATGGCGTTGTTCGGCTCCTATGTGGGATTGGTTTACCTGTCCACCATGATGGGCGGCTATTTTGCCGACAAGAAAATCGGGTATCGTTGGGCCGTGGTGGTGGGTGCCTCGCTCATGACCTTGGGGCATGGCTGCATGGCGTTGGAGACCAGTGTTTCCATTTATATGGGATTGGTATTTTTGGTGTTCGGCAACGGATTCTTCAAGCCCAACATGGTGTCCATCATCTCGGAAATATACAAAAACCACCCGGAGAAAAAGGACGGCGCATATACCATTTTCTACATGGGTGTCAATTCGGGCGCATTTTTTGGCATCTTGTTGTGCGGCTATTTGGGCGAAAAAGTAGGCTGGGGCTGGGGCTTTGGCCTCGCTGGTATCTTCATGTTTTTTGGTCTTTTGCAGTTTTGGCTGGCGCAAAACATCTTCGGCAATATCGGCCTCAAGCCCGTGAAAAAAGACGCCGCCGCCACTGAACTTGCACTGGATGGCGACAAGCCAAACCCATTCACTGGCGGCCAATTGGTGCTCATCGCCGTGATGATTTTCCTCGGGCTGATATGGATAATCTTCGAACCGGCCAAGAAAATCTCCAATGGTTCAGTGGACATTTTCAACTGGGATGTGGGTGGGTTAATGGGCAACAATTTTACGATATTGGTGGCCCTTGCACTCTTCATCGGGCTACTCGTTTACCGTTTGTTGAAATATTCTGTTGTGACCCGTGACCGGTTGATAGCCGTGACCTTTTTTGCCATTCTGGTCATCTTCTTTTGGGCTATTTTTGAGCAGTCGCCCGGCACGCTGACCATCTTCGCCAGGGACTACACCAATCGGATACTGGAAGGCAGCGCTGGCACTACTTTCAAAATCGTGAACGCCTTGATGACGGTTGTGCCATTGGGCATCATCACTTGGGTTTTGTTCAAATTGTTCCAACAGACCTTCAAGAAATTCGCCGTCGCCAATATCATCTTGGGTACCAGCTTTGTCATCATTTGGGGCATCGCCTTCTGGATGCTGAAAAGCCAAATGGCCGAAGCAACGTTGGAGGTCCCCGCCTCGTGGTTTTCCACCCTCAACTCCTTGTTTATCATCAGCTTGGCGCCGCTGTTCTCCAAATGGTGGGAGAGCAAGTACAACCCGCCCGCCAACGTCAAATATGCCATCGGCATGACGCTGCTGGCGCTGGGCATGGCCTGTGTGGCGTTTGGTGCCAGCTCCATCGAGCCGGGCGCAAAAACAGCGTCGGTGAGCATGGTTTGGCTGATATTGGTGTACCTGTTCCACACTATGGGCGAGCTTTGCATCTCCCCCGTCGGCCTGTCCTACGTGAGCAAACTGGTGCCCGCCCGCATGATTGCGGTCATGTTCGGCATCTGGTACCTGGCCGTGGCCATCGGCATGAAAGGTGCCGCAAAGTTCGGGGAGAACGTGGACAAGATTGCCGACGAAAAAGGCATCAGCTATTTCTTCTGGATACTGGCGGGCGTTTCCCTTGCGGTGGCCGTTGTGGCGATCGTGTTTACGCCGATAATAAGGAAGAAAATGCACGGGGTGCGGTAGGGCGACTGCTTCTATGATTACCGCAGTAGGAGGATTAGACCGCTGATTGGGCGGATTTTGCGGATGAAAACTGATTTTGCCCCACTTACTGAACTCATCAGTTTTCATCCATCCGTCCGCTTTTGAGCCTTGCCATGTGATATTTTAGTAATAAGCACAAACAAAACAGGGACAACGAATATGGCCAAGGTAGTAGCCGCTAACATACCGCCAAATACGGTCCATCCGATGGTTCGGCGAGATTCAGCTGCTGCTCCACTGGCAAAGGCCAAGGGCAAAACGCCCAATATGAAAGCCAAAGAAGTCATAATGATAGGTCTCAAGCGCAAACTAACAGCCTGTAATGTGGCCGTAACTATATCCATTCCTCGGTCAACCCTTTCTTTTGCAAATTCAACAATCAGGATGGCATTTTTGGCTGCCAAACCGATGAGCGTTATCAAGCCAATTTGGGCATAAATATTATTGCTTATGCTGGGGATTAAAGTAAGCGTGAGGATAGAACCAAAAGCGCCAATCGGAACTGCAAATAAAACAGAAAAAGGCACAGACCAACTTTCGTACAACGCCGCCAAAAACAGAAATACAAAAATAATGGAGAGGCCAAATATCATCAATGAACTGTTTCCCGCTGAAACCTCCTCCCTGCTTAAGCCGGAAAACTCGTATCCATAACCCTCTGGCAATGTTTTGGCGGCCACTTCTTTCAACGCTTCAATGGCTTGACCACTACTAAAGCCGGGCTTTGGCGTGCCATTTATTTCGATTGACCTGTAAATATTATAGTGAGAAATAGACGAAGGGCTTTCGACAACGCTGGTCGTTACCAGAGAGCCAAGCGGTATCATGTCGCCCTGATTATTTCGGACATAATATTTATTCAATTCACTAATTGATGAACGATATGTACTGTCTGCTTGGGCCACAACCCGAAAATTCCGACCATATAAATTGAAGTCATTCACATAGCTACTGCCGAGCAAAGTGGACATGGTGCTATAAACATCTGCGACCGATATGCCCAGTTTTTTTGCTTTTTCTTTATCCACGTCCACTTGGTAGCTAGGTGTACGGGCTGAGAAAAAAGTATAAGCCCTCGCAATTTCAGGGCGCTGATTCAATTCGCCAATAAATTTTTTAGATACCGCTTCAAATTGCTTGATGTCATCCGTACTGGTGGTTTGTTGCAATACAAACGTAAAACCGGAAGTAGCGCCCAAACCTGGTATTGCGGGTGGCCCGATTACCAGAACTCTTGCTTCTTTTATATCCGACACCGCCTTTTGTATCTTCTCCATGATACTGCTGGCCTTCATTCCTTCGCCCTTTCGGTCATTCCATGGTTCCAACAAGACAAATATGGTACCCGCATTTGACTTATTGGAGAAGCTGACGATATTCAAGCCTGCCAATCCACCTACCGTTTTAACTCCAGGGATTTCCCTTAACCTTTTCTGGATATTTAATAGCATTTCTTTGCTTCGGGTGGTAGAGGCAGCCTCCTGCATTTCATAGGTAACGAATAATCGGCCTTCGTCCTCTGTAGGAATAAACCCAGAAGGTTTGTTTTGGAATAAAAAGTACAACCCAACAAATAGGCATACCATCATTACCATGACAATCGGAGTAGCACGAATGGACTTGCTAACGCCTTTTGTGTAAGTGCGATTCATTCGGTCAAAGCCTCGATTAAACCAAGCAAAGAATTTTTCCAACACATTCATCTTGGCATCTTTTTCCTTGGAAGGCTTAAGCATAATGCTGCACAAAGCTGGTGTAAGCGACAATGCAACAAAAGCCGATATAATTACTGATACCGCAATTGTGATGGCAAACTGCTGGTATAAACGACCCACAATGCCCGGAATAAAACCAACGGGCACAAAAACCGCTGCCAATATTAAAGCAATAGCAATAACTGGCCCCGATATATCCTTCATTGCTTTTTGAGTTGCCAGTTTGGGGGAGATTTTCTCATGGTCAATATAATGCTGCACAGCCTCTACTACCACAATAGCGTCATCAACCACTATACCGATGGCCAGTACGAATGCGAAAAGCGTAAGTGTATTTATGGTAAAATCAAAAGGAATAAAGAAAATAAAAGTACCAATCAATGATACCGGAATTGCCAATACTGGGATTAGGGTCGCCCGCCAGTTTTGCAAAAATAAGAACACCACAAAAACCACCAATACCAATGCAATAACTAAAGTCTCCTCCACTTCTTTCATGGATGCTTTCACCACGGTCACCGTTTCAAGGGTCATGACATAATCCAAATCTTTTGGAAATGTCTTTTTTAACTCCGCCAATGCTTTATTTATGCCATCAAAAGTGGATAAGGCATTGGCGCCCGGCGCTTGGTATATCAGTACAAAAGAAGCTGGTTTTCCATTGACGAAGGCATTGGTGCCATAATCAAATTTGCCCAATTCAACCCTGGCCACATCTTTCAAGTAAACGACCGTACCAGTTGAAGGCACAGTACGGACGATAATATCTTCAAATTGCTCCTTTGTGTTAATTCGACTATTTGTTAGCACACTATATTCAAATGTTTGCGTATTTGGTTGCGGATTGCCTCCCACCGTGCCCGCAGCGACCTGAAGGTTTTGTTCGGTTAATGCGCTTATGATATCCGTGGTAGTCAAGCCTAAATTGGCCAGTTTTTCAGGGTTTAACCATACCCGCATCCCAAAATCAGCGGCACGGGATATAATATCTCCCACGCCTTTAACCCGTTGCAGCGCATCTTTTACATAAATATTGGCATAGTTCCCAACAAAGCTGGGGTCATGAGTTCCGTTTGGTGAGTACAGGGCCAAGGCCACCATAATACTTGGGATGCGCTTGCGTACGGTAAGCCCAAGTCGCTTTACTGCATCCGGCAAACTGGGCTGCGCCACGCTTACCCGGTTCTGTATTTCTACCGCAGCATTATTTACATCGGTGCCAATCTCAAAATTCACATTGATGGAGCTTTGCCCGCTCGACGTGCTATTGCTGGACATATAAGTCATGCCCGGTGTCCCGTTAACTTGCGTTTCGATGGCAGTGGTGGTGGTTTGTTCCACCGTTTGTGCATCGGCGCCCGTAAAATTGCCCGTGATGGTAACCGTTGGCGGTGTAATATCGGGATACTGTGCAATGGGCAATGTGTACATTGCTATTAACCCAACCAACACAATCACGATGGATATGACAATCGCTGTTACTGGCCTTTTAATAAAAGTATCTGCAATCATTTTTTATTTCCTTTAACCACTGCCCATGGTCTATTAATAAAATGGGTTTCTTATTTCTTAGGAGCTGCCGTGCCAGTTGAGTCACCAGGCGCCGTTGGTTGTGAGATGCTGATAACTGCGCCTTCCCGAAGGTTTTGCACACCTTCCACTACTATTTTGTCCGCTGGTTCCAATCCTTTTATGACGATTATATCTTTTTCTACCTGTTTGCCCAATACTACTTTTCGCTGTGAAACCATGCTGCTGTCATTTGGAACGTACACAAAAAATTCTCCTAATTGTTCCGTGACAGCTTTGTAGGGAATAAGGATTGAATTATCGCTATCGTTGCTTCTTACACGGACAGTGCCATTCATGCCTGCAATCAACAGGTTTTTATTATTTGGAAAAACTAACCTTGCCTTTAGCGTTCCAGTTTGTGGATTCACCGCTCTATCGAGCAATGCTAGCTTTCCGGGGAAAGGGTACACTTCATTGCCAAAAGCAAGTGTAAAAGTTGAATCACCTGGCTTTTGTTTTTCATTCAATAACTTCGTAAATCGGTATATCTCCTTTTGGTCAATATTGAAATCAACCGCAAGCTCTTGGTCGGTTGAAACCGTATTGAGGATGGATTGTCCAGCGGAAACAGCCGTTCCTGTTTTTACTGCCGATATACCAATTACACCATCAAAAGGCGCATATATTTTTGTGTATCTGACATTGGTTTGCACGGCCTGAATATTGGCATTGGCAGCTGCTACCTGCTTTTTGGCCACTTCCAGCGCAGCATCAACATTATCCACTAATTGTTTTGCAACCGCATCCTGTTTGTCGAGTTCATGGTAACGAGTTGCATCTTTTTCCGCCTTGTTCAGGTTGGCTTGTTGCAACTGAAGGTTCGCAACGGCCTGTTGGTAATTGGCGGCGTACAACTGGTCGTCAATGGTATAAAGCAATTGCCCCTTCCTGACCCGGTCACCATCTTTAAAATGGACCCCTGTTATGAACCCGTTTACTTGAGGTCGTAATTCCACTTGGTTCAATGCAACCACTGTCGCAGGATATTCATCAAAATACGCTGCTTTAATGAATTTTACTGGCTCCACGGTGACTTGTACCGGAGGCACTGCCGTAGCGGCCCCTTTTTTCTCTTCGCCACATGCGGATATCAATAGTAATGTGGCTAAAGCCGCAAGGGTAAATGTTTTATTTATCAACATAAGTCTCATTTAAAATGAATTCAGGTTTGTTCTTGTTAATAGTTGATTTGGCCCAATGCCTTTTGCACATCAATTTTACTGGCTAAAAGCTGATAAGTAGCATTGTAGTAATTAATCTGAGCGTTGCGGAGGTCTGTTTCTGAAGTAATTACCTCTAGGTATGTTTTAATGCCTGAACGATATTGCAATTGAATGACATCATATACCTCTTCCGCCAATTTTACATTTTCCTTCAGTGTTAAATAATCGGTCAGATTGCTTTTATAAATGGCCAAGGCCTGCGAATATGCTGCATTCACGGCGTCTTTTAGGTACAAGATGTCCTGCTCATTTCGAGCTAATTCCAATTCCGCAATCAGGACATTTTCTCTCCTTTTTCCGCCTTCGTAGAGTGGGATTCCGATTGTAACGCCTGCGAATGCATTAGGATAGTTTTGGCTGTACAGTTCGCCCAAGTCATTGTTCAGGAAATTGAAATTATAGGCACCGAAGGCAGATACCGAAGGCAGATAGCTCCATTTGTTATATTCTATATTGGATGCCAACAATCTTCGCTGTGTTTCGAGCTGGTTGTATTCTATGCGTGCCTTGTAATTTGGCATTTGCAAGGTGTCCAGGAAAATTTCTTCTTCCATTTGCAAGCTGTCATAAACAATGCTCAATTCTGACGATTCCGGGTAACTCATCAAAGACTTGAGGTAAGCTAATTTGGCGGCCAGTATATCCTCATTGCTTTTCTTGGAGGCCTTTGCATTGTTGAGTGCAATCGTGGCTCTTTTGTAATCTATTTTGTCAGCAATGCCAGCATTGTACTGGTTAAATGCATCTTTAAGGCTCCTTTCTATTCTGGTAATATTTGACGCCGCAACTTTTATTTGTTGCATGGTGGATAGCACATCGTAAAACGCCTTGGACACATCCACCACAAGGTCTATTTTTTCGCTCGTGGTGTACTGTTTTGCCAATGTAGATACATCTCCCTTGGTCCGTTTTGCCAACAATGCATCCCGATTGAAGAGGGTTTGCGAGGCAGAGAACTGGGCTGAAGAAATATTATCTGTTCCTAATTTCACGGTATTCCCACCAATGGACGCTGTCTGTACCAGAAAATTATGTTGTAGGTTGTAATTGAAGTCCACCTGAGGATACCAATCGGCCAATTTGCTCTTTATTTGGGCGGCTGTAATCCTTTCATCCAAAATAGATTGCTGGACGGTCGGCTGATTGTTCAAAGCATAAGCAATGGCAGCTTGAAGCGTCACTTCTTGCAATATGCTATCTTGTCGGGGAGTCTGGGAAAAAACCATGAATGGAAACAAAAAACTCAAAACAGCCACCACTAATTTCGGATGCCGTTCATTTCCAACGCCATTCATTTGAGTTGCTTTGCAGGCATTTTTTGCATTCGTCATCTGCATGCTTGTAATTTTCAATGTGAGGTTGTTTTTCGATTTACTTGGGCGTTGCTGTCAAATTCACACTTACAATTAAGGCGTAAGGTAAAAATTAGTTCAAGGGGTTTTAGAGAATCCAGAAAAATTGTGTGTAGGTACTTTTACTGTACAATTCCGCATGGTCAAAAAACACGGCTGGACGAATGACGTGCTCATCCACCTAATACGGGGGGCAATCCTATCTAGGTTTACGGTAGATAGGTGATGAGCTTGCCAGTAACTGCGCCAGTAAATTGCAAACCTACTGGAACTTGGTACTTGGGACAACGGGGGCTGACAAATTATGGCACCTGAAAAACCATCCACTGCTGTATTCAAATAAATGGACACAGGATATCAAAAACAATTGAATCGAAATGAACATCTGAAAGGAGCAGCACGTTTTGCCTGTGAATTAAACAATATTGTTAACCAAAAAAATGTAACATCATGCCAGACAACAGCTTTCATCCTACGCCGACCAATCCGTTGCCGGATGAGGATAACAACCGCAACAATCCTTTGAACCCAGCGGGTGCTCGCCCGAATTTTCCTGACCAGGAAAAAGGGGGCGATACGCCTTCACCGGTGAATCCCCTGCCTGGTACAGACCCTTACCGGCGCCTTCCCGGCGAACAAAAATCGGGCACTGAACCGGGTTACACGAACGACGACAAGGACCCCGACTCAAGGGACCCCTTGCCAGATACTGACCCATATCGTCGTAAGCAAAGTACTGACCCTGAGTTCACAGACGAGGAATCGTCTGACATGGACGAAGATATTGACCCGACCAATCCATTGCCAGACGAAAGCCCTACCGTTCCTGGGCAAGCGTCCAATACCCCGCTTTAAAGGGATTGGATAGCATTATACTTAATGGTTATAGCGTGGTTTAATACCCGCATATATACCGTTGTACTATAGGCGATTTTGAAAAAAAATGACTGGGTGAGACTTCGCCCGGTCATTTTTTTTGCGAAATACAGAAGCGCGTTTTTCCGCAAAATAAAAGGAGCAGACACGTACATTACGCATCTGCTTCTTTTATATACCAACAAACCCTCGCTGCTACGCAGGTACTTTACGGGCCATCTCCCGTTCCCAAAAACGGTGCTGGGCAATGGCCGAAACAAAATCCTTTGGATTCATGCCTATCAAAACGCCTGGGTCTGGGGCTTTGCTTTGCGAAGCCTTATTGCCAATATATGTGGCATTCAGAAAATCGCTTCCCTCCTTTTCGGTGCCAATAGCCTTGCAATGCCTGTAGGCTTCGTTGACAAAATGCAGCGCATCGGGGTCACCTGCCAATGCAGACAAAGACTTTTTGCCTCCCGCCACAAACACGGCATCGTACACAACGGAAGCCTCAGTCAAGAAACTGCCGTCAACTGGGATGGCACCGCCTTCCTCCGTTTGTATGCTGCCCAGCTTTTGCGAAATTACCTTGACCGCAGCACCCTCATTTTGCAAAGTCGCTTTCATGGTGTTCAGAGAACTGCCGCTGACGCCGTTGGTGGCTAAAATGGCAATCTTGCGAGTCTTGATGGTGTCTTTCACGGTATTGGCCATGCTGAGGGCTGGCGATTTTTCAATGACAGGTTTTGCGGACACAGGCTCATGGTTGCCCTTGTCGTCGGCAGATACGCCGAGGTTCATCGGGCGCTCCGGCCCATTGGGTACTGGAATGCCCAAGTTGGCGGCCACTTTGGTGGCAAGTGTTTTGTCCACCTGCGTCAGCACGCCCACCATGCGCTCACGGATATAGGGCCGCTCCAGCTTGCCAAGTTCGAAGCTGAAGGCATCCACGATATGCTGTTGCTCGGCTGGGCTTTGGCTATGGAAAAACAAGGTGGCCTGACTGAAGTGATCTCGAAAACTCTCGCTGCGGTTTCTCACTTTCACGGCATCAATCTTTTCGGTGTAGCTCACAAAGCCTCCGTCGGCCATTTTCGCCTGAAAAGGGCAACCGCCGCCGATGCTATTGGGGTGATAATTCGTTCCGCCAGCGTTGATCGTCTGGCGCATGTGGCCGTCCCGCTGGTTGTTGTGGACGGGAGCAATGGAACGGTTGATCGGTATTTCATGAAAATTAGGGCTGCCCAACCGGGAAAGTTGGGTGTCCGTATAGGAAAACAGGCGGCCCTCTAGCAATGGGTCGTTGGTGAAATCAATGCCGGGCACGATATGGCCGGGATGGAAGGCGACCTGCTCCGTCTCTGCAAAGAAGTTTTCCGGGTTGCGGTTGAGGGTCATCTTGCCTATCCGCTGCACGGGCACCAGTTCCTCCGGCACCAGCTTAGTGGGGTCCAGCAAGTCGAACGGGTATTTGTGCTCGTCCGCTTCGGGTATAATTTGCAGGCCAAATTCCCATTCCGGAAAATTGCCCTTTTCGATATTCTCCCAAAGGTCCCTACGGTGGAAGTCTGAATCTTTGCCGGAGATTTTCTGCGCCTCGTCCCAGCATACCGAATGGACACCGAGCAGGGGCTTCCAATGGAATTTGACAAAAACGGCTTCGCCCTTGTCGTTGATTAAACGAAAAGTGTGAACGCCAAACCCCTCCATCATGCGGAGGCTGCGGGGCAAGGCCCGGTCACTCATGGCCCACATAATCATGTGCATGGACTCTGGCATCAGCGAAATGAAGTCCCAGAAAGTGTCGTGGGCAGAAGCTGCTTGCGGCATTTCGTGATTCTGCTCCGGTTTGACAGCATGCACGAGGTCAGGAAACTTCATGGCATCCTGGATAAAGAAGACCGGAATATTGTTGCCAACGAGGTCGAATATGCCCTCCTCGGTATAGAACTTTACGGCAAATCCCCGCACATCCCTTGCCAGGTCCGATGAACCCTTGGAACCCGCCACGGTAGAGAAACGCACAAAGACGGGCGTCTCCCGGCTGGTGTCGGTGAGGAAACCAGCCTTCGTGTACTTTGACATGGACTCATAAACCCTGAATACGCCATGCGCAGCACTGCCCCGCGCATGCACGATGCGCTCCGGGATTCGCTCGTGGTCGAAGTGCGTGATTTTTTCCCGAAGGATGAAGTCCTCCAACAGGGAAGGCCCCCGTTCACCCGCTTTCAGCGAGTTGTTGTTGTCGTTGATGCGAACGCCTTGATTGGTGGTGAGGAACTGGTCATCGGGATGGCTGACATCCCTGAGCAATTCTTCTGTTTTTTGATTGGATGGCTTCGGTTCTCCTGCATCCGTTTTCAAGGGTTCTTTAGTGTTGTCGTTGTTGCTTTTTTTCATTGTAAAATGATTTATGAGTAAGTTAGCTCGGAGGGTAATACCTGCTTTAACTGGCACAACCCAAGTCCTAAACAAGTGGAACTTCCTGATTTATCGAAAATGAAAGGTGGATCAAGTAATTAGTTGAACACGGTTATCAGCCATTGTTACCTTATTAAAGGCTGACACCACGAGATGTTCATGTAGGCAGTGAAAAAGTTCAGTGCTTTTGAGCGATGGAGTAGGCGCTAGATGGAGCCGATGAAAAAGGATTTTTGCTGTGCTTGTTGACAAATACGCCTTATCCGTGGTGCAATCCTGTATAGGTTTGTGGTGGGAAAGGATGGTGGGTTTGGCAAGTGACTGCGCCAGTAAGTTGCAAACTTACTGGAACTTGGATACTTGGACAACGGGTCATCGCCTGCCAATCTCACTACAAATAATCAAGCATCTCCAACGAATATTAAACCAGCATTGCTTGCATCGGCTTTGTATTGGTACTTTTGCGACATCATCTTCCGCGCTAAATCTCTTGTCATGAAAATCAACTACATCGCCACTTTTCTTGCTTTGTTTTGTTTGTTGGGATCCAATGGTACCGCCCAAACCTTCTCTTGCCATTGTCAGGGGTGCGCCTATCAAAAGTCACGGCCCCTTCCGGATTAGTGATGCGAACAGAACCGAGCCGAAATTCCTCCAAAATACTGGTTATCCCATTTGATGAGGAATTAGCCGTTTGTGAGATATATTGGCCCGAACCTGTTTCAGAAAATATCGAAGGTATTGGTTGGGGAACGTGGATAAAGGTGCGCTACCAAGGCAAAGAAGGCTATGTCTTTGATTTTTACTTGGATAAAAACCCACAGGTTGAAATAATTCACGCCGATTATACGGAATCACCAGAGTTCTGGCCCAAGCCTATTGTTTCTATTTCAGCGGAGAAACCAACTTATTATGGTTACACAAATTTATGGACGAAAACGGTTAAACTACAACGTAGTGTTATGGCAAATGGTGAAGTTTCGTTTAATATAGATGGACCCGAGCGGGAAAAAGCCAAGTTTTTCTTGTGTGGAATGATGCCCAAACCACATATTTATGCCTACATAAGTGAATACCCCAGCAAAGAGGAAATACTGCCAGGCACTTATCGAGAATTCGACTTTGGTAATACCAGGTTTGCCTTGTTTGCCACTGGACAAGTGGTAATAGATAAGAGTCGAATACATGAATTAGTTGATGAAGGGCCATATTTGCTAATCAGGGACTACAAAGTGTTTTATTGCAATATTGATGAGCCATCGAAGAAGGCTCAATTGCTGAGCTCAAAAAGATGAAATCATCTTGAATAAACCGGAGTATGGAACCAACATCCTCGCAGTAGATTTTGTAGGCGATTTGGATGGCGATATGTTGCCAGACCTGCTGCTCAACGAAGTTGGTAGCAATGGGTCGTCCATGCTGCTGTTTTTATCTTCGAAAGCAGAGACTGGGTTTTTGTTGAAATTAGTACGCAAGGTAACGCATGCTTGTTGTTGAACCAGTTCGAGCAAGTCTAGCGCAGCGTGACTTGCGGCTTCCTCACTTCAACCGTTTCTTCAACTTCTCCGGCTCACGTTTCACATGCCAAACGGACAAAACAACAACTTCTTGTTGCAGTCATTGATGGCGTAATAAATGGCGTAAGGGAATTTTTTCATCAAAGCCCTTCGGTAAGGCGGACTTTTCAACGTGAAGAAAGTTGGCTTTTGAGAAATGGAATCTGCCAAGGCGAGGAATTCTATCAGAAACTCGACACCCAAGCCAATTGATTGTGCTTCGTACCAATCAATCGCTTCTTCTATCGGTTTCGGCCTGTCGGTTAAACTGCAGTTGATAGGCCATATTTCTGCATTAACCGGGTTTTCATGGCATCCATGCTCACGACGCTATCGGGGTTTTCCAGATAAGCTTGAAAGCGGCTGTCCAATTCCGCTTTTTGTTCGCTGGTGAGTTCAGAATCATCCAAAAGTGGCTTTTTGCCCTGAAAATGCTTGTTTAGCAAGAACTCCACAAAGTCGGATACTTGTAGCTGCAACATCTCTGGCAGCATGTCTATTTTCTTGGCGATTTGTACACTGCTCATGCTGATAATTTTTCCAAAAATAAATCATTTCCCCAACTTCTCCCCCAAATACTTCCCCTTCCAACTCCCCACCCTCACTCAAACAACGCTCGATGTAGCTCCTCAATCTTCCCAATCGTCTTTATTTCAATTTTGTAGGCGCTTCGTGTCCAAGCCCTTTCGTGTTGTATTTTGAGATGAACATCTGCTTGAAGCCCAGCCTGTCCGCCTCCTGGATGCGCTGGTCTATGCGGCTGACGGCACGTATTTCCCCGCTCAATCCCACCTCTCCAGCGAAGCAAGTATCCTTAGTCACCGCCACATCTTGCAACGAGGAAATGAGTGCCGCCACGATGGCCAGGTCAATGCCGGGGTCTTCCACTCGGATGCCCCCTGCAAGGTTGAGGAACACATCATTTTGCGAAAAAGGAAACCCGCCACGCTTCTCCAGCACGGCCAGCAACATGCTCAAACGGCGCAGGTCGAAGCCCGTGGCCGTTCGTTGCGGTGTTCCAAAAACTGCTGTGCTGACTAGCGCCTGCGTCTCAATGAGCATTGCCCTCATGCCCTCCATCGTGGCGGCGACACTGCTGCCGCTGAGTTCTTCTTCCGTTTGCGAAAGCAACAGTTCCGAAGGGTTGGAGACTTCCCGAAGTCCACTTTCCTGCATTTCGTAAATGCCCAGTTCGTCGGTGGAGCCAAAGCGGTTTTTCAGTGTTCGGAGGATGCGGTAGGTGTAATTGCGGTCGCCCTCGAATTGTAGCACCACGTCCACGATGTGCTCCAAAAGCTTCGGACCGGCGATGGAACCGTCCTTGGTGATGTGGCCGATGAGGAACACCGGAATGTTCGTCTCTTTTGCGAAGCGCTGAAGGTCGCCCGCACATTCCCGCACCTGCGAGATGCTGCCGGGCGTGCTGTCAATATGCGCCGAACTGAGGGTTTGAATCGAGTCAATAATCATCAGGTCGGGCGCCAAGGTTTGGGCATGGTTGAGGATTTTGGCGGTGTTGGTCTCCGTGAGCAGGTAGCAATCCGATACCTGTCCACCGAGGCGGTCGGCCCTCATTTTAATCTGCTCCTCGCTTTCCTCACCGCTGACGTAGAGTATTTTGGCCTTGATGCGCAGCGCCAATTGCATCATGAGCGTGGACTTGCCGATGCCCGGCTGCCCGCCAATCAGCACCAGCGAGCCGCTTACAATGCCGCCGCCGAGCACTCGGTTGAGTTCTTTGTCAATGGTTTCGAGGCGGTGCGTGTTCCCGGTTTGCACATCGGGCAAAGCAATCGGCTGTGGGTCACGGCCTACACCACTGGCCCCCTTCCAGAGTTTGCTCCGCTCTTCGGGGGCAGTTTCTTTCATCACTACCTCCTCGACGATGGTGTTCCACTCGTTGCAACTTTGGCAGCGCCCCATCCATTTCGGGGAGGTGGCACCACAACTGGAGCAGACAAATATTTTTTTGACCTTTGACAAAATATGAATGTTTGGTTGAAACGCTACAATTGAAGCTGTTTAGCCAAATGAGGAAAGTCTAAACAGCTTCATTATCCGTTCATGTACTAAAAATCCTCGTTCAGCATTTTGCGGCAACAATCTACCAAGCTAGGATTTAATTTTGATGCCCGAGAAATAGCCGCATTTTCATGAGTGCTGTCCGAAGAAAAATGCAACGCTGTGTTACTTTTCTTTTTGACCTCGTCTGAAAACCAGCAGTAAAAACAGGCGTTGTTTGGTAATGCTGCCAAAATGATGAACCACTAAGACAGGCTATTTGCCTTCGAGAAATAAGTAGATTGTTTTCATTTGGTTTTTTGGGGTTTTGCAGGGTGCAACGTTTGTTGACGCCCTGTTTTTTACTGCGCCTTCTGCTCAAAACCCTTATGATTTCCTCGGATTGATTCGGCGACCCTGCCTCTGCTCAAAACTTTATGTTCCTCTGGCGGTTGCCCAGGTTTTTTGCAAAACTGCGCATCATCCGCAAACTCATCGTTTGGGTATTTTTGTAAAAAGCCTCGTAAGCCAGTTTTGCCTCCTCTAATTTCTTCAAGTCATTGTCAAGGTAAAAGCCTTCATGAACATGGCGGCGGCGGCCTGACTGCCAGGATAGTTCTTTTCTATTTTCCAAAAATTTCGAGGGCCTTGTCGAATTGGCGGAGCAGCCGGGCCGTTTCGCCCGCCTTTGATAGGTACTTGCCGGACAGACTGTCGGTTGGAAAGCATCGGCGTAGCCGACAAGTGCATTTTGGAGCGCCTCGACTTTGTCAGGCGGCGGCTGGGCAGAGGCCCCGACTTCTTTTTCCAGTGTTTTGATGGATTCGGCCATGGCAGTTTTGTCGGGGCCAGATTGGCAAGCTGCAAACAAGGCCAGAAATAACAGGATGGCGGTCGTTTTTTTCATAATTTGGCGTTTTTCTGAGATGCAATTTTTCATCACCGGGCGAAGATAATTTGTTGACAGCAAGGCTTTCACTTTTTGCCTTCTCCTTTTTTACTTTCTCCTTTTTACTTTTTACTTCAAATTCATGTTCATCGAAATCCACCCAATCTCCCCAGAGCCACGCAAAATTAAGCAGGCAGCTGACATCCTGCGGGCGGGCGGCATCGTCGTTTACCCAACCGACACGGTTTATGGCCTTGGCTGCGACATGACTAACCACCAAGCCGTCGAAAAAAGTCTGTCAAATCAGGCACCTCGACCCCGACCGGGCGATGCTTTCCCTGATATGCAAGGACATCAGCCAAGTGTCGGGTATTCTCGCAGATTGAAAACGAGGTATTCAGAATACTGAAAAAGAACCTGCCTGGGCCTTTCACGTTCATCCTGCACTCCGGCAACAAGGTGCCCAAACTTTTCAAAAACCGCAAACGCACCATCGGCATCCGTATCCCCGACAACAAAATCGCCTTGGCTTTGGTGGAAGAAATGGGCCGGCCCATCCTCAGCACTTCGCTAAAAATGGATTCCGAAGCGGATGATTTCGACGAATACTTCACCGACCCGCAGGAGTTCCGGGAGCATTTTGAGAAAATAACCGACTTGATAATTGATGGAGGGATGGGCGGCCAGGAGCCTTCAACGCTGGTGGATTGCTCGAAGGATGAAGTCGAAATCATCCGGCAAGGGGCCGGGGTTTTGAAGGTATGAGGTTTGAGGTATGAAGGTATGAGGTATGGAGGCTTGTACATCGTGACATACCTCATACCTTCACACCTCACTCATACCTCCACACCTCCACCGCCCTTGTTCTTGAAGTTATTGAGGTAAAACCGCATCAATCCCGCCGTGTTTTTGACCTTCAACTTGTGGATGAGGTTTCGGCGGTGCGTTTCCACCGTTCTGGGGCTGATGAAAAGCAGGGAAGCGATTTCCTTGTTGGTCATTTCTGTTGCAATAAGCTCCAGTATTTCCAATTCCCGTTGCGTCAGCGAAGATTTTTCAGCTGGTTCTTTGGAAGCAGACGGGCGGCCAATATTCTCCAGCATGGCAAGAATTTTCACCGAAATTTCCTTCGCAAAATAGCTGCTTCCAGTGGCAATGGTTTTTATGGCCAGCACCAGCTCCTCTATCGGAGCTTCTTTAAGTACATAGCCCTTGGCACCTGCACGTAGCATGTTTACCACATAATCCTCTGTCTCAAAGGACGTCAGGGCCAATATTTTAGCTTCAGGAAATTCGGCAAGAATCTGCCGGGTGGCAGCGATGCCATCCATCACTGGAAGGTGGATATCCATCACAATGACATCGGGCCGAATCTGGCAAGCAAGCCGGACAACCTCGTTGCCATCTTTTGCCTCTCCAACCACTTCAAAACCCTCCTCTTTTTGCAGCAAGTTGGATATACCTGTGCGAAACATCTGGTGGTCGTCGGCCAATAGGATACGTGTATTGCTCATAGCGATAGCTTAAAGTGTTTGTTCTAAATTCAAAAAAAATAAAGACGCAAGCCATTGAAAATCAATAGTTTGAAAAAATCTTGCTAACAGTGTGAGCCAGTAAGAAAGCAATCGGAACACGAAAAAATCGTCCGTTGCCAAAAAGGGGGAAAGTTTTCAATCTGGGAGCGGCAAGAAAAGGGCTGAGAAGATTTTCCAAAAGGGAAAATTGTGTTGCCTTTGAAATAAAAACGCCTCCAAAAGTACAACTTAAATTGGTGCTGCGCAAATTGCGGCGAAAATCATCCAATGCTTCTTGCTTTGGCAAAAAAACAAAGTCTCGATGACGAACAAAACAAGGCGTTTCGGCATAATCGGGTTTCCACTTTCGCACAGCTTTTCGCCGGGTTATTTTGCGGCCAAGTTCGAGCGGGAGGAATCACCAACTGCCGCTACGACGCCTACCCCCTACCTTCCCCTCGACCTGCTTCCCAATCTGCTGGAGGCACACCCCGGTTTGGAAGGCCTCAACGTGACCATACCGTACAAATCGCAGGTGATTCCCTACCTGCACGACTGCTCCGAGGAAGCCGCTGCCATCGGAGCGGTCAACGTCATCAAAATCAAGGATGGACATTTAACTGGCTATAATTCCGACGTTTACGGTTTTGAAAAATCGCTGCTCAATTTCCTACCAAACCCATTGCCGCCGGGCCTGAAAGCACAGGTACTTGGCACGGGCGGCGCAGCGAAGGCGGTGCAGTTTGTCTTGAGGAAAATTGGTATTCCATATTTGATGGTATCACGAAGCCCAATTGATGGGGGCATTGTTTACGAAGAAATTACAGCGGAGGTATTTCAGTCCCATCACCTTGTCATCAACACCACCCCCCACGGCATGGCTCCGAACCTAAATACCTGTCCACCAATACCTTACGAGTTGGCCACACCCGCCCATTACTTCTACGACCTTGTTTACAACCCCGAAAAAACCCGCTTCCTCGCCCTCGCCGAAGCGGCCGGGTGTCCCATACAAAACGGACTTTCCATGCTATATTTGCAGGCGGAACGAACTTGGGAAATTTGGAATAGGGAAACAGGTTATTGAGCAATTGGGTTATTGAGATATTTCAATAACCCAATAACCCAATAACCCAATAACCCAATAACCCAATAACCCAATAACCCAATAACCCAATAACCCAATAACTCATTAACTCAATCACATGAAAATAGCAATCGGTTGCGACCACGCAGGGTTTCCTTACAAAGACACCATCATTGCTTCGTTGAAAAAGCAAGGCCATGAAGTACTTGACTTTGGCACAAACTCCTCTCAATCAGTAGATTACCCAGATTTCGTGCACCCAACAGCCACATCAGTGGAATCGGGCAAGGCGCAGTTTGGCATCGTGCTTTGCGGCAGCGGCAACGGTGTCGCCATGACCGCCAACAAGCACCAGGGCATCCGTTGCGCACTATGCTGGAAGGTGGAACTCGCCTCCCTCGCCCGTCAACACAACAACGCCAACATGCTGGCCATCCCCGTTCGTTTCGTGAGCAAAAAAATGGCACTGGCGATGGTACGTACTTTTTTGGAAAGCAAATTTGAAGGGGGGAGGCACAATGGGAGGGTCGAAAAGATTGCCTGTAAATGAGAAAGCGTTAGAATAAAACCAACGGAATTAGCTGGCTTTTTTGACTTTCCTATTTTGAATTATTTCAGCCATTATACCTTCTAGGGATTTTTCTTTAAGAAATGTCCCTCGCTCTTCCGTATAGTTTCCATGTCCATTTGAGAACTGTCGGATAAACCGAAGTGTATTGGCAATTCCAATCTCCTTGCAAAGAATTGCAATTGCTTGGCTATTTATTTCCTGTAAGGATTGAAATGCACTCATTGAGGTAATTTTGTTGCCAATTCCAAGGGCGAAACGACTTCAATTGTCTTTTTCGCCAACAGTTTGGCCTTTTTCAAAAATTTATCGTCACAGGTACAAAAATAGGTAACATTGGCTTCTTCTGCACATGCAAGGTGCAAGGAATCAAGTGGTCTCACACCCTTTTGTACCAAATATTTTGCCCTAGCTTCGACTTCATTACTGATATCCACAAATTGTTGAACCTTGGTCAATACTTGATTCATGTATTCCTTTCTTTCCAATGAAGGAATTTGGGCAGCCTCATATTCAAGCGCTTCGGAACCTACCAATATAATCTTGTCTGATTCCCATAACGCCAGTGTTCCTAATATTGCCGTCGTTTCTGTGGCAATTCTAACTTGCGCCTGGTCGTCAAATGGCCTTTGCAAGCTACAGGAATCAAGGTATATTTTCATGTCCGAAAATTAAGGGATTTCTTTGTGAAATTGAAAGATTGTCATTCCAACCGATGCTTGTTGTTCGATGAAATATTCCCCACCACCCATTCCACCCTTTTAACGAATGCGGCCTTCCGCTCTGGGCAATCCTGCTTGGAGCAAATCTGGCAGGAAAAATCGAGGCAGCCGTCCGTGTGTACGAACATCTCCACGCTTTCACCGAATTTTTCCTTCACTAAATGGTCAATTTTGTCCACTTCGACATGGGCTTGGTGAACATTCAGGTACCAGGGAACCGTGAAGTGAAAATCGAGGTGCAGTACACTGCCGTACTTGATGATGCGGAGGTTGTGAACGTCCACCCAGTTCTCTTCCCGGTGTTCATTGAGGGTGGCCACAATCTTTTTCAGCAGTTCCTCGTCCACCTCGTCCATGATGCCAGCGATGGAGCTTCGCACGATTTTAAGGCCAGTGAAAATGATGACGAACGCAAAAATCAACGCCACCACGCTGTCCACCCAAACCCATCCCGTGAAGCGCATCAGCACCAACCCAGCGATGATACCGATGGAAGAGTAAGTATCCGATTTCAAGTGCGTGCCGCTGGCGATGAGGGCGAGCGAGTTGTTTTTCCTCCCACGTTTTACAGCAAGGAAGCCCACCCCAAAATTGACTGCCGCTGCCACCCCAACGAGCAGGATACCAAAATCCAAACTGCCGATTTCATGCGGGTGCCGTAGGTTGTTGATGGCCTCGTAAATGATGACCAATCCAGCCACCGCTATCAGTGCGCCCTCGATGCCTGCGGAAATAAACTCGACCTTCCCGTGGCCGTAAGGATGCTCGGTGTCTCGTGGTTTTGCCGACAAAATCAGGCTGTAAAGGCCGATGAAACTGGCCACCACGTTCACGGTGCTCTCCAGCGCATCGGTGAGGATGGCGACGGAAGACGTGATGTACCAAGCCACAATTTTAATGACGAAAAGCACCAGACCGACACCCACCACGAGCTTCTGGACATTGAGGTTTTCTTTGGATGCGGTCATGGTCTTTGATTTGTTATTGAGCTATTGGGCTATTGAAATATCTCAATAACCCAATAACTTAATTTTCAATTAGCCGCAGTGCTTCCCGTTTGGTCAGCGGCGCAAGTTGCGGGTTTTCTTGGACAAAATCGGTGATGCCTTGCGGGTCGGTGCGAGAGTGCTGGCGGAGTGCCCAGCCAGCCCCTTTTTGAAGAAAAAACTCCTTTGAACTTGCCAAGTGGAGGATGTATTTTTTCATCAAATCGAAATCCGTTTTGTCACGATAGGTGAGCTGGAAGATGAGGCAGACCCGCTGCAACCAGAAATTGCCGGAGGCCATCCACCGCTCGGTTGTTGGCACAATGAGCTGCGGGTGCTTTTTGAAATGGATGCCCACGAGCTTGGCCAGCCAGTCCACCGTGTCCCACCAACTTTTGGTAATAATGAGTTCTTCAAGGAAGTCAATGAATTCGGCGGGCTGCTTTTTCAGTGTTTTTTGTACCATTTCGAGCGCGAAGTATTGCAGCTCCCGGTGTTCGTCTTCAAAACAAAGCCGTGCCAGTGTCTTCAATTCATCGCCATTCAGGATGCCTTTTTCCCTTAAAAATTTCTTTGGACAGCTCCATCCAGCGCCCTGCCTTCAGACCGTAGAACTCAAACTGGTTGCGCATGTAACGCATCTGGCCTTGGGCCGTTTCGGGATCGCCTTTTTCTAGAAAAATGTATTGGACGTGTTGTAGGTATTGCATCTTTTCAATTCTCCTAACTTCAAATCTTCGCCCCTCCGATTGCCTCCAAATAAATGTCATTCACGAAATTGAAAAACTGCTGGAGGGCATTGGTGCCTTTGTTGGTCATGTTGAGGAACATTTCGCTGTCCACCGAATTGCCCACTTTTTTCGAAGAAGTCATTTCCATGCTGTTGAACTCCTTGCCGATGTTGTTCAGGTAGCCCATCATGCCGATGTTGCTTTCCGACTGGCTTCCCGCAGCCGCCCGCATGGTGTTCGGGATGTTCCAATAAACCACCGAGGCATTCTCGCAAAGGCGTTTCTTGTGGTTTTTGGGCAGGCGAAGTTTTTTGGCGAAGCCGTTCTCCAGGTTTTGCCGCATGAGGTAGGCGTTGTTGGTAAAAATGAGCAATCCGTCGTGTTTCGCCAGAAAAAACTCCATGCCGTCCATGCCCGGCAGCGCCATCCGGTAAAAGCTGCCCTCTTGGGTCAGCACCTTGCTGTGTAGGCCCAGGTCAATGAACTTTTGGATGTCCTTGCCATTGCCGTAGGAGGCGAGGGCGGTGAAAATGGGCATCTCCTTCATCACGGTGGTGTCCCTTGTGGTGAAGTTGAAATCGGCGTCGTAGTCGTAGGTCTGGGTGGTCATCGCCACGGTCTGGATGCCAGAGACGGCCAGCATCAGGTCGCCTTTGAGCAGGTTGCCAACGGCGTCCTCGTCAATGAAAATGCCCAGTATTTTCATCATGTCGGCTGCCATTTCGCCGTACTGCGGCGTGGCGTCGAACATTTTGTAGAGCAGCGATTTGGTTTCCTCGATGGTGTTTTTGATGTTGTAGTTGACGTAAAAATAGCCGAACATCTCATCCCCGCCCTTCACGTAGCGCAGGAATTTCTTGTTGAACTTCGTGTCCAGCGCCCGGCTGTAAAACTTTTTCATGTCATCGTTGAAAAACATCTGGCTGCGGATGGCCATGCGCCCGTTCTCGAAGTTGAGGCCCATCGAGAGATAGGTATCGCCGTAAAAAACTTCGGTCATGCCGCTCATGACCGACATCATTTGGGAGTAACTGGCGGTGGGGTACATACCGCCCGAATACGACTTCATGCTTTCGTTGAAAAAGCCGTAGTCAATCCAAAAATGCACGTCGTCCGTTTTGCCCTTGGCCATTGCGAAGCGCTCGTTGCGGGTGATGGGCTGCAAAAAATCCTTGTTCAGCACTTTCACTGCCCACCCAAAAGCAGCAGTATCTGGTGTTAACACCCATTCGTGACCATCGAAATCAAATTCATCGTATTCCTCGTACTGAAGTGTGTCGGCTTCCGGCATGGGCGTGACCTCCTCCTCCACCACTTCCTCCTGCTCGATGATTGGCGTGTCCTGTTCAATGATTTCCTCCCAATCAGTGCCTTCCTCCACATAAGCGGAGTCGAGCAAAACTGGGTCTTCCCAGGCTCCTGCATCGCCGTAGTCCCAGTTGTTGACGTCGGGGTTGAAGCCCGCCGGCCGGATGCCGTTGATAACGACCTCCTCGTTCCAAGCAAAAAGCTCGTCGCCTTTCTGCCATATTTTAAGGGCTTCCTGTTCGGTCAAGTTTGGTAGGTATTCTTCCTTTTTCAGGACTTGAACGGCAGACTCGTAGCGCACCTTGTCGCCCATTTTCTGCACGAAAGTCAGGTAGGTATCGAACCCAACTTTTTCCACGAAAAATAAAAAGGTTCCTTGGTATCAAAGCCAAGACTGACAGGGTCGGTGAGGAGTTTGCCCAAGTATTCCTGCTTGCTTGTATCATTTTGCAGCTCCGGTGTTTTGTTCATTTCCTTGAGCATCGCCTGGTAAAAATCGTATTGCTGGAGCTGCGCAAGGTTCACCTTCTTGTCGAGGTTTTGGAGGTTGACCGTGATGACCACATCGGCGGTGGACGGCACGTATTTCAGGGCGGTTTGGCCAAAAGCTATTTCAGCAAGCGACAAAAAAAGCAGCACTAACAAGCTGTTTTTAATGGAATGCAGGCTGCATTTTGGCGAGCTTTTTTTATAAATATTCATTGATTGAAGGATTTAACAGCTACAGTTAAAATAGTGATTGGGCAGGTTTGGTGCTTCCGTCAAACATACAGCAAAACGGCTGCTTATGCAATGAGTTGCAAGGATTGGCAGCCCATTCTCAATTTTCAATTCTCCATTTTCCATTAAAACGTCACCGTATCCGACAGCGTCGCCGTGCCTTTCATCAGTTCAGAGATGGGCAAGGTGAGCATCACGGCCTTGCCGCTGGGCGATACTTGCGCCTTTGGGTGGCCCACTTTTCGGATGCTCCGGTCGAAGCGGTAGATGCTGGTCATGGTCGCCGATTCCAGCACGTAGCGCTGCATGGAAGGCAGTTCCCCGAACTCCTTGGCCTTGGGTGGGTAGCTCGAAAACCGCCTGAACTGGCCGTTGCTGTACCCAAAACCCAACTTGCCGGAAGCGGCGTGCTTGCCCTCCTTGTCGTACTCCTTGGCCACCAGTTCCATCGCCTTGTTAAGTGCCTCCACATGCGCAAACCGCCCACTGACTGTGAAAATATAGTTCGACCAGTCGCTCTTCGTCATCACGGCGGACATGCCCGGCACAGCGCCCATCATGCTTTTGATTTTGGCCAGCGAAGCCTCCACGTCCTCTTTTTTCGGCACTTTGTAACCCTCCACTGACCCCATCGCCATGTACTTGGCCACGTTGTCTTTGCTCTGGCTGAGGTTCACCACGAACGATACCTCGCCGCTTCCGTCAGCCTTCATGTTCACCTCCTCCCGGATTTCGAAGCAGCCGGAGAGGAGGAGTGCCAGCATGATTGTCGCCAAAATTTTCATGAGTAGCTTGACAAATTGTGAACTGTGAACTGTGAATTGTGAACGCGGTAGGAGCCCGTTCACAATTCACTGTTCACAATTCACCGTTAGCGAAAGTACATCAGCACCGCACCGAACAGCGTGATCAGCACAATCAGCACCGACGCCATCTTGATGGAATACTGCATGTGGTTGGAAAAATCGAGGATATCCTGCCTCATGTGGGGGTATTTTGGCAGCACCTCCTCCTCCATTTTTTTTCGATTGAACAAGTGTGATGCGCCGAATTCCACTCGGTTTTGCACCAGTCGCTTGTAGGTCTTGAGCACTTTCGCCCGAAAATAGACGTTGACAAACAGCATGGCAACAAACAAGCCTATGAGGAGAAATGCGAGAATTTTTAACATCGGTGTCTTCGTTTTTTTGCAAAAGTACGACTTGGTTTCGTTTGATGCGTTTGACCTATTTTTTGCGAAGCCGACACAAGGCTTCACCAAAAATCAGCATGAAAATCAAAACACTCTCCATTGCCATTTGCCTGCTTTCCAGTTTTTTTTTTCGCTGGCGCAAAACGCAGAACCGCAACCTTACCGGGTCGGCCTGGTGCTGAGTGGCGGCGGGGCAAAGGGCTACGCCCATGTGGGCGTGCTGAAGGTGCTGGAAGAAGCCGGCATCCGCATTGACTACATCGGCGGGGCGAGCATGGGGGCCATCGTCGGTGGGCTGTACGCCAGCGGCTGGTCGGCGGCGGAGCTGGACAGCATCCTGAAAAGCACCGACATGGCCGCACTGCTCGAAGACGAGATTCCGAGGGAGGTGACGCCCATTTTTGAAAAACTCAATGGCGAAAAATACGCCTTCACGCTCACCGTGAAAGACGGCAAAGTGGGCCTCCCGCTGGCCTACTCCGATGGCCAACTCGTTTACAACCTCCTCAGCCGCCTCACGGCAAAGACTGCATTTATCACCGATTTCAGCCAATTGCCCATCCCGTTTTTTTGCACCGGCACCGACGTGAGCACGGGCGAGAGCGTCATGCTCGACCACGGCAACTTGGCCTTGTCCATGCGGGCAAGCGGTGCATTTCCTGGCCTGATTGCACCCGTCGAAATCAACTACCGACTGCTGGCCGATGGCGGCATCGTCAACAACTTTCCGGCCAAGGAGGTGAAGGAACGGGGCATGGATCTCGTCATCGGCGTGAACGTGGAAGAGGGGCTACTTGGCCGCAACGAACTCAATTCGCTCGAAAAATTCCTCACCCAAATCGGGTCGTTCCAAATGAACGCAAATTCGGAGGAGCAACTGCCATATTGCGATGTGCTCATCTGCCCCGACGTGGTGGGCATCGGCCTGACGGATTTCGAGTTGACTGACACGCTGATGAAACGGGGCGAACGGTCGGCACGAGAGCTTTGGGAGGTGCTGACTGCCATTGCGGAGCGGCAAAAAAAATCACCGCAACCAAACCGCCAATTGCCGCAAGCCACGGTGAATCCCTGGAAATTTGACACTGTCTTTGTTTCAAAAAATGCAAAAATCAACGCTCAGGCCATTCTGCGCAACTTCCCCGGTGAACTGCCTGGGCTGCTTTCGGAGAAGGATTTTTACACAGGCATCACCAACCTCTACGGCGCTGGCACTTACCAGTTCATTGATTATCAATGTTTTAAAACAGAAGATGACCGCTACGGCCTGAACCTGAACCCCCATACGAGGACTGGCTACGACCGCCGATTTCGGGCGGCACTGCATTACGACAACGAGTACCGGAGCAGCGTTTTGCTCAACGCCACTTTCCAAAATATGCTGATTGAAAACTCCATCGCATCACTGGACTTGATACTCGGCGACCGTTTCCGCTACAATTTTTACTACTACGTTGACCGTGGCGCACTGCCCGATTTTGGTGTGAACAGCCGCCTGAACTTCAACAACGTGCGCTTCCGCTTGCCCAATCCACTCCTGCTCCCCGATGGCAGCCAGATTGACCGGTTGGTGTTCAGCTTCCTCGACTTCTCCAACGAGGCGTACATCCAACTTTTGGCTGGCAGTGACCACGCATTCGGCGTCAGCACAGAAATAAAATATTACAAGTTCAGCACCGACCAAGTGAAGGGTAGCGTGGCCGATGCGCCTTATTTTGATGAAAAGGGACTGTACCTCACGGCGGCCACTTTTTTCAAAAAAGACACCCGTGACCGACGTTATTTTCCTCGAAATGGGACGCTGACCTCGTTGTTCGGGCGGGTCACTTTTCCGGCGGCGGTGTTCGCTGGCGACGAGGATTCGAGGGGTGAATTTGGCTACAACCTCGACCTCAACTTCCTCGCTGTCAAGCAGTTGGGCGGGCGGGCGGTGTTTGGGGCATCCGCCACAGTAGGCGGCCTTTTGGGCGAGGAAGCCTCGCCCTACCGCTACTACATCGGCGGCAACAACCTGAATCTCATCAATAATTTCAAGCCGTTCATCGGGCTGAGCTTGGGCGAATTGGCGGCCACGAGACTGGCTTTCGGAAGCCTGTACTGGCAGCGCCGTTTTTTCAAAAACCAATACCTGACCATCAGCGGCAACGCCGCCTACCTGCAAAATGCGTTTGAAAAAGGGAAACGTGCCATCTACAGCTTCGGCCTTGGCTACGGCATTGACACGGTGTTGGGGCCGATTGAACTGACCTACGGGCAATCGAACGAGGGGGCGGCGGTTTATTTTAATTTGGGGTATTGGTTTTAAGAAGGTGAGCGGGTGAGAGAGTGATCGGGTGAAAGAGGTGAGCGGGTGAGCCATGTCACGCTTTCACTCGCTCACTCGCTCACGCTCTCACTTGCTCTCGAACATCGCCGCATTGTACTGCTGCGTACCACCTCGTGGGATGGACAGTGAATCCCAGTCCGCATCCTTCACCATCTTGCCGATGAACACGATTTGCCCGATATGGTACGGGTAGTGCGCCAACTGCCGATTGATGGCCTCGGTGATGCTGTGCCCTTGGTTTCGGATGTAGATGATGGTGTTGAAATTGCTTTCGTTCACGGAATCCAAAGCTTGGAAAAGGCAGTCCCAGCCCTCGTTCCATTTGGCCATGAGTTCCTCCCGACTTTGGAGGTCGTTGTCGAATTCGGCCTCCCGCTGCCGCCATTCCTTTTCGCCGTCGGTGGTGAGGAAGTCGGTCCAGCGGGAAAGCATGTTGCCCCAGAGGTGCTTGACGATGGTGGCGATGCTGTTGCTCTCGGCATTGTACTGCCAGAAAAGCTGCTCGTCGGTGAGTTGGGCGAAGGTCTTTTCGCCGAGCAATTTGTAGTATTCAAACTGCTTTCGGGTGCTTTGTAGGTAGTCGTTTATCATGCTCGTAAAATTAGGGTGATTCGTATCAAATTGAAACACTGTCAGCAAGATTTCACGAACCCATAAAATAATTCGACCCCGCCAAAACCAATGGCAGGGTCGAAGTTTGCTGAAAGGAGCGCAAATCAAAGAAATTGGCGCCAATCCTTTTTGTTGCTCAATATGATTATTGCGCTTTTACCAGCCTCGCACCCAATGGCAATACGGGACGGTAATTTTCGTGCAAGATGGCTTCCATCTCCTCAAGTTGCTCGTGCGAAGCCTCAATTGTTGATGACCAAACCATCCAATTTACGATTTCAGAACATGGGGGCGTGGTCAGTGAGCCATCGTACCACCAAAAATGTGCGGTGCTTGAATTGTTGTAGCCTGCTGGCATCAACACGTTCGGATTGTAGGTACTGGTATTAGTATAGTTGCCCTCGTCGTGTGGCCACTGATCGCCGATGTGCTCGAAAAAGGGGTTTTCATCTCCCTCCTCCACTAACACGCCCACGACTGCAAGCTGTCCAGTGGTAGGGTTGCGGTGTACGAAGTGGATTTCAACGGGGTAATGCTCCCCGTTCACTGTATGCTCGGAGGCCGCATGAAAGTGAAACTGGAGCAAGTAATACTTCTGTCCGTTCAGCCAGATAAAGCTGCCTGCGTTTGGGTCGGCAGGTTGGTCAATATTGTACTGAATGGTGTGCCCGTTGTTCACGATGTTGGTGCTGGTGTTTTTCCAAAAAAATCGGAGCAGTTTTGAAAGGGTGCGGTTAAGCGGCGGGACGATGTTGACGGGTGACTGGCGGTTGCCATCACAATCCCAAGTCTCGCAGATATCGTCCCAGTGGTCGGGGCCAGCTATGCCTTCGTATTCCCAATGAATGTTGGTGCCTTCGCAGTCGGTGCGCAAGGTAACCTCTCCGGTAAAGTCGTCAATGTCATAAGTTTCAGGTATATCCGTAACTATCGGTTCGGATTCTATTGCCTCGTCTTTGCCGTTGCAGGCAAACAAAAAGGCAATCAGTGTGGCAAACAGTAGGTTCGCCGAAAGTCTGAAAAATGGGTGCTTCCCGTTCATGTTAGAAAGGATTTAGTAGGTGAAAAATGAATGGATAATACAGTTTCAGGAATATTATTTTAGGGATTGGGGCTAACAAGGTCAATAAGCTGAAGAGGTTTTAGGTGTTCCTTTTATTTCAATTTTTCCGTCAGCCGCAGCTTCACCATTATGTTGAATCAAGGTCTTGCATCCTGCTAACATTTGTGTTTCAGGCAATCAGGATGTTGCAAAGATGCGACAGGCGAGGTGTGGTAAAACAGACAACTTGGGGGGGGAAAACGGACATTTTCGAAGGAAAACAAGGAAAGGAATCAATTTCTCACTTCCGCAGGTCGGATGGATTCGAACCAAATCGCTGTTTGAAGAGGCTGGAAAAGTAGCGGACATCGTGGAAGCCCACGGTAAAAGCGGCTTCCTTCACGGCGGTTATGTTGCCGTCGAGGAGCAAATCCCTCGCCCGTTGCAGGCGCATTTCCTGTAAGTAGTGGTTGGGGGATAGCCCGGTGAGTTGTTTGAGGCGGCGGTTGAACTGCCGCTCGCTGAGGCTCAATTTCCCGGCGGCAAAGTCCACGCTTAGGCGGTCGTCGTTGAGGTGTTTCGTGTAAATGCTTTCTACTTCTTGCAACCACAAGGAATCCACGGAAGTAATGATAGATTCTTCCGGTGCAGTGGCTTCCCCTGTTTCCATCCTGTTTTTGGAACGAAAAGCCATGCGCTCCCGGTAGTTGTGCAGCAGGTTCTCGATGCGAGCTTTCAGTTCTTCTTCCTGGAACGGCTTGATGAGGTAGTCGTCTACACCGATTCGGAGAGCCTGGAGTTTGGAATGGATGTTCACCTTGGCTGTGAGTATGATGACAGGGAGATGCCGGAAGCGGTCGTCAGACTTGAGTTTTTCCAAAAACTGAAAGCCATCCATGACGGGCATCATGAGGTCGGAAATGATTAAATCCGGTTGACGGTTCACGGCAGTCGGTTGACGGCCACCGGCATCAATCAGCAGATCGAGCGCAGCTTGTCCGTTTTCTGCGGTGAAAACTTGATAGTCGGAGAGCAGCAATCGCAGATATTCTCGCAAGTCAGGGTTGTCTTCCACGACGAGGATGGAAGGAGAATTGAGAATTGAGAATTGAGAAATCGAAGACTCACGCACGTAATTGAGGACTCCATTTTCAATACTTGGTTGAGTGCCCACGTGATGTCCATTCTCCATTCTCCATTCTCCATTCTCCATTTGCATTGCAAGCTTCTTCGGAAACCTGAAATAAAAAACGCTACCCTTTTTCAGTTCACTCTCTACCCAGACCATACCGCCGAGCAGTTCCGCCAGTTCCTTGACCAACGACAGGCCGATGCCAGTGCCGCCCTCGGCCCGAAAGTCAGGTTGATTGGCCTGGTAGAAACGGTCAAATACGTGCGGTAGGTCGTCGGGGTGGATGCCTTGGCCGGTGTCGGTTACGATGAGTTGAAGTTGGGCGCCCATATCTTCCACCACCAGCGTTACCTTGCCACCAGGTGGCGTGAACTTCATAGCGTTGGAGAGGTAGTTGTGGATGATTTTTTCAAATTTGCTTTTGTCCAACATGATTTTCAGCAACATGTCTGCCTGGCATTTCAGTTCAAAATTAAGCTTGACGCTGGAGGCGAAGTAATGGAACTGTGCCAGTTGCTCATTCAGGTAGGAAAAGAAAAGGACCGGCTCTTCGACCACTATCATTTTGTTGTCCTCCAGCTTGGAGAGGTCGAGGATTTCGTTGATGAGCCTTTGTAGTTGCTGGGCGTTGCGCTGAACGAAGTGCAAGAGTTTTTTTTCATCACCTTCTTCTTGGTGCCTTTTCAAGAGCGAATTGACAGGACCGAGTATCAGCATGAGCGGGGTGCGCAGCTCATGGCTCACGTTGGCGAAGAAACGTGACTTGAGTTTTTCCAGCGACTGAAGTTCCTTCGACTGCTGGTTGATAGTCTCATTTTGCTGGGCCAACAGGCGGCTGGTATTTCTTTGCCGAATGAAAAAGATAAAGACTGCCGCTCCCAACATGGTGACAAGCGCTGCAAAAATGACAACAATGGTGCGTTGATGTTGGGTTGTTTTCAGGAGGCTTTCCTTTTCCTGCAAGAGCCTTTCTTTTTCGCCTGTCCGGTATTGCGTTTCGAGGCGGCTCAATAATTCTGCATTTCTTTGGGTGTAATTCAGGCTGACCGAAGAGTATGCTTTTTCCAGCGATTGAAGCGCCAATTCATGTTGGTTTGTTGCCTTCGCCAGCGCATAATACCCTTCATGAATTCCAAGTAAATTGGGGCCTGTCACACCGGCATTCTTCAGAATGTCGTGCGCTCTATCCAAGGCAGCTTTGGCTTTTCCGTACTGTTTTGTTTCAAAGTACTGCTCATACAACCTGAAATTAATATCCCCGGTGTATAGCGAGTGGCTGGCCTCTGCAAAATGCAGCGTTAACAACCGAAGTCGCTCGGCATCCTCAAACTTTTTTTCACGGAGCAAATCATCACACAGGACGTTTTGAATGCGCATGCGTAGCCCGATGTCTTCAAAACGCTGGAGGTAATCCAGTGCCTGCCTGAGGTAATCGAAATGCTGATTGAGCTGTCCGGCGTCGCCATAATTAAGCCCCAACACCAAAAGTTCATTGATGATAAAAGAAGTGTCTTTAACAGCTTGTGCTAATTCCAATGCCTTTACATGGTCGGGAATCGCTTTCAGCGAAGCGCCAAAAAAAACATCCCGATTGATGACGCCCATCAAGGATAATATCCGGATTTGCAGGTACTCATTGCCAGCTTTCTTTGCAAGCTCTAGGGCCTCTCCTACTTGCTCCCTTGCGAGTTCTGTGCGGTGGTTTCGATGGTTGGCATTGGCAGCAATATAGTAGCCACCGGCGTGTTTGGCAGGTAAACGCTCCGCAAGCTTCAAGGCTTGGCTGGCAATTGAATCGGCAACATGGTAATGAAAGGAATAAATTTGATTGTACGCCAGCTCGACGAGGAGGTCTATTTGCTTGGGAATTTCGGCATCAGTTGTATTGTGTAAAAGTAGTTCTAGGACCTTGTTGCTGCAATCAATATAACCAAGGCGTCGGAAATTCATGGCTTTTCCCAACCAATATTTTTCGCTTTGAAGTCCTTCTCGCCGTCCATTCAAAACCTCGCTTTCCGGGCATTCCATGACAGGTCGCAAATCCAGGGCAGCAGGTGGGAGGTTAACTACTTTTGAAAAACATTCCTGCAGTTTCTTAACATCGTATGGACTTGCAATGGGAGTGACAGCACTCCAAAAATTGGCAACACTATCCTGTGAATGCAAAGTATTTACAGCCCCAAGAAGGAGTAGGGTTCCAAGTAAGCATTTACTGATGTTTCCTTTCAGAATCAATTGTTAATTTCAATCATGGGGATTATCCACTCAGGTAACAACATTTCATTTGATCAAAAAAGGTTTTCTAATAAATAGCTCATCGGGCTTGAATTTGAATAATCCTGCAATTCATACAGGGTTATTCAAGGATACGGTTGCCTTGGAAAAAGGGTGAAGTATCTTGAATCCGTCAGGGTCCTTTTTTTTCTAGTTTGTCGGGAAGGTGCAACACTGCTACAACAACGACGGCAAGAACGAGGAGGATAAGGTCATTCATGATTTTTCATTTTAGTTTTAGGTTATACGAGGTGACAAATTTGGGGTAAATAATTGAAACAAGGAAATCATTTTGGGAGCAAAACAAACATTTTTCAAAAATAGGCGGCAACTTGTCCCAAGGGAGTCTTTTAGGGGAATGGCTTCCAACGTTCAACCTATTTCAGGACGAGACATTGGTTTATTTGCGCCGTTTGCCTTGTTTCCTCAATACCAGAATGCCAATCAGCAAAGCCCCAATCAGCCCAAGCAGCAGCATCGTCTCATTATCGAAATAGGTGGTTTCTTTCATTGGAACTCCTTTGGTGGTTCAAAAAAAGTGGGTAAAAGACCTTCCAATTTTTGAAACTTGGAAGGTCCCCTTTCCCAATTCTCCATTTTCAATTTTCAATTCTCCATTTCAATTCCCAGCCCTATCTTCCAACTGCCGCCGCTTCAGCGTAATCAAATGACCAATCGGCTGACCGTTGCGGTAAGCTTGTACCCGCAGCGTGATGGGGCCATCTGGCAGCGTGACCGGATTGCCGCTGGACTTGGTCGAGTAGTTGTCCGGCATGGTATCGTCAATGGTGTAGTAAATGTCGAGGCCAGGAACTTCCGAGGCCAGCGTCAGTACTAGCTTGCCGTTCTCCATTTTAGTGCGAACGATGGGGTCGTACACGGCCTTCGAGTAGTTCTTTCCGGCCACGTCCGAACGCTGGAAATGCGCCTCCATCCGCTTCGCAAAATTGTCCCAGTTCTTGTCCTTTTTTTGCGACCAAAACACCTCCGACAATGCCCAAGCACGTGGGTAGGTCATGTACTCCGCATAGCGCAGGGTCGGTATCTGTTCCGTCCAGAGGTTGGCCTGGCCGCCGAGGATGAGCTTGGCGTCCACGCCCTCCGGCACCGGCTCAAAGCTGTAGCTTTTTTGGCAGCGCAGGAAGGCATAAATCGGCGGGTCAATGGTCGGGTCGCCTTGGCAGTAGTCAATATAGACGTAGGTCGTCGGCGTCATCACTACGTCATGGCCGAGATGCGCCGCCTCGATGCCGCCCTTCATGCCCCGCCAGCTCATCACTGTGGCGCCGGGCGAGAGGCCACCTTCCAAAATCTCGTCCCAGCCAAACAGTTTTTTGCCCTTCGCTTGCAGCATCTTTTCCACCCTGCCCATGAAATAGCCCTGCAAATCCTCGACGTGGCGAATGCCCAATTTTTTCATAAGCGCCTGACAACCAGCGTCTTCTTTCCAGTAGCCCTTGTAGCACTCGTCGCCGCCGACGTGGATGTACGGGTTGGGGAACAACTGCGCTACCTCCGTGAGCACCTTGTCCACAAACTCATAAACCTTCTCGTCCGAGGGGTTCAGCGTGTTCTCCATGTTCACCCGGAAAGTGCCGTTGCCGAACCAATCGGCGAAGCCCGTGCCGGGGTTCACGTACACTTTTTCGTCGGTGCAACTCAACTCGGGATAAGCAGCCAGCGCCGCCATGCTGTGGCCCGGCATCTCGATTTCCGGCACGATGGTCACATTGCGCTCGGCAGCGTATTTCACGATTTCTCGGATGTCTTCGTGGGTGTAAAAACCGCCGTAGGTGGCCTTCTCGCCCGGCTGCACAGCCGCCCGGTCGCCGAAGTGGCCGGCCCGCTCCACCCGCCAAGCGCCTACCTCCGTCAGCTTGGGCAAGCTCTTGATTTCGATGCGCCAGCCGTTGTCGTCCGTGAGGTGCCAGTGGAAAGTGTTGTACTTGTAGCGCACCATCTCGTCAATGTACTTTTTTACATCTTCTTTTGGGAAAAAATGGCGGCTCACATCGAGCATCAGGCCCCGCCAGCCGAAGCGGGGATAGTCGGTGATGCGTACGGCTGGCACTGTCCAGAAGACCTTGGCCGACGTGGTACTTTCGATTTCCTTTGGGAAAAGCTGGAGCAGCGTCTGCATCCCGTAGAAAAGCCCTGCGGGTTGGTTCGCAGCGATGGTCACGCTTTTTGCCCCGACCTCCAAGGTGTAGCCTTCCTTGCCGATGCGGTCGTTGGACTTGGCATTCAGGCTGAGGTAGATGGCGGCGGCCTTACCCTCCTTCGCCGACAGCGCAAAGCCCGTTGGGGTGCTCAGGTGCCGGGCCAGCATATCGGCCACGGGCTTGGCCTCTGCCCGGTTGTAACCGATGGTGGTGGCTTTGCCGAGGGTAAAACTGCCCACAAGCTGTTGAATTTCAACGGGTTGCGGGATGATGTTCAGGGATGCATTTTGCGCGAGCACAGTGGTCGTGGCCAGTAAAAGCAGCAGGTGAGTCAGTTTTTTCATGTACTGTTCAATTAGTTTGGTGAATGGAACGTCGGCAGGATTTTCAACGCCTAACGTTAAAGAGTCATGTATTTCGTCCCATCGGGACGGCATCTTTGTAGGAATTATTTGTCACTGCTACAAAGATGCCGTCCCGATGGGACGATTATTCTCAATAAACGCTCGACCCAATGAACCTTGTCGATGTTTACGCAGCAATAATAGCAGTTTGGCGGGATTTGGTAGCGGTGATTTTTGCCGTGGAAAGTCCAACACTATCAGCGAATTGCCCTGACACTGCCGATGGATACCACAGAGGATATGAACTTCTGCCTTTATAGACCGTTGGCACTTACAGACAATCATCTTTAAAATTAAGACAACATGAAAAAGACCATTTTCTTCAGTTTGAGTGCATTCGCCATGATGTTTACATTGGCCTGCACCCAGGCACCCGACAGCGACAAAGCTGAAACCTCCGAAGCACAAGCAGTGACGGAAACTGCACCCGGCGAAACCTGGGCAATGGACCCCACCGTCAGCAAGGTAGAATGGATTGGCACGAAGGTAAGCGGCTATCATTTGGGCGCTCTCCCAATAAAAAAGCGGTGGATTGCAGGTGCAAAGTGGCACCATCACTGGCGGCAAATTTGTGATGGACCTCAGCGGCCTCACGGTCACTGGGCCAAAAGGTTCCGACAAAGCGGGCAACGACAAGCTCACGGTACACCTCAAATCGCCCGACTTTTTTGATGTGGCCAATTATCCCGAAGCGACCTTCGAGGTTACGGCGGTGACGCCCTTTACCGGCGAACAGGTAGCGGAACAGGAAGACCCCCGTCAAGCGGACATCAGCAAATACAAGGTTGACACGCCCACGCATACCATCAGTGGCAACCTGACGATAAAAAACATCACCAAAAACATCCAGTTCCCAGCCCGCATCATGGTGATGGACGACACGGTGAACGCCATGGCCAAATTCAACATTGACCGCTCGCAGTGGGATTTAAAGTACACCGGCAAACCAGACGACTTGATTCGCAAAGAAATTCACCTGGGGATTTTGCTGAAGGCAACAAAATAGGTGGGATAAACGCTGAACCTGTTTAAACTTTTGGCTCAAGTGGAAGCTAAGGGACTTGGGGCGGCGATTATGATATTGTCGCCCCAATTCTTATTTTAATCTTTTGGGGCAGTCCTACGAACACCACCGCCGCGCTGCGGCTTCCTTAATCTCCGAACTCAAGTTAAAAAACGTGAATTTGGATATCCGAAAGCCGCAGAGCGGCGATAATATTTGTAGAATGAGCAATAGTAGGGGGGCAGCACCAGCGGTGCGAAATATTATTGCCGCACCGCTGGTGCTCAAAATCGGATTTCACGATTTTCTACAAACATCACCCCCGCTCTGCGGCTTTTGAAATCTCCGAACCCACGTTAATAAAGTAAAACTGGTAATTCATATTGACGGCTCCCATCTTTTGGGCTGGATTCAAACAGTATCAACATCAAGGTTGAATTCGCACGTTCTTTTTGCACGTCTATCGTAAACTTAAACTTGCCCCATTCCGGCGCACCAGCGTCCGTCATCTCGGAGCCTTTTTTTAGCTCTTGGTGGCCATCCTCTACGACCCAACCAAATCTCGCTTCAAAAATTTGTCCCTTGCCCTGAATTAGAAACGTATGCTCCCCAATTGTTTCCACCGTCACTTCTTTGAACCGTTCATTGGAATACACCTTCGCTTCCGGTAAGGGAACAGTGGGTTCCTCGGTTTTAATTTCTTGAGTTGGTGCTGGTTGAACGGTGACCGTATCTCCATTGGCAATTGATTCGTTTTGCCGCTCGTTGCTAGTGGTACATGCTACCCATGTAATGGCCATTAAAAAATAGAAGTATTTCATGATTGAGATATTTGATGATTTCTTTTTTAGCACCACAAAACTAACCTAAACCCACCGCCTATATTTCATCAAAAGTCGGGGAGGTTTCAAACCTCCCCGACCTTGAACACCTTGTCTAGCTCCGTCATCACCCTATCCGTCTCCGTGAGGGCGATGATTATTTTCTGGTAGTGCAGGATGTCGTCGAAGTCCAACTGCCTGTCCTTGCGGTCTTTGAGCCACTTCTGGGCGGGCTGGTAACCGCCGATGTAGAACTCCCAGGCCAATTGCGGCACTTGGTACTGCGTGATGTACCGCTCCACCGTGGGGCTTTCCAGCAGGTAGAGTTGCCGTATCTCACTGCCCAGCCGCACCAACTTCCAAAATGTATCCGCATCCTGCGGATAGGGAACTCTCGGAAAATCTATCTTCAAGAACTCCTTGTACCGCTCCCGGTAGCTGGGCGAGTGCAGCACGGCGTAGATATAGTCCAGTAGGTCAATGGGCGAAAAATTTTGCTTGTACGCATCTTGCAAGTCGGCGTGGTTGTTGGCGAAGCAGACCTCGCTGCCGCCCTCCCGCTCCGGTGTGAAGGCCAGCCCCAACCCCTTCGCTATCTGCTGTATGATGTCCATGCTTAGGCTCGGCTGGCGGGTAGGCATAAGTTATTTATAAGACTCCAAAAACTGAATTGCATCCACTTTTTCCTTAAAACTCGCTTCAATCTTATCTCCTGTATTGTACTTGATGGTTATCTCATACCGAGTAAAGGGCTTTTGTGTAGTGCCTTCTTGGTATTGCTTTAAAAAAGCTAGAGCATCCAGCACTGAAGAAGTGGCCGATTCTTCGCCGTGCAAGGGTAGAATGATGATGCGCTCCACAAAGCGGGAAATGCGCTTGGCGAATTTATCGAAGAATTTATCAACTTCGGCTTTATTCAGCCTCATTAATTCTTTTGCTATATCCGATTTATTGGGCAATTTTGCCCAAGCTGCAAGCTTTTTCTCGAATTCAACTTCAGGAGTATCTTCGCCAAACGCAGCATCTAGTCCATATTTCTTAAATACTTTTACAACCGTCTCGTATAGGAAGTATAAGACAATAACACCGATAGATTCTAACTGATTTATAGCACCTTCGGTAAATTCCCCCGCCAGAACCACGCCTATGAATGGGGAGACGTTTTTGTATTTGAATGCTAATGGCAGTATTGCACCTTGGATTTCCTGCGCTTTGTTCCTTGAATGTTTGGTATATCGGCGCCATGCAGATTCAATGAAAGCGACCGGAACGCCTAATTTTTTGTCGGTGCCGCCACGCTCTAACACAAAATCAAGGTCATGCATATTGTCTTTGTCATCCTTCCAAGAAACTTTTTGGCCAGCCCTGGCTTTCCGCTTGCCTTTTTTGTCCAAATAGAGTTTATGTTTCTTGGCAAACTGCCGTAGCTGCGGCTCCAACCCTGCTTCCAAAAGGTCGCCAATGATTTGCCCGAATTTATGTGATAAAGATTGCGCCATAGTTTATCCATTTATCCATAATCGCCCTTCAAACAAGGGAACTGTATGTTTCCTGTTTTTCCATTTAACGTTCCTATCCCTTAATTTTTCAAAGCTATAATCGCTAAAGCCTGCGGCAATGGCCAATTCGCCGAGCCATTTGTCCACGGGCACGTATATTCCATAAGGTGCTGAATCGCCAATGACAAAGCACATTTTGCAGTTTTCTTGTGTCACTTGCCGTAGGGAAAGGAAGACATCCGCCAAGTCGTTGAAATAGGCGGCTATCATCAGGTGATAGTTCTTTTTGCCGCCATGCTTGAGCCGTTCTTCTTTGAGGGTATCAAATACTTCCAACAATTCGTCTTGTATGGAAGCCAGCTTCGGGGCGTACAATAGCTTTTGGATTTCGTCGGTCATGCCCGAAACGTGCTGTGTACAGGCCCTGACCAAATGCTTCCTGACGCTGTCCTGTAAGTCCGACCAACCGGAAATATCCCCCCAGAACATCATCTCCAAGCGGGTGGCGTCGGCATAGTCGTAATTATTGGCATAAGGTGGCGACGTTATCACCAAATCGCCCCAAGCATCGGGGATGGACTGGATGTTCCGGGCATCTTCGTTCAGCACTATGGCATCCTGCACGTTGCTGAAACGGGCTTGGGTGCGCTTCATGTCCAAGTACATATCGTTCACTTTGGTCTCAAACGCAAAGAAAGGGTCCAGCACCTTCGACTTCGACTTGTTGGGCTGAATGTACTGCCATTGCGCCGTGCCCACGGGCGAGGTGGTCCGAAGGATGGAAGTAAGCACGAACCAATTGAAGTTCTTGATTTCATCGCTTTGCTCGGTATCCAGCCATGCTTGCTTGATGGCCTCCAGCTTCTGGATGGTCTCAGGAGGGTAGCAGTTGGCAATCAATTTGGGGTATTCCGTCCTTGTGACTACAATTGTCTTTGCCTTTTTCAGCAGGCTCAGGGCGCCTTCCTTGAAATCATTGGCCGGGAAGTTCCAATCCAGCTTTGCCTTGGCTATCCGATAGATATAGGGGTGCGCCTCCACGCCGTAGGAAGCCACGCCAGCAAACTCGCTTTCCAGTAAAACGGTGCCCGAACCTGCAAAAGGGTCAATCACCTTCGACCTTCCGTTTTTCTTTTCTTGTTCAATCAGCTCACGCACCCAAGATGCCGAGAACCCAGCGGTATAACGGTACCATTTATGGATGGGCAGGCTCATATTATCGGCGAAAGTGGCCGAGTAGTCTTGCTTTTCAGCAGTTTCCGGCGCTGGGAAATCGAACAGTGAAGTTTGGTATGACATAGGGCAAAGGTAGTTTTTTTGGTTGGAAGCGATGGTGTTCTTGAAGTGACACCGGCTTTCTTAATGCACTAGGCAAGAAGTATTTATGAATCCGACGGGGATGTTTTTTCGGGTGAGGATATAATCTGGTGCTCCGCAAGATTGCCGCTTGGGTTCGTTGGTCGCCCGGATGTCCGGCACGAGGCTTTCGATGAGTTGTTGGAGGTCGCCCCGGAAGGTATGTTCGGTAGCATTGCCGAGGGCGTAGCGCCGGTGGATGTTGTCGAGGTATTGAGGTATCGTCATTTTGGAGGATGCTAATATTTGATGGGTAAAATCGGCCGTTTCAACCGCCGACAACAAGCAAATAAATACAAAGCAAATAATCTTAATCCAACCTGCCAAACTTTGCCCAACCTTATTTCCACCGCCCCTAAAAAACGAACCCGCCAACCCACCCTACCGAAAATCCGCAACTTGAATAACCCCCACCCCATCCGTTATTTTGACGTTGTGACATACCAGTTTCAGCCCAAATTGCAGCCGGTAGGCATCTGTCATTTGCGCCACAAATCCCTCCACAGCCGCCGCTCGAACCAGGTTCAAGGTGCAGCCACCAAACCCCCCGCCCATCTGTCGGGCACCCAAAACGGCCGCATGGCCACGGGCTTCGTCCACCAAGAAATCGGTCTCCGGGCAAGTGACCTCGTACTCGTGCCGTAGGCCCTCGTGGGTGGCGTACATCAATTGCCCAAAGGTGGCGAAGTCGCTGGTTTTCAGCGCATTGCAAGCAGCACCCACCCGCCCGATTTCCTCCACCACGAACTTGCAGCGCTGGAAAACATGGACTGGCAGCCGCTCTTTTTCACCCAAAACCAAATCGAGCGGCACGTCACGCAGCGTCTTTGCCTCCGGCAAAAAAGCTTGAAAATACCGAACGCCCGCCTCGCATTCCGCCCGGCGGGTGTTGTACTCGCTGTTCACGAGGGAGTGCTTCACGCCACTGTTGCACAAGACCAGCGCAAAATCGGGCGCATGGAACGGGAAATGCTCAAAGTCCAGGCTGCGGCAGTCGAGGCGCAGGACATGGTCGGCACGGCCCATCATCGAGGCGAACATGTCCATGATGCCGCAGTTCATGCCCACGAAACGGTTTTCGCCCCGTTGCGCCAGCTTCACGATGTCCAATTTTTGCAGCTTTAGGTCGTACAGCTCGTTCAGCCCCGCCAGCATCCCGCTCTCCAGCGCCGCCGACGAGGACATCCCCGCTCCGATGGGGATGTCGCCGCCGAACACCACGTTCACCCCGCCAATTTTCAGCCCATCTTTTTGTGCCTCGCTGATGACGCCGAGCAGGTAGTTCGCCCAATTTTTCTCCGATTTTTGGAAAGTGCCGACCTCGCCACGGTAGCTGTCGTGCAGGTCGAGGGAGTGGAAATGCAGTTCGTCGTCGTTGCGCCGCCCCATCGCCAACCAGATGGCCTTGTCAATGGCGGCGGGCAGCACGAAGCCGCCGTTGTAGTCGGTATGCTCCCCGATGAGGTTGATGCGGCCCGGTGCCCGCACCACGAGGTCGGGTTTTGTGCCAAAAATCTGGTGAAAGTTGCTAATGGTGGTTTGTTCAATCATTGAAATGGCGGCGGTTGGCTTGGTTATACTTCGGGCAGTTAGCTGTTGGTCATTTGCCATTGGCTAAAAATCCAAAAGCCAATGGCTATACTTCGCTATAGGTTTTGGCAAATAGGGTGGCAACCCCCCCCAAGGCGCGAGGAGGGGCACAAATTTTGATTTGCCAAACCTAGTAACAGCCAAAAGCTGTTACATCCTACGGTATAATATTCCCGCAAAAATGGTTTAAAATCAAACTTGGAACCTGATTTTGGGCAAACAAAAAAAGGAGAAGGCAACGCCCTCTCCCCTTTCTCATAGAAGTTCAATCTTAAACATTTTTATCGCCCTCCGACAATTAATTGCCGTACAAACGGCTTGCTACCGGGAGAATTTATCAGTACCGCATAGTGGCCTGCCGCATAACCGTCCAGTTCTATTTTCAGCGGAACCGAAGGTGCCTCTTCCAAACTAATTGTCTGCATCTTGACGCCAAGGTTGTTGAACACCTCCACAACGACTGGCTTGCCAGCTATCGGCGAAAGGTCAAGGTAAACGAACCTGTTCGTCGGGTTCGGGTACAGCGTGATTTCAGTGGCTGGCTCCTTGTCTTCGCAGGCTACTTCCACGCTGACGCTGGACTGCATTCGGCTGCCGTTTTCAAAGCAAACCTCGTAAATGAACTGGTCCAGCGGCTGGTGCTCGTACGAGTTGCAGTACTCGATGAGCGGTCGGTAGCTCACCGTGTTGTCCACGTTCACCCAAGCCGTGCCGTTGGCTGGTTGCTCCGCAATGGTCAGTTGCTTGATGTGCTGCTTGATGACATCATTGGCCAGCACATCGCCGATGACCGGAGTACCTTGCTTCGTCTGCAGCGTGTCAGGTTGCAGTTTTGACGGCTCCACCTGCACGATTGCCCCCAGGTTCACCGTGATGTTCAAGGTATCCGAGCAGCCCGTGCTTGCGTTCGAGACGACCAACTGGTGCGTCCCGGTAGTCAGGTACAGGCTCGTGCCCATGGGCACTTTCACCATTTTCGCCTTGCTCTCCTGCACTTCGCCTGTCGGCAAATGCGTGATTTGCATTTTGCCATAGCTGCCGCCAATGTTGCCAGAAACAAAGCGCCTGTTCACCGCATCGAACGACCAATTGCCAACTGCGTCGAGTTGGTTCATGAACCCAGCCACTGCGCTGAGGTCGTTGACCAGCGTGTAGAATGTATCGGATGCAAGGCGCCACCTGACCTGCAACAGGCCGTTGGGGAATGGCTCAAATCCATAATTGAGCACATCTTCCCCATCGCATGGGGTCAGGTTTCCAGCGTTTGGCGCACCATCCAGTTCAACCACTTGCTGCGAAAGCGCTGCGAAAGGCACGGGCAGGCAAACCAGCCCCGGTGAGGCCGAAACGCTCACCGTGTACGATGCAGTTGAGAATATTGGCGCACATTTCGGGCAGTCGTCGAATATGTCGAACTCGAATTTCTCCACGCAGTTGTTGTTGCCCTGATAGGTCGCAAGCACCACGTAATGCGAGGCGGGCAGGCCCGTGCGGGCATTGCCAGCGGCGTTGGAAGTGCCAAGGTTTGGTATCCAGAGGAAGCCGTAGTCCGCCACGTCGCCCGCCAAATTGAGCGTCGCAGTGCCGTCGGCAGCGCCGCAGCTCGCATCGGTGGTGTTCAGCGAATCGAGCACGGCAGCCACGCAGTCGCAGCCGTCGGCAATGTCCACCACGAAGACCAGCGAGCATGCGCCGTTGGTGGCCGTCACGGTGTAGCTGCCAGCCGCCAGGTCGTTGCGCACAGCGCCCGTTCCAGCACTTGCCCCTGTGGGGTCGCTCCAAGCGTAGTCGTAGTTTGCTGGCGCAATGGTTGCCGTACCATCGCCACCGCCACAAGTTTCCGGAGTGGTGCTGATGGATTCAATGGCCAGCGGCACTTGCACATTGGCAATCGTGACGGTCAGCACCTCGGTGCAGCCTGCCCCCGTGGGGCCGTTATTCGTGGCTGTTACCGTGTAGGTTCCTGCGCTGAGGTCGGTGCGGATGTTGCCGTTGCCGCCGTCGCTCCAGGCATAGCCGTAGCTATCTGGCAACAGCGTTGCGGAGCCAATCCCCATGCCGCAAGTATCGGGTGTGGTTGACGCAATGCTCGCATCCATGAAGCCCACCACGATGATTTCCTGCTGCTGCACGACGGTGTTGCCGTCGCTGTCGGTGGCCGACCAGGTGCGGATGATTTTGGTCATGCAACTGTCGTTGCCCATCGGCGCAGAAGTTTCGGAGAAAACAACCGGGATGGACTGTGCCGGACAGCCGTCGGTGGCCGTCACGGTGGCCGGCGACGGCACGGTTTCACCGTTTGCCAAGTAGATGGTGCTGTCGGCTGGCACACCGCTGATGACGGGTGCCCCGTTGTCCACCACATGCACGGTGCTGCTGGCTGTCGCAATGTTTCCGCAGTCGTCCGTAGCCGTCCAGGTGCAGATTCGGTCGTAGCCATCAGCAGTGAGTACCGTGGTCGAACTTGAAGTGTCAAGGCCACGCTACCACAATCATCACTCACCGTCGGGTTGCCGCATGGCGGCAGCGGGTCGGTGCAGTTGATGGTCAGGTCGGCTGGCACGTTGCTAAAAACTGGCGGCACATTGTCCACCACCATTATGTGCAAGGTGACAGAAGCCGTGTTGCCGCAAGTATCGGTGGCCGTCCAGGTGCAGTGCATGATGACGATGAAGCCGTCGTCGGTGCAGTTGCCGGGCGTGATGCCGTTTTCGTTGAAAACAACGGGTGTGTCGCCGCAGCCGCCAACCGCCTCTGCGTCACCTGCATCGAAGATGGCCGGGTTGCTACAAGGTATCACCAGTGTATCACCATCGCCAAGCCCAGACAGCACTGGGTTCGTGAACACAATTTGAATGGAGGACGAATCCACCACCGTGATTATTTGAACTTGCGTTGCGGTGTTTCCGCAGTTGTCCGTGGCCGTCCAGGTTCGAGTGATGGTCAGGTCGCAGTCAGTACCCACAATTGTTTCCACAAAACTGAGGACGGGCGCTTGGTCGCAGTTGTCGGTGGCCGTCACGTTGGGCACGGGCGGCACCTGGCCACATTCGACCGTGGTATCCGCAGGAACGCCCGCAATCGTCGGCGGCAGTTGGTCGCTGATGATGACGGTGAAAAAGAGGCTGTCCACGTTGCCGCAGGCATCCGTCGCCGTCCAGCCGCAGTAGCGCAGTTCGGTGAAGCCGTCCACCGAGCAGCTTCCCTGCACCACGGTCTCCGTGAAATCAATGGTCGTGGCCCCGCAAAGGTCGTAGGCCGAGAACCCAATCGAGTCCAGCGACGGTATCTGGCTGCAGTCGGCGTAGAGCGTGTCGCCGTGCTGTATCTCCCCAAAGAAAGCGTGGGTGGCAAACATCACGGGCGCTTCCGTGTCGGTGACCGTGACAATTTGCACCGCCGTTGACACATTGCCGCAATCGTCCGTTGCCGTCCAAGTGCGAGTGATGGTCAGGTCGCAGCCGGTGCCAGCGGTCGTTTCCGCAAAGGTTAGGACGGGCGCTGGATCGCAGTTGTCGGTTGCCGTCACGTTGGGTACGGGCGGCACTTGGCCGCATTCAACCGTGGCATCCGCCGGAACGCCCGCAATTGTCGGTGCCAATTGGTCGCTGATGATGACGGTGAAAAATAGGCTGTCCACATTGCCACAAGCATCCGTCGCCGTCCAGCCGCAGTAGCGCAGTTCGGTGAAACCGTCCACCGAACAGCTTCCCTGCACCACACTTTCCGTGAAATCAACCAGCGACGGTATCTGGCCACAGTCGGCGTAGAGCGTGTCGCCATGCTGTATCTCCCCGAAATAAGCGTGGGTGGCAAACATCACGGGCGCTGCGCGTGTCCGTGACCGTCAGTGTTTGCTGCGCAAAGGTCTGGTTGCCGCAGTCGTCGGTGGCCGTCCAGGTGCGGGTGATGGTAGTGCAACCGCTGCCAGCGGTCGTTTCCGCAAAGGTTTGGACAGGTGCTGGGTCGCAGTTGTCGGTTGCCGTCACGAGGGGCACGGGCGGCACCTGGCCGCATTCAACCGTGGTATCCGCTGGAACACCCACTATCGTCGGCGGCAGCAGGTCGCTGATGATGACGGTGAAAAAGAGGCTGTCCACGTTGCCGCAGGCATCCGTCGCCGTCCAGCCGCAGTAGCGCAGTTCGGTGAAGCCGTCCACCGAGCAGCTTCCCTGCACCACGGTCTCCGTGAAATCAATGGTCGTGGCCCCGCAAAGGTCGTAGGCCGAGAACCCAATCGAGTCCAGCGACGGTATCTGGCCACAGTCGGCGTAGAGCGTGTCGCCGTGCTGTATTTCCCCGAAATAAGCGTGGGTGGCAAACATCACGGGCGGTTCCGTGTCCGTGCACCGTGACAATTTGCACCGCCGTTGACACATTGCCACAGTCGTCCGTGGCCGACCAGGTGCGGGTGATGGTGTAGTTGCAGGGGTCGCTGGTCTGCGTTTCGCTGAAGACCACCTGCAAGTTGGCGCTGCAATTGTCCGTGGCCGTCACCGTCGCTGGGGCTGGAACGTTGCCACAATCAGCAGTCGTATTGGCGGGTACGCCGACCAGCGTCGGCAACACATCGTCCGTCACCGTGATGACTTGCGTGGCGGTGATGGTGTTTCCATCGTCGTCGGTGGCAGTCCAGGTTCTTGTTATCGTGTAGCAGATAGTGCCGCCACTGTTGGTTTCATTAAACGACAAAGTAGGCGTCGAATCGCAGTTGTCGGTGGCCGTTACTCCCCCGGCCCCGAAAGGGGAGGCTGGCGGAATCGGCGAACCGCAGTCTAAACTGATGTCCACTGGTACGTTGGCAATCACTGGCGGCACCACGTCCGTCAGGGTGACTGTAATCGTCTGACTTTTTGTGCCAACATTGCCGCAGGCATCCGTGGCCGACCAAGTGCGGGTCAGGATGTAGCCGCCGGGGATGTTGACCGTGCTGGTACTGAAAGTGACGGTCAGGTTGTTGGTGCAGTTGTCTTGCGCCACCACGTTTGGCAGCGTGGAAGAAGGTGTTTGCCCGCAGGACAAGGTCACGTCCGCTGGCACCCCGTAGAGTTTCGGCGGTATCGTGTCCGTCACGATGACCGTGAAAAATAAGCTGTCCACGTTGCCGCAGCAGTCGGTGGATGTCCAGCCGCAGGTCATCAATTGCAGGTAGCCGTCATCTTGGCAAGTGCCAGCTGTCACCCACTCATGGAAGGTCAAGGTCGGCGGCGAGGTGCAGCAAGCATCCACGGCGATGGCGCTGCCAGCCGTCAGCGAGATGACCTGGTTGCACTGCCGGATGAGGGTATCGCCGTGACTGAGCCAGGTCAGGCCGGGTGCTGTGACGGAGATGACCGGGCCTTGGTCGTCCACCACATTGATGGTTTGGGTAAACGAAGTGGTATGCCCACAGTCGTCGGAAGCCGTCCAGGTGCGGGTGATGGTAAAAGCGCAACCGCTGCCAGTTTGAATTTCACTGAACACAACAACCACAGCGGTATCGCAGCCGTCGGTGGCAGTCACGGTTGGTGCTGGCGGCAGGCTGCCGCAACTCGCCGTGATGTTGCTGGCAGGAAGCCCAACTAGCACTGGGGAATCGTCGTCCGTCAACGTGATGGTTTGCGTGGCAGTTGCCACGTTGCCACAGCCGTCGGTGGCCGTCCAGGTGCGGGTCAGCGTGTAGTTGCAGTTGTTGCCAGCAATGGATTCATTGAAGGTAATCTGTACGCCCGAACCGCAATTGTCGGTGGCAGTGATGCCCCCAGGGATTGGCGGAATGTTGCCGCAGGTGCCGGTCGTGTTTGCAGGTATGCCCGCAAAAACTGGCGGCTGGTTGTCGGTGGTAATATTGATGATTTGCGCAGCGGAAACCGTGTTGCCGCAGGCGTCCGTGGCCGACCAAGTGCGGGTGATGGTCGTGCTGCAACCGTTGTTCGTTTGGGTCTGGCTGAAGGTGACGGGCAGGTTGCCGTCGCAAAGGTCGTTGGCCGTGACGCTGGCCACTGCTGGGGCCGCTTGGCCGCAAGGCATGTCCACATCGGCGGGTACGCCCACCAAGGTCGGTGGCGTGGTGTCGGTGATGATGACCCAGAAAAAGAGGCTGTCCACATTGCCGCAAGCATCGGTGGCCGTCCAGCCGCAGTAGCGGGACTGGAGGTAGCCGTCCACCGCACAGTTGCCGTAGGTCACGTTTTCCGTGAAATTGACGGTCGTTGCGGAGCAAAAATCGAAGGCCGAGAAGCCAATCGAGTCGAGCGAGGGTATCTGGGTGCAATCGGCGTACAGCGTGTCGCCATCCGTGATTTCACCAAAAAATGAATGGGTTGCAAACATGACGGGCGGCGTGTTGTCGTCCACCGTCACGGTCTGCGTGAAGCTGGCACTGTTGCCGTTGTCGTTGGTGGCCGTCCAGGTGCGGACGATGACCCGCCCGCATGGGTTGTTCGTCACCGTGCTGTCCAGCGTGACGGTCAAATCGCTGTCGCAAGCATCCGCAAAAACAGGCGCCTCGAACGGCGTCAGCGGGCTGGTGCAATCAATGGTCGTATCGGCAAACGGCGAGTAGGTCAGGTACGGCACCGGGTTGCCCACGGCTATTGTCATGGCATCGCTGTCCACGCAGCCAAAGCCGTCGTCGAAGGTCACGGTGTAAGTGGTGGTTGCCAAAGGCGTGGCAACTGGGTTGGCAATATTCGGGTTCCTGAGGCCAGTCGCTGGCGACCAGGTGAAGCTGCCGCTGCCATAAGGAACCGTTGCGCTCAACTGGCTGGAATCGCTGCTGCTGCAATGAGCCAAGTCCGGCCCAGCGGAAACTTCTGGGCAGGTGTAGAGGCAGATGACGGTGTTGGTGTCGCACTGCCCCCAGGTCAGGGTGATGCAGGGCGAGAAGCCGTTTTCGTCAATCACGCCGCTTGAAATTGGGCGCACACCGGGCGGCAGGTCGTAGCCGACCATGTAGTTGCCCGGTTCAAGGCCATCAAAACGGTAGTGTCCGAGCGAATCGCTCGTCGTGGTGAATATTGGTGTTGAGGTGTCGGCACAGTCGTAGAGGAAGACCGTTGCTCCTGCAATGGGCTGGTCGCCCGCATCGGATTGGTCGTTGTGGTTGATATCGTCACAGACCACCGATGCAATGAGGATGCACTGCACGGGCAGGTTGTTGTGCAGGATAATGGGGTCGTTTGGCTCCAATTGAAACGAAAGGTAAAATGGGTTCCCAGCACAGGTCACGTCCTCAATGTAATCGATGTTGAGGGTGTCAGAACCAAGTTCCACGGGACTTTGCATGCCAGTAGGATCGAAGGGCCCAGCCAGTGGTGGGCAATTTGAGCTGATCGGATAGCCCAGCGGATGCGAATAACTCAGGGTGTAAATACCGGGCGTACCATTGGTGTAGAACTCGTAGTACCCCTCCGAGCCATCGTGAACGATGTCCACCTGACTGTTTGGGATTCCGTTTGGCCCTGTGACGGTGATGGTTCCTCCGGTGATGATTTTGCCCGTTTTATCGCAGTAAATCCAGCCAGTCGGGTCGTGGGGTATCAGTTCAATCATCTCCTCGTCAATGTCGTCCTCATCGGAGTTGCCGTTGTTGGGAGTAGAGTCAATATCTGTATAAACCGTGCCGTCACCGTCCTCTGCGGAGGTAATCTCTGCCACGTTTACGATTTGCTGACCGGAGGCACCGTAAAGCACCACCATGAGGATTTCAATCGAGTCCGACTGCCCCGGCTGGAGCGGCCCAGGAAAAATATAGGTAACCATGTCTGGGCCAACCATCGTCCAATTGGGATCGTTGGGACTGAGCGCCAAACCCGCCGGGATGTTGTCGTTTACATCAATATGGTAAGCAGGCAGGGTGCCCTCGTTGGTGATTTTGATGAGATAAGAAACCTCGTCGCCAATGTCCACCAGCGGCGATTGGCCAGGAGCCAGCATTTTTTCCAAAGCCAGGTCGAAGTCACCAGTCGGTATGTCCAAGTGAATGGGCGCTTCGTCAATGTCATCTTCCTGGCCGCTGCCGCTGCCATCGTTCATTTCGTCGTCGTCGGGGGTGCTGTCTTCGTCTTGTGGCGAGCCGTTGGTGGGGTCGTCGTCGTTGTCGGCGAAACTGATCTCTGCGGTGTTCAGGATGGTGTTGCCGGTAAACGCTGGGTCAACAATCAGCAAAATGTCCACAGCGGCAGTGCCGCCCGGTGGAATCGTGCCCGGCAACTGGGTCGAGTAGCCGTTGGGGGCTAGGCTCCATGCTGGGTTCAGCGCCGCATCGAACAACAGCCCCGCCGGAAGGTAGTCCGTCACCTCCACGTTGTGGGCGGTCACTTCTCCTTGGTTCTCCACGGTTATCGTGTAGGTCACCGTGTCGCCCAACTCGACATTGGAACTGGTAGTGCTTTTCAGCAAGGCCAGGTCGAACAGACCGAGTTCAATGCCAAAGTCAAGCGTGGTGTTGGTTTCGCCTGGCCCCAGCGTCACCACGTTCGTGGCTCCGGAATCGTCGGCGTCGCTGTCGGAGGCGTCGTCGCCAGTGTTGGGCTGGGTTGGTACATATTCAGCGGGGAGTGTGCCCACCTCGAACACGACGTAGTAGTCGCCTGGCGGCAAATCATCAAAGAAATAACCGCCATTGGCGTCCGTGGTGTCGGAAGCCAACAGGTTGTTGTTGCTGTCGTACAAATGAACGATGACGCCTTCGACGCCAGTTTCATTTGCAGCTTGCTGGCCATCGTGGTCGTTGTCGTACCAGACGTAGTCGCCGAGGGCGGAAGCCAGCACGGTAAGCGTGGCACCGTCGTGGTCGTCCTCGTCACCGCCGTTGTTGTTTATCTCGTCGTCAACGTAATTGTCGGCATTGCCGTCCTGCTCTTGGCTTTCGGGCTGGGAGTCCAGGTCCCGGTCGTCGTCCGAGTTGATTTCAGCAAAGTTGGTGGCCTGTCCGCCGTGTGCCACTTTCAGTGAAACGGGCAGGTTGAGGGATGCTCCCGGCAAAAGCACACCGTTCAAAGTCACCTTGCCGTCGTTGCCCGATGTGGCCCAGGTGTACGGGATGGCGGCTGAACCGCTCGTTGTGCCGGGCGGGTTGTCGGCGGGGTTGAAGGGAGCGAAATAAGCAAGGTCAACATAATCAATGATGGAAAACAGCCTTGCAGGCAGGTCGCCCTGGTTCATTATTTCCAGCGTAAAGTTGACGATGGAGCCAACCGTCACCGTCCCGTTTTGGCCTACGGCCAATGTTTTGCGAAGCGCCAAATCATAGCAACTGTCCTTCACCACCACAGGGCAACAGGTCAGCGTTGGGCAGCCATTTTGTGTAGCGGTAAATGCAAAAATCCCGGCTGATGTGATGTAAAATGTATCCTGAGTGCCGCCTTGGTTGGCGGGAATCAGCACGCCGTCCTTGTACCATTGTACGTCGGAAAACATCGGGAGGAGCGTCACCCTGACTGAGTCGTTGAGTTGGGAGCAGATGGTGATGGGCACGGAGACGCAAGCCTTGTCCATGTCGTCCTCCAACAGTTCGTCGTTGTCGGGCTGGCTGTCCTCGTCCGTGCCGGTCATGGCTATTACTTCGGCTATGTTCATGTACATGCCTTCGGATTCCACCCGGGTTTTGATGGTCAAAACGAGTTCGGCAGTTTGGTCATTGAGCTGGCTGCCAATCATCCAAATGCCGCTGGCAATATCATAGTTCGTTCCAGGAGCAGCCGTGTGGCTGATATAGGTAAGGCCAGGAAGCAGCGTATCACGCACTTGCAGCCCGGCCACATTGGTCATGTTTTGGTTGAAAACCCGAATGGTAAACGTGACGGTATCACCTGCGGCGACGCTGTCCACGTCCACTGTTTTTTGCAGTGCAACGTCGTGCTGGGCAAATGCCCCGACTGCCGCAAACAAGAAAACCACTGCCATTGCGAAGCGCAAAAACAGCAGTTTGCTCCTGCCAAATATTGGAGAAACGGCCTGTGTTGTATCGTTTTTCATCGGATGCATGTTAAAATTCTTGTTCAATAGCCTTTTCATTATTGCAGGAGCTGCCGAGGGGAGGGTCATCGCCTGTGCCAGTTTATGGCTTTCTTTTTCTTTTGTTTTTTGGGCAAATGCGATTGACGTATTCGTCAAAGTGGTAGCAGTCTGTTTTGAAAAATGGCCACCGGAAGCCGTACTACCCTTGCGGTATCCAGCTCCGGTGGCCGATTGTTTATGGTTTTTGCTTTGATTGGTCCATCCAATCAGACAGGGCCGGGCAGCCCGATAATGCTGCCCGGCAGTCTGTCATTTTCATGGCTAAATTATTCTCCGGCACGCTTCACGGTCACGTTCACCGGTGGGCAAACGAGCGGCGTGATATCATCCACGTCCTCGGTTTTGACTGTTTCGCAGCCATTCTCATTGCGCACGGTTACGGTGTTCGTTGCACCGAGTACCAGGCCGTCCGCCGTCGTGAAGATGTAACCTGCTTGGTATGGGGCAAAGCCGCCACCGTTCAAGTCCATTTGCGACAGTATGGCATCCCCGTTTGTCAAGTTGCTAATCACCAGGGTTGGCTCATCGCCAGGGCAAGTAGTCGGCAAAGTCAGGGTGAAGTCTGGCCTTGGATTCACGTTCAAGGAAACCTCAGCCGTTGAGTAGCAACCGTAGGTGTTCTCTACCCGCACATAGATGGTGCCTGGTGCAGCCGAGTATGGGCTGCTCAATGCATTTGCATCGTTGTCGGCATCGCCCTGTGTGGCGTGGTAGGTCACGGTCATGCCCGATTGGCCGTTAAGCACATCAGCATCGGCATCCGTCAGCGTGAAGTCGCCTTCACCACTGTTTAGTGCGTTTTCGCACTCCGTCAGCGAAGCGTTCGTCGCCGTTGGCTTCGGATTCACGACCACCTGGATTTCCTGGAATGGACGGCAGGTCGGGTCAGCCGATGGCGTGGACATGATGGCGTACACGTAGTAGGTTATTACCGATGTGCCCGTATTCGGGAAGTCGGCATTGCTGAACGTGTAGGTGGCCGTGTATGGGTCAGAAGCACCCGCTGCCGCTACCGAACCGATGGACGTACCGCCGCTGTACATGGCATTACCAGCTTGTGCAGTGGTGAAGCGCACGAAGCTGATGTTCACCGAGTTCTGGTTGGTGTTCACGCTCAGGTTAGTGCCGCCCTCGGTAGCACAGAAGGTCTGTGCGCCAGCTGGGTTGGTGATGGTCGGGCAGTCCGGCACGAAACCGAAGTCAACGTACAGGTTGGAGTTGCCGTCCGGCGTCAAGGCGTTGTCGGAAACGGATGGGCTTCCCATCGCAGTGCCGTCCTCAGGCTCGCCAGTTGGTTCAGCGCCTGCATCGAGCGTTACCACGTTGGATTTCACGATTCCACCAACTTCGGTTACACCGTTGTCGTCGAGGTCGTCAGATTCAGGTGTGCCAGAAGTTGCAATGTCGTCTGAGCTGTGCTGGCCATCCAGTGCAGGGCTGGCCGTATCCACACCCACCACGTAGTCGCCTTCTGGCAAGTTCGGGAACAGGTAGTGGCCACTGGCGTCAGTGGTAGTGGTGGCAAGGAGTGTGGTACCGTTGCCAGCGAACAAGTTCACGGTTACGCCAGCAATGCCAACCTCAGCGCCATCCATATCGCCACTGTTGTTCACGTCGGCGAAGATGGTGTTACCGAGGCTCATGCCGTAGAAGCCGAAGTCAACCGTGAGGTTGTCGTCCGCATCGGCGATGGAGCTGTTGTCTGGATTTTCACCAATTGGCTCGTCCGTGTAGCTCAAGGTAACTGGTGCATTGGTCAGCACGCCACCCACGTAGAACCCAACTTTCTGGAATTGGCCGTTGTCGTCCAAATCAGAAGCCACTGCATCTGGGTCTGGCGCCGAAGTTTCAGAATTAGTGCCAGCGTTGCTGATGGAAGTGCCACTGCTGTACAGGTTCTCCAGCGTTCCGCCTGTGCCAATTTCAGCGGCTGGTATGCCCACAAAGTATTTGCCCGGTGGCAGGTCCTCGAACAAGTAGAGACCGCTCACATCGGTCACGGTAGTTGCATACGGCGTCTGCTCACCGACCTGCAAAGTGCCATCTCCGTTTACATCGTAGAACAACTCGACGTCAACACCACTAATCGGGTTTTCACCGCCATCAATTGTGCCGTCGTTATCGGTATCGTACCAAACGTAGTTACCGAGGTTGAGGCAACGCACATCAACGATGACGCTGTCAATGTCATAACATGGGGCGCTCTCAGCGTCCACTGCTGTGGTGTTCTTGCGAACATAATATTTCGTAGTGGCCGATGGGCCGACGACAGTGCTACCAAGTGGGCTAGCGCCAGCCTGTGCATTTGCCAGAGTTGCGTACCAAACAGGCGTCGGCCCAGCCGTGCCGTTGGCATCTGTCACCAATGTGGCCAAGTCAATCGTTTGGCCTGCCGCTGCGCAAATGGTGTCCGTGGTGGTCACCAGGTCGGGAATCGGCAGGTAATCAATAATCAATGTGTCGTTTTTGGTGGCACAACCTGATGGTGTTACATACTCCGAAGTGAGGATGTACGTGCCACCGGGTGCGGACACATAAATCGTGTTGCTACCCAAGCGGTTTGGGTCAACATTGAAGGAAGCGGCGTTGCCAACCCCAATGACGTTACCGGGTAAAACCTCACCGCCCCCATACCAAACAAAGTTGGTATAAAGCACGGTGTTGGACGGCACCAGTTTGACCGTATCCGCTGTGCAATACTCGTAAGTATTGATACAGTCAGAGGTTGTGATTTGGGCGGAAGCCCTCATGCCAAAGAAAATCAGCATGGACACCGACAGGATTCTTAACCATGTTCGGTGGAGAGACGTTTGGAATACTTTCATGAGTTTTAAGTTAAAATGTTTAAGACTAAATGTGAACTTCATATCAATAGCAATGCCCAACCGAGGACATCAATTTCCGGTGGCATTGCCGATTGTTTCCGGCATTGCGAAAGGGGGATTTTCAATTATTTGTGCTGCCGCTAAAGGGGGGATATGCGACAGGAAACGCGTATTTTATATCAATCTATGCCGCTTGGCAACTTGACCAGGTTAACCGATGGGCAAACTATCGGTTCGGTGTCCGGCACGGCAATGTTCTTTGCGGTTTCGCAACCGTGCTCGTTGCGCACCGTGATGGTATTTGAGGCGTTCAGGTTGATTCCATTGGAGGTTGTGAGGTTGGGCGGGGAGGCATCGTAAGGCACAAATGACCCACTGTTGACTTTCATGGTAGAGGTTGCGGGTGTGCCATTGGTTAGGCTGCCAATGGTCACCTCTGGTTCGTCACCAGGGCAGACAATGGCCAGGCCGAGGTTGAAATCAGGGTATGGAGCTATCGTCAGCGTCACGCAGTTGCTCGTGGCTGTGCAGGCCACGCCGCTCAAGGTCGAAGTCACGATGACTTGGTAGCTTGTCGTGGCCGAAAAACCAGACGGCACATCGTAGGTATCAGATGTTGCCCCGTCAATATCCGTAAATGCGCCCGCACAGCCAGTAGTGCTGCTCTGCCATTGGTAGCTAAGTGTTCCAACGCCATCCGCAGGGGTTGTCACCGAAAAGGCAGCAGGGTCTCCGCCGCTACATACTGTTTGATTGCCAGTAATGGTGCTTGCAATAACCGCTGGGCCTGCATTGCATAAAAACACATTGTCGAACAAGATGCCGTTTGCATAACTTGGCCTATAGTCGGACAGCCAAATCGAAACATAAGCCGCTCCTGCTGGAGGGGCTGGAAGGCTGAACGTGTATTCCGTATGTGTCCAGGTCAAATAGTCCCAGTCTTGGTTGGCAACGGGTGTGACAGGAATGACCAATGGGGGAGCAACAGGCAAGAACGGAACCCCACTACCATTGTAATATAAATACTCCATGACGGGTTGGGTAGTGGCAGCCCTCCCATCCGGGAACGACCTGTTGAAAGATGCCCACTCAAAGCAGATTTTGTACTGGCTGCAGAGGTCAATTTGATTGGAGGCCGTTCCCAACTGGAGGTATTGTCCAATACAGTAATTGTCCAGGGGAGCAATAGTGTCTTGAAGGTAAACGGCACGTTTTCCATCAAAAGCATTCACGCTCTCTACCCAATAGCCATCGTTATGCCCCCAACTCGTCATGTTGGTGTACCATCCTTCTGGAAGCGGTGTCGCAGTCACGCCTGAGATGAAAGTCGAAGACCCTGTCCACGTGCCGTTTTCCAAGTTTCCATTTTGGAAAATATTGGTTACACAACAGTTGGGGGTACACCTGACTGGCGCATCCACTAAATCGGCTGCCGAGTAAACGCATAATGGCGCATTGGCCATGGCTGCAGCTACATCCACGTCTTGGATGCCATTTGAAGAAAGGTTGGTGAAAACAAAAGTTTGGCTTAAGGCTGTGGTTGTTGCAAAACTGCGGGTGATGTCGCCGTAGCGGATGCTAATATTACCAGATGGAGCGCTTGAAAACGACACCATGAAAGATAAGTCGAAAGTGTTGTCCGCAGGGTCGCAGGCACCAGGTGTCGCCGATATTCCGCTAATGAGATTGGGCTGCACCGTCACCGTCACACAGTTGCTCGTTGCTCCGCAGGCCACTGAGTTAAGTGATGAGATGACTAATACTCGGTAGTAGGTCGTTTGCATCAGCCCAGCAGGGACATCGTAAGTAGGGTCTGTCGCAAGCATGATATTGGCGAAGCCCGCTGAACAGTTTGTCGTGCTGCTCTGCCACTGGTAATACAGCGTGCCGCTGCCCGTTGCCCCCGTCGTGACGGTGAATGCCGCAGGGTTTCCACCGGAGCAGATGGCCTGGTCGCTGCCAATCACGCTCGCTGTTACGTTGTTTATGTTTATCCTGATTTCTTGGGTTGGGCGGCAGGTTGCACCTTCATCGGGATTCAAAATGGCATAAACGTAGTACACACTGCTGGAGCTTGGGAAGTCAGCGGCATTGAACACATAGGTGGCTGTGTACGGACTGCTTGCCCCAGTTGGCGTCACCGTGGAGATTACGGTGCCTCCATAAATAGCAGTGGCTTCGACCGCTGTTGGCGTACTGCCCGCCATTTGGTCGGTGGTGAAGCGGACAAATCTTATACTACTTGCTGCGTTTGTGGAAGTGTTTACGGTGATATTGGCGCCACTTCCACCTGCGCATACCGTCTGTGTAGCGCTTGGGTTGGTGATGGTTGGGCATATCTTTAAACCAAAATCAAGTGTATGGTTCACATAGCCGGCATTGCCAGTGGTCACAGTATCTACGGGATAGTTTGTGTACGGTCTACCTGCGGTTGTAAAGACAAATGCATCATTGTCGTTAATATCAGGCAATGTTCCACTACCTGTATTTTGGGAGGTCAATACATAATTCACCCCGCCGACGGTAATGCTTTGATTGGCGGTTGACCATGTATAAGTTCCACCAGTTTCGCCCAAGACAACATAATATGCCGTGTTTAATGCCAAGGTGTCAAAGCCAGTACCATATTGTTGGTAGTCCCTGAAATAATAGGCACCTGTTTGCCCATTTACCGTTGAGGTATTGGTCGTTGCCACCAAGGTTGATGTCCCACCGACATACTTATAAAGGCTAACTTTCACCCCATTTAAGCCAACTTCACCTGGGTCTTGCACACCGTCTTTGTCCGTGTCAATCCAGACATAGTTGCCAATCTCAATGGGCGCAGGATTGCACAAAAATTCGAGGTCGGCCAGTGCGGAACCCTTGCCAAAGTTGCCAATATTGGTGCCGCCGACAACCTGGTAAGTCCTAGTCTGTGCGCCGTTTGCAAGGCTCATCCACGTTATACCTTGTGAGTTAAATGCAAAAGGGTCCATTGCTGCCACTGAAATTTCATTGGTCGCTTTTAGGATACTTAGCCCACCCAATATAGTCTCATGGTGCGAGGCATCCCAGCCAGTATAATAATCGCCATTAAAGAACTCTCCGGTATTATTGACGCCGTCATTAGTTAAAAATCCAGAAGGTGTTGATTTAGTGTCGTTTTCACCTAACTCAGCCGTATATGTGCCGCCGCTTAAACCGAAATATAGGAGGTCACCAGCAGATATGGCACTCCGCAAGTTTCTATCCGTAGAGATGGCCCTGTATTGCTCCCAACCTTGTTGGTGGGCAAACCGGTCCATCACACCAAGAATCATGGAACCGTCTCCCTTAAATTCTATATCAGCTATGACCGGTTGTGGGGCCGAGCGGAAATTGACAAACCCGGAGTTTGTTTCAGACTCGACATAAGTGTTCATCCAGCGCTGCCAATCACCATCCACTGATCCGTTGGCGGGGACTAGCTGCTCGTAGGCAGGTTCTCTGTTATGGTCAAATCCAAAAGTAACAACCGTCGTGGAAGTGGTTGGATTGGCAGGGTCTATTGATACCACATATCCATCTAACTCTGCTGGTTTTTTTAACGTGGAGGAGGAAGCGGCATCGCACACACAGCCTAAATAAACTTTATTCTTGTACAGCTCCAATGCGAAAGGCCGCAACGTACCATTGGTACATGTTGGAATTCCAGTCATCGAAGATATTGGGTATTGTTTGACCAAGGCGCTTGAAAGCAGGTTGGGATTGGAAGTCGAAACGGCCAAGCTCGAAATGTCAACTGAAATCAAAGCCCTTTGATTCAGGTTGACCATCCAGAGTGTCTTGCCATCCTCACTTATATCAATATCACCGTAGCTGATTTTTGCCACCTTCCCAAACGCATCCAAATCTACCGATGGGTTGAGGCGGCTTGAAGGCAGTTGGTAGTCGCCGGCTGCACCTGCCGAAATGGTGCCAGCAATGTTGGTCCTGGTGATGGAGCCTAGGTCAATGGCGGCCCCACCGTTTGAGGGTGTAACCCCCTGAAGGTCAAACCCACCGATGATACTTGGAGAAGCAGTTGAATAATCAACGATATAGACACCGTCAACGCCCCTTGGCCCAAACCCGGAATGTCTTTTAAGGAAGGAACTTACAAAAATCCGCTTGTTCACCCTATCGTAAGCTGCACCGAAGACACTTCCCATGTCCTGTGTCTGGGCATAAGTGCTTTCCGCCGGAGAGACCCCAGCCGCCGTGCTGGGAATTGATATAAATGCTGGGTTGGTATTGCCTACCCCAGAGCCGTTTTCGTAGCAGGCCACCACCAAATTTGGGTTGTCTTGGCAATAGTCCGTGGGGTTGTTCAATCCCAGGTCGGCACAATTCCCAGGTTTCAGGAATTGAACGGTCGAACCGTTGTCGCTACCAATAAAGGAAGAACTCAACCAACCTAATGAACTGGGAATCTGGAATTCAACGCGGTATGTCCTGTTCGCAACCAAACCCGTGATAGAATAACCACCCGTCGAGTTGGTAGTAGCATTGAATGAATTGCCGAGTGAATCAACGGCTACAACTATAATATCAGCTACACCCAGATAATCGCTTGCGCTTTCGTAGGTCCCGTTTTCATTGAAGTCATTAAAAACATTACCCGCAATGCTGGTTGAAGTAGCTGAACAAGTCAATGGCACACCAGTGCCACCTGTGTTGTTGCAAGTTGTATTTGTATAGGTGATGGATTCGAGCTGAAGGTCACCGCTATTTGTTTTGGTGAATCGCAAGTAACGAGTGTCCACCGAAAGCACAATATTTAGATTGACAAAACTTGTACTGCTAACCGTAAATGGACTTCCTGTAGCAGTCGTCCAGGTGGAGTTGTTTGTTGATTGTTGGACTGTGACGGTTGGATTGGTTGAACCTGTCTTTTTCCATCGAATTGTCACCGTTGAACCAGATGCCAACTCGTCTTCAAGGTAAAGGACGATTTGGTCGCTATTATCGTACAGTTCTGCGAAGGATGCATCTGATGCGCCTACTGCATAGTTGGCATTCGTAATACCCGTTTCGGATGTAACAAAAACCGCATTGCCAGAACAAGTAAAAGATACATCCACCGGAGGTGCGGTAAATACAGCCTTTTCATGAGCTGCTGATGACACCAATGCCGTCCGGGTTGGAATAAAATTGTTGGAGAGAAAACTATTGTGAAGTTCTGCTTTTTTACAAAATGCCAATGTAGGCATCATCAACAATAAGTATAACATTAGAGATGGCATAATACCAACCACCTTCATTAAAACATCAAAATGGCAATACTGGCTAACTTCCTTCCTCGTCAAGCGCAACCCAAAAGGCATTGCAGCAATACACAGAAGTAGCATTAGCCCGAAGACCTGTATAGCCAAATGAGAGTTCAGAAAATACATCAAAAGACAGTTGATTATCCATTGGGGGGATAACAAAAAGCGTGTGTAGGATAGTGCTGTTATTGATTGTAATAGGGGTAATTGGAGAAGACTTTAATAAAAAAAAGTCACTAATGGAATTGAAGTCAGCTAGGAGGGATAGCTAATTTTTTAGGTGACTAAACAACCATCATGCCAAAGGTTTCGTGCCAATTATCTAGTCAATATTGATAATAATCACCCACCCGTAATTGCTTGAACACACTATTTCCGTTCCACTGTTTGGGAGGAAATGGTGTTCCCGAAGAAAACCGCATTGGCCAGCAACTTGTCCGTGCCGTACCAAAACGCACGGAAACAAGGGTTGTCCAGCATACAGATAATGCGCCCAGCGCCTTGTCCAGTTACCATCACAGCAGGTGTGCCCGACGTCATTGGCTTTAATTTTTTTGGGACATAGCCCGCCATCAAAGGGCTTTTTCCAAAGACCAACGGCGTGGCGTAGGCATTTTTTGGTTGCTCGGCAAACAAGCCGCTGCTCCTGAAAACGGGAATTTTCGACCGCCGAAAACCATAGGCAAGCGGATGCGTCAAGTCGAGTTCTACCTCAAAGATGGAACCCGGCAGTTCCAGCGCAGCACGGTCTTCTGAGGCATTGATATATGGTCGGCGTGTAGTCGGGGCAGCGGCAGGTTCAGGCTCTTTTTTGAGTACCACACCGCCCAACTGCTTGGTTTCCAGCCATTTAACAGCACCTTCGAGGGCAATGAGGGTTCCGCCGCCGCTTACCCAGCCTTTTAGGGCATCGGCATTCAGCGGGCCGTAACCACCGTTGGGCATCACTACCACGTTGTATTTTTCGAGCAAAATGGGCGTGACATCCTTCAGGTCAACCTTGGTTACCGGCAACTCGTAGCGGGTGTCGAGCAGGTGCCAAAGCTCCCCGGCATCGGTCGGGCTGACGCCCTCGCCGGTCAGCAGCAGCAGGTTTGGCTTGCGCAGCAGCTCCATGTTGTTGCTGCCAAGGTCGGGGCTGCGGGCATTCAGGCCGGTCGTCAGGCCGTGGATGGTCAGATGGCCGAGGCTGGCCGCCTCCCGCAACACTGCCAGTAGCGGCTCGCCCGAAAGGGCTTGGTTTTGGGTGGGGATGACGATGCTGCCAACATTGAAATCCTTTGTACCACTCGCAGTCGTGCCTGTGAAGGGCTTGGTGGCTGTTTTTGCCAACAGCCCTTTTTTCAACAAATGGTAAAGCGCCGCAGGCGCAAAATACTCGTCCCACTCAAAGGCGTAGGCAAAATCGGTGGTCTTCGCAAGCGCCTGTCCATCAGGAAGTTGTGTGGCCAAAACTTCCTTTCCAAGCAGCTTTTTTGAAAACTGGCCACCTGTCAAACTGGTATACTCCAAGTTGAAGGCCAGCGGCATCGTCCAAGCACTGATGTCGTAAAAAATGCTGTCCGCAAACATGGTGTCCCGCTGGAACATCCCCAAAATCAGCTTGTGCTGTGGCTGCTCCAACGGAATCACATACGAGCTGCCGGGCAAAAACTCCACGCCGTTTGCCGTGATTTTCTCGCTGGTTTCAAATACCTGAATGCCCTGCCTTTTCACCATCTCCACGAACCTGAGCAGCCGGGAACGGTCGTAATTCTCCCCCACCACAAACGCCTTGCGGTTGTCACGGCGGGCATCGTCGAGGTTTTTTATGTAAAAATTGCGCTGATAATCAAGCAGTTCCGTGCGCATGGCGATAGCGGCCCGTTGGGTGCTGAGGGCGGTGCGCACTTGGTTGCGGATGGTGAAGGCGAACGAGAGCGGCCCGTTCACCGTGTTCTGCAAATGCCCCCTGCTGCTCGCCTGCTCGAACAGGATGCCGATGCAGCCCTGCGCATCGGGGTAGGTTGAGCCTTTCCCGAAATAAAAGTCGTCGAAGCCCTCCTCGGAGTAGTACAGCGAGCCGATGGCATCGAGCGCCTCGGCGTGGTAAGTGCCGATTTTGGCAGTCAGTTCTTGGTTCATTTTAGGGGTCAGCGGGTTCACCCGGCTCTGCACCCCTGGCATGAAAAAGAAGGTAGCATTGCTGCCCATCTCGTGGTGGTCGGTGAGGATGTTCGGCTTCCAGGCTTGGAAATTGGCGATTCTGCCCACGCTTTCGGGTTGCTGGCCGGGCAGCCAGTCCCGGTTCAGGTCGAACCAGTAGTGGTTGAAGCGGCCACCGGGCCACGGCTCGTCGTACTCCCGGTCGTTAGCGTCGCCGTTCAGGTTTTGGTTGCGGTTGGCGTTCACCCAACTTGAAAATCGCTGCATCCCGTCTGGGTTAAAGCAGGGGTCGAAGAGGATGACTGCTTGGTCGAGCAGGCGGCGGGTCTCCTCGTCCTGAGCAGCGGCGAGGCGGTAGGCCACCAGCGGTGCGGCGTTGGCCCCGCTCTGTTCGTTGCCGTGGATGCTGAATCCCTGGTAGATGACGACGGGCATTTTCGACATATCCAGCTTGCCGGTGCGTTCGGGGTCGCAGAGCGCAACATGCTCATCCTGAATGGTTTGCAGGTTGGCGTGGTTCTTTTCAGCGGTGATGACGAGGTAAATCAACGGCCTGTTTTCATGGCTTCGGCCGTACTCGTGCAGCGTGATTTTGTTGCTGGCGGCGTCCAACATGCGGTAGTACGCCAAAATCTGGTCGTGGCTGAGGTGCCACTCACCAATTTGAAACCCAAAAAACTGCTCCGGTGTAGGTATCGCAGGGTCATATTTTGCCGCAGGCAAAAAATAGTCGAGGGGTTGTTTTTGGGAAAAAAGGAAGACCGGCAGGCCCAGTAGAATGGCTAGGATGGTATTTCGCATTGTTTGTAGTTGTCATTTTGGCCCCCTTTTTTGGGTCCAGGCAGGGTTCAGTCAGTCCCTTGACTGCCAACTGCCCACTGTCGAACTGCCGAACTGGCCAAAATCACCCTCTTCGAAACAACTGCTCCCGCTCGAACCGCATCACCGTTGTGCCCTCCACTTTTCGGAACACGCTGTCGAGGCTGGTGGCGAACGGTAGCGTCATTGCTTGCAGCTTCATGGCCAGTTCCGAGTCGGGAATCTTCTCTTCATTGGTCGGCATCTTCATCACCGAACTGGGGAAACCCAGCAAGTAGAGCAACGGGCTGAACACCCACCGGATCCAGTGCCAAGGATTGCGACGGCTGGTGTACACGTAGCTCGTGGCGGCTATGTCGAGGATATCCACCGAGCGAAGGAAAAACCGTTTTTTCTTCATCTCCGCCTTGTATTGTTCGATGGTTCTGGCAATCAGATTTTCTTTTATCATCTCCTCCGGTGCAGTCTCCTCCACCAAGATGACCCATTGCCGAGCCACCCTGCATACCTCGTAAATCAGGCGCTCCACTTGCTTGTTGTCCGGCACGTGCTGGAACTCCGACATCACCACCACCAAGTCAAACGACTTTTCGGGGAACGGCAATCGGAAGACGTTTGCCAATTGCACGTCCACCTTTTCTTCCTTCAGGTACTCCCGTGCATAATTGACCATCTTCTCCGAACTGTCCACGCCGTAGAGTTCCTTGGGTTTGTAGTTGGCTATTTCCTTGAGCAGGTCGCCAACGCCGCAGCCTATTTCCAGCACCGACCTATCTTCCGCCAACTGCCTGAGGTTCAGCAACTTTATCAGTTTGTCCTTGCGGTAAATATCGAACGGGGTGCGGGGAATTGGCAGTTGTAGCGCAGGTTTTTCTTCCCCATCGGTCAACAGTTTCACTTGCCGTTTTTCCGCCCTTTTCAGGAACGACAGCATTTTTTCGGTGGAAATATTTCGAGGCAGGATGTATTTCATCGCTTTTCCAAGGAAAAAGTAAAAAGGTGAAAGTAAAAAGTTGGGGGCAATGTTGATTTCCTTTTTGCAGTTTCTAATCCGCCAAAAGTAGCGTGTTTTTCACAAAACCGACGAATACTCATTGGTGGGCAACGCTTGCTCACTGGTTGGTAAACTCCGAACCGAGTTGGCCCATTTTGTGGCTTCGTAGCAATTCCAGCAATTAGTGGAGTTGAAAAATTCGGTTGCCCTGTCAATAGCGGGACAGCCTTTTTTTTCCTAAGATAGTTCAAAAAGAATATTGCTAAAGCTCAGGTGGATGCCTGTGAATATCCAATAACAATTCTCTTAGTTCAATCAGTTTTGGGCGGTTTAGTTTCAGCGCATCAATTGTCGCACGTCCGCATGGGGTTAGCCCAATCACATAAAGTGGGTCAGCATCCCAAGCAAAATGCTCCTTCCAAGTTTGTTCACGGGGATTAAAAATCGGAACAACCATTCCTGTTAACTCATCTAAAGCCTTGAATTTGTTGAACTTGTGGCTGTTGCACCCCCTACAACAATATGCAAGGTTCTGCAACACTGTATCACCGCCAAGGCTCATTGCCAGTATATGGTCTATCTCAAAAGCTTGAGTGGAAAATGCCTCTGGGCTGAGGCAGTATTCGCAACGGTGGTTGGAAAGAACAGCTAGTTGCGCCTTTATGTCATCGGGGATTTTTCTTCGGCTCATGGTTTGGCTTGTTGGTCCAAACCAAGCTGCGTCAAAAGGTCTTCCACTGCCACTGCCCTGAGGCGGGCCAACTCTACCACAGACTTAAGCCATTCGACATTGTGAGACTCTGCAGTCTCCACCAAAGTCATTAATTCTTCGTGTTCTGCATGGCTGATAGATTCATCCAATAATTTAGCTTGAAGCAGGTCGTACTTTTTTTGGGTTGAAACCTTCAAAGGCTCATAAATTTTTTTCAACAACTCCAATTCCCGTTCCGAAGGCTTCGGAGTTTTGCGACGGGCAAGCATTTGGCTAAGGCGGTCTGTGAACTTTTCCAAATCAGCATTGCCCATTTGAGCAGCACCAGCCAACAGTTCCTCAAAACCAACTCTAACGCCTTTTTGTATTTCTATCGATTGCATGGAGTGTTTTTTTTTAATCCTACAAAACTACATTTTTTTGGAAAAAAACAGACGAACCTTGGCATTTCACAAATCAGCCAACTCCTCCACCCCCTCCACCATCGCCGCCCACGAGAAC
>JADJYH010000020.1 GCA_016719855.1 Saprospiraceae bacterium | reverse complement strand
AACCTCGATGCCTTCATCGCCGGGTAAATCCCAGACCCAAGCCCCACCAGGGTACATACGATGATGGCCATGATAATCCAGTTCCAAGGCATGACGAAGTTGCCGCCCATAGCCGCCGTGACGCCGAAACCAGCCAGGATGCCGAGCAGGATGCCCACCACGCCGCCCATCTGGCAGATGATGATGGCCTCGGTGAGGAACTGCCAGAGGATGTTCTTTCGGGTAGCGCCGAGCGACTTGGAGATGCCGATTTCACGGGTACGCTCGGTGACGGACACGAGCATGATGTTCATCAGGCCGATGGCGGCACCGAGCAGCGTCATCAGGCCGATGGCGACGGCAGCGGCCCGCAGGTTGGTGGTGTTGTCCTTGATGATGGCCACGAGGCTGTCGCTCTTGAAGATTTCAAAGTCGTTGCCCTGTTTGGCCAACAGCCGCCGCACGCTCCTGAAAAGTCCGATGGCATAGGACTCCGCCTGGTCTATCTGCGTGGCATCGTCAAGGCTGACGGTCAAGTTGTAGTTCTGGCTTTGGGTGGCGTAGTAGCGCTTGCCATCAAGGAGTGGGATGAGCACGACCCGGTCTTCGCTCTGGTTCATGGCCGAGCCTTTGGAGGCCATCACACCCACCACCCTGAACTGGAGGTTGCCGATGGCGATGGTGCTGTTCAGTGCCTTTTCGGGCTTGTCGTTGAAGAGCGACTTCACGAGGTCGGAGCCGATGATGGCCCTGTTGCCGCCGTTCAAGATTTCTTGGGTGGTAAATGCCCGTCCTACCTCGATTTCATGGCCCTTGGCCTCAATATAGTTTTCGTCTATGGCCACCACCGACACGATGGGGCTGGTTTTTTCCTCGCCGTGCTTGATGGCGGCATTGCCCGTGCAGTTCACCGAGACGGAGACCCTTGCGGGAAAATCGAAGCGCTCCTTGAACTCCAGTGCTTCTTTCAGTGAGATGGACTCACCCCGTTTCTGTCGTCGGCCTTCGTCCGAGCCGCTGAGTTCAGCGCCTTTTGGATGGATGGTGAACGAATTGGCGCCCAACCCCGAAAAGTTGTCGTTGAGGGAAAAGACCATGTTGTCAATGGCCGTGAGGATGCCCACCAATGCCATGATACCGATGGCGATAATCATCAGGGTGAGTATCGCTCGGAGCAGGTTGGCACGTACCGACCTGAGGGCTATTTTGATTATTTCACTGTAATGCATGGTTGATTTCCGTTTGAAAGGGCTGAAAATACGCCACGGTTTTTACCCTGCTTCATTTTGTTGGATAAAAACTGGTTTTTGGACGATAGATTCTAGACCTTAGACGGTGGACGGGAACTCGTTTAAACTGCTGGAACAATTTCAATTTTCCCAAACAAAGCCTAATGTCTGTTGTCTAAGGTCTCAAGTCTGTTGTCTTTTTACCTACATTTGCCCTGCTGTTTTTTATAAAAAAATTGGGACAAAAAGTATTCAAATGATATACAACTTGAGCGAAAACAACTCCATAGCCAACCGGTTCATCGCTGAGTTGCGAGATGTCAACGTGCAAAAAGACCGCCTGCGGTTCCGGCGCAACCTGGAGCGAATTGGTGAGGTGATGGCCTACGAAATCAGCCAGAAGCTCAATTACCAGCCCAGGGAAGTAGAGACACCATTGGGGGTGGCAAAGGTCAATCTGCCCTCCGACCGTATCGTGCTGGCAACTATTTTACGGGCGGGCATGCCGATGCACCAGGGCTTGCTCAACTTTTTCGACGATGCTGATAACGCCTTCGTATCCGCCTACCGCCGTCACCACAAGGACGGCACCTTTGAGATTGCATTGGAGTACGTCTCCTGCCCCGACCTCAACGGCGCTGTGCTCATCCTCTCTGACCCAATGGTAGCCACCGGTGCTTCTGTGGAGCTGGCCGTTCAGGCACTGAAGCGTTTTGGCCAACCTGCGCAGGTGCATGTCGTCACGGCCATCGCCTCCCGGCAGGGGCTCGACTACCTGCGTCGCACCCTGCCCTAGCCAAGGTCTGGGCAGGGGCGATTGACGATGAACTGACGGCGAAGTCGTACATTGTGCCCGGCCTCGGCGATGCGGGCGACCTAGCCTACGGTCCGAAGTTGCAGGCATGAGCGGGATATGCGATTGACGATTTTGGATTGACGATTGACGGGGCATGGAAGAAGTTTGAAAAATTATCGTTTTGGTAACATTTTTACCCCCGTCAAGCCCCAACAGAAGGCAACCATTGGCCGTTCTGTTTTCACCTAATTCACAAAAAAACTTTAGTCTATGAAAAAAATACTGCTTTTCAGTTTGCTGGCCCTGATTTTCACGGTGGCATTTACCAATGAGGCCATGGCCCAGAAAAAGGGCAAGAAAAAGTCCTCAAAAACAGACGAATACTTCGACGATAGCGGTTTTGCCAACAAGCTGTGGTACGGCGGCAATTTTTTGCTCGGCTTTGCCGGTAGCAACAACCAAAGCCAGTTCACCTTTGGCTTGGCGCCAATGATTGGCTACAAATTGGTGAACGACCTGATTTCCATTGGGCCCTGGGTTGGTTTTGAGTACAACAACATGTCAAGCTGCAAGGCAAGTGGCGCCGGTTTACAAAGCATCTCCGCTTTCCTATTCTGTGGGAGCTTTTGCCAGAATCAAGCCGTTCGACAATTTTTTCGGCCACTTTGAGTACGAGCACCAAAGCGCCGAATCAACCGATCCAGACGGCGATGGCTATATCGAGTTGAACAGTCAAGGTGAAATTTTGACGGACAGGCTACCTTTCGACAACTTTTATGTTGGGGGTGGCTACAACAGTGGCGGGCTTTGGGCTTACGAGATTTTGCTCCTTTACAATACTACGCTTCCATCCAATAGCTTTGCATCGCCGCTGGTTATCCGCTTCGGCCTGACTTACAAGTTCTGATTTTTTTCGACCATGACAAAAATCAAATAGCCGCTTCCCAAACCGGGGGGCGGCTATTTTGTTTCACCTGCATACCTTTGCACCCTTTTTGGTTGATAAGGTTTATAAATTGATATGGGTTGTGCCCACGCCCCTACCCCAACCATCATCAACTCAAAATAAATGAGCCATTCGTTCCATACACTTGCCATAAAACAAATCACCCGTGAAACCGCCGATGCCGTCACGTTGACCTTCGACGTGCCAGCCGACCTCACCGAGCAGTACCAGTTCACGCAAGGCCAACACCTCACGCTGCGCTTCATGCTCGGCGGCAAGGAAGAGCGCCGCAGCTACTCCATGTGCAGCAGCCCCCTCGAAAGCGGCCTCAGCGTCACCATAAAAAAGGTCAAGGGCGGCAAAGTCTCCAACCATGTTTTCGACAAGCTGAAGGTGGGCGATGTGGTGGACGTGATGACCCCCGACGGTCGTTTCCACACCGAACTCCACGACGAAAACAAGAAGAACTACTACCTCGTCGGTGCGGGCAGCGGCATCACGCCGCTCATGTCCATCCTGAAAACGATACTGGAAAAAGAACCGATGAGCTTCGTCCACCTGCTCTACGGCAGCCGCAACGAGGACGAAATCATTTTCAAAAACCAACTCGACACGCTGGCCCGCCGCTACGAAGGCCAACTTCACGTGGAGCACGTGCTCAGCCAACCAAAGCTGGAGAAGGCCAAGGGCTTGGGCGGTCTTTTTTCAAAAGGAAAACCCACGTGGGAGGGCAAGACGGGCAGGATTGATGGCAAGATTTTCCAAAAATTCTTAGAAGAAAACCCGCCCCGCCACAAGCAGTCCGAGTACTTCCTCTGCGGCCCCGGCGGCATGATTGATTCGGTTGAAAAAACGCTGCTCAGCAGCGGCGTTGACAAGAAAAACATCCACCACGAGTACTTCACCACCACCCCCACCGCCACCCCAATTGGCGCAGTTGGCGATGTGGTTGCTGGCGCAAAACTGACGGCCTACTTGGATGGCAAGAAAATAGAAACCACGGTGACGAAGGGCAAGCACCTGCTCTTCGCCGTCATTGACGCCGGGGGCGATGCGCCCTACTCCTGCACCAGCGGCGCCTGTGCCACCTGTATGGCCAAAGTAACCAAGGGAACTGTGAAAATGGACGCCTGCTACGCCCTCGACGAAAGCGAAATCAAGCAGGGCTACATACTCACCTGCCAGGCACACCCGACTTCGGAGGAGGTGGAGATTACCTACGAAGTATAGTTCGGCAGTTCGAAGTTGGCAGTTGGCAGTCAAGTTACGATTTTCGAGTTGGGTTGGCGGAATGACGAGAGGTGGTATCTTTCACGATAACACCTCTCGTCATTTTAAGATGCTCATTTTTCGACGTCAACTGACTGCCAACTGCCCCTCGAACTGCCAACTCACCCATGTATTCCCGCCGCACCTTGTATGGACGCTTCTGCTGTGACTCGTAGTAAGTCCGCATCTGAATTTCCACCACAATCCCAATCGTGATGAGTTGGATGCCAGCGATGACCAGCATCAGGCCGAGGATGAGCAGCGGCTTGCCCCAGATGTCGTGGCCCATGAGTTTTAAAACTCCCAGGTAAATATTGATGAGGCCGCCGATGGCGAACAAGCCGACCCCGAAGTTGCCGAAGAGGTGCATCGGGCGCTGGAGGTATTTTTTCATGAACAGCATGAGCAGCAGGTCGCTGACGACCTTGAAGGTGCGCCCAAGGCCGTACTTCGACTTGCCGAAGCGGCGGGCGTGGTGCCGCACGTCCATCTGCGTGATGCGGGCACCTTCCAGCCGGGCCAGCACGGGGATGAAGCGGTGCAGCTCGCCGTAGAGGCCGAGGTCTTTGGCGATGTCCTTGCGGAAAACCTTGAGGGCGCAGCCGTAATCCTTCAGGTGTACATCGGTGGAGGTTCGGATGATCCAGTTGGCGATGAGGCTTGGGATTTTGCGCAGCACCATGCCGTCCTTGCGGTTCGCACGGATGCCCGCCACCATGTCCCAGTCGCCTTCCTCGGCCAGCTTGAGCATGGCGGGCAGGTCGGCGGGGTCGTTTTGCAGGTCGCCGTCCATGGTGGCGATGAAGTCGCCGTCGGCATGGTCAATGCCCGCCATGAGGGCCATGCTCTGGCCGTAGTTCTTTCGGAATTCGAGGAAGCGCAGGCGGTCGTGCTTGAGCTTTTTCAGCTCCGCCAAGGTGCCGTCCCGTGAGCCATCGTCCACGTAGATGATTTCGTAGTCAATGCCCGACAGGGCCGCCACGAGCTGGTCGAACAGCGGGCGGATGTTTTCTTCTTCGTTGTAAACCGTGATGACGACGGACAGCTTCATTTTTTTAGAGGGTGAGCGGGTGAGCGGGTGAGAGCCGGGAGCAGTGAGCGAGTGAGAAAGGTGAGAGCGGTGAGATATACACCCACCCCGCTCACCCGCTCACCTTTCTCACTCGCTCACTGCTCTCACTCCTCTCACCTTCTCTTTTATTTTCACGACATCCAAGTCCCCGCATTGCCAGAGGGTTTTTATCGTGGCAATATGCTTGTACCTGATTTTGTATTGGTAAACATTCATGATGTAGCGGGCTTCCATATCAAAATCAGCATGTTTGCTCCGCAAAATCTGGCCGGTTTCCCGGGTAAAATAATAGCCCGTAACTGGCTCGTGCCCAAGGCTTTCTTTGTAAATGAACAGGGAGCGGCCTTCAAGTTTTTGCACGGCGTCGAGGGTGGTTTGGCGCACCTGGGTGTTGCAATCAATCTCCAGCCGGACGGGCAAGATGAACCAGTTGAACGCCATGCGGGCGACGAGCATTACGGCCACGAAAGCCAACATCCGCTGGGCTTCCCAGCGTCGGTACGCCCAGAGCAGCAAGCCCGTTGCGGCAGCCAATAAACCTACTTTTAGGTGTAAAAACGGCACCTGCTGCACGGCTGGCCACCACAAAGGTGCAAAACTTGCGGCGAGCATCCCCCAGCAAAGTACCTGAAAAATGCCCTCGACCCAGCGCACGGTCGGCGAGCCGACTTCCTTGTTTTTGAAATGAAGGTAAAAAAGCACGGTGAACGCCAGCGGCACGTGCATCAGCAGGTAGCGGGGGTACACCTCCACAGAGGCCCAGTAGGGCAGGATGGTGGTGAGGAACACCAACCCGTTCCAGGCGATGAAACGGTGCTGGCGGAGGAGCTGGAGCGCATTTTTGCGAAGCAAATAAACCACCAACAGCGTCCACGGCAGGAAGTGGTACCACATCTCGAAGGGGAAGGTGAACAGGTGCAGCACGGTTTTGCCAGCGCCATGCTCCACGAAGGTGCGCTTGGCCGACTCGTTGAACAGGGTGCTGAAAACGGTGGCCAGTCCGCCGTTTTGTTGGGCGTAAACGAGGTAGTAGCTGCCCACCACCACCCCAAAAACGGCCATGCCACCGAGGTGGGCAAGGCTGAAAAATGGTCGCCATTTTTTTACCCAAAAAAAATAGGCCATGAGTGCAATGCCGAGGAAGACCACGGCTGGCAGCCCTTTGAGCATGAAACCGATGGCGGCGAGCAGGTAGGCGAACCCGAAAAGCCGCCCGTATTTTTCCCGTTCGCCCTGCGTGAAAATGACCATGAACATGGCGTACATCACCCACGAGAAACTGGTGTCAATGAGCGCCAGCATGGAGTCCCAGAAGAGGATGCGGCCACATGTGATGAGCGCAAAGGAATTGAGAATTGAGAATTGAGAATTGAGAAATTTCACGCAAGTAATTGGGGCATTGGATAATCGGGTATGTTTTTTTACAAAAAACCAAACTGTGGCGGCGTAGGCCAGTAGGAAAAATACGGTGGGGATGCGAGCGATGAACTCGTCGGTGCGGCCTGTGAGGTTGAAGACGGCGACGAGCAGCCAGTTGTAGAGCGGTGGCTTGTTGTAGTACAGCTCTCCGAACATGGTGGGCGTGATATAGTTGCCGGAGATGCGCATCTCCAGCGCCACGAGCGCCCGGATGCCCTCGTCGCCGTAGAAGGCGAGCAGGCCGAGGTGGGTGAGCAACGCAGGCAACAGCAGCAGCCACACTGCCAATAGCAGGATGCGTTGGGGGCTGGTCAACATGCGGCGTAGCTGATTCACGAGGGCGAACATTTAAAGCTGCAAAGGTATTTAAACTTGGCGGGTTGGGTAGTTGGCGCTTTGGCGTGTCGTGCAGGTCCTGCCCAACACGCCAAAGCACCAACATGCCCAATATGCCAACACACCAACACGCTAAGATTTTATACATTTGCAGTCACACCATTCAACTACATGAAAGATAAAGGCAGAGGGTCTCAGTTGGAATTTATTAGGCAAAAATGGCAGGACTTCAAGTCACTGCTTTACCCGTTTTTTCGACCATTCATCCAGCGCTACCAAAGGCTGGAAGAGCGGTCGCCACGACTGGCCAAGTTCGTTTTTTGGGTAGGCTCGCTGTTTGCCTTCGGGTTTGGCAGCATATTCCTTTTCATCTTTGCAATATTGATAGGTGTTTTCGGCCATGTGGCCAGCAAGTCGAACCTGCGCAACCTCAACCAGAGCGTGGCCAGCGAGGTCTATTCCGCCGACAGTGTCCTTTTGGGCAAGTATTTTATCGAGAATCGCCTACCGTCCGACATCGACAGCATTTCCCCATTCATTATCAATGCACTGATTGCCACGGAGGACGCCCGTTTTTTCGAACATGGCGGCGTTGACCTTCGGGCCACCTTCCGGGTGCTGTTTCGCACCATCCTCTCTGGTGACGAATCGAGCGGCGGGGGCAGCACCATCAGCCAGCAGTTGGCCAAGAACCTTTACCCCCGCAAGCGGCTTGGCAAGCTGACGACGCCAGTGGCCAAGTTCAAGGAAATGATAGTGGCCCGGCGACTGGAAAAGGTGTACGATAAAAACCAGATACTCGCCCTTTATTTGAACACCGTTCCCTACGGGGAAAATGTTTTTGGGATAAAAATTGCCGCCGAGCGGTTTTTCAGCACCACGCCCTTTGACATCAAAATCGAGGAAGCTGCCACGCTGGTCGGCATGTTGAAGGCCAACACCGCCTACAATCCCGTGCGCAACCCCGAACGGGCGCAGGAGCGGCGCAACGTTGTGTTCAGCCAAATGGTCAAGTACGACCACCTCAGCCAGGCCGAGGCCGACTCGCTATCGAAGTTGCCCGTCGTCACCAAATACTACGTCGAAAGCCACAACGAGGGCCGAGCCACCTACTTCCGGGAAACGTTGCGGCTGCAGTTGGAGGAAGAACTAAAAAAATACAACCACCCCGATGGCCGGCCTTACAACATCTACACGGACGGCCTCAAGATTTACACCACCATCAACTCCAAAATGCAGGAGCACGCCGAGGAAGCCGTGAACTTCCAAATGAAGGCGTTGCAAAAAAGCTTTATTGACCACTTCAAGGGCTACAAGGACGCAGTGCCCTACGGCAGCGAAGAACTGCTCACCCAGCAGAAAAAACTGACCGACCGCTACAAGCGCCTCAAAGAGAGAGGACTTTCGGAGGCCGAAATTGACTCCAATTTTTTGACCCCAACCAACATGATTGTCTTCAGTTGGGCAACCAAGACGCAGGACCAGGACACCCTGATGTCGCCGCTCGACTCGCTGAAATACTACCTCTCCATCCTCAACACGGGACTGCTGGCCACCGACCCACACACGGGCAAGGTGCTGGCTTGGGTGGGTGGTGTCAATTTCAAGCACTTCAAGTTCGACCACGTGAATGCCCTGCGGCAAGTAGGCTCCACGTTCAAACCGGTCGTTTATGCCAAGGCCATCGAGGCGGGCGTGTCGCCTTGCGATCGTTTTTCAAATGATTTCAAAAACTACCCAGAATGGGACAACTGGGCGCCCCGCAACGCCGACGGCAAATACGGCGGCAGCTATTCGATGATGGGCGGCATGAGAATGTCCGTGAACACGACCGCCGTACAGCTCATCATGCACGACAGCGTTGGCATTGACTCCGTCGCTGCGCTGGCCAAACGGATGGGCATTTCGTCCAAGATAGCGCACGAGCCGGGCATTGCCCTCGGTGCCGTGGACGCTACGCTGTTTGAGATGGTGCGGCTGTTTTCGGTCTTCGCCAACCGGGGCGTGCTGCCAACGATTACGATGCTCACCCGCATCGAGACGAAGGATGGCAAGCCCATCGCCGAGTTTAACTCGCCCGACCCCCGCAGCTTCCCCCGCATTCTGCAAGAGCAACACGCCGACATGGTGCGCCACCTGCTCCAGGGCGTGGTGGACGGCGGCACGGGTGGCCGCCTGCGCTGGCTGGCCAACTCCGATTTCAGGTTCCTTCATGCCGCTGGCAAAACGGGCACCACGGACAACAACTCCGATGGTTGGTTCCTCTGCTTCACGCCGAGCATCGTCGTGGGCGCATGGGTAGGGGCCGAGCAGCCGCTGGTGCGCTGGCGCTCCACAAGGCTGGGGCAAGGCGGCGCTACGGCATTGCCGATCGTCGGCAGGTTTTTGAAAAATACCTACAACGACCCCGCCTTCAAGGACTTGACAAAACAGAGCTTCCCGCCCCTCACGGGGCCAGCGGCCATGGCCTTCGGTTGCCCAGATAAAATTGCTCCTCGCAACTGGGTGTTGGATTCCATTGCTTATTATGAAAACCTCCCGTTGGACTCCATCGCTGAGGACATTCGCCAGATAAACCTCCAGCGTCTCCGAGCTATGCTACCGCCGCCCGACTCCACGGATGTGGATTCCGACGACCCACTCGAAGGCGGAGCGCCAACCGGGGATGCAGCTAGGAAGAAGGACGGAAGTCTTTCCACCACCCAAAGCAAGGAATCCGAACGGATTCAGAAAAAGAACGAACGGCTGGAAAAGAAACGAGAACGAAAGGAAAAGCGAAAAGAATTCTTTGACGGCTTGTTGGGAAAGGGAAATTGAGCCTCATCAGCCTGAATTTTTGCCCGGTATCATTGAGTTTACAGTGTTAAGTCCATCGTTCTGTCTTGTTGAAAACTTCTCGTCTATCCAACCTTTCCACCCACCCATTTTGTTCTACCTTCGCAAATAAATGAGTGAATGATGGAAGGAGTGAATGAGAGAATATTCACGCCGAGTCCTTCATTCGCTCATTCCATCATTCACTCATTGTTCTTATGCCCAACTTCTGCCACCTCCACTGCCATACCCAATACTCCCTGCTCGACGGTGCATCCGACATCGGAAAGATGATGGACAAGGCCGTGCGGGACGGCCAGAAAGCCGTCGCACTCACCGACCACGGCAACATGTTCGGGGCATTCGAGTTCGTGAACGCCGCCAACAAGCGGGGGCTAAAGCCCATTGTCGGCTGTGAGTTTTACTTGGTGAAAGACCGGCACAAAAAGCAGTTTTTGCGGAGCAAAAATGAAGAAGACGTGCGGCACCACCAGCTCCTGTTGGCCAAAAACCGCACGGGCTACGAGAACCTTTCCAAGCTCTGTTCGCTCGGTTTTATCGAGGGGCTTTATGGCAAATATCCCCGCATTGACAAGGAGCTGCTTGCGCAATACAGCGAGGGTCTCATCGCATCCAGTTGTTGCATCGGGGCGGAAATCCCGCAGACCATCATCCACCACGGTGCCGAGCGGGCCGAAGAAATGCTCAAATGGTGGCTCGACCTTTTTGGCACAGAAGACTACTATATCGAGCTGCAGCGCCACCGTGGGCTAGACAACATTGACCAAACAGGCGTCAGCCAAGAGGACGTGAACCAGGTGCTGCTCGGCTTCGCCAAAAAGTACAACCTCAAGGTCATTTGCACCAACGACAGCCACTACATCGAGGAGGAAGACTCCATGCCGCACGACATCCTGCTCTGCGTGAATACCAACAGCCTGCTCGAAGACCAAAAGCGCTTCCGCTTCCCGTCCTCCGATTTTTACTTCAAAACGCAGGACGAGATGAACCGCCTATTCGGTGACGTGCCGCAGGCGGTTGATTACACCCAAGAGATTTACGACAAAATAGAGCCGCTCCAACTGGTTCGGGACGTGCTATTGCCTGCCTTCCCCGTACCAGCAGGCTTCGACACGCAGGACGACTACCTGCGCCACCTCACCTTCGAGGGGGCAAAAAAGCGCTACGGCGACATTGACGCCTCCACCGAGGAGCGCCTGAATTTCGAGCTGAACGTTATCAAAAACTCCGGCTACCCCGGCTACTTCCTCATCGTGCAGGATTTCACCAGCACCGCCCGCAAGATGGGCGTGAGCGTGGGGCCGGGCCGTGGTTCGGCGGCAGGTTCGGCGGTGGCCTACTGCACGGGCATCACGAACGTGGATCCCATCAAATACGACCTACTGTTTGAGCGCTTCCTCAACCCGGAGCGGGTGAGTATGCCCGATATTGACATTGACTTCGACGACCGGGGACGTGACAAGGTCATTGACTACGTGGTAAACAAATATGGCCGGATGCAGGTCGCCCAAATCGTGACCTACGGTACGATGGCCGCTAAGTCCAGCTTGCGGGACGTGGGTCGGGTGATGAACGTGCCGCTCGGCGAGGTGGACAAGGTGGCCAAAAGTTTTCCCCTGCAACTCGGCACCACGCTGGCCGACGTGCTGGCTACGCCAGAATCGGGCCTTCGGGAAAAATTCAACTCCGCCGATGACGTGGACCAAGCGCTGAAATTCCGGGTATTGGCAAATACGAATGACCAAATTGGCGAAATGATTCAGACCGCCCGCAAGCTTGAAGGCTCGGTGCGCAACACGGGCATCCACGCCTGCGGGGTCATCATCACCCCCGACGACATCACGAAGTACGTGCCGGTGACGGTGGCCAAGGACAGCGATCTGCTCGTCAGCCAGTTCGACAACAGCGTGGCGGAGCAAGCGGGCCTGCTGAAAATGGACTTCCTTGGCCTGCGCACCCTCACCATCATTGACGATGCCATCCGCATCATCGAGCAGGTGCATGGGGTGAAGATTGACCCCGACACCATCCCGCTTGACGACCTGAAAACATACGAATTGTTCCAAAAGGGCGAGACGGTCGCCATCTTCCAGTATGAAAGTTCGGGAATGCAGAAGTACATGAAGGAGTTGAAGCCGACCACCTTCGATGACCTCATCGCCATGAACGCCCTGTACCGACCAGGGCCGTTGGCGTACATCCCCGATTTTATCGCAAGGAAGCATGGTAGGCAGACCATCACCTACGACCTGCCAGAAATGGAGGAATACCTGAAGCAGACCTACGGGATCACGGTGTACCAGGAGCAGGTGATGTTGCTTTCGCAAAAACTCGCCAGTTTCACCAAAGGCGAAGCTGACGTGCTGCGGAAAGCGATGGGAAAAAAACAGAAGTCCGTGTTGGACAAGATGTTCGACAAGTTCATGGACGGCTGCGAAAAAAACGGGCACCCGAAAACCGTCTGCGCCAAAATCTGGCGGGATTGGGAAGCCTTCGCCATGTACGCATTCAACAAAAGCCACTCCACCTGCTACGCCATCCTTGGCTTCCAGACGGCGTATTTGAAGGCAAACTACCCGTCGGAGTTCATGGCGGCGGTGCTTTCGAACAACAAGAGCGACATCACGGGCATCACCAAACTGCTACAGGAATGCAACCGCATGAACGTGCCCGTGCTCGGCCCGGACATCAACGAGTCCGTCTCGGATTTCACCTCCAACAAGGCCGGCCAAATCCGCTTCGGCATGTCCGCCCTCAAGGGCGTGGGCGAAGGGCCTGTGGAGGACATTTTGAAGGAGCGGGAAAAGCGGGGTCCGTTCAAGTCCGTTTTCGATTTTGCAAAGCGGTTGGACACTAAATCGGCCAACAAAAAAGTGTTGGAAAGCCTTGTGCTGGGCGGCGCTTTTGATGGTTTTGAGACGCTGCACCGGGCGCAGTTTTTTGCCCCTTCGGGGAAATACGACAGCTTCATCGAGCATGTGCTGACATTTGGAAACGCTTGGCAGGAGCGGCAGGTGAGCGCCGCCATGTCGCTCTTCGGCAACGACAGCGCCGCCATGGACATCGCCGAGCCGGAGCCGCCCAAGTGCAATCCCTGGAGCCTCATCGAAAAACTGGAGCGGGAAAAAGAGGTCACGGGCATCTACATCAGCGGCCATCCTCTCGACGACTACAAGCTGGAAATGGACAATTTCATCTCTTGCACCCTCGAAGAGCTGGAGGAGAAAAAAGGCCAACCTGTGAAGGTGGCGGGCATCGTGGTGAAGGCGACACACAAGGTCAGCCAGAAGGGCAGCGGCTGGGGTTCGTTCGTGCTGCAAGACTACCACGGCTCCATCGAGTTGAACCTGTTCAGCGACGATTACATGAAGTTCAAGGGCTTTTTCGAGCAGGGCAATTGCGTTTTTATCACTGGCAACTACGAGGCCCGCTGGGGCCGGGAGGACGAGTTCAGCCTAAAGATAAAGGACGTGACGCTGCTCGAAAACGCCGGGAAGAACCTCGTGAAATCGGTGACAGTGAAAATCAATGTAGAAGACCTGACCCCAGCGCTGATTGACCAATTGGAAGCGCTGTGCAAACAGCACAAAGGTACCCAGCAACTCAAAATGACGCTGTTGGATTATTCGAACAAAACGAGCCTGAGCTTTTTGTCCAAGGCGAGAAAGGTAAATGTGGACAATGATTTTGTGGCAGCGGTGAAGGGGCTAGGTGTGGACTGTGGGGTGAATTAACCCCTGAACCCTTCCCTCCTCCTGGTGGATGCTCTTCAAAAAAATACTGCTGAAACAAGTATTACCCATCATCCTTTTTCTACTTGCAAAAACCACCCTCGCCCAGCTGCCTACCACCACCGTCAACCAATCTTCGGGCTTCAGGAAATAAAAGCAGAATTGATGCTCACCACTGGCAAGGAGGGCTACCTACCTGACGGCTACCGCCATCCGCATTCTTGGAGCATCGTGGACAACGGGGAGTACGTTGAATGGCTGTTGGTATTGGAGTGAATGGCAATGGCGAAAAAGGCTGGCGAAAGTGAACGAACTGGTTACAAAAAAAACAGCCCCGGGGTCTCCCCCCAGGGCTGTTATTATTTCAAAGTATCTGTATCGTTCCGGCCAGAAGCCGAAAGGCATTCAAATCTTTTAATTACTAGTAGCGATTTCCGCCGCCGCCGCCGTAGCCGCCACCGCCGCCATAACCGCCGCCGCCACGGTTTCCACCGCCGCCGCCGCCATAACCGCCACCGCCGCCACGGTTTCCACCGCCGCCGCCGCCACGCTCTTCACGTGGTTCAGCTTTCTTGACAACGATGGTGCGTCCGTCAAGTGTGCTGTCGTTCAACTCAGAGATGGCTTTTTAGCCTCTTCGTCGTTGGACATTTCCACAAAGCCGAAGCCTTTGGATTTGCCGGTAAACTTATCAGTGATAACGCTGGCAGAAGAAACTTCGCCAAATTCTTCGAAGGCCTCCCTGAGGTCTTCTGACTGAGTGTCGAAACTCAGTTTTGCTGCAAAAATGTTCATTAATAATGAAAATTAAGATGAATAAAACTTGAGAAAACTAGGTGTGAAGCAGTAATAAGTTATTGGAAATGAAACCGGACGAGTGGGCAAGAAGAAAACCGAGGGCAGGATAACTGTCTTTAGGAGACTTTGCTTGCAGGACTACGGATGGAAATGATTTCCAGAGAATATCGCTTGCTAAACAGAAAATTACTCAATGAACGGCACAAAGATACAACATAAATTGTTCTGAAAATCAAAATCATACACATTTATTTTTTTAAGCAATAGTAGCGGCGCTCTCCACTGGCTTTGGCCGCAAGTTTTTTGGGCAATTTCCACACTGTTTTTCCCAATTTTTTTACCCAATTTCGTACTCTTCGCCCAATTTCGGAATCTCAATCCGACGGAAGCCCTCCCCTAATAGCAGCGATTTCAGGCTCTCCTGTCGTTCGATTTCGCCGTGCACCATGAACATCTGCTTCACAGATTGACGCTGGTTGCTTATAAAATCAGAAATTTCACCCCTATCAGCATGAGCCGAAAGGAGTCCATGATTTCAACATCGCACCTCACCATTTTTTCCTCACCAAAAAGGCGCAAGTGGTTGGTGCCAGCCCTAAGGCGGCCAGCGGGCGTTTCCGGTGAGGCATAGCCCACGATAAGCACCGTGTTGCGCTGGTTCTCAATATTGTTGAAAAGATGGTGTTTCACCCGTCCCGCATTGGCCATGCCAGATGCACTGATTATGATGCAAGGCTCTTCGGAAAAGTTTAGTTTTTTTGAATCTTCCACCTCTTTAATATAGGTCAAACGTCCAAACCCGAACGGATTGGGGTCTCGCAGGATGTACGTGCTCAGTTCGGAATCGTAGCATTCAGGGTGCGAGCCGTAGAGCACCGTGGCGTTCACGGCTAGCGGGCTGTCCACGTACACCGGTACAGGGGGCAATTGGCCAGTGTTTTCGAGCTGGTCGAGAATGTACACGATTTCTTGGGTGCGACCCACGCCGAATGCTGGGATGATGAGCTTGCCCCGTTTTTCAAGGCAGGTATGTTTGATGATGCGCAGCAATTTGTCGATTTCTTGGGGCGCAGACTCGTGAAACTGGTCGCCGTAGGTGCTCTCGCAAATCAGGTAGTCCATCTCTTCCATCTGCTGTGGATCGCGCAGGATGGGGCGGTTGGGCCTGCCGATGTCTCCGGTGAAGCCGAACTTGATAGTATTTTCACCCTCGGTGATGGTAAGTCCAACGGTTGCGCTGCCCAGGATGTGACCTGCGTCCCTGAACTCTACCTCCACGCCTGGCCGAACCTCAAACTTTCGGCCATAGCCAAAGCTGGAAAAACGCTCCATCGTCAACTTTACGTCCTCTTCCCTGTAGAGCGGCTCCCGTTCGTCCCGCATGTGACGCCTATGTTTGTTGTGGAATTGGGCATCTCGCTCCTGAATGAGGGCACTGTCCAACAGCATGATGGTACAAAGGCTTCGGGTGGCGTGGGTGCTATAAATTGGCCCCAGATAGCCGTCCTTGATGAGCTTTGGCAGCCGCCCACTGTGGTCAATATGGGCATGGGAAAGAATCACGCAGTCTAGGCTGCGTGGGTCGAACAGCCATTTCTCGTTGAAATTCTTCATGTGGGCGCTGTTGCCTTGGTACAGGCCACAGTCGAGCAAGATGGTGTAGCCATCGTCGAGGGTGAGTAGGTGGGCGCTGCCGGTTACTTCACGGGCGGCGCCACATATTTTTAATTTCATCTCAAAGTTGTTTTCAGTTATCGCCGTGCATTGCGGGCTGTTTAGCTTCTTAAAGCTCATCCTGACAATTTGTGGGGACGCAACTTCTCACGGCAGGGCGGAAAGGTACGAAATGCGTTTTGAAAAAAACCAGCCTGACAAAGTTGCTCAAAACCGATGAAGCATCTCCCTTATTTTTTCCTTCGGGAAAAGCCGGATGGCCGTGGTGTCCAGGTGGTAAAATGCCACTGTGACTTGTGGGGATTTATGCAACTTGCCCAGCAGCGCCGCTGCCTCGGCCAAGGCTTCCGACGAAACTCCTTCGAGCCTCAACTGGTCGCCAGCGTAGAGGTAGTGCGCTTGCAGGTAGGTGCTTTTTTGCACTTCGTAGCGGTAGTGAGCGGTCTTCTTGAAACGGATAGCGTCCTGTAAGTCCGCTTCACTGAGGTTGTTGAGCAGCCTAATCATTTGCCCGTCACGGAAAAGCACACCCCAACGGAACATCGGCAACGCTATGTCCAGCGGCAGCGGGTAACCCATTGCTGGCTGGGGATTGCTGACTGGGTCTGGGAGGTAGGTTTTTAATACTTCGAGGTCGAGGATGGAATTTTCGGTTGCCCAGTCGTCAAGGCTGCCCATGTTGTAGCACATCAACATGCCACGGCTGACGGGCGGTACGCCCGTTTTTTCATAATATTTCAACTGATGTAGGCGGATAGTGGCGCTGAGGGTAGCGTTCGGCATTTTTCCTTGAACCGTTCGAGCAGGGCGAAAAACTTGGCTTGTGTCCGCTCCGTCCAGTCGCAGTCGAATTGAACTTCTTGGGGTGGCTGCGGCGAGAGGGATTTGATTTTTTGAAAAATACGGCCAGCCAGCGTGTCCACTTCCAGCATGGGCAGGTTGAGCAGGGTGCGGTTGGTGATAAAAATGGTTGGTACAATGTCGAGGCCGCCGAGCCTAGTGGTGTCAATTTCAACTGAAGCAAGCGGCACGGGCTGGCCAGTAGCCCCGTCCCAGTCCACGTCGAAGAATTTGACGTAGAGCTTTTTTGCCCCAAGGGAATCGAGGTAGCTACGTTCGGCCTCCGTGAGTTGGAGCTGGGTTTGCCAGTGATAAAAAGCAGGGCGAATCACAGAACGGGTAGGCCCTGGGCGGCGGCAGTTAAGATTTGTGAAGCAAAAAAAGCACAAGAAAAACGAGCTGAGGCTCGCCAAAAAATTTAGTTTGCTCATATTTTGACTACACGGAAAGGACAAGGTTCTGAAAATGAGAAAAATACCCGAATTAGGAACGAGCCTTAAAAAAGTCACTAAAAAATGACCTTTTTCAACCAAATTAAATTCGGTCAAACAAAATCCATTTCTTATCTTTGGCAACTTTTTGTAAAAAGGCGGCTTTCGTTGCAAAAAACAGCAACAAACTCGTCATCAAAACTAAAAATGGATTTTTTCAAAAATCTTTTTCAAAAGCCTTCTTTCGAAAGGGAATTTTTAACTACTTTTAACCACCAAGAAATTCCCCTTCACGTGCTCTTCGAACAAGCCATTTCTTATTCATTTACAAGACATTAATTTAAACACACAGCGAAATGACGTTAGTTGCGGAAAAACCCAGCGTAGGTGATGCGATAAACGAGGCCCTCCAACAATTCTTCGGCTTCGAAAACTTCAAAGGCAATCAAAAGGCAATCGTCCAAAGCGTCCTTGATGGAAAGGACACCTTCGTCATCATGCCGACAGGCGGCGGAAAGTCACTTTGCTACCAGCTACCTGCCCTGATGATGGAAGGCACGGCCCTTGTGATATCCCCTTTGATTGCATTGATGAAAAACCAGGTGGACAGCATACGGGGCTACAGCGACGAGGACGAAGTGGCGCACTTCCTCAATTCCTCCCTCACCAGGGTGCAAATGAAAGAGGTGAAACAGGACATCGTGGACGGCAAGACCAAGCTCCTGTACGTCGCACCAGAGACGCTTACCAAGGAGGAGAACATCGAGTTTTTCCAAAACGTGAACATCAGCTTTGTGGCCGTTGACGAGGCGCACTGCATTTCGGAGTGGGGTCACGACTTCCGGCCAGAGTACCGTCGCATCCGGTCCATGATTGATGCCATCAACAAGGAAATACCCATCATCGCCCTCACCGCCACGGCCACGCCCAAGGTTCAGTCCGATATTTTGAAGAACCTCAACATGCAAGATGTGAACACGTTCATGTCGTCGTTCAACCGCGAGAACCTGTTCTACGAGGTTCGCCCGAAGGGCAAAAAAGAGGCTACCATGAAGCAAATGGTGCAAATCATCAAGACCATGCCGGGCCAATCGGGTATCATCTACGTGCAGGCTCGCAAGAGCACGGAGGAGATTGCGCAAGTGCTGAATGTGAACGGTATCAAGGCCGCACCATACCATGCCGGCCTCGACGCCAAGCTACGCTCTGCTACGCAAGATGCCTTTTTGATGGAAGACATTGACGTCATCGTGGCCACGATTGCCTTCGGAATGGGTATTGACAAGCCGGACGTTCGCTTCGTCATGCACTACAACATGCCCAAGAGCATCGAGAACTACTATCAGGAAACTGGTCGGGGCGGACGCGATGGCCTTGAAGGTCGCTGCATTTCGTTTTTCAGCTACAAGGACATGGCCAAGCTCGAAAAGTTCTTGCGGGACAAGCCCGTGGCCGAGCGGGAAATGAGCGCCCAGCTCATGCAGGAGGTGATGGCTTATGTAGAGACCACAGGTTGCCGCAGGCGGTTCCTGTTGTTCTACTTTGGCGAGGAGTTTGAGGAGTCGAGCTGCGGTGGCATGTGCGACAACTGCCGTTACCCAAAGGAGAAGGTGGAGGTTCAGGAAGAAATGCAACAGGTGCTCATGTCTATCAAGGCATTGGAAGAAAACTACAAGATAAAAACCATCATTGACTTCATCTTGGGCAACGAGACAAAGGAAATGAAGGACTACAAGTTCAACAAAAAGCCCTTGTTCGGGGTGGGCAAGGACAAGGATGAACTGTTCTGGAATTCCGTTTTCCGCCATGCGCTCATCAATGAGTTCATCCGAAAGGACATCGAGACCTACGGCGTGCTTAAACTGACCGACTTCGGACACGAGTTCATCGAAGACCCATTTGAGGTAAAAATACCGCTCAACCACGACTACAACAGTACCGAGGTTGACCTTGACGACGAGATGGGCAAAGCCGCAGCCCTCGACGAGACTTTGGTCAAAATGCTCAAGGAACTCCGACGGGAGGTGTCCAAGAAAAAAAATGTACCGCCCTTCGTCATATTCCAAGACCCCTCGCTGGAGGACATGGCCACGCAGTACCCCATCAGCATGGAGGACATGACCAAAATACAGGGCGTGAGCATCGGCAAGGCACAGCGTTACGCCAAGCCCTTCCTCGACCTGATTGCGAAGTACGTGGAGGACAACGAAATCGACCGCCCAACGGACACCGTCATCAAGCAGGTTGCCAACAAGTCGAAGGTAAAAGTGGCCATCATCCAGGCCGTTGACCGCAAGATGCCGCTGCCGGACATCGCCCGCCAGAACGACTTGAAACTGGACGAACTGATGGAGGAAATGGACGCCATCGTCTCTTCTGGCACCAAGCTCAACATTGACTACTATCTCGAAGACACAATGGACGAAACCGTGGTGGAAGAGATATACGACTACTTCATGACTACCGAGACTGACGACCCGACTACTGCCTACCGTGAATTAAAGGACGACGAATGTACTTTTGAAGAAATCCAGTTGGTGCGTTTGAAGTTCTTGTCGGAATTGGCGAACTAAAGTAAAAAGTAAAAAGGAGAAAGTAAAAAGTGGGGGTATTGCTTCATTTAAAGTTGACCAGACAACTGCTATGAGAGAGAAAAACGATTTGGAAGAGCGACTTTTTTGCTTTTCGGTAAACGTGATGAAATACCTCAAAACGTTAACTGCGGTGATTGAAAACAATGTTATTCGATATCAATTGGCCAAAGCATCATCATCGAGCGGAGCAAATTATGAGGAATCGCAAGCTGGTGCATCAAGGGCTGATTTTCATCACAAAGTTGAAATCGCTCTTAGAGAAATGCGGGAATCCAACTACTGGCTTCGAATGTGTGATGCGCTTGAACTCGGTGATATAGAAATGAGAAAAGCCTTGGTCAAGGAATCGGGTGAGTTGAAAAGTATTCTCGGCACAATTGCCTCCAAGACTTCTAAATAAAAGTAAAAAAGGACAAAGTAAAAATGTAAAAGAGCTGGTCGAAAGTTAACCTCGGTTCCCCCACTTTTTACTTTGTCCTTTTTACTTTTTACTTCAAAATGAAAATCCTAATCATCAACGGCCCGAACCTCAACTTGCTCGGCACCCGTGAGCCACATATTTACGGCAAGCGCTCATTCGAGGAGTATTTTGAGTCCTTACAGCAGGAGTTTCCTGGCGTCATCTTGCATTATTTTCAAAGCAACCACGAGGGCGAGTTGATAGACAAACTTCACGAATCAGGTTTTTCCTACCAAGGCATCATCTTCAATCCAGGAGCGTTCACGCACACGTCCATCGCCTTGGCAGACGCAATTGCCGCCATCGAGACGCCCGTGGTGGAGGTGCATATTTCCAATACATTTTCACGGGAGGAGTTTCGCCACAAGTCCATGACGGCGCCGTATTGCGTGGGGTGCATCATCGGGTTGGGGCTGAAGGGATACGACTTGGCGGTGGATTACTTCATATCTTAAAAGCTTTTCACAACCAATATGATTATCCTCACCGGCGCCGCAGGCTTCATTGGCTCATGCCTCCTCCGAAAGCTCAACGACGAGGGCCTGACCGACCTCCTGCTTGTGGACGACTTCTCCCGCCCCGACAAAAACCACAACCTCGAAGGCAAACAGTTCCACTCCAAAGTCCACCGGAACGACTTTCTACCTTGGCTAAAAGACCACGCCGATGAGGTCAGTTTCATCTTCCACCTCGGTGCCCGCACGGACACGACAGAGCAGAATCCGTTCATCTTCAACGAGTTAAACCTAGACTACTCGAAATCCATCTGGCAAATTTGCGGAGCAAACAACATCCCGCTCGTGTACGCCAGCAGCGCCGCCACCTACGGCCTCGGCGAGCACGGCTACGACGACCGACACGACATCGTGTCAATGCTGAAACCCCTCAACCCCTACGGCGTCAGCAAAAACGACTTCGATAAATGGGTGCTGAGTCAAGTTCATCCCTCATCCCTCATCCCTCTTCCCTCCTCCTGGGCTGGCCTCAAGTTTTTCAACGTTTACGGTCCCAACGAGTACCACAAAGGCCGCATGGCCAGCGTGATTTTCCAGACAGGGAAGCAAATCAGGGAAACGGGTGGCATGAAGCTCTTTCGCTCCCACCGACCCGACTACGCCGATGGTCACCAACTCCGAGATTTTATTTATGTGAAAGATGTCGTCGAGGTTTGTTGGTTTTTTTACAAAAACCAACACACAAGCGGGCTGTACAACGTGGGCACGGGCAAGGCACGACCGTTTTGGGACTTGGCGGTGGCCACCTTCCGGGCAATGGATTTGGAGCCGAACATCTCCTTCGTGGACACTCCTGAGGACATCCGATCCACCTACCAGTACTTCACAGAAGCCAACATGGTAAAGTTAAGGGCAGCTGGCTATGAGCGACCTTTCTACTCCTTGGAAGCAGGTGTGGAAGACTATGTAAAGGGATACCTACTCGAAGAAAAAATTTGGTAAAAATGATTTGAACCCTACCAAAATCAAGGTCTCCAGCCAATTTAAATTTGCCAAATTTAAGTTTTGTAATACCTTCGCACCCTGTTTGAAAGGCCTGTTTTTTTGAAGCAAAATGCTGTTTTTGGCCATGAGGGCGGGCTAGCTTTTTCCGTTCAAATTCTTTTAAACTAAAACCAACAAGATTATGGGTCAAATTTTAATGATGATTGTCCCAGTGCTGGGTGCACTGGGCCTGCTCTACACCTTTTGGAAAACTGCCTGGGTAGCCAAACAAGACCCTGGCACTGAAAAGATGCAGGGCATCGCAAAAGCCATCGAAGAGGGCGCCATGGCGTTTCTTAGGGCTGAATACAAAGTGCTTATCATTTTCGTAATTGCTGTGGCCATCCTACTTGGCATCAGCGGCAACACAGAAAATTCCTCACCATTGGTAGGGCTTTCCTTCATAGTTGGGGCATTCTGTTCTGCACTGGCTGGCTATATCGGCATGAAGGTGGCCACAAAGGCCAACGTGCGCACTACCAATGCTGCTCGCACCAGTCTCGGCAAAGCCCTGGAAGTGGCCTTCGCTGGTGGCTCCGTGATGGGCATGGGCGTTGTGGGCCTTGGCGTTTTGGGCCTTGGTGTGTTGTTCTTGATTTATGACAACATGTTTGGCACTGACACTGCACAGAACGTAAATAAGGTCATCACGGTCATCACGGGCTTCTCCTTTGGTGCCTCGTCCATCGCCCTGTTCGCAAGGGTGGGCGGCGGTATTTACACCAAAGCTGCCGATGTTGGCGCTGACCTCGTGGGCAAAGTGGAAGCTGGCATCCCTGAAGACCACCCGCTGAACCCCGCCACCATCGCCGACAACGTGGGCGACAACGTAGGCGACGTGGCTGGCATGGGTGCTGACCTCTTCGAATCTTATGTGGGTTCTATCGTCGGCACAATGGTGCTTGGTGCTGCCTTCATTGGCATGGGCGGCTTCGAAAACACCAATGATTTTGGTGGATTGAATGCCGTGTTGTTGCCACTGGTACTGGCGGGAGTGGGCGTGCTTACTTCCATACTTGGTACCTTCTTCGTAACGGTGAAAGAAGGCGGCGACCCGCAAAAAGCATTGAACCGGGGCGAATTCATCTCCTCGGCCATCATGCTTATTGCCACATTTATTATCGTAAAATGGATGCTCCCAGCCACTTGGAACTTCGACGGGCATGACTACAATTCAATGGGCGTGTTCTGGGCAGTGCTTTTCGGCCTTGGTGGTGGCTTGGGTATCGGCCTCATCACGGAGTACTATACTGGCACTGGAACAAAGCCAGTGAACAGCATCGTGCAACAATCAAGCACGGGCGCAGCCACCAACATCATCGCTGGCCTCGGCGTCGGCATGATGTCAACGGCTATTCCAATCCTGATTTTGGCTGTCGCAATTATCGGTTCTTACGCTTTTGCTGGCTTGTACGGCATCGCCATCGCTGCGGTGGGCATGTTGTCCAACACAGGCATCCAGTTGGCCGTAGATGCCTACGGCCCGATTTCTGACAACGCTGGCGGTATCGCTGAAATGAGCCACCAGCCGAAGGAAGTGCGTCAACGTACCGACAAATTGGACGCCGTGGGCAATACTACTGCCGCTATCGGCAAGGGCTTCGCCATCGGTTCTGCTGCCTTGACGGCGTTGGCCCTGTTCGCAGCATTCGTTACTGCATACAATCTTTCGCACCCAGACGCAAAATTGGCGGGCATTGACTTGACCAATCCGTTCGTGATGGCTTCCATGTTCGTCGGTGGCATGTTGCCATTCCTGTTTTCTGCCCTTTCTATGGGTGCTGTAGGTCGTGCGGCCATGGATATGATTAAGGAAGTGCGCCGCCAGTTCGCCGACATTCCTGAGTTGAAGGCTGCCCTTGCGGTGATGAAACGCAACGACGGCAAGGAAGAAAAAGACTGGAGCGATGCCGACAAAAAGACGTTTGACGCCGCAGAAGGCAAAGCGGAATACGCCAAGTGCGTTGATATTTCCACTAAAGCTGCCATCCGTGAAATGGTGCGCCCGGGCCTCTTGGCCGTGGTGGTGCCTGTGCTGGTGGGCATGGTGCCTGGCTGGATTGGCCTTGGCAGTCTCGTGGGTGCTCAGATGCTTGGCGGTCTTTTGGCTGGCGTAACGGTGACCGGGGTGCTCATGGCCATCTTCCAATCCAACGCTGGTGGTGCTTGGGACAACGCGAAAAAGATGTTCGAAGAAGGCGTTGACATTGGCGGCAAGATGTACTACAAAGGCTCCGACCCGCACAAAGCTGCCGTCGTGGGTGATACCGTGGGCGACCCCTTCAAGGATACTTCTGGCCCGTCGCTCAACATCCTCTTGAAATTGATGTCAGTGGTGGCACTTGTGATTGCCCCAATGCTTTAATCTGAGTAATACTTCGCAAAACAAAAACAATCACTAAACATACGCTCTAAATGCAAAGCCCCGGTTGCCACAAGCTGCCGGGGCTTTTTTTTGTCAAAAATGTTACAAGTGCAGCCCTGACATGGCCTGAGTTACGGATGCCATCCTAAGCCTTAGACATGGCCTTGCCACTGGATGCCATCCTAAGCCCTTAGACGGCCTTGTAAAGTTACGATCCATCCTAGCCCTTAGACATCCCTTCTCTAAATCATAAAGCCATCCTGGGTTTTTCATATCCCCGTTCACCCATACCATCCTCGCTCACCCGAAACGCCTTGTAGCGTCCCTTGCTGAACTTAGAGCCGTTGAAGATTGCCGTTTTGCGGAGCAATACCTGCTCATCTTCAGGGAGTTGGTTGAAGTCGGCACATTTCGTGGAGCAGCAGTTGTGATATTTTTCCGCACAAGTCGGGCATTGGATGAATAGCAGGTGACAGGCATCGTTGGCGCAGTTCACGTGCGTGTCGCAAGAGCTGCCGCACTGGTGGCACACGGCCACCACGTCGTCGCTGATGCGCTCGCCGAGGCGCTCGTCGAAGACAAAATTTTTGCCGACAAACTTGTTGGGCAAGCCAAACTGGTCGCACTGGCGGGCATACTCGATGATGCCGCCGTCCACCATGAACACGTTCCGGAAGCCCCGGTGCAGGTAGTAGGCGCTGGCCTTCTCGCAGCGGATGCCGCCCGTGCAGTACATCACGATGTTGCGGTCTTTTTTGTCCTCCAGAATTTTTTCCACCAGCGGCAGTTCCTCCCGGAAGGTGGCAGCGTCGGGGCAGATGGCTCCTTGGAAGTGCCCGACCTCGCTCTCGTAGTGGTTGCGCATGTCCACCACAAGCGTGTTTGGGTCGTCGGTAATGGTATTGAACTCAGCGGCACTGAGGTGGTGGCCCCGCTTGGTCACGTCGAAGCTGGCGTCGTCCAGCCCGTCGGCCACGATTTTGTCCCGAACCTTGATGGTGAGCTTGAAAAACGACTTGCCGTCGTCTTCGATGGCGATGTTGAGGCGGATGCCGTTGAGGAATGGCACAGAAAATAACCGCTCCTTGAATGCCTCAAAATTTGCCGAAGGCACTGAAATCTGTGCGTTCACGCCTTCCTTGGACACGTAGATGCGGCCAAAAACGCCGACCTCGTCCAGCAGTTGGTAAAACTGGTTGCGGAACAGCGCTGGGTTTTCGATATGGGCGTACTTGTAAAAAGACAGCGTCGTGCGCTGCTCATGGCTCTCCAACAGACGGTGCTTCAGCTCGTCCCTGTTGACTTTGTTGTACAAATTCATGTCAAAAATACTTGGTTAACGATGTGGCAAGTTGCAGTCTTGCTGTTAACTCCGGGCAGCGGGCCAATGCCCGCAGCGCCGTTTTTTGCGGGTGCAAATTTGGGGGAATAATTCTGAAGGCGCAGTGTTTAAACGATGATTTTTATCAAACTGAAAGTTCAAAACTTCGACCTTTGGCCCAGTCCGTATCTTAGAGCCGACCATTTCTGCCAATGTTTTCAAAGAAAAACTTCGCCCTGCTTGCCTTTTCCACCGCCATCAGCCTCCTGCTTGGCGAGCTAGTGTTGCGTGCCATTTCGCCGAAGGCGGCCAACTTCAACCACCACCAGCTCTATTGCGAGCATGATTCGCTGCTTGGCTGGCGCAAAATCCCCAACAGCCGGGGCCACCACAAAACCCCAGAATATGAGGTTTGGGAAAACATCAACTCGATGGGCATCCGTGGGCCGGAGTACCCGCTGCGGAAGGACAGCGGCGAGCAGCGCATCGTGGTGCTGGGCGATTCATTTTCGGAGGGCTACACGGTTGGGTTCGACAGCCTTTTTTCTGAAGTTTTGAAGAAAAAACTGATGGAAACGCAGTCGGAACAACGCATCGAGGTCATCAACACTGGCACGGGCGGCTACTCCACCGACCAGGAGTTGCTGTGCTTCGAGTCGCTGGGGGCGAAGTTTCAACCAGATGCCACCGTGCTGATGTTTTGCGTGAACGACCCTTGGTTCAACAACCAGCACCGCTACTACAGCCGAGGGTTCAAGCCGTTGTTTGTGCCGGAGGGCGACAGCCTGCGGCTGACCAACGTGCCGGTGCGGCAGATGGCTTCGAGGTCGTTTTTTTCAAAAACAAAAGACTGGTTGCTGGAAAACTCAGAACTGGTGCGCCGTGGAAAAAACCTCAGGGACAATGCCCGCTACGCCGCCGACGGGCAGGCCGTGCCGGACGAGTGGCGCATTTACCAAAAAGAAAAACGCCGGAAATGGAAGCTGCCTGGCAGGTGACGGCGGCGCTGCTTGACCGCCTGCGGCGAAAAACGGAGGCCGCCGGAAGCAGCCTCGCCGTTTTTTACATCCCAGAAAAAATTGAAGTGTACGATTCCGATTGGCAAGAATTTTTGGCGACGTACACGCTGGAGGCAATGAGTTTTGACCCAGCGGAGCCCCGGCAGCAGCTACGGAACATTTGCGACAGCCTGCAAATCCCGCTGATTGACGCAGCACCTGTCTTTATCGAAAAAGCCAAGTCAGACCCGACCGTACCGCTTTATTTCAAACAGGATTGGCATTGGAACGAGCATGGCCACCAACTGGCCGGGGAGGTGCTGGCAGCGTTTTTTGAAAGTAAAAAGAAAGTAAAAAGGACAAAGTAAAAAGGCAAAAGTAGGACAGCACGCACGCTCCCTACTTTTGCCTTTTTACTTTGTCCTTTTTACTTTCTTTTCACCCGTTCAGGAAGATGTCCAAGTCTTCCTTTTTTGCAAAAACGACGAGCAAGTCGCCCTCCTGCAAGACGGTGTTAGGGTCAACAACGCCGATGGCATCCTTCACTTCCCGGGTCACACCGAGGATGTTCTTGCGCTTTTTCTTACGGATGATGGTGATGATGTTCATGTGGAAGCGCTGCCGGAAAGCAGTCTCGGCCACGGTCTTGCCGACGAGTTCGCTAGGCAGGTTGATTTCGTAGATGGAGTATTTCTCCGAAATCTCGAAGGAGTCAATGATTTGGTGCAGTTCGAGGCGCTTGGCGAGGCGGTAGGCGGCCTCCTCCTCTGGGTGAACAATTTCGTCCACGCCCATTGCCTCCAGCACGCTGTGGTGTAGCACGGTGATGGCCCGGCCGATGAGTCGCTTGGGGTTGTGCTGCTTCATGAGCGCCGTGGTGAGGATAGAGCTTCCTTCGTCCTCGCCAATGGCCACTATGACCACATCGGACTCGGCCACTGGCAGGTTCTTGATGGCTGCAGGGTTCGTGGAATCCAAGCAGATGGTGAAGGTGAGGCGATCCTTGACTGCATCAATTTTTTCGGCTCGAATGTCTACGCCGATGACCTCGTGCCCCATTTCGGTGAGCTTGATGGCGAGTGATGCGCCAAAATTGCCAAGCCCGATGATGATGAATTTCATGGTGGTGGTTGTTGTATTGTTTGATTGTTGTATTGTTGGGATTGTCGTCATACGGGTAACAATTTAACAATCCCAACAATCAAACAATCACCGATCACGTGATAATTACATTTTCGACCGGATAACGGTAGTGCTTTGTGTCCACGGCTTTTTTCAAGAAACCCAGCAGCAGCGTAAAGGCGCCCACCCGTCCAACGAACATGGTGAGCGAGATGACGGCTTTGCTGGCAGTGGTCAGTTGGGCGGTGATGCCGAGTGAAAGCCCAACGGTACCATACGCCGAGAAGCACTCAAAAACGACTTTATCCAAACTGATTTCGGGGTTGAAATAGCCCACCGCCAAAGTTGAAAGGCCGAGCGCAATCAGCGAGAGTGCTATGACGATGAAGGCCCGCAAGAGCGACTCGTTGGCGATTTCACGCTTCGCAAACTCAACGTGGTCGCGCCCTCGGGCGATGTTGAAAATGCCCATCGTGGCCACAGCAAAAGTGGAGGTCTTGATACCACCACCGGTGGACCCAGGCGAGGCCCCAATCCACATAAATAGCATGGTCACCATGATGCCCTCCCGTGTCAGCGTGGCCAAGTCTATGTTGTTGAAGCCTGCAGTCCGTGGCGTCACGCTTATAAAGAATGCCACCAGCCATTTACCCACACCGCTGTGTTCTTTGAGTGATGTGTTGTATTCGGTGATGTAAAACAGGACGGTGCCCACTATCAGCAGGATGGCAGTTGTGCGCAGCACTATCCGGCTGTTGAAGTTGATGACCCAAGGCACATGTTTATACTGGTCGCCCCAAAGCCATTGCCGGATGCGGGTTTTTATGCGGTCTCGCACAGATTCCACAATGTGAAAGGAAATGAAAAAGCCCAAGCCACCAAAGATGATGAGGAAGGCTACAACGGTCTGGAAAAAGTGGTTTTCACGCAGGATGGGGTCGTAAAGACCTTGTGCTTTGAGTTGGAACCCAGCATTATTGAAGGCAGAAACAGCGTGAAAAAACGCAAAATACAGTTGCTCACCAATATCGCCACCAAAGTCTGAGTTGCTCAGGCTGACGAACAGGAACAGGGCGCCCACCAACTCCACGCTAATGGTAAACGCGACAATTTTAACGATGGTGGAAAAAACGTTTTTCAACTGGTCTTCTCCCGTGAAATCCTTGTAAATCAACTGGTTTTTAAAGGAGGTTTCACCCTTGAAGAAAAGGCCAAAAAAGCTCGTGAACGTCATGACGCCTATGCCGCCCAAGGAAACCAACACGAGTATCATGTTTTGCCCAAAGCGGGTGAAATATGTGCCAGTGTCTACTACGCCAAGCCCTGTGACGCAGACTGCACTGGTGCTGGTAAAGATGGCGTCAATAAAGCTGAAATTGCCGGAAACCGTTGAAATTGGAAGCATTAGCGCAAAAGCACCAATGATGATTATGGTGAGAAAACTGAAAACAAACAAGAGCGCCGGGTTCATTTTTATTCGTTCCAACTGTAGGCTCCGGGTCGAAATTTCTACGGCGAAGATGACAAATATGCCCAACTGCAGGAACTCCCTGGATGCCAGCGACTCGAACGGCCCGGCGATACTTTGCGACATCAAGAGCACCGCCAAGAAGGCCAACTCCGCGATGACCAGCCATTTTTCTCGTTTTTTCTTGAACAGAAAAAAGTTGAGGTAGGCCCGAAAACAAAAAAGGAGAAAGAAAATGACCAGTGTGGAGCGGTAAACAACATCAAAAAAAGAGTCCCAATGGCCCCGTAGCTCACCTATGTCCGCAAAAATGGCCAGAAAGCCAAGTATAGCGAAGCCAAACACCAGGTTGTCAATGATTTTTTGAAACTGGAGGAGTTTTTTCTTACTGTTAAAAAAACTGTTAAGATTCACTTTTTGGTGGATAAGCTGAAATCCATTCATGTCCAAGGAGACCAAGGCACAAATGAAATGCGCTACAAAAATATTATTTCAAATACCGGACAAATGTAAAATTGAACCCATTGTTTTTAATAAAAAATAGATCTCGCTCACTTGTTGCCCTCACTGCTGCTAGCAGCCTGCCCAGCCTCGAACGGAATGCCACAGCCTTTAAGCTCCTTGCCGTTCATGGTTAATTTTACGCCCAGTTTATACGTGACATCTGACATTCCGTCGCTGCATGTCACGCTGTCCACGACAATTCTGATATTGTCTCCGCTGTCCTGGTTGACCCCAGTATAGATTTTCATGCCTCCCTCCTCCTCCACGGGTGGCTGGTAGGCGAACACCTTCGTGCGTTCGTCGTCCATGCCCCGGTACTCGATGACGCCCTCTGCCGCCGACACCTGCGCATACCAGAACGGCTCCGTGCCAAGCGCCCAAAACTCGTAGGGGATACAGGTGTTGCGGTAGTTTTTGGCTTCGAGTTCAATGATTTCCGTCACGACGAAGAACCCCGCATGGTCACCAGTGAGCACCTGATTGCCGAAGTACGGGGTTTTATAGCCCTTCACCACAGCAAAAATCGGCTGGCCGGGGTAGGGAAACTTGAGTAGTCGGCGGTAGTTTTTTTCCAGGTTGCCGCCCGTTTCGTCCACCACAAGGTAGCGGGCGTCGGGTTCGGCGCAGTCGCGGAAGCTACTGTTTTGGGCATCGAAAACATATAATCCACGATGTTCCGCAGGAGTTACGGTGGGCATGAGCGCCTTCAAGGTCAGCGGCGAGTCGTTTTTCAGTGAAACTGCGCCAGCCTGTTCCAGCCCTGCCCAAAGTATGTGCTTCACCTCTTCCGGTTGGGCTGCTATTTTTTGTGAAAATAGCTCGTCGCCCAGTTTCCCCAACAAGGATTTCATTACCAAGCCATGACCTACTGAAGCCGCACTGTCTTGCCCTGCGCTGAATTTTAGCAATTCTTCCAAGGCAGCATCATCCCCTTTCAGCGCCTTGTCGAGGTGTCCAGTGTAGTCAAAGTGCTGACCATCGGCGAAGGCCCGAAGCCCCGACTCGACCATGATACCGTCCACTTCCACGGGGCCGCCGGAAGAGCAACCAGTCAACCAAACTATTGCGAAAAGGAAAAAAATGCGCATGTGAAGGCGTTTTATGGATTGAAAAAAGCATCGAAAAGTAAAACGTGGCCACCCTCAAACCCCTAAAATTCTCAAACTCTCAGGCCCTGTTCATCACCACGGCAACTCCATCAACATCTCCTTCAAAATCAAACTCTCCCGCTCTGGCCCCGTGGACACCATTGTGATGGGCACTTCGAGGTAGGTTTCGAGGGCTTCGAGGTAGGTTTGTGCCGCCTTGGGCAGGTCGTCGAAATCCTTGGCATTGTCCAGTTGCTCCTGCCAACCCTCGAAGTCCTCGTAAACCGGCTCCAATGGAATACCGCAAAGGTCGAAGGGCAATTGGTCGGTCACTTGGCCGTCGTAACGGTAGTGCGTGGCGGCCTTTATCTCGGCGAACTTGTTCAGCACGTCAATTTTTGTGATGGCCAACTGCGTGACGCCGTTGAGCATGATGGTGTATTTCAACTGCGGCAAATCAATCCAACCGCAGCGCCTTGGCCGCCCGGTGGTGCTGCCGAACTCTGCCCCCTCGGTGCGGAGGAAGTCGCCCGTTTCGTCGAGCAGTTCGGTGGGAAACGGCCCGCCGCCGACCCTCGTGCAGTACGCCTTCGTGATGCCGATGACCTGTCCAATGGTTTGCGGAGCGACGCCGAGGCCGCTGCACACGCCCGACGTGATAGTGTTGGAGGAGGTGACGTAGGGGTAGGTGCCGAAGTCAATGTCGAGCATCGAACCCTGCGCGCCCTCGGCAAGTATCCTTTTGCCTTCGGCCAACATTTTATTGATGAAATACTCGCCGTCCACCAGCTTGAGCGAGCGCAGGATGTCGAGCGCAGCAAACCAGCGCTGCTCCTCGCCAGCGAGGTCGAACGCTACATCGGGCAGCGCTTGGAGCAAACCCAAGTGCTTGTTTTTCAACGAGTTGTAGCGTTCCAGAAAATCGGGCAGCAGTGTGTCACCGACCCGGAGACCGTTGCGGCCGGTCTTGTCCATGTACGTTGGGCCGATGCCCTTGAGCGTGGAGCCGATTTTTTCCTTGCCCTTGGCGGCCTCTGAGGCGGCGTCGAGCAGGCGGTGGGTGGGCAGGATGAGGTGTGCTTTTTTGGCCACGAGCAGGCGGCTACGGTACTCTACGCCGGCGCTGTCGAGGTTGTCGAGTTCCTTGACGAGGGTCGTGGGGTCAATGACCACGCCGTTGCCGATGAGGTTGAGCAGCTCTTGCCGGAAGATGCCGCTCGGCACGGTGTGCAGCACGTACTTTTTGCCGTCAAACTTGAGCGTGTGCCCGGCGTTGGGGCCTCCCTGGAAGCGGGCGACGATGTCGTACTGCGTCGCCAAAAAATCAACAATCTTTCCCTTGCCTTCGTCGCCCCATTGGAGGCCGAGGATTACGTCTATCGTCATGTTTAAGGATTGGAGGATTGAAGGAATGGAGGATTGGAGGATTGGCCATGATAAACTTCAATCCTTCAATCCTCCATTCCTTCAATCCTTTTTTACTGTCCGCTCACAAGCCCCGTTGCACTCCCCGAACAGGTTTAGCGAGTGGTAGTTGACTTTGAATTTGAGCAGCTCGCCCATCATGTCCTTGATTTGCTGGATGCGGGGGTCGCAAAACTCGAAGACCCTGCCGCAGTTCTCGCAGATGAGGTGGTCGTGCTGCTTGTAACCGTGTGATTTTTCGTAGAGTGCCAGGTTTTTGCCGAATTGGTGCCGCTTCACGAGGTCGCAGTTCACCAAGAGGTCGAGGGTGTTGTATACGGTAGCCCGGCTCACCCGGTAGCTCTGGTTTTTCATGTGGATGTAGAGCGCCTCGGCATCGAAGTGGTCGCTGCGGCGGTAGATTTCCTCCAGGATGGCAAAGCGCTCCGGCGTCTTGCGGAAGGCGTGCTGTTCGAGGTGGCCAGCGAACAACTTTTTTACTTCGTCAATGACGGCGTCTTCATTTCTCACACTCATGTTGCGACTTTGAAAGACTTTAGCGGTTTAGACTTTAGACTTTAGACAGTGAATATGTGGTTTTTCTTATCGAGCAAAGTAGCTTGAAATTGAAAATCAGCATTCCAAGATTCCCAGATTTTGTCTAATGTCTCTGGTCTAATGTCCAAAGTCTGAAAAATAAGCAGCAAATGTAGGTAAAATGCTTTTGGCCGTTGGCATTTGGCTATTGGCTTTTTTAATGCCATTGCACAGTGCCGAAATTTCCCCAACTTCGCCTCCGATGACAGATTTCACTTTCAAAAAAGCGGAGCGGCTCAAGAGCCTCAAAATAATCGGCGGCCTGTTCAAGGGCGGGCAGTCTTTCGGGATTTATCCATTGCGGCTGTTCTGGTCGGCACACCCGCTGGGGCCGGGCGATGCGCCCGTGCAGTTCACGGTGAGCGTTGCGAAGAAGAACTTCAAGTCGGCGGTGGCCCGCAACCGCATCAAGCGCAAAGTGCGGGAAGCCTACCGGCTGAACAAACACCGCCTCTACCTCCGCCTCGAAGGCAATCCGCAGCAGTACGCTTGCATGGTGCTTTACGTGGCGAAGGAAGACCTGCCCATGCCGCAAATCGAAAAGGCAATGCAGACGATGCTCCACCTTTTTTATAAAAAGAACATTGCAATGGCCACCAAGGGGGAATTGAAAATTGAAAATTAAAAATTGCCACCCTCCCAACTTCTCGACAGCGGACCGCCACTTTCCTGAAAATCATTTTTCAACATGCGAAACACCCTGCTGATACTATTATTCTCACTTTTCGCTGGAGCCGTTTTTGCCCAAAAATACCTCCAACTCGAAAGGCTGCACAGCACCAAGACCCGCAAGTACCAGCCGGGCGACGAAATCACCTTTCAGCTCAACAACGGCCTGTGGTACACCCGTGTCATTGAAGACATTTCTTACGAGCAGCAGTTTGTCCTTTTCTCCAATGGACATGTCGCTGTGGACAGCATCGTAGCGTTCCGCAGCTACAAAAGTGGCCGATGGTCGAGGGCGGTGGGCAACCAGCTCTTCAACTTTGCGGTAGCTTGGGTGCTTTTCTCCGTGATTGACCAAGCCGTGAGCGACGAACCTTTTCAGGACATTCCAAAATCAGCCATTGTCATTCCTGCTTCCAGCGTTGCAACGGGTATTTTGATAAAAAAACTGTTCAGGCACCGCACCTTCCGCATCAAGCGGAACAAAGATGGCGAAGCAACACGGTGGCGGCTTCGGACGCTGAATTTGTCGGTGAAGTGAGTTTTGCGTAATTTGCGAAGCAAAAATAGTATGGTGGAAACAGCCGATATATTCAACAATAAGGGCCTCTCGATGGCCGAAATTGAGCAGGCCGAAAGCCTCCTAGCCTTGCGGCGAACACCTACTCAACAACTCCACTTCCTGACCGAATTGATTGAACTTTCGGCTTCGCTTCGGAACATGGGTGGAATCAAAAAACAGCCTCCCGTAATGACCAACCTTTACCAATCCGTCAACGATTTTTTCAAAAAACTAAATGCGCACGATGTGCAGTACCTGCTGGTTGGCGGCTTCGCTGTCAATGCCTACGGCTTCGCAAGAAACACGGGCGACCTCGACCTTTGGGTAAACGACACACCCGAAAACCGCAAGGCATTGGGACAAGCTTGCGCCGCAGCGGGCATTGCCGGAGGAGAACTCCTCGCCGACATGGATTGGGCACCCGGCTGGACGGGTTTCCACTTGGCCAACAGCTTCAAAGTCGAGATAATGGGACACCTGTCATTTTTTACCAAAAATGACTTCCCTGCCTGCTACGAAAAGGCGGAAAAAATACAAATGGACGGTACCGAAGTACGCGTCCTCCACCTCCACGACCTGCTCAAGGAAAAACAGGCCACCGGCAGGCCAAAAGATTTGGAAGATATTGAGCAGCTTCGCAAAATTGATAAGGAGCGCTCCTGACCTGCCTTTTTTCACCAAAATTTTGTCAAAAACTTCCCCCATTTTTGCGCCTCGATTCGGCCTTGTCATCCCCGTTGGGTACGCCCAATCCGAAATCGTAAATCGTAAATCCGCAATCAAACAACTATGGCAGACAACAAAATAATCTTCTCCATGTCGGGCGTCTCCAAGACGTTCCCGCCGCAGAAACAGGTGCTGAAAAACATCTGGCTTTCCTTTTTCTATGGTGCAAAAATCGGTGTGCTAGGCCTCAACGGCAGCGGCAAGTCCACTCTGCTAAAAATCATCGCTGGCCTCGACCAGAACTACCAGGGTAAAATCGAATTTGAAAAACAGTACAAAATCGGCTACCTACCGCAGGAACCCGTGCTCGACGAGACGAAGACTGTCCGCCAAATCGTGGAAGAAGGCGTCGGCGACCTGATGAAGTACATGCACGAGTACAACGAGGTGAACGCCAAGTTTGCGGAGCCAATGAGTGACGACGAGATGAACAAGCTCATCGAGCGCCAAGGCGAACTGATGGACATCCTCGAAAGCAACAACGCCTGGGAACTCGACCACAAGCTCGACCGGGCGATGGACGCCCTGCGCTGCCCGCCCGACGATGCGGAGGTGAAAGTCCTCTCCGGTGGCGAGCGCCGCCGGGTCGCACTGGCCCGCCTCCTGCTCTCCGAACCGGATATCCTGCTGCTCGACGAGCCGACCAACCACCTCGACGCCGAGAGCATTGACTGGTTGGAGCAGTTCCTCCAGCAGTTCCCTGGAACAGTCATCGCCGTGACGCACGACCGTTATTTCCTCGACAACGTGGCGGGCTGGATACTCGAACTCGACCGTGGCGAAGGCATCCCGTGGGAGGGCAACTACTCCAGTTGGCTGGAGCAAAAGGCCAAGCGCCTTGAACTCGAAGCCAAGCAGGACGACCGCCGCAAAAAGACTTTGGAGCGTGAGTTGGAATGGATTCGCATGAGCCCAAAAGCTCGCCAAGCAAAGGGCAAGGCACGTCTGAACGCCTACGACAAGATGGCTGGCGAGGAGCTAAAAGAGAAGGAAAGCAAGTTGGAACTCACCATTCCGCCTGGCCCACGCCTCGGCGAAGTGGTGATAGAAGTGGAGAATTTGAACAAAGCCTTCAACAACCGGGTGCTGTTCGAGAACTTCAGTTTCAGCGTTCCGAAAAACTCTATCGTGGGCATCATCGGCCCGAACGGGGTGGGCAAGACGACCCTTTTCCGCATGATCATGGGCCAGGAGAAGCCCGACAGCGGCACCATCCGCCTCGGCGACACGGTGAAGGTGAGCTACGTGGACCAGTCCCATGCCGCCATTGACCCCGAAAAAACGGTTTATGAAATCATTTCCGGTGGCCTCGATATATTAAAAGTGGGAAGCTACGAAATGAACGCCCGTGCCTACATCGGTCGCTTCAACTTCACGGGCAACGACCAACAGAAAAAAGCTGGCGTCCTCTCCGGCGGCGAGAAAAATCGCCTCCACCTGGCCATGACCCTCAAGGACGGCGGCAACGTCCTCCTCCTCGATGAGCCTACCAACGATATTGACATCAATACCCTGCGGGCACTGGAAGACGCCCTCGACGACTTCGCAGGCTGCGTCCTGGTCATCAGCCACGACCGCTGGTTCATTGACCGCTTGGCCACACATATTCTCAGCTTCGAGGATGAGGGCGAGGTGGTGTTCTTTGAAGGGAACTACCAGGATTACGAGGCTGCAAAGAAGGCGAAGCTGGGCGACGTGACGCCGCACAGGCCGAGGTTCAAGAATTTGTTGAAAGGGTAACCCTACGAATGCGCCACTCCCGCCATTTACCCATCCGATTCCAGCTACAGGTAGCAAATGCCGGACGGCAAGTAGAACTCATTTGCCTTTAAATTTACAAGAAACGAAAAGCCCTGCGCCCACCTTCCCACAAAATAATGTGGAAAAACAAAGCGCAGGGCTTTTTCATCTGGCAGTTGTGCTATCGGACTCAGAGCATCCGATTAGACCTGCTATTCATGGAATACCAACAGCGGCGTCTTCGAGTGGAACGCCATGCGCTTGGTGAAGCTGCTATGAAAGAGGCGCTCCCAAAGCCGCCGCTTGGGGATGTAGAGCGCCAGCAGGTCAATATGTTTTTCTTTAATAAACTTATCAATGCCATCCATCACCGTGGGGCTGTTGACAATGGCAAAATCGGTAAACTTGTAAGGGTAGTTTGAAAGCGTGACATAATCCTGCATCGTGCCGATGTTCGGTTTCGTCTCCACGTGTACGAAAAAGACCTCGGCAGCAACTTTGTCAGCGAAATCCATAAGTTGCGCCACGGCCTGTTGCTCATGCGGCAAAAAATCGGTGGCGAAGGCTATGTAGTCAATGTCCTGCCAAGTGGCATCATCCGGTATGGCCAGCACTGGGCATCCTGCGTTCATCATGGTGAAGGTAGTGATGCTGCCCAACGTTTTTTCCATGCGGTTGTGCTCGCCACGGGTGCCCATTACCACCAAGTCGTACGCTCCTTCCCTCACGAGGTCCCTGATTTCCTCCGGAATAAAAACGCCGTAGAGTGGTATCAACTGATCCAGCGGGGCATCCAGTTCGGCAGCGACAAACGCTTCGAGCTTGCCCTGCACGAGCGCCTTTTTTTCGTCGAGCATCTGTTCCACATAGCCCGCTGGCAAGTTGGTGGCATCAATGACGGGCAAGTTGTAAACGTTCACCACATCAATTTTGGCCTCCACGGCCTTGGCCAGTTCGATGGCGTAACGGAAGGCATTTGCCGCAACTTCCGAAAAGTCGGTGGGAAAGAGTATCTTTTTCATAATGGCTAGTAGTTAATTAGTTATCGTTTTGTTTTCTATCGGCCATTTTGTTGGGCAAGGGTGCTAAGTTCAAACAAAAACAATTTCCTGGCATAGTTGCATGGCGCGGTTGTTCAGTTCCCGAAGCGTTTTTGCGGCTTTGTAGCAATGCCCTTGCACCCCTCTGCGATAGCCGATGTTAGCCCTTAGCCCAAACACGTCTTCAAACGTCTGCTCTACGCCAGTGGCAGACAGGTCACCGTTGAGGTAAAGCAGTCCACTGCCCCCCGCATTGCGTACCTCGCCAACACGAAGACCGGGTGCCAACCTTTCGGTCGTTGTGCTTTCCCTGTGAAATGTGATTTCAAGGAAAGGGAACGCAGAACTGAACTCAGTTTGCAGTTCATTCAATGGTCGGTCATTGGCAATTCTCATGGAGGATATTTTTATGGTGAAAACCCGATGCCCAAAGTTAGGCTTGGCGCTCGCCCTTGTCCACTGACGAATGTCACCCATTACAGTTGACTTTCTTCCCAAACAAGCACCTAAAAAAAACGAATCAAACAACGGGAACTTAAAAAAGACGAAACCCGTCGCTCCGACGAATCGGAGGGACGGGTTTTCGAAAACTAACCTATGTGACCAAAAAACCCTGTTTAATACTGGGGCAAAAGTAGTGCGGCCAATCGCCTGCCGCCATGACAAAAGTCACTTCACCCCCCTGATAAACGTCACTAGGCAACTTTTGGGGTGATTCTACCTTGCACCCAATTTCAAAATTGCTGTATTGAGTGGCTATTTTTTACAACAAAGCCTACAAGCAACTGGAATGAATTGGAATGATAATAAATTAGTAAGAAAAACACCACAATTGGTTGATTTTTAGAAATTCGTCTCATTATCATTCCGAAATATGCTTCTTACATGAAAATTATCTTCTTTCTCATTGCCACCAGCCTCTTGCTTGCGTTGGGCTTCTTGGCAGCTTTCTTTTGGGCAGTGCGCAATGGGCAGTACGAAGACGAGTACACGCCATCGGTGCGGATCCTGCTCGACGAACCCACCAAGGCAATCGCAGACAATCAACCAACTATAAATGACAACCAACCACTGACAACGACGAATCAATTATGACACAAGTAGAACATTTTCATTACGACAACGCCATCGTCAAAAAATTCGCCTACGCCACCATGCTTTGGGGCATCGTGGGCATGTTGGTCGGATTATGGATAGCCTTAGAACTGGTGTTCCCGGTGCTAAACCTCGACACACCATGGCTTTCCTTCGGGCGGCTCAGGCCACTGCACACCAACGCCATCATCTTCGCATTTGTGGGCAACGGCATTTTCATGGGCGTTTACTACTCCCTGCAACGGCTCATGAAGGCCCGTATGTTCAGCGACCTGTTGAGCAACCTGCACTTTTGGGCTTGGCAGCTCATCATCGTGAGTGCTGCACTGACGCTGCCTTTTGGCTTCACCACCAGCGGCGAGTACGCCGAGCTGACCTGGCCGATTGACATCGCCATCACGCTGGTGTGGGTGATTTTCGGTATCAACATGTTCGGTACCATCATCAAGCGGCGGGAAGAGCACCTATACGTGGCGGTTTGGTTTTACATCGCCACCTGGATTACTGTGGCCGTGTTGCACATCGTGCGCAACCTCGAAATCCCGACATCCGGCCTGCACAGCTACGGCGTGTTTGCCGGAGTACAGGAGGCACTGGTGCAGTGGTGGTATGGCCACAACGCCGTGGCGTTCTTCCTCACCACGCCCTACCTTGGCCTGATGTACTACTTCATGCCGAAGGCAGCCAACCGCCCGGTATTCAGCTACCGGCTGTCCATCGTACACTTCTGGGCACTTATCTTCATTTATATATGGGCAGGCCCTCACCACTTGCTCTACACCTCACTGCCCGACTGGGCACAATCATTGGGCATGGTGTTCTCGCTGATGCTCATCGCCCCATCGTGGGGTGGTATGCTCAACGGCCTGCTCACCCTGCGTGGCGCTTGGGACCGGGTGCGCCAAGACCCCATCCTGAAGTTCATGGTGGTGGCCGTGACCGCCTACGGTATGTCCACGTTTGAAGGCCCGATGATGTCCATCAAGTCGTTCAACGCCATCACACACTACTCCGACTGGACGATAGCGCACGTACACGTGGGCGCACTTGGCTGGAACGGCATGCTCACTTTCGGCATCCTCTACTGGCTGATGCCACGCATATTTGACACCAAACTTTACTCCGTAAAACTGGCCAACACGCACTTCTGGCTCGGTACGTTGGGCATCATTTTCTACGCCATCCCTCTTTACTGGGCGGCTGTGGTGCAGAACCTAATGTGGCGGGCATTCACGCCGGACGGATTCCTCGTTTATCCGAACTTCCTGGAAACGGTGACTCAAATCGTGCCGATGTACGGCATCCGTATCATTGGCGGAACGCTGTTCATCACGGGTGTTATCGTAGGTATTTACAACCTGCTGAAGACGGCTGGCAGCGGCAACCTGATTGCCAACGAAGCAGCGGAAGCACCTGCACTGCCCACAAAACACATAGCCGAACACAAGGAACACTGGCATCGCTGGATTGAGCGCAAGCCGATGCAGATGCTGGTCGCCAGCCTCGTGCTCGTACTGATTGGTGGCATGGTCGAGATGTTCCCGATGTGGTGGGTGGACGACAACGTGCCGAAAATTGCCAGTGTGAAGCCCTACACCCCACTCGAACTCCAAGGTCGTGACCTTTTCGTACGAGAAGGCTGCGTGGGTTGCCACTCACAGATGGTGCGCCCGTTCCGCTTCGAGACGGAGCGCTACGGCGAGTACTCGAAGAGCGGAGAGTTCATCTATGACCGCCCGTTCCTCTGGGGCAGCAAGCGCACTGGGCCTGACCTCGCCCGTGAAGGCGTGGGCAAGCTGAAAAAATCGGACAGCTGGCACTACAACCACTTGATTGACCCGACCAGCACCTCGCCCGGTTCCATCATGCCCGCCTACCCTTGGTTGGCGGAGAACGACCTCGACATCTCAACCACCGCATCTAAAATCAAGGTGCTACAGCAACTCGGAACCCCCTACGATTCGGGGTACGAAACCATTGCGAACGAGGACCTTGCTGCTCAGGCACAGCGCATCGGCAAGAGCCTGAAAGGCGAGGGCGTCGAGCAGGCAGGAGTGGAGAAAAAAGAAATCGTAGCCATCATTGCCTACCTCCAGCGCCTAGGTGTGGACATCACGGTGCAGGCTCCGGCAGGTAAATAAAAATTAGTTATGAGTTATGAGTGTTGAGTTTCCACCCACACTTATAACTCATAACTCACAATTCATAACTCAAAATGTTCAAGCACATCCTTCAAAGTGAAGGCGATATCAACTGGCTGGCCATTGTAGCGCTGGTCTTGTTTTTCGCTATTTTCCTGTTCAGCACGGTCTGGATTTTAACGAGGAAAAAAGATTACGTTGACAAAGTATCCCGCCTTCCGCTGGACGATTAATTCAAAACAGGCAAAGCCGCTGGCGTTGCAAATTAAAACTCAACTTGTTCAAAACCAACGTTTTATGAAAAATATAATCTTACGTCCAATGCTTTTGGTAGCATCGTCGCTACTACCGTTGGCGACTTGGGCCCAAGACGCTGCTGCCAAGCCAGTGAACCCTGATTTTTGGGCAAACACCATCGGTACCATCACGTTGGCAGTAGCTGCGGTGGTCATCATTGGGGCGCTGTTGGCCATCACCCAGTTGTTTTCATCGGTGGTGAAAATGCAGGAAATCCAGATGCTCCGTGAAAAAGGCATCGAGGAAGTCGTGGAGGCTTATCGTGCCCCACGGGAAAGCTGGTGGAGCCGCATGTACAAGTCCATGACGCAAGCCGTGCCAGTCGAACACGAGGCCGACATTGACCTCGGCCACGACTACGACGGCATCCGGGAACTGGACAACAAGCTGCCGCCCTGGTGGTTGGGCATGTTTTACCTCAGCATTGTTTTCGCTGTGGTTTATATGTTCGCCTACCACCTGACCGACATCGGACCTTCTCCGAAGCAGGAGTACGAAACCGAAATGGAGATGGCCAAGGCCGAGGTGAACGCCTACCTCGCTACACAATCCGACAACGTGGACGAGACCAACGTCACTGCGCTGACCGACCCGCAGGAACTGGCACTTGGGGCATCCATCTTCTCCGCCAACTGTATCTCTTGCCACGGCAAGCTCGGCGAGGGCGGCATTGGGCCGAACATGACCGACGACTACTGGATTCACGGTGGCAGCATCCAGAGCCTGTTCAAGACCATCAAAAACGGGGTGGTGGAAAAAGGCATGATTTCGTGGAGCGAGCAGTTGCGGGCGAGCGATATGCAAAGGGTGGCGAGCTATATCCTGACGTTGAAAGGCACGAACCCGCCAAACCCGAAGGCGCCGCAGGGAACCTTGTACGATCCAACGAAAGCAGGTGCATCAGCCGACAGTACTGCCACAACGGTGGCCCCTGCTGCCGACAGCACAGCAGCAGCGGCTCCGGCTACCAACAAGTAGCCCTGTTCATGCACGGCCATTTGTGACTTAAACTACACTTCGGAACAGGATTTCTTTTGATATTTGTATCAAAAGAAACTTCACACAACGACGCTACAATTGCCATGAAGTTTCAATGACGGAGCGGCTTTGTAGCGTCGCTGCATGAAAGGCAATGTTGAAGCAAACAGCCCGGGCTTCGGGCGCAGAAACCTTTGGCAATGAATATCATCGACGAGCTATATCAAGACACGGAGGAGTACCGTGACCATTTGGCCACGGTGGACAAGAAGGGCAAGCGGGTTTGGATGTATCCCAAAAAACCGGGTGGCTGGTTCTACAAAGCCCGCACTTGGGTGAGCTTCGCCTTGTTGGCCCTGCTATTCGGTATGCCGTTTATCCGGGTGAATGGCGAGCCGCTTTTGTTGTTCAATGTGCTGGAGCGCAAGTTCATCATCTTCAGCATCGTTTTCACACCACAGGATATGCACCTGTTCGCTTTGGCGATGGTGACGTTTATGCTGTTCGTGGTGCTGTTTACCGTGGTGTTCGGCCGGTTGTTCTGTGGCTGGATTTGCCCCCAGACGATTTTCATGGAAATGGTCTTCCGTAAAATCGAATACTGGATTGACGGAGACGCCGGACAACAGCGCAAGCTCGCTGCCGCACCATGGACAGGACAGAAAATGTTCAAACGGGTCAGCAAATACGCCATTTTTTACGCCATCGCACTGCTCATTGCCAACACGTTCTTGATGTACATCATCGGCTCGGACAAGGTGCTGAAAATCGCTACCGACCCTATCGGCCTACACCTCGGCGGCTTCATGGCGTTGTTGGTATTTTCAGGTATTTTCTTTTTCGTGTTTTCGTACATGCGGGAGCAAGTTTGTATCGCCGTTTGCCCTTATGGCCGTTTGCAGGGCGTGCTGCTCGTACCGGATAGCATCGTGGTTCATTATGACTACGTTCGGGGTGAGCCAAGGGGGAAAATTAGTCGGCAGTCAACAGTTGGCAGTTGGCAGTCCGAGACGCAGACTGGCGAACTGCCAACTGCCGAACTGCCAACTAAAAAAGGCGACTGCATTGACTGCAAGCTCTGCGTCCATGTTTGCCCAACGGGCATCGATATCCGCAACGGCACACAACTCGAATGCGTCAACTGCACCGCTTGCATGGACGCTTGCGACGACGTGATGACCAAAGTCAACCGACCCAAGGGACTCATCCGCTACGACAGCGAGACGGGCATCAAGGAAGGTAGGCGCAAGATTTTCACCACAAGGGTTTGGGCATATACGGGCGTACTGACCGCACTGATAGCGGTTCAAGTGTTCCTCTTCGCCACCCGCACCGAGGTGGAGACGGTTCTGCTTCGTACCCCCGGCCAGCTCTACCAAAAAGTGGAAGGCGGATACCTGAGCAACCTTTACAACTACGAGGTTATCAACAAAACGACCAAGGACTTCCCGAACATCGAGTTCAAACTAAAGGGAGCGCCCAATGGCCGAATCAAGTTTGTCGGTGACGCAGCTACCATCGTACCGAAAGGCGGCATGCTGAAAGGCGTTTTCTTCATCGAAATGCCTGAAAATCAATTGGATAGCCGGAAAACAAAATTGGAAATAGAGGTCTGGTCCAACGGGAAGCTGGTGGACGAGGCGAAGACGAACTTCTTGGGACCGGTGAAATAGAGGGCGAGCGAGTGAGCGAGTGATCGGGTGAGCAGAGGCCCGCTCAACCGATCACTCGCTCACTTCTCACAATCATCTAAATCATGAAACTCAACTGGGGCACATCAATCGCCATTATTTACGGCCTTTTTGCCATCACCATGGTCGGCTTCGTCATCAAGTCGAAGAGCATTGACCACACGCTTGTAGTGGACGACTACTACGCCAAAGACTTGGCCTATCAACAGCAGTACGACAAGTTGACGAACAGCCAAGCGCTGGCCAACGACTTGAAAATCAGTAAAATGACTGATGGTGTCCAACTGCTTTTTCCAACGGACATCCAACAGTCCAGCGGCGAAATCCTGTTCTACCGGGCCGATGACAAGTCCAAGGATTTTTCATTGAAAATCGCCCCGGACGCACAGGGTCAGCAGCTTGTGCCAACCGACCAACTCACTCCCGGCCGCTGGACGGTCAAGGTGGATTGGCAGGCTGGCGGAAAGCCGTTTTACAAGGAACAAGTAGTGATTTTGTAGGAATACTCTCTGCAACCATCAACCCATATCAACCTTTTATCAACCTTCATCAACCGAAGAAAGATGACCATCACCGCCAACATCGAAGAACTAAAACCACTCGTAGGAGCAAAGACCACCTGCTTCCACTGTGGCGACGAGTGCCGTGATGAGCGTATGTTTTTTAGCGAAAAAAACTTCTGCTGTGAGGGCTGCAAGACGGTTTACGAAATCCTGAACGCCAGCGACCTCACGCATTTTTACAACATCGAAAAAAATGCGGGCCTCAGCCTGAAAGGCCGTAAAACCGAGCAATACGCTTGGCTCGATGACCCAGAGGCCGCTGATAAAGTCCTTACTTTCAAGAACGAAAAACAATCGAAGCTGACGCTGCACCTGCCGCAAATCCACTGTGCCTCGTGCATCTGGTTGCTCGAAAACCTGCACAAGCTTTCGCCAGCCGTCTTCGCCACCAAGGTCAATTTCCTCAAGCGGGAGGCCACCATCACCTTTCGACCACCAAGCCACCAGCTTGCGCAAAGTGGCCGAACTGCTGGCCAGCATCGGCTACCCGCCCGACCTGAACCTCAACACACTGGAAGGCACTGCCCGCAAGCCCATCAGCCGTCGGCTGATTTACCAGCTCGGCGTGGCTGGGTTCGCCTTCGGCAACATCATGCTGCTCAGTTTCCCGGAATACCTCGGCTTGCAGGAGTCGGAGATGTGGTTCCGCAAGGTGTTCGGCTGGCTGAACATCGCACTGGCCACCCCCGTGGCGTTTTACAGCGGACGTGATTACATCACCTCCGCTTGGGCCACGTTGCGCACCCGCCAACTCAGTATTGACGTGCCGCTGGCGCTCGGCATCCTGGTGTTGTACTTCCGCAGTGCCTTCGAAATCGCCACTGATACTGGTGCTGGCTACATGGACAGCCTCGCCGGGCTGGTGTTTTTCCTTTTGGTGGGCAAATGGTTCCAGCAGATGACCTACCACCGAATCTCGTTTGACCGGGATTACAAGTCGTATTTTCCGGTAGCTGCAACAAGACTTGTCAGGTCTTTGAGACCTGACAAGTCTGACCCCGAATCAGAAAGCGTTTCTGTCAATAAACTCGAACCCGGCGACCGCATCCTAATCCGCAATGGGGAACTCGTGCCCGCCGACGGCATTTTGAAAAAAGGATTGGCGAGGCTCGATTACAGCTTTGTTACTGGCGAAGCGGAACCCGTGGAACGGCATTCAGGCGAAAAAATCTACGCCGGTGGCCGTCACCTCGGCGATGCCATTGAGCTGTTGTTGACCAAAAAAGTGAGCCAGAGCTACCTCACCCAGCTTTGGAACGACGACGCTTTCCACCAAGAAAAACTGATGGGCACCAGCCGCTTAGCCAACAGGGTCAGCCGCTATTTTACCATCATCATCCTCGCTATCGCTTTTGCAACTTTGGCTTTCTGGCTGCCCCGTGACCCCCAAATTGCCTTCAACGCCTTCACGGCGGTGCTCATCATCGCCTGCCCCTGCGCTGCGGCACTCAATGTGCCGTTCACGCTCGGCAACACCGTCCGCATACTGGCTCGCCACGGTTTTTACCTCAAAAACACAAACGTGGTGGAGGCGCTCCGCAACGTCACGGTGGTGGTTTTTGATAAAACGGGGACGCTGACGGCGGCCACGGGTAGCGAATTGCAGTACGAAGGCCATCCGCTCACCGAAGCGGAAATGGCATGGACAAAAGCACTGGCAAGCCGTTCCTCGCACCCACTCAGCAGGATGATTGCAGCGGGTGGCAACATGATGGAAGTCGCTGATTTTCAGGAACATATAGGCCAAGGTATCGAAGGCGTTGTGGCCAGTCAACACATCCGCATCGGTTCCGCTTCCTTTGTTGGCTTCGGCAAAAACACCCCCGCCGACGCTACGGTTTTCGTTGAAATAAACGGTCAGGTCAAAGGCGGTTTCCAGCTTCGCAACCAGTACCGCCCATCCGTTTGGTCGGTCGTGGATTATTTCAAAAAATGGGGAAAAACCTTCCTCCTCTCTGGCGACAACGAACGAGAGCGGGAGTACCTGTTGCCAAAATTTGCTCCCGAAACTACGACTCCAATATCCCAATATCCTAATATCCCAATATCAATTTTCTTCAACCAATCTCCCCACGACAAGCTCAACTTCATCAAATCCCAACAGTCGGAGGGCGAGACCATGCTCATGCTTGGCGATGGACTAAACGACGCCGGGGCGCTCCGCCAAGCCGATGTGGGCATCGTGGTGGCCGAGGACGTGAACAACTTCACCCCTGCCTGCGACGCCGTATTGGACGCCAAAAAATTTGCGCAACTGCCTGATTTTCTGGAATTTGCGAAGAAGAGCATTTACCTCGTTTACGCTGCATGGATACTCGCAGCACTGTACAATGTGGTGGGTTTGAGCTACGCCGTACAAGGCGAACTGTCACCCGTGGTGGCCGCCATTCTGATGCCCCTCAGCTCGCTGACGATTGTGGGGTTTGGCATGGCAAGCACAACAATAATGGGAAAATTGAAATTGAGCAAAGGATTGGAAAGCCCGACGGTAGGAGGGATTTCTAAGCCTGAGCGGGCAGGGAATCGGGATTAGAAATCCCTTCGGGCTTTCCAATCCCTGCGCGCCAATCGTAAATCCGAAATCGCCATGTTCCTCTGGACCGCCTTCACCATCGGACTTTTCGGCAGCCTGCACTGCGTTGGCATGTGCGGCCCGATAGCCTGTGCGCTGCCCGGTAGTGCAGGTGCTAGCCGATCTGCTTTGGTGGGCAATGCCCTGCGTTACAATTTGGGAAGAACGTTGACGTACAGCTTGTTGGGTGCGGTTATCGGACTGGCGGGCAGGGGTTTGCAATTAGCTGGTTTTCAGCAATTTATGTCCATCGCACTCGGCGTCTTGCTGCTGGCGATCGCCCTGTTTTCCATCAATGTGGAGGCCAACCTGCTGCGGTTGCCGGGACTGAACCAACTTGTTTTTAGGCTAAAATCTCACCTCGCCCGACTGTTGAAAGACAGCGGCGTGAACGCCTCGTTTTTCATCGGATTGCTCAACGGCTTGCTGCCCTGCGGACTGGTTTACATGGCCGTGGTGGGCGCACTCAGCACGGGTGGCATCGGCTCCGGCATGGCCTACATGGCACTGTTTGGGTTGGGCACCTTCCCGATGATGCTGGCCACCGGGCTGGCTGGCAATTTTGCAGGCATCCGCTTTCGCACTGTGCTGCGCAAGGCATACCCAGCGTTCCTCGTTTTCTTTGCCGTGCTGTTCATCTTTCGGGGGCTTAACTTCCATGTGCCGGGGGACTTTTTCTTTTGGGCGAAGTTGGGGGATACGCCGATGTGCCATTGATGTTTTCCAACCATAATTTTAACAAAAATTATCATACCCTAACCAATCCTTACGCATCTGTGCAGCCTTTCGTGGCGTTTAGTTCTTGCCCCAACCCAAGGGTCGAAAAGAATTAGCACATGAAAAAACATCATTTAGGACTGCTTTTATTGGCTTGCCTTTTCATGACTTGCAGCGAACTGAAGCGCATGCAAGATCGCCATTCCTCCCGGCCTGATTCAGGAAAAAAGGCTCCGAATGGTTCGGCTAAAGCATCTGCCAAATTATCGACCTTCCCTGTTTCTGGGAAATCCAGCAAAAACATCATCAGCTTTTTCGGTGACGAACGTGCGCAAGGCGCTCGGAAGCACGAGGGCATTGACATTGCTGCGCCAAGGGGTACGACCGTGCTGTCAGTTTCTGCAGGAGTGGTGACCAGAGTTGTGGAGAAAGGCAACGGCGGAAAACAGGTCTGGATGCGCAACCTGAACTCTACAGTGACCTACTACTACGCCCATCTGGATAAACAATTGGTGACAGAAGGGCAGCAGGTCACAGAAGGAGAAATAATTGGTACGGTTGGCAATACGGGCAACGCCTCCAATGGCCCTCATCACTTGCATTTTGAAGTTATCGATCAGTACGGAAAATCGATGGATCCGCTCCCGCTCATGTCCATTTAGTTTGGTTTTTTACTTCGTAACGATGGTCATCACCCTATCATAACTCAGCCCCGTAAAAATCCCAATCGCCCCCGGCATCGCCTTCCAAGTTGGAAATGATGCTGCTCGGCTGTCCGAAGGGATTTCCGTTGGAGGTGATGGCGTTGAAGGTGCTTTCCCAGAAGTCGAAGTAGGCCCGGTCAATATGGAACATGGTGTTGTAAATCGTGTCCCCTTCCTTGAACTCGTAGCTGGTGCCGAAGACGATGGTGCGGTCATCCACGAAATCGTCATTGGTGGTGAAGTCTTGGTTGGGAATGGAATCAAGCAACGAATTGTGGTGGAGCATCCGGCGGTAGAAGTCCACTGTAGCTGGGTCGTCGGAGATGTAGGTCAGGCAGCGGGCGAGGGTGTCCTGCTCTTCGTCGAACTCGACCACGATGCTGTCAATCGGTACGACGGGCAGCAGGCGGGTGGTGGCGGTGATGGTCTTGCCGTCGGGCGTGGTTATTTTCAACGAAAAATCGTTGTCGTACTCCGTAGGCACCAGCGCCGGGTTGGTGTAGTTGTTCAACTTGAACGTGAACGGGTTGATGGTAGGCTCGTTGGCCAGCACGTAATCCACGCCGTTGTGGGTAATGGTCACCTCGGCGCTGTCCACGAGGATGTTTTCCACGAAGTTCAGCAAGTCGGTCGGGAACGGCTCGAAGTAGGGCGCACTCCTCGTCAGCAACAGGCTGAACGGCTGGCCCGGCTCCAAGTAACACTCCACCACGTACCGCGGCTGGTATTCCGGCAGGTCGAGGTCAATTTCTTTTTCCAGGTTGCCGCAGCTTTGGAAGGAAAAAGTAAAAAGGAGAAAGGCAAAAGTTGGCCAAGCCAATGACTTCATGTCCTTTATTTTATTGAGATTGAAGAATGATTTCATTGCAATTTTTAATTTTAAGTAGTTGTTTATCAACCTTTTATAGACTATCATCAACCTTTATCAACCAGTATTAAAACTTGAAATTCCACGTCAACGACCCGATAATCGGGAACAACGACACCTGTTTGGCGGCAACGCCCGTCGGGATGGCAAGCGGGTCTTCCAGCGGGTCAACGTCCTCGGCGTACTGCGGTTCGAGGTAGAGGAAAAAAGCGTTGCGGCGGTTCGTTAGGTTGAAGACGCTCAGTGTCAGGTCGCTCTCGCCCCATTTCGGGAAAAACTTATAGACGATGCCCAAGTCCGAGCGGAAGAAATACGGTAGCCGAAAGGCGTTCCGCTCGCCATACACCGGCACGATTGGCTGGAAATTGGCACCCGGTACATCCTGAAACGCAAAACGCCCGACGGGCAACCAAGTGCGGTCGCCACTGCCGTACACTGCCGTGCCAGAGATAGTCACCCGCCTCGACAGTTCGTACATCAACACGACGGCAAGGTTGTGGCGGCGGTCATAACGTGGATAAAAATACTTGCCCTCACCAGCGTACACTTTAGTGTCATCAATTGGGTCGAAATCGCCCCGCTTGGTCAGTGACAGCGTGTAGGCTATCCAGCCCTTTAGGTCGCCTTCTTGCTTCTCAATGCCCAGCTCCATTCCGTAGCCGTAGCCTTTGCCAATGGCAAATTCGTTCTCCAAATTGTCGTTGGCGAAGAGCTGTGCGCCATCCACGAAGTCCACCTGGTTGCGAAGCTTTTTGACGTAGTATTCATTGGTAATCAGGTATTTATCGCTCAAAATCTTCTCCACGCCGATGGCCACTTGGTCAGCGTTTTGGGGCTTAATTAGTTTGGTCGTTGGATACCAAATGTCCGTCGGAAGCGAGATGCCGGAGGTAGAAACGAGGTGCTGGTATTGGTACATGCGGGCGTAGCTTGCCTTGAGCGAGAGGTCGGGGTTCACGACGTACAGCGCTGCTACCCGTGGCTCCACGCCCACATAGAACGCATTGTTGGTGAAGCCCGAAAGCCGCAGCCCAGCGTTGATTTTCCAATGTTCGCCAAAGCTCATTTCGTCGGCAACGTAGGCGCCGAGCGAGTAACCCGTGAAGTCGTTTCCGCCAGAAAAACTCACCTCGCCGTCATCGCTGCTCGCCTTGAGGCGGCCCACGCCGAAGCTGTGGTGGGTCACGTTGCCACCAAAACGCAGGATATGGTTGTCGTTCAGGCCGTAGTAGAAGTCGGATTTCAGGTTGGCGTCCTGCACATTGGAACCAACCTTGAAGGAGAAGCCAGTGAGCTTTGTCTCGATATTGTAATCGTAATCAGAGTAGGTAAACGTCAGGTTGTGAAACAGTTTTGGGGAGAAAACATGGTTCCAGCGGGCAGTGCCCGTCTTGTTTCCCCAACTGAAATTGAAGTTGAAAAAATCGCCCTCGAAACTGAACACGTCCCGACCGAAGTAGCCGCTGAGGTAGAGGCGGTCTTTTCCGCTTAATTGGAAATTCACCTTCGTGTTCAGGTCGTAGAAATAGTAGCTGGGGATGGGATTGTAGTCTGGGTCGTCCTCGTTGGCTTTGTTTACTTGCCGGGTGATGAGGTCTGCGTAGGTGCGCCGCCCGCTCACGATGAACGACGATTTGTCCTTCTCAATCGGCCCTTCCAGCGTCAGGCGGCTGCTGATGAGGCCGATGCCGCCCGTTCCGGCAAAGCGTTGGCTGTTGCCGTCCTTCATCCGCACGTCAATCACCGACGAGAGCCGCCCACCGTACTGCGCCGGGAAGCCGCCCTTGTACAATTTGAGGTCCTTCACCGCATCGGTGTTGAAGGTGCTGAAAAAACCGAACAGGTGGCTGGCGTTGTACACCACCGCCTCGTCCAGCACGATGAGGTTCTGGTCGCCGCCGCCGCCCCGCACGTACAGCCCCGTGTTGCCCTCCGAGGCGGACGGCATACCGGGCTTCAGTTGGATGACCCGCAGGATGTCCGTCTCGCCGAGCAGGGCAGGTATCACCTTGGTTTCCCGTGTCGAAATTTCCTCGACGCTCATTTCCGTGGAGCGGATGGATTCCCTGAAAGCATCCGCCTTCACCACCACCTCCTGCAGCTCGATGCCCGTGCCGAGGCGCACGTTCAGCGTCACGTCTTTTTTGGGCAAAATGCGCAGCGTCTTCGGCTGGAAGCCCACGTAGCTGTACTCAAGGGTGACGGAATCATTGCCCATCGGCAGGGTGAGCGAGTAAAAACCGTACTCGTTGGTGGTGGCGCCATTGCCGCTGGCCGCCTCGTAGATGCTGGCACCGATGAGGGTCTCGCCGTTGTCGTCGTCCTTCACGACGCCACTCACGGTAATTTTTGTTGTTTGCTGCGCAAAAAGCAGGCTTGCTGTGCAGATGGATAGGCCCAGCGTGAGAAGTTTTTTAAGATTCATGTCGGATGTTGGTAGAAATTAGATGCCTGGTTATATTTTTAGGCAAACGGATGATGAGCGGCAAAGGTATTTGCCCATAAAGACATCACTAACATTTTTCTACGAAAAGGGTTGAGTGCTCAATGAAGGGAAACGGTTGGCCTATGAAAAACAAGTCCAACGACAGGATTGCTTCAAGCAATCCTGTCGCTGGCAACTTCACGGATTATTGGCGGCGGCTGTGCTGCTTCATACAATCTTCCTCAAAACAAAGTAGAGCAGACCGGAGAGCAGCACCGTAACGGGCAGTGTGAGCAGCCAAGCGATGGCGATGCTTTTGATCGTGCCGCCTTGCAGGTTCTTGATGCCCTTGGAGGCGACCATTGCGCCAGCAACGCCCGAAGAAAGCACGTGGGTGGTGCTGACGGGCAGGCCAAATTGCGAAGCAAGTCCAATGGTGCTGGAAGCAATAAGCTCTGCCGTGGCACCCTCTGCGTAGGTCATGTGGCGCTTGCCGATTTTTTCGCCGATGGTCACGACGATGCGCTTCCAGCCAATCATGGTGCCGATGCCCAGGGAGATGGAGATGATGAGGATGCACCAAGGTGGCACAAAGGAAGTGTACCTGCCCATTGCCTTCAGTTCGTGGGCGATGGTTTTCCGGTCTTTTTCATTGGAAATCACGTAGGGGACGTTGAGCAGCGCATCCATGTTTTTCTTCAAAATCGTGAAACGCTTTCGAAGCGATAGGCGCTCTTTAACGTTGGTGGGGTCATGCTTCGCAACGTCGTTTTTCAGGGTTTCGATGGTTTCCTTTGCCTTGCTAAGTTCGGGAAGGGTCACGTCTACTGGTAGGGCGCTTTGTATTTTGGTCAACGACTCGTTGGCGGTGGCTGGCTGGAAATCGGGCGATAGGGCAAACTTCAATGGCATGAAGGTCATCAGCGCAATCAGCAGCAGGCCGACGCCTTTTTGGCCGTCATTGGAACCGTGGAAAAAGCTGACCAAGGTGCAGGTAGCGATAAGTATCCCCCGTATCCACAAAGGCGGCGTGGTGCCCGGTTCGGGTTCCTTGAAGATTTTTTTGTCTTTGATGACCTGCCGCAGGATGAACATCAGGACAATGGACATGCTGAACCCGACGGCAGGGGATACGAGTAGTGATTGCCCGATTTTGCTGGCCTCTTTCCAGTTCACGCCCACGCTTTCCGTGTTTTCGGGCATGAGGCTGAACGCAATAAAACCGTTCACAAACTCAAAAACACATACTGTGAAAACCGTGATGATGAGGAGAATAACGAGGCCAGAGGTAAGGCCAAGGTCAAAGCCGAACAACATAGGTGTTTGTTTTTTTATTGAATGCCTGCCAACTTGAGTTAGGGCGCAATGCAAACGTCAGGCATGTGGCGAAGGTAAAACAAGTTGCAAACCAAGCACTGAAAATGGGCAGTTTTGAGAGAAAAACATCTAGCTACTCGCAGCACATCCAAACGACGTAACTTTGCGTTTTAAGAAGAAAATTACCTGACAATTGAAATCTGCAAACCATCTTTTTTTATCCGTCCTGTTGCTAGCACTGCTGGCACTCTCCTCCTGCAAAGCCCTCCGCCGTGCGCATGGTGACGCCGTAAAGCCGAAAAGCGAAAAGGCGCTGATGAAGGGCCTGCTCGAAAACTCCGTGGATGCCGATTGGCTCGGCGCCAAGGCCAAAATCTCATACAATGACGAGTACGGCGGCGAGAGCTTCACTGCCAATATCCGCATGAGGAAGGACAGCGCCATCTGGATGAACTTCAAGAAGTTCAGCATCGAGGGCGCACGGGTGCTCATCACACCGGACAGCATCTTCGTCATTGACCGCATCAACAACGAGTACACCGCCAAACCCTTCGAGTACGCCCAGAAGGAGTACAGCCTGCCAGTGGGCTTCCAAGGCTTGCAAGCCATGCTGCTCGGCAACCCCGTTTTTTTCTCCAAAGAAACCACGGCGGGCGTTGACTCCACGCAGTACACGCTGGCGCAAAAGACCGAAAACCTGATCGCCACCTACTGGCTCGGCAACCCCGAAATGCTGCTCCGCCGCTTCATGGTGGACGATTTTCGGAACAAGCGGAGCATGGATGTTTTTTCATCAGATTACCGCCAATTGGAGGATAAACAGCAATTTTCGTATGTTCGTAGCTTTAATTTGAAAAGCCCTGACCTGGGCCAGATGCAAGTGCAAATCGAATTTTCAAAAGTGGAAGTCAACGTTCCGCAGGAAATGAAATTCGAGGTGCCATCAGGCTACAAGCGGACTTAACGGTTAACTATGAACGGTTAACTGTGAACTGTGAACGATGCCAATTCATAGTTTACCGTTCACCGTTCACAATTCACAGTTCACAAAGTGTCCCATTCAAGAAAAATACTTTGGCTGCTGCTTTTTATGCTCCTCGCAATGGGGACGGGCATTGCGCAGCAATCCAGGAAGGAACTGGAGGACAAGCGCAAGAAACTGCTGAAGGACATTGAGCAGACCTCCAGCCTGCTCAAGCAGACCAAACAGGACAAGGAAGCCACGCTGTCGCGCTACGTCACCCTCCAAAAGCAGATCAACAAGCGCAAACAGCTCGTCGAAACACTGCAAGCCGAGATGCAATACCTGTTGGAAAACGTGGAGCGCACGGCCACCGTGGTGCTCGCCCTCAACGAAGACACCGACCGGCTCATGGAGGAGTACACCAAAATTGCCCGCCATGCGTACCGCCAACGGCTCATGCACAGCAAGTGGCTTTTTTTGCTGTCCGCAAAAAGTTTCAACGATGCCTTTCGGCGCTGGCAGTACCTCCGGCAGTACGACCGCTACCGGCAGCGGCAAGCACGCCTGATACTCGACACCCAGCAGATGCTGCTCGACAAGATAAAGTCGCTTGAGGACCGCAAGCGGGAAAAGGAAAACCTGCTCGGCACCGAAAAGCGCCAGTCGCAGATGTTGGGCCTGGAAATGGAGGCCAAAAACCGCCTACTCGAAACACTCAAGGGCGACGAATCGAGACTTGCCCGTGACCTGGAGGCCAAACAGGTGGCTGCCACGAAGCTGAACAACGCCATCGAAAAAGTGATCCGGGAGGAAATGGAACGGATACGCCGGGAAGAGCGTTCAGCCGCCGCCGCTGCATCAGCCGCCACACCCGGCAAAACGGTCGCCCCAACGGCTACGCCTGAAGCGACGAGCCTGTCCAAGGAGTTCAACAACAACCGGGGCAGCTTGCCTTGGCCTGTGAAGAACGGTGTCATCACTGGGTATTTCGGGCGACAGCCGCACCCGACCATCCCGAACATCGAAATCGTGAACAACGGGATTGATATTCAGACAGACCAAGGGGCGCAAGTGCGCTCCGTATTCGAGGGCACGGTGGTAGGCACGCAGTTTATCCCCGGCTTCGACTACATGGTGATTTTGCAGCACGGCAGCTACTACACCGTTTACTCCAACCTCGAAGAGGTGAGCGTAAAAAAAGGCGACAAAGTGGCCATCCGGCAAAGCATCGGCAAGGTGAGCACCGACCGGAAGACCAATACCTCGGCGGTGCATTTTGAAATCTGGAAAGAAAAAACAAGGCTCAATCCGCAGGATTGGGTAGGAAAATAAGGATTGGAGGATTGAAGGATTGAAGACGGGACACGAACTTAACGACACATACTATGGAAAAACCGACTTTTAAATCAAAAGAAGAATTCATTGCTTGGTTTCAAAACAAGACCAAGCAATTTGCAATAGACATCATCAGATTTTGTAGAACACTGCCACCTGACCAAGCAGCGAGAGTTATCACTTATCAAATCATAAAATCAGCAACCTCAGTAGCTGCGAATTACCGGGCAGCTTGCACACAAAAATTTTTTCAAAGATTTGCATCGTGGTGGAAGAAGCCGATGAATCTGTGTTTTGGCTCGAAATGATTGAAGGCGCCCAATTCAAGGTTGACACTGATGAATTGAAGCGACTAAAACATGAGTCAGATGAAATACTAGCGATATCCTCCAAAGCCAAAGGAACAACAGGTGGGAAAAAGGATTGAAGGATTGAAGGCGAGAAGGATTGAATAGGTCACATTGCTTACACTTGTTTTGACATTCATAATGAATTTTAGCATCGAGAATATGTCCTTCGTTCAATCTTTCACGCCACCATCCCTTCAATCCTTCAATCCTTCAATCCTTAAAACATTCAATCCTTCACCCCTTCAATCCTTCAATCCTTTATGAATAAAGAGTGGAACCTAAGTACCAACCAAGCCAAGGGGCTTAAAGAAGAGACCGAACACGCCGTGCTGGTTGGCGTGATATACGGAATGCAAACCGAAGAGGTGGTACAGGAATACCTGAACGAACTGGAATTCCTGGCGCTCACCGCCGGGGCGAAGACCGTCCGAACATATATCCAACGGCTGCCCAACCCGCACCCCCGCACCTTCATCGGGACTGGCAAACTGGCCGAAATCAAAAAGTACATTGACGAGCATGAGGAGGTCAACATGGCCATCTTCGACGACGACCTCAGCGGCAAACAGGTGTCAACACTGGAAGCAGAACTGAAGGTGAAAATCGTGGATAGAAGCTCGCTCATCCTCGATATTTTCGCCCGAAGGGCGCAAACCGCCCAAGCCAAGACGCAGGTCGAACTGGCGCAGCTCCAGTACCTGCTGCCCCGCCTCCGGGGACTCTGGACGCACTTGGAGCGCCAGCGGGGCGGTATCGGGATGCGGGGTCCCGGCGAGAAGGAAATCGAGACCGACCGACGCATCGTTCGGGACAAAATCGCCATCCTGAAAAAACAGCTCGAAAAGATTGACAAACAGGCAATTACGCAGCGGAAAACCCGTGGCGAAATGATTCGGGTTTCGCTCGTGGGTTACACCAACGTCGGCAAGTCCACGCTGATGAACGTGCTGAGCAAATCGGATGTTTTTGCCGAAAACAAGCTCTTTGCCACGCTGGACACGACGGTTCGCAAGGTGGTTTACGAAAGCGTTCCGTTCCTCCTTTCCGACACCGTCGGTTTCATCCGCAAGCTGCCGCACCACCTGGTGGAGAGCTTCAAGTCCACCTTGGACGAGGTGCGGGAGAGCGACATCCTGTTGCACGTGGTGGACATCGGCCACCCCCATTACGAGGCTCATATTGCTTCTGTGAACGAAACGCTGGAGGAACTTGGCGCCCGCAACAAGCCCACGCTGATGGTCTTCAACAAGATTGATATTTACCGGGACAAAAACTTTGACGCTTTGCTCGACAGCGGCATCAAAAAGGAAATTGAGCGAGAACTACTGTCCAACCTGAAAAATCAGTACGAACACGACTGCCTTTTCATCTCCGCCGCCAACAAAGAAGGCATCGAACAATTGCGGGAGATGATAGTAACGATGGTGAAACGGGAATACCAGATCCGGTATCCGCACGAGGTGCGGAATTGGTAAAAAGTAAAGGTGTAGATTTACTACAGCAATTGAGCAATAAAATGCAGGCAATTAGGGCATCCCAAAATGTGGCGATGCCGCCAACTGGATGGCTCATTGGATGCCCTAATTGAAAGAAAGGCCAAGGCTTTGGCCACTGAAATCGTGCTGCGTACCTCCAATTCGATGAAACTGGGAGACCAGGAGAATTCCATGGAACGTACTAAAAAGGCCATAGAAGAGCGGACTGCGGCCATAAAACATGAAATGCCCAAAATGCTATGGAATTAGATATCGATTACGTTGACGGGCAAACACCGCTCGATGAAGACGAGAAGGAAGGGCTGCTTATCCCGACCATTGCCACCCGTGGTGAGTTGGATGAGTTTGAGGTGTGAATTTGCATCAACTGGGGAGTTTTGTAATTTTGTTCTAAATCAAAATGACATGGCAGACCTGATTTTAGAAATAACAAAACTGAGTATCGCCGACCGGATAAAACTGGTGCAGGAAATCCTTGGCACAGTAGCGAGCGACATCGAAAACCAACAGGTTATTCTGGACAATATTTACGATGAACCTGATACCGACAGTTTTGTGGAAATGATGCTTAAAGAAGGCGAGGCCGATATCAAGGCAGGAAGAACTTACTCCTCAGAAGAAGCAATTAAATCATTGAAACAAAAAATCGAAGAACACAGAAGTTGAGCTTGACGATAGGAAGGCTATCTGAAAAAACCTTATTTTTGACAAAAATCCAACAGATGCAGGCAATACAACAATTGAGCAACGTCCAACAAGAGCTGCTAAAACTCTACGCAAAAAACGTGGCCGATGATGACCTCTTGGCACTCCGCTACATGATGGGGCTATACTTCGCAGAAAAGGCGTCCCGCCTCATGGACGAGTTTGCACAACAAAAAGGACTTTCACCACAAGACCTCGCCAAATGGGCTTATGAGCACTACCGCAGTCAGAATCGTGCTTGATGAACTAATTTTGCCACTAATTTTGTAGTTTTGTCAAAAATCATTCGACCATGAATGTCGCTGAAACTAAACTGACCCTTTTTCGGAATATAGACAACCTGCCTGAAAGTATGCTCATTGAGCTTCGGGCTTTGGTTGACGACTTTTTGGCAAAGAAACAAAAGCCCGCTCCAACGCCTTCGCCACGCAAGCCACGTGAATTCGGCTGCATGAAAGGCACGGTGCTTTACATGGCCCCTGACTTTGACGAACCATTAGAAGACTTCAAGGAATATATGCCATGAACCGATATTTACTGGACACCCATGCCCTGATTTGGTTCATGGAAGGTGAACGCAACCTTTCCACAACAGCACAAGGCATCATCTCAGATGCCCGTAATGAAATCCTCGTAAGCATTGCTTCCTTCTGGGAAATGGCCATCAAAATCAGCCTCGGCAAGCTGAAATTGACCATGTCGCTGCATGAATATTTCCAGAAAACGGAACAAAGCGGATTCTTGCTGCTGCAAGCGAAACCTGCCCATGTTTTGCTTATAGAAACCATGCCTTGGCACCACAAAGACCCTTTTGACCGGATGCTGATTGCACAAGGACTGGTGGAAGATATTCCAATCGTTTCCAAAGAAATTTTGTTTGATAGCTATGGCGTGAAAAGGGTTTGGTAGCCTCGATTTTTCCACTACCGGGGAGGAAAGGGTGTAGTTTTGCGGTGGGGAGGGAGGAGCAAAATGGCTGGCCTGAACCTCAGCAATCTTTAATTTGAAATTCATTTACTTTTTACATGAACCATTCAGATAAAAATTTTGAGTACGATGTCACCCTTTCCTTTGCAGGTGAGGACAGAGGTTTTGTAGAATGCGTAGCCGACATTCTTAAAGATAAAAAAGTTAAGGTGTTTTATGACAAATATGAGAAGATAAATCTTTGGGGAAAGATTTAAACTCATCTTGATGAGGTTATAGAAATAAATCAAAGTATTGCTGATTTTTTCTCACCATTAAAAAGAAAAACTATGGACAAACCGAAAAGTGCACAAGCAAGAGCATTTCAAGATAATCACGAATTGTATTGCCTTTTAGATTGGATGATAATGATGTGCCCGGCATTAGACCTACTACTATGTATCTATCAAAAACGATACTGACTGTGAAGAGCTTGCAAGAGCCATAATGTCAAAACTTGGGATTGAGTATGAGGCAAATTCTAAGAAAAAGCAAAAGAAGATATGTTGGATATGGTGTTTTTATACATTCAGACGGTAAAGCTGAATTCAATGTAATAGGTCTGTATTTTCAGTAATAGACTTTCAGCCAAGCCTTTCCTGGAATAGAGGATTGAAATGGTACTTAATGCCGAGGATGTTATTAAACGGTTTGAAATCTTATTTAGAGAGCCATTGTTTTTTGAAATCTATCCAGGTTACGACAAAGTTTTTGGCGGAAAAATTACTCCCATCTGGTGGTTCAGAGGGGGCAGTTCAATGGCAATTGATGAATTTAAAAAGGTAAGTCCTACGAAATGCTTATTGGATTGGCATGAAGTCGAAATAGAAAGGATTGCCGTTTTTCGTCATGCTGATGATAACAAAAATTTTATTTATGTCGAAGCTAAAGCAGAACACCCGGTTGAAACAGGAGAGAACATACAAAGAACTATTGAAAACCAATTATCCTATAAAAATTTGCAACAGGAATATGCTGAATATAATGGAGTACCCATAAAGAGAGAAAATATGACAGCGCGCAATAATAAATGGAGAAGTTGTAAGCCTTCAAGGTGAGGGCAAAATTCGAATGAGGAATCTTACTTCGTGGAATTTTATTTTATGTTCTCAATCTTCCATTTACAACTCAAGAGAAGCGGATATTATTTGGGGAACTTTTCTCGACAAGATTTTGGAATCGGGGATAGCAATGGAAGAATTCGAAGACTTCGTAGAAAATGTAGTTGAATTAATCCCTGAGCGAGAATTTAGATTTCGTTCAGAAAAATTTGACGATTAGATTGCATCAATTTCCTAACCAATGCATAACCTTTCCAACTACGCCCAAGCCTCCTGGCAACCCGCCACCGGCCGCACCCAACCCCTCCACAACGCCATCACCGGCGAAGTCATCGCCACGGCAGGCAGCGAGGGGCTTGACTTCCCCGCCATGCTGCACTACGCCCGCACCGTCGGGGGCAAGGCACTGCGACGCATGAGCTTCTACGAGCGGGGCCTCATGCTGAAAAAACTGGCGCTCTACCTCCACGAGCGGCGCAAGAGCTACTACCCCCTCAGCTATGCCACGGGCGCCACCAAGGTGGACTCTTGGGTGGACATCGAGGGCGGCATCGGCACGCTGTTCGCCTACGCCAGCCTGCGCCGTCGGCTCGGCAACGAGACCTTCTTCGTGGACGGCGAGACGGTGAAATCCTCCAAGGAGGGCAGCTTCGTTGGGCGGCACATCATGTCGCCACGGCACGGGGTGGCGGTGCATATCAACGCCTTCAACTTCCCCATCTGGGGGATGCTCGAAAAAATCTCCGTGAACCTGCTGGCCGGGATGCCCGCCATCGTGAAGCCCGCCACGCAGACCTCGTTCCTCACCCATGCCATGGTGCAGGACATCGTGGCGTCCGGCATATTGCCCGAAGGGGCGATACAGCTCATCTGCGGCAGCGCCCGTGGCCTGCTCGACTCGGTCACGGGGCAGGACGTGGTCACTTTCACGGGCAGCGCCGACACGGGCCGGATGCTCAAGTCCACGCCCGCCGTCATCGCCAATTCGGTGCCGTTCAACATGGAAGCCGACAGCCTCAACGCCTGCGTGCTGGGTGCCGACGCCGTGCCGGGCACGCCGGAATTCGATATTTTCGTCAAAGAAGTCCATCGGGAAATGGTGACGAAGGCAGGGCAGAAATGCACCGCCATCCGCCGCATTCTTGGTGCCGGAAAACCTGCTGGAGGACGTGCAAATTGCGCTCGGCCAAGCATTGGCGAAGACCACCATCGGCGACCCGCAGGTGGAAGGCGTGCGCATGGGCAGCCTCGTCGGGCGCTCGCAGGTGGACGAGGTGCGGGCAAGGGTGGAAGAACTTGCCGCCCATACGCCCATCGTTTTCGGCAATTTGGACACCGAGTTCGAGGTCATCGGGGCGGACAGGACGAAGGGCGCTTTCTTCTCGCCCATGCTGCTGCTGAACGACGACCCCTTCCGCAAAACGGCCTCGCACGACATCGAGGTCTTCGGCCCGGTGAGCACCCTCATGCCGTACCGGCACCTCGACGATGCCATTGAATTGGTGAACATGGGCAAAGGCTCGTTGGTCAGCAGCATCGTCACCGCCGACGAGCGCACGGCACGGGACTACGTTATCGGCTCGTCGCCCTACCACGGCAGGATATTGGTACTCAACGAGTTGTGCGCCAAAGAGAGCACGGGCCACGGCTCGCCGCTCCCGCTGCTCAACCACGGCGGCCCCGGCAGGGCGGGCGGCGGCGGCGAACTGGGCGGTATGCGCAGCCTCCACCACTACCTCCAAACCACGGCGGTGCAGGGCCACCCGACCTTCCTCACGGCGGTCACGGGGCAGTACCACCAAGGCGGTCGGCAGACGGAGAAGGACGTGCATATTTTCCGAAAACACTTTGAAGAACTGGAAATCGGGGAGACGGTCGTCACGGCCAAGCACACGGTCAGCGAGGCAGACATCACCAATTTTGCCAACGTGAGCGGCGACAATTTCTACGCCCACATGGATGCCACGGCGCTCGAAGGCACCATTTTCACGGGGCGGGTGGCGCATGGTTATTTCATCCTCTCCAAAGCGGCTGGCCTCTTCGTGGATGCGAAAAAAGGTCCCGTGCTGTTGAATTATGGTCTGGACGAATGCCGTTTCACTAAGCCCGTTTATCCCGGCATGACCATCGGGGTGCGGCTGACGGTGAAGGAAAATAGTTGACCAAGAGAAAAAAAGCGAGGATGACGTGGCGAAGGGCATCGTGAAACTGCTCGTGGATGTCTATGACGAAACGGGCGAGACGGTGGCGCTGGCGACGATTTTGACGATGGTGAAGAAATTGAATCAGGACGCTTAACTTTGTTGAAAATACCGCATCATGCTTACAAAAGACATGGTTTATAATAGCCTTGAAGAAATGCCGGATGAATTCGAACTGGACGAATTCATCGAGCGCCTGATTTTTCTTCAAAAGATAAAAACAGGTTTGGAGCAGCTCGGCGAGGGCAAGAAAAAAACGCACCAGGAAGTCCGTCAAATGGTAGAGACATGGCGAAAACAGCGTGGTCAGTCCAAGCAATAGACGACCTTTCCAGTATTGAGGACTACCTGGCTGCTTCTTCCAAGAAGCAGGCAGAATTGGTGGTGGACGCCATCCTTCAGGCGGTTGAGTTGTTGGAGCAGTTTCCAGAAATAGGCAGGGTCGTACCGGAAATGGGATTGCCACATCTGCGGGAGCTTATCATCAAAAAGTACCGCGTTGTCTATTATCTGACGTTTCAGGATGAAGTGGAAATCGTGACTATCCGCCATTCTTCCCGACCAATGAAGGATACGAGTTTGCCTTTTGAATGAAGTGGCGCTGGCTACTATTTTGACGATGGTGAGGAAGTTGAATCAGGAATGATTTCGATTTCTCGAAACCTCGGCTAAATTTGTACTGTTCATCGCAAAAAATAAATTGGATATGTCCGAGCAAATTTTTCTCAAACAATACAACCAGTTGCCGGAGGCACTGAAACAAGAACTGCTTGATTTCTTCGAGTTTTTAGTGCTCAAATACAAGTCTCAGAGCGGACAAAAAAAAGAGGATAAGCAGCCCACTCAATCAAAGCCTACACCTAAAGCAGGCTTCCTCAAGGGCAATTTTATCTTGTCACCCGACTTCGATGAACCACTTGAGGATTTCAAAGAATACATGGCATGAAGCTACTCCCTTCCTCTTCGACCCTTTCAAACAAACACCATATCAAAAAAATGTCCCAACCAACTACAAAACCCACGTTACCAGTCCTGAAACCAGGGGAAATCCACTACCTCGATGGACCCAAAGAACGCCACCGGGAACTTTGGTTTGTCATCAGTGTCATGTTCCAATTCCTGAAAGGTTTCCGGGCGCTGCACTTCGTGGGGCCGTGCATCACGGTGTTTGGTTCCGCCCGGTTCAAGGATGGGCACGAATATTATGAAAAGGCACAGGAAGTCGGCAAGGCCATTGCCGACATGGGCTTCACGACCATGACCGGCGGCGGCCCAGGCATCATGGAGGCTGCCAACCGGGGGGCTTTCGAGGCTGGCGGCAAGTCGGTGGGCTGCAACATTGTGTTGCCCTTCGAGCAGCGCCCCAACCCCTACGTGCAAAAGACGGTGGACATCCGATATTTCTTCGTGCGAAAAGTGCTGCTGCTGAAATACTCCTACGCGTTCATCATCCTGCCCGGCGGCTGGGGCACCATGGACGAGTTGTTCGAGACGCTGACGCTGGTGCAAACGAAGGTGATGCACAACTTTCCTGTTGTGCTCATTGGGAAAAGCTACTTCCAGCCGCTGATGGACTACCTGCATTTCATGGAGCAGCAAAAAACCATTTCCCCTGAAGACCTGAAGCTGGTGCTGCTGACCGACGATGTGGGCGAGGCAATGGAGCATGTACGGAAGTACATTGAAATTCACTTCAAAGTCACCACCCGCAACAAGCCATTCTGGTGGCTGTTGGAAAAGATTTGAGCAGTTGTTTCCTAATCCTATCTTTGCCCACAAGGGCTTTCGCCCAAAACCTAAAACTCAATCATTCAAAACTCAAAACTATGTTGAACGGACTCCTACATGCACATTCCGGCCTTCGCTGGGTCGTATTGGCCCTGCTAATTGCCGCCACTTTTATGGCCCTGCTGAAATGGCGCTCCAACGCCACCTACACAGATGGCAGCCGTAAATTGAACCTCTTCACCATGATTTCCATGCACGTGCAGTTGCTGCTTGGCTTGGCGCTCTTTTTCATGAGCGACAAAGTGGATTTCTCGCAAATGAAGGAAGCCATGTACCGCTTCTTCAGCGTGGAGCACAGCGTGATGATGCTGCTGGCCATTGCGCTGGTGACCATCGGCCACTCCAAGTCGAAAAAGGCAACGGAAGACGCTCGAAAGTTCCGCACCATTTTTATCTTCTACGGCCTCGCCCTGCTGCTCGTGCTGGTGGCCATTCCATGGCCGTTCCGGGGCTGGGGCAACGGTTGGTTTTAAGAGTTGGCAGTTCGTCAGTTGGCAGTGGGCAGTCAGTTCGGCAGTCAGTGTGGAGTCAGCAGTCACCGACTGCCCACTGCCAACTGACGAACTGCCAACTAAATTTAAGGCTTTCCGTTAAAGAAATATTATCGTTGAAAGGCGCCGCAGCTTTGAAAGCTGTGGCGCATTATTTTTGTCTGCTCAATTGAAAATCAAAACCTTTTATAATGAAAAAAATCGCCTTTTTCGCTTTCGCAATTTTTGCGGCCTTCGCCGCAACGGCACAGGAAAGCCCCGTGAAATGGTCGTATGAAGCCAAAAAAGTAGCCGATGGCCAGTACGACCTCGTGTTCACTGCCAACATCTCTGATGGTTGGTATGTCTATTCGCAGTACCTCGAAAGTGACGAAGGGCCTATCCGCACCACCTTTACTTTTGATGAAAATGCCTCGGCAAAATTGGAAGGAAAAAACGTGGAGGATGGCCACAAGTACGAGGGCTACGACGACCTCTTCGGCATGAACATCATCAAATTCAACGGCAAGCCAACCTTCACCCAACGGGTGAAAATCTCCGCCCCCACTCGGCTGACCGGACACCTTGAGTTCATGACCTGCGACAACGAGCGCTGCCTGCCACCCATGGAAGTGCCCTTCCGCTACGACTTGAAGTGATGGTTGAATAGCCTGATTGTTGTTGCATTGCCGACAAGTGACAATTATAACAATCCAACAATCTGGCAATCCTTAGCTTTGCGGGCTTTTACTTAAAACACCTACAATGGCGGGTCTCCCCGCTTTTTTATTCAAATATTTCGACATGAGAAAGTTCTGGACACTTTCACTGCTGCTGGCATTTTCGGCGACCGCCTTCGGCCAAATCTACAATCCCGTCAAATGGAGTTTTTCTTCGAAACAACTCAGCGACACGGAGTTCAACCTGATATTCACCGCCAATATGGAGGACGGCTGGTACATCTACTCCCAGTACCTTGAGAGCGATGATGGGCCTGTCAAGACAAGCTTTACCTACGAGAAGGGCAACCATTTTTCCCTGTCAGGAAAAAACACCGAAAGCTCTGCCCATCGCAAGGAACTGAACGATCCGTTGTTCGACGACATGCGCGTCATCAAGTTTGCAGAGAATGTTACGTTTACCCAAAAAGTGAAGGTCAAGGACACCTCCAAGCCCATCACTGGCTATCTGGAGTTCATGACCTGCAACAACGAACGCTGCCTGCCACCCTCGGAGGTTGATTTTTCTTTTCAGTTAAAATCAAATGCAAAACCTGGTGACAAAACAGCAGTTACGCCAGAAGCGGCTGCCGGAGGCAAAGTCAAGCCAACCGAGGCTACCGCAGAAGAAACTGCACCTGCCACTAACGGCATCGCACAAGTACCCGTCACCGACGGTGGAAGCAACTTGCAAAACCCGATAAGCTGGACTGCCGACGTGCAAAAAACAGGTGACACGGAGTACACTGTCAACTTCAAGGCGGCCATCGAAAAAGGCTGGGCCATCTACTCCCAGTTTGTGGATGATGGCGGCCCGATACCCACCTCGCTGACCTTCACCACGGACGAAAATTTCCAGGTATCCGGCAAGGCCACCGAGACCAGCACCCATAAAATCGAGGGCGATGACCCATTTTTTGGCATGAAGGTTACCAAGTTCAAGGAGGACGCAATGTTCAGCCAGAAGCTCACCGTGAAAGACCCGGCCAAGCCCATCACCGGCTTTCTGACTTTCATGACCTGCAACGACGAGCGCTGTCTGCCCCCGACCGACGTGGCCTTCCGCATTGACCCAACAAGTTTGGCGGTGGTGGTAGGCGCTGGTGCAGAAACGCCTGGCGAAACGACCGTGGCCGATTCCAATTTTGCTTACATCGGCGATTGCGGTTTCAAACTCGACAAAGCCCAAATGGCCGACTGTGGTGAACAGCACGAAAGCAGTAAAAAAGGTTACTGGAAGATTTTTATACTCGGCTTCCTCGGCGGCTTGGCGGCATTGCTCACGCCCTGCGTGTTCCCGATGGTGCCGCTCACGGTCAGCTTTTTCACCAAAAGCAACCAATCAAAGAAAAAAGGCTTCCAAAACGCTGCATTGTACGGCTTTTTCATCCTGCTGGTGTACGTGCTGTTCAGCTTGCCTTTCCATGTGCTGGACTCCGTCAGCCCCGACATCCTGAACGAGTTCTCGACGAACGTGGCGATAAACCTCGTGTTTTTCGCCATTTTCCTTGTCTTCGCCATTTCGTTTTTCGGCTATTTTGAAATCACCCTGCCTGAATCCTGGTCGAACAAAGCGGCCAGTGCCGAGGGCGTTGGTGGCATCTTGGGCATCTTTTTCATGGCACTGACACTGGTGCTGGTATCGTTCTCCTGCACCGGCCCCATCCTCGGTTCGCTGCTCGGCACCGTGCTCGACTCCGACGCTGGTGCGATGCAGCTCACAGTGGGCATGGCGGGCTTCGGCGTGGCGCTGGGCCTGCCGTTCGGCCTCTTCGCCGCCTTCCCCAACTGGCTCAAGGCTCTTCCAAAATCCGGCGGCTGGATGACCACGGTGAAGGTCGTGCTTGGCTTCCTGGAGCTAGCGTTGGCGCTCAAGTTCCTCTCGAACGCCGACCTCGTGAAGCATTGGGGAATCCTAAAAATTGAGGTGTTCCTCGGCTTGTGGATTGTCATTTTCATTGCCCTTGGTATTTATCTTTTGGGTAAAATTCGGTTCCCGCACGACAGCCCGTTGAAGAAAATACCAACCGTGCGTTGGGTGCTCGCCATCTTGTCGTTTGTCTTCGCAGGATACATGGTCACGGGCCTTCGCTACAGTGAAAAGGAGGGTTCGCTGCATTCGCTTACGTTGTTGAGCGGCTTGGCGCCCCCCGCTTGTTACAGCATCTGGTATCCTTGCGATTGCCCGCAAAACCTCCAGTGCTTCAAGGATTTCTGCGAGGGACTCGAATTTGCCCGCAAGGTGAACAAGCCCATCATGATTGATTTCACGGGCCATGCTTGCGCCAACTGCCGCCGCATGGAGGAGACCGTTTGGCCTAAAAAAGAGGTTTACAAATACCTGAAGGACGAGTACGTGGTCATTTCGCTCTACGTGGACGAGAAGATTGCGCTGCCGGAAGACCAGCAGCGCACCATGCCGCTGAAAGGCGGCGGTACGCAGCGCTTGCGCAATGTGGGCCACAAATGGGCGTACTTTCAGCGGGAAAATTTCAACGACAACTCACAGCCGCAGTACGTGCTGATTTCGCCGGATGGCGTACTGCTCAACCAGCCCGTGTCCGGTATGCAGGAGGTGGACGACTACGCCAACTTCTTGAAGTGCGGCTTGGACAAGTTTAAGGAATTGAAAGGAAAATAAGACTTTAGACGATAGACATTAGATGGGGTAGTGCTGTCTAATGTCTATTGTCTATCGTCCAATGTCTTCCAAATCAACTCCGATTCAAACCCCCTCGACATGGCGTACTGCACCAGCTTGCCTTTGAGGGCAAATTCGTTGCTCTCTCCAATTTTCGATGCCCGCCTTTCCAACACTTCCCGCAGTGTTTTCAGGTAATCCCCTTCACTGATTTCCTCCATTGCCTTGCGGATGCAGTAGTCGGAGATGTTGCGCAGCTTAAGTTCCTGCCGGATACGGGTGCGCCCCCATTGCTTCATGCGAAACTTGCCCCGTGCGAACGAGCGGGCGAAGCGCTCCTCGTCCAAGAATTTTTCTTCGATCAAATTGGCCATGACCTCCTCCAAATCTTGTCCGTAGCAGCCGAGTTCGATGAGCTTGCTGCGCACTTCCTGGTGGCAGCGGTCTTGGTAGGCGCAGTAGCGTTGCAGCTTGACGAGGGCGTCGGCCTTGGAGGTGTAATTTTTAGCGGGTTTCCGTTCCATTGGGCAAATGTAAACAAGTGTGACTGGCCACACTTACGGTGTTTGCCCAAAAAACTTATCTTCGCAATGCCTAACAATGAGGTGTGGAATTGCTTCCTACCAATTTTTCCAACCAACAGCCAAATTAAGCGACTATGAAGTTTTGGTTCAAAAAGCGCCCAACGAACACCTCCACGATCAACTCCGAAGGGAGCGACGAGCAGTATTTTAACGAATTGCGCAAGCAAGAATTCAGTCGGCTCGACCGCCAACGGCACGTTTACTTGGACTACACGGGCGGCAACCTTTACGCCCAAAGCCTCATTGACCGCCACTTTGAATACCTGCGCGAGTCGGTGTACGGCAACCCGCACTCTACCAACCCGACCTCCCAGCTCTCCACGCAAAACGTGACGGAGGCTAGGGAAAAAGTGCTGCGATTTTTCAACGCTACCGACGATTACTACTGCATCTTCACCGCCAATGCCTCGGCGGCGCTGCAAATCGTTGGCGAGTGCTACCCGTTCTGCGAGAGCAGCCACTTCCTGCTTACCGCCGACAACCACAACTCCGTGAACGGCATCCGGGAGTACTGCCAAAGCAAGGGCGGGGACTACACCTACTGTCCGTTGCATTACGAAGACCTGACCATTGACGAGATTTCGATGACAGAACTGTTGCAAAAACACGCCGACTGTAAGCACAAACTACTGGCCTTTCCCGCCCAATCGAACGTGTCAGGCGTGAAGCACCCGCTCACTTGGATCGAAAAAGCGCAGTCGCTCGGCTGGGACGTGCTGCTCGACGCGGCGGCCTTCGTGCCCACCTCTCGGCTCGATCTTTCGGTCGTCAAGCCCGACTTCGTTTCCGTGTCATTTTACAAAATCTTCGGCTACCCGACGGGCATCGGCTGCCTGCTGGTGCGCAAGTCCAAGTTCGACCTCCTGAAAAAACCTTGGTTCGCCGGGGGCACCGTGACGGCGGTGTCGGTCAACTACGGCGGCTACTTTCTGGCCAGCGACCATGAGCGCTTCGAGAACGGCACGGTGAACTACCTCGACATTCCCGCCATCAGCCGGGGGCTGGACTTCATCGAGGGCATCGGCATGGACCGCATCAACCGCCGGGTGAAGCACCTGACCCAACAGCTCATCCAGCAAATGCAGGCATTGCGCCATACCAACGGCACACCGCTCATCAGGATGTTCGGCCCGACCGACCTGAACTTGAAGGGCGGTACCATCATTTTCAACGTCAACGACCCAAGCAGCCACGCTTTTCCCTTTTAGGAGGTGGAACAACAGGCCAATGCGGCGCTCATCTCGCTGCGTACGGGCTGTTTTTGCAACCCCGGCATTGACGAGGTGAACAACTGCGTCTCCACAGAGGATCTTGCCAAGTACTTCAGCTCCCGCAACACAGGCAACTACCATGATATGATCGAGTTTTTGGGTAAAATGCGGGGCGCCATCCGCATCTCGGTCGGCATCCCCACCACGATGGGCGACATCGAGCGGTTCGTGCAGTTCCTGCAAAAATTTAAGGATAAAAAAGCGGTGGGAATACCAGAATTGCAGCGGGCAGCGGCGGCGTGAAATGCTTACCCCAACGCCTCCACCCCTCCAAACTCCCTCAACGTTATCACCCGCCAACTCTCCAGCAAAGCCGATACGTCTTCCCTATTTTTGGCGGCCATGGCCACCAAAAACACCTCCCGATCCAGCTTGCCGAAGATGACCTGGTCGAAGTATTCTTGCACGTTGCGGTGCAGGTTTGGCTGGAAAAAGCGGGTGGCGTTCGACCAGTTGTCAAAACCGAGGTCGGCCTCCAGACAGAGATTGGCCAGAGTGTCCACATCGGCTTGGGAGGAGGTGTACAGCAACACGGAAAAGGTATGCCACTGGGACGACTTGAGCAGTTGCAGCTCGTCGTGGATGGGCAGTTTTTTGCTTTGCATGAAAAATTGGCCACTAACCCCAGTGGGGTTCGGCCTGTTTTCCACCAAAATCAAATCCTTGTATCGTCTGCCCGACGAGGGCTGCGGGATGCTCTCGATGCTCGCCCGCACGGGGTCAATTCGGCGGGCCGCCACGATTTCGGGCTGGGTGGACGGGTTGAGGCGCACTGGCACAATGCCAAGGTCGAGGTGGAGCGCCTCGGCGGAGGGCTTGAAGTGAAAGCCCAACTGGTTCCAGGCATAACGGGCGGTCTCCCATTCGCCCAGGGCAGTGGCGGCGATTCCGAGCGTTTCCCAAAGGTTTTCATCGAAGGCGTTGTGCTCCACGGCCTTGAGGCAGTAGTGGAGCGTGGGCTTCCACTCCGTGCGGGAACGGTAGGTGCGGCTCAGAAAGGCAAACGGCACTGACCAATCAGGTGCAAGTCGGGCGAGGCGCTTGCAGAGCTTCACAGCATTATACACGTCGCCCCGGCGGTCGTATTCGACCACCAATCGGTAAAGCTGCTCGGCAGCGTCGTTGTATTCATGCTTGATAGACATTAGACTTTAGATGATAGACTTTAGAAAATGTCTGGTCAGTGACCAGTCTAAAGTCTTCCAAAAAGTAAGGAGTCAATGGCAAGATGCAAGCGGTGTTGATATTTGACCTCAAATGGGCCTTAGACTAGAGACCGGTCTAAGCCAATGTTTAAAGTCTACTTGTCTATTGTCTCCCAAACTGTCGCTTTCTTCGGCCTTTGTTTTTCAAAAACATCGCGGTCGAGGAAATAGGAAGTCTCTTGCGTTTCACCCTCCCAAGAGGGTGGTTGAGGCTTGTCGTCCGCTTCGATTTCTTCCTTGTACCAGTAGGCGGTGAAGATGCCGACCACGGCGCCCAGCAGGTGGCTCTCCCAGGAAATGCCCTCTTGATTGGGCAGGATGCCACCGAGATAGCCGCTGTACAGCACCGTAACGATGAGCGCCAGGATGATGGACTTCAGGCTGCGGCAGGAAGATGCCGCTCAAAAACAAAGCTCAAAAAGCCATAAACTACCCCGCTGGCGCCGATATGGAAAACCTTGCGGGCAAAGAGCCAAACGGCAAAGCCCGTGAGCAGGTAAATCATCATCATGCTGCGCACGGCCACCCGGCGGTAAAAGTACATGATGATGAAGGAAAGCACGAAAATCGGAGCGGAATTGGAAATCAGGTGCTTGAAGTCGTCGTGGATCAGGGGCGCAAAAACCACTCCCCGCATACCAAAAAACTCCCGTGGGAAAACGCCGTAGGCCCCGAAATCGAGGTTGGCAAACGCTTCAATCAAAAATACGCCCCACATGACCACCATGAACTGAAAGGGCAGGCGAAGGCTCGAAAGAATCCGTTGTTTTTGTTCTTGCATGGCGTTGGAATAAGGTTTTGGCGAAGCCGCAACGGTGTCGTTCCGTTTTTCTTATTTGTAAAAAGGTGGGAAGCCATCAAAAAGTTGATTCAAACACAACGTAAAGGTAAAACAAGCTGACCGTTCAGTATTGATTGACCAACGAACTTTTTCCAAAAGCCCTATCTTGCCCCTTCAATCCTTCAATCCTACAAAATATGAAGCAAACATTTTTTCTTTTCCTAGTAGTGTTGTCATTGGCCGCTTGCAACCAGGACAAGCCAGCCGCCCCTCCACAACCAGCTCCATCAGCACCAACTGCACCAGCAGTAACCCTGCCAAGTGTACCATTGGATTTGCTGGAAAAAATCTGGAGCGAAGGCACCCAGGTGGACTATATTTTCTACAACCACCCCTTCACGATGAGCCTCACGGACAAACCAAGCATCCAGCTTGCCATTCGCCATGTGGCCGAAACGCCTGCCCCCTTGAAGCCTGAGTGCAAGGCCACTGGCCGGGTCAGCTACCAAATCAAGGGCGACATCGTGCTGGAAGGCGATTTCTACTTCAGCACCGGCTGCACCTATTTTGTTTTTGAAAAAAACAGGGTGAAGACCAACGCCAACTACATGACCGACGAGGGCATCCAGTATTTCAACAACCAAATTCAGCAGGCGATAAAGATGCAGCAGCAGATGCAGCAGGGAGCCACGGGGCAATAAGTGTTTGAGGGTAAGAGGTTTTAGAGCCTGAGACATCAACAACCGCTTCGCAAGCTTCGCCTCACTCATGCCCTCAAACTCTAAAACTCTCAAAATCCTCATTCTATGCGCCTTGCAGTAATTGATTGTGGCACCAATACTTTCCACCTGCTTGTGGTGGACAGGATGTCTGATGGCACGTTTACCCAAGTGTACCGCCAGCGCCAGTACGTAAGGTTGGGGCAGGAAGGGCTTGATACGATTGGCGCTGCACCTTTCCAGAGAGGTGTAGAATGCATTGCCTTTTTTAGCAAAATCATGAACGATTTGGGCGTTGAAGCACACCGTGCCTTTGGTACGGAGGCACTGCGCAGGGCATCCAACGGCCCCGATTTTGTGGAAGCGGTGCACTCGGCGACCGGGGTCGAAATCCAGCTCATTTCCGGCGACGAAGAAGCCCGGCTGATCCACCTCGGCGTGAAGCAGGCCGTACCGTTTTTAGAGGGGAAAACTTTGATAATGGACATCGGTGGCGGCAGCGTGGAGTTTATCATTGCCAGTAAGGAGGAAGTGCATTGGGCGCAAAGTTTTCCGGTGGGGGTGCAGGTGCTGTTCTCCCGTTTCCACAAAAGCGACCCCATGAGCGACGCCGAAATGGCCGCCGTTCACCAGCACCTCGACGAGGTGCTGGCACCCCTGCTCGATATCCTCCAGCGCCACCAAGTCCCACTGCTCACAGGCGCTTCCGGCTCCTTCGAGGTAGTGGAGGACATGCTCGTTCGGCAGAAAGACAACCCGCTGTACTCCACCGTTTCAACCGAAGATTTTTACAAAATCCATGAAAAAATAGTCACGGCCAGCCTCGACCAGCGCCTCTTGATTCCCGGCCTCCCGCCAGAGCGGGTCGAGCTTATCGTCGTCGCCTTTGTGCTGATGGACTATATCATCCGAAAAGCGAGTATCCGGCAAATCGTCACGTCGGCATACGCGATGAAGGAGGGGATGTTGCTGGAAATGGGGGTATAGGGGCATGACACTACTGGATTCTGTGCTTTTGAAAGCGCAAAAAATGACCAATTCTGCTCCTTTCAATGAGCAAAATTTAACTTGCCTACTTTTTATACTGAACTATAATTCGAGCGACCCCCAATCGTAAATCGTCAGTCCAGAATCGTCAATTCCCCAAATAGCTCCCGATCCTCACCACCTCCGCAAACACCCCTGCCGCCGTCACCGCCGCGCCAGCGCCGGGGCCACGCACCACGAGTGGGCGTTCTTTGTAGCGCTCGGTGGTGAACACGATCATGTTATCTGAGCCGCTGAGCGAGTAGAACGGGTGCGAAGCATCCACCGCGACCGCAAGCCGATGCTTGCCTTGCCGTTGTCGAGGCTGGCGATCATGCGCAGGGCTTTGCCTTCGGCAGCGGCATTGGCCACCATTTTTCGAAATGGGCGTCCGCTTTTTCAGCTCCGCAAAAGGCGTCCACGCTGGGCGCATCCTGTGCCGCCTTCGGCAAAATGTTCTCGATTTGCACGTCGGCGGCTTCGAGCGGCAGGCCCGTTTCACGGGCGAGGATGAGCAACTTGCGTCGCACATCGGCCCCGCCGAGGTCGTCACGGGGGTCGGGTTCGGTGTAGCCGCGGCGCTTGGCCTCCCGCACGATGGCGCTGAACGGCTCACCGCCAGCCTTGAAATTGTTGAAAATGAACGACATCGTACCTGACAGTACCCCTTCTATTTTGATGATGCGGTCGCCGCTGGTGATCAGGTCTTCGAGCGTGCCAATGACCGGGAGGCCAGCGCCCACGTTCGTTTCGTACAAAAACGGAACGCCACGACGGGCGGCGATGCCCTTCAACCGCTGGTACTGGAGGTACGAACTGCTGGTCGCAATCTTGTTCGGCGTGGAAATGCTGATGCTGCTTTCGAGGATGGTTTCGTAAAAACGGGGCACTTCCTCGCTGGCTGTGTTGTCCACGAAGATGGAATTGCTCAGGTTCAGGCCCCTCATCCGTTCCACGAAAGTGGCCAGGTTCAAGCTTTCGCCGGAGGCGGTCAAAGCTTCCTTCCAGTTGGCAAGGTCAATGCCGTTTTCATCGAAAACCATCGTTTTGCTGTTGCAAAGCCCGACGATTTTGAGTTCGAGGCTCCTTTTTTCCTTTAAAAATGCGGCCTGCTCCCTGATTTGCTCGATGAGCGTGGAGCCAATCAGCCCGACGCCGACCATGAACAGGTGCAGTTCCTTGGTGTCGGAGAGGAAAAACGCCTCGTGCAGGGCGTTCATGGCCTTGCCCTCGTCGCCAGCGGCCACCACCACCGAGATGTTCAGCTCCGACGAGCCTTGGGCGATGGCCACCACGTTCACACCGTTCTTGCCCAGCGCCTGGAACATCCGACCAGCGATGCCGGGGCGGTAGCGCATGTTCTCGCCGATGATGGCGATGACGCTCAGGTTCTCCTCGATTTTCAGCGGCTCGACCAGTCCTTTTTCGATTTCGTACTCAAACTCGGCTTCCACCTGCTGCTTGGCCTTAGCCGCCACTTCCGGCGGAATGGCGAAGGTGATGCTGTGTTCCGACGACCCCTGCGTAATCAAAATCACGCTGATGCCCGCCCTGGCCAAGCTGCTGAACAGCCGCCCAGCAATGCCCGGCACCCCGAACATGCCGCCGCCCTGCAAGGTGAGCATCGCCACTTTGTTGATGCTCGAAATGCCCGTGACGGCATGACCGCTGGGGTCACGCTGCTCGGTGATGTACGTGCCCTCGAAGCCGGGGTTGAAGGTGTTTTTGATGTAAAGCGGGATGCGTTTTTGCAGCGCCGGTTGCAGCGTCGGCGGGTAGATGACCTTAGCCCCGAAATGCGACATTTCCATCGCCTCGGCGTAGGTCATCTTGGGGATGGTGAAGGCTTTTTTCACCTTTCGGGGATCGGCGGTGAGCACCCCGTCCACGTCCGTCCAGATTTCGATGCTGGCAGCGTCCAGCCCAGCAGCGATGATGGCGGCGGTGTAATCCGAGCCGCCCCGGCCGAGCGTGGTCGTGAGGCCGTCCGGCGTGGAGCCAATGAAGCCAGTAACCACTTGAACGTCAGGGTGTTGGGCGTAATGTTCCTTGATGAGCGGATAGGTGGCGGTGAAGTCCACCTTGGCATTTTGGAAGGCATCGTTGGTCTTGATGACCTTGCGGGCATCAAGGAATGCCGCCGGAATGCCCGCCTGCCGCATGGCCGCTGCGATGATGAACGACGAACTGCGTTCCCCGAAACTCACCACGTAATCCATCGTGCGGGGCGATGCCTCTCGCACGAGGAAGACGCCACTGAGCATATTGGCCAGCGACTGGTGGTTGCGCTCCATTTCAGCGGCGATTTGCACCTGTTCCGTGCCGTTGACCAGTTCGGCGATGGCGTCTTGGTGGCGCTTCGCAAATTTTTCAAATGATTCTTTCCAGCTTTCGTCGCCAGCGGCGGCCCGGCGGCTCATGTCGAGCAGGCTGTCCGTCACGCCACTGAAGGCCGAAAAGACGACGGTGAAATGGTCGCCACGGGTGTAGTACGATTTGAGGATTTCGATGAGGCCCTTGATGCGCGCTGGTGTGCCGACGGAGCTGCCTCCAAACTTGAGTACTTTCATGCTTTTGAGATGATAGACTTGAGATGGTAGACTTTAGACGATAGACATTAGACGATGACCTGGGACTTTCTAATGTCTATGGTCTCAAAAAAGGTTTTACGTGATTGGGCGAGATTTGGTTTGCTGGTGCTGGGAAACGAGGGGCAAAAGTAGGGTATATTTCGATTTGCTGCGGTTTGTGGAGCGCGAACCCATGCAAGAACGACAACCCAATGCATCGGGTAGTCCAGCACTTAATCTTCGAAACGATGCCAAACAAGGAATTGGGCATTGGCCTGCCACTGACAGCCAATGCCCAATTCGCCAATTTTCTAATTCACCAATTCACCACCACCTTCTCCGTCCTGCTCCCCACGCCATCGCTGATGCGGAGGAAGTAGATGCCGGGCACGGCTTGCAGTTGCAGTCGGAGGGCGTGCTTGCCCGTCGTCAAGTGCCCACGGAACAGGGTTTGGATTTGCCTGCCCGTCAAGTCTTCCAGTGTGGCCGTCATGGTGGCCGCTTGGGTCATGTTCAGTTCCAGCGTGGGTTGGTGCTGTGCCGGGTTGGGGTACAGTCGGATGTCGCTGGCACTGAAGCGGTTGCTCGTGGCATTCACGAGGAAAGTGACCACGGCGTCGGGCGCAGTGGGTATGGCCTCCCGGTTGCCCACGCTGTCTACGGCGATGCTGTAAAACTCGTAGGTGGAGCCGGTTTTGCCCACGAAGTCCGCCACGTCGGCATGATGTGCGCTGACTGAATACGTAGGCGCTATCGTTTTCCGATACCCAAATTTCCACGTGGCGCACTTGGCTGCCGCCGTCAGCGGCCGAAAGGTTGAGCGCAATCAGCGTGTCGGTGGTCGTCGTGGCCGAAGTGCTCAGCACGCTGTTGGGGGCCGCCAAGTCGAAAGTATTGCGGTGCAGGTTCGTGTGTATGGGCGCATTGGCGTCAAAGACAATGGATGCCCGGTTCTCGATGATGTCGCCGTTCTGGATGTTGTCCTGTATGCCCATCGTGAAGCTCACGAAGCCCTCGCCCTCCTGCGGTGTGATATTGGGCGGTAAGAACCCACCGAACGGGTCGGTCACGTAGTCCATCGTCGTGGGGTCGAGCGACACGAAGCGCCAAGTTGCAATTTTGTCGGTTTCGTTCAGTTCGCCCGTCACCCGCACGATGAGGTCACGTGCAGGCCGCAGGTCCACGTCCATGCTGAATGCTTTGGAGCCAGGCAGCGGGAACAACAGTGTATCGCCCCAACCAAAGCTGCCGAAGGCAAAGTTGGAGAGGTCGGCCTTGCTGAACGTGAGCGTGTCCACGATGGTCACCTCGTGCGCAGGCGCCGTGGCCGTGCTTTTGTTCTCAAAGCTCACTTGGTAGCCCAAGCGGTCGAACCGCCCGATATAGCCGTCTTCAGTGAAGCCCGGCATGCCCTTTTTCTCGTTGGGGTCGAGCGACCAAACGGGGTAGTACAGGATGTCCAGCCAACCGATTTGGCGGAAGCCGCTGTAACAGTCGGCGTTCTCTTGGGCGTTCTCCACGCCCGAAGTGATGAGGCCGAGGATGCCAGCGTAAACATTGCCGCCCGGAATCAGCGACGAGCCGCATTCGAAGATGTTGGTGCCCAAAATCCATAACCAGCTTCTGGTGTCAATCTTTTCGACGGCAGAAGGGGTAGGGGGCTGGTCGTTCAGGTAATCGGATACCACGGCCATCGAGCCAGTCAAACAAGGCACGCCGGGGATGAAGCCCACGCCGCCTTTAATCAGCGCTTTTATCGTTGCCAAAGCGACGCAGCCCTGCACCTCCGGTGAAATGGGCGACTGGTAAAACGGTTCGCTCAGCCAAACTTGCAGCGGAACGGTGCCGCCCGCTGCGCCGATTTTCACCCGCATGGCGATGTTCATGCTCGATTTTGCGGGCAAAATGGGAAAGTAAAAAACATAGACCCGGCTGTTGCTGGGCTTGCCAAAAAGCGAGTCTGCCACGACGTAGTAGTCGGGGGCGTCGAGTTCGCCTTCCCAGCCGTTGTCAATGGCGAGCTGCGGGGCCTGCACGTCGAGGTTGAGGAAGGCAATGTCGTTGCCGGGTTCATTTGGTATGGTTACCCAGAGTAGTACACCATGCGCATCCACGTTGGCCGAGTTGCCGAGCGTGATGCTTTGCGGTTTCCATCGGTTGAAAAGAATGGTGCCGCCGCCATTGTAAAGCACATAGGGTTTTGCCGCTTCACCCGGCACGATGTGGAAGGCTGCGGGCAGCACCATTTCCTGTGCACCATTGGCGATGACCAAGTCCCAAGCGCCCGTCTGCTGGCCGTCGAGGTTCATCAAGGCGGTCAGTGTTTTTCGGGCGTCGAGGATGGTTTGCTCCGCAACGATGTCCGGGAAGCCGCTGCGCCGGAGCTTCACGACGTTGTTGGCATTGAAGCCGCCGCCGTAGATGTAGAGGGTGACGTAGTCGGTGTTGCCGCCCTCGGTGGGTTGTATTTTTTCGATGCCTTGCACCACTACTTCTTCGCAGTAGGTGTCGTACATGCCGTCGCCGTAGGCGCTCAGGCAGACATTGTAAACGCCAGGCGTCTGGTAAGTGATGGCTGGGTTCGCCCCGTCGGATTGAGTGCTATTGCCGAAGTCCCAATGGAAGGTTTCGCCTCCATCGCTCTGCTGGAAGAAGGCAAAGGAAGCGACCGTTTGGACATAAGTAAAGCGGGTGTTCAAGTCCTTGATGGTAGCGGGCACCAGTTCTTCCTTGTACATCAGGTGGCCCGTGTGGCCGTTCCCGGTGGCATCCGTCACTTCCCCAAACGGGGAGATGGCGTTGAACTTGTAGTAGGCCGTCAGCCCGTCCTCGTCCGCCGGGATGTTTGCGAAGCGGTTTTGCCTGATTTGCGCTTCCGTCCTTGCTTGGTCCCAAAACCGCAGTTCGTCCACGCTCCCCGAAAACCCTGCCGACGGGTGGCCACTAAAGCCGCCAAAAGTGCTGCCGAGATACCACATCGCATCGGATTGGATGAGGTCGCCAGTAGCAGTCGTGGAGGCAATCACTTGGCCATTCAGCAGCAGCTTGAAGTTCTGCGGGCTGCCGTCGTTTTGGTAGGTCACGGCGAGGTGGTTCCAGTAGCCAGAAACGAGGTTTTTCGTTCCCCAAATGGCGTAAGCGCCCGTGCTGGTCAAGATGCCCGCCACAGGCTGGTTGTTGGCTGTTGTCCAAAGCTGAAAGGACACCGGGTTGTTGATGTTCCAGGTGTTGTTGCGCAGTTGGGTGAGAATTCGCTTGTCAAAGGCCACCGTGTCGGGGTTCACCCACAACTCTACGGTCATCGCATCGGTGAATTGGTCGCCCAGTTCCGGCCCGATGGCCATGTTGTCGTAGCGTGACAAACCGCTGCCATCACCAGGATTCATGATGATGTCCATGCGCAGTGCCTGCTCCGTTTGCCCAACCTCGCTGGGGTTCAGGTTGAGCCGCCTGTACCAGGTTTCACTATCCGCAAAAGCACCCGTCGAGAGCCAATCTCCGCCGCCCTCCATGACGAGGTGTGCGTAGCCATTGGCAGCAAGTGCCACCCTGGGCCTGCGGCTGCTGGTGAAGCTGAAGTTGCCCAAAAACGTTGGCCCTTCGGCAAGCTGTCCTTGCGGAGAAATCTTGCCCCAGAGCGGCCCCGTGCCCACCACGTAGGCCCCGTTGTCGAGCGGGTCAATCACGATTTGCGGTTCAATGCTTTCATTCACGTATCTACCTTCGGGTCGGGTGAATTCTACAGGTGTGCCAAACGTCGCACCGCCGTCGCCGGAGTGGTTGAAGTACAGCCTGTTGTTGCCAGTATTGAAAACGATGTAGGCGTGGTCGCCCTTCGCCGCTATCGTTTCGAGGCCCGTGTGCAGGTAGTGCTCGTCCCCGGAAACTTTCACGGGTGCGGAGATCGTGGCTCCGCCGTCCGTGGAGTGGTTGACAAAAACGGAGGCAAGGTTGGCAGCATCCCAGCCAGACCAGATAACCCAGACCTTGTCGCCGTCGGTGGCGATTTTTGGGCAGTAGCCGTTGTTGCCATCCAAAAGCTGGAAGACGTGGTGTATGCCATTCGCCGCTGGTGCGGAAATCACGTGGTTGGCAAAAGTGCTGCCGCCGTCGTTGGAGCTGAGCAGGTGAAGCTCGAAGTCGTAGTTGGCCCAGTAGCCGATGGACTGCATGTACAGCATGTACACGTTGCTGCCCTCCACGGCGATGCTGGAGAAGTTGGACAGGTCGCCCACGAAATCTTCCAGCACGGTGGACGTCTCGAAGGTGCTGCCGTTGTTGTCGGATTTCAGCAGTTTGAACCATTTCTTGGTGCCACAATACCAACAATCATCGGTGAAACTAATCCTGACCTTGCTGCCATCGGCGGCGATGTGCAGGTTGTACAGGTCAAACGTTGTTGAGTACAGGACCTGCGGCGCCTCAAAGCTCGCCCCGCCGTTGGTTGACCTGAAATAGACCAGTTCTTCGGCCGTGCCAGCGTTCCAGCTCACCACGATATGGACGTAGTTGCCCGAAACGACGATGCGGTTGAAGACCCTGTTCGGGTCCAACAACCCCTCCTTTAGCTTGATTTTGCCGCCCCAGGTTTCGCCGTTGTTGGCGGAATGGCGATAGTTCAGTTGGTAGGTGTTGTAGTCGGCACTTGGCGCATGGGTGAACCAAATGGAGTGTACGTTATTGCCGTCAGCAGCAATCTCAGGTTGGTAATCATTCAATCCGGTGGATGCTTCGCCCACCCCTTCGGAGAGGTTGAAAATCCAGTTTGTATTGTCTTGGCAGACCAGTGAAATTGGGTTGGAAAGGAACGCCAAGGCAGCCATCGTGAGTAAAATAAATAGCTTTTTCATGCGAAATGATTTTTCTCCATAAGCTTTCTTTCCCGCCGAACTTGGAGAAAAGACCAACGGGATAGAAAAAACCTATCCCTTCAAAGTTGGTTGGAGCTGCACGAGAAATCAAATGATGAAAATGCGTTTGGATGGCTGATTTTTATCAGGCGGGTGGCTTTGGGTTGGCTGGTGGGGAGGCTTCAGGTTGGGGGGGGTGGTGATACAGTTCAGCGCTTTAGGAGGGGCGAGTGGGACAGACCCTGCGCAAGTGGGCGTCTCCTGTAGTGCCGGCGTGACCCAAGTCTAACCCCCCCCCCCCCCCCGCGGGCGCCCTCCCCGGGGCTCCCCCCCCTCCCCCCCTTTTTCTTCCTTCCCCGGGCTCCGTCTTAATAACGACATTGGACTCAGTCACGCCGTCAATCATCCCCATTTTTCTTATTTCATTTTCTTAGTTGAATAACGAGGGCAGGGAGCTGTGTTCTGTCAGTGCATTGGCTTTACGGGTTGGCTTTCCGGCGGCATCGCAATGCATTGTTATCAAGCGGTGTTTTTATTTTATTACATCTTTTTCAATGTCTCAATTGTCAACGCACCGTTTTGTTCTCTGACTCATATAAACTAGTTGCAATGACAATTTGGGCAAACTGGAATTAAATCTTTTATCGGATTTATGATATCTCCATAGCGATCTTTAAATCACCCAAAACTCTGAAAACAATTGGATTATATCTGATGAACATGGAAGTAATCTCTTTCTAAATTTGGGGCTTCCTAATTGATCTAACCCTTTTTTCTCTTAAATCGATTCTCACAAACTTGAGATCCATATCCAAAAACTTCGTGATACATTTCATTCTCGGTGGCCTTGGGATTTCGTTCGTATGAATTTATACAAATTTCGCTTGATGCCCTTTAAAATATTGTTTTGGTTCAGTAACATTGCTTTGATATATTTGTTAATGCAGTATTTTGAGGATAAGCATAATAATCATCATTTATCTTTACTAAAAACCTGTCTTCTAATTCTGCTTTTTATCCTGCAATCTTTGCTGGACCCAATCCTTGTCTCATCTTTATTATCAACTCTGAATTGTAAGTGGAAATGTCTTCAATTTATATCCTTCTTACTCAACTAATCTGATTTGCTTCAAAGATTGGAGTTCAAACCTGCAAAGCTTACTTTCTTTTCTTATCACTAAATTTCCAATCGTGGCTGAAAATCAATGCCATGTGCAGCCAGACTTTGCAAAATCCCATGCACCAAAATTATGATTTTTCTTTTTTGTTGATGAATGACCAACCAGCTTAATCAATTCCAAATTGCATACAGGTCGCTCCATTACTTTCTATAAACTGCTTTGCCTTGTCATCGTTTTTAATTTAAATGAGTGGTTTTTTTTTTTGCTTGCAGCGAATCATGTGTATTTTCCGAAAAAGAGTCATAGTCAAACCTTACGGTCCATTGCGGCTTTACTTGAACTCGTTTTCGGGAAAGCCACCCAATACCCCCCCAACCACATTTCCATTCAAAAGAAGAAAAACAACAGGTAAGCAGAACACTTGTCATTTTTCAGGGTCGTGCTATGGTTGTTGGAGCTGGGAGGCTTTTGGTGCAAGCAATGTAGCAGCCAAAGGAACAGCATACAAATATATCGAAGGCCGTTTACGGAACGGTAGCAGCCATTTACGGAACGGTCGAGAGGCAGGCCGTTTGCCGTTGAAAATTGGCCAACGACCAACAGCCAAAGGCTAACAGGCTATCCTGTTATAAACCTCGCCCCAGTCCCAAAAACAAAAGCGGCAGCCCACGTTCCCGCAGCCTGCCGCTTTTGCATGGTGTTGATTAAATTTTATCGCATCAGCGTCACATCTCCCTCGTACAGTTCCACACTGCCGTCTATGAACTCAATCTCGGCAAACCAGGTGAACACGGCAGCGTTCAGCAAATCGTTCCGATAAGTGCCGTCCCAGCCATGGTCAGGGTCATTTGGTTGGAAGTCGTAGAACTGGAACACCGTCTCGCCCCAGCGGTCGAAGATGAGGAACGACTTGACCTTCGTCACCTGCTTCCCAGCGTAAATCATGAACACGTCGTTCAGTCCGTCGGCATTGGGCGAGAAGGCGTTCGGGATGTAAACCGGATGGTCTTTTTTTACAAAAAGCGTCAGTTCGTCGCTGTCAACGCAGCCGTTGCTCTCCACGGTGATGGTGAAGGTGGTTTGCGCTGTCGGCGAAACGAAAGTGTTGAGGCAGGTGTCGCAGGAAACCAGTTCCTGCGGATACCAAGTGATGTTGTCCAGGCTGTCCGGCGGCAGGCTGATGAGGGCTTGCAGCTCCGTCGTGTCGCCAAGTCGGACGATGTTTCCGCCGCCCTCGATGATGGCCACCAGCTCCACGTTCAGTTCCTGCGGTTGCGAGATGTCAATCGTCACGCTGGCCTCGCAGCCCGCTGCGTCAATCACCGACACCACGTATACACCTGGCGTCAGCGGTTGGAAGCTGCTGGTGGATGCATACGCCGCACCGTTGAGGGAGTAGAGGTAGGGCGTTTGGCCACCCGTGACGGACACCACCGAGATGGCCCCATCGTTTTGACCAAAACAACTCACCGGCACGATGGTCAACTGTGGTTGAGGGATGTCCTGGCTGGCTGTCACTTCAACCACGTCCGTTGCGGAGCAACCGAGGAGTGCCGTGTTGGTCACCGTCAGGGTGTAGGTGCCAGCCTCTGCCACTGTCGGGAAGAGGATGGTGGAATCGCCGGGGAAACTGCCGCCTGTCATGCTCCAACCGTAAGTGATGTTCGGCCCAGTAGAGCTGCCGTTCCCACCCAATTGTATCGAGGTTTGGGTGTCGTCGCAAGTAATCTTGCCGTCTGCGCCAGCATCGGCCACTGGCGGTGCCACTACTTCGATTTGGAGCGTGCCGTCGTAGCTGCAATTTGCATTTTCTTGGTAAACAAAGGTGATGGTGTGAATGCCCACTCCAGCCGTGTTCGGGTCGAAAACGCCGCTGGCATTTGTGCCGGGGCCGCTCCAGGTGCCGCTTGTGCCGCTGCCGCCCGTCACGGTGGCCTGCAGTTGCATCGTGCCAACAGTTGAACCCAAGCAAATCGGGTCAACGGGCGGCAGGTCAATCGTCACTGGCGGGCAATCCTGGGCAATGCAGGTTTCCGTGACGGTGATGGGCGGGCAAGCCGTGTTGCCGATCACGGTCAGTTCGATGGTCACCTGGTCGTTGGGCATCAGGCCATTTACCGTGTAGCTCGTTTGCGAAGTCAGGGAGCCTGTCTGTCCGGTGACTACTTGTACTTCGTAGTCCGTTACATTGGGCACCGTGTTCCAGTTGAACACAATGGACTCTGTGGTGGTGGTGCAGTCAATATCTGGTGCCACCAGTTCGGGGTCAACCTGTACCGAGTTGATTACCTCGATGGAGTTGCAGCCCGATTGTACTACGGTGAGCGAAATATCGAAGACGCCGGTGGTCGGGAAGGTGACCTGGTGCGGGCCAGGGCCGGTGCCGGGAGTGGCTGTGCCGCCCCCAAAGTCCCATATATAATTGGCGTTGGGGGATGCGTTGCCGGTATAAGTCACCGTGGCAGCATCTGCGATGCAGATGGTTGGGGTAGCAGCGAAGGTGGCAGATGGTTCAGAGAACACGACTACAACGCCCGTTGCGAGGTAAGTACAGCTATTTTCGGTATAAACATAGGTCACGGTATGTGCTCCAACGCCAGCCGTTGCAGCAGTGAACAGCCCCGTAGAATCCACTCCTAGCCCACTCCAAACACCAGTGCCAGTGCCCAAGCTTCCGGTTACGGTCGCCGTAAGCTGCACGGGAGTAGCAGCGCCGACACAAATGGAAGCTGTTGGGTTTACGCTCACGCTGATTGGCGGACAGTCCTGTGCGATACAAGTTTGCTCGACGGTCACGGGCGGACAAGCGCCACCGTTGGAGACCGTGAGCGAAATGGTGGCCTGGTCATTCGGGACAAGGCCGGTGATGAGGTAGGCATTTTGCGAGGTTTGCGAACCCGGTGCGCCGGCTAGCTGCATGACTTGGTAGTTCGTGGCACCGGCCACATCCGGCCAGTTGAACTCGATGGAGGTCGTAGAGGTGACGCAGGTAATGGCTGGCGCAATGAGGATTGGGTCAACCTGCACCGTGCTGCTGAACGGCTCCGAAACACAGCCCTGTGCCGTGGTCACGGTGAGCGAAATTGTTTGCGCTCCTGCACTCGTCCAGCCTACGAGGTGAGGGCCCTGACCCGTACCGGGCGTGGCCATGCCCGTACCGAAGTCCCAGTTGAACTGGATACCCGGTAGCACCGTGCCCGTGTAGGAGACGGAGATGTCGTTGTTCACGCAAACCGGTGAAGCGGCATTGAAACTGGCCAGTGGCTGCGCAAACACATTTACCACAATGTCTTCTGTGTAAATACAGTCGCCTTCCGTGTAGGTGACCGTGATGGTATTTGCGCCGATGGAACCCTGCAAGGGGTCAAATGTGCCGGTTAGGCTGACGCCAAGGCCGCTCCAAATCAACGTTCCGCCGCCCATGCCGCCCGTCACGGTGGCTTGCAGGTCAATCGGCGCAGTGCTGGCATCGAGGCAAATATTGGGCACTGGCGCAATGTCAATGGTCACCGCCGGGCAGTCTTGTGCGATGCAGGTAACTTGCGAAGAAGCATCTGCACAGGGGCCGGGATCGAGCGTGATCACTTGGATGGTGATGTCGTCGCCGGGGTTCAGGCCACTGAACAGCATGGAGGTGTCGGAGGTGGCTGTGCCTGTGCCGCCATTTATCACGTTGACGTCAAATCCACCCGCACCGGGGATGTTGTTCCAAAAAAACTCAACGGAGTTCGTGGTGGTGACACAGGTGATTTGCGGGGCGGGGAGTTCGTCCGCTACGGTTACCGTTTGGGTAAAAGCGTTGGACTGGCAGCCGTCTTCCGCCACCATTAGCGAGATGGTGTAGGTGCCACTGGCAGACCAATTCACTTGGTGCGGCCCAGGCCCCGTGCCGGGGTTGGCCGTGCCACCGTCGAAGTCCCAGGTGAAAACGGCGGCATTGGAGGCATTGCCCGTGTAGTTGACCGTGGAGAAGTCCGAGCTGCAAATTGGCGTTGTCACGCTGAAATTCGCCGTGGGCGTTGGGAACACGTTGACGACGATGGACTCGTTGTAAACGCAGGTGCCTTCTTCATAAGAAACAGCGATAGTGTTGGCACCTGGGTTGGCATTGGCGGGGTTGAAAACGCCCGTGATGGGGTTCACCCCAGGCCCCGACCAAGTGAATCCGCCACTGCCGTCGCCACCGCTTTGCGACGCAACCAATTGGATGGTGCCCGTGGAGGCAGTCAAGCAAATATCAGCCACAGGGTCAATGGTCACGGTCACGGGCGGACAGTCCTGTGCAGCGCAGGTTATCTGCGCCGAGCTGTTGGGACATGCGTTGCCGGAAATGGCCTCCACCGAGATGGTCACTTGCTGGTTGGGCAGCAGGTTGGCCACCAAGTAGGTGGTTGGGTCAATTTGAACGCCGGTGGGGCCGCTGATGACCGTCACGTTGTAGCCGGAGGCTCCCGGTACGGGATTCCAAGTAAAAGTTATTTCGGTGGAAGTAGAGGCACAGTTGAGGATTGGTGCGGGTATTTGGATGCCAACGTTCACGGTCTGCGTCGCCGTACCCGACGTGCAGCCGTTGGCACTAATGATTAGGGTAATGGTTTTTGCACCACCACTTGCCCAAGTGACGGTGTGAGGGCCAGGGCCGGTACCAGGCACAGCCGTGCCACCACCAAAGTTCCAGTTGAAAGTGGCGCCGGGAGGAGCCGTGCCCGTGAACGTCACAGTCGAAGATCCGTTGATGCAAATGGGCGATGTGACCGTGAAGCTGGCCACAGGCAACGGGTTCACCGTCAAGGTCACTGGCAATTCGTCATAACAGCCGCCAACTGTTCCCCGCACGTAGTAGGTGGTGGTGGTGGCAGGTGAAACGATGGTGCTCATAAGTTCATTCGCAGGGGTGGTAGGCGTGCCGGAGTGAAAGGTGAGCACGGGGTTCGTGTTGTTCAGGTCCACGATGTTTAAAGTGGTCAGGTCAAAAGATTGGCCTGCACAAATCACTGGGGGGGCGCTGTTCAGTATCAGGTCGGGTGCCTCAACTTCGCCCACGATATCCACGGAAGCTTGCGCCGTGCAGGGTGGGTTGGTCGCATTGTTGGTGACGGTCAGCGTATAGGTTCCCGGTACGTTTACGGTCACAAATGGTTGGTTGCTGTTGAACCCGTTCGGCCCTGTCCATTGCAGGGAAGCCCCCGTTGGGATGGAACTTAGCCCGTCCAACGTGATGGCTGGATCCGAACAACTGATCGGCGGAGGGAGGGGTGGATTGATTATCGCAACGGTGATGACTTCATTAAAGAGAATCGTCACGGTGCTGTCACAACCCTGCCAACTGGGTACGGTGAACACGGCTGGGGCAGGCGGGCAGTACTGCTGGCCATTAACAAAAATGCACTCACCTTGGCAGACCGTTACATTTTGAACGGAGAAGACCGGTGAAATGGGCGTGATGATTACGTTGACCACACTATCGCAGCCCAAATAAGATTGAAGTGTAATAGAGCCGGAGCTACAAAACGGCTGGAAGCCAACCTCGATACATTCACCGATACAAAGTGCTGTATCAATAAACGTTGGGAGAATAGCAGGCCCAATCGTGACCTGCATGCAATCGTCCGAAAAGTCGCCGCAAAATGGCGCTGTGTTGGAATTGAACTGCGTTATTACAGTGCCTAGGTCCATTCCAATGAGCGAGTTGATTAGCCCAGCGGCAGTGTTAATGTAAGAAAACCCACAAAGCGTGTAAATGCCCGGCGGCAGGTTCGACATATCTGGGGTAGAGTTGACCGACTGGATGTTGCCGTTTTGTGAAACAACCCAAGCGTAGCTGTACTCCCCCGGGTTGGGCGATTGGTTGCCTCCGGTGTACTGTGGTGTGACGTTCAGGTTGAGGTCGGGGTCGCCGATGCAACCCTGCACGTCCGGGTCAGTCAGTGTGCCGCCGTTTGCGGCGCAAACCGTGCAGGAAGATATTCCGCAGGCGAAGGTCAGTGAGAAGTTGTTGAGCGTGCCCACATCTTGTCCGCAGATGTCGTTCACGGTCAGCGTCCAGGTGCCATTGGCGGGATTGCCGGGCACGTTGAAGTCGTTGAGGTCGCAGTTGGGGGCCTGGTTGGCGCCGGTGATGGGGTCAGTGACGCCGCCGCATGGCATCGTCCAGTTGCCGACGAGGCAGCAGGTGCCACTCTGGCAAGCGCCCGTGTTGCACATGTACTCGGTGTTGTTGGTGAGCGCATTGCCAGTGCCGGGCACGATGCAAACGTCAATATTGTCCGAGTCGGTGCCGCAGCCGCCAGAGCCGTTGTTGGCATCTGCCATGACCAAGTAGTTGATGCCACTGGGCGAAGTGAGCGTCACGGCAAGGTCGCCTACCCAGGTGTGCGTGATGGAAAAACAGAGGGAGGTGAGCGGACATTGGCCCAGGTCGTTCGGGCCACTCACGGTTACGTCCAGCGTTCCCTGAAAGGTGCCGTTGTCCTCAATTGCGACCGGACAGTTGCCCGTGGTCAAACAGTCACAAACTTGTGCCGAAACTTGATTCAGCGTAGTCAATGCGAGCAGCAAAGCTGCCAGAAGATACTTTTTGCCTGTCATTTTCTTTTTCGTTGTTTCTTATTTGCCGTTAACTGGGTGGGCAAATCCTAATTGAGCAGATAATTTTTTCTTTGCATTCCGGTAACCCAATGCCCAGCAGCGCTGGGAAATGAGGAGATCGGAAATGCAAGTCAATGCAAATCAAGCGTTTATGAAATACCTTTTCATTTCAACAGACTTCGTTTTTTAGAATATTTTCACTTGTAAAAGCGCTAAATAAGGTAGGCGCAAGATGCTCTAGGGATTGTAATGGCGGAGTTGGGAGTTTTCCCGCATGTGAGGCGGGATTGCAAAGGTAATTTCGCAAAAGGGTTTTCTGGGCAAAAACAGGACTTTTTTTGGGTATTGCCAACAATTGTACTAAAACACTATCCCAACGCAAATTTTCACTTGGGTTCTTCCATTTTTTTCAAAAAATCGGGCAATTGACGCAAAGCCGCCAATTCCCGTTGCCGCACCCTGATTTCCTCCGCTGGAATGCCGAAGTACGCCTTGCCACCCTCCAGGTCCTTGGACACGCCGCTTTTGGCGCTCACCACCGCCCCTTTGCCGATGCGTACCCGGGCTGCCACGCCAACTTGCCCGTACAGCACCACATTGTCTTCCAAAATAGCCTTTCCGCCCACGCCCACCTGCCCGGCCAGTAGGCAGTTTTTGCCGATGACGGCCCCGTGCCCCACATGCACTTGGCAGTCCAGCTTCGAGCCTTCACCGATGACCGTGTCACCCGATACGCCCTTGTTGATGGTGCAGCCCGCCCCGATGTCCACATGGTCTTCGATGACCACCCGCCCACCGGAGCGCCATTTTTTGAAGCCGCCCTCGTTTTTTTGAAAATAAAAAGCATCTGTGCCGATGATGGCTCCGGCCTGAATGATTACGTAATTGCCAATGTGCGTATGGTCGCCGATATATGCGTTGGCTTGGATGTAGCAGTTGCGCCCAATGACCACTTGGTGCCCGATGACCGCCCCCGGTTCCACCACGCTCGACGGGTGGATGTTGGCGCTCTCACTGATGCTTTCATTGAGTGGCCGGAACGGCCGATGCTCCCTCACCAGCGAGTTGTAAGCTTCGAAGGGTTTGTCGCAGAGCAGCAGCGCCTTGCCCGGCGGGCAATCGGTTTTTTCGTTCAGGAGAATGATGCTCGCCGCCGATTCAAGTGACTTTCGAAAGTACTTCCGGTTGTCCACGAAAGTGATGTCCCCCGGCTCCACTTTATGGATTTCGTTGATGCCGGTGGCCAGCAGCGACTCGTCGCCAAGGAGCGTGGCCCCCGTTTTGCGGGCAATTTCGAGGACGGGGATGGGCTTGGGAAATTTCATTTTTTCAAGTAAAAAGGATAAAGGGCAAAGTAAAGTGTGCTGTTGGCAAAATAGCGCTGACTTTGGCTTCGCTTCGCAAATGCGGCGCAACCGCCTTGGCTCGGAAACTTTCAATAAGTTTGCGGCGTTAGCAAGGCGAATTTACAAGCCACATTGCGGCAATCGAATTTTTCACCAAAATCTTTTGAAATTATGACGCTGGAACAACGCATCATGGAAGACCTCAAAGAAGCCATGCGCAACAAGGACGAAGCCGCCAAGCGGGGCATCCGGGCCATCAAAGCCGCTATTCTGCTGGCCAACACCGACGGCAGTGGCCTGACCGTGGAGGGTGAACGGGAAATTAAGCTCCTGCAAAAACTCGTCAAGACCCGCAAGGACTCCCTCGAAATCTACGAGGCGCAAAACCGAGAAGACCTCGCCGTGGTGGAGCGGGAAGAAATCGCCGTCATAGAGCGGTACTTGCCCAAGCAGCTTGCCGAAGCCGAGTTGGAGGCCATCCTGAAAAACATCGTCGCCAGCGTGGGCGCCACCGGGCCACAGGACATGGGCAAGGTCATGGGTACTGCCACCAAGGAACTGGCTGGCCGTGCCGACGGCAAACTGGTGTCAACACTGGTGCGCAAACTGCTTTCCTAAAGCAGATATTGAGGTATTGAGATATTGCCCACCCAATACCCCAATATCTCAATACCCCAATATTTTGCTAGCAAAACTCCCCCTCAACTTCCGCCCGTTTTTTATACGAAAACTAAATATTTGCGAGTATAAAAAGCCCTTCCTAGCTTACCCACGCTTACCCGTTTTTACAAACTAAAAAAACCCTGAACCATGCTCAACTGGCGTGAAATCCCCTTCGTGCGCCTACTCTTGCCGTTTTTGGTAGGCATCCTGCTGGCCATTCAATTCAATCTGCCCATCCCCGGCTTGCCGCTGGTATTTGTGGCGCTGGTCGTGTTACAGCTTTTGTCCCAAAAACTGCGTGGACTGTACCGCTATCGTTGGCTCCCCGGCTTGCTGCTCAGCACCGCCCTGCTTGTGCTGGGCTACGGCGTCACTTGGCAACACAACGAGCTGAACCACGCAAGCCATTTCAGCAAAGTTGAACCGCCAGACGATGGCATGGTGCTGGTCGGCGAGGTGGCCGATGCGCCCGTCCGAAAGGAAAACTGGGTCAAAATCGAGCTGGGCATCAGTGCCACTGGCCCAACCACCGACAGCCTTGAACCCGCCACTGGCAGCCTGCTGCTCTACCTCCAGCGCGACAGTGCCGCCGAGTCATTGGCGTACGGCGACCAGCTCGTCATCAGCGGCAAAGCCAGCACCGTGGAGCCGCCGGACAATCCACATGCTTTCGACTACGGGCGCTACCTGCACTTTCAAAACATTCATTATCAGGCTTTTGTAAAAAATGGAAGCTGGGGATTGGTGAAAAAACGGGATTGGTTTTCGCCTTATGGCACGGCTATTTCGCTGCAAAACCAGTTCACGGAAACCTTGCGCAAGCACTTGAAAACGGAAAACGAGTTTGCCGTAGGTGCAGCGCTCATCTTCGGCTACCGCAGCGAGGTGCCGGAAGAGGTGCTCACGGCTTACTCGCAAACTGGTGCCATGCACATACTGGCAGTTTCGGGCATGCACGTCGGCATACTTTTCCTCATCCTCAACTTCTTTTTTAAGCGGGTAAAATGGAAGCACGGCTCCTGGCGGTTGCTCAAGGCCGTGATTTTGTTGGTGTTGATTTGGTCGTTTGCACTCGTGACCGGGGCCTCGCCGTCGGTCATGCGCTCCACCGTGATGTTCAGCTTTGTGATCATCGGCGATGGGCTTGGGCGCAACAAGAATTTCTACAACACGCTGACTGCCAGTGCTTTCTGCCTACTGCTCTACGACCCGTACTGGCTCCTGAGCGTCAGCTTTCAGCTATCGTACCTCGCCATTTTGGGCATCGTTTATTTCCAGCCGAAGATAGCCGGACTGTGGGTCATCGAGAACCGGGTGGGCAATTACCTCTGGGAACTCAACTCGGTGTCGTTGGCGGCGCAACTGATGACGCTGCCGTTCACGCTGCTGTATTTTCACCAGTTCCCCACCTATTTTTGGCTGTCGAGCCTGGTGCTGGTGCCACTTTCGGCAGCCGAGCTTGCAGGGGGACTGCTGCTTTTGGTACTCGACCCGCTCTGGGCCGCCGGTGCTGGCGTGGTCGGATGGCTGCTTTGGGCCATGCTCTGGCTCGGCAACCAGACCGTGATGCTCATCCAACACCTGCCCGCCGCCCTGCTCAACGGCATTTGGATTGGGGGCATCTCGGCGCTGCTGCTCTACCTCGGACTCGGCAGCGTTATGGCGGCCATCAGTTCCCGCAAGTTTCGCTGGGTGCTGGCCTCCTTGGCTTTGCTGCTGGTGGTCGGGGTGAGTTTTGCTTTCTCCGAATTCCATCACCAAAAGAACCGCCAGTTTACCGTTTACAGCGTTTACAAGCACTCTGCCCTCGATTTTTTTGATGGTGAAAAAGCCTGGTCGCTCATTGACACGGCCTTGGAGGCGAAGCCGATGAAATACGCCACCGAGGGCAACCGCTTTGCCAACGGTATCAATGCGGTGGAAACGCTGCACCTCGGCGACTCGACCGCCGTCGTTGGCGAGCATTTTTTTTACAAAAACGGGCTGGTGCAATTTTACGACAAACGCCTGATGGTGGTGAACGGCCCGGTGGCCTACGACGGCGAGGAGAAGGTGAAGGTGGACTACTTGCTGCTTCGAAATACACCAAAAGTGAAACTCGAAGAACTCCTGCAAGTCTTTGATTTTCAATTACTCATTTTCGACGCCAGCAACAAGAAATGGCGGGTGGAGGAATGGAAAATGGGGTGTGATTCACTAGGGTTGGATTATTATGATGTGAATTTGGAGGGGGCTTTGACGGTGGATTTGAAGGATTAATTCAACTTCCTCACCTCCTCAAACAGCTTGTCCTCGTCCCCAGGCACGTACTTGCGGGTATGGTAGGCGATGTTGCCGTTTTTGTCCAATACGAACACCTGGGGTAGGCCGTTAAGCTCGCCGGGCATCACGAGGCGGAATTCCCGGTTCAGGTCGTGGAAAGCGGGGAAGGGCCAGTTGCCTTCGTCCACCCGGCTGACGAACTGCGGGTAGTTCTTCGGAAAATCCGTGCTGATGGCGTAGAAGTTGAAGTCGGCCTGTTGCTTCCAGCCGTCGAATTTTTCGGTGATGGCGTTCAGTTCCATGCGGCAGGGGCCGCAGGTGGTGAGCCAGAACATGAGCACGGTGGGCTTGCCGTTTTTTTCAAAGGTAGTGGCCGAGTTGAGGGTGTCGCCAGCCGCATTGCGGAGCGAAATGTTGTAGGGGTAGGTTGCCTGAATTTGGTTGGACGGGCGGGCGGTGTCCACGTAGTAGTTGGCCTGCTGTGCTGGAGGCTGCGGCTGTTGGGCCTGCTGTGGTGCAATGGGTGGCAGATCTGTTTGTTGGCCGCAGGCCAAGAAAAATGAACCTGCGAAGAGGGCGGCTAAGAAAAGCTTGTGCATGGGTTTAATTGTTGAAAATGAAAAATTGATGCGCGCAAAGTTGTACCCAAAACCACCAAACAATCAAGCAATTTTAACAATCCAAACAATTTTGACCACCCGGCTACCTGGGGATATCATTTTTCCCTCGACCGTTTGTACAGTTTTGCGCCAGCAAAAAGTAGCCCGCCGAAGCCGAGGATTCCGGCCAGCGTGTACCAGACGTTGAAGTCGTTTCGGTAAACGGCCAGCAGCACGATGGGTACGAGCAGTAGCGTCGGCACCTCGTTGAGTAGTCGAAATTGGAACGAAGTGAACGGCACTTCGCCCCGCTCCAGCTTGCGGATGATGCCCTTGCAACTGTGGTGATAGCCTGTTAGCAACACCAACAGCACGAGCTTTATGGACATCCACCAGTTCTCTTGGAACCAGTCTGTGCCGTAAATGAACAGCATCGCCGTGCCGCAGGCCCAAGTAAGCACCACCGCAGGCCCAAGGATGATGCGGTAAACCCGCCACTCCATGATGTTGAACTGCCGGGCAAGCACGTCGCGCTCGGGCTGCGGCTTGGCCAGTGCCTCCACGTGATAGACGAAGATGCGCACGAGGTAAAAAAGCCCCGCAAACCATGCGACGAATCCAACGATGTGCAGCGACTTGAAGAGTGGCAATAGCATTTTACTGTGTTCTGTTTTTGTTACCTTTGCGCCCATTTTTAAAGGATTGGAGGATTGAAGGATTGGAGGATTGAAGAGGAGGAGGCTGCTTCCCATCTTTAGTCTTCAATCCTTGAGGCCTTCAATCCTTCAATCCTTCTAACATGAGACTCAAAGATTTAGTAGTAGTTACGGGCTTTCCCGGTGTGCAAAAAATGGCAGCCAACCGCAAGAATGGCATGTTGGTAGAAGACCTGGATTCCGGCAAGGTGCGCTTTGCCCCGCTTCGCAAGCACCAGTTTTCACCGATGGAGAGCATCTCCGTCTTTGTGGACGGTGAAGACGACTCGGTGGAAATCCGCACTGTTTTCCAGAGCATGTACGACAAACTGGCCGACACGCCGATAGTAAAAGTTGATGCCAAGCCCGACGAACTTCGGGCCTATTTTTCCGCAGTGCTGCCCAACCACGACCGCGAGCGGGTACACATCAGCGACATCAAGAAAATTGTCCGGTGGTTTCAGTTCCTCCACGAGCGGGGGTACATGACAATGGAGGAAGTAGCGGATGATGAAGAAGAGTAGTGGGTATTGAGTTATTGAGTTATTGAGATATTGGGTTGAACGTATCCCCCAATATCCCAATACCTCAATAATTACCCAATAGCCCCGGCCAGCAGCACCTTCGCAGCTTCGGCATAAGCTTGGCTGTTCAGCTTTTTCTTTATCTCCTTGAAGGCGGCTATGGTGATGTCAATATCTTCCTTCGTATGCACGGCGGTGGGTATCAAGCGTAGGATGATCATACCCTTCGGAATGACGGGGTACACTACGATGGAGCAAAATATCCCATAGTTTTCCCGCAAATCCCGCACCATCACCATCGCTTCCGTTTCGTCGCCCTGGATGTAAACGGGCGTCACGCAAGAGTTCGTCTCGCCGATTTCAAATCCCGCTTTTTTCAACTCAGATTGCAGGTAGTTCACGTTGTCCCAAAGCGCCTTGCGCAGCTCCGGCTTGTTGCGGAGCAGCTCCAAGCGCTTGAGCGCACCGACCACGAGCGGCATGGGCATGCTCTTCGCAAAAATCTGCGAGCGCATGGTGAAGCGCAGGTGCTGAATCATGAATTTTTCGCCAGCGAAAAACGCCCCGATGCTGGCCATTGACTTGGCGAAGGTGGAGAAATAAACGTCCACATCGTCCATGATGCCCTGCTCCTCGCAGGCGCCAGCACCCGTTGGGCCGAGCATTCCGAAGCCGTGCGCATCGTCCACCATCAGGCGGAACTCGTACTTGTCCTTCAGGGCGCAGATTTCCCGCAGCTTGCCTTGGTCGCCCCGCATCCCGAACACGCCCTCGGTGATGACGAGGATGCCGCCGCCGGTCTCGGCCACGAGCTTGGTGGCACGGGCCAGATTCTTGTCGAGGCTGGCCACGTTGTTGTGCTCGAAGGCAAAACGCTTGCCGTGGTGCAGCCGCACGCCGTCCACGATGCAGGCATGCGCCTCGGAGTCGTACACGATAACGTCGTGGCGATTCACGAGGCTGTCAATGGCGGAGATGACGCCTTGGTAGCCGAAGTTGACGAGCATGGCCGATTCCTTTTTCACGAAGTCAGCCAGTTCATGCTCCAATTGGTCGTGGAGGGTGGAGTTGCCGCTCATCATGCGGGCGCCCATCGGGTAGGCCAGCCCCCAGTCGGCAGCGCCCTTGGCGTCAGCCTCCCGCACTTCGGGGTGGTTGGCCAGGCCGAGGTAGTTGTTGATGCTCCAGCAAATGACGTCTTTGCCTTGGAACTTCATGTGGTTGCCCAATTCGCCTTCGAGGCGTGGAAACATAAAATAGCCATCGGCCACGTCACGCCACCTGCCGAGCGGGCCGGGATTCCTGAATTTTTGAAATAAATCCATGTTTGCGAAGATTGCTTTTTATGAAAAAAGCTGTGCCGGGCGGCTCAAAAAACGGGCTTGGTAAAAGTCCTGATTTTTGAACCGATTGGCACAGCTTTCTTAGCGAGTATGAATGAGCGGCAAAGGTAGGAAATGTTTAGAAAATGGTGCACCGGTCAGATTGCACTGTTTCCATTTCAACAATCCACGCAACACACCTCCGGCACAGAAGCCAGCGTGGATGTGCGCAAAATCCGGTAGTGCCCCAAATCGTCGGACAGCGGCCTCCCAGACAGTTCTTCGGGGGTTTGCCCTGCCTGTGCAGCCGATTCCTTGAGATTGTACGAGACACTCCTCAGCATATTCAGCGCCTGTCCCGACGCCGTGGAGGGCAGCCCATCTGCGCCCCGGAAACGGTTGAGCACCGCAAAATTCGCATGCTCGTGGTCGTTCATCAAAAGATGGTCGGCAGTCGGCATCATTTCCACGCAGAGTACGCTCAAATTGCTGTCGGCTGGCAGTCCATGATTTTTCAACAGGGTGCTGACTTCTGCATTGTCCCACTCGGCCACCGCACGCTTGGGTGCATCGCTGTTTTCGGAGGAAAAAATCACAGCGCCAGCATCGTCAAAAATGCGTTCAGGCGCTGGCCGCATCAGGCGGTCGTTGAGCAGTACGTTGCGGTTGTCGCTGTTGTCTGCCATGCGCACTTGGGCATACAGCAAGGCCCATAATTGGGTGCGCACAGGATGGCTCGTCACGTTCCTTCCATCGAAAACGGCCACAGAATGGGCCGCAGATACTCGTAGGCGTTGCTCGTTCCGGTCGGGACTGCAGTACAGTTGCGGCGTGGGTGCTGCACGCCCTGACAGTCCAGCGCACGTCCAAAACGCCCCTGCGCCGTGCTCCATCCCTCGGCGTGGCCTATCCGAAATTCGTAGGTAAAAAAGCCAAACAGCTCCGGCGACTCGGGGTGAAGGCCTGGCGGAAGTGGCACGAGGAAATGCCGCTTGCTATCGGTGGCTGGCAACAATTGTTGCATGGCGTTCAACCCGCTGCGGTTGTCGGTGTGGCCCGGGCTGATGATGCGAACGGGTTCAGGCTCGATGGACAAGGCTGGCGGTTGGCGGGGCACCATCCAGTCCGGCGTCCATTCCGCCAGCAAGGGGTCGGGGGCGTAGGCGGTGATTCTGCCAAAATATGCGTCACGTGGGTTTTGGACGGGCTCTTCAAACTCCACCCACAGGTAACGTTGCCGAGCCTCGGTATTGGCATAGTCGGCATCGCGCACATAGCGACTCAAGGCCATTCCAGCACTCACGATTTTGGGCATCTGCGCAGGTGGGGTGGTGATGGGAAGTTGAAGCGCAAGCGTCAAGGGCAGTTCAAAACCCAGCGCTGGATTATCCATTTTGAAATTGGGTCGCACCCGGTACTCCACCATGATTTCGTCGGGGTGCTGGGCCGGGTTAGCTGACTTGGGTTCAACGGCGTCAATAAAACAAAGAAAAGTCTGGCTGCGGTCAGAATTCAACAGCGCCTGAATATTGATGGCTTTTTTCAGTTCAATATCGCCAATCAATGTTTCCTGTTCCCAATCGGCTTCCAGTGAGAATTTTTTTCTTCGAAAAATGTCCACACTCACTGGCTCAACGCCATCCCATGACCAATCCCGGTCAATGAGCAAAGTGATGGGCACGAGCCAATGGTTGACCATGTCGTCCTGCGTTGCGATGGTCAGGCTGGTATTGTCGGGAGAAAGGGTGTGGCGGATGGCCCTGGCTGCGCCAAATTGCCAACGCTGCCCCGTTTTGCCCATCAGCGACATACCTTTGGCTTCCACGTCAATGGCATTTGCCAAGCGCTCGATGAGTTCTGGCTGCTGGTCGGGCGCTGCTTTTCCACCGACAAAAACCTCCTTCCAATTGGCGGAAAGCTTTTTCTGTTCGGGGCGGCGCAGGAAAATGCCGCGTATCATGGTTTGCGCGCCAGTGGCTTTGAAAAAACCGTTTTCACTGGTAGCTGCCCGGCGCGTCACGAAGCGGGTAGTCATCCCTCGGAGTTCCTCGTTGTCGGCGTAATAATCGTCTTTGTCAGCACACACCGCTCGGACGGTAATCTGAATGTCCCGGTTCGTTGGCAGCACGAGGTCTGGCAGGTCGTCAATCGAGTCGTTGTTGTCTGAGAGGCCGAGCAGCAAGAGGTTTTTTTGACCGTTGAAATGAATGACCGGGCGGTCCAAAAAAGTGAGCGGGATGGAAAGCGCCCCGTCAAAATCCGCCGGAAAAGCTCGTGTTGTTGTGTACAGGATGGCATAGTTGTCCTGTGCATGGTGCTTTTTGATGGTGGTGTCCATGTCCAATGCCCGCACGGCCACCTCGATTTCCACGCGGTCCACGTCAGGGTCGGCGATGCCGATGTCCCGTTTGCCCAAGGCCGCATCGAAATCTGCCTTGAGCAAATCAAGGGCATTGGGGTAGGCTGGCGTGAACACACCGTTGACATCGGTCGTGCCTACAAACAGGACACTCGGATAGCCCAGCCTCGGCCTTTGCACCGTCAGTTCATTGTCCGAAAAATAGGTGTCGTCGCGCTCCGGCAGCTCGTTTTGAATGCGCACCGTCTGCGGGATGGCGTGCCGCCGAAACAGCCAGGATGCAACGGGTGCCTCGGCATCGTAAATGGCTTCCTTGTCGCTGGCTGGCCCACCGCCCGTGATGTCGGCAAGTCGCACCCGAAACTCGTAGTTGCCACCGTAGTGCAACGGAATATTCTCCAAACCGACCGCATCGTAGAGCGTGTTCTTGGTCGCCTTGAGGTCTTTTACGCCCTTTTGCTGCTCATTTAGCTCCTTGCGAAACAGGTCAATAGCGTCTTCATCTTGCAGCACCAAACTTTTACCTGTCCAATAGGCAAAATAGGCGGGCAGCCAAAAATGCTTGGTTTTTTTGCCATCGGGAATGGAGGGATAAACCTCCACGTTGAGTTCGCCACCGTCACCGATTGCACCAACCGACGTTGCGCCCAGCATCAGTTCGGCCTTGTTCTGTACCCGACAAAGCGAGTTCCAGGCGTTTGGGTTGTCAGGGTCGCCGCTTTTCTCGCGGGCATCAATACGGTAGCCGAAAACGCCCATCGGCGCATCCACCCGCCGGGCGCTGCCGGGGTTGGCGGGGTCTTCTTCCAACTGGCGGTTCATCCAGGTGAGCAACTGCTCGTCGTCCCAGGCGAGGCGGATGCCAGCGTCGCTGGTGACGGGGAAATCCGGGTCTCGTTTTTCTTTGAGCAAATGGTCGCTCACGGGCTGATGGGCATGGACGATTTTGGCAAAACCATCGTCGTACAAGCTCGCTTCCAACAGGAGTTCGTCGTAGGCGGAGGGCAGCTCTGGGTTGTCGGGCGGCAAGTCCACGGCATTGTGGCGAACGGGGAACAGCACGGCAGCGAACAAGCTGCGATCGGTGCCTGCCGGGATTTTTGGCAACCGTGCCGCATAGCGTTTCACCACCGTTTTGTCTAAAAAATCAAAGTCGGAACCGGGCGCGAAATCCACGTACAACCAGCCGCCGTTTTCGAGTGCGCCGGGCGCAATGTCCAAAAAAAGCTCCTCGTGGATGAAGCCGCATTTTTTGGCAATGGCGGGTTGCCGTAGGCAAAAAGCAAAAACCTGCCCCCAACTCACTGTATCGTCGTCGGGCACGAAAGCGGGGTCGGGTTTTTCCTCTTTGGTGATGGCGCAGGCGTAGCTGTCGTCAATGGCGGCATGTTTGCTGCGGGGTTTTGTGAAATTGAAAGCTTTGCGGTAGCTCTCCGGCAAGTATTTCCGTGCAAAATGGTGAGCCTCCGGTGCTTCGGCGACCTGCCCGTTGCTGATGTCAAAACGTTGCGCCAGCGTCGTAAAAATATCCGTCGCATCCACGCCGAAGGGCGCAATTGGCAGGTCGGCACTGAGCGCCGTGGGCTGCAAATCGAGCCGGGGTACTCCTCCAACGATGGAAAGAGGTTGGCCTGCAAGGTCAAATTGGCGTCGGCCCAAGCCGGAAAAGGTGCCAAATCCGGGTGCGCCTCCAGCGGATTGATGTTCCGTGGAATGGTCAACACGTTGAAGAAAAGACGGTTGCCTTCTATCCGCTGCGGGAGTGTCAGTATGCTGATTTTTGCTTCCATGTTGATTATGCGATTTGAAAAATTGGTTTGGGTTGGGTCAAATTGGTTGATTTTCGCAGCAGACCTGACGGTTTCAAAAAACCTGTCAGTCTCTAATCAGCTATGATTTGACGGTTTTCTTGGAAACTTTTTGAGAAACTGATATTGATGACCAGGAAGATGCTGATGTCGAGGCTGAATGTCACCTGTGCGATGCATTCCGTGCGGTCGGCCACCATGTCCCTCATTACTTTGCCAGATGCTTCGATTTGAATCTGGATGGTTACCAAGCCACCAATGAGTTCGGCCCGGCCGCGGAACAGGATGAACGCCCCGACGACGATGATGCGCTTGTCCACCGAGACTTCCACGCCAGCGGCAAAATACACGCTCACGTTGCCGATGACGGGCAGCCCTACCATCAGTTCGACCCCGAAGCCAACTTTCATGTAGAGGTTTGGCCCACGCACCGTGTCCGCCCCGATGCGCAGGGTGCAAGTGCCCACGGCATACACCGTGGCCGCTGCCACCGAGAGGCACATCACACTCAGTTTTGCCCCAAACTCCACGTAGCCTCCAGCGCTCGGCGTGGGCGTTCCCTCGCCAGACGGCAGCGGCATCCCGACGTTGAAATAGCAACCGAGTTTGAGGTAACATTCCAGGCGCAGCGGTGCCACCGGGCTGTCGGCGGCGGGCGGCGGAAAGCGCAGCACGGGTATCTCCTTGTCCGCCTGAAACTTGTATTCCCAGTTGTTCGGGCTGTTGCTCATGGCGATTTTAAGGCCCTTCGTCAGTGCGCCCGCGTAGTCGCCACCGTTGAGCAGCAACAGGATTTGGAGGATGTCGTAAACGGGTTGCAAGAACTCGCCGAACTCCAGCTCAGGGTCAGTAAACGCTGGCGATTTCCCCTTTTCGGTATCGAATTTTCCCCGAATAAGGAACAGCCGTTTCATGTCCAGCAGGTCCACGACCATGGTGACGCCTTCCATTTTATTAGCCCATTTCCGCGCCGAACTATCAAGGTCGTAGTTCAAGATGCCGTCGCCAGTCTTGTTCCCTTTGATGTCGTTTTTGGCGTATTCGACGTAAATCTTGACATCCTTTTCATTGATAAAATAAACGTTCCAGCAACTTGCCCGGCTCCACCTTGTGCAGCAACTTGTAGCCTTCCTCTTTGATGTTGAGGTCGAAATCGTTCAAATTCAGCCGTGGCAGCTTGTCCAATTTTGGAAAAATGCCCTTGCTATCGAGCAAGCGGTAGGCATCGGCGAGGTCGGGCGGGGAGCTTTTCAGCGCCTTCAGCCCCTGCTCGAATGACGGGTTTCGGAACAGCACTTTTTGCGTGTCGGTGTTTTGCAAAAAAGCAAACTGCGTGGCCCTGTCCTCCAGGTTGAGGTTGAAGAGGTCGGCGGGGCTGGACAGTTCGAGCGGGTTGTTGTTGGGCTGGCCGAGGATGCCCCGGCGGATGAGCGGCACCACGTTGTCGCTGATGGGCAGCACTTCCAGCGTCGCTTTTTTGTGCTGCACCACGCTCCAACTGCCGTCTTTGGGCAGCACGGGCGTACCCTTTGCCACTGCCACAAACACGAGTTTGTTGGCGGCATCGCGGCTGGGCTGCACCTCCACGCGGCTCATCCGCATGGTCTGGTTGCTGCCGCCGATATTGACCATGCAGTCAATAGGCCCGCCGAGGCCGTTTTGCAGCAGCAAAAGTTCCCGGAAATGCTCCGGCGAAATCACGACGCCAATCGGGCTTAATTGCAGGTAGCCCAACATGCGCTTGGACGGCACCCGCCCATTTGCACCGCCCGAAACCACGTCGTCCATTTGAACGTCGGCATCAAAATATACCGGCACCAAGTCAATATTCAGGTTCTTCCCGGCACCCACGCCCTTCGGCAACCCATCGTTTGGGTCAATATAAAAACCGGTTGTCTTGTTCCAGGTCGTGGTGTACGGCGTCAGTTCGCTGGTCTCCACGATGTTGCGCACGTCAAAAACGCAATGCACGACGCCGGGATGGAAATCGTAAGCGGCCACTTCCACCTCCTCGCCACCTGCGTCAACGATGCGTTCCGTGAACTGGTAAACGCCATCGCTTTCCGCCCGCCAGCCGCTGTCAATCCGATATACCAGGCCCGCACTGTTGCGGAACATGGTGATGGTGCGCACCACATGGACGCACCACGGGTAAACGATGCTGCGCACCTGTATCACCTCGTGGGCAGTCCGCCCCCGCCACACGTCGAACTTGGCTTGGGACAGGTCTGCAATCTGGGCCTTCGGGTTGAGCCAGTTGCTGAAAATATTGGCACCGTAGCCGCTGAAATCGTAGCGCTCGACGGGCACGCCTTGCTTGCGCAATTTGCCGTCGTTGCCGCTTGCCCCGAATTTATTGTTGAAAATGGTCGTGACCGTTTTGGAGAGGATGCTCCGGTCGAGCGGGTCGCCGAGCGGCCCGTGCAGGTTGGTCAATTGCTCGGTGACACCCTCGAAGCTGCGATTGCCCTGTGGGTGCTTGTAGCCGACCGTGCTGATTTGCAGCGCCGTTTTTGCGCCAGCAACAAACTCGTGCTGCACGACCTCGATGCTTGCCCCGGTCGGCTGCCCCATGCCCTGCACGTCCTGGTTGTAGCGGGCGATGCCCAGCATCCCAAACGGCAGGGTGAAAAAACTCCATGCCTTGAAATCGGGGTTTGAGCGGTAATTATTGTCCAAATAAAAAGCCAAGGGCAATGGGGCGATTGGCACGGCGTCCCGTCCCGTGTTGCCCATGAGCGTCGGTGGGCCATCGTCTTGGAAGGTAAGGACGCCCCAAGGCGGGTCGTTGTTGACGTTGAAGGGCGGGGTCGTGTTGATGACCGGCTCCCAACTGATTTGCGGCACGGTGAACAGGCGCACAAAACGCCCACTGGCCACCACGTCCATCCCATCGGCGGAAAGCGGGCTTTGGTCGGTGCGCACCTCGAACGAACGTTCGAAGAAAAAGCCTTCGTCAATAAAGCCCATGTCAACGCCCATCCAGTCGGCGGCGGTGCTGACATCCAGCAGGCTGAAAAAACGGTAGTGCTGAAAAACGTCGTTGACGTGATTGCTCAGTTCGTACCGGTCGCCGCGGTTTAGCACATCTTGACCAGTGCGCCGCCTGACGCGGGCGGACGCTTTTCCGGCTCGTGCATCTTTGGTTTCAAATTCCCTGTTTTTGGCGAAGCCCAGGTTTAGCATGGGGTTCAGGTGCAGGAACAAGTTATTTGCCGCCCTTTCCATGTCGCCAAAAATAAACTGGACGGATGGCACTTCCCCGGCCTTCCAGTGCAGGGTACCGACCAGCAACCTTTGCATTTCGCCGAGCGCAAACAAGCGGTCATTATCGCCTTCCTGCTGGTTCATCCATGTGAAAATGCCCGCATTTGCAGCGTAGGGGTCGGGCAGTGTGGGCAGGTAGTTCAACAAGGCAAAAGCATAGCTCAGGCTCGCTTCCGAGAAGGTTTCAGCGAATGGCGGCAACTGGCCGGACAACAAAAACGCATTGACCGGGGAAACGGTCAGCAGGGCATTGTTGAGTGCAATGGCCTGGCTTTGGAAGGTGGGTGCCACTGCTGCGACGGCTTCATCCAAGGCACTGTCCCGCAGGATGTTTTCATCAAAAACCATCACTTGGTCGAGCTGTTCGCCAAAGGCACGGAGGTAGAGCGATTCCTTGGTTTTGATATTTATGGGCTGACCATCGGCCCAGACCGGGCGGTCAAGGTTGCTCTCGCAATCGGTGATGGAGGCGCAAGTTTCCAGCCCGGCAGCGCTGCATTGGTAAACGAAGGGGAACTGCCCGGCATAATTCATGTTCATTTCGTTCCAACGTTCCGATGCTCCCTCCCAGAGCCGAAGACGTTGGGTAGCGCGTTCGGTAGTGGTCTTCCAGGATATAACATGAACCATGTCCGGCGAGGCGGCAAGGAAGCAGTCATCAAGCTGCAACTGTGCCGCCGAGGCCCGGTTTGCATCGAGCATATCCGCACAGGTGGCTGACAGCCCTGTTCTTGTCATGGCAAACAATATCCCTGCCCCTTCTGCCCGGAGCGGTGTGTTCAGCCTTGTCATCGGCAGCAGCCAGGCACCGTCAAACACCTTGGTCGAGCCACCCAAGCCAAGCACCGGTGACGCTCGTTGGTTTACGGAAAAATCCTCCGAATCCAAGGCCATCGGAATGGAAACTGCATTGAAGAACTGTCCGTATTCGGCCTGTCTGCCGGTCCAGGTTAGTGTTTTTTGGTCACCATAGAGGCTCCAGCCCGCCGTCTCCGAGACGAGTTCTAGCGTGGATATTGTCTGGTTGAACCGTAAGCCCATTGCCTCCGGCAGCCGGACATTGGCGTTTCTTGCATCGGCACCGTAAACACCCGCCCAATTGTTGGGGAGTGGGGCAGCCAGTTTCATGGAAAGGGAGACTTGAACATTGAAATCGTGGAGCATTTGAAACCCACCCTGCGCCTGCTCACCGATTTGTAGCAGCCATAGTTGGAGCAATTCGGGGTCGTCCACATTGGCCATGTCCGGCACAGGGAAGCCGGGAAAGGTCAGGGTGGCCGAAGCCACACGCAGGCCACAGTACATTTGCTCATTTGCATTGGCAACCAGCAGTTTGGCTTGCACCCAAATGGTGCCCTCCCCCATTTCGATAGTAGTAATTGCAGGGACATGCCCAATGTTGACGCGCTGGAAGCTGATGGCAATTGGGGCATCCGGCCCCAATATTACGCTGGCCTGCCCCGCTCCGAAGAACCGCAGTTCCCTATTTCTAGTTGGTGTTTTGTAAACGTCCAACCAGAAACGCCGCCCGTCGCGGTTCACCAACGGGCCGATGCTTTCAGCCAGTTCTGCCGAAATTGCCCAATCGGGGATGCTGCTTCGAAGCCAGGTGGCGCGGTTGGGCGTTTCGCGCATGAAAACCCGGAGCGAGGCGGGGTCGGGTTGCAAGCCCTGTGCAACTTGGTCAAAGCGCTCCCGCAATAACTCACGCTCCTCGGTCTTTAAATATTGGGTGGTGAAATACTGTATGCGCTCGAAGTCGAAGGTGTCGCGCATGGAAGTTGCAGGCTGCCCTTGCAGAAGGGCTTGGGCGCAATGTTTCAACACTTCATCGAGCAGTGGTGGGTCGTTTTCGACTAGGCCCAGGAAATCAGCGAGGAGTTTGGCGAAGGCCGCCAGGAGTGGATTTTCTTGCATTTGGGACAGGGTTGAATGTGAAATTTCCGAACTGCAAGCTATGGCTATTCCGACCAAAAGAGGTCGGTTCCCCTCATAAATATTTTTTTAGAATAGGCACTTTTATGCTGCCGCTCCGCAGTATAAAAAAATTTGCTCCGTAAAATGGGTGGAATCCCTTTAGGGTAAAATGATGGGGTTGCGCAAAGCTGATAGTCTGCTTCAAGAAAACTGGTTCACATCCAACGGACGCCCCGAGTGGTGTACCAACAAAATGTCCACCTGCGTATCGGAAACCACATAATAGACCAAGCGGTAAAAGCCAACGATATGCTCCCGAATATCAGGATGCCCCATCTCCGGCACAGCTCTGCCGCTTCGAGGAAATGAAGCGATGAGTTGTATTCTGTCAAAGATGCGTTGGACTTGAAGTTTTGCTGAATTTTCGGAGACAGCCGACCAAAACTCGACAAGTTGCTCCAAGTCTTCTTTTGCCTTGTCAGTCCAGGTTATTGCAGCCATTCTTTGAACTGTTCTTTTACCGCTTCGTGCGGAGTGGTTTGCTTGTTTTTGGATTGCTCCAATGACATTTCGAGCTTGTAAAGGAAGAGTAGTTTCTCCATCAACTCATCCAGGGAAAAATTCTCCGGAAGAGCTTTGATATGCGCTATGACTGTTTCTTTCGTTAACATTTGCGGTATTTTTTTACGAAAATACAAGCTTTGAGCGGGATTGCCAAAATCCACTGATATAGTAACACAATTTTGAAATGCAAGAAAATCGTAAATCGGCAGCCGTAAATAGTATTAACCCACTCACACCGCCGTCAGCACATCAATCACCGTCTTCAAGGCCACGAACATTGGCTCCCGGCCTTCCGGTGTAATGCTGAACGCCTCGCCCTCCTCGTTCTCGGCCTCACCAGTGAGGGCGTCTTCCACGAAGGCCATCAGGTCTTCCTCCGGCGATGTTTCGTAGAAAATGTCCAGCCGCTTGTGAAAATCGGTGGCCTTGGACGACTCCATCAGCGACCAATTGGCCTCCTCGGCCTCGGTGATATCCTCCTCTTCGATGATGGGCAGGTCTTCCTCGCTAGCATCCTCCACAGATTTGTAAATGGCCAGCGCGAGGTAGAGCAGGAAGTCCTCCTCGTCCTGCGAGAAGACGCCTTCGTTGTCGCCAATCAAGTAAGAGAAATATCGCAGGCTGGTGCTTCGCAAAATCACGCACAAATTGCTCGTAGTCAACCGCTTGGTTTTCAAATGTTTCGAGGACCTTGTCAATGGTGGCTTCCGTAACCATAAGGAAAAAGTAAAAAGGATAAAGTAAGGGGGGCGGGCCACGGGGGGGGGGGGGGGGGGGGGGGGGCCCCGGGGGGGGGGGGCCGGGGGGCGCCCCGGGGGGCCGGCGGGGCGGGGGGGGGGCCCGGGGGGGGGCGCGGGGGGGGGGGGGCGGGGGGGGGGGGGGGGGGGGGGGGCCGGTGGGGGGGGGGGGGGGGGGGGGGGGGGGCGGGCGGGGGCGCCGCCCGGCGGGCGGGGGCCCGGCCCCCCCCGGGGGGGGGGGGGCCTGCCCCCGGGGGGGGGGCCTTGCGGGGGGGGGGGGGGGGGGGGGGGGGGGGGGGGGGGGGGGGGGGGCCCCCTGGGGGGGGGCGCCCCCGGGGGGGCGCCCCCCCGGGGGGGCGGGGGGGGGGGGGGGGGGGGGGGGCCCCGGGGGGGGGGGGGGGGGGGGGGGGGGCGAAACGGGGGCCGGGGGGGGCGCCCCGGGGGGGGGGGGGGGGGGGGGGGGGGCCGCCGGGGCGCGGGCCGGGGGGGCGGGGGGGGGGGGGGGGGGGGGGGGGGGGGGCCGGGGCCCCCTGCCGCCTCTCCGGGGGGCGGGGGGGGCCCGGGGGCCGCGGCCAAGGAAGCCCGGGGGGCCGGGCGGGGGGGCCGGGGGGAGCCGGGGGCGCACCCAAAGTGTGGCGGTAAGGGTATGAACCTACTATCATTACTTTAAACTTTTGGTGAGCGGTTTGTCTTTCATCCAATTCGTTGGCTTGCACCAGTTACTTTTGTCTTTTGAACGTGTCCCCACTTTTCCCTTTGTACTTTTTCCTTTTTCCTTGTAAAATGAAACTTTACCGCCACGACGCCCTGAATTTTCTCACCAAACTCACCCCCCGACGGGTGTGGAACGTGGCGAAGATTTTCAGCTCCTACCACCTCACCCGGTGGCTGGGCCGGCCAGTGCAGTGGGGACTGCCGATGACCATCTCGCTGGAACCAACCACCGCTTGCAACCTGCGATGCCCGGAATGTCCCAGTGGACTTCGGGCCTTCACCCGTCCAACGGGCAATTTGAAGGAGGATTTTTTTCGAAAAACCATTGATGAACTGCACCGGGAACTGCTCTACCTCATCTTCTACTTTCAGGGCGAGCCGTACATCAATCCCAAGTTTTTGGCAATGGTGAAATATGCACAGAGCAAAAAAATTTACACCATCACCTCCACCAATGGCCATTTTCTGAACGACGAAAATGCCCGCCGAACCATCGAGTCTGGCCTTGACCGGCTCATCATCTCCGTGGACGGCACGACGCAAGACACCTACGAGAGCTATCGCAAGGAGGGCAAATTGGAGGTCGTTTTGCAGGGAGCAAGGAATGTGGTGAAATGGAAAAAACAACTGAAATCCAAGACGCCGCACCTCATTTTCCAGTTCCTCGTGGTACGCCCAAACGAGCACCAAATCCCCGAAATCTACCGCCTCGCCGAGGAAATCGGCATTGACGAAGTGAAACTGAAAACCGCCCAAGTGTATGATTACGAGCATGGCAATGACCTGATTCCGACCCTCGGACAGTACGCCCGCTACGCCCAAAAGCCCGACGGCACTTGGCGGGTGAAAAACGAACTGCTCAACCACTGCTGGAAGCTCTGGCATGCTTGTGTCATCACTTGGGATGGCATCGTGGTCCCCTGCTGCTTCGACAAGGACGCCCTGCACCGCCTCGGCGATTTGAAGCAAAAACCGTTCAAGGAAATCTGGCAGGGGGAGGAGTATGGCCGCTTCCGCCGCTCGCTGCTGGCGGGGCGTGACCAGATTGATATTTGCACCAATTGCACGGAGGGGTGCAAGGTGTGGGCGGAGTGAGGGGCGTTTGCTAAATTTGAGTTCGCAAGGACCTAACTTTCTCAGTATCGGGTTGTTTTATAAAAACAAACTTTTGAAAATGATAAGCTACGATACCTTGACCGAAGCACTCGCCGACCTCCAAGAAAGGGGCTACCGCGAAGATTTTAACCTGACGGAACATTGCCTTTTCTGCAAGGGCCATGAGCTGGAAATCCACCCGGAAGATTTTGAGGTGGACGAATTTTACCGCTTTGAGGGAGAGACCGACCCCGGCGACAGCATGGTGCTGTACGCCATCTCGGCCAATACCGGCCTGAAAGGGACGCTCCTGGATGCCTATGGCGTCTATGCGGAAAACCTGACCCCGGCCATGGTGGAAAAACTGCACATCAAGGGCAGGTAAATTCAGCGCACGGCCTCACCGTCATTCCCGCTATCCTTTTCAAAATCCTTCAACAGCACCCGCAGCGCACCTGCCGAAATCCAAATCTCGCCGAGGCTCAGTGCCAGTGAAACAATCATCAGCACCAAGGCGATGGCGAATGCCCAAGTGGCTGCCTCCAGTTTCTCCCCGAACAACAGGAACATGCACACGAAACACATCAAAAAACTGGCGATGCCAAAAGTCTGCATCAGGCGTATCAGGTTCAGCCGCTTGCGCAAATGCACGATTTGGTCCCGCAGCATAGGCTGGTTTTCTTTTTCGTAGCTCTCATGGAGGTTGCGGATGAGGTTCGCAATCGCCAAAAACTTGTTCGTATAGGCCAGCAGCAGCAGCGAGATGGCTGGGAAAAGTAGGGCAGGGGTGGCGAAGTTGATTTGCATTCGATGTAGAATGGATTGGTTTAAAACTGAACGAAGTAAAGGTCTGGGTTTTTAAAATCAGGTAGTCAGTTTTTTTGATTGCCAGCTTTAAGCACCTCCGATGAACTTCTGTTTTCAGCAAGTAATCCGCCGTTTTTAGACAAAAAACACGAAAGCATCAATTGGGAGAAATGTGGAGCAAAGGGGATATGATTTTACCAAGTAGAACTTCGTGAAGGGGACGCCCCCTCCCAACTTTTCCCTACCTTGCACCCCAATTTCACAATCAACACATGGCTTTTCAAGAAAAAAATACTTTGATTTTTGGTCGGCACCCCATCGTGGATGCCTTGAAATCTGGTGCCCAATTGGACAAAATCTTCCTGCAACAAGGGGTGCGGGGGGAGTTTGAAAAAGAAGTGCGCAAGCTCTGCCGGGAGTACGACGTGCCGCTCCAGTACGTGCCCAAGGAGCGCATGAACAAGATGGTGAAGGGCAACCACCAGGGAATTGTGGGCTACTTGGCGCTGCTCGACTATGCCCGCCTCGACAACGTGGTGCCAGGCATCTTCGAGGCGGGCGAGACCCCGCTCATCCTGCTCCTCGACCGGGTGACGGACGTGCGCAACCTCGGTGCCATCGCCCGCTCTGCCGAGGTCTGCGGTGCCCATGCCATCGTGATACCCAAGACCGGCAGCGCACTCATCAATTCCGACGCCATCAAAACCTCTGCCGGGGCGCTGACCCGACTGCCCGTTTGCCGGGAAAACAGCCTCGTGACCGCCGTGGAGTACCTCCAAAACTCTGGCATCCAAGTGCTGGCCAGCGACCTCAAGACCGAAAAATACATCTTCGACACCGACCTCACCTCGCCCACGGCGCTCATCATCGGCTCTGAGGACGAGGGCATCCACCCCTCCCTCCTCGACCGGGTGGACGACCGCTTCATCATCCCGCAACGGGGCAAGACGGACTCTCTCAATGTCTCCGTGGCTGCGGGCATCATGCTGTACGAGGCATTGCGCCAGCGGATGAAATAATTGAAAATGGAGAATTGAAAATTAAACGATCAACCCCCATTTTCAATTTTCAATTTTCCATTCTCCTTCAGCCAATCGAATGTTTCCTTGATGGCAATTTTGATGGGCGTCTGCGGCAGGTCAAGTTCCCGGATGGCCTTGGCTGGTGTGTAAAAATTCTCGTCGAGCGAGATGCGGCACATGCGGTAGCTGATTTGTGGTGCCTTGCCCTTGAGGCGGGCAATGGCAGTGACCGCCAACCCGAATAGCCGCACTACGAAGCCTGGGATGGCCGCTTTCGGCGGTGCCACGCCCAGCACCTCGGCGATGGCCTCAAAGATTTCTTTGTAGCTCATGTTCTGGTTGCCAAGCAGGTAGCAGGAGCCGGGCGTGGCCCGTTCGAGCGCATTGGCGATGCCGACGCAGACGTCTTTCACGGCCACATAGTTGCGGCCACCAGGGGTGTAGCCTGCCATTTTACCATGATATATCCGATCAATCATCTGTCTGGCGCCACTCACATCGGCATACGGGCCGAACATGAAAGTGGGGTTCACCACCACGGCGGGCAGCCCCCTTTCTTTCACCATTGATAGCACGAGGTCTTGTGCCTCCCGCTTGGTATCCATGTAGCCGAGGCCGTAATGGCCGGAGTTGTAGGGTCGGGTCTCGTCGCCGGGGTTCTGGCGGTTGCCGAAACCATAGCTGTTGGCGGTGCCGATGAACACGATTCTTTTCAACCCATGTTCCAGCGCCGCCTCCATCACATTGCGGGTACCGTCTATGTTCACCTTGCGCTGTATCTCGGAGAAGTAGGGCCATACACCAAGATGGGCTGCCGAGTGTACCAAGCCATCGCAGCCTTGCATGGCTTGGTGGATGGTATCAGGGTGAAGGACATCTCCATGAATAAAAGTTATTGGCAAGTCTTCAATCGTGTGGGGGTGCTGGCCGTGATGAATAAAAGCGACTACGTCGTGGCCCCGTTTCAAGAGTTCTCTGACAAGGTTGCTGCCGACAAACCCATCGGCACCTGTGACTAATATCTTCATTGAGTGAAAGGTGAATGATTTTTAAAAATAATGAATTGGCCGCAAATGTACTTACTACGCCCACCTGCCAGCATTTTGCCCCAACTTTTATGTTATCCGCCCGAATAGCGTGAACAAAAAAGACCCGCAACATGATGTCGCAGGTCTTTTATAAAACTCAGGTATTGAATATTATTTGCCCCTCCGAGGCCCCGGCGCTCCACCTTGCTTGGCTTCCCGCCGCTTTTTGATCTCTTCGAGCAATGCCCGTTTGAAGTCGTTGTCAATGCGCTGGAGCATGGCCACTTTGCGCACCGGCAGCACCTCCATGAAGCGGCGCACGTTGTCCCGGCGGAGCTTCACCATCTGCTCCTCCATCTCGATATGCTGCATGATGGCGGCCTCCACGTCCTTGTCCGACATGAGTTCGAGCTTCTGGCCATCAAGGTCAAACTTGTCCTTGAGGGCTTCCCGCTCCTTTTCAAACTGGTTGTAAATGGGCCAGAAAACCTTCGCCTCGTCTGGCGTCAGTTGGAGCTTTTCGGTGAAAAAGGCAATCTTGAACGCCTCCATTTTCTCTTGTGCCTTCTCGCCGCGCTCCTTTTGGGCCATGCTCGATGCCACGAACGCCAGCATGAACACGATTGCAAAACTCAATTTTTTCATTGCTTTAAATTTAATGTTGTGGCCGCCAAACTTGTTTGGCAGGCCGGGTTTTATCCGATACGATTTCAGCCTGCCAAACAAGTTTGGCGGCTACAATGGTTACAGCATTTCCTCCAAGTCGTCCACATCCACTTCGTCAATCACTTCGTCAAGGTATTCCTCCATTTCCTCCACATCTGGCTTGGCTACTTCTGCCTTGAAGGTTGGCTTCTTTGGCTGCACTGATTCCGGTACCTCTGGCGCACTGGCTTCGACTACCAGACCACGGTCGAAGTCACTGATGTTATTGGAAACGTAGGCAAAAAGTTCCTCGTCGGTAATATCCTCTAGCTGCACCTCGGCCAAGGCAGAGAGGTTGTTTCCCTCATTTTTTTCCTTCAAAAAAACAACCGCCACCACCAATACCGCCACCGAAGCCAGCGCCAGCGCATACCTCGGTTGCCACAGCCCCAGCACGAACTGCTCGATGCGCTCCAGCCAAACTGGGCCACTCGGCACAATGCCGGGTACAGGCTGTTTTACCTGCCTCATCACCTCGTCGGGCAGGTGTTGGAAGTAGTGCTTTGGCACTTTGAAGCCCTCGCCCGGCTGTTCCTTCATTTTTTTGAGGAAAGGGGAGTCGTTCAACTCGTCCCTCAGTTCATCGCTATTTTTCATCATCAAAAATTGTCATTGCCGTAGGCAACCTAACTAATCGTATTTCGCTACAAAGCCCTCGATTTTCTTCACCGCATGGTGAAACGATGCCTTCAGCGCCCCCTCCGAAGTGCCGAGCATTTCCGACATGTCGGCGTAGCTCATCTCGTCGAAGTAGCGGAGGTTGAACACAAGTTTTTGCTTGTCGGGCAGCGTTTCGATGGCGGCCATGAGCTTGAGCTGTGCCTCGTCGCCGTCAAAATGCTCGTCGGCCCGCAGGCGGTTGGCCAGCGGGCTTTCCCCGGCATCGAGCGGCGTGGCGAGGGTTTGCTTTTTTTTGTTCAAAAAAGTGATGGCCTCGTTGGTCGCTATCCGGTAAAGCCAAGTGTAGAGCTTCGACTTGCCCTCGAAGGTGTGGCTGCTCCGAAACACTTTGATAAAACAGTTCTGGAGCACGTCGTTGGCGTCCTCGTGGTCGTACACCATGCGCCGAATTTGCCAGTAAAGCCGTTCCTGGTAATGTTGCATCAGCAGCCGAAAGCCTCGTTCGGCGTGGCTGCCTCCTTCACGCAGGAGAGACATTATCCGTTCGTCCACGATTTCGCTGTTTTGCATCATCAACCTTTGCGTGAAGTTCGGTGCATAGACTTTCATGGCAGGGTAAAGTTTAAAAAACGCTTGGACTTTTTTTGTTGGGGAAAACTATCTTCGCCACAAAACGACTACCAAGTTGAAGCATTTCATCAAACTCGTCCTGCCACTGCTGCTGCTTTGCGCCAGCAACACCGCATTTTCACAAAAGAAAAATGCCGCCTTCGAGTATCATATCCACCGGGCCACTGCGGCCATCAACGTGGACGGCAACGCCGACGACCCAGCTTGGCAGCAAGCCGAACTGGCCACCGACTTCTACCAAATGCTGCCGATGGACACTGGGCGGGCGGAGGTGCGCACCGAGGTGCGGATGCTCTACGACGACCAGAACCTGTACCTGCTCGCCATCAACTTCGACCTCGCCAAGGGAGACTGGATGGTAGAGTCGCTCCGGCGGGACTTCAATTTTGGGAAAAACGACAACTTCATCATCGCACTCGACCCCTTCGACGACCAAACCAATGGCTTTTCCTTTGGGGCAAACGCCATGGGCGCACCCTGGGATGGCCTGATGTACGAAGGCGGAAAAGTTGACCTGAGTTGGGAGAACAAATGGCAGTCAGCCGTTCAAGCCGCTGATAATCAATGGGTTTTCGAGATGGCCGTTCCGTTCAAGTCGCTTCGCTACAAGCAAGGCATTGAACGTTGGGGCATCAACTTTAGTCGAAACGACCTCAAGTCAACGGAGAAATCAGCTTGGGCACCCGTACCCCGGCAGTTCCCCAGCGTTTCGCTGGCCTACACGGGCGTACTGGTCTGGGACGAAGCGCCACCGCCCACCGGTGCCAATATTTCCATCATTCCCTACGCCCTTGGCGGCGTGAGCAAGGATTTTGAGAAAAACAAGGATGCCAGCTACCGCAAGGAAGTCGGTGTGGATGCCAAGGTTTCGCTCACTTCCTCCCTCAGCCTCGACCTGACGGTGAACCCCGATTTCTCGCAAGTGGAGGTGGACGTGCAGCAGACCAACCTCGACCGCTTCGAGCTGTTCTTCCCGGAGCGGCGGCAGTTTTTTTTGGAGAACGCCGACATCTTCGGCAACTTCGGCTACTCGACCATCCGCCCGTTTTTCTCCCGCCGAATTGGGCTGAAAGCGCCCATCAAGTACGGTGCCCGGCTCAGTGGCAAGCCCAATAAAAACTGGCGACTCGGCGTGATGGACATGCAGACAGACGAGGACGGAGAGGGTACTCCGGCGCAGAATTTCGGTGTGTTTTCGGTGCAGCGCAGGGTATCCGCCCGGTCGAACGTGTCGGCCATTTTTGTCAACAAACAAACCTTCGACTACGGCTCGGTGACTGACACGGTGGCCATTCGGGAGTACAACCGCAACCTTGGTTTGGAGTACAATTTGGCTTCGCAAAACAACCTCTGGACCGGCAAGGCGCTCTACCTCAAATCGTTCAGCCCTGGCCTCAGTGGCGACGACCAAATACTGGCGGGCAACCTGGCCTACACGGCCAAGCAGTGGAACTTCAACGTGCAGTTTGAAAACGCGGGGCAAAACTTCCGGGCGGAAACGGGCTACGTTCCCCGCACGGGCATTGACAAATTTGTGCCGACGGCAGGTTTCAACCACCTGTTGAGCACAGGAGGGCGGCTCTTTTTCCCAAAGTCCAGTTGGTTGCTCAGCCATGGGCCGAACGTGAAGGTGGAGTATTATTTCGATGAAAAAATGCGGCAGACGGAAAACGAACCGGTGCTGTTCTACAAGTTCACCCTGCTCAACCGAACCGAACTGACCTTCTGGACGGCGCATAACTACTTAAAGCTCAGTGCCCCCTTCGACCCCGTGAACCCCAGCAACCCAAAGGACTTCCTCGCTGCTGGCACCGCCCACGACTGGAACAGCTTCGGCATGGATATTCTTTCGAAACCACAGCGCCTGTTCACCTGGAGCGTGAGCACCCGTTACGGCGGCTATTTTGCCGACGGCACCAGGCTTCGTCTTGGCGGCGATGTGGGCTACCGCTTCCAGCCCTACGTGGCACTGAGCCTGGCCGGCCAATTCAATCGCCTTGAGTTCAAAGCAGACAACCGTTTGCCGGAGGCGCTAAAAAACAATGGCTATGACATCTGGCTGGTCGGCCCTCGCATTGATGTTACGGTGACGAACCGCCTGTTTTTCACCAATTTCGTGCAGTACAACAGCCAGACGGACAACGTGAACCTGAACCTGCGGCTGCAATGGCGGTACAGCCCAGCCTCCGACCTGTTCATCGTTTATACCAATAATTATTTCTCGGATTTTTCAGAAGTGCGCAATCGGGCACTGGTAGTGAAGTTGACGTATTGGTGGAATATTTGAGTATACCGGAAATACTTTCTAGGAATGGGGAGAGTGGCCCTCGGAAAGGATTTCTGGAGCATGTGAATCATTTTCCCAATAAAAACAACCGCAACAAGTTCAGCGCATAATACGCCGAGTACTGGATGTTGACGAGGCGGTTCTTGCTCAGTTGCAGTTTGCGGGTGACGGTTCGCTGGCCATCCCCCACGGCAATCCATACTGTGCCGACGGGCTTCTCAGGTGTGCCGCCATCTGGCCCGGCGATGCCGCTGGTGGCCACGGCCACGTCGGTGCCAAGTAAGCGGATAGCTCCAGCCACCATCTCTTGAACGGTCTGCTCGCTGACGGCACCGTGCTCCCGCAATGTCGCTTCCTGCACACCTAATTGATTCATTTTCACCGAGTTGGCATACGAAACCACGCTGCCGAGGAAGTAGGCCGACGACCCCGGCACGGTAGTGATGAGGTGCGCCAAATAGCCGCCCGTGCAGCTCTCAGCGGTGGAAAGTGTGCGGTTTTGTTCTTTCAAAATGCGGCCGATGACGCTTTCGAGCGAGTCGTCGCCCTGCCCGGCGATGACGTCGGGCGGTAGCAGCCCCTCCATTTCCCGGAACTTTTCGTTGAGTGTTCTTTCCACAAAAACGGGGTCGGCATCGCTCACGGTGAGGCGCAGGCGCACCCGTGCGATGGCGGGCAGGTAGGCCAGTTTTGCCTGTGGTGGTAGGTTTTCTTCGAAATCTTTGAGGCATTCAGCCAATGTGGATTCACCCTCACCAGCAGTGAAAAGGGTGCGATGGGCGGTTGGCATCGAATTGAAACGGGCATGCAACTGTGGCAGCACCTCGTGCTGCATCAGGTACTCCATCTCGAACGGCACGCCAGGCATGGAGGCGACCACTTTGCCGTTCTCTTCGAACCACATGCCGGGGGCGCTGCCCATTTTGTTGGTCAGAACGGTAGCGTTTTGCGGCATGAAACACTGGGTGCGAACTGCCTCAGTGACAGGCTTGCCCAATCGTTCGTAAATTTGGTTTAGACGGTCGAGCGTAGGCTGGTGGAAGACGAAGCCAGTGCCGTAAAAATCGGCCAAGGCCTTCTTGGTCACATCGTCTTTGGTAGGGCCGAGGCCGCCCGTCACTAGCACGATGTCAGCTTGGGAGGTGGCCATGCGCAGGGCGTTGACGATGTCGTCGTGGACGTCCCCCACCGCCGTGCGGCCAGTGACTTTTGCACCAATTTCGAGCAGCATCTGCGCCATTTTGGCCGAGTTGGTGTCAATGATTTGCCCGATGAGCAGTTCGTCGCCGATGGTGATGATGTGAACATTCATTTGAGGATATGAGGTTTGAGGATATGAGAGTTTGAGCTAGGGGCAGATGAAACTTTACACCTGAAACCGAATTTCTTTTAGGTCAAAAACTTCCACCTCGCCCCCGATGTCCATCTTTAGCCTGCCGATTTCGTCAATGCCGATGATGGTTCCTTCAAAGGGTTCGCCATTGGCTCGCCGATATTTGGCAGGCTGTCCGAAGCGAAGAAGGTGTCGGATGTACTCCTGCTGCAAAGGAACTATTTTCCCAGCTTTTAATTGAAGGTAGCGGCTTTCTAAAAATTCGCAGAGGGAGGGCACCAGTTCTGGCAAGTCGAAGTCGTGGCCAGCTTCGAGGCGTAGGGAAGTGGGGTTGGGCGGGTTGCTGACAAACACGGTTTGGTTGATGTTTATGCCGATGCCCACAACTGTTGAGCGTATTTGAGTGTTGAAGAGAGCGTTCTGGAGAAGGATGCCTGCTATCTTGTAGTCGCCAACGTAAATGTCGTTGGGCCATTTGATAGAAGCGGGAGCGTCGGGCAGGTGTTTTTTTACAAAATCGAGCACTGCCAACGAGGCGAAGATGTTGAGTTGAAACTGGTTTTTTGTTGCCAAGAATTCGGGGTAGAGGACGAGGCTAAGACTGATGTTTTTGTGGGGTTCCGACTCCCATTTGCTGCCAATTTGCCCCCTGCCATCGGTTTGGCAAAAAGTCGAAACAACAGTGCCTGCGGCGGGTTTGCTTTTGGATAAAAGCGCCGCTGCGTGGGCGTTAGTGGAGGCCACCTGCGGCAAGTCAATGATTGCTTGCCCGACAAATAAAGTGTTGGGTCTTCTCAATAGAAAATAAGTTCGTACTTTTATCCTTTGAAAATTGGAAAAAATACTGGCGGATAACGCCATTTTAATGAAACAAGAACAAACCTAAGCGCTTGGCAGCGGATTTTTCTCCAAAATACGCTTCGCCAACGAACGTCGAAGGTTCAAAAGTAAACAATTCCTGATTTGAGCGCACAAGCAGTTTTAAAAACAAGTCCCTCCTACGTTGAAGAGCTGAACGATATTATCATCGACAGCATTCAAGACATCAAAGGAAAAAACATCGTGAAGTTGGACCTCCGGAAACTGGACGATGCCCCCACAGATTTTTTCATCATCTGTGAAGGGGACTCCACCACGCAGGTCAAGGCCATCGCTGGCAACATACACAAGCGCCTTAAGGATGAGCTTGGCCAAGCCCCCTACCACATGGAAGGTGTACAGACCGCCCGCTGGATTTGCATAGACTGCTTCAATACGGTGGTTCATGTGTTTTACCGGGAGGCAAGGGAGTTCTACGACATCGAAAACCTTTGGAGTGACGCAAAATTCACGGAGTACGAGAATTTGTAGCCAAACGGCGGTGCAAATCGTCCGAATTGACAACTCTATCGAAAATGCGCATTGAAATCACAGCTTTTTAAAACAGACTGGTTCTTTGCGTGTTTTGTGGAGGAATTTGAATCAATCAAAGTGAGAAGCAGGAAATGAGTTTGCCCTTCTTACTTTTTTTTTATTTGTAAATGGAAAATAATCAAGATAACAATAAGAACAGCGCAAAATTCAACCCCTACTGGATTTACGGGGTGCTAGCGCTTTTTTTCATCGGCCTGAATTTCTTGCCCATCACGGGGAATACCAGCGAACCTATCAACTTTGAGAAATTTGCCGAAATGGTAAACGAAGGTGACGTGGAAAAACTGGAAGTCGTCAACTCAAAGTACGCCCAGATATACCTCACAGAATCGGCTATCAAGAACAAAAAGGAGAAATACAAAGACGCCTCCAAAAGCTCTTTTGCCAACAAGCGCCCACACTACACCTTCGATATCGGCCCACCAGAGAACTTCGCAAGTGACCTCAAAGCCCTGAACGACGCCTTGCCCGTCGAGAAAAAGGTGTTTGTCTCTTACATCGAAAAGGCAAACTGGCTATCTCCCATCCTCAGCTTGCTGTTGCCACTTGCACTGCTAGTGCTGCTGTGGATTTTCATCATGCGCCGGGTAGGCGGTGGTGCTGGCGGCCCTGGTGCGCAGATATTCAACATCGGCAAGTCCAAGGCAACGCTTTTTGACCAAAACTCCAAGGTCAATATTACATTTTCAGATGTGGCCGGCCTCGATGAGGCTAAGGAGGAAGTAATGGAGGTAGTTGACTTCCTTAAAAACCCAAAAAAATACACCGCCCTCGGCGGAAAAATACCCAAGGGCGTACTGCTCATCGGCCCTCCGGGCACGGGCAAGACCCTGTTGGCAAAAGCCGTGGCGGGTGAGGCCGAAGTACCGTTCTTCTCCATCTCCGGCTCCGACTTCGTGGAGATGTTCGTGGGAGTGGGCGCCTCTCGGGTGCGTGACCTCTTCCGGCAAGCACGGGAGAAGGCGCCTTGCATCATTTTCATTGACGAAATTGATGCCATCGGGCGGGCACGTGGTCGCAACACCATGCAGGGCGGAAACGATGAGCGGGAGAACACCCTCAACCAGCTCTTGGTGGAAATGGATGGTTTCCCAACCGACAAGGGCGTCATACTGATGGCTGCTACCAACCGCCCCGACGTGCTCGATCCCGCACTGATGCGTCCTGGCCGTTTCGACCGACAGATTGCCATTGACCGACCTGACCTGAAGGGCCGGGAGGAGATTTTCAGGGTGCATTTGCAAAATATCAAAACCTCGGACACCGTAACGCCGATGGAACTTTCGGAAATGACGCCGGGCTTCGCCGGTGCCGAAATCGCCAACGTATGCAACGAGGCCGCACTTATCGCCGCTCGCCGCAACAAGGATATGGTGGACATGGACGACTTCAACTACGCCCTCGACCGGGTCATCGGTGGACTTGAAAAAAAGAACAAGCTCATTTCGCCAGAAGAAAAAGAAATCATCGCCTACCACGAAGCGGGCCACGCCGTTTGCGGCTGGTACCTCGAACACGCCTCGCCACTGGTGAAAGTGACCATCGTGCCGAGGGGCATTGGCACATTGGGCTATGCCCAATACCTGCCCAAGGAAGAGTACATTACCCGCACGGCACAGTTGCTCGACCGGATGTGCATGACTTTTGGAGGGCGTGGGGCCGAGGAGGTCATCTTCGGCAAGGTGTCCACCGGGGCACAGAGCGACCTCGACCAAGTGACCAAAATGGCGTACAGCATGGTAGCCGTTTTCGGCATGAACGAAAAAGTGGGGCAGGTTTCGTTTTACGGAATGCAGAGCGACAGCTTCAACAAGCCGTACTCGGAGGAGACCGCAGGCATGATTGACGCAGAGGTGCGCAACATCGTGAACGCCCAATTTGAGCGGGCCAAGGCGTTGCTCATCGAGCGCCGCAACGAGCTGGAAATCATTGCGAAGCAACTCCTGGAAAAAGAGGTGCTGCACAAGTCGGACATAGAGCGGCTCATCGGCCCAAGGCCATACGCTTGGCCGGATGACCACAAAATACACCACAACGGTACCCTTACCATACCCGCTGTACCTGCCAGTGTGCCGGTTGCCACCGATGGCCTGAATGGCGAGCAAAACTAAAACTCAACCCAATTGACCACTGTGCAAATCCTTTTTTGCGCAGTGGTCAATTGGGTTGATGTTGTAAGTTCATTACCCTTGGTTGGTTTCAGACTAATTAAGGCGACAGCTATCGCAATGTTTTCCCCGCTCAATACTTTCCTTTCCTCGCCCAACGTTACGTGCACCTCGTACCTTTGCAAAAAAACGAACATTGTAACGATGAAAAAAAACATCATAGTCCTTTCCATTTGCCTTTCCGTTTTCCCCATTTTCAATATTACCGCACAGACCGTTTACGGTGAATCCATCGAGGTCATGGAACAGCGCCTCAAGGCCGACTCGTCCATGTACGAGCGCATTGGGGCGAGGTTTCTGGCGGGTGACGCCACACTGACCAACCGCGACCTGAGCACCATCTACTACGGAGCTGCGCTGCGCAGCAGCTACAACCCCTTGCAGGAGGAGCGCATCCTCGATGCCATGAACTCGCTGGGAAGGCGTGACCGCTACCCAGAGGCGCTTTCGCTTTGCGACAATTTTTTATCCAAAAACCCCGGTTCGCTGGCCGCTTGGCTAGAGCGGGGCTACACCTACTGGCTGCTGGAGGACAGCCTTCAAACCGTAGAAACCTACCGAAAATACTACCAACTGCTCGATGTGCCCCTCAAAAGTGGCACGGGTGAGTCGTTTGAGCAGGCGTTTGTGGTGGCCAGCCTGCGCGACGTGGAACTGGTGGTGGACAAGCTCGGATTCGTCGCCAAGGGGCAATCGCTAGTGACGAAGGATGGGCAGCGCTACCACATCGTCAACTGCGAAAAAGAAGGCGACAAAACCTTGAAACCCACCTACTACTTCAACGTTGATTTACCATTGAGCCGGGGCATGCAGCAGTCGCTGAAAAAGAGAGGTTGAAAACAGAGGATTTGAGGATTCGAGGATGCGAGGATTTGACAGCCCGGACTCAAATCCTCAAATCCTCGCATCCTCAAATCCTCAATAATGAAAAACATCAACATCCTACAAATCGGCATCGGCCCGCTCGGCGTCAAGACTGCCCAGTTCATCGAAGGCCGTGCTGGCCTGAAAACCATTGCTGCCGTGGACAAGTCACCCAGCCTAATCGGGCGTGACCTCGGCGAAGTTTGTGGGGGCGGCAAAACTGGCGTCATCATCCAATCGAGCATTGCGGAAGCGATAAAAAGGAAAAAACCAGACGTGGCCGTGCTCACCACGGTGTCCGACATGAAGCGCATCGTGCCGCAAATCGAGGAGATTCTGGCGCACGGCATCCCCGTCGTGAGTACCTGCGAGGAGCTGAGTTTCCCGTGGAAAACGGTACCCAAACTTGCGAAGCGCCTCGACGAAGCCGCCAAGGCCAACGGCGTGGCGGTGCTTGGCACGGGCGTCAACCCCGGCTACCTGATGGATGCGCTGCCCGTGTTCCTGACGGCGGTGTGCCAGGACGTGAAGTCGGTGACGGTCAGCAGGTTTCAAAACGCACAGTTCCGGCGCATCCCGTTCCAGAAGAAGATCGGGGCAGGGCTTTCGCTGGCGGATTTTCAGCAAAAAATCGAGGACGGCTCGCTGCGCCACGTGGGCCTCACGGAAAGCATGCACCTGATTGCCCACCGCATGGGCTGGAAGCTGGACCGCACGGAAGACCTCATCAGCCCGGTCGTTGCGAAGCAAAAAATCGAGACCCCGGCCATGAACATCCCGAAGGGAAACGCCACAGGGGTGCGGCAGGAGGGCAACGGCTACGTGAACGGCGAGGCGAAAATCCGCCTCATCTTCCAAGCAACCGTGGGTGAAAAGGAAAGCTACGACGAGGTGGTGATTGAGGGTACGCCCGGCATCCGCTCGAAGATAGAGGGCGGCGTGAACGGCGACGTGGCCACCTGCGCCATCACCCTGAACGCCATCCCGCAGTTGTTGCGCAGTACGCCGGGGCTGAAGACGATGGTGGATATTGCGCCTGTTTCGTTTTTTTAGGGCATCTGCTCAAACAACGCCAATTGGTTCCGCCCCCGCACGAGGTTGTGCTTCGGGTACTTCACTTTGTAGTAAACATCCCCCGCAAGATAATCGCCGATAAAACGCACGGCTTGCATGAGCGTGAGCCAAGGGCCTGCTTCTGGCAGTGCGTTGCGCTCGACGGTCGTGAGCAGTTCGCCCATTTCCGAGAGGAATCCCTCCAACAACGCCTGGTAAATCGGCTGCCGAAATTCCACTTTCGACAAGTCCGCTTCGTCCTCGTCGGCGAGGCTGACTGAGGTGCGCACCAGGTCGCCAAAATCGGAGAGCACGATGCCGGGCATCACGGTGTCGAGGTCAATGACGCAGGCGGCCCGGTGGGTGCTGGCATCGAACAGCAGGTTGTTGATCTTGGTGTCGTGGTGGATGGCCCGGCTGGGCAGCTTTAGGTCGCCTATCTTTTTGAAAATCAATTGGTTGTGCAAAATGGCGTCCACCTCTGCCCGTGCTTCGTCGAGCCGTTCCGGGATGGCGTTTTGGAGCATGGCGAGGAAGTCGGCCAGGCGTTTTTCCCCATCGTGGAAGCTAGGGATGGTGGGCCGGAGATGCGAAACGTCCAAGCCATTTAGGGCTTTTGCGAAAGCACCAAATGCACTTGCTGCCTCGAAGGCTTGCGCAGGAGTTTCCACCCGCTCGTAGGTCTCCGTGTTTTCAAAAAAAGGGAAAACCCGCCAGTAGCTGCCCGACTCGTCACAGTAGAGCCACTGGCCGGAGCGGGTGGGTCTCGGTGCGAGTATTTGAAGGGGGTATGGCTGGGTGGCAAGGTGTTCGGCCACGAGGTGGATATTCTGCATGACGGTCTCCGGCTGTTGGAAGACGTGGTGGTTGAGGCGTTGGAGGAGCCAAATTTGGGGTTTGCCCGCCTCCACGATTTCGAGGCGGTAGGTGTCGTTGATATGACCCGTACCAAAGGGGGTGAGGCTTACAAGTTGCTGGTAATCAAAGAATTGGTGGATGATGGATTCCATGTATGGCGAGCCGTTTTGCACAAAAGCCCGCATTGCAAAGGTGGGATAAAATAGTAGAATGCGATAGCGATAGGATTGCACAAAGCAATCCTATCGTTTGGCGGACGTTCAGGCTCACTCCACCGAAACATCCAAATCCAAGTGGATGGTGATGGCGTCCTGCACTTTAATCATACCCATCATGGCCACGGGCGGGGTCACGCAGAAGTCGGTCATGTTGAGCGTTTTAGAGCCGATGAAGCGGTACTGGCCAGGGCCGAATTTTTTGGCGGTGATGCTAATCCAGCATTCCTTGCTCACGCCGTTGAGTGAGATTTTTGTCAAGGCTTTCATTTTCACCCAGTCCTTGAGTTCGGTTAGGCGGTTGCATTTGTCCTGCTCTACTTTTTTTAGTTCGATGGTGATGTTGGGGTGCTTGTCGGAATTGAGGGCCTTGTGCAAGTCCTTGTTCATTATTTTGTTGCCACAGTCAAGGGATTTGATTTTCAGGCTTAGGGATGCGGCACTGAAGCTGAGGTTGAGGCTTCCATCGCTTTGCGGTTCGGCAACCAACCGCTGAGGCTGAAATATCTCGTTGCAACCACAGGTGAAGCCGTTGACGTTGGTCTTGCCTTCCAGTTTCAGCACACTTTTTTTGTTGATGCGATAGGTTTTTTCGATGCCTAGTTTCGATGTTGCAGCCATAGCAAGTTTCGATTGAGCATTAAGCATAAAATGGCCAACGAAAAAAACATAAAGAAAAATGGCTGGTTTTTTCAGCGTTTTCATGTCTGCTAGTTTAGATGGAAGTTAAACAGGGGGTGGAAAAATCAGCGTTTTTCTTTTCCCAGCCCTTGTAAAGTTACACATTTCCTTAAGATACTTGTACCATGAAAAAGCCCCAGTCACCTAAGGCAACTGGAGCTTTTTTCTGGAGAATCGTTAATCCTGGTAGTTGCCTTAGAAGCCTACCACCGCTTCAACCATCACACCGTTGAATTTGCCCTCGCTGAGGATGTTAGTGGTTGGATAGTCCTTGTATTCTTGGTTGACATAAGCCAATTTGGCCAAGATGTTTTTGTTGACGTACCAGCCTGCGCTCAATTCGTAGCGGCTAATCTTTACTGGTTTGTCCACACCGAAGTTGGCACCTGCTGCGGCTAGCTCGGCCTCAACCGTGTTGTAACGACCAGCTACGTAGAAGTTTTCTTCTTTGCCGAAGCGGAAAATCAAGTCAGCGGCCATTTGAGTTATTACCCGGTCTGGACCAAGTTTGGTTGGATCTTTTGGGTCTTTCTCTTTGGAACCCCGACCAGTCGCCCTTTCGTAAGTGCCGAAGAATTCTAAGCCTTTGAATTTGACGAACGGGTTAACCATTACGGAGAACACTTTGTCGCCAAAGCCTGGGCGTAGCCTGCCAGAGTAGTAGTTGGCATCGGTCGTAGCCTTCGTGTTTTCCATGATCAGGTAGTACCTGGAACCTGCCCGGTCGCCACCGTAGAGGTTGTTCGACCTTGAGCTGGCAGTGTAGTAGGTAGAGCCTGTGAGGCGGAAGCGGAAGTCATCATTGAATTGCTTGTCGTAGCCCAATTTTCCAATAAATGCAGGGCTTTTTTTTGGAAAGGTCATCCACGTCATTGTCGGTAAGGTCTGGCAATGCAACTACGTCACCCTTAATTTCACCGCTAGTGACTGCACCTACCAACAGCAAGCCGTTGTTTTGGTAAACCAATTCACCACCAATCTCGGTGTTGAAAGCGTCGAGAATCAAGTTTTCAATGAACGGGTTGTAGAGTGCCGCACCGTTGTCGCTCCTGCGGAAGTGGGCATCGCCGTAGTTCACTTCGTAGTGGCCGACTTTGATGGTCAGGTTGTCCATAATCTTGTCAACAGCATCGCTATTGAAGAACGGCAACTCGTCGAACTGTATGTAACCGCCCTTTACCCATGCCTCTTGGTGGTGGCGTGCGGAGAGGTAGGTTACAACATTTATCCGAATGCCCTCACCCAACTGTGCGTCAATGTTCATATTGGCAGTGGCGAGGTTGAAGCCATTGGAAAGGTTAATCAACTGGTTGGCGTTGGTGGAGTCTACTGCGCTGATTGGAACGAAGTCAGCCCTGTTCTCATGGTCCAAAGCTTGGAACTGCTGTGCAAAGTTGGCGCCGAGACGCACCTTGAAGTCGCCCGAAACACCCATATCAGACTTGGGAGTTTCAAAGATATTAGCGCCACGCTGGTCATAAGGACGGTAGTATTGGATGTCGTTTTGGCTCCAGCCAATCATTGGCAGGGTAATCAGGGCAAAAAGCCCAAATAGTTTCATGATGGAAAGTGAATTTTTCATGATGAGTTGTTATTAGATGTGAAAGATATTAGTGAAAGATTTCCATCGGCCAATGCTGGCCTGTGGTGGTTGTTATTTAAAGCTTGCGTTCGAGAAGGTCGTCTCAAAAGTAATGGTCACGTCGTCGGCTGTCTTCAGCGTACCGAGGAACATCACGGGGGGCTCCACTTTGAAATCGGTCATCTTCAGCTTCTTCGAGCCTTTGAAGGTGATTTCACTGCCGCTCTGCTTGCCCGTTACGCTCAATGAGATAGTTTTCGTCGTGCCAGCGATGGTCAACTTGCCCTCTGTTTCGAGGTTGTAAACCCCAGCTTTCTGGCTGATGGAAGTAACCTTTGTCAGGCTGTAGGTCATCGTCGGGTGCGCCTTTGCTTTCAGTTCCTTGTACATGTTGTTGTCCATCGTGGAGCCTTTGGAGCTTTTGATGGAGTTCGTGGTCATCGTGATGTTGAGGGACTTGATGCCGTTCAGTGCGTTGTTTGCAAAGGTCAACTGCCCACTGCCGCTGACTTTGCTGACGTCGGCCGTCCAATCGTGGAGAGTGGAGGTTCCCGACATTTTCACTGAACTTTTGGTCAGTTTGAATTCTTCTTGGGCTACAAGACTGAACCCGGCGACCAACAATGCGAAAAAAATTATTACCTTTTTCATATTTCTGTGATTTTAGTTACGGTGCAAAGATGATGAGGTGGCCATTGGCCTATTGGTGATAAAAATCAGCAACGTTTTTGAGTTTGGTCACCTTTTGAAATGATGTTTGCATATTAGACGAAGACCATTTCGAATTTTGCATTGCAAATAGGATTTTGACTAATGTTTTGTATTTTTTAAAAATTTAGAATAACGCAGATTATTATTTGGATTTAACTAATTTTATAAAAATGATACTCCAGTGTTTTTGAACATCTTTTCAATAAAAAATCACCGTGGAAATAGCGTTTTGAACCACCTTTTTATCATCTTTCAAAACGAAAATCAAGTAAACAGAATATCATTACCTTTCCACCTCAAAATTTATTTTCATGAAAATCCACTTCATAGTTGCGGCAGCAATTTTTACTTTTTCTATAAATACCGCCGCCCAGCCTTTTCTTTTCGGTGCCGACCTCTCCTACGTCAATGAGATGGAAGACTGTGGCGTCGTTTACAAAGAAAACAATGTGGCCAAAGACCCCTACCAGCTCTTTGCCGACCACAACAGCGGCATCGTGCGTCTGCGCCTGTGGCATACCCCCGATTGGTACGACAACCTCAACGCTGGCCACCGCTACTCAGACCTCGCCGACGTGCGAAAGAGCATCCTCCGGGCCAAGGCCGCCGGGATGCAGGTGCTGCTCGACTTCCACCTCTCCGACAACTGGGCCGACCCCAACAAGCAGCGTGTGCCGGCTGCCTGGGAAGGCGTGGTGGACAACCTGCCCCTGCTCAAGGACTCACTATATAACTATGTGCAACAGACCCTCCTCTCGCTCCACGCCGACGGACTGCTACCCGACATGGTGCAGATCGGCAACGAAACCAACAAGGGCATCCTCCTCTCCCCGCAGCAGGACGCTGGCGGCTGGGTGCTCGACTGGAACCGCAACAGCCAGCTCTTCAAGCGAGGAATCGAGGCAGTGCGGAACGTGGAAACACAGACTGGGCAGCCCATCAAAGTGGCGCTCCACATCGCTGGCCCAGCCGATGCGGGCTGGCTGATGCAGGGCTTCTGGAGCAATGGCGTCACCGACTTCGATGTTATCGGCCTGTCGTACTACTGGGCCTGGCACAAGCCGACCGACATCGCCGACGCGGGCAACATCGTTGCGCAGCTCAAGCAAACCTATCCCGGCAAGGAGGTGATGGTTTTTGAGACGGGCTATATCTGGACTACCCAGAGCAATGACAACGCCAGCAACATCATCAGCGAAACGCACCCCGACTACTCCCCCGCCAGTCCCGAAAACCAGCGCAAGTGGTTGGTGGACATGACCCAGGAGGTCATCAACCGTGGCGCTACGGGCGTCATGTACTGGGAACCAGCGTGGGTCAGTTCCACCTGCTGGACGCAGTGGGGACAAGGTTCGCACCAGGAGCATGCCACGTTTTTTGATTTTGACAACAACTTGTTGCCCACCGGTGGCATGGGCTGGATGGAGCACCAATACACTGGACTCGACGCAACGAACGAACCCGTAAAACTCCTCGGCTTTGAGGTGACGCCCGACAGCAGCCACCGCTCGCTACGGTTGGATTTTGAGGGCTTCGCCCAAAACAAGTCGTTGAAAATCAACCTTCTGTCAAGCGAGGGCCGAGTGGTTGCTTCGCAAAATGTGACAGTGGGTCAAACCACAAGCATTGCCTTGCCGACTTTGACCGCAGGCGTTTATTATGTAGCTGTTTTTGATCAGATTGAAATGGTGGGGGCAAAAAAGGTGTGGTTGAACCAGCAGTAGAAGCCTCCCCCCGGCCCCCATCCAACAGTAAATTTGATTTTGATACTAAACCCTTCAATCCAGCCGTTTTAAAAAAAAGAAGCCCGGAAGCAATCTTGCAGCCGGGCTTCGGTGTTCTATGTCTTTGTATTTGACACCAACTGGATTTTAGGAGCTTTGATTCAGGGGATGATAATGGGTACGCTAAGTCTTTTGTGGGGGAGTTTCTAAATGGTACTTTTGGCGGGAATTACAGTGCGGCTTTGTGACGCAGGCAGGAACTTTTGGTAACAGACTTTTTTCACACACATATTCAAACCTTTGCAAACCAATTATTTATGGATAAAATAAGAATTCTTTGGGCCGATGATGAGATTGATTTGCTGAAGCCCCAACTGCTCTTTCTGGAAAAAAAAGGCTATGACGTGGTCACCGTCACCAACGGCCACGATGCCCTTGATGAGGTCGAAAACAACAAGGACTTCGACGTGGTATTCCTCGACGAGAGCATGCCCGGCATCACCGGCCTCGAAACCCTCGCAAAAATCAAGGAGAACAACCCCCTGCTCCCTGTGGTGATGATTACGAAAAACGAAGCGGAGGACATCATGGAGGAGGCCATCGGCTCCCAGATTTCCGACTACCTCATCAAGCCCGTGAACCCCAACCAGATACTGCTGACGCTCAAAAAAATCATTGACAACAAGCGCCTCGTCAGGGAGAAAACCACTTCCGACTACCAGCAGGAGTTCCGCATGTTGTCCATGCAAATCAACAGCAGCCCCAAGTTTGAGGAGTGGGTGGAAGTCTATCGCAAGCTCATCGGCTGGGAGATAAAAATGGACCATTCCGAGTCGGCGGCCATGGGCGACATCCTCTCCAACCAGAAGCAGGAGGCCAACTCGGAGTTCTGTCGCTATGTGGCTAAGAACTATGAAAACTGGGTGAACGAAACCGCCGAAGCCCCCACCATGTCACACAACCTAATGCGCCGCAAGGTTTTCCCGAACCTCACCGAGGAGCGCCCGACCATCATGTTGCTGCTCGACAATTTGCGGTTTGACCAGTGGAAAGTCATCGAGCCTATCATCTCCGAGCTGTTCCGGGTGGAGGAGGAGGACTTTTTTTACAGCATCCTCCCCACGGCCACGCAGTACAGCCGCAACGCCATTTTTGCTGGTCTGATGCCCGCCGATATTGAGAAAAATTTTCCCACCATGTGGAAAAACGACACGGACGAGGGCGGCAAGAACCTGCACGAGGCCGACTTCTTGGAGGCGCAATTGAAGCGTACCATGCGCAAGCCCATCAAGTTCGACTACATCAAAATAACCAACGTAGCCCATGCCAAGGAACTGAACGACAACATCCTGAACTACCTGCGCAACGACCTCACGGTCATTGTTTACAATTTCATTGACATGCTCTCCCACGCCCGCACGGAGATGGAAGTGCTGAAAGAACTGGCTGGCGACGAAAAAGCCTACCGCTCGCTCACCCGTTCCTGGTTCCTCAATGGGCCGCTTTGGAACGCCCTACAACGGGCCGCTGAGAAGGATGTCCAGCTCATCATCACCACCGACCACGGCACCATCCGGGTGAACACCCCCTCACGGGTCGTCGGCGACAAGGATACGACCACCAACCTGCGCTACAAAGTTGGACGCAACCTCCAGTACGAGAAGCGGGACGTCCTCGACTTCCGTGACCCGAAGCAGGCCGGATTGCCCCGTCCGAACATCAGCTCGACCTTTATTTTTGCCAAGGGCGATGCCTTTTTCCTTTACCCCAACAACTACAACCACTACAACAATTATTACAAAAACACCTTCCAGCACGGCGGCATTTCACTCGAAGAAATGATTTGCCCAGTGGTGAAGTTGAGGTCTAAATAGCGAGTGAGCGGGTGAGACATGTGAGCAGGTGAGCGAGGTTCTCGCTTTCTCTTCTGCTCACTCGCTCACCCGCTCACCTGCTCACCTGCTAAGTATGTCCCAACGAGTATCTTTTCTTTACATCGCCGACAGCGACCTCGGAGGCCGGGGCGTCTTCACGGGGGAGACCCTGGAGGAGGGCGATTTGATTGAAATCTGCCCAGCCATCGTGCTGCCGGAGGAGGATTTGCCGAAAATCCACGACACCAAGCTGCACGACTACTATTTCCTCTGGGGAGAGGAACAAAAACAGTGCGCCATCGCCCTGGGCAACGGCTCGCTATTTAACCACTCCTACCAGCCCAACGCTCGCTACCTGCTTGATTATGATCACGAAACGATTGATTTTTATTGCCTGAAAACCATCCACCCCGGCGATGAAATCACCGTGAACTACAACGGAGAGCCAGACAACCAGGAGTTGGTTTGGTTTGACAAAAACCTCGACCGTGATATTTGAATCATGAAAAAACGTTCACAAATCAAAGCCAATAGCAAGCCTCTGCAATTCCGCAGCAACCCCACTTTTTACTTTCTCCTTTTTACTTTTTACTTCTTCCTCGCCTCCTGCGAAAACGACATCAACGAAGTCAACCGCCTTTTTTCTCGTGACGAGACGCAGGTGGAAACCGCCACGGGCGTCGAGTTGCTGTACAGCGACTCTGCCATCCTCAAGCTGCGCATCGTCAGCCCGAAACTCATCCGGCATTTGGACAAAAAAGACCCCTACCAAGAATTTCCCGACGGCCTCACCGTGGAGTTTTTCTCCCCCGACGGCCAGACCGTCACCGGCCGCATGACCGCCAAATATGCCGAACGCTACGACAACAACAGCAAGTTCATCGTGCAGGACAGCGTGGTGTGGACAGGCAGCGCTGGCGAGCGCCTCGAAACCGAGGAACTCACCTGGGAGGAGGAAAACGACAGGGTGCATACCACCAAGTTCGTCATCGTCCGCCGCCCCGACGAAATCATCTACGGCCACGGCTTCGAGTCCAACCAGAAATTCACGCAGTGGAAAATCCGGGCCATCGAAGGGCGAATCAAGGCGGGGGATATTACCCGAGAACTCAGAAATTGATACTTTCTGAGAAGTGGTTTCAATTTTTTATTAACCACCAACACCTCATTATCAGCATGTTGCGCAGTCGTAAATCGTCAGTCGTAAATCGTCAATCCACGTAATGTTCGCAAACACCTACCACCAAAAACGGGTGCTCGTCACCGGCCACACTGGTTTCAAAGGAGCATGGCTCACCACCTGGCTGCTCGAACTCGGTGCCGAAGTGCACGGTCTCGCCAACGGCGTGCCCACGCAGCCTTCGCTGTACGAAGTGCTGGGGTTGGCCGCCCGCATCCGCCACCATCAGGCCGACGTGCGGGATTTGGGCTTGGTGAAAAAAATCGTGGGTGAGGTGCGCCCCGACTTCATCTTCCACCTCGCCGCACAGTCCATCGTTCGGAAATCTCTCGAAAGCCCCCTCGATACCCTCACCACCAACCTGCTCGGCCATGCACACCTGCTCGAAGCCGTGCGTGGCATCGAGCATCACTGCGTGATGGTGATGGTCACTTCCGACAAGTGCTACGACAACCAAGAAAGCACCCACGGCTACCGGGAGTCCGACCCACTCGGTGCCGACGACCCCTACGGTGCCTCCAAGGCTGCTGCCGAAATCGTGGTGAGGGCATGGCAGCGTTCTTTTTTCGGGAGAAAATTGCCCCGTACGGATTGCCACGGCCCGCGCCGGAAACGTCATCGGCGGTGGCGACTGGGCGGAGGGTCGCATCGTGCCGGACTGCATACGGGCATGGGCAGCCAGGCAGCCTGTGCATTTGCGCAAGCCGAGCGCCACCCGCCCGTGGCAGCACGTGCTGGAGCCACTTAGCGGCTACCTTCGCCTCGGCCAACTGCTTGCCGAACACCCCGAACTCAATGGCGAGGCATTCAACTTTGGGCCAGAGCCAACTCAAAATCGAACTGTACTCAATATGGTAGGCCATTTGTCCACCTTTTGGAAACTTCCTGACGGCTTGGAAAACGTGATTATAGATAAAGACGCAATCTTTCCTGAGGCGAATTTGCTTAAATTGAATTGTGAAAAAGCCAGTAAAATGCTTGATTGGCAACCTGTGCTTAGGTTTGGGGAAGCTTCAATCTTAACCTCCGAGTGGTACCCTCAATTTTACAAAAATCCTAGCAAGACATGTTCCGCTTCACAATGCCAGTATTTGATTTATCGAAAGATTGCTATGGATAAAAGCGCTAAATGGACAAAATGGAGATGAAAATTGACGGCTGCAAACTCACGCCACTGCGTATCCTGCCCAGCGAAAAAGGTGCTGTGATGCACGCCCTGCGCAGTACGGACGAGGGCTTTGCCGCCTTCGGCGAGGCGTATTTTCTTCGGTGAAAAAAGGCGTGACGAAAGGATGGAAGCGTCACCGCCGCATGACGCTGAACCTCGTCGTGCCGGTTGGCCGCATCCGTTTTCTGCTCCAAGATGACCGAACCGAAAGCCACACCTGCGGCCAAACGGACGAGGTGGAGCTTTCCCCCGAAAACTACCAGCGCCTGACCGTGCCGCCCGGCGTCTGGCTGGCCTTTGAGGGCATGGCCGACGGAACGAACCTCCTGCTGAACATCGCCGACCTGCCGCACGACCCCACCGAAGTGGAGTCGAAGACTGATGACAGATGATTGGCTCGCTTACTTTTGACTTTTTACTTTGACCTTTTTACTTGAAAAAACTCCTACTCACCGGCGCAACCGGCTACCCTGGCGGTAGGCTGCTGGATTACTTCGCTCGGCAAATGCCGGGGTGGGAGGTGGTTTGTGGTCGCCAAACTTGTTTGGCAGGCTGGACACTAGCCTGCCAAACAAGTTTGGCGGCTACAAGGTGGATGCCATCGTCCACGCTGCTGGATTGGACGCCGCCTCCTGCGCCAACGACCCGGCGCTCGCTCACGAGGTGAATGTGAAACTCACCCGCAGCCTCGTCCAAGCTGCTGCCGAAGAAGGGGTGCGGCAATTTATTTTCCTCTCCTCGGTGCATGTGTACGGCTCGCCACTGGCTGGACGGTTGGACGAAACGATAATTTTACCCCAACTCAGCCATCCCTACGCCGCCACGAAAAAGGCCGCCGAAGACGAGGTGCTTTTTTTACAAAAATACAGTGCATGCCAGCCTGTTGTGCTGCGCCTGACCAACGCTTTCGGCTGTCCAGCTTCGTCAAGCATCGAGCGCTGGGAGCTGATAGTCAACGACTTGTGCAGGATGGCGGTGACGGAAGGCCGCCTCATCCTCCGCTCTTCGGGCAGGCAGCGGCGTGATTTTGTCACTGTGACGGACGTGTGCCGAGCAGTGGGGCACGTGCTGGAAAACGGCCTGAGCGGTTGCTACAACCTTGGCGGTGAGCAGGTGATGACCCTTCTGGAAATGGCGGAACTGGTGGCCGACCGGGCAATCTCCGTGCTGGGTTTCCGGCCTGAAATCGTGGTGTTGGGTGTGGAGAGCGAGCCGGATTGGCCTACCTTTGCCGTTCCGATTGACCACCTTAAAGCCACAGGGTTTATTGAGCATCAAAGGTGGCAGTGAGCATCTGGTTTCTATGTTGGTAGCCAACCTGATAGACTTGCCCAAATACATTGGTTGTCCCAACGCTGCTGATTTTTCGTTGCCAGGAACCTTGTGCAAGGTGGCGGTACGCCCGCTGGATGTCAAAATCCCCCGGGTTGAACTTTCTCGGGTTTGAAAAAGCTCGGGAACCGCTCTGCACGGGTCTTGCCCTTGCAGGTTCGGGTAGGAAGTTTTCCCGCTGGTCCAGCACTGCCTGGTTCAAACGTTCTTGGAGGTCGAGGTAGTCCCCCCGCACTGTGGGGTCCCCCAGCGGGCGGTTGTTCCTTGGTTGCGTTCCACCTTTGCGTTTTGCGGGGTGAACGGGCGGGGGGTTCGTTTTACCGCCATGCCCAAGGCCCGCAGGCAAAGGTTCAAGGGTGTCGGTGATTGGCGGGTCGGGTCCCGAACGGCGCCCGTTGTCTGCCCGGAAGCATTGGATGAACCCCCAGCGCCACAGCACACAGCGCACACAATCAATTACTGCTTGCACGGGGACTTGGTTGATGCGCCCGTAGGGGAAAACGAAGGCGTCCAGTTCAGCCCCGTACTCGTCTATAAAGTTCAGGTAACAGCACGCTTTGCCATCTTTGGTGCGCAACCGTTCCTTGGCGTCCACCTGTACCCGCTCGAAGGCTTGCGTGGCCCAATCGGCGCCAACCGGAGGCAATTTTTGGTGCGGGCTTGTTCAGGCCCGCCTTCAACAGCTGGCGCTGCAACTGGCGCTCGCCGGGAACTGTCGCTTGGGGAATTCCCGCAGAGTTCAGGCGTATAGCCTCCGCCCCAGTCTTGATGGGTTTGCCGTAGCCGCTTGGTCCGCTCCAATATCTGCTCGAGGTCATCGGTTTGCGCCGCAACTGTCAAGGTACTTGACCTTGATGCCCGGGCAAACCCTCTGATTCGAACCGCCTAATCCAAAGCAAAAGCGTGTGGTAGTCAACGTCCAGCGCTCGGAAATGTC
>JADJYH010000019.1 GCA_016719855.1 Saprospiraceae bacterium | reverse complement strand
AATGAGTGCCGGCCACCAGCACTATTGAAAGAGCAGGGCAGCCAGATTTTGAGCTTCCTCGGTGTCGGCGTATTCTTCATCCATTCCTTGTTAATTGTATGGAGTTATTTGGGGCTATGTTTGACCCACAAAATTCGTTTTCAATCTATTTTAGGCCTGGTTTTGCCTTTACTAATAATGTACGGCGTGGCCCAAAAGTTTGGGACAAATACGAGGTTGCAGTCCAAATATTTCAAAACAAAAACAGATTTGATTGCCTTCGTTAAAAGAATTGAAAAATCAACAAAACATGCGAATGACGGGCTTGTTTTTTGAAAATTTGGGCCTTAAAACGCAAATTGTTGAAAATACTCAAAGCTTGGGTCTACTGGCGTTTCCCCATGCCCCATGCTGGCCTATTTTTTTAAAACTGACGTATGAAATGGAATCGACAAGACTGACAAGCTTATCCTCTCCATGCTAATGAACGACGTGAGCAACCCTACACCGATATTGCGAAGAAAATCGGCTGTTTCCGGTGGCACTGTACACGTGCGTATGAAAAAAACCATGGACATGGGCATTCGTGTACAGGGCGCCAACCTCGTGGTAAACTGTCGCCTTGGTTACGATATCTGTGCTTTCTCGGTATTTATTTTGACAAAAGCCCTCTACGACGATGTGTCGGAGGAGCTTAAAAATACCCTAAGCGGTGGAGGCCTATTACAGACTGGTCTTAGCAGCATTTTCGCAAAATCTATTGCCGTGACACCGATCACCTTCGGGACGTACTTCAGATAAGATTCAAAATTCCAGGCATCCAACGTACTGAGACGTTTATTTCCCGGTTGCAGGTAAACCTCAACCGGTCCGTGGAAATTTTGGTCGACGGCGGAGCGGAAGTAAAGCCCAGCAGCTGGGCAGGTGTAGCTTACTGTCGTGGTACTGTCATTTTCATCTTTCATCCCACCGCCATTCGCTAATTGGTGTTAAGGGTTGGCAGTATTTTTTGTGTAGTATTGAGTTGCGTGATGGTTTATATGAAAAATACACCGTCTCCACTCATATTGTCTCAATAGCGTACTAAAAACTATGGTGTCTTAATCTGAAACCTGCAAAATACTTCTTTGGGCGCTTTCCATTGGTCTTTGCATCGCAGGTCTCTCATTTTCCAACCAACAACACCAGCCATATCTCCTCAAATCCTAAAATCTCTGATTCCTCAAATCCTTCCGGCGAAGGTGTTGACAAAAAGAGCAGTGAGGCACCGTGAAATACCGGAGCTTCAGACTTGAGATGACAGATGTTCGTGCTGAAACGGCGCAGATGACCGGGTCAAGATTCGGTCCAGCATCGTCAACTCTGGCCGGATGGGACGCCAAGATTTCCCGAAAAAGGTACGGAGCATTGGGTATAGGTCAATTTTGACCATACGCTTTCAGCAACAAGCTGGGTGGCCTTCGAGAGGGCATACGCCTGACACTCTACGATGAAAATTTCGTAGCTGCCAGCCGGGCAACGTGCGGAGTGGTGAGCCGGTGCTGGCGATCGTGGATTGTCAAAAAGCAACACAGCGGGAGCCCGTGGTTGAGGGCTTTGAGAGACCAAAGTCAAGGGGCACACCAACTGAGGTGCCAGAAGTAGAAGACTCCGCCATGTTCACGGGCAAAGGGGGCGAAGAAGAACCCGCTTTTCCTTCCGTTCAGCCCGGCGTGGTAGATGATTGCCCTGATATCTACTTCCGTAGGCTCCAAATCATCGAGCAGGACGGATAAATGGGCGACCATCGAGTACATCATTGCCAACGTGGGTCGGCAAATTCAAGCTTTTTGACAAAGGCGTAAGAACGTGGGAAAATTGGAGGTAAAGCCTTTATTTCTGGTGTGCCCACGCCGTCGAGGGGTGTAACGCCGCCGGTGGCCAAATCAGAAGCCCCAGCCCGGCCAACGGCGACCCATTACCCGGCGACACATTTGCACGGGCCGATGAAGGTTGACGGAGGGAAAGACCCGTTATATGAAAAGCCTTTGTCCTTTCATTGAATTCGATCAGTACCCAGTTCAAATGCGACAAGACGAACAACACGGATGCGGTAACTTTGATTGACGAGCTTTAGGACTGACCGATTTACGACTGACTCTTTTGGATTCGGCTGTGCGAGCTGTAAAAGGTACGTAGCACTCGTTCCTTTTGATTGTTCTCAATGGTCACTCGTCAATCCAAATCGTCAATCGAAATGGTCGTTTCCCGAGGTAGTGCTTCCAGCAGTTTGCTCTTGCTGTTGGCGGAGCGGGAGCTTGTTGGATAGCTTGTCCTGATTTGGCGTACCCGCTCACGGGTGAGGCCGAACTTGTCGCCAATGTCTTCCAACGACAGCGCGTGATGCTCCACGCCGATGCCGAAATAGAGCTGATGACGTCCATCTGGCGGTCGGTGGGGGTACTGAGCGAGCGCTGATCGAGTCGCAGCGGACTCGGTGTAATCCAAGTCTTGGTCGGTCTTCGGAGAGTGTTGTTCTCCTCCGTCACATCGAGCAGGGAGTTAAGTCCTCGCCGTCCAACACGAAGGGGGGCGTCCATGCTTCACGTGGCGGGCAGCCGGCCACCGAGGGTGGTTTCCCTCTTCGGTAGGGGTATTCCGAGCAGTGTGGCCAGTCCTGGGAGGAGGGCTCACGTTCGTAGCTCTGCTCCAGCTCGGAGAATGCTTTTGTTGATTTTGTTCAGTGATCCAACCTTGTTCAGTGGTAGGCGGCACGATGCGGCTCTGTTTCGGTCAAGGCTTGAGGATGTTCTGGTGAATCCACCAAACGGCGTAGGAGATGAACTTAAAGCCCTGGTCTCGTCGAAGGTTGTGCGGCTTTGATGAGACCGAGGTTGCCTCTTGCTGATGAGGTCGCTTAGGGAAAGGCCCTGATTTTGGCATTGTTTGCCACGGAAACCACGAAGCGCAGGTTGGCTTTCGTGAGCTTTTCAAGGGCAGTTTGTCGCCTTGCTTGATGGTTTGGCCAAATCCACTTCTTCTTCCGGTGTGGAGCAGGTCCACTTTTCCGATTTCGCAAGTATTTCTCAAGAGATTGGCTCTCCTGGTTGGTGATTGATTTTGTAATTTTAAGCTGTCTCATTAATCTCCAAAATTTGAAAAGGTTTAGTGTTTACTTGCTCAAGTTTGTTTCAGAATATAGCTATGGAAAAGTTCTGGAATCAAGTGTTTGCCCATTTCGATAAATCGTAAAAAATCAGATGTTGAACGTCTTGATTTTCAGATTGTTCTATCGGGAATCTGCCGCTTGGTTAAGGATTGGGTAAAAACGCTGCAAAATAGCAGAATTGGAGTGAGGTTATCAACCAAAATGTATGGGCGTTAATTTATATCCCCGCTTTTTAATGTGGAAGCCTCTGATTTTTAAAGGACTTAGTGCAAAACCTAGGTTTATTTTATCGAAAAAAACTTCTGAACGGCTAATTTTCCTCATTTGGGGGATAGGTTGAAATTGATTCGATTTTTTGAAAAATCCATATTTTCCTTTTACTTGCGGCGTTTCTCGCAAAGAGGCTGCCAGCCCTAGCACTTGACAATCCTGTTGCTGTGCAAAAAGAAGCCTTGTTGCGTCACAATATTCATCAATGTTTACGGCAGTTTCGGCCAGTGCCTCGACTGCCATTTACCAATTAAATTAAGAGCGAAATGGCTCAAAATATGGCGCAAGGCGTTGAAAATCAACGACTTAGTGCCTAGTTTACGGCCAATTTACGCACAAAAAAATCCAGCTGTATGAAACGAGTAAAGATTACACTGGAATTTATACTCAAGGCTTCTCCCGCCTTGTTGTATCAATTTTTCACCTCACCGTCAGAACTTGTCCGCTGGTTCTGTGACGATATCGAAGTGCAGGGTGAAACCCTCTACACATTTAGTTGGGGCGGCTATCCTGAGCTTTTGCCCGCCTCCTCAGGACATCGAGGAGGAAATGGTACACTTTGAGTGGCTAGACGAAGACCGCTTCGGTGAGTACCTCGAGTTCAAAATCTACCAATCGCCCGTCACCAGCGAGACTATCCTCGAAATTACCGACTTCTGCGACGCCGACGAGGTAGACCAACAAAAGGCCCTCTGGGATGCCCAAATCAAAATTTGAAAACAGAGACGGGAGCGGGAACTGAGGTGTTAAAATTTTGAGATTTTGACCAATGTCACCAAGCAAAGGCACAATAGCGGCCTTATTGCTGCCTATTTAGTGCAGCGTAACCTGGGCCCCGCCAAAGCCCCTCATCCCACTGGCTGCAAAAACTGCATCTCATACAGCTCCCGGTACCGCCCATTTTCATTTTGCAGCAAGTTCCTCGTGCGTGCCAAACTCCCGAACCTGCCTTTTTCCAAGACCAAGATTTTGTTGGCATGGCGGATGGTGCTCAGGCGGTGGGCAATGATGATGCTGGTGCGCTTCGCAATGAGCTTTTCGATGGCGTACTGGATGACGCTCTCCGTCTCTGGGTCAATGCTGGAGGTAGCCTCGTCGAGGATGAGGATTTCGGGGTCGAAGACCAGTGCCCGCACGAACGAAATCAACTGCCGCTGGCCCATGCTCAGGTGGCACCCCGCTCCTGTACTTGGTAGTCGTAGCCGCCGGGCAGTTTCTCGATGAACTCATGCGCTCCGATCATTTTGGCGGCTTCCATCACCTGCGCCCGGCTGATGCCTCGTTGCGGAGCGTGATGTTTTCCAAACCGTGCCGCTGAACAAAAACACGTCCTGCAAGACGACGGCTGTGTGCTGCCGCAATGCGTGTAGTTCAAATTCCCGAATGTCCGTCCCGTCAATTTCGATGCTGCCTTTTTGGGTTTCGTAGAGGCGGTTGAGGATGCTGATGGTGCTCGTTTTGCCGGAACCGGTACTGCCCACGATGGCCAACGTCTCGCCGGGTTTTATGTCGAAGCTGACGTCGTGCAGCACCCAATCCTGCTCGGTGTAGGCGAACCAGACATTGCGGAACGCAACTTCGCCATTCAGTTGCCTTCGGCAACAACTTGCCCTCGTTTTTGATGTGGTCACTGCGATCGAGCAGTGCGAAGACCCGCTCGGAGGCCACGAGGCCCATTTGCAGGGTGTTGAACTTGTCGGCCAACATGCGGATGGGGCGGAAGAGCATGCCCAGGTAGATTGGAAGGCAACCAGCGCACCCAGCGACACGTCGTTGCCGAGGCTCTCCCGTGCGCCGTACCAGACCATGAGGCCGAGCGATGCCGCCGAGATGATTTCCACGGTCGGGATAGTAAATCGAATAGGCGAGGATGGAGTCTATATTGGCCTTGGTGTATTCTCGATTGATGGCCTTGAACTTCTCCATTTCCTGCGCTTCGGCGTTGAATATCTGCACGATTTTCATGCCCGTGAGCCGCTCTTGGAGGAAGGCCGTCATCTTGGCCACCTGCGCCCGCACCTGTTGGAACGACGACTTGATGGCTTCCTTGAAAATATAGGTGGCCCCAATGAGGAACGGCATGGTGATGAGGCAAACGAGCGTCAGTTTCCAACTCACCAAGAACATGACGCCCAGCACCACAAACACCGTGATGAAATCGGCGACGATGGTGATGATGCCCTGCGAGAACACCGCGTTGATGTTCTCGATGTCGCTGATGGTGCGGGTGGTGCTGATGCCGATGGGCGTACGGTCGAAGTAGGTGAGCCGCAGCGAGGTGATGTGGTTGAAGACCCGCACCCGGAGGTCACGCACCACGGCTTGCCCTACCCAACTGGAGGCGTAGAGGAAAAAATAGCGCAGCACCGACTCGAAGACCAGCACCCCGACGAAATAGCAGCGCCATCTTGGTCAGCCCCGAATATCGCCCTTGAAAATGTGCTTGTCCACCATCTCCTGCACCAGCCAGGGCCGCAGGATGGCGATGGGTGCCAGCACCACGGCCAGCACCGCCGCTAAAGACAGTGTGCCGCTGTAGGGTTTGGCCTGTGCAATGACCCTGCCGAGGAGTTTGTAGTCAACGCTTTGCTTGGCGGTGGATTCCATCCGGGTGATTGAAAATTTTGCGGGGCAAAGGTAAGGGAAGATGGGAATCCTATGGAATGATCAGACCTGAAGAAGTGGCAATTTTAAAGGCTGTTCTACTATTTCCTTTTCTTGGTTATATTCTTTGCGTTTCCTTTCTATCTTCTCAATAATTTGGTCAAAATTGCTTTTCTCTTTGCGATGAAGTGAATAAAGAATGGCACTTCCGATAGTAAAGAAAATGGTTAAAGATTATTCCAAGTTTGATGTATATGGTCAGTATCTTCTACAAGCAGAACGATGAAGAGGGAAAAAGCTGATGAAATCAGGCCAATTGCGTAGCTGCGGTAGGTATCAACTTTGCCACGCTTGATAATATCGAATTCGTGCTCTGTCAATTCAATGATTGTTAGATCGTCCACAGGGATTCGGACGACTTTCTTGGTTTCCCTTTTTGTAAAAAAGACTGCTCCATGAACTTTAGCAAGTTTTACAGTCTGTCAACTAAGGGAATCCCCAATGGAGATTTCAATTAGATTTTCCCTCAGTTTACAGTCCTCAATTAAAGAGTAAAGCAAAATACTACTCCCTGTTAACAGGTAATAGAATAAATTTTGCACGAGACGGCAAACTGCGGGAAAAGCTTTCTAAAAACTAAATTCGGCTATAGATTCATAGTAGAGATTATAAATCTCAAACTCAAATTATTCTTTAAGTCATTGAAAGTCTTTTCCAGCAAAATAATAGAACTTACAATTCAAACTAAAGCCGAATTAGGAAAGGAAACCACTACAGAAGTGGAAAGTTTAAATAGGATAAATTTTTTTCAAAAAAAAATTCACTTTCCCAAAAACTCCTTCACCAGCCCCAGCAACTCCACCGGCTTCTCCGCATGAACCCAATGCCCAGCCCCCTCCACCGTCTTGATTTCCGGAATTTGGGGAAACAGCTTTTTATCAACGCCTCATCGTCCGGCAAGATGACGTGCTTTGAGCGGCACCCCGGATAAACAGCGTCTCCCCTCGAACGGCTCGCCTTCCACCGCCGCCAAGATGTCCGGGTAGTGCTTCCAAATCACGGGGAGGTTCATTTTGAACTCAAGCCGCCCTCTCCTCCCCTGTTTTTTCGGGTCAGGTTTTTCATCAAAAACTGGCGCACATCCACTTCTTTGATGTGCTCGGCAAGGAATGCTTCGGCCTCCTTGCGGTCGGCGATGTTGTCCAAGTCCATCGCTTGCAGCGCCTCGAAAATCTCGAAATGGCCGCCGGGGTACGCCTTCGGCGCAATGTCCACGACCACCAGTTTTTTCACCAAATCGGGGTGTTCAAGGGCGAATTGCATGGCCGTCTTGCCGCCCATCGAGTGGCCGATTACGTGCGCCCCGTCGTACATCCAGTGCGCCTCCATGAACTGCCGCAGGTCTTCGGCCAGCGTCGGGTAGTCGTGCGCCTCGGCGTGGGGCGAGCGGCCGTGGTTGCGCTGGTCGAGCATAAAAACGGAGTGCGATTCCGCCAGTTGCCGGGCGATGGTCTGCCAGTTGTCCAGCGTCCCGAACAGCCCGTGCAGGATGATGACGGGGTCGCCTTGGCCGAAAGTTTTATAGTTGAGTTCCAAGCTTCAATTGTTTTAAGTGGTTTGCACGGCAGTTTTTTACCTTTGCAAACTTTGTGAAAACGCAGATAAAACCAGATAGTTTAGGCAGTTTTAAAACAACCGTTCGTTCCTTCAGCAAAGTTGATGTTATTAAAACCAATGATGCCGTTATGTCACTCATCACTCATTAAATGCACCATATCAGCCCTGACCCGCTATCCCTTGAACAGTTGGGCCAAATACTCAAATCTGGCAGCAAGATAGCCCTTTCCGCTGAGGCCACCCAGCGCATTGAGCATTGCCGCCAGTACCTTGACGACAAATTGGCCGCCTCCAACGAAACGTTTTATGGTATCAACACGGGCTTCGGTTCGCTCTGCAACGTTCGCATCGAACCAGACAAATTGGAGCAGTTGCAGCTCAACCTTGTCATGTCCCACGCCTGTGGCATGGGCGATGAAGTGCCCGCCGATGTGGTGCGGCTGATGCTTTTGCTCAAAATCCAGGGACTCTCGCAGGGCTACTCTGGGGTACAACTCGTCACCGTGCAGCGCCTCGTTGATTTCTTCAACCATGACGTTTTGCCCGTCATTTTCCAGCAGGGGTCGCTTGGCGCCTCCGGCGATTTGGCACCACTGGCGCACCTCAGCCTGCCGCTCATCGGCATGGGCGAGGTGCGGCTGAACGGCGAAAAAATGTCCGCAGCCAATGTCCTCAAAGAACACGGCTGGCAGCCCATTCGCCTCCAATCGAAGGAGGGCTTGGCTTTGCTCAACGGCACCCAATTTTGCCAAGCCTACGGTGTTTGGTGCCTGCTGGAAGCCCGGCGTTTGTATGAATTGGCCAACCTCGCCGCTGCCGTTTCGATAGATGGCTTCGATTGCAGGCTGTCGCCGTTCAACGAATTGTTGCACAAAATCAGGCCGCACGAAGGGCAACTGAAAACCGCCAAGGCCATCCGCAACTTGTTGAAAGACAGTGAGATGTCCCTTCGAGAAAAGACCGCCGTGCAAGACCCCTACGCCTTCCGCTGCATCCCGCAGGTACATGGGGCCAGCTACGACGCCATCGCCCATGTGGAGCGGGTGTTTTTCACCGAAATCAATTCCGTGACGGACAACCCGACCATCTTCCCCGACGAGGACGAAATCCTTTCTGGCGGCAATTTCCACGCCCAGCCACTGGCCCTGGCCCTCGATTACCTCGCCATCGCCTTGGCCGAACTGGGCAGCATCAGCGAGCGCCGCACTTACCAGCTCATCAGTGGACAGCGGGGATTGCCGCCTTTTTTAACCAAAAATGGGGGCGTGAACAGCGGCTTCATGATTCCGCAGTACACCGCTGCGAGCATCGTCAGCCAAACGAAGCAGCTCTGCACCCCTGCCTCCGTGGACAGCATCGTGTCCTCCAACGGCCAGGAAGACCACGTGAGCATGGGCGCCAACGCCGCCACGAAGGCTTGGCGGGTGGTGAAAAACGTGGAGCGGGTGCTGGCCATCGAGTTCTTCACGGCAGCACAGGCGATGGAATTCCGCAGGCCGCTTCGGTCGTCGGAGGTGGTGGAAACTGCCTTGTCGGCTTACCGGAAAGTTGTACCAATGGTGGAGGAAGACAGGATTTTGAGCAGTGACATGGAGGCGACAGTTGTTTTTTTGAGAAAGTTGATGGAGTTGACACCCAACTAGAAACTCAAACCTCATAACTCATAACTACGTCAAAGCGCCTCCGGCTCGCTCCTCGTCGAGAGCGTCATTTTGGAAATGCCCTCCACGTTTTTCAACTGCTTTAAAAATTCCAGTCCCGACGATGTTTTTTTAAAAACGACCCGATAATCAAATTCGATTTTCAAGCTGCCCTCGGCGTCCGTCACGTAGTCGGAGCGCCAGTGCTGGGTCTTGGTGCAATGCTCGTCGAGCAGTCGCCGCACCGCTGCCTCGGAAGTGCCCGCCTCGGCATCCAACCGAAATCGCAGTACGTTGATTTGGTGGTGCCCAGCCGTGGAAAACGGCGTCCATTTCAACAAAAAAGCCACGATGCAAAAGGCCACCGTGCCAATGAAGGCAATGTTGTAGCCATGCACCCCGCAGGCAATGCCAATGGCCAATGCCGAGAACATGAAGATGATGTTGCGGGGGTCACGCAGGTTGGTGCGGAAGTGGATGATGGCCAACGCCCCTATCATCCCCAAGCCCCTCGCCAAGCTGTCGCCGATGGCCAGCATCACCGTGGCAGCGGCCATGGAACCGAGTATCATCGCTTGGATGAAGTTGCCCGGGACGAACAGATCACGGCTCGTTTTCTCGTAGGTAAACGCCACCACGACCGACAACAAAAACGAAAAAAGCATGGCATAAACCACCGACATCAGTGTCGGGTTGTCGGCGTTGGCTTGCAAAAGGGAAAAGTCGAACATGCGGTGATACTTGAAATTGTTGGATTGTTATATTGCTGTATTGCTACCTGCCAATGGCTCACCTCACCAACAGCATTTGTCGAGTCGCCTCTGTTTTCACCACGTACAACCCAGCGGGCAATTCGCTCACGTCCATTTTTGCTTCGTTGAAAAAAGCCGTTTTCAACCGCAACCGACCAAGTTGGTCGAAGACCTCCACGGTTTGCAGCCCCTGTTTTTCGCTTCGCAAAGTTGCCTCACCGTCGCTGACCGGGTTGGGGGAAATGGTGAGCATTTTCGCCAGTGCAGCCTCACCCACCGCCGAGATGCCCGTGTCGTTGTTGGCCTTGAAGGTCGGGTTCTTGATGACAAAGCTACCCGTGCCGTTCGGGGAGCGGGCATAGCCCTTGTCGGCCTGTTGCGCCCCGAAGGCGATGTCCTGCACGGTGCTGCCGCTGGCATTGATCAGCAGCAGTTGTTCGCCCGCCGCACTTAACTTGAAGTTGGCGTGAAGGCCCACCTGGCTGCTGTCCTCGTCCGCCCAGACGATGAGGTAGCCTCCAGCAGGAATGCTTGTATTTGCCGGAAAATCCCATTTGTCGGGGTTGTCGGGATTGTCGCTGAGGAACCAGCCGGAGAGGTCCACGGTGCTGTTGGAATTGTTGTACAGCTCAACCCAATCGTCAAATTCGCCGTCCTGGTCGGCAATGGTGGCCACATTGGAGGCCATTACTTCATTGATGACGACGGCTGACTGAGCTGACATTTTGCCGAAGGCGAGGAAAAAGAGCATCGCTAAAATGCCTACCTTGATTGTAAACTTAATCTTCATGCAAGTTGAATTTTGTGTTAAATTTTCACAGAACGGCAAAGGTGCATTTTTCCCCCAACCTCTCCGAATGCTTTTTTGCAAACGAACTGACACAGCTGCTTTATCCAAAAAAGCGAAGCACCCTCCAGCATGTAGCCAGAGGGTGCTTTGATGCGCCAATTAGTTGCATCTATTTTCGCAAACGTCGGGGAGGTTCAAAACCTCCCCGACGTTGAATCTCTCCCACAAACTTTCACGAACCGCTGGGTCACCACTCCATCGCCAACTTGCAGCGACAAGAAATAGGTGCCAGCAGCCAACCCCGAAACGTCGAAACTCGCCTCGTTGCGGCCAAGGTTGGATTGCCCGTTGCGGAGCAAAACGACCTCGCCCAGCGGGTTCAGGATGCGCAGCGTGGCATCGCCAACGGCGGCGGTACTGTATCGCACGGTCATGAAGTCCTTCGTCGGATTGGGTAGCAGTTGGAAGCCCGAAACCACCTCCTCGTCAATGCCAGAGGCCGTCTGGTTGCAGCTCAAAGTAAAGGCTTGCATCTCTGCGCAGCCACTGGCGTCCACCACTTCCAGCATCACCGTGGCCGTGCCCTCGCCCGCCAGCAGTGTGGCCGACTCGGTAGCTGCGCCACCCGTGATTTCCCAGCCAGCTCCTTCCACCACCGTCCAGTTGAAGCTGTACGGCACCGTGCCGTTCTCGGCACTGGCCGTCAGTGCGTAGCTGTTGCCGCAGTCAAGCGAAGTGGGCATTTCGGCGCTGACCGCAAAAATGGCGTCGAGCAGCGTCACCGTCAGCGTGTGGTTGGCCGTGTTGCCGCAGGCATCTGCCGCTGTGTAGGTGAAAACATGCGAGGCCGCTTCGCAACTGGTATGCACGGTCGTCTCGGTGTTGATGGTCACATTGTTGCAGTCGGTGGCGGTCGCCACAGGCGGCGTCCACGCTGCAAACTCGGCCAGCGTCATCGCCAGTTCCGTCGGCATCGGTTCAAAAACTGGGGCCTGCGTGTCCACCTCCGTGATGGTCTGCGAAGTGGTGGCCACATTGCCGCAGGCGTCCGTCGCCGTCCAAGTGCGGGTGGTGGTTTGGCCGCAATTGTTCACCTGCACGTCGTCGCTAAACGCAAGCGCTGCCGTGCTGCAAGCATCGCTCACGGCCATGTCCACGAACGCAATCGGCTCGCCGCACTCGATGGTCAGGTTTTCAAAACTGGTCGTAAAAACGGGTGGTTCGCTGTCCGTCACCGTGATTTTTGCTGCGCAACGACCGAGTTGCCGCAAGCGTCCGTTGCCGTCCAAGTCCTCACGTGCTGTTGGCCGCAGGCCAAATCCAGTACCTCGTCGGTGTGCGTCAGGCTTACTGTGGAGCAGCCGTCGGCGGCCTCCGGCGTGCCGAACACGACCGCATCGCCACAGGTCAGCGACTGGTCGGCGGGCACGCTGCTGAACGTTGGCGCAGCATCGTCCGTCACGGTTATTTTTTGCTGCGCAACGACCGAGTTGCCGCAGGCGTCCGTTGCCGTCCACGTCCTCACGTGCTGTTGGCCACAGGCCAAATCCAGCACCTCGTCGGTGTGCGTCAGGCTCACGGTCGAGCAGCCGTCGGCGGCCTCCGGCGTACCGAACACGACCGCCTCGCCGCAGGTCAGCGACTGGTCGGCTGGCACGGTGCTAAATATCGGTGCTTCGTTGTCCACGATGGTGATGGTTTGCGAAGCGGTCGCCTCGTTGCCGCAGGCGTCCAGCGCCGTCCACGTGCGGGTCACGGTCTGGTTTGCGCAAGCCGTTGAGCCGCCGCCGCTCCACACATCGTGGTGGCTGATGGTTAGGCTGGTGCCTTCGGCACAGTTGTCCGAAACGGTCGGCGTGTCGAAAATTGGCGTCCCGGCTGTTGTGCAGTTCATCGTCAAGTCCTGCGAAGCCAGCGTGAACACGGGCGCCGACTGGTCGGGCATGATGACGATGGTTTGCTGCGCAAAGGTCGAGTTGCCGCAGACGTCGGTGGCCGTCCAGTGCCGTGTGATAGTGGTGGCTGTCGAGCAGTCCCCAGCCACGATTTCATCCACAAAACTGATGGTCAGCGGGCCGCATGCCGAGTGGCAGACTGGCTCGCCGAAGACGGCATTGCCGCTGCAATCAACGGTTTTATTTTCTGGCACGTAGCTGAAAGCAATCATGTTTCCACTGTTGAAGCCGGGCAGCACCCAAGCGCTGGTGGTGGCTGTGGTGAAGTTGCCGCACTCGTCGGTGGCCGTCCAGGTACGCACGATGTCGTAGCCGTATTCGATGCTGTCCACCACGTGGCAGTCGCCCGTGCCGATGATGCTGTCCTGCCACGTGATGGTGACATCGCTGCAATTGTCAAAGGCAATTGGGTCGGGGAAAACGATGGTGTCCTCGCAGTCAAAGAACTGGTCGTAGGGCACGAAGATGAACACGGGTGCTGTGGTATCGGGATTGGTGGTCACCAATTGCATGAAGGTCGAGCTGTTGCCGCAGACGTCGGTTGCCGTCCATATGCGAACGAACTGGAAGCCTGTATCGCAGGTGCCCGTTTGGGCAGTGTCCACGTAGCTCAAGTTGGTTGCTCCGCAATTGTCGAAAGCCACCGGTGTGTAAAGCGGTCCGCCACAGTCAACCGTGATGCTGTCGGGGGTGTCGCTGGCGAATAGCGGTGCCTGCGTGTCCGGCCCGGTGCTAATGGTTTGCGATGCAGTGACCATGTTGCCGCAAGCGTCGTGCGCAATCCAAGTGCGGGTGACACTGAACGGCTGGCTACAGTCGCCGTTGGAGTTCACCACGTCGGTGAAGCTGACGCTGAGGCCGCCTGCCGGGCAGGTCGTTTCGGCCACGGCAACACCGAAACCGGGGTTCAGGTCGCAGGTCACGGTGATGTCCGGCGGCACAAACGTGAAAATCAGCGTGGAAGGCACGTTTGGCGGAACCATCGTGATGACTTGCGTCACCGTGTCCGAGTGGCCGCAGGTGTCGGTCGCAATCCAGGTGCGGGTGATGATATTGGGCAATGGGCAGGCACCGCCTGTCTGTTGCTGGCTGAAGACAACATTGAACGGCGAGCAATCGGTCACAGTCGGGTCTTGCACAGGCGGGACGTTCGGGCACTCGGCTGTAATGTCGGCTGGCACATTGGAGAAAACAGGTGCCTGGTTGTCAACGATTGTAATCGTTTGCGAAGCGGAAGACACATTGCCGCAGTCGTCCGTGGCCGTCCAGGTTCGTGTGATGATTTGGTTGCAGTACGGGCCAGTCACAGATTCTTGCAGAATGACAAGAACGCTGGGGTCGCAAGCATCGGTGGCGGTCACGTTCGCCGCAGGCGGAATGGCCGTGCAGGGGTCAAGCGTGACGTTGGCCGGGACGTTTTGCAGCACAGGCGCCAAGTTGTCGCTGACAGTGAGGTAACCGACGAAGATGGTCGTATTGCCACAATTATCGGTGCCGGTCCAAGTGACGGTGATGGTGTCGCCGTTGCACTCGTTGCCCGTGAGGCCCGTGAAGTCGTGGGTGAAAGTGACGGGTTGACTGAGGTCGTTCCAGTTGCCGTCATAGTTGAGCCAGTGGTCAAGCTGTGCGGCAGCGTTGGGGTCTGCACAGTCGAGGTCGAGGTTGGTGGGCTTTATGCAGCTTGGGCCTTGGGTGTCCACGAGCGTGAAGGTGGCACAAGTAATAAAAGTATGGCCGCAGTTGTCGTGGGCCGTGAAGGTCACGTCAATATGGCCGTCAATATAGCTGCAATTCCAGACCCAGTTGTCCATGTCGAAGTCGCTCGTCCAGGTGATGGGGCCGCAGCCGGGCACACTGAAAGTTGCGCCGCCATTGTTGTTCGCCCAGTTTTGTGGGCCGTTCATGTAGTTCATCAGCGTGGCTTCCATCGTCACATCCTGCGCTGGGATGGCCACGTAGCCAGCGGGCAGGTTGTTGACTGGGGTGGGGTCGCTGTACCCGGCACTGAGGTTGCCGGAGAGGTCGCTCACGACCATCCCATTGGCCGTGGTACCGCCACCGAAGGCGGTGTTGCAAAGTGCCGACAAGGCACCAGGCGCATTCGGGTCGAGTGCCACCGTGAACTCCACGGTCAGGTATTGCCCTGCCGACAGCCAACCCGTGCCGGGCACGAAGAGGTCTATGTAGTTCCTTCCGTCAAAATAGGGGTCGAGCAACGGCGGGCCGGTGGCGGTTGACGCCACAATTTGCGGAGCGGTCAGTGTGTCCACGTAGGCGGCTGCGAGGTAGTTGAGCAGGTCATCGTAAAGGAAAAGCTCCTTCGCACTACCTGCGTTGTTGTACATCGTGATGCTGATTTTGAAAGCAGGAAGTTGCACGCTGCCGCTGTCGCATTCGTTCAGTCCGTAGCCGTTGACGGGCGTCACGGTTTTCGTGATCATAATCTCTGGAATGTTTACGGAGCAAAATGGGTCAGGGCTTTCTGTGCAGGCGTAGCTGTCGTCGAACAGGCAGCGGGTCGCACAAAGCTCAAGCGCAAATGGCTCGCCCGTGAGTGCTTGGCCATCCACCCGCCAGTACTCCACACAGACCTGCGACACGGGCTGGTTGTTGGAACTGGCGCTCCAATAAACGCCCTTTGCCGTAGCCCAAACCACTGAACGTCAGGCCGTTGGCATTGCTGATGGGGGCCGGACCATTGCCGAAGCCACTCATACTGACTATGTCTGCACCGAGCCAAGCCTTGATGCGCACCCGCTCCGGCCCAGCGAAGAACCGGTGCTCCTGCGAGTTGAGGCGGATGGGCCTTGCCTCGTCGAGGGTGAAGCAGTAGGTATTGCCGCCCATGCCGATGAACTCCCGGCTGTTGTCGAGGCTGAACCGCCCGTAGGGGCGTGGGGGCTTGTTGCTCAACGTGGAATTGCCGGAGGCCGTGGACGGGTTGGCGTCAATTTCAATAAAGGTGATGGGGTCGCCGGTTTCATCGCAGAAGCCGCTGTTGAAGCCGAAGACTGGTTGGCCGTCGTCGAGCCAGAGGCCCTGGTTGGCGGAGAGCCTGCCCCAGCGGCTCACTGGAAAGCTGTTGGCACAGACGATGGGCGCATCGGCCACGCACTTCGTGCCGTCAATGCTGAGGCGGAACGGCTCGATGGTGGGCAGGTCGCCCGGCGGGGCGAAGTACTGGACGCAAACCTGCGTGATGGGCTGGCCACTAGAATTGACGCTCCACCAGAGGCCGCCGCCCGTCTTTCCGTTGGCGTTGAAGTGGACGCTGCCCGTGCCATTTCCAGTGATGGTGGCATTGCCGACGGGGCCTCCCTGGTAGCTCGCCGCAAGTGGCACGGGGTTGACGCCGTTGAGCGCCGTGACGCCGATGTTTTCGCCGTAGGCAAAATAGGCGTGTTCCCGACTGTCCATCCCGAACGGTGCGGCGATGCTGAGGTCGAAGCAGTACTGCACCCCCGAGCCACCCATGTTCTGGCGGGCGAGGTAGAACGAAGTATTGCCCCAACGTCGGGGCTGGCGGGCATTGATGACGTTGTTGATGAGGGCGCCGGGCGCCGGCCCGGAGCTGATGTTGAGCAGGATGGGGTTTACCCCGCTGCAAATACCGGAGTTGAAATTGGGGACGCTGCCACCATTCTTGAGGGTCAGGCGCTGCGCCGGACTGAGGTTCGTCCAAGCACCGATTGGCTGAAGTGCCACTGGCGGGTTGGGATTCCAGGGTTGGTAGTAGTCCCAAGACTGGAGCGCAACCAAAGCCAAGACCACAAAGGACAAGGGCAAGATTTTGCGGAACAGCGGTCTTTGAAGCCGCGCTTTTGCAGAAACGAATAAATCCCGTTTTGTAAACGTGTACATGGTTATCAGTTTTTAGATGATGAATAAAAAATCACGGAGGATGGCCTCCAACAGCATTTTGTAAATGGAAAAAATAGCAACTTTCTTTATTGCTTGGGAAAATATGGGCTTAGGTAAGATGTCCGAAATGGTAACGCTAAGGTAAGGTAAGTTTTGGAGCAATCAAAATCCGAAAATAGGGCCTCCCCTCAATCAATCAAATTTATCAGCACCCGGTAGTCGTCGTACTTGGCGTCCTCGCCCTTCATTTCCAGGAGGTCGAACATGCCAGCGCCCTCGCCGTCAGCATAGGCATCCTCGATGGCGGCCAGCGTTTGGCGGCAGCGCACCTCCACTAGCCCGCCAGCCAACTGCTCCATGCGCCAGCGCCAGGTCGAATGCATTTGGGCGAGGATGCGTTCGCTCACCTCCCGGTGGTCGTCGGTGGGCGAAATGGGCGAAATGTTTTGAAACGCCCGGGCATTCCGGGCCAGCATTTTGCCATTTTCCACGATGAAATAGGCCGTGTGCGCCCACTCGTTTTCGGGCGATGCCAGCCGTGCGTACAGCACCAGTTGCAGGTCTTCACCGTTTCGGATGACGGACTCCGCCAGCCGCTGCCCCGCCATTTGATGTCCACCACAGCGAGTTCGCTCGCCCCCGTGGGGCCTGACCGCTCCAATACCAGGTCGGCAATGCCCCTGACCTCCGGGCTGGCTTCGTCGCCGAGCGGGAACCTGCCGTCCAACTGCTTTTCCGTGTCCACCACCCGCCAGCCGTTGTCACGGATGTGCGTGATGAGGCTCCACGCCGCAAATTTCAGCTTGTTGACAAACGCCACCCGGTCAGGCTCCCGACCGTACATCAACAGCACGGCGCCTTCCCTGGCCAGCAGTCGGCGGCTTTCCTGTTCCACCCTGTTTTCCACCTCCGCCTTGGTCATCGAGTGGATGTCTTCCTTCAGCAATTTCTCAAAGACCCGGTGCGCCAAGTTGCCCATCAGCGTGTTGTCGGGCACCACGCTCAGGATGCTCGACTTGTTCAGCCTGATTTTGTACCTGAAAAACCACTGGTACGGAAAGTAAAAAAGCGTCTCCAGGCTCGTCAGCGATTCCCGCTCTCGCTGCATGTTGCCGTTGCGGTTGATTTGGAGGAACGCTGCCGGGCGGCCCAGTTGGCGCAGTGGCACGGGTTCGTATTTTGGTAGGGTAAAATGCGGGGCAAAAGCTTGTTCGTTCCCGCCAAGTTGTTGGGTGATGTCCTCCAGGTTGGAAAATGCGGCCTGTAAGTCGCCGAACAGCGGGTGCGGGTTTACGGCCGTGCCGTCCACCGATTCGGGAAGCACCAGCAACAAACGATTAGTGGCGACCAACACAGGGCGTTGCTGCTGCCAAAGTTGGCGGGCGTTTTCCTGCTCCGGTGTGTCGGGCAGGATGCCCATTTGCGCCAGCCAAGACCGTTCGCTGCGTGACCATTTTGAGAAAAAATGCGGTTGCTCCTGCTGCACAAAGTTCCACCACCAGACCTTCCCAACCCGTCCGGTGAAGGCTCCTGGGTGCTGCACGTAGGGCAAGCTGCCCGCCTCCTGCGGCTGAAAAACCACGGGCGACGGCTCGTAAATCGTGCGGACGATGCGCTCCAGTTCGAGGTGGCTGAGTTCCTGTTCCGGCAGGGCGTTCAGCAGTTCGGCCACCCGCTTGGCCTGTTGGCTGAGCACGATGAGCGAGTGGTTGCGTCCGCCGCCGTCCTCGAAAGCGCTGATAGCCCATTGCCGTAGGTAATCGAAAATAGCCGTTACCTCACCTTTTGGTACGGTTCGTCCCATGTCGTAGCGCCGTCGCTCGAACCAAAAATTGTACTGCCTGCGCAGGTCATTCACCGTCGCAGGTGGCTCATTTTCAGCGAGTTCCTCGAAGTAACGGTTAATCATGGCATACCAGCCTTCGCCCTGCAAGCCCGGCATGGCTGCCACTTGGTTGGCGATGAGCGTGGCCAGGTCGTCGGCCAGCGGCTTCACCGACAGCGATACGAATTCCAGCACATGGTACGGGTTCACCGGCTCCCAGAGGAAGGCCGTCACCAGTTTCAAAATCTGCAAGGTCGGCCTGGCCAGTGAGGTGCTTTGGATGCCGAGGCTCGGCTGGCCTTCCTGGATGAGGGCCATGTCGAGGGTTCGGGATTTTTCGGGAATTAGTAAATTGGGGTATTGGGGTATTGGGATGAGTTATTGGGATATTGGGGTATTGGGGTATTGGGATATTGGGGTATTGGGATATTCAACCGGACGAGTTGGGCGAGCCAAGCGGCAGCTTCGCTGGCACGGCGGGCACGGAGCAGGAGCAGCGAGCCGTCGTTTTTCAGGGTCTCTTTAGTTTTGGAGGGTTTGGTGGCGGTCAACCGCTGCTGGAATTTTTGCAAATCGGTCGCTGCCTCCGTTGCGGAAACAGGTAGTGATAGTTGGTGGATTTCGATTCCAACCGCTTTCCCCAATTTTTCAAAAAACCGTTGGAAATGACGGGGCAGCAGGTGCAGTGGCTCATTTACCCAAACCTCCGTGAGGGGTACGGGTTGGCCATCGAGGACTTGCAGCACGGCATGGAAGCGGTCGGCAAAGCCAGGTGTGAGGTGGAGGCCGTCGGTATCGTCTTGAAAAATGCCCTCGATTTCAGCGATGGTAGCGAGTCGGGGCGGGGTTGCCTCGCTGGTTTTGAAGTCCCAGCCAGCGAGCAGGAGTTCGTCCCGGCGGGAGAGCATTTCGGCTGCGGTGGTGAATGGGTCGGCTTCGAAGGATTTTTGGTAGAATACCGCAGGTGTGGGTGATGCCGCAGCAGCTTCCGCCAAGTGCCGCAGCAATGCCTGCCGGTACTGCTCCACCCGCAGGTAGTCAATGTCGTTGGGATGTCCGCCGAGGCCGTACCATGTTTCCAATAGCGACAGCAAGCCCTTTGGGCCGACATAATGTGTGCCCGTCTCGGCATCTGGCCGGGGCAGTGATGGGTTGTCGAGTTGGAGACCGAAGATGAGTTTCACGAAGGGGTAGTTTTGGGCAAACTTACGCAGAAAACGGGGATTTTATCAGGGGGCAATAGAGGGCTTCCCATTGGTTGGGCAGTTTTGAGTGAAAGTTACGTTTACGGGAATAGGTCTCGTCATCAAGCCCAAGTTTGGTCCCAAAACTCAGCAATCATAGTGCGCTTCGCTACTTCTCCCGCCAAACCCAATCCCCCCATCCATTCACGTACCCCCATTTACCGCCGATGCTGACCCAAGCCAGTCCATCCCGAAATGGCAGCACGGCGTCGAACATGGGCTGTATGACCAGCCTGCCCGTGGTGTCCATGAATCCCCATTGGTCGTGGTGGTACTTGACCTGTGCCATGCCCTCAGAGAACACACCCGCATCGGCGAAGCCGGGCTTGATAGCCTGGGTGCCTATTTTGTCAATAAAACCAAACTTTCCCTTGTCTTCCACCAGTGCTAGGCCCTCGCCAAAGTCGCCAGCGAAGTCGTACTGTGGCGGCACGACCACCTCGCCAGCCGTGTTCACGAAGCCGTACTTGCCGCCTTGCACCGCCACGGCCATGCCGTCGAAAAATTCGCCATTGGAATAGTCCTCAATGAGGTCGAACTGGGGTTTCAGGAGCAGCTTGCCCGTTTTGTCCACCAGCCCCCAGCGGCCTTGGCGCACCACCACGGCTACATCGCCCTGGAACGATTGGCACTCATCGAACAGCGGGTCAATAGCAAACTCGCCACTGCGATTGATGTATCCAGCCGAATCGCCCTCGGTGACTGGTGCCAGCCCGCTTTGGAACTCACCCGCCCAATCGAATTTTGGTGCTATCGCAAAATGGCCGTCGGCACCAATAAAACCGAAGTAGCCGTCAAGGGAAACGGGAGCCAACCCCTCGCTGAAATCTCCTGCATCGTCGAACTGGATGGGGATGGCCAATCGGCCACGCTCGTCCATGTAGCCCCATTTTTGCACCAGTTGCACCTTGGCCAATTGCTCCTCAAAAAGACCGATATAATGGAAAACATGCCGCAGCAGCAAGCGCCCTTGGCTATCGAGCGCCACCGTCCGGTCGTTGAACCGGACCCTGGAGAATCCATTGTAGAAATCCTCTGCCTCGACGTACTGAGGCTCGATGACTACTTCGCCGATGGCGTTCATAAAGCCATATTTGCCGTCTTCTCGAATTTTGAATAGCGGATTCCTCATGCAGGAGTTTGAAGTAAAGCGGGCAAGATAGCGGTTTTGAATGAGAGAATTGAATGGAGCGGCATAGTCTTGCCTCCTGGTTTGGCAGTTGTGCCATGTTATACTTTTGGCCGTTAGCTTTTGGCCATTGGCTTTGCCTGGCCCTGGCCAAAACCAGCTCAAAATATACTTACACTTCTTCACCCCCACCTTGTACATCTTTTTATGGTACTCGTCGGCCATGCGGTCGGAGTCGAAAAAGGTGACGACTTCCTTCATGCTGTTTTTCACAACAGTGAGCCATTTCTTGCGATTGGTGTAGTACATTGGCAGTATCTCGTCTTCCAGCACCGACATCAGGTTTTGCGGTCAAATTCGTCCTGAATGCCCTCTGGCCAAGATGAATCGGCCTGTTCGGTCACGAAGCAGTTGTGGCCGTGGCTGGCGAACTCCGGTATCCAACCGTCCCAGGTGGAGAGGTTCACGCAGGCGTTCATGGCGGCGGTCATGCCGCTGGTGCCCGATGCCTCACGGGGGATGCGGGGGTTGTTCAGCCAGATGTCGCTGCCCTGTTTCATGATTTTCGACAGCGCAAGTTCGTAGCCCGTAATGACGGCCACGTTCGGGTATTTTTTGGAAATATGGGCCAGTTTGTTGAACGTGCCGATGGCATCGTAGTCCATCGGGTATGGCTTGCCCGCCCAAATGATTTGGATGGGCTGTTCGGTGTTGTTCAACAGTTTTTCAAAATGCTCCAAATCACGGGTGATGAGGTCGGCCCGCTTGTATCCGGCATAGCGCCTCGCCCAAACGAGCGTGAGCACGTCCGGCTGGAAAATCTTTCCGGTCTGGTCGGCCACCACATCGAAAAGGCGGCATTTCAACTCCGTCTTGCGGCCATCAAGGGCATCATCGTCGCCGTTGGCCAGCGCCTCGTCCAGCTCGGGGTCGTGCCAGTAGAGGTGGTTTTGGGCATTGGTCACGTGCGAGATGGGGCAAATATTATCGTATTCGCCCCACATTTCACGGGCCACCTCGCCGTGTATTTTCGAGACGCCGTTGGCCATGCGGGCCATCCGCAGCGCAGCCAGCGAGTGGCTGAACACCTCGTCGGCGATGCCCGTGATGCGGCGCACCTCGGAGAGCGTCACGTTGCCGAAAAAGCTCATGCGCTCCAGCAGGTAGATGTCGTGCTTCTCGTTGCCAGCGTCCACCGGCGTATGCGTGGTGAAGACCATGTGCTTGCGCACTTCGTCCATTACCCCAAATTTGTCGTACAAGTGAAATGCGGCGGGCAGTGCGTGGGCCTCGTTGAGGTGGTACACGTCCGCATCATAGCCCAGGATGTCGAGCAGCTTGGCACCGCCCATGCCCAGCAGGATGGATTGTGCCACCTTGGCCTCGGTGTTGTTGGAGTAAAGCCGGTGGCAGATGGTCTGCGCCAGGTAGTCGTTGTCAGGGTGGATGGTGGACAGCAAGAACAGCGGCGCCGAACCGAACACGTGCGGTGGCAGGTACCAAGCCTTCACCGTGATGTCGTGCTTGTTCACTTGGATTTTGAACTCGATGCCTGTGTCCACGAGGAAATTGTACTGGCGCTCCAGGAACAGCACGTCCATTTCGCCATTGCCGTTGCGCACTTGGTCGTAGTAGCCGAACTTCCAGAGGATGCCGACGCCAATCAGGTTTTGCTTGAGGTCAAATGCGCTGCGCATGTGCGACCCAGCGAGGTAGCCAAGGCCGCCAGAGTATATTTTCAGCGCTTGGTCAATGGCGAACTCCATGCTGAAGTAGGCCACTTTCTGCGAGTATTTCTTCTCAGTAGGGTATGGGTGCTTAAAAGGCATGAACTGACTCATGAATCCGTAGTTTTCGATGAAGAATTTGCCCAGCCTGTACATCAGGCCAAAGCAGTGTAATATGTTTAGTTTCGTGAAATACCAAATGTCTTTAAGCCAAAAGCGGAGGCGAAGATATTGAAATAGTCAGAAACTGCGCCAATCAGTGCATCCTGCTGAAAATGGAGGGCATGAAAATGTACTTTTGCCACCAAAGCAAAACTGATTCCAATGAAAGCTTTCCAGACGATTTTGTTGCTCGTCCTTTCCAACACTTTCATGACCTTCGCTTGGTACGGCCACCTCAAGTTCAAGGAAATGAAGTTCACGGAGAACCTTGGCCTGCTGTCCATCATCCTCATCAGTTGGGGCATCGCCTTCTTCGAGTACTGCCTCATGGTGCCCGCCAACCGCATCGGCTACAAGCTGAACGGCGGCCCATTTTCGCTCATGGAACTAAAAGTGATTCAGGAGGTCATCACGCTGGTGGTGTTCACGGTGTTTTCCCTGACGTTGTTCAAAACAGAGACTTTCAAATGGAACCACCTCGCAGGCTTTGCCTGCCTGGTGCTGGCGGTGTATTTTATTTTTAAAAAATAATTTTGGCAAAAACAGCCTTTGTCGTCATGCAATCCAGGGTCGTTATCGTGGATTCCTGACGAACGAAAGTTGGTGTCAACCATCAAACCATCTTAACAATCCTAGCCAGCCATCCTATTTTTACCGCCATATCGAACTTGCGGCGCACTTGCCTGTTTTCTTTCTTTTAAAATTGCAAAAAATGCTCGAAGTCCAACAACTCACCAAAACCTACAATTCCGGCAGCAAATCATTGACCGTCCTCGAAGACGTCAGTTTCAAGCTGGAAGCTGGGCAAACCTTCGCCATCGTTGGGCCATCCGGCAGCGGCAAGACGACCCTGCTCGGCCTCTGCGCCGGTCTCGACCGCTCTAGCCACGGCTCGGTTACGCTCAACGGCATCCGCCTCGACGACTTAGATGAGGACGAGCGGGCAGCGGTGCGGAGCCAGTATGTGGGCTTTGTTTTCCAGAATTTCCAGCTCATACCAACGCTCACCGCACTAGAAAACGTGATGGTGCCAATGGAACTTCAAGGACAAAAAGGCGCTGCCAAAAAGGCGATGGAACTGCTCGAACGGGTGGGCCTCGCCGACCGCCACCACCACTACCCGGCGCAGCTTTCGGGCGGCGAACAACAGCGGGTGGCACTGGCCCGTGCCTTCTCGAACAGTCCCAAGATACTCTTCGCCGACGAGCCTACCGGCAACCTTGACCCCGAAACCCACGACGTGGTGGAGCGGCTGCTCTTTGAACTGAACCGGGAGGCTGGCACGACCCTCGTGCTCGTGACTCACGACCACGAGCTGGCGGCAAAAACACAACGGGTTTTGAAGCTGAAGGGCGGCAGGATGGTGAATTGAAGTTGGCAGTTCGGCAGGGGCAGTTGGCAGTCAGAACCTGATTCCACGGCACTGACTGCCAACTGTCCCTGCCGAACTGTTGAACTGGAATTGTTTACCAATCAGATTTCCCCTAATTTTGCTGGCATTTTTAACCTGCCTTGAAGGCACAGTCCATTTTTACTCAAAAATTTTCATCCATGAAATCCTTGGCGCTTCCATTTTTCGCTGCACTGCTCGCTACGGTTAGCCTCTCTTTCATTTCGCCGCTTGTCCCTTCGGGAAAGGCGGAAAAAGAAGTGGTGCTCACCTGCAACGTGAATGCCTGTGACCGCATTGACTCCATCTATCTGTACGAGTTCAACGGCATCAGTTTCAAAAAAGCAAGCGCCGCCCCGACCACGGATTGGGCGACCTATCGCTTCAAGATGCCCGCCACCTCACCCCGATTTTACTACGTCGGGCTGGATGCTGCGAACATGAAGCCCATCATTCTCGGCTCTGAGAGCAGCCTGACGCTGAACGGCTCCTGCGCACAGTTCCAAGGCGCACAATTGCCGGACTCCGACCTCAACAGAAATTACGAAGTGGTAAAAGCCAAGCTGAACACCCACAAAAACGAGTTCAGCACGATGCTGCAGCAACTGCAAGCGGCCGACCGCCAAGGCAATGTGGACATGGTGAACACCATCATCCTCAAAATGGGCGACCTCGACAAGCGCCGCCTGAACTACCTTGATTCCCTGAAAAAAGTAAGCCCCTACCTCGGCAAGGTGGCTGCGATTAATACCTACGTCAGCTATCAAATCCACGGCACCGCCGACCTCACGGAGCTGGAGTACTTTGCTACGCAATACTTCAAGTTCGTTGACTGGAAAGATGCCGACTACAACTACATGCCCTGGGTTTTTGAGCAAATGAAAAGCTACACCCAGACGCTTTCCAGCGTTGGCTTCCCAGAGGCCGTTCAGAAGGATTTTATGGACAAATTGTTGGCGCAAATACCTTCCGACAGCCGTACCTACCTGCTGGCGATGGGCGGCATGATTAACGGCTTGCAAGCCGCCAAAAGCCCTCTGCTCGGCAACTATGCCAAGCGATACGTTGACAAATACCAAAAAACAGAACCCTTGGCCGCCGGCCAAGTGGCGCAGTTGCTGAAAACCTCCGCCAGCTTCATCAATGGCGGCGAGGCACCCGACTTCACCATGAACGACCGAGACGGCAAGCCCGTGAAGCTGTCCGATTTTCGGGGAAAGGTGATGCTGGTGGACTTCTGGGCGAGCTGGTGTGGCCCTTGCCGCCGGGAGAACCCGCACGTGGTGGAACTTTACAACCATTACCACAAAAAAGGCTTCGACGTGCTTGGCGTCAGCCTCGACAAGACCCGTGAACCCTGGCTCGCCGCCATCGAAAAGGACGGCCTCGTCTGGAACCACGTCTCCGACCTCAAGGGCTGGAGCAACGATGCTGCCCGCCTCTACGGCGTCTCTTCCATCCCGCACACGGTGCTGGTGGACAAGGACGGCAAAATCATCGCCCGAAACCTGCGGGGCGAACAACTGACTGCCAAGTTGAAGGAGATTTTTGGGGAGTAAAGGTGGGCGGCTACTACTATCAATGGCTCCTATCCAGCGCCATCACCACGTACAGCGCTACGTAGATATCATCGTAAAATTCCCGTACCAGTTCAAAGCTCACATTTGACTGGAATATTTTCGGCTCCAGGATGTCCTTGTCGTTCCAGATGCCGACATAGCAGTTTTCTTGTAAAATGGAGAGGCAAAGCTCACCCTGTTTTTTGCCATAGCTCAAGATAAACCCCATCAGTTCCTCGGTGAGCAGGTCAGCGACCTTCGTGTTGCGAGAGCCGTATGTAATGTACCTTTCCTTGAATTTTTCATGCTTGATGAACCCGTCCATGTTCTGGCCGCCATTGCGAACAAATATTTTAACCGTTTCTGAGAGGTAGGGCAGCCGTGCCCTTGGCACCACGAGGACAGCCCCTTTGATTGGGTAATGGAACTTCGCCCGAAGGAAAATGCCCCGGAACACCGAGTCCAGCCGCTGCCGCACCCTCGAAAACTCCTCCACCTTCAGCTCGCACATTTCAAACTCCACGTCGCCAATGCGCCCCTCGATGAAATCCTCGGCATCGTACACCGCCGGTCGGGTGATGAAAAGTTGGCTGCGCAAAAATTTGTCAATGGGGATTTTGCGCTTCGCATCATATTTCAAATCGCCAAACAGTGCCCCATCGTCAATAAAATCGAGCACCAGCCGGACGACCTTCGGCTTGAAGTCCGCTGTGAACCGCCTCACCCTCGCCCCTACTATCGCGATGTAGAACATGAAGGGCAGCGATGCCACAGCAGCAAAGAGGAACTCCGACAAAGTAGTGACCAGCACCACCACTACCAGCCACAATGCCGCTGAAAACAGTATCAGCCGCAACATGCGCCGCCGCTGCCTGTCCAGCCGCATCAGCTCTGGGTGGATGGTTTGGTTGTAAAAAAGTCGAAATTCTTCTGGATTCACCGCAAGAAGATTGCGGATTTCGGATTGCGGATTTCGGATTGGAGGCCTACCAAGAACCACAAAGTCGTTGTAGTGCCGAGGAACTCAATCCGAAATCCGAAATCCGAAATCCGAAATTATAATGATTTCGTCCGCCCACCGTCCACTGGCAAATTGATGCCGGAAATGTACGAGGCGGCCGGAGAAGCCAAAAACGCCACGGCCGCCGCTACTTCGCTCGGTGCGGCGATGCGCCGGAGCGGGATTTCTTTCATCCAATGTTCAAAAATAGCCTCCGTTGAGCCGCCAGTTTTGGCGGCATTGGCGGTGGCGATTTCTTCCAGCCGTCCTGTCATCGTGGAGCCGGGCAGCACGTTGTTCACGGTGATGCCATGCGGGCCAAGTTCGGTGGCGAGCGTCTTCGCCCAGTTGGCCACGGCGCCACGGATGGTGTTTGACACGCCGAGGCCTTCGATGGGCTGCTTCACGGAGGTGGAAATGATGTTGATGATGCGTCCAAAGCCCTCGGCCTTCATGCCCGGCACCACGAGCTGCATCAGCGTGTGGTTGCAGATGAGGTGGTTGTTGAACGCCTGCAAAAACTCCCCGACCTGCGCCTGCGAGGCAGGCCCGCCCGGAGGGCCGCCCGTATTGTTGATGAGGATGTGGATGGGCTTGCCAGTGACCAGGCCGTGTACTTTTTTGTGCAAATCGGCGGGGTCGGCGAAGTCGGCGACGAGGAAGTCGTGCTGCTGGCCCTGTGAGGTGTCCAGTTCGGCCAGTGCTTCCGAAAGCCGCTCTGGGCTGCGGGATACAAGCGTGACGTTTGCGCCAAGCAGCGCCAATTCGATGGCCACTGCCCGCCCGATTCCCTTGCTGCTGCCGCCCACGAGGGCGTTTTTGCCAGTTAGGTTTAAATTCATTTATGGCGAAGTAAAAAGTAAAAAGTTCAAAGTAAAAAGTAGGGGGCGATGCTCCACTTGCTCATTTTGCCTTTTTCTTTGGTTGAAAAAATGCGTTCATTTGCCCCTAGCAAAATTGCCCGCAGGGCAAAACAAAGTCTCAAATCATGGGCGAAAGTAATTCATTAAACGCAGGATTTTGAATTTCGGCTGGCTCCCAATCCGAAATCCGAAATCCCGAAACCGAAGGTTCACGAAAGTAAATCCGAAATCATGCAAAAGCCTTTCAACGTACTCAAATGGGCGGAGGAGAACCGCCACCTGCTCCAGCCGCCCGTTGGCAACAAGCAGATCTACCTTGATAACAAAGACTATATCGTGATGATGGTCGGCGGTCCCAACGGCCGTAAGGACTACCATTGGGAAGACGGCGAGGAGCTTTTTTATCAGCTTCAGGGCGACATTTCCGTGAAAATCATCAACGAGGACGGCCAGCCGGAGACCATCCACATCCGGGAGGGCGATATGTTCCTGCTTCCGCCCCGCATCCCGCACTCCCCGCAGCGCCCCGCCAACACCGTCGGCATCGTCATCGAGCGATACCGCAACCCCGGCGAGGTGGACAAGTTGATGTGGTTCTGCGAAAACTGTAATCACAAGCTCTACGAAGCTGGTTTTCCGCTCAAGGACATTGGTACTCAAATCAAAGCCGCTATTCAAGAATTCATGGCCTCCGAGGAGCACCGCACTTGCAAACACTGCGGCACGGTGATGAAACAGGTATGAGGTATGAGGTATGTCATGACGTGCCCCATACCCCATACCTCATACCTCATAACTTTTATGATTTACTTCGCCTCTGATTTCCATCTCGGCTCCGACGGCAGACTGACCAGCCGAGAGCGGGAGCGCCAAATCGTGCGCTGGTTGGACACGATTGCCCCTGACGCCGAGGCGCTCTACCTCGTTGGCGACGTCTTCGATTCCTGGTTTGAGTACCGGAAGGTGGTGCCGAAGGGCTATCTGCGCTTGCTTGGCAAGCTGGCTGATTTGCGGGAAAAGGGGCTGCCCATCTATTTTTTCACCGGCAACCACGACATGTGGGTGTTCCGCTATTTCGAGGACGAACTGGGCATTCCCACCTATCGGGAGCCAATCGTGCGGGAGTTTTCGGGCAAAAAATTCTTCATCGGTCATGGCGACGGGCTGGGCTCGGGCGACTACGGGTACAAATTCATCAAGTCCGTGTTCTCCAACCGCACCTGCCAGTGGCTGTTCGAGCGGCTGCACCCCAACGGTGGGCTGTGGCTGATGGATACCTTCAGTGGCACCAGCCGGAAGGCCAACCCCTCCGACCCAAAGTTCCAGGGCGAGGAGCGGGAGCGGCTCGTTGGCTTCTGCAACAGTTACCTTGAGCAAGCACCCGACATTGATTTTTTCGTTTTTGGCCACCGCCACCTGCCCATTGACTACACACTTAAAAACGGAACGAGCCGTTACATCAACTTAGGCGACTGGCTGGCGTTTAATTCCTACGGCGTCTTCGACGGCCACGATTTGCAACTTCGTTTTTTTGAAAATGAAAATGGGAAAGTTTTTGGGAAATAATCAGCCACTTTGTAGCCGCCAAACTTGTTTGGCTGGCTGTGAAAGTCCAATGAGCCAGCCAAACAAGTTTGGCAGCTACAAGCTCCTGCTGCTTCTCCTCCTTTTTTCCTTCGTAAAAATGCCTGCCGTCCACGCCCAATCCCCCCCCGTTTTCCCCGAAAAAATAAAGAATTTCACCACCGACAACCTTGGCAATATCTACACCTTGACACTTGACAATCAAGTAGTTAAGTACACGCCCGACGGCTTGGAGCAGTTCCGATACCCAAATCGGACGCTCGGCGAGGCCAGCTTGCTCGATGCCACCAACCCTTTTCGCTTGCTGCTTTTTTTCCCGGAACACCAGACTGTGCTGATGCTCGACCGCACCCTGGCCGCCAATGGGCAGTTAAACTTGTACCAGCTGGGGTTTCAAGGCGTGAGGGCCGTCGGCATGGCCAGCGATGGGCTGCTCTGGGTATACGACGAGACGAATTTTTTGCTAAAAAAAATTGATGCGGACGGCACGGTTATGGCCAGTAGTGGCGACCTGAGCCTCGCCACCGGACAACCGTTGCACCCGGTTTTTTTGGTGGAGCGGGAGCAAACGGTATTCGTCAGCGACCCTGCCGTGGGAGTATTGGTGTTCGATGCTTTCGGGCAGTACCGAAAGACCATCCCACTGCCCGGCCTGACGGAGTTTCAGGTGATGGACGGCCAGTTGATTTATTCTCGTGACCGCCAGCTTTGGTCATTCCACTTGGCGGCACTGCTCGAAAGGCCATTTTCACTGCCGTTTGAGTTGGGCCAGGCAAGCAAAGTACACGTGACCAACGGCATGTTGTACGTGCTGGAAAACAACAACTTGACCGGTCATCGAATTTGAAGAAAAAAAGCGGAAAATCTACACTACTTTTGCCACCCCAAATGCCACGCAAGTCGTAAGCCCTGTTAGCGGAAGTTTTGGGTTCCGCGTTAAAATTTTTAAAAAGCAATGAAAATTCACAAGGAAGGTCACAAGATTCTTATCTCGTTTACGTCTATTCTTCTCGTTCTTAACTTCTTGATTTATTGGTATTTGCCAGACTATCTTACCATATCGAGCATCGTCTCTTTCGTGCTTTTTCTGCTGGTTTTGCAGTTCTTTAGAAACCCCCTCCGTGAAATCATGGTGGCCGACGACAACCTCGTTTATGCCCCTGCCGATGGCAAAATCGTGGTCATCGAAGAGGCGCACGAGGGCGAATACTTTGACGACAAGCGACTGCAAGTGTCCATTTTCATGTCGCCAACCAACGTCCACGTGAACCGTAACCCGGTCAGCGGCACGGTGAACTACTTCCGCTACCATCCTGGCAAATACCTCGTGGCCTGGCACCCAAAATCGTCGAGCGAAAACGAACGCACCACGCTCGTGATTGACAACGGCGAGGACGAGGTGCTACTTCGTCAGATTGCGGGTGCCGTTGCCAAGCGCATCGTACACTACGTGAGCGAGGGCGATAAAGTGCTCCAAGGCAAGGACTTCGGCTTCATCAAGTTCGGCTCCCGGGTTGGACTTGTTCCTGCCCCTTGATGCCAAAATCGAAGTGGCGATGGGCCAGAAAGTGAAAGGCAACAAAACGGTGATTGCAAGGCTTTGATGCCCACTTGACTTTGTTTTTTTTGATTTAAGATTTCGGCTGGCATGGTTAACAGATTTCAGATTGACCTGAACGGCTTCGAACAAACTTCGACATCTTAAAGCAGTAATTCAGCAATCTTAAATCAAATTTTATCGTAAATGGTTGCCAATCAGTCTGTTGTGCATTGTTCCGCTGTTGCTGCTTACCTACACCACCCTCCGTGCCCACCTGCTGTCACTGACCCACGACGAGTGCGGCTCCTTCGCCATCTGGACGAACTACGACATTTTTACCTGCCGCACCAACCCCGAATGCTGGGGCACGGCCAACCTCCACTGGCTCTATGTTTTGGGGATGAAAATCACGGTCGGGCTGTTCGGTGACTCGGAACTGGCCATCCGGTTGCCTGCCTTGTTTGGGCATGTCATTTACCTTGTTTTCTCTTTCAAACTGGTGAAATGGGTGGTGGATACCCCACGCCTCCCGTCATACATCATACCTTATACCTCCTACCTAACCTTGTTCGGCTTCCTGCTGCTCAACATCAATGCCTACCTGCTGGAGTTCCACTCACTGGCCCGTGGCTACGGGCTGGCCATGAGCATGATGATGGTGAGCTTGTACTACCTCGCCCGATGGGTGGAGAGCGGGCGACTTTGGCCATTGCTCGGAACGCTCGGCGGTGCTGCGCTGGCGGTGCTTTGCAATTTCACGCTGCTGGTTTACTTCGCTTGCCTGCTGGCGGTCATCGCTGGCATGGTGCTGTTGGCTTTTTTGACAAAGACGAAAACAAAGCAGCGAGGGCAAAATGGGCGGCTGGCGGAAGCTTGGCTTTCGTGGCGTTGCTGGGCTGGCTGCTGCACAATCCCATCCGAATCCTTCGGGAGCGGGGCGAGTTCGAGTGGGGGAGGGAGTCATTTTACGACACTTACAAATCGCTGGTACACTGTAGTTTATATGGCGGTCGCTACTTGAAGATGTACAACCTCGAACTATTTGGGGGGCTGTTTTTCTTGCTGCTGCTGGCAGCTATCGGACTGGCAGTCGCCCAATTTTCAAAAAAACCGAAGGACACGTCAGCCCGATTTTACCTAGCCGCCGTGCTGCTGCCGCTTTTGGCCGCACTGGCCGCCGTTGCGCAGCACTGGATTTTGGGCACCAATTACCAGGTAGACCGCACGGCCATCATGTTCATCCCGCTTTGTTCGCTGGTGGTTTTTTTGTTTTTTAAACATTTGCTGGCCCAAAAACGCAGCGGGTGGCGGGTGGCGCTGGCAGTGCTGGTCGGCGTGTTTTGCGTTGTGCATTTCGGGCGGGTGGCGCAGCTCCGCTACACTAGCGAGTGGGGCTACGATGCAGAAACCAAAAACATGATGGCCTACATGGACGCCAAAATCCCGAAGGGAACGAAAGTCAAACTGGGCGTCAATTGGCTCTACCACCCCGCCTCCACCTACTACCAAAAACGGTTTGGGTACGACTTCACGGAGCCGCCCGTTTACGAAAAAACGCTGCGCACCGACGGGTTTTACGACTACTACTACGTGCAGCCTGACGATGTGCCTGTCCTCGATTCGCTGTACGAGGTGGAAACCCGGTTCAGTTGGGTAGGCGTCCTGCTCCGCAAAAAATAGGGCTTCACAAATTCCCTACAAACCTACGCCCACTCCGAGGTCGAGATAATTTTCTCACGAATGCCTGAACTGCCATTTTTTGGCATTTCCCCTTTTTACTTTCAACTTTTTACTTTTTACTTTCCCGACGGGCAGCTTTTGGCACTGTTTTTTGAGTTTAAAACATTTGGAAAATCTTAAACGGACTTGACTGATTTCCAATTCATGCCTCGGCATTGATGGAATTCCCCTTCCCCTCCCTGTTAGCTCCAATGTTTTGCGATTTTTTTGTTGGCATAAATAATTGACAATCAGTTTTTGAGGTCAAAACGAATGCCTATTCCCAGTCTTGGGGTTCGCCATTTTTACGCACTATATTCCTTTCCAAAATTTTTATCGGTTAACCCGATTCCCTTTTCATTGCACACGTGAACGAGCATGATTTCCATGCCCCCCTTGGATTAAGCTCGCAAAAACTAGACAAATGACCGGCAAATTTATCCTTGCAGCGTTGTTGTTCTCCTTCGGGACGTTCACCCAACTCTTCGCCCAGTGCGACTGTGTAACTTCAGGCAATTGCCCCGTTCCCATTACCGACAATGGTGTGTTCAACGGCTATCTTGACGTGACCGTGAATGGCCCCGACGACCTTGAGTTCAGTCCACTCACCCAGGTCTGCGTCACCATCACCCACACTTGGATTGGCGACCTCAGCATTTCGCTCACATCGCCCAGCGGGGTGGAGTACCTCATCATGGCCGACGTGGGCAACAACTACGGGGATTGTGGCACTCAGCAGGATAATGCTGAAATCTGCATCGTGCCAGGAACGGCGAAACCATTGACCAACAACACAGAATATGCCTGCAACTCTGCGCCGTGCTCAGTTGGCACCTGCTGCCTCAACGGCAACTGGACAGTACCCTGCGGCGGCGTGACCAGCCCCATCACTGGGGCCATCCAGGCACCCAACTGCGACCTCGACGACTTCAACGTGCCGGGACAACCCGCCAACGGTACCTGGACCCTCTCGGTACTCGACGTGTGCAACATGGACGTTGGGATGCTCGAAAACTTCAGCCTCACTTTTGCAGGCGGCCAATCCTGCTATGCCTGCGAATCAGATGGAGGTGGGTTAAACTCCACTCCAATAGTAAGTTGTGTCGGCGACTCCAGCCTACTGCTCGACTTGCCGCCCAACTACGGCACGGACGGCCCCCTATTTGGGGCTGATTCCACCATTTATGGGTACACCTACGTGCTGGTGCAGAATAACGTAATTCTATCCCTAATCCCAACGCTCGACCTGACCTCACAGCCACCGGGGAACTACCAAGTGTACGGACTATCTTACTTGATAATACATGGGAACCAGCTCCCATCCATTGTCGACATGAACTTCACCAACATTGACACCCTACTGGAGTCCAGCACAGCGCCATTTTGCGCCGATTTTTCGTCCAATGCCGTAACTGTCACCATTTTGCCAGCCATTCCGCCAACGGCCATCAACCAAACGGTTTGCCAAGGCGATTGTATCACGGTGGGCGGGCAGCCAGTTTGCGCATCCGGCTCCGTTACACTGAACTCATGGCGTGGTTGCGACAGCTTAATCCAGGTAACCCTGAGCTTCATCCAGCCCGATACGGTGGACTACACGGCCACGGTCTGTGCGGGCAACTGCGTGACAATTGGTGGGCAACAATATTGTCCGCCCAGCCAACAGTACATCCATTTGCAAACCTGGCAAGGCTGCGACAGCGTGGTGCATTTGACCTTCAACGTACTCTCGCCAACAGCCATCATCACCCCAGCCAACCCGCCTGCACTCACTTGCACCGTTTCTTCGGTAGCACTGTCAGCGGCGACTTCGGGGCCTGGCATTTTGACCTACGCTTGGTCGGGGCCGAACACATTCACAAGCACTCAATCGAGCATAAGTGCCACAACGGCAGGCACTTACACGGTGACAGTAAGCGACAACACCATCTCGCCAGCCTGCACGTCCACCGCTTCAGTGACGGTTGCAAATGCTGTGGTGCCGCCCGATTTAGCGTTCAACGGTACGCCGCCGAGCATCTGCCTCGGCCAGTCGTTTGACCTCGTGAACGTGGCCGTCCAAGACCTCAACAACACGGCGGCCATCATCACCATCCACAGCGGTACGCCAGCGACACCAGCGAACCAACTGTCGAACACAAACGTATCGCCAACTGTCACCACGACCTACTACTACAAGGCTACGAAGGGCAACTGCTCCGATGAAATCGGGGTGACCTTGACCGTTAAACCCGTGCCTACGGCAAACTTTACCGCCACTTCGCCGAGCTGCCTCAGCGATGCAGTCATTGTCACCTACACAGGCACGGGCAGCGCAGGCGCTACTTACAATTGGTTTTTTGATGGCGGAACTGCCACGCCCGGCACTGGCCCTGGGCCGCACACGGTAACTTATCCGTTTGCTGGGCAAAAGGCCATCACGCTGACGGTGACTGAAAACGGCTGCACGTCGCCCGTTTTCATCCAAACTATCACAGTGGAAAATCCGCTGGCGCAACCGGTCATTTCCTGCACGACCACCACTTCCACCGTGCAATTCACCTGGAACAACGTGCCCGGCAACAACGGCTACAACGTGACTTCCAGCGTACCGGGAACGCAGCAATCGGCTACCTCGTACCTCGTGACGGGCCTGACGCCCGGCCAATCCGTGACCGTTCAAGTGGAGGCCATCGGCACGAACACCTGCGGCAACAGCTCGGCGCAACAAACCTGCACCGCAATTGCCTGCCCGACGGTGACAGTGACACCCTCGCCGGTAAGCAATATTTGCCTGGATGCTGCGACTGCCCCGTTCGACCTGCAAGCGACGGTAACGGGCGGCAACGGTAGTGGCACACTGACCTGGTCAGGCACTGGCATCGTGGATGCGTCGGCTGGCACTTTCGACCCAAGCCAGGCTTCCATCGGCGCAAATACCATCACAGCGACATACGCCGAAGGCAACTGCATTTTCTCCAACACTTTGACAATCAACGTTTTCCAAACGCCAACGGCAAGCCTAACGGCGCAAACGCCAGTTTGCGAAGGCGATGCGGCAACCATCACCTTCACTGGCTCGACGGGCGCAGGACTGACCTATACTTGGAATTTTAATGGCGGAACGGCAACGCCAGGAACTGGCGCAGGGCCGCAAGACGTGGTCTGGTCAACGGCTGGCCCGCACACGGTTTCCGTTTCGGTGGCAAACCTGAGCGGCTGCACCTCGGCGCCCGCCACTGCCTCCGTGCAGGTGGATACTCCGCTGCCACAGCCACAAGTATCCTGTAACCCGACCACTTCGAGCGTGACCTTTACCTGGCCCCCTGTGGCAGGTGCAGCAAGCTACACCGCAATCGTTACGACTGGACAAATCGCAACGCAAAACTCCGACACGTCTTACACGGTGAACGGGCTGACGCCCAACGAAGTGGTGAGCATTGATGTGACGGCCATCGGCACCAGCGCCTGTGGCAACAGCACGACAACGGCTGATTGCGCAGCGCTAAACTGCCCAACCATGACAGTTTCCGTTGACCCCGTGGCCGACTTCTGCCGCGATGCTGCTTCGCAGCCCGTGCAGATGGTCGCAACCATTAGCGGCAGCACCGGCACCGGCACTTTGGTGTGGTCAGGCCCAGGCGTTTCACCGAGTGGACTTTTTGACCCAACCCAAGCCAACCTCGGCGACAACATCATCAGCGCCATTTATTCTGAAGGGCCCTGCTTCTACGCACAAAACGACACCATCAACATACAGGACGCACTAGCGGGTGGCTTTTTGGCACCGACCGCTGCCTGTCAGGGAAGTTCCGTGGTGGTGAATTTCAACGGTTCGCCACTACCTGGCCAGACCTACAACTGGGACTTCGGCGGCGGAACGGCAGTGCCCGGCACAGGTCCCGGCCCTCACAGCGTCACCTGGGCAACCACTGGCATGAAGCTCATTACGCTGACCGTGGTAAGCGCTCAGGGTTGTGTTTCGCCCATCTACACGGGCATGGTGGACGTGGCTTCTCCAATTCAGGCACCACAGATTTCTTGCGACAATACAACAACTTCTATTGAGTTCACTTGGCCCAGCGTGTCCGGCGCAACGGCTTACACAGTGACAACATCCACCGGGCAAATCGGCACTCAAACCGCTCCGACGACCTTCGAGGTCACGGGCCTACAGCCCTTGGAGCAGGTTTGCGTGACCGTTACGGCGGTGTCGGGCAGTGCTTGCCCCAACACATCCACACAGCTCTGCTGCAACGCACTTCCCTGCCCCGCCATCACAGTGGACGTGGCACCAGTGGCAGATTTTTGCCTCGGAACGGCGCCACCCATCCAACTATCGGCGACGGTGACGGGCAGCAACGGCACGGGCACTGGCACTTGGAGCGGCACTGGCATCGTCAGCCCAGCTACTGGCACTTTCAGCGCAACGGCGGCTGGCTTCGGGCAGCACACAGTCGTTTACACCTACGTGGAAGACGGTTGCATTTACACGGATTCCATCGCCATTGGCGTGTACCTGCAGCCTACGGCTGATTTTGCACTGGACACCTCAATCTGTTTGGCGGATTTCGCCACTGTAATTTTTTCAGGTGTTGCTGGCGCAAATGCCGTGTACACTTGGGATTTCGATGGAGGAACGGCAGTGCCCGGCATTGGCCCAGGCCCACACCAAGTCGAGTGGGACACCCCTGGCCCCAAAACCGTCACCTTGAGCGTAACGGACGGAAGCTGCACGTCAGCTATTTTTACCCAACAAATACAAGTGGATGATGAGATGCAGACACCCGTCATCAATTGCTCCGCAACGACGGACAACGTCACCTTCAGTTGGAACACCGTGCCAGGCGCCACGGGCTACTCGGTGGCCGTGCTGAACGGCAGTGGCGGACTGCAAACCTCCGATACTACCTATGTTTTCAGTGGGCTGAACGCCAGCCAACAAGTGGCCATTCAGGTGACGGTGAACGGCAACAGTGGTTGCCCACTTCCCGTGGTAAATGCAAGCTGCAATGCCCTGCCTTGCCCAACTTTTATCCTAAATGTTGAGCCTGTGTCGCCAATTTGCTTGACTGCGGCCAGCACACAAGTGCAACTTGGTGGCCGACTTGGACGGTGTGGGGCAGAGTGGCACTGGCACTTGGAGCGGCACTGGTGTGGTGGATGCCGTGCTGGGGGTTTTTGATCCGACCGTGGCGGGTGTTGGCGTTCACAAAATCACGTACAGCTACCAGCAGGTCAACTGCGTGTACGAAGATGATATTGACATTCAAATAATGCCGCCGCCAACGGCCGATGCAGGCCCCGACCGCCTGCTGACCTGTTGGGAAAGCGACCAAGCGGTGCAACTCGGAGGCCCTGGCACTTCTGCTGGCCAGGACATCAGCTACCAGTGGACAGCAGCTTCGGGCAGCTTCCCGGGCGATGCGCAAATCCGAAACCCACAGGTGAGTACGCCCGGCCTGTTCATCCTGACGGCCACGAACATGGCGCTGGGCTGCGCCAATTCCGACGACGTGCTGGTCATTTCCACCCAAAGCTCACCCGTACCGGAAGTGATCGTTGACCCAACTTACTGCGGGAACGGCGGCAAGGACGCCAACGTGACCGTAAGCATGGTGACGGGCGGCATGGATCCCTACCTCTACTCGCTCAACGGCGAGCCGTTTGTGGGCAGCAACGTCTTCCCGTTCCTCAATGCTGGGGAATACGAATTGACGGTGATGGATGCGGAGGGCTGCACGGGTTCAGTCAGTTTCAGGGTGGAGGAAGCCGGGACTTTGAGCGTGGATCTGACGGCAAACCTTGTCGGAAAGGCGATAATAGAATATGGCGATTCCATCCAATTGACGGCCATCGTGAGCCTACCACAGAGCATCCTCGACTCGATTCAGTGGACTAACGGCGGCGTCCTGAGCTGCACCGATTGCCTCGACCCAATGGCCACGCCCCAGGTGCAAACGACCTTCACCGTGACGGTGTTCAAGGACGGCTGCGAGGCGAGCGACTCGTTGACGGTTTATGTTGATTATGGAAAAGGCCAAGTGTACGTGCCGACGGCATTTTCACCCAACGACGATGGTGTGAACGACTTGTTCAAGATTTACGCTGGACCTACGGTCACGAGGGTTAAAACCTTCTACGTGTTCGACCGCTGGGGAGAACACGTTTACAAGTACGAAGACTTTGACCCGAGAGATCCTTCACTCGGCTGGAACGGCAAGTTCGATGACAAGCCGATGAACCCTGCGGTGTTCGTTTGGTTTGCAGAGGTGGAGTTTGTGGATGGTTCGACGCAGTTGCTGGAAGGCGAGGTGACGCTGATGCGATAGCGTGTTGGGTAGTTGGCGTGTTAGCGTATTGGCTTTCCAACACGCCAAGGTGCCAATTTCCCAAAGCGCTTTAAAATACAACAACTGGATATAGATGTGCCCGTAAAGGCAGGATTAACCTGTTTTTGCGGGCTTTTTTTTGGTTTGGGTGGTTGGCGCTTTGGCGTGTTGGAAGGTTATATGCCAATACACTAATGCGCTAATTTGCCAACCCGCCCTACTTATTTTGCGGATTTCAGGACATCGAGGAAAGCGAGGGCATCATCGAGGCTGGGCAGGATGGTAGCATTTTCGAGATTGGGGATGGGCTGCGAGGCCACGAGATAGCCAGTGAGGAGCAGGTGGCTGCCCGGTGCTGCGGCTTGGAGGTTGGTGAGGTAGCGTTGCAACGGCTCTCGGTTGAAGGTTTCGGAAAGTACGGTGAAAACATAATCTGGCTTGTGAATCTGGCAGGCATCCTTGAGGTCAACGAGGGCGAGGTTGGCACCGAGGTTCACCACCCGAAAGCCCCGCCGCTTGATGAGGTACTGCATGAACAGGATGCTCAGTTCCTGTTGCTCGTCCTTGGGTAGGTAGAGGATGAACTTCGACACTTTCCGGTCGGCAGCGAGTGGCTCTTTTTCGATGGCGGCAATGAGCTTGTTGCGGATAAGCTGCGTGATGAAGTTCTCCTGCACGGGCTTGATGGAGCCGGTGAGCCAGAGTAGGCTCAGTTTTTCCATAAACGGGTAAATCACCTCCAGCATCGCCTGTTCGAAGCCGAGCTGCTCCACGTGGTTGTCGAAGATACGGGCGAACTTGATTTCGTCCATTTCGATGACGGAGAGCGTGAGCACGTCGAGTTGGGCGTCAATGTCAAACTTAAAATTGGACACCGTACTGACCTGCTCCGTCATGTCTTCCTTCGACATTTCAGCGATTTTGGAAATACGGAACCCGTGCCTGTTGAGCAGGGCAACGTTGAGCAACTTTTGCAGGTCATCATCCTCGTAGAAGCGAATATTCGTATCCGTTCGCTTGGGATGAAGGATGCCGTAACGTTGCTCCCATATCCGGATCGTATGGCTTTTGATGCCGGATAGTTTTTCCAGATCGTTGATAGAGTAAATCGCCATTTGTTTGATCGACGCGTAGGCGTATTGGCGTTTTAGAATTTTAGGTAGGGCCTACCCAATTCGCCAACACGCAAATTTGCCAACATGCCGGTGTTTAACATTGCTTCAAAGAAAATGTTCAGGAGTTTGCAAACTGCCAGACGAAAACCCATGCCGAAAACAAAAGCAGGGATGTCGGATCATTGGAATTTGGAATTTTACCTAACTTGCCCTTTCATTGCCCAAGCGGCATTTTTCCAAACCTGCTCATGCCCTCCGGAACCAGCGAGCAGGCTGCAAAATTAATATTCTCCGGCTTAAACTTGATGATATGAAAATGACTGCTACCATGTTTAGACACCCGCTTTTCAAGCAAATAATGCCCCTTGCAGCCGCCTTGTTGCTGGCCGTGGCAGCCGCTGGCCAAGCCACCTGCAACTACACCATCAACATGTTCGACAGCTTCGGCGACGGTTGGAACGGGGGCATGCTCACCGTTGTTTCAAACGGCGTTACCACGACGCACACCTTGGCAACCGGTCTTCAGGGAACTTCCACTTTTCAGGTGACGGCTGGGACGCCCATACTCATCACTTGGACGGTAGGGGCGTTTGCCTTTGAGCCAAGCTTTGAATTGGAAGACCCGGACGGCTTGATTCTTCTTTCGTTGGGCAACCCAATCCCAACTGGCGTGGTGTACGATGCCATCGGGTATTGCCCCAATTGCCCAGCCCCAAACCCGAACCTAGTCGTTATTCCTCCAGCACAAATAACCGACTCCACCGCAGTGGTGAACTGGCCAAACCAGAGCATCGCCGAGTATTTTATCGTGCAGTATGGCCCCGCTGGCTTCCCGTTTGGCACTGGTCTTATCATACAAACCACTGCCTCTCAGGCATTGCTCACTGGCCTAAACCCGTGCGTGGAGTACGAAGTTTACCTCGCCTCCCACTGCGGCGTGGACAGCACAAGCACCTACCTCGGCCCATTCACCTTTACCACCACCTATACCCCTGGCAACCCCGGCGCCACCTGTGATTATACCTTCAATCTCTTTGACTCCTTCGGCGATGGTTGGGACAATGGGTCTTTGCAAGTCGTGCACAACGGCATCACCAACAACTACACCGTGCCGTTCACTACGGGCGACCAGGCGACCTACACCCTCACCGCCACCAGCAATTTGCCCATTGAAGTTACCTACGTGCCGAGCATTTACCCAAACGAGGTTACTTACGAAATACTCGACCCCGATGGCAACATCATCTTCTCGGATGGGCCGTTTCCGCAAGGAAGGCGAGGTGTTCACCACCATCGCCTGCCCAACCTGCCCCGGCCCCGTGGACGCCTGGATGAGCGACGTGAACGCCACCAACGCCCGCCTTGCCTGGCAGCCTTCGCCCGGCGCATTTGGCAACTACATCATCGAGTACGGCCCGATGGGCTTCACGCTCGGCACTGGCACGGTTGACACCATTCCGGTTGGCCAACTTTCATATAAACAACTGACCGGCCTAGCCGAAAACGCTTGGTACAACGCTTATATCAAACTCGACTGCGGCACGGAGTTCAGCAAGTCAATCGGCCCGGTCATGTTCCATACGCTTTGGCTCAACGACCTCGGCGTGAGCGGCATCACCATGCCCACCGCCACCGGCTGCGACCTTGGTTCCAGTGAGGAAGTGACCATCCAACTGACCAACTTCGGCCAAGCGCCACAGACACTTTTTGAATTTTATTTTGCGGTAAATGGGCAGCCAGCTCCGATTCCAGTGCCACAGGATGGCCTCTTTACGGGCGTACTTGGCAACGACAGCACCCAGGTCATTTCCTTTGAAACCACTTGGGATTTTTCCGAACCGGGCATCTACCACCTGCAAGCCTGGACCGTCCTCGACGGCGACAGCCAGCCCAAGAACGACACCTTCAGCACCTTCATCATCACTGCTTATCCCAAGCCATTGAAGGAGAACTTTGAGGACAACTCGATTCCTGGCAGTTGGGTGACCACCGGAATCATTTTCCCGCCAAACGCCCACAACAATCCAACCTATGTGCTTGGCAGAAACCTTTATGCCAGCGTGCCAAACATGGAGATGACCACCCACCGGGTAGGCCCCATCGAAACTGGCGACACGCTGAAGTTCGACTACCGCTACGTGAACTGGTCGGCAGGCACCACGGCCACCACCCTCGGTACTGGCGACAAACTCGAAGTGCAGGTCTCCAAAGACTGCGAGAACACATGGCAGACCGTGCTGACCATCAACAGCACCAACCACGTGACCAGTACCGATTTTGCCACCAAATCCGTGGTGCTCAATGCCTACGACGGCGATGCCATCAACGTACGTTTCCGCGGCACTTGGGGCAGTGGCGACTACTGGCTCGACCTCGACAACATCAACATCACCGGCTGCCCAGAGGCACTCTACCTCCTCGGCGACGTCCACGGTAGCCTCGAAGGCGATTCCACTGGCGGTATTGACCTCACAGTGTTCCTCACCGAGGGGCCGTTCGAGTTCATTTGGACCAACGCCGCTGGCGACACCGTCTCCGTGAATGAAGATCCGACGGGTCTTCCCATCGGCACGTACAGCGTGTCCGTCACCAGCCCGGATGGCTGCACCGGGTTCCAAACTTTCACCATCGGTACTTTTGTCGCTGCTGACGAAGTAGAAGGTTTGCAGAAATCACGCTCTGCCCGAACCCGACCTCCGGCACGGCCTTCGTGGACGTGAAGTTGTTGAAAAAAATGGACGTACAGCTCCGGGTGCTCAACCTCAACGGCCAGTTGGTATTCGAGTCGAGCCAAATGAACGTCGCTGACATCCACCAAGAAATTGACTTGAACAACCAAGCACCGGGTATGTACATCCTCCAGGTCATTGCCGATGGCAAGCCGTACCATGCCAAGCTGATGGTGGCGCGTTAAGGAAGTTCGACAGTGGGCAGTTGGCAGTCAGGGACTGTTACCACGGCCTTGACTGCCAACTGCCCACTGTCGAACTTCCAAACTAAAAAAAGGGATGTCCGTGAAAACCGGGCATCCCTTTTTTTAGCTCAACTTTTGGCTTCGCAAAGTGTCTTTAGAGGAGTTTTTTAACGTCAAAACAAAAGAACTAAGGAAGGTAAAAGCAGCATGATTGGATTTTCCAACCACCCGCTTTTCCTTTTTCCTTTTTCCTTTTTCCTTTTAAACATGAAAATCGGCATCGTCTGTTACCCAACTTTTGGCGGCAGTGGCGTGGTGGCCACCGAGCTTGGCATCGGCCTGGCCAAGCGGGGCCACGAGGTTCATTTCATCACCTACCGCCGCCCAGCCCGGCTTTCCGCCTTCCACGAAAACGTTTTTTACCACGAGGTGAACGGCGAGGACTACCCGCTTTTTGAATACCCACCCTACGACACGGCACTGGCCAGCAAGCTGGTGGAGGTAGTGAAATTTGAAAAGCTCGACCTACTGCACGTCCACTACGCCATCCCGCACGCCGCCGTGGCCTACATGGCCAAGAAAATCCTGCTGCAAGATGGCCGCTACGTGCCAGTCATCACCACGCTGCACGGTACGGACATCACGCTCGTAGGCACCAATCCCGCCTTCAAGCCCGTCGTCGAATTTTCCATCAACAAATCGGACGGCGTGACGGCGGTGTCGGACTTTCTGCGGGACGAGACCCTTGAAAAATTCAACATTACCACGGAAATCAAGGTCATCTACAACTTCGTGGACTTCGACCGCTTCCGCAAAATCAACAAGGACCATTTCAAAAAGGCAATTGCGCCCAACGGCGAACGCATCCTCACGCACACTTCCAATTTCCGCAAGGTAAAACGGGTGGAGGACGTCATTCGGGTGTTTGAAAAAGTTCACCAACACGTGCCGAGCAAGCTCATGCTCATCGGCGACGGCCCGGAGCGCCGCCAAATGGAAGACCTCTGCCGCCAAATCGGCCTCTGCGACGAAATCCGCTTCCTCGGCAAACAGGACGCCGTGGAGGAACTGCTCGCCATTTCCGACCTGTTTTTCATCCCCTCCCAAAGCGAAAGCTTTGGCCTTGCTGCCCTAGAAGCGATGGCCTGCGAAGTGCCCGTCATCTCCTCCAATGCTGGTGGCCTGCCCGAAGTGAACATCCACGGACAGACCGGTTTCCTCAGCGACGTGGGCGATGTGGAGGCCATGGCCCAGCACGCCATCACTATCCTGAGCGATGACCACGTGCTTCAAACTTTCCGCAAAAACGCCTTGGAACAAGCCGAACGGTTCGACATCCGGCACATACTGCCACAGTACGAAGCATACTACGAGGAGGTGTTGGCGAGGGCAATGTGGGTGGAGGATTGAATTATTTACGATTGACGACTGACGATTTACGATTGGGGGCGCAGCCAAAACGGAAAAGGGTACGGAACCATCATGGTTTTATATCCTTTTCATATTGATTAACCCATTGCCCCCAATCGTAAATCGTCAGTCGTAAATCGTCAGTCGTCGATCACTTCACTTCACACATCAACAACTGCTCCTGCTTTCCGTCCACGGTCGTGACGAAGCCTTCAAATAGGTCGCCAATTTTCACGGGACCGACCCCGGCTGGAGTGCCGGTGAAGATGAGGTCGCCTTGCAGCAGTTTGAAATATTGGGAAACGTAGGTGATGATGTTTCCGAAGGAAAAAATCACATCACGGGTGTTGCCGTGCTGCACCGTCTCGCCGTTTTTCTTTAGCTGAAACTCAATATTACCGCCGCTGTTGACCCGGTGCAGCGGCACGAACTTGCCCAGCACCGCCGAGTTGTCGAAGCCCTTGGCGATCTCCCAGGGGTGGCCTTTTTTCTTCAGTTCCTCTTGCACGTCACGGGCAGTGAAGTCAATGCCGAGCGCCACTTCCTCGTAGTAGCTGTCGGCAAACTCCGGTTGCACGGCCTTGCCGTTTTTGCAGATTTTCAGCACCACCTCGCACTCGTAGTGCAGGTCTTTGGTGAAGTCCGGGTAGTAAAATGGTTTCTCGTTCACCAACAGCGCCGACGGCTTCATGAACACTACGGGCTTCCCACTGGCACGGGGTTGTTGAGTTCCTTGGCGTGGTCGGCGTAGTTCCGATGCAGATGATTTTCATGGTATTTTGATTGGTGATTGACAATTGGAATTTCTGATGAGAATCGATTGGAAAGCCCGAGGAACGAGGGATTTTTGTACAGCACTCAAGACCCAGGTTGCCTTCGAAATCCCTCCCTTTGGCTTTCAGGCTTTTATTCCGTACATCTTCACGTTCAGTAGCCCCGCCAGTTCCTTCACCTCCCGAATTGTCTCCTGTGCCCGCTTGCGGATATTGGCAGAGGATTCCTTGATGTGCTCTTTGACCACCTTTTTGTTGGCGTTGAGTTCAGATTTGTTCTCCCGGAAAATAGCGCTTTTCTCGGCCAAAGCATCGGCGACGACCTCTTTGAGCGGGGCGTATTTCAACGTCCCGGCTCGGTAGTCGTCCATCAGGGAGGCATGGGCTTCCAAATTGCCGCAGGCTTTCAGCAGTTCGAAAAGGTTGGCAACGCCAGCGCTCATTTCGCCAGCGGCGGTCTCGCCCGTGTCCGTCACGGCGCTTTTGATTTGCTTGCGCAAAACGGCGTCTTCGGCAAAGACGTTGATGTAGTGCTTTTCCCCAGCGCTTTTGCTCATCTTCTTGCTGGGGTCGGCGGTGGACTTGACGCTTGGCGTCTCAGTGTGCAGCGACTCCGGCAGCACGAAATACTCCTTGCCAACTTGGTTGTTGAAGCGCTGTGCAATGTTGCGGCTGAGTTCGAGGTGCTGCTCCTGGTCCTTGCCCACGGGCACATAATCGGCCCGGTAGATGAGGATGTCTGCGGCCTGTAACACGGGGTAGTCGAACAGCCCGACGGAAATGAAGCCCTCGGCCTTCTCTTCGCTTTGGGCGCTTTTGTCCTTGAACTGGGTCATTCGGCTCACGTTGCCGAAAGAGGCGAAGCAGTTGAAAATCCAGCACAGCTCCACATGCTCCGGTATCAGCGACTGGATGAACAGGTTCTCTTGTTTAACGCCCACAGCCATCAGGTTTATGATGAGGTCCCAAACGTTTTCCCGCAGCTTCTTGGGGTCATAGGGCATGGTCATGGCGTGGTAGTCCACCACGCCGTAGTAACAAGTATATTTTTGCTGGAGGTCAACCCAGTTTTTTACGGCCCCGAAGTAGTTGCCGTAGTGCATGTCGCCAGTGGGTTGGATGGCGGAGAGGACTGTTTTTTTTGCGCTCATATTCGTTTCAGTGAATTATTGGCTGAAAGGGCGCAAAGGTAAAAAGAACGATGTGGATGGTACGGGTAAGTTCTGGTTTTTCTGGACGATGCAGTTCTTCCTTGTTTACTTAATTTCCCACGTACTTCCCCCCGCCAGCAACCTATCCAAATCCCCCTCGCCCAAGCTGCCAATCGTGGCGTTCACCTGTTGGTGCAACTGCTCTTCGTAGCAAGGCCGCTTGGTCTGGTAAAAAACGCCGAAAGGCCGAGGCATCGCATTCGGGTTCACCGAAGGGTTGTCAAAGAAACGGGCGAGGATGTTGGCCTTCACGTGGTCTGTATCGTCATGTACCCAAAGGTCGTCTTTCGTAAAACCGTCCGTGCTCAGGTCAACCACCTGTGGCGTGAAGCCGTCCAGCCGGACGCCCTTCTCGCTCTCTTTGCCAAATACCAATGGCTGCCCCTGTTCGAGCAGCAGCGTCGTGTCGGGTTTTGAGTCCTTCTCCGTGAAGACCTCGAAAGCGCCATCGTTGAAAATGTTGCAGTTCTGGTAGATTTCGAGGAAGGAAGTGCCCCGGTGTGCATCGGCACGAGCGAGCATGTCCTTCAGGTGCTTCGGGTCACGGTCCATCGAGCGGGCGACAAATGTGGCATCGGCACCGAGGGCCAGCGCAATGGGGTTCACTGGGTGGTCAATCGAGCCGTAGGGCGTGGAAGGCGTCCGCTTGCTCTCCTCCGACGTCGGCGAATATTGCCCTTTCGTGAGGCCATAAATCTGGTTGTTGAACAGCAGCAGGTTCAAGTCGAAATTGCGACGAAGAAGGTGTATGAAGTGGTTCCCACCAATGGAAAGCCCATCGCCGTCGCCCGTGATGACCCAGACGCTGAGGTTCGGGTTGGCAATCTTCAAGCCCGACGCAAACGCCGGGGCACGCCCGTGGATGCTGTGCATCCCGTAGGTTTCCATGTAGTACGGGAAGCGGGACGAGCAGCCGATACCCGACACGAAAACCGTCTCGTGCGGCTGTTTGCCGAGGTCGGCCATCACGGTTTGCACCTGTTTCAAGATAGAATAATCGCCGCAGCCGGGACACCAGCGCACGTCTTGGTCGGTGGCGAAGTCCTTGGCTTTCAGTGTGTATGGAACCCCGTTTGGGTTTGATTCTATGGCCATTTTATCGTTGTTTTATTTCTTTTTGAAGGGCTTATGAGGTCGCTACCATAAAAGAATCCGCTTTCAGCTCGCTCGCCAAAACCAAGTATCAACTTTTAAAGTTCGAGGGCAAAATCGAACAACTCCTCATGCGCAATCGGTGTGCCCTGTATCTTGTTGAACGCCACGGCTGGCAGCAGGTACTTGTCACGAATGACCTTCACCAGTTGCCCATTGTTGATTTCCGGTATCACCACCTTGTCATATCGTTTCATCAAATCCTCAAGGTTGCGGGGGAACGGGCGGAGGTAGCGCAGGTGCGCATGGCCTACCGAGTAGCCAAGCTCCACCAAGCTATGTGTCACCGATTCACAGACGCCGAAGGTAGAGCCCCAACCTAGCAGCAACAGGCTACCGCTTTCGTGGCCCGACTCGATTTTTTGCTCCGGGATGTAATCGGCTATCATTTCCACCTTTCGCTCACGGGTCTTCACCATGTGCTCGTGGTTGGCGGGGTCGTAGCTGATGTTGCCCGTCACGTCCTCCTTTTCGATGCCGCCAACACGGTGGACCAGGCCGGGGGTGCCGGGAATCGCCCATTCACGAGCCAGTTTTTCGTCACGCTGGTAGGGCATAAACTGGCTGCCGTCTTCTTTTTGCTTCGCAAAACTGACCTTCATCTCTGGCAAATCCGACGATTTCGGGTAGCGCCACGGCTCGGCACCGTTGGCGATGTAGCCGTCACTGAGCAACACGACAGGCGTCATGTGCTGCACGGCGATTCGGCATGCCTCCATCGCCGCCTCGAAGCAGTCGGAAGGCTTGCTGCACGACACGACTGGTAGGGGGCACTCGCCGTTGCGGCCGTACAGCGCTTGCAGCAGGTCGCTTTGCTCCGTTTTGGTGGGCAAACCCGTGGAAGGGCCGCCCCGCTGCACGTCAATGATGACCAACGGAAGTTCGAGCATGACGGCCAGTCCCATCGCCTCTCCCTTGAGTGCAAGACCTGGGCCGGAGGTGCCTGTGATGCCGAGGTTGCCGCCGTAGCTGGCCCCTATGGCAGAGGCAATGGCCGCTATTTCGTCCTCGGCCTGAAAGGTTCGCACGCCGTAGTTCTTGTATTTCGAAAGGGAATGCAAGATGCTGGACGCTGGCGTGATGGGGTACGAGCCGTAAAACAACGACAGTCCCAGCTTTTTGGAGGCCGTGATGAGACCCAGCACGATGGCGTCGTTGCCCATGATGCTGCGGTACTTGCCGGGGGCAAGTTGGGCTGGTTGCACGGTGTAGCGGTCGTTGAACTCCTCCATCGTGTCGCCTAGGTTGTAGCCAGCGACCAGGGCCTTGTGGTTGGCGTCGAGGATTTCCGGCTTGCTCTTGAACTTGGCGTTCAGGAACTTCATGGTCGTATCCATCGAGCGGTTGTAGCGCCAAAGCAGGAACCCCAGCACGTACATATTCTTGCATCGGTCTTTTTCCTTCGTGCCAAGTGTGGACTCGCTGATGGACTCACGGGTCATCTTCGTTACCGGGATTCTTATGACCTCGAAACCCTCCAAAGTGTTGTCTTCCAGCGGGTTATGACCATCGTCGTATTTGGCAAGGCGCAGGTTTTTCGAGTCAAAACCATCTTCGTTGATGATGACGGTACCGCCCTTTCGCACCATCTTGATGTTTACTTTCAGGGCAGCGGCATTCATGGCCACCAGCACGTCAAAGCGGTCGCCGGGGGTGAAAATCCGCTGGCTACCAAAGTGCAGTTGAAAACCAGACACGCCAGCTAATGTCCCGATAGGGGCACGTATCTCGGCGGGAAAGTCGGGAAATGTGGCGAGGTCGCTGCCCGAGATGGCAGTATCGTCGGTAAAAAGTCCGCCCGTGAGCTGCATTCCATCGCCAGAGTCACCAGCGAATTTGATAATGACAGCCTGTTTTTCTTGCATTTGTTTGACCATAAAAACCATGTCATTTAGTGCTTTCGACCAACCAAAAATTGCCCGAACGCAAATGGGGCGTAAAATTAATTAAGGGCAATGTAAATGTTGCGTGATTTTACTCATTGTCAAAAATAAAAAAACCTGTCAGGGTTGTCCTGACAGGTTCCGCAATTGAAAATTTGTTACCAAGTGTTTTTGGCCCCTCCGCAAGAAAAGGGGCCATGCAATTTATAATCCTAGTTTTGATGGAATAAAAATCAAGTTGATTACCCAGCGGCATAAGCGTTCAGGTCGAGCAGGCCAGCAACCCATTCCGATTGTTCTTTTAGCAGAAATAAAATGATGGCGAAAGCAATCATCACGGTTGCTTTGAAGATGCGACGTTGGTGGCGGATGGCCTCTGCCTTTTCGTTAGTAAGCCATTCTACAAATTCAGGGGAAATATCGTAAGGATGGACGGAGGAATTTTTGGCAATAGTGTTTGCTCGTTGCATAGTTAGTGTTTTTGTTTTTTTACTGCGAAGATTTAAAAACAAAAAACCATGCCAGAAATCAATTCAACCCCAACAAACTTTGATTCTCGTGAAAAAAGTTTGCAAAAGGGGCGATTTCCCATGATTTCTGAAAGCAAACAAATCAGCTTACCTTTGCGGGCATGAAAATCAAACGCCTTTACATCAATAACTACAAGTCGCTCGTCAATTTTGAATTGGTGGAGCCGAACCCGTTCTCGGTCTTCGTCGGGCCGAATGCGGCGGGGAAGTCGAATGTGTTTGAGGCGTTGGAGTTTTTGAGTGTGGCAAATGATTTTGCTATCAGGTCGATACTTTTGGGGGTACGATGATAAACATGTATTTTATTATCAAATACAGGTATGGCTATCAATTTTAAGATTACGCATCTGGTTTTGATGTTGAATTGGTCATAAGCCTTGCGGAATACCTTTGGACCGACATTAAGTCTTAAAACAGAAAGTTAATTCCAGACCGTGGCAAAATAATGCCCGTTCAGGTCACGATTACAAAAGAACATATTGGTGACAAGGAGGATTTTTTAGTAAATTTGCTCGAGGAAATTTTCATTTCAAGGAATCAATACTGTAAAAATTAAAACTGGGGTGAAAACTCCGCATTGACGCCGCAACCTCGAACCCGTCCTCCACCGCATCCTCCAAGACGAAACAAAGCGGGACGAAATCACCGAATGGATGGAGTTGCTCATCCCCGGCCTCGAAAAAGTGGAAGTCGCCAAAAGCGACCTTAGTGGTGATTATTTTTTAAGCATTTTTGAAAAAAATCTCCCCGACCCCATCGGCAAAAACCTCATCTCCGACGGCACCTACAACATCCTAGCCCTCCTCACCGCCGTTTACCAAAGCGACGAACCGCAGTTCCTTTGCATCGAGGAGCCAGAGAATGGGCTGAATCCCTACGTGGTGCGGACTCTTGTTAATTTTTTCAGAACAGTTTGCGAAGAAAAAGGCCACTACATCTGGCTCAATACACACTCGCCTACCATCGTAAATGAATTGCAGCCAAAAGAACTGATACTGATTGATAAAATAGAAGGAATCACCAAGGCAAAACAACTCGACCCGAACCTCAAATTCAAAACCATGAAATTGGACGAAGCATGGTTGACTAATTCCCTTGGAGGTGGGTTGCCATGGTAAAATTGGGCATTATCGTGGAGGGGGCGAGTGAAAAGACCATCCTCAAATCCAGTATGTTCCGCTCGCTTGCTCAAATTGAGATTGGCTTTCGTTGAAAAATCATTGATGCCACTGGCGGCGGCAACCTTTGCGCAAAGACATAGAAGACCAAGTGCAATTCTAAAAATGGCCGGGGCGCAGATAAATCCTCATTTTGACGGACCAGGAAGACGCACCTGCATTTCCTCCGTTAAAGCCCGAATTAACCCGGTGGTGTTAATATTGTCATCATTGCTGTCCAAAGCATTGAGGCTTGGCTTTTGGCCGATACTGCCGCAATTTCAACTTTTTTAAAGGAAAATCTTTCAGTGCAAACCCTGAAATAATTGACAAACCCTTCGAATCATCAAAGCGGAAAAACTCGAGCGCTGGGTAGAGGTGTGAGCGATAAAGGCCAACTTGCACAAATCCATGATTCAGGCTTCTCACTCGAAGCCGCCGCCGCCCACCCCAACTGCCCCAGCGCCAAATATTTCCTCGATAAACTCACAGCTTTGTCATTGCCTAAGGCAACCTAACCATTTAACAATCAAACAATTACAACAATCGTGAATACCCAACTCATCGAATGCGTCCCCAACTTCTCCGAGGGACGCGATCCTGCTGTCCTCAAGCAAATCACTGACGCCATCGAAAGCGTCGAGGGCGTCCGGCTGCTGGACGTTGACCCCGGCAAGGCCACCAACCGCACGGTCGTCACCTTCGTGGGCGCACCGGAACCCGTGGTTCAGGCTGCTTATTTGGCCATCAAAAAAGCAGCGGAGGTCATAGACATGAGCAAGCACAAGGGCGAGCACCCCCGCATGGGCGCCACCGACGTCTGCCCGCTCATCCCCATCGCCAACATCACGATGGAGGAAACGGCCAAGTGGGCGCACCAACTCGCCGAAAAAGCGGGCAGCGAACTCGGCATCCCTTTTTATATGTACGAGGCCGCTGCCACGACGCCGGAGCGCCGCAACCTCGCCACCATCCGGGCGGGGGAGTACGAGGCATTGCCGGAGAAGTTGAAAAAACCGGAATGGAAGCCCGACTACGGCCCCGCAACTTTCAACCCACGGGCGGGCGCAACCGTCATCGGTGCACGGGACTTCCTCGTGGCCTACAACGTGAACCTGAATACCACCTCCGAGCGCCGGGCCAACTCGGTGGCCTTCGACGTGCGGGAGCAGGGGCGGGTGCTGCGCAAGGGTGACCCGATAGAAGGTGAGATAGTGAGAGATGCGAGCGGTGAGCCAGTGAGGGAGCCGGGCACTTGTAAGGCGGTGAAGGGCATCGGCTGGTACATCCCAGAGTACGGCGTAGCGCAAGTGAGCATGAACCTGACGAACATCGAAGTGACGCCGCTGCACGTGGCCTTCGAGGAGTGCTGCAAGAGCGCCGACCACCGTGGGATGCGGGTCACTGGCTCGGAACTCGTGGGCCTCGTGCCGCTGAAGGTGATGACTGAAGCGGGCCGCTATTTTTTGCAAAAACAAAAATGGAGCACAGGGGTATCGGAGGAGGAGCTTATCCACATCGCCGTGAAGTCGCTGGGACTGGACGAACTGGCGCCGTTTGACCCCAAGAAAAAAATCATCGAATACCAACTGGCGGACGAGAAATCTGCTCCGCTCGTACACATGAGCTTGCGGGCTTTCGCCAACGAGACCGCCAAGGACAGCCCAGCCCCCGGCGGCGGCTCAATTTCTGCTTACGTCGGCGCACTTGGCGCATCGCTCGGCACGATGGTGGCGAACCTGAGCGCTGGCAAGCGAGGCTGGGACGACCGTCTGGAGGAGTTCTCCGCTTGGGCGGAAAAAGGCCAGGCGCTCAAGGACACGCTGCTCCGCCTCGTAGACGAGGACACCAATGCCTTCAACCAAATCATGGCCGCTTTCCGTTTGCCAAAGGATACACCTGAAGAAAAAGCCGCCCGAAAAGCCGCCGTGCAAGCTGCCACACGCTACGCCACGGAGACCCCGCTGCGAACGATGCAGGCCGCCATCGCCATATTCGAGTTGGCCGAGGAGATGGTGAAAACGGGCAACCCAAACTCCGTGTCCGATGCGGGCGTGGGAGCGCTCTGCGCTCGTGCCGCCGTGCATGGTGCTTGGATGAACGTGAAAATCAATGCTAGCAGCCTTGCCGACAAGGAATTGGCCGCCGACTTTGCGCAAAAAGCGGAGGCGATTGCGAAGCGGGCGGACGAGTGGGAGCGGGAGATAGTGAAACTGGTGGAGGGGAAGATGTAATATATCTGTGCTCAAACTCAGAAAGCAATGACCTATTTTTTACTACTGCTCGGCTTCGCCCTCCTCATCAAAGGTGCTGACTGGCTGGTGGACGGTGCAGTATCGGTGGCCTCCCGCTTTGGCGTCTCGGACTTGATAATCGGGCTAACCATCGTGAGCATGGGCACGTCCATGCCGGAACTCATAGTCAGCCTCATTGCCAGTGCCAACGGCAGTTCGGAGCTGGCCATCGGCAACGTGCTGGGCAGCAATATCGCCAATGTGCTGCTCATTCTTGGTGTCACGGCCATCGTGTGCGACCTTCCCGTTCACCGCAACACCATCCTGTCGGAAGTGCCGTTTTCATTGGCGGCGGCATTGCTGGTCGGCTTCCTGGCCAATGCCGGGATTGGGGACGAAACACCAGGCAAGTTGCTCACCATCAGCCGATCGGATGGCATTATCATGCTGTTTTTCTTCTTTCTGTTCATGGCTTACGTACTTGTCGTGGCCAAGGAGGGTAAAAAACAAAAAGAAGCGGATGAAGCCCCGCCTGCCCCAATCTGGAAGAGTATTTTGCTCATTTCCGTGGGCATTCTTTGTCTTTTTCTTGGCGGAAAATGGGTGGTGGACGGTGCCGTACACCTTGCAAAGCTTTTCGGCATGAGCGAGACGCTCATCGGCCTGACGGTCGTGGCGCTCGGCACCTCACTGCCCGAACTCGTGACCTCCATCATGGCCGCTCTGAAGCGGAACACTGACATCGCCGTGGGCAACGCCGTGGGGTCCAACATCTTCAACCTGCTCTGGATACTGGGTATCAGCGCCGTTATTCGGCCCATGCCCTTCGACGTGGCCTCCAACGTGGACATCGTGGTGGTCATCGCTTCGAGCTGTATGATTTTGCTGGCGCTGATTATTGGCAGGCGGATGACTATCAAGCGCATGGAGGGCATCGTTTTCGTGGCGGGTTATTTGGCTTATCTTTACTTCGTTGTTAAACGTGGGTAAAAGGCATCTAAATTGGAAACAACTGACGTTCCCCCGCTCTTTTAATCAAAAAACATAAATTCATGCGATACTTGATTTTCCTGCTTTTCCTCCCCATACCATTCGCCTGTACCCAGCAAGGAACGGCGCAACCAGAGCAGGTCAGCGCCCATTTGCCGGAGGCACCTGCACCTGATACAGCACATGCTGTTGCAGTCGCTGCCAATCCGCCTCCTGCTCCCGAGCCAGCGCCTGAGTTTTCCATTGAGTACATCATGGGCAGATTCGACCCGGCGAAGCACCCGGACTTCGTTTCGGTGGATAAAAAATATGCTGACGAGGAGGGTTATTTCCTTCGGAAAGACACTTACGAGAGCTTCGCAAAAATGTGGGAAGCCGCCCAAGCCGACGGCGTGACACTGACCATCGTCTCTGCTACCCGCAACTTCAGCAAGCAAAAATCCATTTGGGAGGGCAAATGGACGGGCAACCGCCTCATCGAAAACGGCTCGAACGCCGCCAAAAAATACCCCGACCCGAAGACCCGTGCCCTCAAAATACTGGAATACAGCTCCATGCCCGGCTCCAGCCGCCACCACTGGGGCACGGACGTTGACCTCAACGACCTCGACAACTACACTTTCGAGCAGGGCCTGGCAAGAAGGTGTACGACTGGATGCTCAAATACGCTGCCGAGTATGGCTTTTGCCAGCCCTATTCCCGCAAAGGAGAAGAGCGCCCGAACGGCTACAACGAGGAGAAATGGCACTGGTCGTACATGCCCGTGGCGAAAAAGCTCACCGACCTAGCTGCCCGCAGCATGACGGACGACATGATTGGTGGCTTCAAGGGGCCGAGACTGCGGTGCAGATTGGCATCGTGGAGAAGTATGTTTTGGGAATAAATCAGGAGTGCCTTTGATGGGGTGGAACGAACTTTCCTGTTTGGGTGACCTCCGCACGGCAGCCTGAATGCTTTACCATTGTCCTTTTGAATTATCGTGTTTTCAATTGCCAGACCCCGTTTCAGACGGGAAAAGAACGATGTTTCTGCTGGCCTTACTTTTAACCTAAAAGTTGCGCCTTCAAATAATCAATTTGACATGCTGAAAAAAATACTTCCGTTGCTTCTGCTGCTGGCGCTCCAAAGCCCGCTGTTTTCACAACCTGAAACTACTGCCGTTATGCCAACCGAATTGCCCTACCGGGAAATACCCGACTACCCCGAATCCTTCACGCCCGAAAACGTGGTCGCCCGCACGATTGATGGGGTTGGCTTCCGGTTTTACTGGGCTACCGAGGGGCTGCGTCCCGAAGACCTCGCCTTTCGCCCCACACCGGAGTCACGCAGCAGTGAGGAAACGATTGACCATATCCTCGGCCTGTCCAACCTGATATTGAACGGCATCAAGAGCCTGCCCAACATCCGGTCGGGCGAGGAGACTTCGCCTTTGGCCTTCGAGGTAAAACGCCTCATGGTACTCGAAAACCTGCAAACCGCCAGCAACCTGCTGAAACAGTCCGGCAGCAAGCTGGAGGACATGACCATCATCTTCCAAAATGGCGAAAACAAGACGGAATTCCCCTTCTGGAACATGCTCAACGGCCCCATCGCCGATGCGCTTTGGCACGTCGGGCAGGTGGTCACGTTCCGGCGCTCGTCAGGCAATCCGTTCAATGGGAAGGCGAGCGTGTTTACGGGGAGGGTGCGGGAGTGATGATTTCCAAATTACGATTTTGGATTTACGATTGAGGCTGCTAAGAATATTGACAGATTTTTTGGGATGAGCAGCATCCCCCGTAATCGTAAATCGTCATTCGTAAATCGTAAAACTCCCTACCTTTCCGACCTAATCAAATCAAGCAACGAATGAACAAACTTACCACCCTTCTGCTGGCAGCCACGCTGCTGTTCACCACCAACCTTTTTTCACAAAAGAAGAAGGCGGACGAGCCAAAAAAAGACGAGCCAAAGCACTACCTCGACACCCTCGGCCTTGGCCTCTCGTGGCGCAGCGTCGGCCCGGCGGTCACTTCCGGGCGCATCAGCGATTTTGCGGTGCATCCGCAAAATCGCAGCACCTACTACGTGGCCAGCGCCTCCGGCGGCGTCTGGAAAACCACCAACGCAGGCACTACCTACGAACCCATTTTCGACGGCGAGGGCAGCTACTCCATCGGTTGCATCACGCTCGACCCCTCCAATCCCAGCACGGTCTGGGTGGGCACGGGCGAGAACAACAACCAGCGCTCCGTGGGCTACGGCGATGGCGTTTACAAAAGCATGGACGCTGGCAAAAGCTGGTCGAACATGGGCTTGAAAAACTCAGAGCACGTCGGCAAAATTATCGTGGATCCCCGCAACGCAAACACCGTTTTCGTGGCGGCCATTGGCCCCGTCTGGAGTGCTGGCGGCGACCGGGGCGTTTACAAGACCACCGACGGCGGCAAGACTTGGGCGATGGTGCTCAACGGTGCCGATGGCAAGTCGCTCATTGACGAAAACACGGGCGTCAACGACCTTGTGATGGATCCCCGCAACCCCGACGTGCTGTACGCATCGGCCTTCCAGCGCAGGCGGCATGTGTTCACCTACGTGGGCGGCGGCCCCGGCAGCACCATTTACAAATCCGTTGACGGCGGCAAAACTTGGGAAAAAGCGGCCAACGGCCTGCCCGGCGGCGACATCGGGCGTATCGCCTTCGCCTTTTCAAGTGACCCAGAAATCCTGTACGCCATGGTCGAGGCACAGGAGGGTAAGGGCGGTTTTTTCAAAAGCACCGACCGGGGCGCAAGCTGGGAAAAACAGAGTGGCCATGCGACCAGCGGCAACTATTTCTGCGAGATTTTCACGCACCCGTCCAACCCAAATACCATCTACTCGATGGACGTTTTCAACCAAGTCAGCCACGATGGTGGAAAGTCCTGGTCGAGGCTCGGTGAGGATGTCAAGCACGTGGACAACCACGTGCTCTGGATTGACCCGAAAGACCCCAACTACATGCTCTCCGGCTGCGACGGTGGCGTTTATGAGTCATTTGACGGGGCAAAAACTTGGAAATACCACGGCAACTTGCCTGTTACGCAGTTCTACAAAGTAGAGGTGGACAACACGCTGCCGTTCTACCATATCCACGGCGGCACGCAGGACAACTTCTCGCTCGGCGGGCCTAGCCGCACCCGCAACGGCCACGGCATCGCCAACTCCGACTGGTACGTGACCAGCCTCGGCGACGGTTTCGAGAGCCAGATTGACCCCGACAACCCAAACATCGTGTATGCCCAGTCGCAGAACGGTGGCCTCGTTCGATACGACCGCATCAGCGGCGAAATGACCAGCCTGCAGCCCAAGCCCACCGAGGGCGAAAACACCCTGCGCTGGAACTGGGACAGCCCGCTCGCCGTCAGCCGCCACAAGGGCAGCCGCTTGTACTATTGCGCCAACCGGGTCTATAAAACCGAAGACCGGGGCGATACCTGGACGGCCATCAGCCCCGACCTCACTCGCCAAATTGATCGCAACACGCTCCAAGTGATGGGCAAGGTGCAAAGCATGGACGCCATCGCCAAGAACGCCAGCACGAGCGAGTACGGCAACATCGTGGCGTTCTCGGAAAGCCCGAAGAATGCCAACCTGCTCTACGTCGGCACCGACGACGGCCTCGTGCAAATCACCGAGGACGGCGGCAAAACCTGGACGAAAATCGCCAACTTTCCCGGCGTGCCGGAACTGACCTACGTGAATGCTTTGCTTGCTTCGCAACACGACGAGAACGTCGTTTACGCTGCTTTCAACAACCACAAGCGGGGCGACTTCAAGCCATATATTTTCAAGAGCACGGACAAAGGCCGCACCTGGACGAGCATCAGCAACAACATGCCCGAACGGGGCAGCGCCTACTCCCTCGCCGAAGACCATGTTGACAAAAATTTACTGTTCGTCGGTACCGAGTTCACCTGCCTGTTCAGCAACGATGGCGGCAAGTTTTGGAAGAAACTCAGCAGCGGGTTGCCCACCATTGCCGTGCGGGACATCGCCATTCAGCGCCGGGAAAATGACCTCGTCATTGCCACGTTCGGGCGAGGCTTTTATGTGCTGGACGACTATTCGCCGCTCCGCAATTTGGCCGACCTGCCCACAAAGGAGGCCGCCATTTTGCCCATAAAAGATGCACTCGTGTTCAACGTGTCCACGCCGATTGGCTACGCCACGGGGAAGGGATTCCAAGGTGCATCGTTCTTCACCGCCGCCAATCCGCCGATGGGCGCTGTGTTTACTTACTTCGTAAAAGACGAAGCGAAAACGCTGAAACAGAAGCGGCAGGATTGGGAGAAAAAACAGACCAAGGACAACAAGGAAATCCGCTACCCGACTTACGAGGAACTGCAAGCCGAGCAAAACGAGGAGGCGCCGTACTTGCTTTTTACCATTAAAAATGGCACTGGCACCATCGTCCGGCAAATCAAGTCCGGCTGGAAAAAGGGGTAAACCGCCAAGTTTGGGATGGCCGCTTGCCTTCCCCATCCCCGATAAACCTGAATCCTGGCGAGAAAGCCCCGTGGGAATCGCCCGATGGTGGCCGCTTGGCGCTGCCTGGTGAGTACACGGTGAGCCTCACGAAGGTCATCAATGGCACGGCCACGGAGTTGGTTGCTCCGCAAAAATTCAAGCTGAACAGCCTCGGCGGTAGTACTTTGCCCGCATCCGACAAACAGGCGATGGATGCCTACGTTGGTCAAGCCGCAGAGTTGGAGCGTGCTTGGAACGGCGCTACTTCCCTGCTCGGCGACGTGAACAACACCCTGAAGCTCATGCGTCAGGCGACTTACTCCATTGCGCAGCCCGCTACCGATTTGTTAGCCGACGTGAAGGCGTTGGAACAAAAAATTAAGGACATGAACAAGGCACTCTACGGCGACGGCGTGGCATCGAAATTAGACAAGCCACATGCCCCGTCCGTCGCCGACCGCATCTACGGCATGAGCTACGACATCTGGAGTTCGTCCTCGGCACCGACCACCACGCAGAAGGAACAGATGGCCATCGCTGGCAAGCTGTTCAAGGCTGAACTGGCTAAGTTGAAACAGTTGGTGGAGGTAGATTTGCCTGCACTGGACAGGAAGTTGGAGGCGGCGAAAGCGCCATATACGCCGGGGCGGTTGCCGGTGTGGGGCGGGAACTGAGGGTTTGAGAGATTGAGGGGCGAGGGGTTTGAGCCTCTGCAATGTTTTATTGAATCCCAGCTTTCCATTTAAAAACCTGCGCCACTGTTTATTTTTTGAGTAAATTTGCAATTGAACTGAAAATCTACTCAAAATGTTGATTCAGCGCCATATCACGCCTGCCCTTCAGGAACTGGCAAAATACTACCCCATCGTCTATCTCGGCGGCCCTCGGCAGGCCGGGAAAACGACCTTGCTGAAAAACCTGTTCCCCAGTTTGCCCTACGCCAACCTCGAAGACCCGGAGCTACGTTTGCTGGCGGAGCAAGACCCCCGCCGCTTTTTGAAGGATTTCCCTGCCGGGGCAGTGCTGGACGAGGCGCAGCGGGTACCGCAACTGTTCTCTTACCTGCAAGTGATGGTGGATGCTAACCGACAACTGAAGTTTTACCTATCCGGTTCGCAGAACTTCTTGATGATGGAGAAAATAACGCAGTCGCTGGCGGGCAGGGTGGGCATTTTGAACCTGTTCCCGCTGGGGTTTTCAGAGATGGAGGGCACTCCGTTTGCCCCCACTGATTTGGAGGACTTCGCTTGGCGGGGCGGCTTTCCGGGGCTACACGACCAGCAGGTGCCGCCCGAGCTGTTTTTCAACAACTATGTCCAAACCTACCTCGAAAGGGACGTCCGGCTGCTGAAGAACGTGGGCGACCTTTCGGTGTTCAACCGGTTCCTGCGGCTGTGTGCCGGGCGGGTGGGCCAACCGCTCAACCTAAGCTCCCTTGCCACCGACCTGAGCCTTTCGGTCAACACGGTGAAGGCTTGGTTCTCGGTGCTGGAGGCTTCGTACATGATTTTTTACCTTCAGCCTTTTTACAAAAACTTCAACAAGCGCATCATCAAGACGCCCAAGTTTTACTTTTTCGATACTGGCCTGCTTTGCCATTTGTTGGGCATAGGCTCACCAAAGCAATTGGAAACGCACCATTATTTTGGCAATATCGTGGAGAACGCCATCATCGCCGACCTGTACAAGAAGCGTTCCCATGCGGGCAAGCGTCCTGTTTTCTGGTTCTGGCAAGACCAGCACGGCAACGAGGTGGATTTGCTCATCGAAGAACAGGGTACACTGACTGCCGTTGAAATCAAAAGTAGCCAAACCTTCAACACCCGCCTGCTGTCTGGGCTTGCCAAATGGTCGCAGGTCAGCTCGAACAAGGCTACCAGCAGCTTTTTGGTTTATGCTGGAAGCCAATCCATGAAACTGGAGCAGGGACAATTATTGCCGTGGCAATCAGCATTGAAAAATTTGTAAAAACACTCAATCTTTAAAACTACCCAACATGCTCACCACCTTCCTCCGCATTTACCCCATCACCGACGTGCCAAGGGACATCGCTTGGTGGGAGGAAAAAACGGCTTGGGACACCAACGAGTTTGGGTGTTATGATTTGAACGGGAATGCTATTTTCTTTTTTGAAGCACTGTAATCTGCCATGAAAATCGAAGCCATCAAAACCACCCTTGCGGAAATCGAGCCACTGCGGGCCATGTTTTTGCAAGAACACAATTTCCAAATCCGCTACAACGCCTGCCACGAGCGGGGCTGGTCAGATTCGTGGCTGCTTGTAGTTGAAGGCGAGCAGGTGGGTTACGGTTCCGTAAAAGGCAAAGAAGATTTGGGTAGCAGGGACGCCGTTTTTGAGTTTTTCCTGTTGCCTGAGTACCGGAAAACGACAAGCCTAGCCTTTGCAAAATTGTTGGCAGCATCGGGCGCAACCCATATCGAATGCCAAAGCAATGAATTGATGCTGACTTCCCTGCTGTTTGAGTTTTCAAGGAGTATCCGCTCCGAGGTTGTGCTGTTTGAAGACCATCATGCCACCGAACGGGCAATGCCCGATGCCGTTTTTCGAACCAGGGAGCCGCAGAGCAAGTTTTCACACCGCCTCGAACCTGTCGGCGATTACGTTTTGGAAAAGGACGGAAAAGTCATTGCTACCGGCGGATTCATGACGCACTACAACCCACCGTTTGCCGATTTGTACTTCGAAGTGGAAGAGAATTATTGGGGCAAGGGATTTGCGAGTTTTCTTTTACAGGAAATAAAAAAGGAGTGCTATCGCTCTGACCGGGTGCCTGCGGCTCGTTGCTCCATTCAAAACCAGGCATCAAGGGGCGCCATGACCAATGCGGGCCTTCGGGTCTGCGGTTTTATATTGGAGGGGGCGGTAGTTAAATAGGCGTTAAGGGTAAGAGCGGATATTTTTCCTTGATTAATTTTGGCATTTATGGTCAATCATTCCGCTGATGAAACATCTCCCAACCCTCCTCTTTTTCCTGCCCTGCCTTGCTTTTTCGCAAACAAAATCCTACGTCTCCATCAACCCCATTTATATCCGCAACGTGGACGCCGCCGACGAGTTCTTCGAAGCGGGAAGCGACCGGGAAGCCATTCCGTTTTACCTGAATGCCTTGCAAATCACAGAGGAAGCCTTTCGCAGCAAATACCGCCTGGCCACCTGCTACCTGAACCTCCGAGAGTTCGCCAGTGCCTATGCCTGGCTTCAAAAATGCGCCGAGCAACATCCTACCGAGTTTTGCGAAATGGTGTTGGACGAGGAATCATTCTTGTACAAATACCGCCCATACCTCGAATGGCGGCCGCTCCAGATGGAATGCACCGATGCCACGCCCAAGTTCAATTTTCAACTAAAAAAAAGAACTGGCTGAAATCAGGCATTTTGACCAGTTCATACGCTCGGAAACCCGACTCCCGAACGAGGCCGACTGTGCCGGTAATACTTATTATTGGCCGGGCATGACTTACCGACAAGTGGACAGCGTGAACGAACTGCGGATGTTGCGCATCTTCGAATCGGTCGGCAGCTACCCCGGCCTTGAAATGGTGGGTGAATCGCAGAAAAACACAGCCTGGCTGGTCATCCAACATGCGCCGATTGAATTTCAGGAGCGCTACTACCCGCTGGTGGAGCAAGCGGCCAACGAAGGCCAAATTTCCAAAGGCGACTGGGCCTACCTCGTGGATCGCATGAACATGAACCGAGGAATTAAGCAAATTTATGGCTCCCAAATGCGGCTGAAGGATGACAAGACTGGTTACGAAATTTACCCCCTCGAAGACCCCTTCCACGTCAACGAGCGGCGGGCGGCGATGGGGCTGGGGCCTATTGAGGATTACATCGAACACTGGGGCATCAAGTTTGAGCCTGATAAGCTGGAAAAGCAATGAGCCTAGCAGTAGCAAAACGCTTATGATACATCAATGGGAAGCAAATATTGGACTGATGGGAATATTGGTTTTCCCTTCCAAAACAAAAGGTTTCGCTGTACTTTCCTCAAGGGCTATCGTACTTTCGCCCCATGCAACCACTGACTGCTTGTCAAGAAATCGCCGTTATCGCATGGGCACTTAGCTCAGCGCTGCTCGCTGTTGCGTATGTATTTGTCGTCGAGCAATACCGCAGTGGCTGGCGCAAACTCCCCGACTGGACGCCCCGGCCTGGCGCTTCGCCTTCGACAAAAATAAGCGTCATCATCCCCGCCCGAAACGAAGCGACGAACCTCCCGAAATGCCTCGCCTCCATTGCGAAGCAGAGCTACCCGGCCACGCTGTTCGAGGTCATCTTGCTCGACGACCACTCCGAGGACGACACGTTTTTGCTGGCGCAAAGTATTGCTGAGAGGCAAGCAAATCTGCGGTTAGTTCGACTTGGAGGAGAAGGGGCAAGTGACGGCGTGACTCTGAGTCACGCCGTCACTAACTTAGCCATCGGCAAAAAAGCTACTATCGAAACGGGCATTGCTCTGGCCACTGGCGACCTCATCGTCTGCACCGACGCTGACTGCCTGCTGCCCCCCGATTGGCTTTGGCTGCTGGCTGCTTTTTTTGAAGAAAAACGAGCGAAGTTCATCGCCGCTCCCGTCAATTTTCATCGGGAGAACAACTGGCTCCAGCGCTTCCAGTCGCTCGATTTTTTGGGCATGATGGGCGTCACTGGGGCGGGCTTCCAAGCTGGCAGCGGCCTGCTCTGCAACGGCGCCAACCTCGCCTACCCGAAGGCAGTTTTTCAGGAGGTTGGCGGCTTCGAGGGCATCGCTGGGCTGGCCAGTGGCGACGACATGCTGCTGCTGCACAAGGTGGCCAAGCGGCATCCCGACGGCGTTTTTTTCCTTAAAAACCGAGCGGCCACGGTGTTCACCGAGGCGCAGCCCGACCTGCGCTCGTTCGTGTCGCAGCGGCTCCGATGGGCCTCAAAATCAAGGAGTTACGAAGATTGGCAGGTCACGCTGCGGCTCAGTGTGGTGTTCCTGTTGAGTTGGGCCATCGTGCTGAACCTGCTGCTCACCTGCTGGTTGGGTTGGCCGTTGGCCATGCTGGCGTTGGGCTTGTTTTTGGCTAAAACGGTCGTGGATTTTCGCTTCCTCGGCGAGCTGTGCCGCTACTTCGGGCGACGTGACTTGATGCACAACTACTTGCTTTCGCAAGGGATGCACATCGCTTACATCATCAGCATCGGCACCTTGGCCAACCTGGTGAAGCGCTACGAGTGGAAGGGGCGCAGGATGCGCTGAATTATACTTTGGGTTTCTGCCGCTTGACGCTTTCGATGACCACTTTACGCATCATCGCCGCCTCTGGGCTGAACTCTGCTTGGCGGCGATCGGTCAGTTTTACCTGCACCTTTTCACCTTGGCCTTCCATTAATTTCACCTTGCTGGAAACTAAAAGCTGCCCGTTAGCGAAATACGGGCTAAGCGTTCCGTTCTGCCATGATTTTAACTGGTTGACCACTGTGCTGATGCGCCTTTCAATCAATCGTTGGTTGTAGTCAGTGGAGGCTAGTGGGCTTGCTTCGCCTACTGCCAGCACTTCTAGTTGGTAGCCTTTCTGTAAATAGGTAGTTAGTTGAGTACAAAGTCTGTCAAGGCGGTCATGGTGGGTTTGCACTTCGTTTTCAAAAAAGGAGGCCATCTGGTATTTAGCTGTTTCAGCTTCCTCGGCGGGTAGTCCTTCCGTGAATTTTTCAATAATAAAATCCTTTCTCGCCAAGTAATTTTGGTAGGTCTGTTCGTAGGTGACCTTGGTTTGCACGTCCATGGGGTTCGTCCATTTCGGCTCATTGTTGTCAAAGTACAATGCCACCGGAGCTTCGGTAAACGGCGAAAGGTACACGCTCAAATGGGCATCGGGCGAGGGAGCGTAGCGGTACTCGGCATTGGGCTTGAAGTAGGTAGTGACAAAGCCAGGTTTCATGGCCACAAGCGAAATCACGTCGCCCACGCCGATCAGGAATGAATGCTCCGTTTCGTCCTCACAGTTGCGCACGAAAACCTTTTCCCCGCTGCTTTCATAACCGAGTTGCATGGCCACGCCGCCTAGCGGAAGGCTGTCAATGGCGTTAAAGGTTCGCACCAAAAGCCTAGCCTTCGGCTTTAGGTAGATTGGTTGGCGTAATGTTGTGAAGACATCGTTCTGGCTGGTTGCCACTTCCAGCGTATCGGGTTGGTAGCCTATGGCGGTTGTCACGAGGCGGTATTTCTTTTCGGGTTCGATGAAGAATTTCGTCTCGACTCCGTCCGTGAAGCCGGGCAGGGTAGCGGAGGTCTCGTCAGCCAATTGGTGAAGTTGCAGCTTGCAACCCATGATTGTGGTGCTGTCCAAGGCATTGAAAACCTGGGCGACCATTTCGGTCTGGACATCAGCTTCGAAAATATCGTAGCCATTGCTGCCGGGACGGTTCGACGTAAAATAGGCTTTGCCCGAACCTGCATGCCAAGTAAAATAAAGGTCGTCGTACCTGCTGTTGAAGGGCTTTTCGAGTTTTTCGGTCGCTGACCAATGGCTGTCGCTACTGCCCGACCATGTGTTTGCGGACTGGTAAATGTCGAACCCGGACTCGCTGCCTGCCCAGTTTGAACTAAAGTACAAGACCTGTTTTTGTTGATGAAAAAACGGGGTCACCTCGTCAGCGGTGGTATTGAACGGCAGTGGGAAAGGTTTGCCATAAGTACCGTTCCGTTCGATGGGGCTGCACCAGATGTCCATGCCACCCATGCCACCAGGGCGGTTGGATGCAAAGTAGAGCACATCTTGCCGCAAGGCCCGGTTGAAGCCGAAGCAGGGTTGTGTGTTGGTGTAGCCCTCCAGGTTGATGGATTTGGGAAGGCGTTTGAAAGGCAACCAGTAGCCTTCGTAGGCACGTTCACGGGTGTAGATTTCGCAGACCTGTTCGCCTCCTGTCTTTTCTTTGCACAAAGTGTAGAAAACACGTTGGCCGTCGGCAGAAAAGATGGCATCAGAGGTGTGTACGTCTGGCTCTTTTGAGTTTTCGCTCCACGGCGTCGCCGCGGCTGAGTTTATCGAAGAAAACACATGTTCGACAGGTGCCGCATTTTTTTCACCAATAAATGTTGAAGAAAAATACAGTCGGTCGCCGTAGCGGAATGGTGCAAAATCAAAGTAAGTGGTATTGACATTCGACCCCAACCGCACGGCCTTTGTACCAAAGGGTGGGTTCGTTTCTTCTAGGCTGTCAAGTGAGCTTTCCACCACTGCGATTTGAGGTGTTGGGACAGCGGGTGGTAGCTGTTGTTGGCTCCGTTTCCAAAATGGAGAACAACTTGTCAGCATCAAGGTAAGTAATGCTGGAAGGATTATTTTTGGACTCATAGTTTTCTCTTTGCCTTAGAAAATCATAAAGATAGTGGTTCGTCAGGCTAAGGTGTTTATTCGACTCAGGCTCAATTACAGCCAGCTAATAGCTAAGTTTTTTTTGAAAAAATTTAGAGTTTACAGAGGGAAGGTGTTGGGAGGGTTCGGGTAATAGCCGCTCTAAGCTCTGCAATATTCATTTTTTATTGGCAGAAATTTAAGCTGCGTGTTGTATTTTTTTCAATTAAGATACCGAATATGGCATTTGGGCAAATGGTCGGTGCAGGTTTTGCACCTTTTTCTTTCATTCAAAACGCCTGAACGCCAGCGATAGCCGATCGGGCAATTCGCCTTTCGAAGCTTGCAGGTAGTCGTTGTAGGAACAGGGGATGAGGCGGTGGCGCTGGTGTTTTTTCTTGGTTTTCACGGGCACTTGAATCCACCAGCGACCAGTCTTGTTGCTCTTCCAGAAGGTGAACGGTTGGTCGTGGCCCTTGAAGTCCACGATGTACTCGGTCAGTCCGTCCATAGAAGCGGGGAAGTCGTTCTTGCGGTTGCCGAAACCGTCGAAGAAGTACCAAACCAATTGCGCCAGCACCTGCGCCGTGCGACCGTACTCGTCCAGGTCGTTTTCAAAACCATAAAATCCGACGGAAGTCAGCTTGTCGTTCATGCCAGCGTATCGGCTCAGTTGGCAGGCCTCCTCGCAGGTAAAGCCGCTGGGCGAGGGGTGCAGGACGCCCGGCGCTTCGGCGCTCTTCAGGGCGGAGAGGTTGAAGCAGGCCATGTCTGCGTCCCGCATCACCGGCTCGATGTCGGCCATGTTTGCCCGCACCTTGCCCAGCCGGGCAAGGTCTGCGTTGATGTTTTCCAGTTCCTGAAAGGTCTCGTCGTCCACGAAGTGCGACTGGCAGCCCACCACGCCAAGGTGGAACGGCTTGGTCTTGCCGTTCATCACGGGGTTGAGGTAGTTGCCGTCCAGCTCGCCTAGGCGGGGGTGGAAGGGCACCCGCTCGTCCACAGCCACGATGCTCACCGAGGGCTGGCTGGCAAAATGCGCCTTGAACTGTGCTTGTGCCAGTTTGGGCATCGTGCCGATGATGACGGGGCAGATTTTGCTGTCCATCAGCTCCTGCAACAGCGGTAGGATGAAGGAGTTGTCGGCTTTGCGCACGTTGCCAAGGTCGGCAGCCTCCAGCTTCCCGAAGGGAAAACTCATGCGGTAAAGTGACCTGCGCACTGCATTGGCCCCATCGTCGCCAATGCCAACGATGGCCAGCTTCACCGCTTGCAGCGGCGGCATTTCTGCTTCGTACCGATGGATTTTTTCACCGAAATTGGCTTGGTCGAGGGGCGATGCAACGATGTCGCCCAAGTTGATGGGCCGCAGCCAGTTTTCGAGCATAAGGTTGACAAATAAAAAGTAAAATAGACTTCAGCATTACCCGAACATTGACGACAAGACGCTAAATCGTCCACCAAAAAATCAAGAACTCCGCTCCGCTCCCAATTTCACCCGAATATCGTCGGCAATCTTCAGCGCTGTCTTGCGCAATTGTTTCTTGCGGCTGATAAGGTTGCGGCCGTTCACGTCGAACGTGTGCATCTGGATGTGCAGGCGAAGGGCATTGCCCGTGCCGCTGGGGCGCACCGTCAGGTGGTTGTATTCGCTGCCGAAGTAGAAACGGATGCCCTCGTCCGGGAATACCCAGTCGTGTGTGGGCGGATAGACGTGGTCGTACTTGCCTGTGCGATACATCGCCACGCCCGTCACCGGCACGCCGCCGATGGTAAGGCCGCCAGCAAGGCCGATTTGGTAGTAGCCCAATGCCCGGCGCAGGATGGCCTTTTTCAGTCGGTCGCCCTCGATGCCGGGGTACTCGCCGTCAATCGGGTCGGGTTCGTAGTGGTTGTAGAACAGGCCGATTTCCTTGTCGAGGTAGATTTTTTTGTCCAAAATCTCCATCACGGTCGTGCCGTTGTCCTTGGCCCATTGGGCAATCTCGGCGAGGAGGATGGCAGCGAAAGTGCCGTCCTTGTCCCGGACGTGGCCATTTTCACCCAGAGAAAACAAGTCCTTCGGTGGGTTGCCGAGCAGGGCGTAGCCGTTGCTCTGCTCGAAGGCACCGAGGTTGTAGCTGCGGCCCTTGCCCATGTCGTGGGTCTCCATGATGACCATGTCGGTCAACAGTTGGTTCGGGTCTTTTTTTGCCTTCGACAATGCCTTCGGCCAATTCGCCATTCCAACTGTCCCGAACCGCAGCGCTTAGGCGGCGAAGCCACCCAAGTTTTGATGACGCCCACGCCATGTTTTTTCGCCATCAGCGTCAGTGCATCGGTGGTCGTGTGCGACAGCACGATGAACGATTTATTCTTTTTGATGCCCTTGTCCAATTTCAAACGGTACCAAAGCAGCACGGCCCAAGCCTCGTCGGCGGGCAGCAGCGTGTAGTCGCCGCCGTACACAGCCCGTTGATTTTCTGGCACTTTGACGGTGAGGGCGCAACGGTCGGCATCGGGGTCGGTGCCGATGAGCACGTCGGTGGCATCCCATTTTGCTTGGCCGTATTCTTTGATGAAAGCGTCAACGGCCACCTTGCCCGCCCGCCAGTCGCCTGGGTCGGGCTGCTGCTCGAAGCCTGGGTCACTGTTGAAGCTTGGAAACAGGCCGTTGAGGTCGTTAAGCCCGTTTTCATGGATGATGTTGACGTGCTGGAAGCCAACATCGCTGAGAAGCTGCGGCACGAGCTTGCGGCCAGCGCCGTGGTAGGCGCAAAAAGCGATGTTGAGGGCTTTTTTCGTAGTGGTGTCTTGCAGCAGGAAATGCTTCACCTGATTGCCGTAGGCGGCATGGATGTTTATCAATTCGTCGTGGCCTTGGTAGTTCACACCAGCCAGTTTTTCGCTGCCGCCGAGCCAGACGACCTTGCCCTTGCCCGCCTCGGCAATCGGAATGGTCTTGATGTCGTCGCTGGTCACTTTCACGATATAGTTGTTGTACATATCGGTGCGCTCCTCTGGGTCGAACTGCGAGCCGTTGCCACAACAAAGCTTGTAGCCGTTGTAGCGATAGTCGTTGTGGCTGGCGGAAAGGAGGATGCCCATTTGCGCCTTCACGAAGGGGATAGCAAAAGTCACCTCAGGGAACGGACAAGCCTCGTCGAAAAGATAGACCGTGAAGCCATATGCCAAAAACTCCTCGGCGATGGCCTTGGCGAAGTCGCCGCCCCGCACCCGGCTGTCGTAACCAATGACGATTTTGTTGAAACCCTTTTCCCGGCCAAACTTGGCCACACCTGCCGAAGTTAGCAGCAACACCACATTATTAATGGTGTTCGGGCCTTTCAGGATGGGTGCGTCGAGGCCCTCTTTTTCCATGCGGACGATGCTCGCCCGGTCGTTGGCCATGAAGCCCCGGATGCCGCCGGTGCCGAAGCTCATCTTTTTGCGGTAGGTGTTCACGATGTCCTCCCAGCGGCCTGCGTCGGCAGCGGCGAGGATGCCCTTGCGTACGTTGGGTGATACCCGCAGGAAGTTTTCGTCGGTGAGCCACTGGTGCAGGAAGGTGGTCGTGTTCTTCTTGGCCATTTCGTAGCTCTGGCGGTCAATTTTTTCGTCGGCGAGGGCTGCGTCGAGGTAGCCGTTTACGCCAGCTTCTATTTTTGTGAAATCAATTTTGCTCATATGGTTTGATTGATGTTTGGATGTTTAAAAGAGCGGCGAAGTTAAACCATTTGGAAAACTTGGGAACTTGGTGGGCGTTAATTCTCTGAAACGGCTGAAACTTCTAGTTGCTGGCTGATTTCAACCCCAATTTTTCAAAATAAAATTACCGACTTTCGCCCGTCAAAATCACGACCTGAACTTGGAAACCTACCATCCCGTACCTGCACATGGCATTTTCGCCGAAGTGATACTGCCGCTGGCCGTGCCAAAGCCGTACACCTACGCCGTGCCGGAGGAGATGGTGACTGCCGTGCGCCCCGGCCTGCGGGTGGAAGTGGAGTTTGGGGGTAACAAGCGCTACGCTGGATTGGTATCCCGGCTCCACCACGAGATGCCGTCGCACAAGTTCAAGACCATCCTCTCTGTGATTGACGAAGTGCCTGTTTTGAATGAAAAAACGCTCCAGTTCTGGCAGTGGCTCGCCGAATACTACTGCTGCTCGCTCGGCGAGGTGATGGAAGCTGCTCTGCCTGCCAATCTCAAATTGGCCAGCGAGCGGCGGCTGGTGCTCAGTCCATTATACGATGGAAATTTTGGCGGGCTGACCGACAAGGAATACCTCATCACCGAGGCCCTCAGCATCCAGGAGACCATCACGATTGACGATGTGCGCAAGATTTTGAACCAAAAAACCATCTACCACATCATCAAAAGCCTGCTGGACAAAAAGGTGATTTACCTCTACGAGGAAATGGAGGAGAAATACGCCCCGAAGAAAGTTTCCTGCGTCCGCCTAGCCGAGCCGTACCGCTCCGATTCCAAGCAGTTGCAGCAGGCATTCGACCTTTGCGCAAAAGCCTTGCGGCAAACGGAGGCGCTGATGGCGTTCATCCAGCTTGCCCGTGGACAACCCGCCAAAGACGGCGGCTTGCTCCGCTCCGAAATTTACAAAAAGGCCAGCGTGGACTCCTCCGTGCTCAATTCGATGGCCAAAAAAGGCGTCTTCGAACTGTACGATCGGGAGGTGAGCCGCCTCGGTGGCTACGAGGACGAGGTGACCGAGGCCGACGAGCTTGCTCCGCAACAGGTGCGGGCTTTGGCGGAAATACGCAGCCATTTCACCGAAAAAAACACCGTCCTGCTCCACGGTGTGACGGGCAGCGGCAAGACCCGTGTCTATCTCGAACTCATGCAGGAGGCGCTTGCCCGAGGCGAACAGGTACTGTACCTGCTGCCGGAGGTGGCGCTTACCACGCAGATTATCAGGCGTTTGCAGAAAACATTGGGCGACGCCGTGACAGTTTACCACCACCGTATCACGAACAACGAGCGGGTGGAGGTTTGGAAGACAGTTGGCAGTTGGCAGTTGGCAGTTGGCAGCCAGACCGTGGAAACAGCCCCCGACTGCCCACTGCCCACTGTCGAACTGCCGAACTCAAAAACCGAACTGCCAACTTGCATCCTCGGTGCTCGCTCTGCACTTTTTCTGCCTTTCACCAATCTCGGCCTCGTTATCGTGGACGAGGAGCATGATACATCCTATAAGCAAAACGACCCAGCGCCCCGCTACAATGGGCGAGACGCCGCCATCTATCTGGCGCATTTGCACGACGCAAAAGTGCTGCTCGGGACGGCTACACCTTCGCTCGAAACCTACCACAACGCCCGTAGTGGCAAGTACGGGCTGGTGGAAATGCCGGAGCGCTTCGGTGGTATCCAGATGCCAGAAATCGTGGTGGTGGATGCAAGGGAGGAAGTCAAGCAACGCAAAATGCAGAGCCATTTTACCAGCGTTTTGCTCGATGAACTCAAAGCTGCGTTGGCACGGGGCGAGCAGGCAATTTTGTTCCAAAACCGCCGGGGCTATGCGCCCACGCTGCGCTGCAACACCTGCGGCTGGCACTCGGAATGCATCCACTGCGACGTGAGCCTGACCTACCACAAGTTCCGAAACAACCTCCAGTGCCACTACTGCGGCTATCAACTGGAGCTGGCGAAAATCTGTCCCGCCTGTGGCGGGCATGAACTGAATTTGCAAGGCTTCGGCACCGAAAAAATCGAGGACGAACTGAAAATCTACCTGCCCGAAGCCAATATTGGGCGCATGGACTATGACGCCGTGCGTACCAAGGACGCCCACGCCCGCATCATCAACGATTTCGAGGAGCGGCGGATTGATGTGCTGGTGGGAACACAGATGGTGACAAAGGGGCTGGACTTCGAGAACGTGAGCGTGGTGGGCGTCATCAGCGCCGACCAGCTCTTGCAGTTCCCCGATTTCCGGTCGGGTGAGCGGGGCTTTCAGCTCATCACGCAAGTGGCAGGACGGGCGGGCCGAAGGGGCAAGCGGGGCAAAGTCATCGTGCAGGCGATGAACCCGGCGCACCCGGTCATCCGGGAGGTGATTGACAACGATTTTCAGGCATTTTACGAGCGGGAAATCATGGAGCGCAAGGCGTTCGAATACCCGCCGTTCAGCCGTTTGGTAAAAATAACCTTGAAGCATAAAAAGCCCGATGTGCTCAACCGTGGCGCAAAATCATTTGTGCAGGTACTGAAAAACAAACTCGGCAAGCGTCTACTTGGCCCGACCGTGCCCCCCGTGGGCAGGGTGCGTGAGTATTATCTGCTGGACATCATGATAAAAATGGAGCGCAACCCTAACTTATGGAAGCTTACCAAGGACTTGATAGGTGAGGCAACGAGGGTGATGCAGCAGCAAGAGGGCTTTTCCACCGTGCGGGTGAACGTGGATGTGGATCCAGGGTGAGTTAGTTGGCAGTTTGACAGTTGGCAGTTGGCAGTTAGTTCACAGTTTAAAAAGTCCGACAGTCACACCGCCCACGGAACACAAAACCCTTTGCCAAAACTGACAAAGGGTTTTTTAAATAGAAAACTCGTTATGGTGCAGATTATCGCTTGCTGATACGTTGGGTAGTCACGATTTTCTTGTTGTCGTCAACCACCTGTACGAGGTACATACCGTTTGGCAGGTCGCTCACATCGTAGTGTTCGTCTTTTTCAACGTTCTGAAAAGTCTTCAATTTCCTGCCCACAAGGTTGAAAATGGCGATGTCGCGCACGTTTTCGTCCTTGTTGATGCTGATGTAATTGGTGGCAGGGTTGGGGTAAATGGAAATCTTCACAGGCACACTGCCTATTGCCTCACTGCTGCTTTGCCCGAAAAGGGCGAAGGATGAAAAAGCGAGAAAAACTACAAGTAAAGTTTGCTTCATGCAGGTTTTAAGTTTGCGATTTTTAAACTTGGCTGCAAGTTACGTGCAAACCAGCTAAGATTCAATCCCATTTCCAGATGTTTAAAAAAAAATTAACAAACCAACGCAATAATGTCTGTCCGCTTGCCGTATCGGCCAGTTGGTTTGATGCAAAAACTAAAAATTCACCTTGAGGCCGGCCATCATGGTTCTTGGCAAATTTGGCCTCAGGCCGGCAGGGTTTCGTGAGACTACGGCTACCTGGTCGGTCAGGTTTGCAACACTGCCGAATACAGAAACTTTCGGATGGAGGCGGTAGTTGACATTGGCATCCAACACAAAAAAAGCATCAGTGCTTTCGCTTGCTGGCATTTCTCCCTGGCCTGCTACCGTTCGCATACCATCTTGATAGCGACCACTGAGGTTGAAACTGAATTTACGATGGTTGAGGTTCAATGAAAGTGCCAGTTGGTGGGGAGCGAGATAGGGAAGCTCGTCGCCATTCTCCACCTTGCCCCAGCCTTCAAATTCACTGCTAAAATCGCTGTTAAACGCTGCATGGGTGTAGGTGTAAGACAATGAAACTGGCAGTTCCCAGTCTTTACCATTTGGGGAGAGTACATCCCATGACATTTCAAACTCCACCCCTTTGGTTTTCGCTCTGCCACCGTTGAAGAGGTCAGAAGAGCCATTTCCTCCTGCTGCTGCCAGGTCAGCCCCAAGCAAGTTTTCATAGTCATTGTAAAACAGAACCGCAGTTCCCGACAGTGCGCCTCGCTGAAAGCGGCTTCCCAATTCATAGTTGATGCTTGCTTCTGGTACACTGCCAGCTTTGGCACCGGGAGGTGAGAAGCCTTTGTGAACCCCAGCAAAGATGTTCACGTGCTCGTTGGCCTTGAAGTCCAACCCGGCACCTGGGATGAACACGTCCACTTTGTTGGAAGAGACCTTCAAGTCAGTTCCGTTCCGCTGTGTATCGTCTTTACCATAATCCTTCTGCTCAAGGCGTATGTTTTCGTGTCGAAGGCCAGGAATTAGCGTCCATTTTCCCCACTGCAATTTAAGCTGAAGAAAAGAGGCGAGGGCCTTGCCGCTTTCCACCCTGTTGCTCTCTGTCCCGGGTTTGCCGCTATTCGTCAACCGCATGACGCTATCCACCATTTTGTACTCGTCCGCCCATTGGAACCTATCTGCCTCATCGGTATGGTAACGGAGGCCAAGGTCAAAAGTGTAGCGTACAGCCGCCCCTTGAAGGCGCCAACTGAGCAAAGTTTGGACGCCTTCGGAGCGATAGTCCCGGTTGTTGGCTTTTACCAAAAGTGGATTATCATTGGGGCTGGTAATGCCGGTCAAGGTTGCAAAAGCCTCTGGAAAGGCGGAGGGTTCTTGCAGTAATGCAGCTATGCTGGCAGCTTGGCCACTGCTCTCGGTCACTTTGTCGAGCTTGTACCAGTTGCGGTGAAAATTTTGGCGGTACGCAGTGGTGGTAAGGTCAATGGATGGGGAGAACTGAACGAGGTGCCGAACAGCGTACTGCTCATGCCGGGTGTCCATCCTGTCTTTTTGCGAAGCGGCATAGCGATGATAAGGTGTCCTGTCAAAATCTTCTTGTGTCAGTCCGAGATACGTCTCGTTGGAGTTTTCTATCGCTTGGCCGACTTTAAACTGGAGCGATTGGTAAATCCGTGCCTTTGGTCCGGTATTGAGGTTGAATTTTGCCAAAAAATCTTTTTTGTCAAAACCTGTCTCCCCGCCTCCTTCAAGGTTTTTGAACCCATCTGATTTATACTGGAAAGTCTCGACGAGGTAGCCAAAGTTGCGGTGCGAGTCACCTGCAAACGCATGAAGGTTGCGGTTGCCGAAGCTGCCCCCCAACAGGTTTAGCCTGCCAGAAAACTCTTGAGGAATGGGCGTTGAGAGGAGGTTGATGGCTCCTCCTGTGGTGTAAGGCCCAAACCTTATCTGGCTGCTTCCTTCAAGATTTCCACTGCCTGAATTCTACCGATGGTGGGGAAATAATAGGCAGCGGGTGCGGCGTATGGTGCCGGGGCAGCCAATATGCCGTCTTCCATGATGGTGATTTTGGCGCTGCGTTCGGAGCCTGAGCCTCGCAGGCCGATGTTTGGCCGCAGGCCGAAACCATCTTCCTCCTGCAAATTGACCCCCGGCACGGCCCGCAGCACCCGATTGATGTCCGTGAAACTGAATTTTTCCATTTCCTGTGGCGAAATATAATGCGCCGAGCCTGGCACGTTCCGCAGGCCCCGAAGGCCACCAGTGAGCGAAACGCCTTGTACCACCACGGTGGGTAGCCCCATGACGGACTCTTCGATTTCGATGATGACCTGCGCCTGTTCACCTTTTTCCAAACGAACGACCTGCCTGGCAATGGCAAAGCCAACGCCCGTTGCCGTGATTTCATATTCGCCTGCCACCACGTCTTTGATGAGGAACTTGCCCTCGCCATTGGTGACATCACCTTTAGTTGTTCCATTTAGCGATACAAAAATGCCAGGCTGCGGCAACTGCTCGCCTTTTAGCACCACGTGGCCAAAAACGCTAGTTGTTTGGGCAAACAAGGCGCAAAAATTGGGCAGCACTATCAACATGAGGGGAAGTAATTGTCTGAACATTTTCGTTTATTTAGATTAATTTAAAATAATGCCGCAAAAGTATCCGTGTCATCAAACGCTGGCAATACCAAAAGGTGGGTTGAACCCCAATTCAAAATATTGGTAGTGCAATACCAAAAGTTAGGTAGGAGAGGGAGGCTTTGGTGAGTTCAGTACCAATTGAACTAAACCAGGCTTGAATTCTAGCGATTTTCTAATGCTAATCCATTTTGTCCAAATTTCTATCTTTGCCCGGCTTTTTAAGCCCCCGGGCAAATCACCTTTAATTTTAAAACCTTTTTAAAACGCAACTATGCCATACCTTTTCACATCTGAAAGTGTATCAGAAGGACACCCCGACAAAGTAGCTGACCAGATTTCCGACGCCCTCGTTGACCATTTCCTTGCCTTCGACCCCAGCTCGAAGGTGGCATGCGAAACCCTCGTGACCACTGGCCAAGTTGTGTTGGCTGGTGAGGTGAAGACCTCCACCTACCTTGACGTGCAGTCCATCGCTCGCAACGTGATTGGCAAAATCGGCTACACCAAAAGCGAGTACATGTTCGAGGCACACTCTTGTGGTGTACTTTCGGCCATCCACGAGCAGTCGCCCGACATCAACCGGGGCGTGGAGCGCGCCAACCCAGAGGACCAGGGCGCTGGCGACCAGGGTATGATGTTCGGCTACGCCACCAACGAAACGGACAACTATATGCCACTGGCACTCGACCTTTCCCACAAAATCTTATTGGAAATGGCCGACATACGCCGGGAAGGCAAACGCATGAAGTACCTCCGCCCCGACGCAAAGTCGCAGGTGACCATCGAATATTCCGACAAAAACGTGCCGCTGCGCATTGATACCATCGTGGTTTCCACGCAGCACGATGACTTCGCCGAGGAAACCGTTATGTTGGAGCGCATCAAGCAGGACGTGATCAACTATGTGATTCCAAGGGTGAAGAAGAAATGTTCGCAGAAAGTGCAGCGCCTTTTCAAGGAGGGCATCATCTTCCATGTAAACCCGACGGGCAAATTCGTTATCGGTGGCCCGCACGGCGACACTGGCCTCACTGGCCGAAAAATCATCGTGGACACCTACGGTGGCAAGGGTGCACATGGCGGTGGCGCTTTCAGCGGCAAAGACCCGTCGAAAGTGGATCGCTCTGGTGCATACGCCACCCGCCATATCGCTAAAAACCTAGTGGCTGCCGGCGTTTGTTCCGAGGTGCTGGTGCAGGTGAGCTACGCCATCGGCGTTGCGAAGCCGACCAATATCTACGTGAACACCTATGGTTCCAGCAAAGGTGAAAATGAAGGACAGCGAAATCGCCCATATCGTAAATGACCTGTTCGACATGCGCCCTTATGCCATCGAGAACCGCTTGAAGCTGCGCAACCCGATTTACTCCGAAACGGCAGCCTATGGCCACATGGGACGTACCCCAGAGGTGAAAAAAGTCACGCTGACCAACGGCTCCGGCGAAACCATCACAAAGGAAGTAGAAACCTTTACATGGGAGAAACTGGACTATGTGTTCAGCGTGAAAAAGGCTTTCGGAATCGCCTAAAGAATTTTTGACCAAAAAAGGGCCGTACTGGATTGCCGGTGCGGCCTTTTCTTTTGTCCCAATGGAACGCTTTTCAACGGAAAAGATTTATAACTTGCCGCTTGGGAGATGTAAGACTTTAGACAATAGACCTTAGACGGTGTATGCGAAACTTCTAAAGTTTGATACCTCTGCCAAAGTCCTTAATCAACGATAATTCGGACATCAGGCTCTACCCATGTAACCGTCTAATGTCTAAAGTCTATCATCTAAAGTCTCAAAAATGGCCGACATACGCCAAAAGCAGGTATCAGAAATGATAAAGCGGCACTTCAGCGTGCTGTTGCAACAAGAGGGGGCGTACATCTATGGCACCGTGCCGTTCGTGACCGTAACCAATGTCAAGATGACGCCGGACTTCAACACGGCCAAGATTTACCTCAGCATTTTCAATACTGAAAACAAGCAAGAAGTCATTCTTGAAATGGAGCACCAATACGTGCGCCTCAAGCAAGCGCTGGCAGCCCGTATCGGAAAACGGATGCGGCGCATGCCCGAACTTCAGTTCTACATTGACGACACCCTCGACGAAATGTACCAAGTGGACACCCTTTTCCAACGCCTCGAAGCCGACAACCAGATGGGCCGGGGACGGGAGGAAGAAGAATAAATTTACGACTGACGACTGACGATTTACGATTGTGGCCCGGTCCAAATCGTCAGTCGTAAATCGTAAATAAACAATGCCATGAAAAGCTTACCCTTCTTTTGCTTCGCAATGGCCGTGATGGCCGTGTTGTTCTCTTGCAAATCCGAACCTATTGGTGGAAAACTGGAAGGCACCTATTGGACGCTTTCCTCGGCAAAGCTGGCCAACCAGACCATCAGCCTTGCAAAGACCGCCGAGACCAGCCTCGTTTTTTCCGAAGGAAAACTCACGGGCAAAGCGCCCTGCAACAGCTACTTTGCCGATTACAGCGCCAAGGGATCCGCCATCAGCCTGAGCGAGTTGGGTGCCACCAAACGCTTTTGCGATGAAATGGACCTGGAAAACGCTTATCTCTCCCTGCTCTCCAAGGCACAGTCCTACTCCGTGCGGGGCGACAAGCTCGAAATAGTCAGCTCCAACGGACAGCTCACCTTTTTCCAAATGAAACAGGATAAGGCCGAGGCCGCCCGCTACTCACAAGGCGTCGGCAAGTTGGCTGCACTGTTCCCCATGCTGGAAGGTGATGTCATGTTGCACCTCCACCCTATCCTGCGGGTGGATAACCCCGGGAACTACCCCTACCAGGGCACCATCATTGACACCAGTTTCTACAAATTTTTCAGCGCCGAAATCCGGGAAATATGGTCTGGCGGCGGCGGCGATGTGATGGCCATTGGGCAGTACGGTGGATTCTACATCTGCCGGGTGCCGGGCCGCTACGTGTCCAGTGACATTGCCATATTCAGAATTCAGGAGGGAGAAATGCAGCACGTGGAAACCGTGGCCTGGGCCTGGTGCGACGAGGGCTGGTGCAACCAACAGGACGCCTGGCTCACCGATACCGACAAGGACGGCCTCACCGACGTCGTACAGCACTACACCCTCACCGACGACCGTGGGAAAATCAAGGAGGAACGCCTCACCCTCCTCCTCCAAACCGAAAACGGCGAACTCCTCCCCGATGAATCCGCCAAACCTGAGAAAGGGAAGTTCAAAATGGCTAGGATTTGAGAAATTGTTGAATTGCGATATTGTCGAATTGTTGGGAGCAACGTTGTTTTAACAATATAACAATTCAGCAATTCAGCAATACTGTACCTTTGCGTAGCCTAAACACTATGACCCACTTCGGTGTTAAAATTGCTGGGTAAAATGTAACCCAAATATATTTCTTCAGCGTTCCTAAATGAGGATGCGGGAAAGCATTGGTTCATTCCTTCGTCCATTCATTACTCTTTGTTTATCATGCAAAATCATCAGGCCAAACTAGTAGAGGCTTTCAACATAAAGGGCGAGCACATCAGCCCGGTACTGCAAGAAGACCAGAAAAACTTCCTCATTGACATTGACGGCACGGTCTGCGACGATGTGCCAAACGAGCAGCCCGAGCGCATGGCCATCGTACCGCCCTACCCCGACGCCCTCAAAATCTGCAACAAATGGTACGAGGAAGGCCATATCATCACCTTCTTCACTTCCCGCACCGAAGCCCACCGGGAAGTGACCGAAACCTGGCTAAAAAAGCATGGGTTCAAGTACCACGGCATCATCTTCGGAAAGCCCCGTGGCGGCAATTACCACTGGATTGACAATCACATCGTGCGTGCCACCCGCTTCAAGGGCAAGTTCACGGACCTCGTCATCAAAAACCACGAGATTGAGGTGTTTCATGAGTGAGGTGATTTACGATTGGCCGATTTACGAATTACGATTGAGGGATTCATTAAGCTTTGCCTTGCGGCAAAATTCATCCAACAAAAAAGCTGTATCAAGACTTCCGTCCCGATACAGCTTTTTTAACCTAATAACAAGCGCCAGCGAATTAGGCAGCGCTCCTATCCTTCCGAATCTTGTTCAACGCCGACCCCGCCTTCATCCAAGCAATCTGTTGCATATTATAGGTGTGCTTCACCTCGAAGCTTTCTTGCGTTTTGTCGGCGTGGTTCAACACGATGGTTAGGTTCTTGCCCGGAGCGAGGTTGCCCTTGATGTCAATTTTATCGTCCTACCGGATGAGGTGGTAGCCAGTGGGGTACACGAGGGTGGACGACAACATGCCCCGTTTTTTTTTTTGCCAGCCCTTGGCTGTATGTGCAAAGATTTATTTGGAAGACGAAGGTGTATGAATTAGACATGCACGGTGGAATTTGTTTATAGTTTCGCCGTCTGGAGTTCATTATTTTTCTCTTAACCTGTTTTCTGGCGAGTACTTAGACCACCATTTATCATCTTCTGTTCTAAAAGGAATATGGGAAACATGTGCTGTTACAGCTTTCCATTCTCCGCCGATTTTCTGCATTCCATATGTAAAGCATCCTGAGCTTCGGATGGTATCACTATTGCCATCTAAATGCGCATGGTCAAATTCAACCAAATAAGAAGCAGCGGTTTTTGAAATCACATGTACTTGATGGTTCTGCAAATCCCATTTTAACATTTTTTTCCAACCACCTTCTCCAAGGATTTCTTTCCAAACTCCATCTATCGTCAAATAATCACCCCAATAATAACCATCTCCAAAAACTATAAAATCTACGGGTGCATAAAATGTCATTACAGCTTTGTAGTCAAGGTTTTCCAAATCATTGGCGTGTTTTTCAGACCGTTTGATAATATCACTTTTGATTTGCGCTATTTCTGCCTCTGATAATTTTTCTTCACTTTGATGACAACTAAATAGGGCAATAACAGACAGAAAAAATGTCCATTTCATAATCTTGCATTATTAAAGTGATTTATACGCAACAGTTAAGCAATGGCAATGGCATAGCAGCCATGCTAGTTTGAAAGTAGTGTTTTTATTTTGCTGTCGCAAACATGGTGTATTCCTCATTTTGGTATTTATCTTGGACAAAGTACTTACCAAATAAATCTTCCCATGTTGATTTATGCTCCGCAAGTACTTTTTGAATTTCTTCACTCCAAGGCCCATTGGGCGGGAAATAGTGATCCCTTGTTCTTGGTGAGTCAAAGTAATATATCAATACAAAATCTCCTTTTTCTTTGGCTGTATTATCTGGTTTTCCCCATTTGCCGGAACCTGTTGGTTCTCCCAGTTGAGCATTCCAGCCTGAATAATACCTATACAATGGTAAATATTCCTTTTCCATCCATTCCCTGGCTTGTTCTTTTGTTATCCCTTTTTGAAGTGTTAAAAAACGGGGCGCAACTATCCATTCTTTTTTGGGTATATCTTCTTTATTTTTGTTATTGATAAACCCAAAGATTGCAAGAACAATAAGGGTAGTCGTAATTCCAAAAAGAAAATTTTTCATGATAATGAGGTTTAAATTGTGTTAATTCAATGAAATATCTTGACTGTCGCAGGCTCTCCAGTTGAGCGGGCAGGCATGAAAGAACTGCATCAAACTATTATTATTTAAATCCTACCTCCCCAAATACATCAGCACCGCCTCCGTGCGGTTTTGCACCTGGAGCTTTTCGTAGATGTGGTGGATATGCTGTTTCACCGTGTTCAGGGAGATGTCGAGCTGGTCGGCGATTTCCTTGTAAAGATGGCCCTTGGACAACAAGCCCAGTACCTCTTTTTCCCGCTCCGAGAGCACGGTTTGGTGGTTTGGGGTCAACGGCGTTTCCCGGAAGGAGAGCAAGACCCGCCGTGGAATCTCGCTGCGCGCGGCGCACTGCTGGTACCAGGGCGTCGGCAATGGCCTCCACTTGCTTTTTCGGGCGACTCCCGCTTGAGCAGGTAGCCATCAGCACCCGCTTTCAGTGCGGCGAATACTTTATCGTCGTGTTCCATCACGGTAAACATCAGCACCTTGGCGCTGGGTCGCAGGGCTTTCAGGCGCACGAGGCACTCCACGCCGTTCATGCCCGGCAGCCCGATGTCGAGGATGAACAGCCCGGCCTTGTCCAAAGCGCCGTTCCCGAACATTTGCTCTGCACTTCCATAGGCCGACACGCCTCCGAAACGCCTGCTGTGACTGAGCATTTCCTGAAGCCCCTCCCTCACTTCCGGAAGGTCTTCGATGACGACGATATGCGCATGTTGATGTTCCATATTTATGTCAAATGTCGTCTTATTATCCGGTGCAAGTCAATGGACAATCTCAATTTTTTGGTGTGGCTTCAGCCATTTTCATCGCAAGATGGTCCATTACCGGGATAAATTTGTGGTCAGGGCTGAAGTCAACAAATTTTACGCCTTGTCAACTACGCCAGTATGTGGAGCCGGCCAGCAAAATACTTCTCCTGCCTCGACTGTTTCTTCTTTTCCACCAGCGTATTTTATACGCAGCGACCCATCTATGACATAGCCCCAATGCGGTGAGCTGCACATGTCTCCAGGTAGTCCCTTAAAAAATGGTGTGAAATCGGCAGGCCCCGGTACTTCCATGTAACCGATGCTCATGCCGCCAAGCCCCGAAATATTAGTAAAACCATTCCTTGGATTTTGAGGAATCTTATTGACCGCCATGTGAAACGATTCCCCTCCCCCGGAAGGAAATGAGGATGTCACCACGATACCAGCATGAACGGTTTTCCATTTGCCGCTGGTTTTTCTCAGCGTTCTCGTCTCCTTTGTTTTTCGGTCGGAGCCACCCCAATTATCCTCCTGGTCAAAGCTGACAAATGCGACATCATCACCGATGACGTAATCATAATTGCTTCTTGAAAGCTTCAACTCAAACGGTTCGACTCGCTGAGCGCTTTGCCAAGGAGTTGAAATCCGTGTAGGTTTGTACACCATCT
>JADJYH010000018.1 GCA_016719855.1 Saprospiraceae bacterium | reverse complement strand
GCTGGTTTTCAGGGAAGGGCGGGAATTTCTCAGGGAAGCAAAAACGACCGCAGTTGCCGCCGGGTGAAAGGCTTGTGCAGCACCTCGTGTCCGGCATAGAAATCTTTTGAGGCTTCCACATCCTTTGGGCGGGCGCCAGTGATGAACAGCACTTTGGTGAGGTAACGGGTGTGCAGCAAACGGGCGAGCGCCATGCCGTCGGTGGGCTTCAGTGCAAAATTCAGTAGGGCCAAATTGGGCAAATGCCGCTTGCACAGCCGCAATGCAGCGGGGGCATCATCGGCGATGAGCACTTGGCAGCCCTGCCGCTCCAGTTCCAGCCGAAGGTCGAGGGCGATGACGGGGTCGTCTTCAAGCAATAAAACGGTTTTTGATTGCATGGAAGGAAAGGTCAGTAGAAGAATGTCGCCAACAAAATGTTTTCAGGCAATGGCAAACACTTTTCAGGGAACCCCTATTTTTAATCCGTGAATCAAATCCGTGCAAATCCGTGCAATCCGTGGCGACTTTTTTTCTGCCACGGATTGCACGGATTTGCACGGATTAAATGCACGGATTTTTCTTTTTAAATTAGACATCATTATGAGCAAACTACTCCACTCTGAAAAGAGCTACTCGATTATTGGCATCAGCATGGAAGTACACCGGATACTGGGGCCGGGGTTGCTGGAAATTGTTTACAAGGATGCTTTGGAATATGAGTTTCGGCAACGTTGCATTTCGTACGAACGGGAGAAAAAATATGAAGTACCCTATAAGGCCACCGTTTTGCCCCACTGTTTTTATGCGGATTTTGTGGTGTTTGAGGATGTGATTTTAGAGGTCAAGGCGGTCAATGGCATCGTGGACGAGTTTGTCAAATGGACCTTGAATTACATGGCGCTGGGAAAATGCTCGCTCGGCTTAATTGTCAATTTCGGAACGGCAAGCCTCCAACACAAACGATTGGTCATTTAAAATCCGTGAATTTAATCTGTGCAAATCCGTGTAATCCGTGGCGGGAAAACGATGCCACGGATTACACGAATCTAAGGGGGCGGCCCGGGGGCGGCCCCCGGGGCCCCCCGGAAACCGGGGGGGGACCCCCGCGGAAACCGCGGGGGGCCCGCCCCAAAAGCGCCCCCCCCCCCCCGGAAGGGGAAGGGCCGGGGAAAAAAGTCCGGGGGGGGCCCGGCGGGGGGCCCCCGGGGGAGGGGCCCCTCCCAAGGGGGCCGCGGGGGGAGGGGGGCGGGGGGGTGGGCCGGGGGGGGGCCCGGGGGGGGGGGAAAGGGGGGGGGGGAAAAAAGCGGCGGGGGGAAAAAGGCCCGGGCCCGGGCGCGCGGGAGGGGAAAGGGCCAGGGGGGGGCAAGGGGGGGCCAAACGGGGGGGGGCTTAAAAAGGGTTACACGGATTTATAGTTTTCAAACTTAATTAGGGTCGCATAGCCCTCCCCATGCAGCACTTCGGGTTTCCCCTTCAGTTTTTTGCTCAAAATCTCCACGAGATTGGTGCCGAAAGAAGTGCTGCCTTTCATTTGCGGTGCGCCGGATTTCCCCACGCCGTTGTCGGCGACCTTGAGGCAAAGCTGCCCTGCTTCGTTTTTCCAGAGCGAGATTTCGATGAGGCCCTGCCTGCCGTCGGGGAAGGCATATTTCAAGGAATTGGTCACCAACTCGTTGGCAATCAAACCCAACGGGATGGCGGTATCCACGTCGAGGTGCAGCGGTTCGAGGTGGTAGATGATTTTCACCCGGTCATCGTCCAGTCCGAAAGAATCGAGCAGCGTGTCGCCGAGGTTGTAGAGATAATCTTTCATTTCGACGGCGGCGAGGTTGTCGCCCATGTATAGCTTCTGGTGGATGAGGCCCATCGCCTCCACCCGGTTTTGCCCCTCCCGAACGGCATCGAGGGCGGTTTCGTCCTTGATGTGGCGGGACTGGAGGTGCAGCAGGCTGGAGAGCACTTGGAGGTTGTTCTTCACCCGGTGGTGGATTTCTTTGATGAGGAATTCCTTTTCCTCGTTGCGCTTGCGCAAAATGCGGGTCAAACGGAACAGCAGCGCACCGCCCGCCAAGGCAAGTGCCAGGATGCCCGTGATGAGCCAAAAGCGGATGCGCCCCTGCTGGATGGCTTCCTGGTTTGCTCGGCGATGGTGGCTTCTTTTTCTCTCGGTTTCGTATTGGGTGCTGATGTCTTCGACGCCCGGAATTTGTCGGCATTGGTCACGCTGTCGTGATTGACGAGGTAGGCTTCAAGGGCCGCCAGTGCTTTGGATGGGTCGTGGCCATGATCCTTGTAATTGGAATACAATCCATAATTTATTTTCTCCAACAGCCGATAATCCTTTTGTTCCTGAGCCAGAACCTTGGCTTTTTCATAATAGCTGATGGCCCTTTCAAAATCTCCGTGTTCTTCATAAATATTACCTAAGTTCCAATAACCTATATAAACCCCATCCAAACGTCCTATTTCATTGGCTATTTCGATGAATTGCTGGTTGATACGGATACGTTCTTGTTCAGACTTTCCCATTTCCTCTGCAATTTCGGCCAGTGCCGAATAACCATCCACGAGCAGCCTTTTGTCATCCAGCTTTTTTGCCAGTTCTATCGTTTTCTCGTAATAGAAATTCGCAGAATCCAGTTTTGATAATTTTTCGTAGGCACTTCCAATTTTTATGAACGAATAAGCCATGCTACGCTCGCTCCCAAGGCTTTTTTTGATGGCAAGTGACTTGCGATAATATTCAAGGGCGAGTTCGCATTTCTTCAAATAGTCACAATTGATCTCTCCAATGCCCTGATAGCTTCTTGAAATTCCTTCCTGGTTGCCCAGTTTTTCAAAAGCGTGCAAGGCTTCGAACTGCATGGCGATTGCCTGGTCATATTTCGATTGGTCTAGGTAGATAAAAGCCAGTGTGCCCAATGCAGTAGCCTTCACCTTTTCCAAACCGGATTGCTTACTCAGCTCAACGGCACGGAGGAGGTAAATGGTAGCTGAGTCGAGGGCGGATTGGTAATAGTGCCAGTTGCCGATATTGCAGATTGTGCCAGCATACCCTTCCATGATTTTAACCTGTTCGTTACCTCCATTTTCCTTCCTCAACTTGTCGTACTCCCGCAGGGCCAACCGGTTATAGTATTGCGAAGAATCAAAATTGGAGGCGATGAGGTGGGTGGTGCCAATGTCCTTGTAAGCTGTGGCCAATGCCAGGTTATTCCCTGTTTTTTTACTCAGGTCCACTACTTGATAGCCATAATTTCTGGCCTTGTCTAAATCCGTATTCAAATATGCTTTGAGCAATTGGTTCAACACCTCAATCTTCTCTTTGCCGTCGGGCAGTTTTGACAGCACGGCAGTCAAACTATCCGTGGAAGGATTTTGGGCAAAAATCCATTGGCATATAAATAGCAGGGGCAGGAAATGTATAGCTCTCTTGTTCATCGTCGGATAATTTTTATTCAAGCGCTTCTCAAGCGCCCCATCAATTCTTCCTTGAAGGTTTTGCTGAAAGGAATTTGTCTTTTGCCGATATGCAAATACAATTCCCCTATTTCCTCCACATGGGTCAGGTTCACGATATAGGAGCGGTGAACCCGCATCAATTCTGGCACGCCAGCCAGTTCCTCCCCGATTTTTTCAGTGTCTGTGTCACCAAATATTCCTTCTCCTTGGTCACCACCTTGCAGTAATAATCATCCGCTTCCACCCAAAGGATGTCACTGAAAAACAGGCGCACCATGCGATCCTTCACTTTGATGAACAGGCGGTCTTTGAGCAGGAAGGCATTTTCCTCGGCAGTTGCTTCACTGGTTGTTTCTTTTCTGAGAGCAGACTGTGCAATGGCCAGTTCGATGGCATGTTTCAAGTCCCGTCCCCGGAATGGCTTTGACAGAAACGCCGCAGGTTTTGTTGTTTTTGCTTTGCCAAAAGTGGCATCGTCGGAGTTGCTGGTCAGGAATATGATGGGCAGTGATGAGTGCTTTTCAAGTAGTTGTCGGGCGGTCTCGATGCCGTCCCATTGCCCCTCCAACTGGATGTCCATGATGACAAGGTCTGGAGGAGAGGTTGCGCTGAAAATAGTTATTGCCTCCTCGCCGGAAGGGTAAGGCCCTACTGTATCGTAGCCCATTTCGAGCAAGCGGTCTTGTAGGTCAGCACCGATGATGGGGTCGTCTTCTACAATAAGTATCGTTACTTTTTCCATGAGGCAAAATAAGCAAATATTCGAGGGAGACTCCCATTAAAAGCTGTCAGGCTATTTTAGAAAATGCTGTCATCCAAAAAATAAGCGGCAGCCGCCTTTCTCAGGCGGCTGCCGCTCTTTCAAATTTCATCGCAAACCCAATTCTGATTTGCAAACTATCCTTCTTAATCCTTACTGATGACCAGCTTCTGTTCGTAGCGCACCCCGCCAGCCTTCACGCTGACGATGTACAGCCCGCTGCCGATGCCGCTGAGGTCAATCCGCTCGTTCACGTAGCTCACCTGGCCAAATTCCTGGCGGAGCACCAGTTGGCCGAGCTGGTTGTACATTTCAAATGTCACCTCCTGGCTTTCCGGCATTTCCGCCAGTTTGAAAGTCACTTCGTTGCCAGCAGGGTTTGGTGCCAGGCTGAACATGTCCTTGCTGTTGGGCTTGCCACTCGGAAGCGCTTTCTCAGCGACGTCGGGTGCCGTAACACCTGCACCTGGGTCGCAGGTGGTGGGCGTGATGCCGTTGTGCCAGTAGGCGTTCACGTTCGTGATGGAATTGTGGATGGCCGCTGCGTACAATGGCGAAGTATAGCCGGTGAGCGGCACGCCGCCGTTCAGGTAGAGGTTCGACAAGTCGAGCAGGCCGCCGATGGTGTACGGGAACTCGTGCGCATTGCCGAAGGAATCGAAGATACGCAGCTTGCAGGGGCCGCCCTCCACGCAGAACTTGATGTTCGGGTCAATGACGATGCAGCCGAGGCCCTGGTTGCGTACGTTGGTCATCGTCAGGCCGTGGTACAGCACGTTGAAGCGCATGTTCAGCATCAACGAAATCGTATTCGCTGCCAAAATGTTCTTCATCCCTATCGGGCCGGCCGGGTTGCAGCCGTTGCAGTTTACCTGCTGGCAGTTGGACAGTATGGTCGGGTTGCCGATGCCGGGCAGCAGGTTCTGCACGCACTGGGCGCTAGTCAGCGTCAGCGAGCGAAGGGAGCCGCCGATCATCAGCGGGCCTTGCGCCAGCAGGTTGTTGATGGTCTGGATGTCGTTGGAATCAACAGTGGATGCGCTCGGCTCGCCGCCCTCGTTGCCCCACTCGCCTTGCAGGAAGAATTCCAGCGGCTGGCAAACGCCGGAGTAGGTGACGCCGCAAAGGCTCGGCATCTCGTTGCCGCACTGGTCGGAGATGCGGAAGTAGAAGGTGCGCCCGAAGGTGCCGACGCCGTCGCCATCTGGGTCGGAGCACTGCCAGAGTGCCGACCAACTGTCGAGTTCAACGATGAGGTCGTCGCCGCTGCAAACGTCGTAGATGTTCCCGGCATCGAGCAATTCCTCGATTTTTGAGCTAAAATCGTAGTCGTCAGGGCAAGGCACGTCCTCGATGCAGTCGAGGTTGGTCACGTCCACGTTGTTGATCGCCGAAACGCCTGGGCAGTTGCCTACTGGAGGCTCATTGTCGTTGGCATGGTAGGTGAAGCTCCACGGGTGGCTGTGGCCGCCGCAGTCGGTGTAGATGTAGCTGTAGGTACGGGTGCCGGAGCAGCCCGAAATGCTTTCGGTCACGGTCGGGCCGGTGACCGTCAACTCTTGCCCGCAGTTGTCGTAAATCGTCGGCGGAACAGGCGGTTGGGCGTAAAGTACGCAGCCCACGAAGTCCTCGCCGTCAGGGTAAACGAAGAAGTCCGCCGTGTAGGCGAAGTTGAAAGTCTTGCTCCAAACGTGCGTGTTGCCCTCGCAATCGCTGTACGTCCAAGCGTACTTCCGGCTGCCCTCGCAACCGGAAGCGTTGTTCGTGCTGGTGATGACCGGGCCAATCGGGTTCAGCGTTTTGCCACAGTTGTCCTTTACCGTTGGCGGCGTGGGCTGAACGGCGTTCAGCGGGCACTCGACGGTCATCGTCTCGCTCGCAGGTACGCTGAAGTCGAGGTACTCGACGGTGTAGATGTAGGTCCAGGTGGCCGTGTTGCCCTCGCAGTCGGTGTAGGTGAAGTTCCAGTTGCGGTTGCCCTCGCAGCCCGGCTTGGCCGTGGACGTGATGACAGGCGTCAGCACCTCTCCGCAGTTGCTTGTCACGACGGGTGGCGTGGGCTGGGCGTCGGTTTGGTCGGGGCAGGCTACGGTTGCACCGCCGTTGGCGGGCACGCCGAATGGTTGCCGCTCGACCGTGGTCACGTGGCTCCACGTTTTGACGTGGCCAGCACAGTCGGTAAAGGTCCAAGTAAAGGTTCGGGTGCCCTCGCAGGTGATGGGGTTCGGGTTGTTGGTGATGACCAGGCCAGTTGGTGCCAGTGTTTTGCCACATGCGTCCAGCACAACAGGCGGTACGGGCTGCACGATTTGAGATGGGCAGGCCACTTGCGAAGCGCCATTTTGGGGAACTGTGAAGTTCGGATAAGCGGGCACAGTAAAGGTGGAAGTACAAGTAACGGGCGTGGCTTGGCAAGTGCCGCCAGCATAGGTGAACATTACCGTGATGGTATTGCTGTTCGGGTTGCAAATCAGCGGGGCAGCCGGGGCATTGTTGGTCACCGTGCCACCTCCGCAACCGCCCGATGCGGAAGCGGAAGCCAGCCAGTTGGCGTAGGCAGTGTTCATCTGCGCCTGGGTCAAACAAGCGCTTGCCGTTGTGTTTATCGGACAGGTAAGAACCACGGTTGGCGGTGCGGCCACCGTGAAGGTCGCCTGGCAGGTCGTCGTCATTGGCGCACAGGTGTTGGTGTAGGTGAAGGTCACCGTCGTCGAACCGCCACAGGCCGAAGGTGCGCCGATGTTGTTGTTCGTCAAAACGCCGTTGCAGCCGCCACTGGCATTGGCCGTGAGCAACCATACGTTGAACTGGGCATTGATAGCCGCCTGAGTCTGGCAGGCAGCCGCCGTCGTGTTCACCGGACAGTTCAGTATCACGGATGGCGGTGCGGCCACCGAAAAGGTGGCCTGACAGGTCGTCGTCGTGGGCGCACAGCTGCTCGTATAGGTGAAGGTCACCGTTGTAAAGCCACCGCAGGAAGAGGGCGCCCCGATATTGTTGTTGGTCAAAACGCCATTACAGCCGCCGCTGCCGCTGGCCGTATCCATCCAATCGTCAAAGAGTGAGTCCACCACCGTTTGAGACTGGCAAGCCGCAACTGTGGTGAGCGTCGGGCAGGTCAGCACCACAGGAGGTGCCGCAGCTACCGAGAAGGTGGCCTGGCAGGTCGAGGTAGTGGGCGTACAGGAACTTGTGTAGGTGAACGTCACCGTCGTGAAACCGCCACAAGCGGACGGTGCACCAATGTTGTTGTTGGTCAAAACACCGTTGCAGCCACCGCTGGCACTCGATGTGGCCAGCCAATTGCTGAACAGTGAATCAACAGCTGCTTGCAATTGGCAGGCACTTGCAAAGCCGGGGCCTGGGCAGGTCAGCACCACGGGCGGGTTGCCGCTTGAGCAGGAGTTCACCGATGGGCCTGTGCCTGGCAGCGAGCAATGGATGTTGTTGAATGTCCCGATTTTACCGGTAAAATCAACAGCCTGCCCATCTGCTCGGAATCTCACTGAACCGAGTGTAGTGATGGTGTTTGTGCTGACTTGGGCAAGGGTTGTCCGTCGAAAAACTACGTCGCCACCTTCAATAATGATGCTGTCGCCGTTGGTGGAGTTTGAGTACAGCACGTCTACATCGCAGGTGAAATAATCGTCCGAGGCATCGCCCGGCGTGCCGTTGTCGTTGCACTGGCTGATGTTGGCGAAGGTGAAGCCGATGACTTCGCAGGGAGAGCCGCTGGAGCAGGAGTTGACAGTTGACCCAACGGCGGCATCAATGCAGGTCGGCTCGTCCGTGAAGTTCATCTGAACGTTCGTCGGAGTGCCATCTGCCTTGAACTTCACATTGTTGAAAATGTGCTGGTTTCCGACGATGCCGTTCACATGGATGGCATAAGAACCGATTTGGTCACCGCCGGGCACCAACCGAAGGCTATCGGTAAATGGGCGGTTGAAAAACTGGCCTGGACATCTTGCGTGAAAAAATCGTCGTTGGGGTCGTTGGGAGTGCCGTTGTCGTTGCATGCGCTGGGGCTGCCCAAGAAAGTGACAGTTATCGTACAAGGCTCAGAACATTCCATAACCGTCGGCCCGGTAGCGGCGTCAATACAAGTAGGCTCCGCCGTAAAGTGCATCTCGATCTCGGTCGGAGTGCCATCTGCCTTGAACTTCACGTTGTTGAAAATGTGCTGGTTTCCGACGATGTCGCCCACATGGATGGCATACGAACCGATTTGGTCACCACCTGGCACCAACCGAAGGCTATCGGTGGATGGGCGGTTGAAAAATACACCCCGGACATCTTGCGTGAAAAAATCGTCGTTGGGGTCGTTGGGAGTGCCGTTGTCGTTGCATGCGCTGGGGCTGCCCAAGAAAGTGACAGTTATCGTACATGGGGCAGGGACGACAATGTCACTCAACATAAAATCATCCACGGCCATGCCGTCGTCAGCACCTGTGGCATTGAAGTCGTTCCAACGGAGGCAAAAAGTAGCACCTGGAGCGATGCTCAAGCCAGTAATGGATGCAGAAATCAATGCAGAATGTTGCATACTGCCACTTCCTGTTGCTTGGCCAGGGTTGAAGTAATCAAGTGCTGTAAATGCAGTCCATGTCCCTGCACCATCAATGGCAGTAGTGCTTTGGTTATACTGGAACTGAAGGCCGTCTGTCCGGCTGGCAGCACCCACTCGCCAGGTTTCGCCTGTATAAGTGATGGTAAAACCTGTGATGGTTGATCCAGTGTTATTGGTGTAGCAAACACCTTCAACGGTGTAAACGTGCCACTAAGCAGGCCTCCAAAAGCCCGCTCGAGTTGCTGGTAGCACCATAGCTGTAGGTATCGCCCGCGTTGTCAGAGCCATTGTTGGCGGTGTAGAGTCCGTCGTTCCGGCTACTGGTGCCGGTTTCCACATAAGCCCAGCCCGTAGGCACCGTGGAGGAAGTGCCCGAAGAGGCAAGTGTGCTGAAATCCTCAGTATGCGTGAAGCTGCTATTGGGGATGGAGATTTGCGCAAAACTGCTAACGCCCCAACAGAGCATCAGCACCATGCACAAAATGGGATAAATTGTTTTTGTTGATTTCATAATAAACAAGATTTATGGTGGAAGGAAAAATAATGGCACTAAAAGTCATCCGCTCAACAAAGGGCAAATGCACTTTCCAATAAATAGATATCCTAATAGGGCTAAGGAGAAATTGACACCAATTTGCATCTGGCAAGTGCTATGATGCATTTGTCTATTTGGACAGTGAGCTAGAGCAGTTATTACAGAGACAATCCAACAAAGAAAACTGGGCCTGTACCAAAATCGCACTGGTACAAATAAGGTTTCCCTGTCAGCGTGCTGTAAAGGTAATTCAAAAAACAAGTTTGGCCGACGGGAGTAATCAAAATTAATTTTAGCTGCCACAGCCTGCGTTGCAAGTTAACTTTGAATTTACCCTCGCCACTTTTTAATTCATATTGGGGCAACAATTCTTTCATGTCCCGATATACGCTATGCACTGGCCAGACTGTGCAACATGCTATCAAACGTCTCCAATTTTTTCATTTAACCGGACTACCAAGTATACAAAAACCGGATGTTGCGAGTAGTCCGATTTAGGACTTCCTTTGTACTTGCCAAGGCGGTCATATTATTTGGTTAGTGCTTCGAAGCGTCGGCCTGTCACTGTATTAAATCACCCGAAAATGAAAGTTGGATTCACCTTTGTCATCCGGCTTGCCTTGGAGGCATTTGCCCCTGCGCAAGCATTTTACAAATCATTGTTGCCAGTATTTACTGGGCTACTGATGCTGTTTATCGCTCAACCAACAATGGCATCATCATCCCCGCATGAACAAATCGTCAATCGTCAATCGTCAATCGTAAATCCCATCGTTATTCCCTTCAAGCTGGTGGGTCAATCCATGTTCGTGCAAGCCACCATCAACGATCAAACCGGTACGTTCCTCTTCGACACTGGTGCATCGGATTTGATACTCAACAGCGCCTATTTCACGGGCTTGGATGAGCAATCGGAAGTGGTAGGGCTGTACGGGGAAGTCATTTCTGTCAAGCATTTCTTAGCCCATCAAATAGTGCTTTCCGGTACCTCTGTGGCAAAGGATATAGCCCTCGTGCTGGACTTATCGGCCATGGAAAAAGCCAAAAAAATGCCCATCGCCGGTATTCTTGGCTACAGCGTCTTGAAGGACTATGAGCTGCAAATAGATTTCGACAGCCTTCAAATCATGCTTTTTAGCTTAAAAAACAATGGTAGGCGGGAGCAGGAAAACCCCTATTCTTCTTCAGATGCTTTTGATTTCAAAATGAGCGGGCATATCCCCTACCTCGTCGTGCGGTTGGGCGACAAGACCATTCGCATGGGCATTGACTCTGGCTCTGAGCGGAACATCCTGCAAAGCGACATGCTGGAGGCGGAGAACTTCGAACCCACCGGCCAAATCAACCTGGCGGGCCTTTCCCCAAAGGTCAAAAGGCAGGAGAAAGGTTATGTGAAAAGCCTGCGCATTGGCGATGTTTCGCTGGATAAATTGGAAGTAGTGTTGGCGGATTTTCAGGAGGTGAGCCAGGAGCTGCCCGTGCAACTGCACGGAATACTCGGCGTCCAGTTTTTGAGGCAGTACAAAGTAGCCATCAACTTCCAGCTCCGCAAAATCTACCTCTGGCAACCCACGGATACAGCCAACGAGTGCAGGTTGGCCATCTGCACGATGTAGCAGCAATTTGGGTTCGTTGGGCCATCTGCCCAAAAATTAACCAGTTGCGGGAACTGTTAACGTACCCATTTGTTCCCTTTCCACGTATTTTTGCAGCCATGTAGCCGCCAAACTTGTTTGGCTGGCTGTTTAATGTTAAACAGCCAGCCAAACAAGTTTGGCGGCTACAATCCGACACAACAATGCGCCTTGAGCCGAAGGACCTCCTTGAAAAACTGGAGTTCGACAAAATAATCGCCCTGCTGGACAAAGAATGCCTCGGAGAACTGGGCCGTCAGGCCATCCACCGAATGCCGTTCATGACCAATGTGGATGATATCGAACGGCGGCTACGGGAGGTTTCCGAGTACAAGCTCGCCCTCTCCAAAAACGACCAGTTCCCGCTCGCTACCTACGAAGACCTCGCCGAAGACTTGAAAATGCTCGACATCGAGGGTTATGTGCTGCCAGAGGATGGGTTTGTCCGCATCAATGCCGTGCTGGTCATCATGGCCGACGTGTTCCGCTTCTTCACCCCCGACCGCCAGCAAATTTACCCCAGCCTCTACGACATCATCCGCCCCGTCCACTTCGACCCGCAACTGAACACTGCCATCGGTAAGGTCTTCGACGAGAACGGCGACATCCGCCCCGACGCCTCCCTGCCCTGCTCACCATCCGCCGGGAAATCGGGAGCAAGCAGCGGGAACTCGACAAGGTCTTCCGCACCCTCATCAACAGCTACCGCAACTCCGGCTGGCTGACCGACAACGTGGAATCCATCCGAAACAACCGCCGGGTGCTCAGTGTGCCAGTGGAGCACAAGCGCAAAATAAGGGGCATCATCCACGACGAAAGTGCCACGGGGCGCACGGCCTTCATCGAACCGGAACCCGTCATCGAAATCAACAACGACATCTTCGACCTTGAGCAGGACGAAAAGCGGGAAATCTGGCGCATCCTCAAAGAACTGAGCGACACGCTGCGGCCCTACACCCCGGCCATGCGGCAATACCTGGTGCTCATCACGCAGTTCGATGTGATTATGTCAAAGGCACGGCTGGCCTACCAGATGAACGCCGAAATGCCAAAATTGACGCAAAGTCCTTCGTTCGGAACGGAGATGGGGCGACATCCGCTTTTGTACCTCAAGAACAAGAAAATCGGTCGGGAAACCGTGCCGTTTGACCTCAAGCTGCACGGCGAGAACCGCATCGTGGTGCTGTCCGGCCCAAACGCAGGGGGCAAGTCTATCCTGATGAAATCGGTAGGACTGCTGCAACTGATGATGCAGTCCGGAATGCTGGTGCCGATGGACGAAATCAGCGAAATGGGCATCTTTGAGAACATCTTCGCCGACATCGGCGACTCGCAGTCGCTGGAGGACGACCTTTCGACCTATTCCAGCCGCCTTGTCAACATGCGCAACTTCCTCGAACATGCCGACGGCAAAACGCTGGTGCTCATTGACGAGTTTGGCTCCGGCACCGACCCCAAGATGGGGGGCGCCATTGCGGAAGCAATTTTGAAAGAACTCAACGAGCGAAAGTCCTACGCCGTCATCACCACGCACTACTCCAACCTCAAGATGTTCGCCTTCAAGACGCCCGGCATCCTCAACGGTTCCATGCTGTTTGACCAAGCGCACCTCGCCCCAACCTACGTGTTCAAGGCGGGACGGCCCGGCAGCAGCTACGCTTTTGAGATTGCGCAGAAAAGTGGTTTGAGCAAAAAGATACTGACCTACGCCCGCCAACGCACCGGCAAGAACGAGACCGCCGTGGACGACCTGCTGATTGATTTGCAGCGGGAGAAAAAGGAGGTGGAGGACAAGCTTTTGGAGATGTCCCTTCGGGAAAACCAGCTCGAAAAGCTCATCAAGAGCTATGACGAACTGCACCGTGACCTGGAGTACCGCCGCAAAAAGTTCCAACTGGAAGCCAAGGAGAATTCCCTCCAAACCGTGACCCGTGACACCCGTGAAATGGAAAACTGGTGCGGGAAATACAGGGAGTCGCAGAACATCGAAAAGGCGAAGGATCTGGCGGAAAAGTGCGCTTCGAAAGGGAAACCGCCGAGAAGGCCGTGCTAGAACTGGAGGAGCAGATTTACAAAGAGGCTCCCGTTTCGCAGTTCAAAAAGGCGAAAGCGGGCGACATCAAACCCGGCGATTTTGTGCGAATGAAAAGCGGCGGGGCCACTGGCACCGTGGAGTCCATTGACAAAACGAAGGCCATCGTACAGATGGGTCAGATGCGCATGACGGTCAAGCTGCGTGACCTGGAGCATGGCCGTGAGCAGCTCGACGTCCAAAAACAAAAAAGCATTTCCACCGATACCCTCGCCCATCTCGCCAGCTTCGAGAACAAGCTGGACATCCGGGGCCTCACGCCCGACGAGGCCCTCAAGCGGGTGGAAGAGTTCATTGACCGGGCGCTGATGACGAGCGCCAACAACCTGCGCATCGTGCATGGCCGAGGCACTGGCGTACTGCGCAATACGGTGAAGAACAAAATCCGGGAATACCGGGAGGTGAAGCAGGTGTACCACCCGGCCAGCGACGAAGGCGGGGATGGGGTGACGGTGGTGGAGTTTTGAGGAGTTGTGAGATATGAGTTATGAGTTATGAGTTGGGACTGCTACGATTTCAACAGCTCCTTTTTGACTTGGAGGGCGAGTTGTTCCAATTGTTCTAGTTTGGCGAGGATGGCCTTTTTGTCTGAGGTGGACAACTGCTCGATTTTGATGTTTTGCAGGATGGGTTGTAAGCCCTCGTCCAAACCCCAGTATTTCTTCCGTGTTAATATCATTCTTGACTTGTGCATGGCCTGAATTTAATTGTGTCAACAGCTCTGCCACAAACGGCGATTCTTTTAAAACGCCGCTTTACCCTCTTTTTCAAACCTCCAAAGACGTTCATTCCAATTGGAACCGGTTTCCAAAAGTTGTAGTATCTTTCTTGGTCATAGGTTTTGTAAGACCCTGCCCAGCGGTGATTTTTTTATGGGGATTCTGGCAAAAGCAAGAAAGGCAACTCAAATTGGAAAATATGGAATAATGAAAATATTTTGCGGAATTGTGTAATATATTTCCTTTTAGAAGTGCCCAACTTTGGGCTGTGAAAATGTTTTCACAAATAAATTTAATAAAGATGAATACCACAGAAGTAAAAGGCAACTGGAATGAGCAGAAAGGCAAACTCAAACAAAAATTTGCCGTGTTGACGGACAATGACTTGATGTTTGATGAGGGTAAGAAAGATGAAATGCTTGGGAAACTTCAAATCAAACTGGGCAAAACAAAAGAAGAGTTGCATAAGATTATGAGTGCTCACTAATTTTTGCCGCCCTATGTAAAAGCTACCGCGGTAGCTTTTACATTTATTTTATGAGGCGTTTTAAAGCAATATCTTTATAAGAAATAAAAAATGAATACAAATAGACTTTCAAAAACGCTTGCAACAGCATTAAATGTGCAAATGACGAAGGAAGCACATGCTTCACAAATTTATTTATCCTATGCTGCTTGGGTCAGCAGGCAAGGATATGGTGGCATAGCCAATTTTCTTTTCCGTCATGCACAGGAGGAGCGCAACCACATGATGAAGATATTGAGTACATCCTTAAAAGAGGCGCTGAAGTACAAGTAACCGCTATTCCTGCCCTCCTGAAAATCCGACAACCATAAACAGTTGTTTTGAAAAAAGTATTTGAACATGAAGTTGACAATACGAAAATCTATCAATACAGTGGTAAAAATGAGTCTTGAGGAAACTGATTGGGCAACTTGGGACTTTATGCAGTGGTTTGTAAAAGAGCAGGTAGAAGAAGAAACCCTTGCAATGAACTTATTGGATAAGCTGAAAATAGCAGCCAGTGAAACCGTAGGCGACAACTATATACTCATTGGACAGAGACCTAGGCAGAGCACCTGATGAGGCAAGATTAGCTCAGGATGTAACGCCGATAACCCTTATGCGCTTGTTGGGGCTTTGCTCACTGGGTCTGCTTACTCAATCCCCCATTTTACTTTGCTCATGTAGCAAAAGACCCCGCAAGCGCTGATTAATATTTAATAACAAATTGGGGGGCAATTTCAATTTAATACATTAATACTTTTACATCACACTCAATTTTTCCTTAATCAAATACAACATGAAGCATCTTCAAAAAATAGATTTGCCATCGTCGTGATGTTGCTTATACTAATGGTTACCATTTTTATGGCACAGGTTTCCGACAAGTCACAAGAGAAAAGGGAATCCAGCTATTCTCCAGTAATAGAAGAACCATTTGCAAAAGTGCTTGCAAAGGATAAGGCACAGAAGGATGAAATAATGAAACGTCAGTTGGATTTACTGAACGCCCGCTATGACCTTTCAAAAAGGGTTACCACTGAAGTTACCATGTCAAAGGGGAAACCATTGCCCGTAGGCCCTACCGCCAGGTTAAAGGGTGTGTACGTGGGACCAGCTAACGGCCATGACGCCGGAAGCCATCAAAGAAAAGGGTATATTCCCATATCTCCCATTACCTCACCCAAATCATCCGGTAGGAGGAATGATATTTCCAGATTGAAATAAAACTGCTCCCCGGCTACTTCGCTTTGATATTGACTTTGATATCCCCGAACATTTTTGCCTGAATTTCCGCCACCTATGTACTTGACCACGCACAAAGAATTGGGCGATGTTTCAAAGGGGGAGATGGTAAACATTGACAACTACTATGATTTATTCAATGGCCTATTAAACCCAAAACAATTGGAAGGGTTGCGCCTTCTGGTTTCGCAATTTCCTCAACAACAGTTCAATTCAACCGCTGACCGCAAAACGGAGAAGCCAAGCATTGGTGTTACTTGTTTTGATTGCCATGCAAATGGCCATACTTCCGCTGCTACTCATTTGGTGGGCGACATTCGTCCTCAGGCAAACCGAAACCGAATTGAAACGCCTTCCCTTCGAGGGATAAATATTCAACGCCTTTTTGGTTCGCAGCGTGCGCTTAAATCCGTGGAAGATTTCACAGAGTTTGAACAACGTGCTGCGTACTTTGATGGCGACCATTTATTGGCTGCCAAAAAAGGAGTTAACGTGCTGGATAGGGGAACTCAGGTTCAATTTATGGCCGAGTTTCAGGAGTTGCTCGATTTTCCTCCTGCACCCAAACTTAATATTTACGGCAAACTTGACCCAAAGAAAGCCACGGAGGCAGAGCTAAGAGGCGAAGCACTGTTCTTCGGGAAAGCCAACTGTGCAGGCTGCCATGCACCACCTTTTTATACCGACAACCTGATGCACGACCTTCAGGTAGAGCGGTTTTATAAATCACAAACCATTAATGGGCAATTTATTCGTCCTGAAGGCCTAATCAAAACTTTTCCATTAAGAGGCATAAAGGACTCACCACCGTATTTGCACGACGGAAGGATGCTTACGCTGGAAGATGTAGTGGAGTTCTTTAACCTTGTTCAGCAGACTCAATTAAATAGCCAGGAGAAAAAGATATAGTCGCATTTTTGCGGCAATTGTAAAATTTGGGAAGACCTACGCTTATAATTATGAAGCTGTTTTGGGCAGGATTTGGAGAATAGGGCAAGTTTCAAAACTTCTTACTTTCATTCCATGAATACCTTTCGTTCAAAAGCCCCCAGTTGTCGCAAGTCTTAGTTCTGGCAAGTTTGCAACTTGCCAGCGCAGGCTTTTGCCGAAAGCAGTCACTGCTTAAATGTTCAAGCGGAGCCTGGCAAGTTACAAACTTGCCAGAACTTTTGACTTGATGCCGTTTTTAGCCGAAGTCATTTCCTCAAACCAAGCCCCCGTTGTCGCAAGTCTCCTCCCGCCAACCCAGTGTGCAGTGGTTCTGGCAGTTTGCAACCTTGCCAGGCAGGCTTTTTGCCGAAAGCAGTCACCGCGAACACGACCGGGCCCTGGCAGAACTACTGACTTGATGCCGTTCTTTAGCCGAAGTATCATTTTCTCAAACCAAACCCCGACTTTGCGCCAAACGCAACTTGAACAATACCACCAACCACGACGAACGTATCGCAAAATGACCTTTGCCTCGGTCTATCCGCACTATCTCGCAAAGACGAGAAGAAAGGCCAGGACGAAGGAAGAACTGAACCAAGTCATCGAGTGGCTGACGGGCCATGATGAAGAAAAGCTGCAAGCACTCATCCAAGAAAAAGCCAGCTTCGAGGCATTCTTTCAGCAGGCTACGCTGAACCCCAATGCCCGGCTCATCACGGGCGTCATCTGTGGCTACCGGGTAGGGAAATCGAAAACCCGCTGACGCAACAGGTGCGGACTGGACAAGTTGGTGGATGAATTGGCGAAGCGGGGCGCCTGATGGAAGGGATTTTGCGGGTTGGGTAGCGTGCCCACGCTGGCCCGCCAATCGCGGTTATCGCCGTTTCTAATCCCGTATCCCCAAAAAAACCGCCTTCCCGCCTTCAGAATCCTCCAAACTCCTTTCAGGATACCTCCTCCACCTTCAGACTATTCCAGGCGCAATTTCGGCCCAGTTGTCACAAGTACCATTATGCGAAATCTAAGTATCTTTGTTCTTGCAACCTGTGTACCAAGTATACCCTCCCAAATTAATAAACGATAATTCTTACAAGTCCAGCAAGCATGTCCCTATCCTACCGGATGTTGGAGATACTGTTCTTCACCGTGTCATGCTTTGTCTTCATGATATTGCTGATGGCGGTATAACTGCGGTTTTCATGCTGCATCTGGCTTTGGAGTTGGAGGTATTGCAGGTTGAACATCTGCGTTCCTGCATCTGCTTGGTAGCATCCAGCAACCGGGGTCCTTCTTCCGACTGCACCATGTACCCATCAAAGTGCATTTCGGTTTCAGCAACCTTTGCAACCAGTCTTCACCACAGCCTGGTAGTTGGCAAGCGCTTCCTCCAGCTTCCGCTGGTGCTTAAGGGCTGTTTTTAATGCATCGGTGAACAGCTCGTAACTGTCGTTGACTTTTTTTAACTCCTTTTTCATTGTGCGTAATTTTTAGCAATGTATGCTGTTTTGGGCAGGATTTGGAGAATAGGGAGATTTTTCGATTGGGCGAATGAAAACGGCTTTAATCCGTGTTCATCCGCCAAATCCGTGACATCCGTTGTGCAATCCTACTTGCGATTTGATTTGTTGTTTTTAATTTCGCCCTATTGTTAAAACATCAACAACCATCCTTTAAGCAATCGCATGCAACTCACCTCCCACCTCGCCAAACACCTGCGGGACGTACACTTCGGCGGCAACTGGACTTGGGTCAACCTGAAAGCGACCCTCTCGGACGTGACCTGGCAGCAGGCAATCACCCCCGTGAAAGACCTGAACACTATCGCTACCCTACTCTTCCATGTGAACTATTTCGTGGGCGTGCAAATAAAAGTGCTGCAAGGTGGCCCGCTCGAAGGGAACGACAAGCTCAGTTTTGCGCACCCGCCCATTCACTCGCAAGCAGACTGGGACGCCATGCTGGAGAAGGCCTGGAACGAGGCCGAGACTTTGGCGCAGTTGATTGAGCAACTGCCGGAGGAGAAGCTCTGGGACGTTTTCTGCGAAGGCAAATACGGCAACTACTACCGCAACCTCCAAGGTCTCATCGAGCATACGCACTACCACCTGGGGCAGATGGTGCTGGTGAAGAAGATAATATTGCAGGAGTGAATAAAGGTGTAGTGACGACCTTAGACTTTGAGTCACGCCAACATTAATCAACATGCACCATTACTATTGCTTGATTTTTGAAAGCGCCCCCAGCTCCCCAAACGTAATCGTAAACGCCGATTCGCCGATGGCATAAGGCCCAACTTCATAAGCCAGGTAATGACAGTAGATGCCATCTTGCGTCAGTCCATAATTATCGGGGAGCTTGAATTGGAAAATATCGTCAAACTTAAAAGGCTCGGAATCATCTGTTGGGTTGAAAATGTCTGCCTTACCTCCTTGAATTTTTTCTCTGCAACTACTTTCAAAGCGGTGGTGTCGGTCACGAGGTCATCCCATGTGAGTGGTTTTCCGGTGCTGGCTTCAAAAGTTAAGACCGCAGCCGTTGGGCTTCCATGTGCGCCGCCCTCAAAGGTGTAGCCCACGATTTCCAAGGTGAGGTGTTGGCCATCGTTCAGCAATACGGTGTCCGTGCTTCTGCTGTCCAACTCCTGCCGGAGAACCCTCGGCATCCATCGCAAAGTCCTTGCGGGTTTGAAAATGACGCTGCTGCAGCTTCAAGCTACTTGAAGGGATTGGGTTGCCCAAAGAATCATAGCCTTCCAAAATGCCCATCAGGTATTTCTTCTGCCCAGGCGGCCACGCTTTTTTCAAAGGCTCGCTTCCTCCGCCACGGTGGGTAGTCAAGGTTGATGGTTGCGCAATCAATACGCATCGTGTCCGGTTTGTCGCAGTCTGCCCCATCCGACTTGTTGAAGTTAATGGTTGTGACGACAACATTGGTGGCATCTGGTGTTTTCGTCCCGCTATTGCAGGAGAACAGCGCAACAAGGCTGCAAAAGGTCAAGCAGGCGAAGAACAATTGTTTTTTCATAAGTTTGGTCTGTTTTGTAATTTGTTGAGATGAGTTGTTTAGACTTTCCTGTTTGAGATAAAAAAGAGTGATTTTTTGTCCTGAAGTCAGGAATTTTTGAGGGAATAGCAGCGCTATTGCCGAAAAAATTGCTGATTTCAGGGCGGAAAAGCGCCTTTTTTAGCCAAATGAGGAAAGTCTAAACAGCTTCAATAATGGGTGCAATATTATCGAAAAGCGGTGACTTCTTTCTGAAAGGTGTCATCGCCTGCTCTACCTGCGCAAAAACATCTTGGCCTGAATAAAAATCAAACGGGCGTGGTTCGTGTCGAACCCGCCCGTTTGCTTTTACCAGAAAGTTGAATTCCTGATTATTCCTCGTCCTTTGCAGGAGCTTCAGTCTCGTTTTCAGCAGTTTCGGTGACGTTGCTTTCTTCTTCCAGCAGCCTCTTCAGCGATTTCACCGACGGCAATCATGTCTTCCTCCGCAACTTCAGCAATAACTGGTGCAGCAGCAACTGCGGCAGTTGTAGCAGCTTTGCAGTACCACTACCACGACGGGTACGGCGCTTCTTGCTTTGCTAGTGTCACCAGCTTTCGCTTGGCCGTTGTAATCTGGGTTGAAGTCCACCAATTCTATCATCGCCAGGTCGGCAGCGTCGCCATGACGGTAGCCGGTGCGGATGATGCGCACATAGCCACCTGGGCGGTCGCCAACGGCTTCGCGCGATTGGGCCAAAAAGTTCTTGATGGCTTCCTTGCTCTGCAAGTGGCCAAACACAATCCTACGGAGAGTGTCGTATTCTCCCTTGCCCTTGTGACCAACGGCTCGAAGTACTTGCGCAATGCTTTTGCCTTTGATGGTAGTTTCTTGATGCGCTTGTGCTCAATCAGTGAATTGGACATGTTCTCAAACATCGCTTGACGGTGCTCCATCGTCCTGCCGAGATGCTTGTTCTTGTTGCCGTCCTTCATGGCTTAATTAATTTTAGAATTTGTGATCTTCGCAACACCGGATTTTAGAAGGATTGAAGGATTGAACGTTTAAAGGATTGAAGCCTCGCCAGCATTTCAAAATTCAATCAAACCAAATCAACAGTCATTGCAGTTATGATTAAGGGTCTCGAAATCCGCAATCGGAATTCCGCATTCCGCAATCGTTTTATTCTTCGTCAAGTTTGTACTTCGACAAGTCCATGCCGAAAGTCAACCCTTTGTCTTGCAGCAGTTCCTCGATTTCGACGAGCGATTTTTTGCCAAAGTTCCTGAACTTCAAGCAACCGTGTGTGTCAGCGTACCAACTCGGGCAAGGTGTTGATCTTGGCAGCCTTGAGGCAGTTGTATGCACGAACGGACGTGTCGAGGTCTTCGGAGGCTGGTTTTGAACAGCTTGCGTACCGCAGTACATGCTCGTCCACCACATCGTCACGGCGACCAGAGTCGTCGGGGATGCTGATGTACTCATCAGTAATGAGCATCAGGTGGTGAATCGTGATACGGGAAGCTTTTTTTACGGGCATCTTCCGGGTGGATGGCACCATCGGTTTTTTACTTCCAGTCAGTTGCTCGTAGTCAGTGCGCTGACCCACACGGGTATTTTCAATCTTGTAATGCAACGTTCCTTTATTGGCGTGTAAATGGCATCTAGCGGAATTACGCCAATCGGTGAATCTTTAGGCAATTTTCACCAGCAGGCACGTACCCACGGCTTTAGTGACCGTGAACTCCATCTCCAAGTTCACGAATGGCTCCATTTTGCAAATGAGCATGTCAGGATTCATCACCTGAAAACATTGGTGTGATCCTCCAAATCACCAGCACGGAACTCTTTTTGCCACTGATGGTGAGGTAAATTTTCGGGAAGCAAGGTCTTCACCTTGGGATCAGTTGCTTGAGACGAACCTGCTTAAGGTTCAGGATTATGTCAAGAACGTCCTCTACGACGCCTTTGATGGTAGCGAACCTGTGGTCAACACCAGCGATGCGCACCGCGAAATAGCAAAGCCTTCCAATGAGGAAAGCAGGGATTCTTCTGAGTGAGTTGCCGATGGTTTGGGCAAAACCAGGCTCCAACGGCCTGAATTCAAAAATGCCTCAAAATCATTAGCTTTCTGCATCATGATTTTGTCAGGCTTTTGGAAATTTAAGATGCTCATATAATGAAGAAATTTTGAAAGGATGAAGGATATAGGCCGTCTGTTCAGATTTTCAACACATTTTGCTGAATAAATTAACAAGATGGGCGCAAATGTATGCGCTAAATAAAACAGGTTTGGCAGGCAACCCAAGTATATGCCTGCCAAACCGATTAAACCTTATTTAGAGTAAAGTTCAACGATTAATTGCTCGTTCAAATTCTCTTGGTATTTGTTCACGTTCTGATAAGACAGGAACGTGCCACGCATTTTGTCGATTGAATTCCAACCAACCAAATTTCTTTCACGTCGGTTTTCTTACCTACTTGTTCCCTAATCAGGTCAAGCTCTTTGGACTGGCCACGCACCTCAACAACGTCGCCTGGGCGAAGGTGGTAAGACGGCACGTTCCGTCAGTACCCGTTCACAACAACGTGACGGTGGGAAACTAGCTGACGCAGCACGGCGGGTAGGAGCGATGCAAGGCGGAATACGGTGTTGTCGAGGCGGGACTCCAGCAGCTGAAGTAGTACTGTACCTGTGACATCGTGCTTATGGCTGGCAACTTGGAACATAAACAGGAACTGGCGCTCCAATACACCGTAAGTGTACTTCGCTTTTGCTTCTCCATCAACTGGATAGCATAGTTGGAACGCTGCTTTGCGCTTGCGGGTTTGGCCATGCATCCTCGGTGCGTATTTTTCTTTTCAAAAGCCTTGCTAAAAACCAAATAGGCTCGCCAAAGGAGCGGGCTTTCTCTGTTTTGGACCGGTTATTATACCTGCTATTATAAAGCTTTCTTTTCGATTAAAAAAGACTTGTGATTGCATGCGTGCAGTGGTTATACCTCCCTGCGCTTGTGTGGTTTGCAGCCGCCGGGGGTAACCGGTGAGGTCCAAAATCCTGAAACCTTCACGCCAGTTTGGTCAAGCGCCCTGATGGCTGCCTCCCTTCCTGAACCCGGGCCTTTCACATAGACCTCAACGGTGCGCAACCCAGCCTCAAATGCTACCTTTGCAGCATCGCCAGCGGCCATCTGTGCGGCATAAGGCGTGTTCTTTTGAACCCCTGAAACCAGCTTTACCAGCCGAACCCCAGCTAATCATCAATTTTTTGTTGGTCAACGATACAATGATATTGTTGAACGCCGCCTGAATATAAGCGTGAAGTCTTCCGGCTCAACTTTTACTTTTTTCTTTTTGCCTTGACTTTGGGATCTAACCTTTGCCATCTTGGATATTAATTGAAACCC
>JADJYH010000017.1 GCA_016719855.1 Saprospiraceae bacterium | reverse complement strand
TTTCCTTGAAAAATGACGCAATCACCGTAAAACATAGCTATCTCGACGAACTCAACCGCGTCAACGCCAAGCCGTGACGCAGATTGATGGCCCCGTGCTCGTGATAGCAGGCCCCGGCTCCGGCAAGACGAGGTGCTTACCTACCGCATCGCCCACATGATTCAGTCGGGCATTGCGCCTTGGGAAATCATGGCGCTGACCTTCACCAACAAGTCCGCACGGGAGATGCAGGCCCCGCATCGAAAAAGTGGTGGGGTCACGGGCGGGCAGGGTTTGGGCGGGCACGTTCCACTCGCTGTTTGCGAAGATTTTGCGGGTGGAGGCACAGCACATCGGTTACCCCAGCAATTTCACCATCTACGACTCCGACGATACGAAGAGCGTCATCACGTCCATCATCAACGAGATGAACCTCAACAAGGAGCAGTACAATTCGAACAATATCAAGGCGAGGATTTCTTCGTGCAAAAGCAACCTCATCACCCCGGAAGTGCCGTCAATCGGGCGGATATGATGGAGGAGGACAAATTGGGCCAAGCGCCCGTTTTTCCACCAGATTTACGAAAAATACGTCGCCCGCTGCAAGCGTGGCAGCGGGGCGATGGACTTCGACGACCTGCTGTTCCGGCTCTACGGGCTGTTCCAGAACCACCGGAGGTGACCAACAAACCGCCAGCGCTCCGAAGTACCTGATGGTGGACGAGTTCCAGGACACGAACCACCTGCGATATTCCATCGTCAAGAAGTTCATCAGCTACGAGGCGAGTCCCGCAACATCTGCGTGGTGGGCGACGACGCACAGAGCATTTACGCCTTCCGGGGGCGCCACCATCCAGAACATCCTCGACTACGAGCGGGACTTCAAGCCTTCGGCATCAGGACCTTCAAGCTGGAGCAAATCTACCGCTCCACCGAGCACATCGTGCGGTGGCCAACGAGGTGATTTCGTACAATCCGCAAGCAAATCCAAAGACGATTTTCAGCGACAAGGGCGAAGGCCAGCGCATCCGGGTCATTCGAGCGATAACGGACAGCGAGGAGGGCAAACGGGTGGCGGATGCCATCCTGGAGCAAAAGAACCGCTGGCATTTATCGAACGAGAATCGCCATCCTGTACCGCACCAACGCCCAATCGAGGGTCTTCGAGGAGTGGATGCGGCATTACAACATCCAGTACCGGGTGTTCGGTGGCATGTCATTTTACCAACGAAAAGAGGTGAAAGACCTGATTGCCTACCTCCGCCTTGCCATCAACCAGCAGGACGACGAGGCGCTGCGCCGGGTCATCAACTACCCAAAGCGTGCCATCGGCGGCACTACGATTGATAAAATCAGCGCCCTCGCCGACCAGCGGGGCATCACGATGTGGGAGGCGCTGCCGCTCACCGATTTTCCGCCCCGCACCCGCAATTCCATTGAGAATTTTGTGATGATGATTCAGGATTTTGGGGAGAAAGCCAAGACGCACGATGCCCACGTGGTGGCCGAATACATCGCCCGCAAGTCGGGGCTGATGGACGAACTCAAGCAGGACACGACCGTGGAGGGCATTCAGCGGTTGGACAACGTGAACAGCCTTTTGGACGGTATCAAAACTTTCGTCGAAGACGACACGATTGACGATTTACGATTGACGAATGACGAGAGTCCCGAATCGTCAATCGTCAATCCCGAATCGTCATTCGATAAATCGTTGTCCAGTTATTTGCAGAAACATTGCCCTGATGACTGACCAAGATTCAGGTGACGCTGATGGCGACCATGTCACGCTGATGAGCGTGCACTCGGCTAAGGGCTTGGAGTTCAAGAGCGTGTTCATTGCGGGCTTGGAGGAACAGTTGTTCCCGTCATTCATGAGCTTCGACACGCCGGAGGGCTGGACGGAGCGTCGCCTTTTTTAATGGCCATCACGCGAGCAGACAGTTTTGACGCTTAGTTATGCCGCCAGCCGCTATCGTTTTGGGCAGGAGCGCAGCAACCCGCCGAGCCGGTTTTGGATGAAATCAACATGGCGCACCTCGATGCGGCGTCGCCGATTAGCAGCTCGTCGAGGGGCTCCGCAAAGGCCGTTTCGAGCGGACAACGGCACCCCCGGCGCAGCGCCAACGAGTTCAAAAAGCGGCGGACGGGCAGCCCAAACCACGGGGTCCACAGCAAGATGAAATCATGCGAGCTGACCCCTGCCACTTTCAAGCCCAGCCCCAGCGAGCAGATTCAGGGGGGCATGAAGGTAGTACACTGAAATTTGGCGAGGCAAGGTCTTGGCCATTGACGGCAACGGCGGCAAGCGCTGGCGACCATCTTTTTCCAGATTTGGAGGTGGACAAGCAGAAGCGGATCATGTTGAAGTTTGCGAGCTGCGGATAGTGGGGTAGGTTTGACCGAAAATCAAAAACATGCTTTCGAAACGCTGCTTTTTTCCTACTCTTTCTTCTCATAACTGCACAAATTTTGGCGTTTAGCCAAAATGACACTATCCCTCCCTTTCCTCCATTTGAGGAAGTTAAACCCGAATATCCTGGGGGCGAAATGGCACTTTATCAGTTCATTTCCGCTAATTTGGATTATCCAGACAATGCTTCTCGAAAGGGCATTCAAGGCACAGTTTATACCCAATTTTTCATTGATGAAGAAGGCAACGTAATTGAGCCTACAATAGTCAGGGCATTGACCCTGAACTTGATGCCGAGGCGTTGCGGCTTGTAAGTGATGCCTAAATGGCAGCCAGGAATTCAGCAAGGCAAACCTGTTCGTGTACGGTTCACGATGCCATTGATATTTAAAATCACGGGTGGAAATATTCCCCCAACTACCCATGATACGGTTTCTACAAGTCCTTTTGATGGTTCAATCGGCGTATATTTAGCCACTGGCTACAACCCACTTTTCGGTAGTTTTTCGGATTATCTTGGACACCAGGGCTTAATTGAATTTGGCACCCACTTTTCGGTAAACCGACTGAATTTTATGCTTGACATTGAATTCAGTTTTGGCTCAAAAACCAAGCAAGAATTTGAAGCCAACGGGCATTGGCGCAAGGGGTGGCCTGTCGGAATATTATCACCTCATGTACTGGTTGGTTATGAAGTTTGGAAGAAAAACAAATGGTCCTATCATACCTTATGGCGGCTGAGTTTAAATGGTTTTTTACCTTCAAAACTGGAAAAATCCGACCCAAAAGGAGGCTTCCAGCTTGACAATACCTCCTTCGCAACAGGGCGATGGCACTCTTCCGTTATCGCCACAAAAACCGAGGGCCAAGCAGGTTCAACACTTCACTGTTGCGGTTCAGGATAGGGTACAACTACATGAGGTTCAATGACTTTTTAAAAGGAAGCAGTTTGGCATTTTCTGTTGGATGGGGAAGAGAATTTAGCGGAAAGTCCAATCGTTGATTCAGTAGATGATATGCAGAATTAAAAATTAGATGCTCAAATTATTGACAACCAACGGTTAGTGATTTTTTATTGGGCAATTTTTTTGGCAATCCGCATCTTTGCCCAATGAAATGGTTATCAATAAGCGCCCTACAGGGCAAAAAATTTCGCCGGTACACCGGTATCCACCGTCGGGTCTTCGATGAAATGGTCGAGTGTGTCCGGTCAAGCAAGGCCCATAAGCGAAAACACCCGAGCAAAGGGGTCAGCAGCCCCCTGTCCATTGAAGACCAAGTCCTGCTCACCGTGATGTACTGGCGCGAGTACCGCAGCCAAGAACATTTGGCGGTTGATTTTGGCGTTGACCAAAGCACCGTTAGCCGAACCATCCGTGAATCGGAGAACATCCTAATAAAAAGCGGGCAGTTCTCCATTCCCGGGCGAAAATCGCTGACCTCGGGGGACGGCCAGTACGAGGTGGTCATCGTTGACGTTACGGAAACACCCGTTGAACGCCCCAAAAAACAAAAGCGCAAATACAGTGGCAAAAAGAAGCGCCACACCTTAAAATCACTGTTCATCATTGATGCAAAAACGAAGCAAATCCTCTGCGTCGTGATTTCGAACGGGACAACGCACGACTTTAGGATGCTCAAAGAAAGCGGGATAAAAGTGTGCGAAAGCATAAAAATACTGGCGGACCTTGGTTTTTTAGGGATATTGAAACTGCACGCAAACTCTGAGGTCCCCCACAAGGGTTCCAAAAACAACAAGTTGACAAAGGCACAAAAAAAAGAAAACAAAGCCCTGGCCCGTCAGCGAATCGTTGTTGAACATGTGAACCGGATGATGAAAATCTTTTTAATCCTAAAATACCCTTATCGGAACAAGCAAAAGCGGTTTGGTTTGCGGGTAAATTTGATAGCCGGCGTTTACAACAAAAACAAAATCGAAAGCACAACTACTTGACAATCAAAAATTTGTGAATCAAAAAATTATTTCTGCATATCATCTAGTATGAAAAAAAAACATCCTTCGCACTCATCACCGGTGCCTCCCAGGGCCTTGGCCGAGCGATGGCCTTCGAGCTTGCGAAGCGAAAAACAAACTTGCTGTTGGTTGCCTTGCCCAATGAAAACCTTCATCAACTAGCCGCACAACTCGCTGATTTTCAAATACTTGTCCATTGTTTTGAAACCGACCTTTCTCTTCGGGAAAACGTGCTTTCGCTGTCGCAAACCATCAATCAGAACTATCAAGTAAGCATCCTCATCAACAACGCAGGGCGGGCGGCTCGAAACGTTTTGAGGAAGTTGAATTAGACTACCTCGATGGCATTTTGCAACTGAACATCGTGGCCACGACGCTGCTGACCCACCTGCTACTGCCCAATTTGCGCCAGCAAAACCAAGCTTGGATTCTGAACGTGAGCAGCATGGCTGCTTTCAGCCCGATAGGCTTCAAGACCGTTTATCCTGCGAGCAAGGCATTCATAAGGCACTGGTCGCTGGGGTTGCGGGAGGAGTTGAAAGGAAGCGGCGTTTCAGTGTGCGTGGTCTATCCCGGGCCGATGAAAACGAACCAAGATGTCACGCAACGCATTGAAAACCAGGGGTTTAGAGGGAATATTGGATTGCTCACACCGGAAGATGTGGCAGTCATTGCCCTGCGGCAAATGTTTCAAAACAGGGGCACCATCGTGCTAGGTTTTACCAATAAAATGAGCCGCTTTTTGATGGCCATGCTACCAAATTGGTTCAAGATCCCACTGATTTCGAGGGCCGTAGAAAAGGAAATCGATTGAACCAGCTCACTGTCTCGCCCTCTCACCTTCTCACCCGCTTTCAATCCACCCACTCCGCCACAAACACGTTCGTATCCCGAGTGCCGCCGTTGTTGCGGTTGCTGGAAAAGGCGATGTACTTGCCGTCCGGCGAGAACATCGGGAAGGAATCGAAGCCAGTGTCGAAGGTGATTTGCTCCAGTCCCGTGCCGTCAATATTGATGGAAAAACGTTGAATTGACGACCGCTTTGGCTGTGGTGGTTGCTGCAAAACAAGATTTTCTTGCCCGACGGGTGCATGAACGGCGCCCAGTTGGCCTTGCCCACATTGGTGATTTGGCGCAGGTCGGAGCCGTCCACGTTGCACATGAATATTTCGAGGGCCGTGGGCTGTACAAGGCCCTGAGCGAGCAGTTCCTTGTAAGTTTTGGCCTCTTCGTCGGTCTTTGGCCTGCTGGCCCGGAACACGAGTTTTTTGCTGTCAGGCGTGAAAAATGCACCACCATCGTAGCCTAGTGCCTTGGTCACTTGGCGCTGGTCGGAGCCGTCAATGTTCATCGTCCAAAGCTCCAGGTCGCCGGAGCGGGTGCTGGTGAACACGATTTTCTTGCCGTCTGGCGATACCGTTCCCTCGGCGTCATAGCCGGGCGAATTGGTGAGTTGTTTGACGATTTTACCTTTTAAATCAGCCACATAAATATCGAATTCCTGGTGAATTGCCCAGACGTACTTGCCGCCCACGCTTCGGGGCGCACTTGGGCAGCCCTCGCCACTGTGCTCGCCGTGCGTACTTGCGAAGAGGATGGTCTTGTTGCCGGGCATGAAGTAGGAGCAGGTCGTTTTGCCGAGGCCGGAGCTTATTTGAATTGGTTTTGCACCGCCATTTGTCCCAGATTCGATGGGCATGGTGAAAATCTGGTCGCAAGAAGCGCCCCATTTTTCGTTGGTGGCCTGAAACGAGAGCGACTTGCTGTCGAAGCTCCAGTACGCCTCTGCGTTGTCGCCGCCGAAGGTCAGTTGGCGGACGTTGCGTAGATGATTTTCACCGGGCAGTCGAAGTGTGTCAGTTGCCGGATTGTAAGTCGTGGATTTGGAGGTTCCCGTATTTTTGGGAACATTGCATGCAAAGAAAAATGCAGGGAAAACAAGGGCAAGAAAACTGATATTTTCATAAAAAATTTTTCGCAAAGATAGCATCCAAGCAAGGTTTGCCCCGATTTGCTGTTGCGGTTTGCGTAAACCTTTGTCAAAATTGCCCTGGCATACCTCATACCATTATACCTTATACCACTAATCGTCGCTCCATCAGCACATTGTCGTGCCAGATGCCGTCCCGCTGCGCAATGCGCTCCCGGATGCCGACGATGCGGAAACCCACCGACTCCGTGCAGTCGGATGCTGGCTTTGTTTTGCGCAAAATGACCGCCTGCATGGTCCAAAAACCAGCCTGCTCGGACATTTCAACGAGCCGCTCCAGCAATGCCTTTCCGACACCACTGCGCCTGAATGTTGAACCAACATAAATCGCCACCTCCCCCACTCCCCGATAAACTTCCCGTTTGGAATAAGGCGTGAGTGCAGCCCAAGCCGCCATCTTTCCCTCCAAAAGCGCCACCAACCGGCAGGTAGGCAGGTACTTCTCATCCCAAGCCTGCCAGTCAATGGACTTAGTTTCGAAGGTGGCGATGCCCGTGGCCAACCCTTCTTCATAAATGCGCCGCACGTCGGGGTAATGGGCTTCCAGCAGCGGTTCGATGGTCAGCTTCATGGATATTTTTTTGCAAAGCAAATGAAAAACAAGCATCGTAACCTCTAAAACCCGCAAACTCACGAGCACATTCCTTACGAGCAACATCCGACGGTGGAGCAACCAGCAAGTTCCAGTTCGAGCTTAGGCTTGCAGGCGGTAGGTGGTATAAACATTTTCACAACAACTTGATTGTCAGCTATTTTTGCGTTCAAGGGGCGGTAGTTGGAGGTGGGCAGGTACTCGTTTCCCCACTCGAACAGGATGTCGGCATCGCCCCTCATCGGTTTCATCCGGTCCACGATGTCGAAAATTTTAAGTGCCTTTTCGGTGGCCATGTGGCGCTCGACCTGCTCATCGCCGGAGACCCAAAGCTGCACCACGGTCTGGAAGTCTTCGCTTGGCCTGCCGCCGCAGTCCACGGCTTCGATGTGCAGGTTTTTTGACCTCCGTGATGTGGTAGGCCATTGGCACGAAAAAGTCTTGGCGGTATTCAAAACGAGTTCCTTACCTGGGTTTTCCTGCAGGGTTTGGAGAAATTTACTGGTTTTCATGTTTGATAAATTTTAATTTTTTTGAAAAAAGCGGGGCGGCACTTCCCAAGGAAAGCGCCGCCACCAAGTTTTTAGCAACAGCCGTTTCCGCAGCCGGTGCCACAGCAGCCGCCTCCGGCGGTGCTGAACAGAAATGCAATTGAATTTAGCATAGCACAAATAGTTAAAAAAGGTGAAGAAATATGCTTTCCATCGCAATATTACGATGATTTTAGCCAAAAAAAATCTCAGCAACAACGGCTGAACATCTCGCCAAATGCCGAGTTGAATTCCTTCAAAACAGTAATGTTCAGGCAGTAACAAACTTTCGGCGGCTCCACGCTGCCGGTGATGATGCCCGCCGTTTTCAGCGCTTTCAAGTGCTGCGAAACCGTGCTTTGCGACAGTGGCAAGGCATCCACCAAGTCACCGCAGATGCAGGCTTCAGCTTTGAGCAGGTACTGGACAATGGCCACCCTTGCTGGGTGGGCAAGTGCCTTCGCCAGTTCGGCGATGCGGTTCTGTTCTGTGGAAAATGATGCTGTTTTGCTGAGGCCCATTTGTTGATTTTGAAACTTATCGCAATATTACGATGAACGGTTTCAACAATGCAAATTTTCCAGCCATTTTTTTAAAAAAAATAAAAGCAGCCTGCGGCGCAAGCTGCCCTTTCAACATTTTGAGGTCCCAAATGTCCAATCAAATCCAATTCCTTATTCAGATTTTGCTACAAAAGCATTTCCTAGGTTAGAACTTGCCGAACTGCCGTCGGTACACCATGCCTTGATGAGCATGTCGGTTACGCTTTGCGCAATTTGATATCTGCCCTTCCGTACCAATTGAACAAGTCTCCATCCGCAAGGCACTTGGCATCGCCCACCCCAATTCCGTTCAGGACAAACTCGCACTCGCTGCCGCTTTTGTATCATTATCTGCGAAAGTGCCTTCCATCACCCCTTCTTTTTTGTGCAGCGGCAGGATTTCGATGCTCGAATTCTCGCCCAACCCAATGGTGAACTTGACAGATTCGTCCACTTGGCTAGAGGAACGGGTAGCGCCAGCGGCATCAGCCACCAAGCCTGAGCAACCACCTCCGCCCGTTACCTTGATGCGACCACCTGCGATGGCAGTACCCGGCGGGTCGAGGTTGGCATAGGCCGTGAAGCTGGGCGAAGCGCCACAAGTTCCTTTCGACACACAGCATTCCGGGCATGGGCGTGGCTTGCATTCCACCCAAACCTCCAAGCTTTCGGTGTTGCTGCGGGCTGCGGCAACGTCCGCATCGCCGGTACATTCATCAATTGCTTCCCCACTGGCGAACGGCTTTGCACCACTGAGCAAAGGGCAAGGCTCGCTTGTTGGGTACCACCCCAGCAATATGCGCCGTCCTTGGCGTGGTGCCATTTGTCGGAAGTCGTGAAGCGGGAGCGCCAGGTGCATTGCAAGGTTCCTCCACTGGAGCCGTTACCTGTGCAGGTACGCTTGGGCCACAGCTTGGCGGCAGCACCGTTTCCACAGGGGTCAGATTTGCGAAATCGAAGTCTTTGGAAAACCGTTGGTTTTCAAGCGTACCACCCGTCAGTGCAGCGAAAACGGGCTGGCCAGTAATGCCGACCTGCGAGAACCGAAAAAATGCGCCGCACGGGTTGATGTAGCTGATGAGTTGGGTGGACGGTTCCCAGATGCCGTCGGGATAGGTCAAGTCATTGACCTTTTGCAGGTTTTCATCGTACAGGTGCAGCGTGATTTGCGCAGGATCAAGCGTCATTGGGTCGAAGCTGCCGGGCTGGCTGGGCGTGATGACCAAGGCCAGGGAAGCCCATTCTTGGTTGGCGCTGTATTGCACAACGTAAAGATTTACAGGCACTTCTGTTTCGTGATCTTGGATAAAATTGAGAGAACGAACGCCTTCAACTTCCGCCGGAAACACCAACTCGGAGGAAATGATGACTTCCTTGGTGGCCGTGTTGCCGCCTTCGTCGCTCACCTGCAACGAAACGACCATTCCTTCTTCAAAACCTGCCGTGCCGGGTGCTGGCACTTGTTCCCAAGTCACTTCGCCCTTGGGCGTTCCCTTAACTTCGTACAAAGTGGGCATGTTGCTGAAATCGGGCAGGCTAAAGTCTGCGAGTACCGCCGGATCGTCCGGCACTTCGTAAATGCCGGGGCCTGCGATGACCAACCCAGGCTTTTCGCTTGGGCCTGTTTGCCCGTCGGGAATGATGCCGTCGTCTTGCTTGCAGGCGGCCAGCGAAAAAAAGATGGCGATAAAAATAACCAGGCTTGAATTGGAAAACAACCCTGCATTATTGGTCGGAAACTGAATTTGATTTTTCATGACATCAGGATTTTTTGGCCGAAACGGCGGTGTGAATTATGGTTGACATCGCTGCCCGGCCTGGTTTAAATTTTTTTGCTGAAATCATGTTTTGCGCAAAACACAGGACAAAGTTGGCGGGAGAGAAGCTGGGCTTCAAGTACGATTCATAGGGCTTTTCGGCAAAAATTTAGGTTGAAAAGACGGGTAATTACCTCGCAAGGAAATAGAAAATGATTTTAAGCGACTGAGAATCAATTACTTAACTGGCAGATGTTTCTGTACACAATTTTACAGTTTTCAAAAAAGCAGCTACTTTATCCTCAGGAATTTTTTTGACAAAAAACACCATTCTCGGTTTGGATTTTCATCAGAAAAATGCCGATTGGCAAAGGCTCAAATCAAAATCTACCTCGCTGGCGTTTCCAGTCCAGACCAAAGGCAACGGACGACCTTCCAAGGTGAGGAGTTCAATTTTTTCGATGGCCGAAATTGGAGATTTCACCGTGAGCCATTCGGAGGCAGGATTTGGCATCACCTCGATTTCATCTCGCCAAACATGCGGTTCTTGTGTGACATTCCCACCGGGTCGAGCAGCACGATGGTGTCCACCAGCACCTGCCCGGGGCAAACGACCTGTTCCAGTTGGTTGACTATCGGGAAATCGGACGCATCCATCCAAAAATCAACGGCGGTGGAGCGTTGAATCAAATCTTCAACTACTAGCTCCATCACCCCCAGCGGGCGTGAAAAAAACAGGACATTCATGCCCTGCCCGCTGCCCCAAAGCCGATGCTGCCCGAAGGAACTGCCCGCCACGACTTTGGCCAAGGTATTCGTAGCGGTGACGAACATCAGGTCGCCCGGAATGGTGTCTGGAAAGACTTTGGTAAGCGAATCTTTCACGTTTTCTGGGTCATAGTTCAGGTTGAACGCAATCCCCAGTGCCCCGGCGGGCGGTGGCACGTTTGGCGGGTAAAAAATCGAGAGCAAGGCATAAAAAGTATCGCTCACCATCGCCGTATCCCGGTCGAAATCAATGCGCAGAATGGGTTTTGGACATGAAAAACAGGTGTCAGGCAGCAAGTAGGGCATAGGCGGGGGTTGCGCTCCGGTTTGGGTGCTGTCAAAGTTCAGGGCGATGGCGTCAATGTCGAACGAGTCAATGAGGCCGTTGCCGTCGCTGTCGCAAAACCCAAGGTTTACGCCGCTCACGGGCAATGCTTGCAACCACTGCTGCGGTAGAAACTGTGGCAGCCAGTCGAGCGTGGCGCCCGGGCGCTGGAACCCCTCCTGCCCGTAGGCTACGCCGATGGGCAAGAGGTCGTACTGGTTGGCCACACCGTCATTGTTGGCATCGCCGGGAAACAGGACGATGGGTTGCGCCGTAAAATGCAGGCAGCGCATGAAAAGAAGCAAAAAAATGAATCGGCACATGGTATTTTTGTTGAATCAAAAAATAGCAGGATGCACCATAGTAAACTTCTCGATTTACTTCGCAAGTTAAGCCCAAAGCAATTATCACGAGCTGCGGATTTCGTGGCTTCGCCGTATTTCAACAAAAATAGCGATAACATCTTGCTTTTCAATTACTTGCAAAAATATGCACCGGATTTTGTCCACAAAAATTTGACTCCGGGAAACGGCGATTCAGAAAATTAACACCGAAAAACCGCTTGATGAAAAGTCGTTAACCTACCTGATGAGCCAACTTTCTAAACTCCTCGAATCTTTTCTGTCAATTGAATATTTTCGGGAAGACGGGTTTGAAATGCCGCTCAGCCTATTCAAGCAATACCAACTGCTCGACCTGCCACGTCACCAAAAATCAATGGAAAATTCATTGGCAAGCATGCTGGAAAAAATGCCGCTTCGCAATGCCGATTATTTCCAAAAGCAATTGATTTTCAAGCGTTTGCAGTACGAATATTCCGACCCAAACGAGCATAATTTCAATGAAAAAATACAGATGGCTGCCGATGCGCTTGACCTTTATTTTATTGTTGATAAACTTCGCATGTCCAGCGAAATGCAAAACATGAACAATTTGCTAAACCTCCAATATCGGCTGCCTTTCATTGGGCAAATAATGGGTTGGGCAGCCGGGGAGGAATTTACGCTGGAACCAACCGTCCAAGTGTATCGGCAAATATTTTTGATGCTGCACAATACCGAAGAATTCCAACATTTTAAGGAAGCAAAAAAACTGATATCCACGCACGGCCACCGCTTTGAGGCGCACGAGTTGAAGCAACTTTACACCCTCCTCCTCAACTATGCAACCCGCCGCATCAACCGTTTCAACGACGAAATTTTTTGGCACGAGTACCTGGAAATCAACAAGTTGCTGCTCGAAAATGGGCTAATTTTTGAGAACGGATACCTGCCGCCCTGGCGCTACACCAACCTCGTAACGGTCGGCCTGCGCACCGGACAAACCGAATGGGCGCATGACTTTATCCACCAGTTCAGGAGGCAAGCTTTTGCCTGCCTACCCGAGAACCTGTTCCGGTACAACCTCGCCCAATTCCATTTTCATCAAAAGGATTTTGACAAGGCGCAGCGGCAAATTTGCACGTCGAGTTCACCGACGTACTGCTCAACCTGAGCGCCCGCAGCCTGCTCATCAAGATTTATTTTGAGACTGGACAGGACGAAATCCTCTACTGGTACCTCGAAGCCACCCGGATTTTTTTGCTTCGCAACAAACTTCTCGACAATCGGCTGAACCAGCAAATGAAAAATTCGTGGAATACTGCGGTAAGCTCTTGAAGGCGCAGGGCGATGCAAACCGATGGCGGAACTGCAAGAAAATTTGCCATCGGCAGCGGAAGTGTTGCACCGTGATTGGCTGTTGGCGAAGCTTGCAGCGCATTGAAAACCAAGATTTTTTTCAAAAAAAATTGCTTGCTCAATTTTCGGTTGCAGCCTTTTTTGACCAGACCTACCTTTGACCCGAATCAAAAAATTTAATGAAATGACAAGTACGAAACTACCTGACCACACGACGATGTACCAAGCGCTGGTGAATAAAGACACCAATTTTGAGGGCATTTTCTCGCCGGCATCAAGACCACGGGCATTTTTTGCCGACCAAGTCAACAACGCCCGCAAGCCCAAACCAGAAAACGTCGAATACTACACCAGTGCTAGCGAGGCCATCCGCCACGGCTACCGGCCCTGCAAGGTTTGCCACCCGATGGAACTTATGGACTTTCCCCCGCCCGGCTCAAAGTGGCTGCTGAAAGAAATCGCCGCCGACCCTCCATCCGGCTCCAATGCTGACCTTTTAGGCCCGTGAACTCGCAGGCCGGAGCGGGTGAGCCGTTGGTCTCAAAAGACGCACGGCATCACCTTCCAAGTTTGCCTTGAGGATGCCGTGCAACAACCAGGCTTTTTGGAGATAAAGTACGGGGAAAGTGTGACGGACACAGCGTTCAGCAATGGTTACGAGTCGTTGAGCGGATTTGGCGGTTCGTTCAAAACCACCGGTTTGCGCCAGCCAGAGAAAGCCCCAACAAGGAAAATCGTCCATCACGGTCATCTCGCCTGCTGACCCCGCTCGGCCCGATGAGGCCGGGGCCACGGACGAGGGCATCTGCCTGCCTCGAATTCACCGACCGATGGATGCTGGAAACGCAGCTTGCCCGCTTAAAAACACCTCAAAGTCAAGCGGTAGTCAGGCGAGTAACTGCATTTCAGTGGCGCTACCGACGAGCAGTTGAAGGATTATTTTGCTGGAAAATTGAAGGAATTTGACCTGCCGCCGGTGCTACCCGGTTCGGACTTTCAAGCGGCGGGTTTGGGTGAGC
>JADJYH010000016.1 GCA_016719855.1 Saprospiraceae bacterium | reverse complement strand
CTATTCTTGCTTCGCAAATTCAAAGTATTGCCTAATTTGGCGGTCAAAGTTTCGACCTGACCAAACTCAATTTGTATGTCTAAAAATCTTACCGCCCTGTCCGGCAGAAAGGGCTTGACCGACAATCTTTTCGAATCCATCGGCAACCTGACCGAAGCCCAGGGTTTTCTGGAATAAAAATGATGCCGCCAGGTTGGCCGAGGAATACCTCGTCGGCGATGCTGCCGTGTACGGTGCCGGCACGTTTTACGACTTCACCCGGCCTGAAAACAAGGGCAAAAAGTGTACGTCTGCAACGGCAGTGCCTGCCTCGTGGCTGGTACGCAGGAAGGGCTAAGGTCGCAGTTGGCGGAGCATTTCAAAGAAGAGGAAATCGGGGAAATGTGCTGCCTGGGCCGCTGCCACGAAAACAGTGCCTTCCACTACGCTGGGCACAATTACTCCGGCGGAAACTTGCCCCCGTTTGAAAACTCGGACTGTGTGGGCTGCATGGACAGCTACAACGTGCAAGCCATCGGGGCGGGCATTTTGACCAAACCATTCGCTTCTTTGGAGGAGCTTCGCAATGATTTTGCAAAAATGCTGGCCACCGCCGGAAGATTTGTTGGCGCAAATCAAGGCATCTGGCCTCCGGGGTAGGGGAGGTGCAGGCTTTCCAATTGGCATCAAACTGGAAGGTTGCCGCAAGGCCGAGAGCAACCAAAAATACATAGTCTGCAATGCCGACGAGGGCGACCCCGGAAGTTATTCCGACCGTTATCTGCTTGAAAATCAGCCGATTGCAGTTTTGGTTGGCCTCATCATCGCTGGTTACGTGACCGGTGCCGACCGGGGGGTGATGTACATCCGCTTCGAATACCCGGAGAGCATCGAGGTCATCAAACAGGCCATCGCCGACCTACAATCCGCTGGGCTGACGGGCACGGGCATCCTCGGAAGCAATTTCAATTTTGAGTTCAAAGTCATCGAAGCAAGGGGTGCTTACATCTGTGGCGAAGAAACCGCCTTGCTGGCCAGCATCGAAGGCCAGCGGCCAGAGGTGCGGGTGCGCCCGCCGTACCCCGTCAACTACGGCCTGTTCGGCAAACCGACGGTGGTAAACAACGTGGAAACCCTTGCCAACCTTCATTTTATCGTAAAAAACGGCGGCGAGGCGTTCGCCAAAATCGGCACCCAACGCAGCAGCGGCACCAAGCTCGTCTCCCTGGACAGTGCTTTCCGTCGCCCCGGCATCTACGAAGTGGACATGGGAACGCCGCTCGCCACTGTGGTGGAGGAACTTGGCGGTGGCTTCAAACGACCCGTGAAAGCCTTGCACATCGGCGGCCCGCTCGGTGGCCTCGTGCCAGTCCAGAAGATGTTCGACCTGACGGTGGATTTTGAGAGCTTCGCTCAAAACAGCTTCCTGCTCGGCCACGCCAGCATCGTCAGTGTGCCGGAGGAGTATCCGATGGTGGCTTACTTGGAGCACCTTTTCGCCTTCACGGCGCACGAAAGTTGCGGCAAATGCTTCCCCTGCCGCATCGGTTCGGTGCGGGGAAAGGAGCTGCTGCAAAAAGCGCAAACCAGCGACTACAAGATTGACAATGAGCTGTTTACGGATTTGTTGGACACGATGAAAAAAGGCTCGCTCTGTGCCCTCGGCGGTGGCATCCCGCTTCCGGTGATGAATGCGATGGCGCATTTTGGGGAGGAGTTGAGTGGGTATTTTAAGGAAAAGATTTAAGCTTTTGAAAATACTCAACAGTGCATTGATATTGATAATTGGCTATTTTTTTGTCCTTAAGAAATCATGCATCAGGCAAATATTATGAGGAAGCTTTCATTTGAAGAAATAACGGATTGGGAGCAGTTCGAAAACCTTGTTGCTGCTTATTTTCGCTCTCTGGATAGCGACCAGAATAAAAATGTTATTTTGGCCGAGGTCAATCAGAGTGGAAAGGGAAGTGACGGAGGAAGGGATATTCTTCTGGAAGTTTCTAGTAAACGATTCGGTCAAACCATTCACAAGAACTTGGGTTGTGCAATGCAAATTTTACGAAAGAGATTTGAAAAAGTCAGATTTAGCCGACATTAACATTCCCACCTTGGTTCATCAGTATGATGCGAATGGATATTTGCTGATTTGCAAACATGGAGTTGTCAATACTTTAGCTACCATGTTTGAGGACTTGAACAAAAAAATTGCAAGCTCAGATATGATTATGTTTTTTGGTCAGGGAAGAGTTTAAAGAAAAGATTTTATTGGCAAACCTGACTCTTCAGAAACAATTTTTCCCTGAATACTATTCTAATATTGAAAAACTTAAAAATAGAAGCTAATGAAAGCCTTTATTTCCTATTCGATAAACGATTCAGAGCAGTTTGTGCTTACACTTCTATCAGAAAAACTGAGGGAACGAGGTTTTTCGCTCACGTCAAATTTTAAAAAAGGGCCTTCCAATATTGACGCTTTCACAGCTATGAAAGTGAAAGAATCGAGTCTCTTCATCGGAATTATTACTGCCTATGGGCTGAATAATCAAAAAGTTATTTCAGAACATCATTTCGCTGTTTCAAAAAATATTCCTGCCTTGTTGCTCGTCGAGGATAATGTTCAACTACCTCCCGATTTTGTTAGCTACAATGTCATTTTCTTCAATCGTCAGCATCCCCACCAAGCCATTGATAAAATCAACAAGGAAATTCATAAAGTTGGCAATCAATCTGTCACAAATCAAAAAGACTCGAATAATGCGGCAGCTTGGCTGTTTGGCGGGTTTGCCTTGATAGGCTTGATTGACCTTTTATCCTCTCCTCGAAGGTGAGCATTGATAAGTTGCTTCTCCCGAGCTGCAACAGTTCCTACACTGCCTCTCGCAATCATCAATTTTATGGCATTCCTACATCCTCGTGATTGGATAATAGCAACACATAGTACCGAAATGAAGCTGGCAAGGCTTATTTTTTTGCACTTGATGCTGCTTGTACAAAATTCAAGCGCCCAACCCGACCCCCGCCACATCCAATCCGGCCACGAGATACACACCAACGGCTATATTGACATGCCGTACCTCGTCACGCTTCCCGACGGAACTTGGCTTTGCACTTTCACCACCGGCAAGCTGGAAGAAGGGCTGGAGGGGCAGCACATCGTCGCCACTCGCAGCAGCGACCTTGGACTGACTTGGTCTGTGCCCGTGCCCATCGAACACGCTGCCGGGCCTGCCGCCAGTTGGGTCATGCCCTACCTGACCAGCTATGGCCGGGTCTATGTTTTTTACAGCTACAACGGCGACGAAATCAGCGAACTCAAGGGCGAAAAAATTCGAAATGACATCCTCGGTTGGTATTGCTACAAGTTCAGCGACGACGCCGGTTTCACTTGGTCGGAGCGGCACCGGCTGCCGCTGCGCCGCACCGCCTGCGACCTCGCCAACGACTGGAAGGGCGAGGTGCAGATTTTTTGGGGCATCGGAAAGCCCATGACGGTGGGGCAGGGGATGATTTTCGGCTTCACAAAGCTCGGCAAGTACATGCTCGACAACGGCGAGGGCTGGTTTTTTCAATGCGAAAACATCAACTCCGAGCGTGACCCTATCCGACTGAAATGGCAACTTTTGCCTGATGGCGAGCATGGCCTGCGCAACCCCGACTTCGGCTCGGTGCAGGAGGAGCACAGCCTCGTGCCGCTGTCAGACGGTAGCCTCTGCTGCATCTACCGAACACAGACGGGCTACCTCGCCGAGGCTTACAGCCGGGACGGTGGGCATACGTGGTCATTGCCACGGCAAGCCCGTTACGCCGATGGCCGTCCGGTGAAGACCTCCCGAGCCTGTCCTAAAATCTGGCGGTGCAGCAACGGCAAGTACCTGCTCTGGTTCCACAACCATAGCGGCGACCATTTCAGCACTCGCAACCCTGCTTGGCTGGCTGGCGGCATGGAGGTTGGCGGTGAAATCCGATGGTCGCAGCCCGAAATGTTCCTCTACGGTGACGACCACAGCTACGAAAGTGGCCGCTTCAGCTACCCCGACTTGGTGGAGCAGGGTGGTCGTTATTGGATAACCGGAAACCAATAAGCTGAAAGCCCGAATACACCCCGTTCCGAAGGATTTGCTGGATGGCCTTTGGGGGCAAATGGATGAAGGAAAATGGGTGCCATACAAAGGAACCCGTCCATCGTCAGACCTTTCGGCACAGCGGCCCGTCACCCCAAGGCCACCAGTCATGCAGTTTAACGAAGAAGCATTGAAAGGCGAAAAACTACCCATCACTGGCTTTCCAAAGCACCCTGAGGGCGGGTTTGTTTTGATGAACGCTATGCGTGACACGGGCGGACTGACCATCGAAATGACCGTGCAGCCGAAGGATTTTTCACATTGGCGGGTGCTGCTCGACACTCGCAACGACCTCGGTTCCGGCCTCTACATCCAGACGACCGGCTACCGCCAGTTGGAGCTAAACCTTTGCAACACAGAGACTTGTGAAACATGGGCGACCGACCCCGGCCTACTTGATGTGGTTCGGCCACACCAGGTGACGTTCATCGTGGACAACGGACCTGACATCGTACTGTGCGCCGTGGATGGGCAGCTCTGCGATGGCGGCACGAGCCGACAGTTCGGCTGGCGGCACTACTCGCCCTTCCTGGGCAATGTTTTGACCAACAAAAAAAAGGAAATGAAAATCCTGCCGGAGGAGATGAAGTCGCTCAAGATTTATGATAGGGCGATGAGCGTGTCAGAGGCGGTGAATAATCAGTTATAAGTTTTGAGTGATGAATGATGAGTTAGCGATACTAAAAACAACTCACTAACTCATCACTCAAAACTCCTCCTCACGCGTCCACCTTCGCATATTTTGCATTTGCCTCGATGAAGGCACGGCGTGGCGGCACTTCCTCGCCCATGAGCATGGAGAAGATGCGGTCGGCCTCGGCAGCGTCATCAATGGCCACTTGGCGCAGGATGCGGCTGGTAGGATCCATCGTGGTTTCCCAAAGCTGTTCGGCGTTCATTTCTCCAAGGCCCTTGTAGCGCTGGGTTTTCACGGAGGTATCATTCTCGCCGCTGGAATAGGAAGCGATGGCTTCCCGGCGCTCCTCATCGTTCCAGCAGTAGCGGAACTGTTTGCCTTTTTTCACCATGTACAACGGCGGTGTGGCAATATAGATGAAGCCCTGCTCGATGAGCGGTTTCATGTAGCGGAAGAAGAAAGTCAGAATCAGCGTGGTGATGTGGCTACCGTCAATATCGGCGTCGCACATGATGACGGTCTTGTGGTAGCGCAGCTTTTCGATGTTGAGGACACGGGCACCTTCGTTGTTCTCGGTGATACTGACGCCGAGGGCGGTGAAGATGTTCTTGATTTCCTCGTTCTCGTAAATCTTGTGCTCCATCGCCTTCTCCACGTTCAGGATTTTTCCCCGGAGGGGCAAAATGGCCTGAAAGTGCCGGTCACGCCCCTGTTTGGCGGTACCACCTGCGGAGTCGCCCTCTACGAGGAAGATTTCGCTCTCGGCGGGATCCTTGCTGGAGCAATCGGCCAGCTTTCCGGGGAGGCCACTGCCGGTGAGGGCGTTTTTGCGCTGCACCATTTCCCTGGCCTTGCGGGCGGCTTGCCGGGCAGTGGCGGCGAGTATGATTTTTTCAATGATTTTGCGGGCGGCGCCAGAATTTTCCTCGATGTAGGTGGAGAGCGCATCGTCCACGGCACGGGACACGATGCCCAGCACCTCGGAGTTGCCCAACTCGCTCTTGGTCTGTCCCTTGAACTGTGGTTCCGGCACTTTAACCGAAACAATGGCCGTCAGGCCCTCCCGATAGTCCTCGGCGGAGAGGGTGACTTTGGCCTTGGTGAGCATCCCCGACTGTTCGCCAAACTTGCCCAACACCCGACCCAGCGCACGGCGGAAACCGCTAACGTGCGTTCCGCCTTCGCTTGTGAAAATGTTGTTCACGAAGGAATACAAGTGCTCGGAATAGGACGTATTGTACAAAATGGCCACTTCCACCTCCACGTTGTCCTGTCTCGTGATGACGTAGATGGGTTTATCAATGAGCCTTGCACGGGATTCGTCGAGGTACTCCACGTATTCGAGCAGGCCACCCTCGGAGTGGAAGGTTTCGGTTTTGAAATTGCCGTTCTCGTCCAATTGGCGCTCGTCGGTGATCACCATTTTGAGGCCCTTGTTCAGGTACGACAATTCCTTGATACGGGCAGCAAGGGTATTGTAATTGTATTCCAGTGATTCGACGAAAATCTCGCTGTCCGGTTTGAAATGGATGACAGTGCCCCGCTTATCGGACTTGCCGACTTCGCGCACGTCGTACAGCGGCTTCCCCTTGGAGTACTCCTGTTCGTAGTACTTGCCGTCGCGGTGAACTTCGGCCCGCAGGTGGATGGACAGGGCGTTCACGCAAGAAACGCCGACGCCGTGCAGACCACCGGAAACCTTATAGGTATCCTTGTCAAATTTGCCACCAGCGTGCAGCACCGTCATCACCACTTCGAGTGCGGACTTCTTCAATTTCTTGTGCATGTCCACGGGGATGCCCCGGCCATTGTCCCGAACGGTGATGGAATTGTCGGGATGGATGGTGGTGGAGACTTCGGTGCAGTACCCTGCAAGGTGTTCGTCAATGGAGTTGTCAATCACCTCCCAAACGAGGTGGTGAAGGCCCTTCACGTCCGTCGTTCCGATGTACATCGCCGGGCGCTTGCGCACGGCTTCCAAGCCTTCGAGTGCGGTGATATTGCCCGCATCGTAATTGCCTTTGTCGGGCATCAAGTCCTCTGTTTCTTCTGTATTATTCATGGTGCAAAGGTAGTAAAATTGAGGGGTATTTAGGCGGTTATTATTGACCAAATTTTGAGGTCGGATTTGAGGTTTTGAAAACATTTGAAGCAGCAATAAATTGCTTGTAATTTACCAGCAAATGGCAATCTTTATCCTGTTTTGATTGTTGTCGAAAGGTATTTTCATCTCACAATTTTTTCAAAAAAATGCCAACCACCGTACCCGTTTTCAAGGGCAAGAACCCCTTCCTGCCCGGTGCCGAGTTCCTGCGCAACCCCTACGAATTCACCATCAACCAGTCGCTGCAAATGGGCGATTTTTACATGATGCCTTTTTTGCTCCGCAAAATCTTTGTCATCACCAACCACGAAGTAGTGGCGCATGTGCTCCAAAAGAACCAAAAAAACTACGTGAAAAGCCCTGCCTACCGGCAACTCAGGTTGGCGCTTGGCACCGGCCTTGTGACCAGCGAGGGCGAGCATTGGCGGCGGCAACGGCGGTTGGTGCAGCCCGCTTTTTACAAGACCCAACTTGAAGATTTGTTCCGTGGAATGACCGTGGTAGCGGAGAAGTACGTCGAAGAACTGGCTGAAAAATCAGCATTGGGCGAAAACCTCGACATCTCCAAAGAAATGATGGCTGCCACCGCCCGCATCGTGCTCAAAACCCTGTTCAGCACCGAGGACACCGCCGACATCAACGAGATGTACCGGGTGATGATGGACTCGCAGGACTACCTCGTTTTCCGCACCGTGAAGCCATACCTCATCCCCTTCGCCTACCTCAACGGCCAGCACCGCAAGTTCAAAAAGGACATCGCTTGGTTCGATGCCTACATCTTCAAGCTCATCAACGAACGGCGCAAAGACCCCAACCCTCCCAATGATTTGCTGTCCATGATGCTCACTTCCAAAGACGAGGAAACGGGAGAGGTGATGAACGACCGGGCACTGCGGGACGAGGCCGTGACCCTTTTTGCCGCAGGCCACGAGACCAGCGCCACCTCGCTTACCTGGACGCTTTGGCTGCTTTCGCAACACCCCGATGTTGTGCGGAAATTGCGAATCGAAATCGAAACCGTGTTGGGCGACCCCAATGGATGCCAGGTTTCGAGGATTTGCGCAAGCTGACGTACACGATGCAGGTGATTCAGGAGGGCATGAGGCTCTACCCGCCGGGCTTTGCCATTGGGCGTCAGCCGATAGCGGAGGACGAGATTTTGGGCGTGAAAATCCCCACCAATGCCATCATGTTCATCAGCATTGCGGCCATGCACCGTGACCCCCGGTACTGGGAGCGGCCCAAGGATTTTTACCCCGAACATTTCAGCCCGGAGCAGGAAAAGGAGCGGCCACGGCTGGCCTACATGCCGTTTGGGGCGGGGCCGAGGATGTGCATCGGCAACCATTTTGCGCTGATGGAAATGCAGCTTTTACTGGCATTGCTGGTTCGGCAGTTTGATTTTGAAGCGGTGGAGGGCCACCCGATAGTGCCGGAGCCGCTGATCACGCTGAAGCCGAAGTTTGGCATTTTGATGAAGGTGAAGGAGCGGAAAGTGGAGCTTGCTTGAGGAGCGATAAAAGTGACAGCGGCTTTGATGCTTCGTTAAAATGCCATTCACCCCGCTATCTACATCTGGGCGATTCGCCTAATTTTGCAAAAAATAAATCAACATAAAATGACCACTGAACTTGATTTTTCCCCCGAAAAACTCCAAAAACTCGGCTTCCTCGACGTGGACGTTGACCCCACGCTCGACCTTTTCGAGGAAATCAACAAGCTGAAAAAAGAGAAGAACGCCATCATCCTGGCGCACTACTACCAGGAGCCGGACATCCAGGACATCGCCGACTACATCGGTGACAGCCTCGGCCTCTCGCAGGAAGCCGCCCGTACCGAGGCCGACATCATCGTGTTCGCTGGGGTGCATTTCATGGCGGAAACGGCCAAAATGCTCAGTCCCCACAAAAAAGTGATACTGCCCGACCTAAAGGCTGGCTGCTCCCTCGCCGATGCCTGTCCAGCACCGCTTTTCAAGAAGTTCAAGGAGAAATACCCCGACCACATCGTGGTGAGCTACGTGAACACTTCGGCGGAGATGAAGACGCTGACCGACATCTGCTGCACCAGCACCAACGCCGTGCAAATCATCGAGAGCATCCCGAAGGACCAGCCCATCATCTTCGCACCGGACATCAACTTGGGTCGCTACTTGGTGAAAAAAACCGGGCGGGACATGGTGCTCTGGAACGGCACCTGCATGGTACACGAGATTTTTTCGGAGGAGAAAATCGCCAAATTGCGCATGCGCCACCCCAATGCCCTGCTCATCGCACACCCAGAATGCGAGGAGAGCCTGCTCGAAAAAGCCGACTACATCGGCTCGACCACAGGCCTGCTGAAGTTCACGATGCGCAGCGAGGCCACCGAGTTCATCGTGGCCACGGAGGCGGGCATCATTCACCAAATGGAGAAGTCGTCGCCGCACAAGACCTTCATTCCGGCTCCGCCGGAAAACACCTGCGCCTGCAACGAGTGCCCGCACATGAAGCTGAACACGCTGGAAAAACTCTACGTCTGCATGAAATATGAAATGCCCGAAGTGATATTGCCCGAATGGGTCATCCGGGAGGGCGTGAAAAGCATTGACAGGATGCTGGAAATTTCAGCCAAGGCAGGACTTTAATAATTGAGAATTGAAAATGGAGAATTGAGAATTAGGACGCCTCGTAATTTTCAATTCTCCATTCTCAATTATTTCTTCTTCTTCTTTCCTTCGGAAATAGCCAGTTTAAGCACCTCACCCATCCGGTCAACATAATGGAAGGTCATGCCCTCGATGAAGTCCGGGTTGATTTCCTCCACATTTTTTTGGTTTTCCTTGCACAGGATGATTTCCTTGATGCCCGTCCGCTTGGCGGCCAATATTTTTTCCTTGATGCCGCCAACTGGTAGCACCTTGCCGCGAAGGGTGATTTCGCCCGTCATGGCGAGGAATGGCTTCACGGTTTTCTTCGTAAAAGCGGAGACAAGCGCCGTGAGCATGGTGACACCAGCAGAGGGGCCGTCCTTCGGAATAGCGCCTTCCGGCACGTGGATGTGAATGTCGTGCTCCTCGATATCCTTTGGGTCAACGCCCAGTTCCTCGCAGTGCGCTTTGATGTAGCTCAGTGCCGTGGAGGCTGATTCCTTCATCACTGAGCCGAGGTTGCCGGTCATAGTGAGGCCGCCCTTGCCCTTGTGCAGGCTGGTTTCTATGAAAAGGATTTCGCCGCCAACCGAAGTCCAAGCGAGGCCGATGGCGACGCCGGGTGGTTGGGATTCTTTGTACATATCGTTGGAAAAACGGGGTGGCCCCAACATTTCCTTCAAGTCTTCGGTCTTTACGTTCACGTCGTAGGCTTCGTCCATGGCCACTTTTTTGGCCACGAAGCGCATCACGCCTGCAATCTGACGGGCCAAGCTTCGCACGCCCGATTCACGGGTGTACTCCTGGATGAGCTTCGTCAAAACCTGTTTGCTCAGGTTCACTTGCTTCGTTTGCAGGCCATGCTCTTTGCGCTGCTCCGGTATCAGGTGGCGCTTCGCAATTTCTATTTTTTCCTCAATCGAATAGCCGTTGATGTAGATCATCTCCATCCGGTCGAGCAAGGCGGGCTGTATGCCCGTCGTGCTGTTGGCAGTGGCGATGAACATGACTTTCGAGAGGTCGTATTCGAGTTCGAGGTAGTTGTCGTAAAAAGTGGAGTTCTGTTCCGGGTCGAGCACTTCGAGCAGCGCTGACGAGGGGTCGCCCCGGAAGCTCTGGCCCCACCTTGTCAATCTCGTCGAGGATGAAGACGGGGTTGCCGGAACCCGATTTTTTCAGTGACTGGATGATGCGGCCCGGCATGGCACCGATGTAGGTTTTGCGGTGGCCACGGATTTCGGCTTCGTCGTGCAGGCCGCCCAGCGACATGCGGATGAACTTTCGCTTGATGGCCGTGGCGATGCTCTTGCCCAGCGAGGTTTTCCCCACGCCTGGCGGGCCGACGAGGCAGAGGATGGGGGCTTTCATATCGCCCTTGAGTTTCAAAACTGCGAGGTGCTGGAGGATTCGGTCTTTGACTTTCTCCAGCCCGTAGTGGTCCTTATCGAGCACTTTCAATACTCTCGTTAGGTCAAAATTGTCCTTTGTAAACTCCTCCCAGGGAAGTTCGAGCAGCACCTCCAGGTAGTTCATCTGGATGGCGTACTCGGCCACCTGCGGGTTCATTCGGCGAAGCTTGTTGATTTCCTTGTCAAAGGTGTCGGCGGCGTTTTTCGGCCATTTCTTTTTCTTGCCCCGCTCCACGAGCTGGCGAAGTTCCTCCTCTTGTGGGTTGCCGCCCAGCTCTTCTTGGATGGTTTTGAGCTGCTGGCTGAGGTAGTAGTCCCGCTGCTGCTTTTCGATGTCCACCCGCACTTTGCTTTCAATGCGGTCTTTCAGCTCCAGCAGTTGAAGCTCGGTGTCCATCTGTTCCAGCAGGTTTTCCGCCTTTTTGGCGAGGTTGTTTTCTTCGAGGATGGACTGCTTGGTCAGCAGTTTTACCCCCAAATTGGAGGCAATGAAATTGATGAGGAAGCTGGGGTTGTTGATGTTGCGGATCATCACCACCGCCTCCGACGGGATGTGCGGGGAGAGCTGGATGATGCTGCGGGCCTTGTCCGTGATGGACGCCATGATGGCCTCAAATTCCAGCTTGTTCTTGGGCATGGTGTAGTTGATCTCTTCCACCGTGCCCTGCATGTACGGGGTTTCGGACACCATTTTTGCCAAGCGAAAACGCCTGCGGCCTTGCAAAATGGCCGTGGTGGTGCCGTCCGGCATCCGAATCAATTTGATGATGCGGGCCAGGGTGCCGATTTCGAACAGGTCGTCTACGCCGGGGTTTTCCACTTTGCTGTCCCGCTGGGAAAGCACGGCCACGATGCGGTGGTGGTCGTAGGCTTTCTGTACCGCCCGGATGCTCTTGTCCCGCCCAACGGTGATGGGGATGACCACGCCGGGGAACAGCACGGTGTTTTTCAATGCCAGCACGGGCAGCACTTCGGGGTAGGGGTCTTTGATGCTAAGTTCGTCCTCCTCCTCGATGGTGATCAGGGGCATGAATTCACCCTCTTCGTCAAACCCTTCGGGGGCATATAATTCATTGATTAAAGGCATAGGTTATGTTGGAAATTGGGAATTGGAAATTAGAAATTGGGGATGGAGCGTTTGTTCCTATTTTCCAATGGCCAACTAAAATGTTTGTTTAAGAATCCAAAACGCAAAAATACGACCTTCCAGTTGTCAAACTGTCAGGTGTTGGGAACTTTTGTTGGTTTTACGCAGGATGCCAAGTTTTGTGCCATGCGGGTTTATTGGGAAAATTCATGCAATTATTGGCAGGGTAAGGCGAAAATAGGCTGAAGGGCTGGCAGGTTTTGGGGGTGGGCGTCAAATCGGCAGGGGACTTTTCACCAACTGTTTTTAGTATTATTGGAATTGGATTCCAGAATTATGCGAATTAGGGGTTGAAATAGGTGCATAGCACCGAAATATTTGTAGGAAACGTGGTATTTCTCGGTATTGAGGTGCAGCGCACCGGGAAATTTCGGTGCGCTGCACCTCAACCCACTTTCTCAACTACTTGGCTACAAAGATTTCGCCGCTATGCGGCTGTGTTTTGGGTATATTGGGTGATTTCAACCCCTAATTCGCATGAATTATCAGATAATATTGGAATAGCATTCCTTTTTTATCGAAAATCTCAAAAAACCCTTGCCCAAACTTCTTGGCTGGCAAGGTTTTGAAAATAGGGATTTAGGAGATTACTGCTTGACAAAGTGCACGGGCAGGCCGCCTTGGGTGCTGACGAAGTAGGCATCTTGCCGGAACGCCTCATCCTGATAGTGGTAGTTTTCATTTGGTGGCTGGTGCCAGCACCTTTGACGAAGCCAATATCCTCGAAACTTCGCCCATCGGTACTTTTTTGTGTAACGCAATTTCAGGACGGGACACCTCGGTGAGGTCGCAAAAGTTGAAACAAAAACGCCTCGCCAGTCAACAAAGACGGCGGAGCGTTTACTTTTTGGCCGGAGGCTAAACTTTATTTCTTCAGCAAATCACGGATTTGCTCCAGGAGCACGATGTCTGCAGGCGGTGGCGGTGGCGGGCCTGCGGCTTCTTCTTTTTTTATTTTGTTCATAGCTTTGACTATCATGAACATCACAAATGCCACAATCAGGAAATCAATCATAGCCATGATGAATGCGCCATACTTGACAGCTATCTCAGCGGCAGTCTCTGTGCCATCGGCACCGACAACGGCGGGTGTAATCACCCATTTCATGGCATTAAAATCTACTCCCCCAGTCAGTTGACCTATTAACGGAGCAACGATCCCGTCAGTAAAGGAAGAGACAACCTTTCCAAATGCGCCACCCATTACGAAAGCAACTGCAATGTCAATCAGGTTGCCTTTCATTGCGAAGTCTTTGAATTCTTTCCACATAATGACCTTGTTTAGATTGGTGAGAAATTAGGTTTGGATTTGACGAAGGTAATCTTTCGACCAGAAATTCACGAATACTATCATTCCAAACCAAATGTATTGCCCAGAGGGAGATTCAGCCAAATAAAAAAGCCGCACATTTGCACGGCTCACAAATTATAATCTCATGAATAAAACGAAAAAATCACTGGGTGGGTCCTTCAACTGCTGCTGCTTGCCATCTTCACTTTCGTCGCTCAGTTGAAAAAAGTTCCCCTCCCAAAATTAGGAGGGGAACCCGGACAGGTTAATGGGAATTGATGTTTGTGCGATTAAAAAAAAACAGTAACCGGGTTGGGAATCGGTTTGGGTATTTAAATCGGTTTTTGAAAATAGATTTGGAATAAGAAAATGTAATCGGCTTCCAATAAATCGGTGAATGGGCTTTATCGCACAATAATTTTTCCTGTATGGATCAGCCGCCCGTCTGCTTCCAATTGGAAGGCATAAGTGCCCGAAGGCATGCCGTTCCGTTGAAGTCGCAGGTGGTTGCCGGGAGCTTTCTCCTGGCGGACGAGCCGACCGTTTATGTCAAAAACATTTATAGTCAAGGTCTTGCATTGCAATTCTTTGGCTTCGAACTCAATGGCCGAAACGAATGGGTTGGGGTATGCTGTCACCTCCACGCCCGGTATCTCCGGCGTATTCACATCGCTGATGACAATGAAGTCGAGCAGCGAATCCCCGCCAATGACATGGGTGTAGGTCGCTGTCTGAAATGGCATATCGTAGCCCACGAAAACGGTGGCGCTGTTGGGGATATGCGTCCCCTCGGAGTTGTCCGGTTTTTGGGAAACCTTGAATTTGACAAACCCTGTTGATGCAGCGCCACCGCCCGGTAGCAGGGCCAATTCTTCAAACGTAAATTTCAGGACACCATCGCTGTAAACCTCGAAATCGTAGGGGTGGCTGCTTGCGCCAGCTGTCACCGTGCCGAGGTCAAGAAAAGGAGAAAGCGTGTCTCTCACGACCAACCGAGTGATGGTGTCCATGCCGACGTTCTGGAAATAAACATGGTACTCGATGTCGGTGTTGGCTGGGATGAGGTTTTCACCGTTCTGTTGATAGCCCTTGGGATAGCCTCTGAGAATGATGTAATCGGTAAAAGAACTAATGTTTTCTTGTGCGTCCACGGCGAGGAAGGGGTCGTTTTCGTCTTCCTGGAGTTCGGTTACAAATCCGGTGGAGTAGGTTCCTGTTGTCGTGCATCCTTCCACGGCCACGGTTGGGTAACTGTTGCCTGGGTGGCCGGGCGTCTGCTCGGCGATAAGTCGGTAGGTGGGTCCGTTTGCTGGCAGCGTGAATGTTGTGTCTTGTCCGGCCAGTAGTTGGAATGGCTCAGGAGTTGTCATCAACATCACATTATCTTCGATGACAATGAACCCCTGCGGTTGTTGCATGTCGCCAAGGCCATCATTTATTATTTCAAACCTAATGGAATCCACGTCGCAATAGCCGTTCACCGAGACGCTGGCCATGTCCCAATTGGGGTCAGCGGGCAGGCAAATGGCATCCGGAAAAATATGGGCACTCACAATATATGCCTCAGTTGGAAGGCCGCTGCAATCCGAAGATGCCGTGATGAAAAAGCTGCCACATTCATCCAAACCAACCAGGCCCAAATCGAAGACCAGTAGGCTGTCGTTTTGCGATGCAACTGGAATGGAAGCCCCAACGAAGGTCAAACCATTGTCCAAGATGACGTTCACGCTGGTGTTGGTCGAAGCAGTCGTGCCTGTGTTGCAATAAGAAACTGTGTAGGCGATATTCGAGCAGTTTTGCGCCACGGGCGCAGAAATATCCACCTCTAACAGCGGGCAATCTACAATCGGTTTTATGGGAAAATTACAATAGAGTATGGTGTCATACTCAGCAAGAAAAATGGCATTGAAGGCAGGGATGCAAGTACTCCAATATTGGTTTTTTGGCAAAACACTGACAACATAACTGCCCGGGGCAACGGTGATATCGTAAACTCCATTGGCATCGGTGGTGCCGAAAAAGGTCTTGTCGTCCGATGCTGCTCGTACAATCCAGTCGTTCAGACCAGTTTCGCTCGGTTGAAAGATACAGTCATTGGCAATAGCTATTTTGCCAATGAGGTGGTTGGTGTAAACGCTGCCATCGGCTCCGGCCTTGATGAAGGTGACGTCGTTGCCTAATATTCCAAAAATAGAATTGTAGCCAATGACGATGAAGCCGCCATCTTCGGTCGGTGCCAAACCTTGCCCCACATCGGTGTGGCTGCCCCTGCCGACGGTATTCATCCAAAGCTGGTTGCCATCATTGTCGAAGCGGGCGAGGAAAGCATCAGAATTGGAAATGGTCAATTCTGTGTAGCCTGTCACAACGAGGTCACCGTTAGCTGGTTTTCAACAGGTCGTAAACATCGTCACCGAGAGAACCACCAAATGTCTTTGACCAGATTTGGTTACCATCAAGGTCAGTTTTTAGTACCCAACCATCGGAAGAAGATCCAGTAAACCCTGCAAGCGCCACGTTGCCATCAGCGGTGAGTACCAGGTCGTACAGTTGGTCAATATCGGTCGTTGAACCAAAAAACTTGCTCCAAACTTCGTTCCCGCTGAAGTCCACTTTGAGCAGGTAGCCGTCCTTGGTGCTGTTGGCGGGGTTGAATGCGGTGCCTGCCACAAGGTAGCCGTCGGGCACTTCCAGCACGCTTCTGCCATCGTCGTCGCCGGAAGTGCCGTAGGCTTTGCTCCAGACTTGGTTGCCCTGTGCGTCTATTTTCACCAAGAAAACATCACGCTGGCCGTTGCCAAGGCTCGTCGTGGAGCCAACAATAAGGTAGCCGCTGCTGAATGTAGTTGGGATAATGCGGTAACCGGAGTCATCGCCGCTGCCACCAAATTGTTTACTCCATAGTTTTTGTCCGTCTGCATTGATTTTTAGGAGATAAACATTAGCATCGGAAAGTTGGGTTGGAAAAATCTCACCGGCCACCAGAAAGCCGTGGTCGGGTGTTTCGGTTATGGAATAGCCAAATTCTTTGAAGCCGTCATCGTAGTAGTTTTCCCAGATTTCGGTGCCGTCCACATCGGTGCGGATGACATAGGCTTTGTAATTGTTTCCAGCGCCTGTGCTTTCGCTGTGGCCGACTCCCACGTAGCCACGGTCTTGAGTTTGTATGATGGACTGCCCGAAGTCATCATTGTTGCCGCCGAAGTAAATTTCCCATCCCTGTGCATTGGCGGAAAGGCAAGCCACCAACCCGGCCAGGAGCAGCAGGGCTTTGAGCAGGCTTGCTGGCCTGAGCGATGTATGGGAAGATGTCTTCAACAATGCAGTCATGGGTAGTTTTTTCAAAATCTTCTTTGATGACGATACAAATGTGAAAACTACTTCGGCTGCAATCAAAGACAAAAAATGGCGTTTGTTGAATAGTTTTTGAATCAGTTTCAGGCGATTTTTTGAAAAAATTCCACTAAAATCATTGTAAATACTGGATTTTTGCATGGACACGAATTTTGTGTTTTGTTGAAAAAAAGAAACCATTAAAGCCTGCTTATTTCATGGAAAAAAGTCACCTCGTCAGCATTTTTAGGGTTTTGGAGAAAAAAGAGGTCAAGGAATTGCGCAAATGGGTCGGCTCACCTGCCCACAACCTGCGCAAAGACGTGACCGATTTGTTCGAGTACCTCGTATCGGGCCAGCATCTTTTTTCGGAAAAGCACCTTGAAAAAGAGCGGGTATTTCAAGCCATTTACCCCGGTAAAACGTACAGCGACGCCGAAATGCGCCAAGTGATGCATTTCTTGCTGCGGGTGGTTGAAAACTTTCTGGTGTACAACGAATTGGCGAAGGACGAAGTACGCTCGCAGACGATTTTGGCCAAGGTGTACCGCCAACGGAAATTGACCAAACTCTTCCAAAAAACAATGGAGACAGGGTGGGATATCCTGCGGAAGCAACCGCACCGGAACCACCAGCATTTTGAGAACGAATACTTGCTGCAATTCGAGCAATTCAACCACCTGAGCAGCTTGGGCAGAACTGTGCCCTTGAACCTTCAAGAGGTCAGTGACTCAAACGATATTTCGTTCATTATCAACAAGTTGCAAGTAGGTTGCATTATGTTGTCGCACCAAAAGGTGTTCAATACAAACTACAATCTTGGGTTGTTGAGTCCGGTGCTTGAATTTGTGGAGAACAACAAGGAGTTATTGGAAAACCCGGCCATTGCCATTTATTATTTCACCTATAAAGCAAATACGGAAAGTGACAACGAGGGCAATTTTAAGAGCCTGAAAGAACAGATTAGGCTACATGGCGACTTTTTTCCACTACCTGAAATAAGGAGCATCTATCTTTTCGCAATCAACTACTGTATTGGGAAAATGAACCTTGGTGCGTTCTCCTATGTGAGAGAGGCTTTTGATTTGTATCAACAAGGGCTTTCCAAGGACATATTTTTGGAAAACAACGAAATGTCCAGATTTACCTTTCGGAACATCGTTGCTATTGGGCTACAGTTGAAGGAATACGATTGGGTAAAATCGTTTATCAAAAAGTACCAGCTTTACTGGATGAAAAGCACCGAGAGAGCTTTGTGCAGTTCAACATGGCACATCTTTATTTTGAAAAAAAGAATTATTCCGAGGCAATGAAGTTGATAGCCCGGTTCGATTACGACGACATCCTCATCATGCTCGTCGCCAAGACCATGCTCCTGAAAATGTACTACGAACTCGACGAGTTCAACGCCCTCGACTCCCTCATCGGCAGCATGAAAACCTACCTCCAGCGCAAAAAAGTAATGGGCTACCACAAGGACAACTACAAAAACATCATCCAGTACACCAAGAAAATGCTCAAGGTGGCGCACTACGACAAGGAGCAAATCCAAAAGCTCAAACAGGAAATCGAAGCCGTCAACCCGCTCACCGAGCGAAAATGGCTGCTTGCACAGCTCGACAAATTGTGAGATAATTTGCGACTTTTGCGCCCTTTGGGAGACAATAGACATAAGACTTTAGACAATAGACGGGGGCCTAATGACTGCCAACGTTCCCATCTAAGGTCTAAAGTCTAATTTCTAAAGTCTTAAATGAGCCAACGGAACAAACTGATGAAATTTGCGGAGGTGCTGACCTTCCCGAACGTGTACGAAAACTTCGACGCCAGCAACCCCTCGCTTGCTGGGGAGAACGGTCAGCCCGTGGAGCTACGGGGCCATTGGGCCGAACGCCATTTCAAAAACAACAACCCCATCACGCTCGAACTGGCCTGCGGCAAGGGCGACTACGCCATCGGGCTGGCACAGCGCTTCCCGGAACGCAACTTCATCGGGGTGGACATCAAAGGTGCCCGCATCTGGCGGGGCGCCAAGACAGCGCTCGAACTTGGCCTGACCAACGTGGCCTTCCTGCGCACCCGCATCGAGCAGATAGCCTTGTTTTTTGAAGAAAAAGAAGTGGACGAAATCTGGATTACCTTCCCCGACCCGTTCCTGCGCAACAGCAAATCGAATCGGCGGCTCACCTCGCCCATGTTCCTGGAGATTTACCGCAAATTCCTGAAGCCGGGCGGCTTTGCGCAGCTAAAAACAGACGACCCCACCCTTTTTGACTTTACCCTGGAAGTGTTGGAGGCGGAAAAAGATGTGAACATCGTTTACCAAGACCACGACATCTACGCCAAGCCGCTGCCCATGCCAGAGCTGGAAATCAAGACCTTTTACGAAAAGCAGCATTTGGCCATTGGCCGTACCATCAAGTACGTTCGTTTCACCTTGGCGCATGATTTTGAACTTTTGTTGCACGGGAAAAGTTGAATCCTTACTTTTGCACCGCTTTAAGCAATTGTAATCCTTTGAAGTACAAATTCTCAAAGCCGATTTTGGTCCCATAGCTCAGTTGGTTAGAGCATCTGACTCATAATCAGAGGGTCTCAGGTTCAAGCCCTGGTGGGACCACAAACCAAAGCCCAGGAGGAGCAATCCTTCGGGGCTTTTTTTGCTTGCTTAAGCAGCCTTCATCAACTGAATCTCGCCCAACAGCCTCACGTCCTCGCTTACCAGCACACCACCAGTTTCCAGTGCGGCGTTCCAGTTCAGGTCCCAGTCCTTGCGGTTGATTTTGCCGGAGAGGGTAAAGCCCGCCTTGGTATTGCCCCAGGGGTCTTTGCCGACGCCACCGAATTCAACGTCCAACTTTACAGGCTTGGTAATTTCCTTGATGGTCAAGTTGCCTTGCAATGCATTGTCGGCAGGGGAAAAGGACGTAGCCTGGAACTTCATTTCGGGGTAGGTTTCCGAGTCGAAGAAGTCGGCGCTTTTGAGGTGGCCGTCCCGCTGCTCGCTGCCCGTGTTCACGGAAGCTGGTTCAGCCGAGAAGGGGATGTCGGCATCAGAAAAGTCGTCCTTGTCAGATTCGACGTTCACGTTGAAGCGGTCGAAATTGCCCGTCACCGTGGCAATCATCATGTGTTTGACCTTAAATTGGATTTCGGAATGTGCTGGGTCAAGCGCCCATTTTGTCTTTGACATTTTTCTATTGTTTGATTGTTAAATTATTGAATTGTTATTGGGACATTGGATAATTAAATGATGAATGACCCAATGACCAATGACTGATTTTTAAACGTTCATCGGCACCTCCATCAGCAACAATTCGGCGTGCGAATTTGCCTCGATGGAAAGCAGGTCGGTGTCCCAGATGCCCAGCCCGTCCCGGCGGTTGAGCGCCTGACCGTTGATGGCCACGTCGCCGCTGAGCACAAAGGCATAGACACCATTGCCCGCCTTTTTGATGTTGTACTCGATGTTTTTCCCCTTGTCCAAGTCCGTGAGGTGGAACCAGGCATCTTGGTGAACCCACACGCCCGCATCGCCGGGGTTGGGCGAGAGGATTTGCTGCAATTTGTTCTTCCTGTCCGCTGGGTCGAGGGTGATTTGGTCGTATCGAGGCGTCACGTTGCGCTTGTTCGGGAACACCCAGATTTGCAGAAATTTCACCTGGTTGTCCTTATTCTTGTTGTACTCGCTGTGCTTGATGCCCGTGCCTGCGCTCATCACCTGCACGTCGCCGTTGCGGATGACGGTGGTGTTGCCCATGCTGTCCTTGTGCTCCAGGTCGCCTTCGAGCGGGATGGAGATGATTTCCATGTTGTCGTGCGGGTGGGTGCCGAAACCCATACCGCCCTGCACGGTGTCGTCGTTGAGCACCCGCAGCACGCCGAAGTGCATCCGCTCTGGGTTGTAGTAATTTGCGAAGCTGAAAGTATGGTAGCTCTGCAGCCAGCCGTGGTTGGCGTTGCCACGGGTTTCCGCCTTGTGCAAAACGCTGTTTGCCATGATATTGGAATTTGTGTTTGGAATATGGTTGAAGCCAATGATTTCAAGGGGTTTGAGTTCGTCAATGTCGTTTTTCACCACATTGCCGAGGGCAGCACTGGCGGCAAAAATGCCCGTGCCCATCAGTCCTTTTTTGAGAAAATCTTTGCGGTCCATGATTTCAGTGATTTTGTTGGTGCAAAGATGGGGGCGAGCTGAGGCGGGAAAAAATAATGTAGGTTAAGAAATCGGGCGACTAGCAATCACAATGGTTCGTGAGGTTTTTGGTTTCAAGTTTCAGGGAAAAGTCTGCTACATCCATTTTTTAAGGGGTTGATTTGCTACAAAGTCATTTTAAAAATGCACGCCATTTTCAATTGACGAGAGCCCCCGTGAAACCTGAAACTTGAAACCTTCACGAACCATTGAATCAATGTCCCCCATCAAAATACCGCCCTGCCGTGCTGTGTCGGTGGCGCTTTTGCTTCCGCATTTTTCTTTTTTCTTTTTTCGTAAGATTTCGCTTTGCAAACACCCTCGGTGTAGGGTGCTGTCCCCGCACGAACTTGCCCCGCTGCGGCAGCGTCGGCAGCCGCTCAAGGGAAATGGGCATGCCCGTCTCCACAAAAATTGGCTCGGCAAAGCAAAGCGCATCCTTCAGTGCATCGGCCAGCGGGGTGCTTTCGATGGTGCCCCGTTGCGCCCGGCTCTCCACGCAGTCTCCGGTGATGTCCCAGACTATCGCACCGGCCAGTCCGTGGTCGAGGATGTATCGGGCCTTGCTCGCCACGGAACGCTCGTCGTCGAAGCTTACGAACGTGTTTGAGCTTTTGCTTCGCAAAAATGGTGCTTGAGAAATGCTGTCCCAATTGTAAAAAAACTGCCCCTGTCGGGCGAGGATATTGTAGAAAGTGGGCGAGCCGTCGTCCTCCGGAAACATCCGGGCATCCACCGACTGCGCCGAGCCGACGTGCAGGCCGGGCGTGCTCTTCGTCTTCAGCGCCCGCCCGTAAAACGGTACGCCGATGCAGATTTTCTGTGGCGGAACTCCGTAGTTTTCCATGAGGTAGTGAATGGTGCTGTGGGTATCGTAGCCCTCTATTCCTTTGGCTGGCGGGTACAGCGGGGCGTTGTGGTTCGTCACCGAAAAGTCCCGCCCGTAAAAATCGTAGGTCATCATATTGACAAAATCGAGCAGCGGCACCACTGCTTCCCAATCAATGTCGGCCATGCGGCTGGGGGCGCAGCCGAAGGCCGACGTGAGGAACAACTGCCGGTTGGCGTAGGGTTGCAGGGCATCGAGCGAGTCCCGGATTTCACGGAGCAGCAGCGTAAAATAGTGCCTATCGTTGAGGGAGCCGCCTTGTGCCCGGTAGCCGGGGTACTCCCAGTCGAGGTCAATGCCATCAATGTTGTAGGTGAGCACCATGTCGGCGCAGGAATGGGCGAAGCGGCGGCGCTTCTCGGCGCTGGCGGCAATGGCCGAAAAATGCTGCGATAGCGTCCAGCCACCGATGCTCACGAAAACCTTGACGCCTTGCTCGTGCGCCCTGTCCACCAGCGAAGTGCCTGGCACGTGCCACTCGGCCTGCCCAAAATCCTTTTGGTTGGCATAGCCGGGGGGCGCTGCGGGGTCTATTTCCCCCAAAAGCAGCCGCTTGTCGGTACGTGGGTCGAAGGGCACGACGCTGCCGTCGGGCTTCGGCTCGAAAAATGCGTAGTTGAGGATAGTGTACTTCGAGTAGTCAATTGTGGCGGGGTTCACGAGTTGTTGGCGGTCGTAGAACTTCCAGCTTGGGTAGTAGCCGATGACTTCACGGCAGGGCTGGGCAAGGCATTTGATTGAAGCCAAAACCATCAATAGTAAACAACTCCAATTCGCAAGAACCCTCATGGATGAATTTTGTAGGTTTTTTGGAAGGCATTGCGATTGGCGGCTGAATGGATTGAAAAAGCCGCAATTTGAGTCTGGGCATAATTTGCGATTTCTCCCCAATCGTCAATCCGCCCAATCGTCAATCGTCAATCGTCACTCCCCCTTTATTAGTTTCAGCGTACGCTGCGCTCCATCCACTTTCACATTGAGGAAATAAATGCCGGGAGCCAATCCCTTCTGCTCGGAATCAAAGCCGAACAGGTGGTCGCCAGCGCCCATTTTTTTACCCGAAAGCAGCGAAGCCGCTTCACGGCCAGCCACGTCCATCAGGCGCATGGACACCAGCCCTGGCTCGTCCAAATGGTAGCTCACGGTGAACTGCTTCGTGAAAACGGTGGGCAAAACCGACACCTCCATCTGCCCTGCCAACGGGTCGCTGGTGCCAGAGGGTGGGGCGTTGAAAATGGCAGTGATGGTATCAGGTTGCGTCAGGCTCAAGTAGTTTTCGGCAAGGCTGGAATCAGCGAAACTGTGGGTCGAAGACTCCCAATGGCTGAAGGTGTAAATGGTGTCGTAGGCCACGACTTTCAGCAGCGTTTCGATGCCGCCGAAAAACGGTGTGATGGCAGGCAACTGGTTGTAAATCAGAGAGTTGGCTTGAATGACGCCAGCGTTGGGTGGGTCTGTTCGCAGCACCACGTCATAGGGGCCAGTGGTTTGGTAGCAGTCGTTGATGCCGCTGCCGCCTGCCAGTGATGCGCAGCGCCGCTCGACAAAAAAGCGCAAGCGTTCCACGTTGGCCAGCCACTGATCCACGGTGCCTCCCCATCGGGCGATGTGCGCGGGCATCTCAGGTGAAATGGTGGCAATGATGGTGTCGAGGTAGGACAGCATGTTTTCACAACTGAACACCGTCTTCGTCAGGTCGGCCTGCCGGGTGATGTAGAACTGCCGGAACTTTGGGCTGTCCTGCAGCTTGTTGATGAGGTTGATGTGCCGCTGCGGCTGGGGATCCCCCCAGTTGGTGAGGTCAATGATTTCAGGGTTGCAGGGCAGGGCCGTGGCACTGGTATCCGCTATCCCCGTGTAGTTGATGTAGTAGGCGAAAGTGGCGTCGAGGTCCCAGAGGATATAGCCCCATTTCTGGTGGTCGCCCTCGGGGTTGAGGCCCCGCCACCAGCCAGTGTTCCAGTTGAGCCAGTCGCTGGCCACGGTGAAGGAGTTGGCGATGAAATAGTCGCAGAGGCTGGCCACTTCAAGCTGGCTTTCCACGTAGGCATAGTTGGCAGGGTCGGCCATGTCGTTGTTTTCCACGAAATTGTAGAGGTTGTCCCAATTCTGGAAGGCTTCGCCATTGGCGTCGTACTGCGCCCAAGTGTTGCCCCAAGTGAGCAGGAATTCCAGGTCGTACTTGCCCTGGTTGTGCTCATATTCGGTATGGTCGTGTTCGTCGGGGAGGGAACGGAGGTCGTAAACGCCCCAGTACTGACCGTTGAAATAGACGATGCATTTTGAGCTCATGCGAACGTCCAGGTGCATGTCGCCCCTGAGAGCGAGGTTGTGGATGTAGGCATCCCGCACATGGGCGCTCACGGGCTGGCCGTTTTCTGTGTAGTTGCTACCACCGGGGTAGTTGTCGTCGCCCGCCGCCCGCAGGATGACCCGCTGGAACTCGTCGCGCCCGCTAAGGCCAGGAAAAAGCAGCTCTTCGATGGCGTTGTTTTCGCCCATTTCGTCGCGGCTCACCCAGTCAATGCTGCGCTGGTCGTTTACCCACGAGTCTTGCCCGTGGCTGTTAAGTTCGCCAGTGACCTTGGCGGTGCGGGTCTTATCCAAGCCAAACAGTTCAAAAGAGCCTTTCGGGCGGAGGTTTTGGCTACCGTTAGCCAATTGGAGCAATTGTGTGCCGGAAGCCGAAACGACAGGCAGTGTGTGGTCAACGTTGACGAAATAGGTGGAGAACTCCAAAAAACTGGGGAACAGCGTGGGGTCGTTGCTGAACGCAATGGCCTTCAACACTTTTGTTTCGTGCAGCGTGATTGGCCCAGTGTAGACGGTCGAGTTGACAGTGGGCAGGTTGCCGTTGGTGGTGTAGCGGATGATGGCCGTGCTGTCTTCGCAAGTGATAGTGACCACCACCGAATCTTGGTAAAACCCGGCTGCCAGGTCAAAATCGGGGTCTGCCACAAAATCTTCGTAAAAGTAAATGGTGTTGTTGCTAGCGCCGGGCGTGGTGATATTGGCGATGCCCCAGTCGTCGCCGCCATCTATTTTACGGCCAGCGGACTGGCCAATTTGCAGCGTTTTCACTTTGCGGTTTTCGAGCTCCACCCCATTGGCATTGCTGAAAACGATGGTCTCTGGCTCGCTCTTGGTTTGGGTGAACTTGAAATTGGTGTGGATGTACCCGTTCATCGCCTCGTCGCGCCCGGAGAGCCAGACGACGAGGTAGCCGCCCGCTGGGATGGTCGTACCCTGCGGGAATTTCCACTTGTCGGGCTTGTTGGGATTGTCACTCAATTGGTAGTTGCTGATGTCGGCGGCCACGGTGTCGGGGTTGTAGAGTTCCAGCCAATCTTCGTGCTTGTCGTAGTTGTCGAGGGTGGTGGCGAGGTTGGCCGCCGAGTACTCGTTGACGACGACCTGCGCCGAGAGGGGGTTTGCGAAGCAAAAAATGCGGCCAGCAGGCCTGCGGAGGGTAGGAGTTTACGCATTGAGCAAAGTTTTTTGTGAAATTTTTCCAAAGGAAAACAAACTTCGTCAAACGTGGGCAACCAAGGCCAAGAATCTGGGAGAACTGTCAGCGGCCTATCAATTCCATTTCGGGCGAAAGCCAGTTTCGGGCGGGAGCTTGTGAGAGCAAGCCAGCTTCGTTGAGCAGCCCGACATAGCTTTGATAAAGATTTTTCTCAACCTCGACTTGTTCCAGTTGCAATTTTAGCAAGCTCTCTTCTACCCGGAGCAGCGTTTCCGGGTTCTCAAGGCCACCGGCATGTAGGCGCTGCGGGCTGTACAGTTCCTTAAATTCGCCAATTTGTCTTTCCAATAATAAATACTGCTGGAAATAGCTACCTACCTCGTTCAGCAAAATCGAAACGGAACGTTGCACAGCTTGGTGCTCGTTGTCCGCTTCTGCCTGAGCTTCAAGGGACTTGAGGTGTAGTTCCTGTTCTCGCAGTTTCGAGCCGTTTGGCCAGGGCAAATTGACCCCGGCACCTATCGAAAAACGGTCTTCGAGCAGGTCATTGGCATTGCCGGTGTACCGGAACTGGAGGTAGTTCAGCAGGTTGCGACCCTCCATGCGTTCCATCTCCTCCTCCAGCGTGGCCAGTTGTGCCCGCAGCTGTTCTCGCTTGACCGACGGCGGGAGTACGGCGTCGAGGTTGGTGTTGGCCAGGGCCAACAGTTCGGCGGGTTTGATAAGGTTGCCCGTTGCAATGCTGTCGGTTTTGCCTGTAAAAAGTGCTGTCAAAAATTGGCGTCCAGGACGTTTGGCAGTTACTTCGTTTATTTTTCGTTCCAATTGCAGCAAGTCTTCCTCAGTCCTGAAAAAATCGTCAAGGTCAAGCTCCAGTCCAAGCGAAAACTGCTGAGCAAACACCGTTTTCTTGTCCATCAAAACCTGCTTTTGGGCTTCGAGCAGCGCCAGTGATCGCTGGTCGAAATGCAGGTCGAGCAACAGTTCGTAGCGTGCAAGCAGCTCCTCTTGCACGAGTAGCGCTCGCTCTGTTTCGTTGAGTTCCTTCATGGAGTTGTAAACGCCAGATTGCGTCCGCCTCATGCCGAAGCCGTTGGTGCTCAAACGCACGGCGTATTCCTGCTGTTTGGGGTCGAGGTCGCGGGTTTCGGTGCGCAGTTCAAGTTTGCGCAGCAGCGGCATGGTGAAGTCGGTGTTTTGGAGGTAAGCCTGCTGTTCCCGATGGCGCTGAATGGCGGGGTCGTCCCAAGCGGTGGCCAGCAGTTGACTGGCAGCGATTTGTGCCTTCGTTGTAGCGTAGGCAAGCAACATACAAGCTGTGATGGCAATGAATCTCATCGTTTTTATGACAATCTGCTTCGGCATTTCCCCCTATCAAGTTTCATTTCAGGTAAAAAAAGATGGCTCATTTTGGCTTTCAGTATTTCAAAACACCGAAAATCCGTGCTTTCGCATCATCGTCACTTTCACTTTTTCGCCTTGTAAAAAAGTATTGTCCAATGGTATTTGCAACTGTACCTCCCGGCCCCAAGCCTTCAACTCGGGTATGCGGCGGAGGCGTTCAGGCAGTTCCTTGATACGAGTGCCGAGACCGAGGACCACACCGGACACTTGGTACTCTGGCTGGTTGATGGAGCTGACAGTCAGGGTGTCACTGAGTTTTATTTCGGCCAGCCGACCGTCGCCAATGTAGGTGGTGACAACGTCTGGGTGCGTACCATAAATTTTCATGATGACGGTGTAGGCCGTCAGTTTTTCGCCGGGCAAAAAGTCCAGTTGCCCCACGATGCCTGCTTGCGGGAGAAAAGTTCCAGTTCGGCCTCTTGTTTTTGATGAGTTCGAGTTCACCCTCCAATTTTTTGATGCGGAGATCGTCGGGTGCTTGGGCGGCCTTCATCTGTGTGCGCAGCTCGGTGAGTTCCACGTCAAACCGGTTGATTTCTGCGGCTTGCTCCTGCTTCAGCGATTGGATGAGGAGGAGATGGGGGGCGGTTGTTTTGTTGTCCTTGCCTGCCGAAATATCAATGGACTTGATGTTGGCGAGCAACTTGGCTTGTGCGGCGTGTTCGGCTTCCAGTTGCGCAATTTCGTGGTCAAATTCCTTGAAACAGCGGCCCGCTCCGCTTCCAGTTTGCGCAATTCCGATTGCGGTTGCTCGGTGTCTATCAGCCGCTTGACCTGTAGCTCCCTGATTTCGTAAGTTGATGTCGTTGAGCTTGATGGGCGGGTGTCGGTGCGGTAGAGGCGGGCGAGCAGTTGGCCAGAGTCCACTTTTTGGCCAAGTGCAACGTTTATTTCCTTGATTTCGACCGGGTACTGGAGGTTGATGGAGCGGATCTGGTTTTCGGCAATGCCGTAAAACTCCTCCGGGTGGCTGACGAGTTTTTTGGTGATGGGGATAAAAAAAATTATCCCTACCAAAAAGACGAGGTAGATGAAATTGAAACGAAAACGCATTTGTGAAGACGATAAAAAGGGTTGATAATCAATTGTTTATCAACCCTTTTAGATATTTTATGCCGCTAATTTAATCAAAACAATTGGCACCGAAGCGAAAAACCCAGTGAGCGTTTTAATATCGTGAAGTGCGTTGGCCCACCGAAAGATGCCCGGTAGCCCAGCCCCTTCCTGAATTCAAGGCCGAACTCCATTTTTTTCAAAAACCGGATGCCCATGCCTGCCTGCAAAAAAAGACGCTGGTTGATGCCCTCCCGTTGGTTGTACGTCAGGTCGAACTCCTGTCCTGCCGCTGGGTTGTCTGTCACTGAACCGTCGAGTAGGAAGCCTTTGACGTGGACTTTCCCGCTGTGCGAGTAGCCGATGTTGGTGCCGAGGCCAGCGTGGAAATTGAGCGCTTTGGTGGCCTGGTCCCGTTTCAGATAGACCACTTCCACGGCGGTTTCCTTGTTTTCGGCGTTCACTTCGAGCCACTGGTAATCCGATGCGCCCTCCGTGCCCATCTCGTAGTGTACCATGTCAATGCGGCCGGAAATGTCGAGCAGCGAAAATTGGATTTCCGTGTTCGGCGACCGGAGCGGCGACATGGACAGCCCGATGCGGAAAGTACCATTGTCGCAGTTCATCTTCGTCATTTCACCATGCGAAAACGGCAGGTCGCTGTGGTCAAAATCCACGTCACGCCCCGTGCTGAGGAGGTATTCGTGGTCGAGGCCGTGCGGCATGTCAATGTCGCCGCCAGCGGCGATGCCAAACCGGGCTACTTGCCAATTGGAAGCTGTGGCTTCCGACTGTGCGGCAGTTTGGCTGGCAATCATGCTTGCCAGTGCGAGCAAAGGTAGAATACGTTTCATGCAGGTGTCTTTTTTGTTGAAAAATGCGGTTTTAAAAATGCGTCTTCGCAATGAAAACGACGCTCGCTGGATTTACCCTAACCGCCAACTGCATTTTGTTTTCTTGTGCTTTGCAAAAGGCAAGGACAAGGTGCAAAATTTCACCGGGTGGTTGCATGTCATTGGCGGTGCCACACTTAGGCGTTATTTTCCAATAACTTCTCCAGCCCCACACTGCGTGAGCCTTTAATCAAAAAATGGGTTTCATGGAAAACCTGTGAGGAGTACCAATCTTTGAGTTGGGCAGTGTTCTCAAAAAAAACGGCATCAGTCGTCCCGGCAGCTTCCCGAAATTCCTCGCCAACCAACACCACTTGGTCAAAACCGCTACTGCTTGCCAAATCTGCCACGGCCAAATGTTCCTCATCACTGTACTTGCCAAGTTCCTTCATCGCACCGAGGATGGCCACTTTGTGTCGGGCGGGCATTTTTGAAAAAGAATGGATAGCCATTTTCATGCTGGTGGGGTTGGCGTTGTAGGCATCGAGGATGAAGGTGTTGGTGCCGATGGTCTTCAATTGTGAGCGGTTGTTGCTTGGCACGTAGCTTTCGATGGCCTCCACGATTTTTGCCGCAGGCACTTTGAAGTATTTCCCAATGACCACTGCCGTCATGATGTTGTTGAAGTTGTACCGGCCAATGAGTTGGCTCTTGGCGACTGCCAGTTGCCCGTTTTCATCTAAAAAGCTACTTCCAAAAACGGTTCTTCTGCCACCAGTTTTACCTCGAACGGCACGTTGGCTGCATCAGGCATTTCGCTTTTTTGTAAAAAAGCCGCAGCCGGGTGCCCTCGGCCAGCTCCGTCAAGTAAGGTTCGTCCATGTTGATGAACACGAGGCCGTTGCGCTCGGCAAGGTAGCGGTACAGCTCCGATTTCGTCTGTTTTACTCCTTCAAAACTGCCAAATCCCTCTAAGTGTGCCTTTCCCACATTGGTGATGAGGCCGTGCGTTGGCTCGGCGATGCGGCATAGGAAGTCAATTTCACCGGGATGGTTGGCACCCATTTCCACGACGGCCACCTCCGTTTTGGCTGGCATGGCCAGCAGCGTGAGCGGCACGCCGATATGGTTGTTTAGGTTTCCCTTGGTAAAATGGGTGGGGTAGTGGCTCGACAAAACGGCGCTGACCAGTTCCTTCGTGGTGGTTTTTCCATTGCTGCCAGTGATGGCCAGCACGGGGATGTTGAACTGACGGCGATGGTGGGTAGCCAGGTTTTGCAAGGTGGTGAGCACGTCGTTTACTTGAATCGCCTTACCTGCGGGCACATCCACCGGCTCATCAACGATGGAGTAGGCGGCTCCGTTGTTCACGGCTTGAGCGGCATAGTCGTTGCCGTTGAAGTGCTCGCCCTTTAGGGCAAAGAACAGGCAGCCCGGCTCCACTTTCCGGCTGTCGGTGACGATGTTGGGGTGCTGCTTGAAAAGCTGGTATATTTTATCGAGGTTGTCCACGGCTTTTTTTTTGATCGTCAAAAATAGGGCAGGGATTGAGAATCAAGCGTCGGAAAATTGCGAGTACTGCAATTTTGATTCAACCCAATTTTACCAAAAAAAAGTCCCCGCATCGCAACGATACGGGGACTTTTCCATTTTCAGGCGATGTTCTCGCTTTGAAATTATTTATAGCGGCGCTTTGTTTTGCCCTGCTTGGTCTTGAAGGTATTGCCAGCAGAATCGTCGTTGCCAGTTGGGCCACCGGTGCGGGTCATTGCGCAGCGGAAACCGAGGTCACGGTACGACTTGTCTTCGTCACGGAAGCGGCGTGCACCTGGAGCGAGCCAGAATGCCCTGTCCTGCCAAGAGCCACCTTTGATTACACGAGCTTTGTCGCTGACGAGTGTGTGCTTACCGAAATCGTAGTATGCTTCGGATGTTTTGTCACCGTCGAGGAAGTTGTAGGGTTGGCCCACTTTATAGTTTTCACGAGTGGCTACCTCATCATCTTCCACGTAGCGGTAGCGGAGGTGGCCAAGGCTGTCTTTTTCGATTGGTTTGCCGTTCTCGTCAAGCACTTTTGTTTTGAACTTGTTGCCCCGGAAGGAGTTCAAGTCTTGCTGCTCAACGTCTTCAAGCGTTAGGCTGGTGAGCGGGCGATAGACATCCATCGTCCATTCGTTCACGTTGCCAGCCATGTTGTAAAGGCCAAAATCGTTTGGCATGTACTTGCGCACTTCAGCAGTGATGTGGGCAGCATCGTTCAGCTTGCCAGCCATACCCATGTAGTCACCGGCACTGCGCTTGAAGTTGGCGAGGATTTCACCTTGGTATTTGTTGCGCTTCTGGTAGCGCACCGTATTACCGTTCCAAGGATAGATGCGGCGGTCGGAGATGCGCTCGTCTTTTTTCAGACACCATGTTGCCGATGAGGCCGAGGGCTGCGTATTCCCACTCAGCCTCTGTTGGGAGGCGATAAGATGGGAGCAGGATGCCGTCTTCGAAGCGCACAGGGCGCTCACCACCGGTTTTGATGTCTTTCAGGTTCTTGCGCACACTGCCTTGATATTGCGCAGCCAAGTATGATTCGGTGTTGAAGTTGTCTTCGTCTTTTTGCTCGGCATTTGGGTTGAGCACACCTTTTTCAATCAGGATCATCTCGTTCACCCGGTCGGTACGCCATTGGGCGTAGTCGTTGGATTGGAGCCAGCTTACACCAACCACAGGGTAGTTGTCGTAGGATGGGTGACGGAAGTAGGTCTCCACAAATGGCTCGTTGAAAGCCAATTCTTCCCGCCAAACCAGTGTGTCGGGGAGGGCATTAAGTGTAACTTCTGGGTAGGACTCCCCAAAAACCCGCTCTAACCAGAACAGGTACTCCCGGTAGTCAATGTTTGCTACTTCCGTTTCGTCCATGTAGAAGGAAGAAACGGTTACTCGGCGAGGGATGGCGTTCCAGTCGTAGGTAACGTCCTGATCGGTCACACCCATCGTGAAAGTACCGCCCTCAACGAGGACGAGGTTGGGGCCAGTGGTTTGGCCTTCGTAGTCAACTTTTTCGAATCCACCCCACTTGGCATCATTGTATTGCCAGCCAGTGGTTGTGGAACGCTCCTTTTTGCCGCAGGCGCTCAACAGCATTGCTGCGAGGAGAATTACTGGACTTAACTTCAACAGATTTTTCATCACTTTTTATAAATATTTTTACTTTGAAAAAAAGACGTGCAAATATAGGAAACTAGTTTTCAAATCAATGGTTAATGATGGGTTTTAACATGGATTGTTTTTTCAACAGGGTATTTATCGGAAAATTTTGAAGCAATCGTTGTAGCGTTCTGCCCGGCGTTTTGAGCGTACGGCCTCGCTGTTGTCGAAGTTCAGCACCAGCGAAATCTCGTGTGCGCCGCCTGTTTTCGCCGCCAAACTGCTACCCACCGTGAAATCGTAGCTGTAGCCAATTTTCAAAATATCGTACTGCATTCCTACCACGGCAATTACGGCGTCTGCGTTGGTGAAAGCGTACCTGAACCAACCTCCAGCGAACACGAGGCCATGATTGTAGTACGCACCGGCGTTAATTTGGCCTTGGTCTCCTTGTTTGGCAAAGAGGATATTCGGCGAAATAAACGATGACGGGGTGCGCTTATTGCCTTCTTTAACAATAAACTCTGCTCCTGCGTGGATAGAGGTGCGCAGAGGCAGCCCGTCGAGCAGACTTGAGTTTGTCTTGAAAAAACCCTCGTCTGGGGTAGTCAAATGCTGTAGGGAAATGCCGCCGTAGTACTTGCTATTGTAGGCGAGTATTCCAGCACCCACGTCGAAAACCGTGGCGGTTAGGTCTTCTGGCCGAAGCTCGTTGGTAATATTGGGGTTTCCGAAGGGGTCAACTGACCCGGTGATGGGGTCTAGTTGGTCTAGGAAAACCAGCCTGTCCCAATCAATATTGGATTGCTTGAACCCTGCGTTGATGCCCAACCTGATGTTGAACTCATCGTTGACAGCGATCCGATAGGCATAACTTGCCATGAAATTGGTCGTCTTGAAAAGTCCACTGCCGTCGTTGTCCGCTAAAACCAATACCCCGAATCCGCTGTTAAATGCCGGAATGAACTGTTCGTAAGAGGCAGCGTAGGTGGCGTAGGCCGTGGTGTTGTCAGCGTGGATGGGCCATTGGTTGCGGTAAGTGGCCGAAAGCCTAGGTGCGTAAGTGGTGCCCGCAAAGGCCGGGTTCATCACCAGGGGCATTGAATAAAATTGACTAAAGAGCGGGTCTTGTGCTTTGGCCACCCCGCAAAACAGCAATAGAAGTAGGACGGCATGTAAAAATTGTCTTTTCATTGACCTTACTTTAATGGTTTTTCCGGTGGCCAAAAACATAAGTTTGCGAACTTCGCACCGGAAGCGAGAATGTAAAAATGATAAAAAGACACCGATGCGGGACAAGTTTTTTTTGAATTGTCGGCGCTGGTCAATTTGGTGGATTTCCAGAAATTCTCGGCTCAAAGGAGGTTTCTGTTGTAAACTGTTGAACATCAGTGCTTTTGAAAAAAACAAACGTCAGCTTTGCCCACTCTTCCTCCAACTTTCAGGACTGTTAAAAAACCTTGGAACAACATAGCGGCCTTTCCGTAACGTTTTAGAGCCGTTTGAAATTTTATGCACCGGAAGTCAATTCTAGCCTTGTTTTTTGCCGGAAGTAGTTTTCGGCACTCAAAATCCATGAAAATGAAGAGATTAGTAACATCCATTTCGGCCATTTTTTCAGTGGCGATGGCGATTGCCGCACCACCATCCGTGGTACAACGGACTTTGCAATGGTCGGAGGAGGTGAAGGTGATGCCCTATGAAGACAGCATTGAGCCAGTACACCTGCTCCGTTTCAAGGGAGCCATTTATAGCCCCGCCTACAACACATTGCCCTACTATACCGAGCGTTTCGCCATGCCAGCCCACGGCGAGTTCATGGTTTCCTTCGGCAACATGGTATTCGAGCCGTTTGAAAAAACGCCATCCTCAGACGACGAGGCCATTGCGGAGCAAATAAAAATCAACACGGAAATAGAGAAAGACCGCTCTGAATACTTTGGGCGGGTGACTTTTATGCCCATCCGCAAGGTAGGGCAGGGCAGGTACGAGCGATTGGTCTCCTTTGAACTGCGCCTCGATTTTGCGCCGCAACCACTGCCCGGCAAGCCACGGGGCGGCAACACTTTCACCTCCGTGCTCAACGATGGCGATGTTTATAAGATTGAGGTAAGCGAAACTGGGGTTTACAAACTTGATTTCGATTTTTTGAAAAACAAACTTGGCATCCCGCTCGAAAGCATTGACCCACGCACCATTAAATTGTACGGCAACGGCGGCGGCATCCTCCCTGAACTTACCGACGCTCCCCGTGCCGACGACCTCACAGAAAATGCCATCGAAATCGTTGGCGAAGCCGATGGCAAGTTTGACGCCGAGGACTTCATCCTTTTTTACGGCCAAGGCCCCGACAAATGGTACTTCGACAATGCCAACCAGACCTTCAGCAACCCGAAGAATTTTTATTCGGAGCAGAATTTTTATTTCATAAAAACAGGCGGTTCCAACGGGCTGCGCATCGAAAACCAGCCTTCGCTGACGGGCGAAAGCTACACTACCAACACTTTCAGCGATTTTGTCCGCCACGAAAAGGAGACCTACAACTTGCTGCACGACTGGGTGTACGGTCAAGGCTCAGGGCGGCAGTTTTTCAGTGACTACTATAAGGTGAAAACCGATGACGATTTCAGCGACGAACTGCAATTGCCCAACCTCGTGCCGAACGAGCCGATAAAGCTCACTGCCGCTTTTGCTGCTCGCATCGCTCAGGGCAACACTGCCAATTTCTCCATCACGGCCAACGGCAAGACCATGACCAGCGGCACTTTTGGAAGAACAAATGGCGGTACGACTGACACCTACGCCAGCCTCGTCAGCATTTCGGACGAGTTCACGCCAAGTAGCGGCGACCTCAATGTGCAACTGAAATTTACTCGTCCGGACAACACTTTCAACGAAGGCTGGCTTGACTACATCGAACTCAACCTACGCCGCCAACTGCTGATGGTCGACGACCAAATGCACTTCCGTGACTTGCGTTCGATGGGCAATCCGGTCAGCCGGTTCGACCTCGGCAATGCAACAGCGAACCTCGCCGTTTGGGACATCACCAACCCGCTCCAGCCAAAGCGGCAGGAGGCCAATTTATCTGGCTCGGAGTTGAGCTTTGGTGCGGCAACCGACACGCTGACGGAGTTTATCGCCTTCGGCGATGGCGGCTTCTTGCAAGCGGATGCCGTCGGCAAAATCGAAAACCAGAACTACCATGGCTTCACCAACATGGACCTAGCCATTGTTTACCACAAAGACTTCGAGGCTGATGCCGAGCGACTGGCCGAGCACCGCCGCCAGTTCAGCGGCCTGAACGTGGCAACGGTGGACGTGGAAAAACTGTACAATGAATTTTCGAGCGGGCGCAAGGATGCTACGGCCATCCGTGACTTCGCAAGGATGCTTTACGACCGCAATCCCGACCGCTTCAAGGCAGTGATTCTTTTCGGCGATGCCTCTTTTGACAGCCGAGACATTTACAACCTCGGCGGTGACTACGTCCCAACGCTGGAGACGCCTTCCTCCCTGAATCCAATTTCAGCTTACCCGACCGACGACTATTTCACCCTATTGAGTGACGGCGAGGGAGAAAACCTCAGCACCGGTGCACTCGATATTGCAGTGGGACGCATACCCGTGAAGGAGGAAGAAGAAGCAAGGGGTGTGGTGGACAAAATCATCCACTACGACGTGGAGCCGCAAAACCTGCGGGACTGGCGCAACCGGATTGCGTTCGTCGGGGACGACGAAGACAGTAACACGCATACCGGCGATGCGGACGAGATTGCCGTGAAAATAGCCGCCAAAAACCCCAACCTCAATCTTGACAAAATTTACCTCGATGCTTTCCCTCAGGTTTCTACTTCTGGTGGCGTTCGGGTGCCGCTCGCCACCGACGCCATTAATAATAATGTGTTCAAGGGCGTTTTGGCCATGATATACCTCGGCCACGGCGGCACGAAGGGCTGGACGCAGGAGCGGGTTTTGAAAATTGAGGACATCCTCAGTTGGAGGAATTTGGAGAAAATGCCGATAATCATCACGGCCACCTGCTCTTTCGCTGGCTACGATGACCCTGCCTCCGTCACAGCGGGCGAGCTTTGCCTACTGAATGAAAAAGGAGGTGCCATTGCGCTGTACACTACCGTGCGACCGGTTTATGCTTCTTCTAATGCGGAGTTAACTGGTAGTGCGGTTGACACGCTTTTTTACAAACTGAACAACGAAAGGCCGACCATCGGCGAGGTGCTCCGCTTGAGCAAGAACAAACTTGGCAACGACTCGAACACCCAAAAATTCACCCTGCTCGGCGACCCGACCCAAAAGCTGGCCCTGCCCAACTTCCAAGTGGCCACTACCGCCGTCAATGGCCACCCCATTGATACAGCCGTCGTGGACACCATCAAGGCGCTGCAAAAAGTGACCATCGAGGGCGAGGTGCGGGACGACAATGGCAACCTCCTCACCAATTTCAACGGGGTGGTGTACCCGACCATTTACGACAAGTCCATCAAGTACCGCACCCTGGCACAGGACGCCGGAAGCCCGCTTTTTGATTTTGACCTTCAAAAAAACATCATCTTCAAGGGCCGGGCGAGCGTGACGGCTGGCAAGTTCAAGTTCACCTTCGTGGTGCCGAAGGACATTGATTACAATTTCGGCAACTGCAAACTCAGCTACTACGCCGCCGATGAGGGTCAAATGGAGGATGCCGCTGGCAACTTCAAGGGCATCATCGTTGGCGGTACGGACGAGAATGCCCTTGCCGACGATAAAGGCCCGAAAGTGGGGGTTTTCATGAACAACGAGAACTTCGTGTTCGGCGGAATCACCAGCCCAGACCCTGTTTTGCTGGTAAAATTGGAGGATGACAACGGTATCAACGTCATCGGCAACAGCGTGGGCCACGACTTGGCAGGTATTTTGGATAAAAACTCTCAGAACACGTACAGTTTGAACGATTTTTACGAGTCGGCCCTCGACGACTACACAAAAGGCGAGGTGCGCTACCCCCTCTATGCCCTCGCAGAGGGGAGGCACCAAATCAAAGTACAAGCTTGGGACATTGCCAACAACCCCGCCGAAGGCTACACGGAGTTCTTGGTGGTGACATCGGCGGAGGTGGCGCTGAAGCACGTGCTGAATTATCCGAACCCCTTCACCACGTCCACCTGCTTCATGTTTGAGCACAACCAAGCAGGGCAAGACCTCGATATTATGGTGCAGATTTACACGGTTTCTGGTCGCCTGATAAAAACTTTGGAGGAGAGAATAAATTCCACAGGCTACCGTTTAGGCAGCGGCGATTGCATCCAATGGGATGGCCGGGACGACTACGGAGACCCCCTCGCCAAAGGAGTTTATGTTTACAAAGTAAAAGTCAGGAGCGCCAACACCGGCGACGTCCTGCTGGAAGGCGAAAGCAACTTTGAAAAACTCGTGATTTTGAAATGATTAAAAAAGGCTGGGATGCTTGAGGTATTTGTTAAAAAAGGCATGCTTCATTCATCTTAGCTACCCTATATTTGCAAACTTTTTTTTCAAAAAAACTGAATTCATCTCATGAAAGGTTTACGCTATACAATTGCACTTTTTGCCCTATCCGGGTTGTTCTTTTCGAGCGACCTGAACGCCCAGTGCTTCAAAGACACCAAAGGTAATTGGGTCAATCCTGATGGCTCTGACTGCACGAACACCATCCTCACAGCAGTGCCGTTCCTGCGCATCGTATCCGATGCCCGCTCTGGCGCCATGGGCGATGTGGGCATTGGCCTTTCCCCCGATGCCAACGCCATGCACTTCAACCAGTCGAAGCTGGTGATGGCTGAAAACCCGCTAGGCATTTCGGCCACGTACACCCCTTGGCTGCGTTCGCTCGGCCTCAACGATGTGTACCTCGCCTACCTGACTGGCTATTACAAAATAGACGAAAACCAAGCAATTGGTGCTGGCTTGCGCTATTTCTCGCTCGGCGACATCAACTTCACCGACGAAAACGGCAATCCAATTGGCACTGGCAACCCCAACGAATTTGAGGCGACCGTGGCCTACTCCCGCAGGCTTTCTGAGAAATTTACGGCTGCGGTGGGCGCCAAGTTCATCTACTCCAACTTGGCCAGCGGCCAGCAGGTGGATGGCCAGGTTATCGAAGCTGGAAAGGCTGGCGCTGCCGACTTTTCTTTACCTACGATACCGACATCGAGGCTAACGGCCGCAAGAGCGACTTGACCATCGGCCTCGCCGTCACCAATATCGGCTCGAAAATCACGTATACCAATGCGGCCAACGGGCAGAAGGATTTCCTGCCGACCAACCTTGGTCTTGGTGGTGCTTGGGGCTTCCAATTTGACGAATACAACAGCCTGACCATCGCTGCCGACCTGAACAAGCTGCTGGTGCCAACCCGTTGCTTCGACTGCGACGCTGATGGCGACAACATTGCTGATTGGCGTCAGGAGTCGCCGATTTCCGGTATTTTCTCTTCCTTCGGTGATGCCCCAAACGGCTTCGATGAAGAATTGAAAGAGATTAATTACTCGGTCGGCCTTGAGTACTGGTACGACAAGCAGTTCGCAGTTCGTGCAGGTTACTTCTCCGAGAGCCGCACGAAGGGCGATCGCCATTTCTTCACCGTTGGCCTCGGCTTGAAGTACAATATATTCGGCCTGAACTTCTCCTACCTCGTGCCCACCACCAACCAGCGCAACCCGCTCGACAACACGCTGCGTTTCTCGCTGCTGTTCGATTTTGGTGCGTTGAGCGTTGCGGAAGGGGAAAATTAGTAGTCCACAGTTCGACAGGGGGCAGTTGGCAGTCCCCAACAAGAACAAAAAAGGGCGGCTCGCATTGCGAGCCGCCCTTTTTTGTACGCCGGAACTTGGTTGTATCCCCGGAAAGATTTCCAGGGTACGTGCGTAAATCAAGCCATCGCCTCTTCTGCTTCATCAACTGGCATCTCGCCACCCAGTGCTTCCCGGATTTCAATATCATCCTCGATTTCGTCCAATTCCACCCGCAGGTTGTCAATGATAAATTCCTGGCGTTCCGGCGTGTTCTTTCCCATGTAGTACGACAGGATTTTCTCCAAATCAGCATCGGCCTGCAACACCACCGGCTCCAAGCGGATATTTTCGTTGATAAAATCCTTGAACTCGCCGGGCGAGATTTCACCCAAACCCTTGAACCGGGTGATTTCGGCTTTGCCCCGCAGCTTGCGGATGGCCTCCTGTTTTTCAGCGTCGCTGTAACAGTAGTATGTCGCTTTCTTGTCCCGTACCCGGAATAGCGGCGTTTGTAGGATGAACAAATGCCCCGTGCGCACCAAATCTGGGAAGAATTGGAGGAAAAACGTGAGCAGCAACAGCCGGATGTGCATCCCGTCCACGTCTGCATCGGTGGCGATGACTACCCGGTTGAAGCGCAGGTCTTCCAGGTCGTTTTCGATGTTGAGGGCATGCTGGAGCAGGTTCAGTTCCTCGTTTTGGTAAACGATTTTTTTGGTCATGCCGAAGCAGTTGAGCGGCTTGCCCCGCAAGCTGAACACGGCCTGCAATTCCACGTCCCTGGCCTTGGTGATGCTGCCGCTTGCCGAGTCGCCCTCGGTGATGAACACCGTGGAACCAAGCCGACGGTCTTCGTCGCCTTTTTTTACGGCGTCGTTGAGGTGGAGGCGGCAGTCACGCAGTTTTTTGTTGTGGAGGTTGGCCTTCTTGGCCCGCTCGTTCGCAAGTTTTTTGATGCCAGCAATCTCCTTGCGCTCCCGCTCCGACTGTTGGATGCGACGCAGCAGTTCCTTGGCCACCGCCTCGTTTTTGTGGAGGAAATTGTCGAGTTCCTTTTCCAAAAAGTCGGTCACGAACTTGCGCACGGACGGCCCCTGTGGCCCCATGTCCTGTGAGCCGAGCTTGGTCTTGGTCTGCGACTCGAACACCGGCTCCTCCACCCGCACGCTGATGGCCGCCACGATGCTGGAGCGGATGTCTTTTGGGTCGAAGGTTTTGTTGTAAAATTTGCGCAACACGCTCACAATTGCCTCCTTGAAGGCATTGAGGTGGGTGCCGCCCTGTGTAGTGTTCTGGCCGTTCACGAAGGAGTAGTACTGCTCGCCGTAGTGGTTGCCGTGCGACATGGCAACCTCGATGTCCTCGCCGCTGATGTGGATGATGGGGTAGCGCAACTGCTCGGTCTGCGTCTTGTTCGAGAGCATGTCGAGGAGGCCGTTCTTGGAATGGAATATCTTGCCATTGAAGTTGATTTTCAGGCCAGCGTTCAGGTAGGCGTAGTTCCAGAGCTGCTGCTCCAAATACTCTGTGCGGAAGCGGTAGTTGCGAAAAATCGTCTCGTCGGGGCGGAAAACGACGAGCGTCCCGTTGTTCTCCGAGGTCTTGCCCAGCTTGTGGTCCTTGGTGATGTTCCCGGTCTCGAACTCGGCAATCTTGGTCTCACCTTCCCGTATTGCTTGCACCTTGAAGTAGCTGCTGAGGGCGTTCACCGCCTTGGTGCCCACGCCGTTCAGGCCGACGGATTTTTTGAACGCCTTCGAGTCGTACTTGCCGCCCGTGTTGATTTGCGAGACGCAGTCAATGACCTTGCCGAGCGGGATGCCCCGCCCGTAGTCCCGCACCTCCACGACGCCGTCCTTCACGCTCACGTCAATGTTCTTGCCGTAGCCCATCACGTACTCGTCAATGCAGTTGTCAATGACCTCCTTGACCAGCACGTAGATGCCGTCGTCGGGCGTGGAGCCGTCGCCCAGCTTGCCGATGTACATGCCGGGGCGTATGCGGATATGCTCCCGCCAGTCGAGGGAGCGGATGTTGTCTTCGTTGTAGGTTACTTGCTGTTGGGACATTTATGATTCGGATTTTTCTTTTTGAACTTCTTCTTTGATGTTGTACTTTTTACGGATTTCTTTCAAACGTTCTTCCACGAGCTTAGGGTTGGTTTCCCATTCTCGTTGAATTTTTTCACGGATGGTACGCATCATTTGGACGCTGTCGAATTGTTTTTCCTTATTCATCTTCTTTGGATTTTAATATTTCTCTTGGGCTTCGGATTTCAAGCATTGGGTAACCATTTATCAAATTTACTGCATTGAACTTTCTGATTCTATCAAGATTGACAATATGCTTGAAGTTCCAACTCGCCAAAATGTCAACCCGGCTTACGGTGGCAATGGCAATGTGAAGCGCATCTTCATAAAATTTCATGGTCACAGCTCCAGCACTAATGTACTTGTCTGCCAATTCCCTTGCCTCAGTCGTCAATGCAATATCCTCTTTGTAAACATTTGGAATTAAGCTGAGTACCGCTTGAACTCTTTCTGGTGCATCCGCCAATTCCAGAAACGTAACATCCGAAACAACTGCTATCTTTATTCCAGCTTTAAACTCATCCATCAGCATATTGGAATGCCGTTGAAACTCTTCGTCGAAAACGCCGCCGATGACGGAGGTGTCAATGTAGATTCGCTGTTTCATGTTTTAGCTAGGGGTTGATTTCGCTGGCGATTTGGGCGAGCGAAAACGAAATGATGTCTTGTAGATAAGTTTTGATATTGTCAAAAGACTTTTCTAAAGTGGCATCATCAGTTTCAAGTGAAATCGTAAATGGCTCTATTTCTATTGGAAGTTCAGAAGAAGAATCTTCATAAATTTTTGACAAATCAATTGCTCCAATTGCAAGAGTGGAACTGTCATGACCATAGTGATGAATGGAAATCATGAGGCAATACTTACTTTCTTCAAGCTGTATGACGAACTGAAAAAGTGTATTGGGTAAGGTCTCATCGAAAAGTAATTAAATCGATTAGAATATTTTTTACATACTTAAGAGTTGGGTTATTTCTTGGGGAGTTTAAAGTATGTTCGATTATTTCAAAACTGGCAATCCCGCTTAATTTATTCTCCAGTTCAGATTTTATTTCTTTTAAGGCAGATTGACAAAAATTAACAACTTGAGTACGATTTACAGATAATAGCTCTTTCATTTTTTCGCTATTTTTTTCATTCCGATTTTTCACTTCGATTTTTTCAAATAGTATCTCCGCAATTTCAGTTATAGTTGTGGTTCCCACCTCCAACCTCATATTCAACGCCCCCTCAATATTCTTCTTCTGCATCTCCCCAAAAAAATCGACCAATCCCTGCGGTTCGCCATTGTCAGCCAATTCTAGCGCATCAATATACCGCTTCTTATCTCCCCGCTTCACTGTCAGCGGAAACAGTCCATGTTTTATCAGCACCAAACTTGCCAGCAGCCTTGCTACACGGCCATTTCCATCTTGGAATGGGTGAATAATCACAAACGCATGGTGCAGCCAAGTGGCTACCAGCAGCGGCTTCACATTCCTTGCTTCCAAATTGGCGAGAATGGCCACAAGGTTGTCCATTTCAGCGGCCACATGCACGGGTGGGCAGTACACGAAGCGTTTGCCGTCAGAGGCACGGGTTGGGTTGTTTTCCCATTCCTTGAAAGCACCTTTGATGAGCGGTATTTGGAGGCGGTTGCCAAATTGGTCACGGCCTTCGGCGCTCTCTTGGTGATTAGTGATGAGATGGTGCAGTTCCTTAATGAAGCCGACTGTAAACTGTCGGTTGTTCTTTACCACATCGAAGACAAAATCAATGGCGCTGAAATTGTCGTTCAGGTAGTTCATCAACTGATGTGGCGGGATGTTCGTGTCTCCATGTTGCAGGTAAGACTCCACGAAACCCTCTTTGATGAACGTCTCCGTGACGCCCTCGCTCAGGTCGTAGAGTTTTTCGATAACCCCAGTTTCGATAGCGTGTTGCCGTTTCAGGCGGTCCATAAACTGGTTGTACGCCTTGAAATCCTCCCTTAAAGTCTGCCGCCGCCTGACCCACGAGGGCAAAAGCACGTCTAACTTGGAAGTGCTGCACTGTTCCCAAGCCTCCGAAAACTCGATGGGTTTCCAAACATGAACGTCTTTTATCTCCATTTTCAAAAACTCGCTTATTTTCACACAAAGATACAAACTACACTGAATTTATTTCAACAAAATGTTTTAAAAACAAACAGGTCAACCCTTGCTGCACGACCACCACAAACTCCTCGCCCACCCCGCCATGCTCACCATCCGGGAGGCCATTAGGCGGGACCTCTGGCTGAAGCTGGCCGTGGGGCTCGTGCTGCTGGTTTCCGGGTTGAGTTTGACGGCCGTTTTTTACCAAAAATATAGTCTGCTCGCAGCTCTCGGACTGGGTGTGGCACTGCCCGGCGCTTGGTTCTTGCGGGAGTACCTGCGGCGCCCCAAGGTCGAGGACGACCCGCTCTGGCAGGTGCTGCACCGTCGCCCTCGGCACATCGTTTGGATTTACACACAGGAAGAGCGGCTGATGCCCTTTGGGATGCTGCTTTCGGAGCGAGGTACGCTCTTCGTCATGCTCCTCGACGGCTCGGAACTGACTCTGGCGCTGCCCACGAAGAAACTGAAACTAGCCTCGCACTTCCTCCAACGGCTGCTGCCACATGCCGCTTTTGGCTTTTCGCAGGAGCGTAAGCAGCAGTTTGAGGTGAACCCGGCGTTGCTCGTCAGAGGGTGAGCGGGTGAGAGAGGTGAGAGAGTGAGCGAGTGAGAGTTTGAGAGGAACCTGAAACCATGAAATATTGCTGATCGTATCGGATTGTAGTGATGGGTTTTTGATTGACGATTGCTGATTACATGATTGACGATTTTTGATATGATGGCTGATTTTTTGATGGTCAATTGCTGATTTCAGCCATCAAAAACCATCCATCGACAATTACATCAACAATCGTCAATCATGTAATCAGCAATCGTCAATCAAAAAAAAGCTGCATCACTACAATCAGTGATAGTCAGAAATATTGAAACCATGAAACCGTTTTCGCCAGTTGACATAGCCTCCCTCGCCTTCTTTCGGGTGGTGTTTGGCATCCTCGGCTTCGCCGATTTGATGGGAGTCTGGACGTACTATCACCTGTACAAGGGCTATTTTGACCCGGAAAAATTCCAGTTCAAGTACTTGGGCTTCGAATGGGTGGGGCCGCTGCCGGAGCCGTACCTATCCATCGTGTTTTTGGGCCTGATGGCAGCGGCGCTGCTCATCGCTTTGGGGCGGTGGTACCGGGTCTGCACGGTGGTGTTTTTCGTGGGGTTCAGCTATGTCTTTTTGTTGGAAAAAGCGCTGTACCTCAACCACGGCTACTTGTTCATTTGGCTGAGTTTCATCATGATTTTCCTGCCCGCCAACCGACAGTGGTCGTTGGATGTGGTGAAAAACCCTGCATTGCGAAGCGACAAAATCCAAGCTTGGAGCCTGTGGATACTGCCGCTGATGATGGGCATCGTGTACGTGTACGGGGCCGTCGCCAAGATCAACGCCGACTGGTTGCTCGATGCCAACCCACTGCACGACTGGATTCGTGTAAAAAAAGACATGCCGCTGCTCGGCTGGCTTTGGGCGCAAAGAGAAACTGCCTACGCAATGGCCTGGAGCGGCATGTTGCTCGACCTCACAGCGCCATTTTTTTTGATGTTCAGAAAAACGAGGGTCTGGGCGCTTGGCTTCATCCTGTTTTTCCACCTGACGAATACGCTGCTTTTCCAAATCGGCATCTTCCCGTGGCTGTCCATCTCCCTCAGCCTGCTGTACTTTCCGCCCGACTGGCCAAGGCAGGTGTTCGCTTTTTTTAAAACAAAATGGAAATGGCCTCAGCGCGTGGAGACTTGGTGGGGCATATTGAACGTCGGGGAGGTTCTGAACCTCCCCGACGTTGTGCCGCCTGCCTACTCGAAGCAGGTGGTTATACCAGTATTGACACTCCTCATCGCCTTCCACCTGCTCATGCCGCTGCGACACTGGTGCTTCCCCGGAAACGTGGCCTGGACAGAGGAGGGCCACCGCTACTCGTGGCGCATGATGCTCCGCTCGAAGCGGGGCTACGGCCATTTTGACATAAAAAACTTGCAGACAGGGGAGGTCACCAAGGTGGACGTGACCGACTACCTCACGGACCGCCAGCGGGAAAAAATATTTACCCACCCCGATATGGTGCTGCAATTTGCCCATTACCTGCGTGACCTCTGGCACAGGAGGGGCGTGCCCGATGTGGCCGTTCACGCCAACGTTCGGGCCAGCCTGAACCGGCGCAAAACACAGCCGTTCATTGATGCCGAAGTGGATTTGGCTCAGGTCAAATGGGAGCCATTCAAGGCTTCGCCTTGGATTATGCCAATGGAGGAATGATGGTTCGGGGTGTTGTGAATTTACGCATTGGCGTCAAGCTTGCCTTGCTGCTTTCTTGTTCGAATGCGGCTTTGCCTTTGCGTGAAATAAAATAAAAAAAGGCCGCAACCAAGTCTGGTCACGGCCTTCATAGCTCATGTATATTCCGACGGATTTACTTCTTACCCGCCAATTCACCGGCAATTTTTGCCCAATCGGATGGGTCACGGAACTTGCTCATGTTGTTGTCCTTCAAAATCTCTTTGTAGCGATCTAGGCCTGTCCCAGCCATGTCCTTGTAGGTATAGATGCCCTCTTTATTGAGCGCATCGGCTACCCGTTGGCCAACGCCTTTCACCTGTGTCAGGTCGTCTGGCTTGGCTGGAGGTCCTTTTGGCTTGGCTGGTGCCTTGGGAGCTGCCTCCTCCTTTATAGCAGGCGCTGCTGCTGCTTTGGCTGCCTTTGGAGAGAACCCCGGCTGGCGTCCCCGCTTCTTAGGAGCTGCTGCTGGTTCGGTTGCTGCTGCCTTGGCTGCTTTTGGCGAAAAGCCGGGTTGCCGTCCCCGTTTTTTCGGGGCTGCTGCTGGTTCGGCAGGCTTTGCTTCTGCTTTTGGCGGAGCGGGCAGGTTGGCCAGTGCGGCGGCACGTGCAGCCCACTGCGACGGGTCACGGAACTTGCTCATGCCGTTGGCTTTGAGCAGTTCTTTGTAGCGGTCGAAGCTGGTGGCGGCCATGTCGGCGAAGGTTCTGACGCCGTTGGCCTTGAGCATCACGGCGATGTTGTCGCCCACACCTTTGACTTGTGTCAGGTCGTCGCCGCCAGTAGATTTGGTGGCGGCCTTAGCAGGTGTTACGCTGGCTTTAGCAGGTGCTGCGGCTGGTTTTTTACCTGGTTTTGCTTTTGGTGCGGTCTCTTTTTTTGCAGGTGCCGCAGGCGCTGCTGCTGCTTTGGCTGCTTTTGGCGAGAAGCCCGGCTGGCGTCCCCGTTTTTTCGGGGCTGCTGCTGGTTCGGCAGGCTTTGCTGCTGCTTTTGGTGGGGCAGGCAGGTTGGCCAGTGCAGCGGCACGGGCGGCCCACTGCGACGGGTCACGGAACTTGCTCATGCCATTGGCCTTGAGCAGTTCTTTGTAGCGGTCGAAGCTGGTGGCGGCCATGTCGGCGAAGGTTCTGACGCCGTTCGCCTTGAGCATCACGGCGATGTTGTCGCCCACGCCTTTCACTTGTGTCAGGTCGTCGCCACTACCGGAACTAGGTGCCGACGCAGCTTTTTGGCTAGTTTTTGGAGCTTTGTATTGCTCCTCATGGTTGATGACACCTTTTGCTGCCTTAGGCGAAAAGCCCGGCTGGCGCCCCCGTTTTTTCGGGGCTGCTGCTGGTTCGGCAGGCTTTGCTGCTGCTTTTGGCGGTGCAGGCAGGTTGGCCAGTGCGGCGGCACGGGCGGCCCACTGCGACGGGTCACGGAACTTGCTCATGCCGTTGGCCTTGAGCAGTTCTTTGTAGCGGTCGAAGCTGGTGGCGGCCATGTCGGCAAAGGTCTTCACGCCGTTCGCCCTGAGCATCACGGCGATGTTGTCACCCACACCCTTGACTTGTGTCAGGTCATCGCCGCCAGTGGATGTTGCGGCTTTCGCAGGTGCAGCGGTTGGCTTTCTACCTGGCTTTGCCTTTGTCGCTGTCTCCTTTTTTACTGGCGCTGCTGCTGCTTTGGCTGCTTTAGGTGAGTATCCCGGCTGGCGTCCCCGCTTTTTCGGGGCAGTTGGCTCGGATATGGCAGCTTGGGCAACTGGTGCTTGCCCTACTTCATTATCCTCTTTCTTGTCTAAGGCTTTGTAGGCAGATTTTGCTAGTTTTTCTGCTTTTTCTGCTTCTTTAAGCGCTTTCTTGAAAGGCTTCATTTTTGATTTAAGCTCTTTCAGTTTGACCTTGTACGCTGATTTAGCTTTTTTCGCAGCTTTTTTTGCGCTCTGAAGGTCACTTTTAAGTTTTTCCTCTTGTACATCTGACGTTAAACTTCTCATGTTACCATAAATTTTAGCATAAGGGAACGGAATGGTTACCTGTAGCTTTTTAATTAAATTGTTTGTTGTTTAGATAATGACAAACACCATGATTCAAGGTTGAAATCATTCCCTATAGCCATGAAAAATAGCTGTCATTGTATTTTAAGTCGCTGATAATCAGTGATTTGATAGTGCTTCTGATGATGTGTTTTTCCAAATCAAACTTTTCCAAATTAGCCTACTGTTCAGATGGATGGGGCGCTATTGCTTCTTATAAGGTTTTTTACGGGGGTAATGTTTTACGGGGACAAGGATATTTTGTTCAGGGTAGGTAGATAATCAAATAGGTATGATTTTTTTTGAGGCACACAAAATTAGGGATATTTTGGAACTATGGATAGTTTTAATCCTTAATTTTTTGTTTTGCAAAAAAAAATAAGTGAAAACATTGATAAGGTGCCTTGGGTCAGTCCATATTCATGAGTCTTGGTTGGCAATAAATGTAATGAGCGTTGAATCGCTTTTCTATTGAGGATTGGCGTTTCTCAAAAAATGTGTTGTTTATGTGCCACAATCCTTATCGGCTAATGTTGCGCCACTTTCCAGCGTTCTTCAAGAACTTGCTATATTTGCAGTAAATAATTTAGAATAATGAACTCACTCAAGGCTGTGTATTACTGCTTTTCAACAATTGTCGTGCTTGTTCCTTCCCTGCTCCATGCCCAGTCGATTCGATATGACAGGGTTGATTTTATGGACAACCCTAGTTGGGACGACGTGCTGGATATTGCGCAGCGCTCAGACAAAATCATATTCCTTGATGGCTATACTTCTTGGTGCGCGCCATGCAAGAAGATGGAAAAGGAGGTTTTTACCCGACCGGAAGTCGCCAATTACTTCAACCAAAAATTTATCAACGTCAAATACGACATGGAAGGCCGCCAAGGCGATGAGTTGAAGGACAAATATGGTGTGAAGGTTTTTCCCACCTATCTTTTATTGCACCGGGAGGCCTGGAAGTCCACCGGATTGTGGGTGCCCATACGGCTGGAAATGAGTTTTTTGAATGGTCGAAAATGGCCGTAACGCCCGGTCAAAGTTATGTAGAACTTGAGCAGCGTTACAAAAACGGTGAGCGAAACCCCACCATGATGTTCGATTATATGCGTGCCTTGCGGATGGCCGGGGAGCAGCAAAAAGAAGCGGAAATAACCCGAAGCTATTTGGCGCTTATGACCAAGGACCATTTTATGGACAAGTCATATTGGGGCACCGTGAAGCTGTTTTTGAATAACCCCACCTCCCGTGAATTTCGCATTATCATGGACAACAGGGAAGAAATTGGTGCAGTGATTGGCATGGAGGAAGTAGATGAGAAAATATACGAGACCATTGATGGACAAATAAAAACGAACCGCAGTTTCGTCTCGTACGAGGGGCATCTTTTTGATAAAAAAGCAGAGGAGGAGCTAATCGAGATGCTGCAAAATGCGGATATTCCCAAACGCAATGAACTGCTCGCAAGGGCGAAAGCTGCCCAACATATCCGCAACGGCGACCTTTATGAACTGGCATATATGGTGGATGCAGTGATTGATTTTCGTATCCTGGAGAAGTATGGAAATTTCCATAGCGACCTCGATTATTATGCCGTGTCCGTGTCCAAAGTGGCCCTGGACGACGTGCTGGTGCGCATGGCGCTCGGATGGTCGGAATATGTCTGCTCCCGCGAACCCATACCTTCCGAACGTGCCGTTTTTTTAAAAACAAAGGCTATGTTGCTGGAAAAACTAGGCCGGGATTCGGAAGCAGCTTTGGCAAGGAAAGAAGCTGCTGCCGCTGAAAAATTATAGTTTTTGAGCGACGGAAATAACCCGGATTGCTGTTTTCTTCTATTTCATCGAAGTACAAATGGGACGATATAAGTCATGAGAGAGCGTTTATGTCACTGCTCCAATTCATTGAGTTTCAGTTGGTACACATGAACGGGCGTCTCCTTGTGCAATTCCATGAAAAGCTCCAATGCTCGTTCGCGGTGCTCGGTGCCAGATTCTATCTTGCTATATTCAAATTGCACCAACGCCTCGTCACGCCTGCCACGCTTCAGCGCCAACAGCGCATCGAATACGTTTATAGCCTCTTCAATTTCATGGTTTCTTATTGCAAGTTTGCCCGCCATGAGGCGTACCTCAAAAAGCAGGTCAGGGTGTTTTATGTCCCCGGCAATGGTGGTGGCCTCCCGCAGGTTTTCCAGCACCTCGGCAAGGCTGCCCTTGGCCAGCAGCACGTTAGCCTTTTCGACGAGGCTGAACCCCAGCACAAGCTTGTTGCCGATGCTGCGGGTGGTCTCGATGGAGCGGTCGTAAAAATTAAGGGAGGTCTCTAGTTCATTTTTGTAAAAATAAATATCGCCCAGCGTGTTCAGCGACTTGGCTACACCTTTGCGATACCCAAGTTCTTCGCCCAGTTTTAGGTTGCGTTGCATGAAGCTGATGGCCTCGTCGAACTTGCCCATCACGCTGTACAGGTCGCCCAAGAGTCCAAGCGCGATACAGGTGCCCTGCTTGTCGCCTAGCTCCTCCGTCAGTGCCAAGTCGCGCTCGAAGTGCTGCTGGGCCAGGTCGAAGCGGCCCTTGCGCTGCCACACCGAACCGATGCAGCCGATGGCGATGGAGGTCAGCTGCTTGTTGCCCAGTTCCTCGGCAAGGTCTAGCCCACGTTGGTAGCAGTCTAGCGCTTGGTCGTACTCGCCCTTTTCAAAATGCACGATGCCCATATTGGTGAGCAGCGTGGCCATGCCCTGGCGGTCGTTCACTTTTTGGCAGGCTTCGAGCTGGCTCTGCTGCCAGCGGATGCCGTCGTCGTACTTCCCCAGGTTCATGTAGGTGAGGCCGAGCGTGGCCACTATTTGCGCCAGCGACGAGGTGTGCTTGTAAAGTTGCGCCAGTTGTATGCTGCGGATGAAGTATAGCTTGGCGTCCTCGTATTTGCCCTGTCGGAAGTACAGCGTGCCGAGGTGGCCATAGACCTTGGAAGTGCCACGGTCGTCGTGGCTGGAGCCAAAAAACGCCGCAGCCGTTTCGAGGTAGCCGTCGGCCTCCTCGTAGCGGCCCTTGAGCATGAGCAGGTGGCCGAGGGCATCGTTGGCCCTGCCCAGCACCTTACCGTCGTCCACTATTTGGGCCACTTCCAGCGCTTCTCGTGCGAGCGCCTCGGCCTCCTCCCAACGCCCCACCAGTTCTAGGATGCTCGATTTTTTCAGCAGGGTCTTGGCTTTTTCAAAATTGTTGCCCTGCTTTTCGAGGATGACGATCAGCTTGTCGTAAAAATGGAGCGCCTGTTGATTCTGGTAGTATTCCTTGGCGTAGTCGGCGGCTTTTTGCAGGTATTCCCGCAACTTGTTCTCGTCCTCGGACTGTTCGTAATGGAAAACGAGGTCCACGTAGCGCTGCTCCAGGTTGTGTTCGTACAGTTTTTCGATGGCTTCGCCAATATGGTGGTGAAGCTCCTTGATGCGGGTTTTGAGCTGCATGTCGTACACGGCCTCCCGCAGCAGCGAGTGCCTAAAAATGTACCGCAGCTCGTTCATCGCCTGCCAGATTTGCGCCCGTTCCGCCGTTTTAACCTGTTCTTTTAGCAAGGCAGTGCTGTTGCCGTTGTGTTGCACCAGCTCCTCGTTGGCCATCATCACCTCGGTGAGCACGGGCAGCTCGAACTCCCGCCCGATGACCGCCGCCGCCTTGATGGTCTCCTTCACCAGGCTGCTCAGGCGGTCAATCCTCGCCGTTAGCACTGCCTGGATGCTGTTGCTGAACCGCACATTTTGGTCCTTTACCATCCAGCCGTTCGGTCGCTCCTCCAACTGGCCGCTCTCCATGAAATATTCGAGCATTTGCTCGGCGTAAAATGGGTTGCCGTTGGAGGTGCGCAGCAGCAGTTCGAGCAGTTCGGGGCTGATTTTGCCCTTCAAACGCTCACTTGCGAAGCCGTTCATGGCCTCGTTGTCGAGTATGTTGAGGTCAATTTCGAGCAGTGGGAGTCCGTTTTTTTCAAAAACAGCTTCGCTGAAAAGCTTGGGCTTGTTGCCCTCGTCGTCGTATCGGGAGGTGACCAGCACAAAAATGGGCATGTTGCGGATACGCCCGGCCAGTTCACCGAGGAATTCCATCGAGCTGGGGTCGAACCAGTGGCCATCTTCGAGTTCCATGACCACTGGGCCGAGCAGCGCCTCCGCCTGCACCAGTGCCGAGAGTGCGGCCAGGGTGTTCTGGTAGCGGCCCTTGGCGTCGAGGTCGTTCCAGAGCGAGTCGGTGGTTTTCAGGCCGGTGAGGGCGGCCAGCACGGGCTTGGTTCGCACGATTTCCCGCTTGATGCCCTCGGTAGCCGGGTTGGCGATTTGGACAAGCTCGTCCAGCAGTATCTTGAACTCGTGCTCAAAACTTTGGAGGTTTGCCTCCGGCGAATTGGTGGGCTTTTGCCCAAAATAATTTTTTAGCAAATAAACAAACGGGTTGAACGGCTTGCGCAAAATCTGGTCGCTCTGGCAAACCATCCAGTACGGGCTGCGGCGCTTGCGCAACCGGTTCCGAAGCTCGTAGGAGAGCCTCGTTTTGCCGATGCCCGGCTCGCCGTACACGTAGGCCACGGCAGCCTGCGATGTCTCGAAGGCCTGCATGGCAAAGGTTTCGAGCTTGTCCAGCTCCTGCTCACGGCCAACCATCACCCCGTCGAAGGGGCGGTGCTGCTCTTGGTTTCGACCCGTTATTTTGTAAGTGGGGATTGGGTTTTTCAAACCCTTGTAGCTGATGTCGCCAGTGTGCTGGAAGCGGTAGTTGCGGTTTTTGTGAACGACCTCGTCCACTAGCACCTCGCCCCAGTTGGCGCTCATCATCAGGCGGGCGGCGATGTTGACCCGGTTGCCGACGGCAGCGTACTGGCTGCGCTCCTTGCCTCCGATGACGCCGGCGTAGGCGATACCCTCGGCAATGCCGACCTTGAACCGTAGGCCATTGTTTATCTGGAGCGGCAGCAGCTCGTTTTGGAGGGCGAGCGTGAACTCCAGCGCCCGCTCCACATTGTTTTCGTAGGAGACCGGGGCACCGAAAAACGCCACGATGACGCCGCCCTTGTCGCTGAAATCTATTTCCTTGAAATAGCCTGAGAAATTGTTGATTTGGTTGAAGCACCTCCGTTGCGAAGCTGTTCAATGGTTCGAAACCTGCCAGTCCCTCGAAGGAGATAAACACCGACACCACCGTGCGGAACTCGCCACGCGGGCTGAATTCGAGGAGGGTTTTGGGCAAAAAATGGGACAGTACCTCCGGCTTTAGGGCGGGCAAGCTCGGCGAGGCGGGCAGCGGCAGGTCGCTGGCGTCTGGTCTTTCATTGACCATGAAAAAGCCATCGGCAGCACTGGGAAGCAGGGAAATTGCCGAAGGCGACACCGCCTCAAACAATGCTTTTTTGAATGCTTCGTCAATGATGATTTGTTGTTGCTGCGCGTACATCTGGCCTTTGGCGCAGCCCTCGATGGCCGGTCCCCGGAAGAAGAACGATTTGTGCGCATCGCCCACAATCCCCCATTCGACCTTGCCGTGAGAAAGGCCTGTTTTTATGCCAATCTTGAACTCGCTGAAGCTGGTGGAGGCCTTTTCGAGCAGCTCGAACTGCCGTTGCGCCAGCGCCAACAGCTTGGTGCCGTCACAATCGCACTGCTCAATGGGAAAGATTCCCGTGAACGCATCGCCGGCGAAGTAGGGGATGAAGCCGCCCAGGGCGTACACTTGCCGCACCATTGGCTCGAAGATGGCATTCAGGATATTGGAAAGCCGCTCGGCACCCGTGCTTCCTTGTTTGAGCAGGGTCTCGGTGAGGCGGGTGAAGCCGGACATGTCCACAAACAGCGTGTAGGCCTGAAAGCTGCCGTGGCGGTTGTCGGACAAGAATTGCTCCTGAATGAAATGTGGAAGTAAGTTGTTCACCTTGCGGCTGCTGTCTTTTGCTTTGATACCGATGCTTGCGAGCGGTGCAAATTAACGTTTAAATTGCGAATTAGCATTTCTTGGATTAATTTTTTGACAAAGGTAGCCTTTCCGATAGGTCTCAGTTGTATGTCATTTGAAGCCGATCGGAATATTCAGGCAAACGGAGCATTGGCGGCAACTTTTGGGCTTTTTAGGTGTCAATGATTCAGCAACTTTCCGGTCTATTTTGTTGAGGCCGTTCCACTAATTTTGCACCTTTTTTGAACGTCACCAACTTTGATTTTATGAAAATACTGCTTACAACGGTGTTTACAGCGTTCGTTATTTTCCTCAGCCAGGCACAACCGCCTGAAATCACCACGAAGCATACTTCCGCCTCCCGCATTTCGCAGGGGATAAAAATTGACGGCAAGCTGGACGAAGCGGCCTGGATAACTGCGTCCCCAGCGGGCGATTTTGTTCAAAACACCCCCAACCCCGGTCAACCTGCCAGCAACCACAGCGAGGTGTGGGTGCTGTACGACAACACGGCCATGTACATCGGCGCCAGGTTGCTGGATGCCAACCCCGACAGCATCCTGCGGGAAATGACCGAGCGGGACAATATCGGAAATGCGGACTGGTTCGCCGTTATCATTGACGCCTACCGGGACGGCAACAATGGCGTGGGCTTTGGCGTGACTGCCTCCGGCATCCAGTACGATACCAAGTTCTCGGCATCAGCGGAGGGCGGCGGCTTCGGCGGGGTGTTGAATTCCGGTGAGGAGTCGTGGGATGCTGTCTGGGACAGCGAGGTGGAATACACCGACGAGGGCTGGGTGGTGGAACTGAAAATCCCGTACTCGGCTATCCGTTTTCCGAACGCTGAGACGCAAGAATGGAACGTGAACTTCGTGCGGGAGGTGCGGCGCAAGCGGGAGATTTCGTATTGGAACGAGGTGGACCCCAACATCGCTGGTTACCTCAACCAGTCCGGTACGATTGGCGGCATTGCGAACATCGAATCGCCGGTGAGGCTGTCGGCGACGCCCTATTTTTCGGTGTACGCCGAGAATTTGTACGATAAAAACAACAGCCCGAAAAGCAACTGGGGCCGCAGCATCAACGGTGGCATGGACATCAAGTACGGCATCAACGATGCCTTCACGCTCGATGCGACGCTCATCCCCGACTTTGGGCAGGTGCGCTCGGACAACCGGGTGCTCAACCTCTCGCCGTTCGAGGTGCAGTTCGATGAAAACCGCCAGTTTTTTACCGAAGGTACCGAGCTGTTCAACAAGGGCGGGCTGTTCTATTCCCGGAGGGTGGGCGGTAGGCCACTGCATTTCTTTGATGTTTATGGCCAGTTGGCCGACAACGAGGAGGTGACGGACAACCCCGGCGAGTCGCAGCTCATCAACGCCGCCAAGGTGTCGGGTCGGACGAACAGCGGCCTGGGCATCGGGGTGTTCAACGCCATTTCGGCAGAGACGAAGGCCACCATCGAGAACATAGAATCGGGTGATAAACGCGAGGTGACGACCAGCCCGCTCACCAACTATAATATTATGGTGCTGGACCAAAACCTGCGGAACAATTCCTATGTGTCGCTCATCAACACGAACGTGCTGCGCCGGGGCGACGATTATGAGGCGAACGTGACGGGCACGAGGTTTTCATTTAGGAACAAGGCGCAGTCCTACGCCTTCAACGGCAGGGCCGTCGTCAGCCAGAAATACTTCCCAAGCTCAACGGATATGGGGTATGCATATTTTGGTGAAGTCAGCAAAACCAGCGGCAAGTTGAGATGGAACCTTGGCTACAACGTGGAGAGCCATGACTACGACCCGAACGACCTTGGTTTTATTTTCAGCGCCAACCAAAAAAGCATCAACGGTTCGTGGGGCTACCACAAAAACGAGCCGTTCGGCAACTTCATCGAGGCGCATTTGAGCGTTGATGGTTTTTACGGGCGACTGCAAAAGCCGGACGTGTACAACGATTTTGGCATTGGCGTGGACAGCTGGATGGTCACGAAAAACAGGGTGGGGTTCGGCATGTTCGCTTACTTGGAGCCAGCGGAAACTTATGACTATTTCGAACCGAGGACGCCCGATTACAGCAGGTACTATATTTACCCAACAAACCGCAACATCGGCGGTTTTATTTCCACGGACTACCGCAAGAAGTTTGCCTTGGATATGAACACGAACTTTCGGAAGTTCGACGAGGAAGGAAGGTACCGTTTCAACATTTCAGCATCGCCCAGGTTTCGGGCCAGCGACCGGCTGTCGTTTTACCTGGAGGTGGGCAGTTACAATTGGAAAAACGACGTAGGCTATGTGACCAAGCTCGACGATGGCCAAATCATCTTCGGTATTCGGGACACCATCACGGTGGAGAACGTCTTCAACACCACTTATATATTCAGCAACAAAATGTCGCTCTCGTTCCGCTTGCGGCACTACTGGTCAAAGGCTGAGTACAGCAGCCTTCACCAGCTACATGAAGATGGGACTTTGGGTGACACGGCATACGATGAGTTCAGTGACAATAGCTTCAACGCTTTCACGGTGGATGCCGTTTACCGTTGGCGGTTTGCGCCGGGCAGCGATATTTTCATCGTTTGGAAAAACAACACGGAGGACTTCAGTTTTGCGAGAGATGACATCCAATACTCCTACCAAAACGGCGTGGAACGCCTGACGGATTTTCCGCAAAGCAACAGCATCTCCCTTCGGGTAATTTACTTTTTAGATTACTTGAACTTGAAGCGGAAGGGTTAGAAACTTTTGCCTTTGTCCTTTTTACTTTTGCCTTTAGTAATCAAAGCTGCCAAGGCACAAACTGCAAGGCCAGTACCAGCACTACCATGAGAAAATGGATGGCCTCGGCCCACTGCGATTTCATGGATGTGAATGATAGCCCCAGGAAGATGCCCAGAGTCGGTGCGAGCAAAAGGAAATGTTCAAAAGTTACGTTGGCCTGGAAGGGGGCAGAAATGCCTGCGGAAATCAGCACCCAGTAAAGGATGTTGATTTTTTTCTGGACTTGGATGTTCTTTTTGGTGAGGTAGGTACTGTTGTTTGCCAGTACGAAAATTGTGGCAATTATGAAAATTGCCAGCTTCACCCAAGTGTCCCAAGTGAACGCAATATGGTTGAAATTGAAAAAATCAAAGTTTCGGGCTATTTGGTTTTCATAGAAGAAGTCGAATTTGTTGGACCAGAAAAAATAAAGCCCAATAAAGAAGTAGGGTAGGAACATGCCCACCAAAATCATCAGCAGCTCCTGCAAGTTGAACGCCCGCAAAATGCTCAGTGCGGCCAGCAAAACGATCAAGAAAAATACAAACGGGAAATAGAACAGGCTTGCTACCCCCAACCATAGGCCAGCATTGAAAATCCGGTCGGCACAAGCCGGGTTTTTATAGGTGTCAAATATCTGATAGAGGGCAATCAAGAAGAAAGTATTTCCGATGAGCACTGGCGAGAGATAAAGGAAATCGGGTATTGCGCAGCAGCACCACACATAAAATAGGCCGGGAAAAAGGTTTATTTCGTTGGAGAGCCGATAGTTGATGGAAATCAGGTTGACCAAATATCCCTGCCCCATCAACAGCGCCATCGCAATGATATGCGCAGCCAGGTTCTGCGATGACCCAACCATGTCGTACAGCACGTCGCACAGCACTCCATGCCCGGATGGCTCCCATTGGAACGGTGCGATGAATACGGAAAACCGCAACAGCAAGATGTACACAATCAACATCACGCTGTAAAAAACTTGGTTGGTTCTGAAAAAAGTAAGCACTTATGAACGGTGAACTATGAACGGTGAATTGTGAACGGTGAATGGGCTTGTATGTCTTTTTCGAGGAATATTGGGCGAATTTATGGAATCGTTCTTTGGCAATCACTCTTTCCGCTCGAACAAATCGTTCTCCAGCTTCTTTGACCCGCTTTATTCTGCAATACAGCACAAAAATCCTCACCCAGAAAACAATGCCCCAAAACCAGCCCCAACTAATCTTTTTTTGACCGATTGCTAACCCATTCTTCTACCCCTTACTCGTCAATCCAAAATCGTCAATCGTAAATCATCAAGGCACTTCCACCTTGTTCAGCACCCGGTTAATGATTTCCTCTTGGGTTACGTTTTCCGCCTCCGCCTCGTAGGTCAGGCCGATGCGGTGTCGCATGACGTCGTGGCAAATATTGCGCACATCTTCCGGTATCACGTAGCCCCTTCTGCGCAAGAAAGCCATGGCCTTAGCAGCCAAGGCCAAGTTGATGCTGGCACGTGGCGAGCCACCAAAGTTGATAAGCGGCGCAAGGTTGGCTAAGCCGTAGTCTTTTGGGTTGCGGGTCGCAAAAACGATGTCAATGATGTACCGTTCGATTTTTTCGTCCATGTAGATTTTCTGCACGGACTTCCTCGCCCGAAGGATGTCGGCAGGTTGTACCACCGGCTTCACCACTGCGTCCACCTCTTCGCTTAGGTTGCGTCGCATAATTTGGAGTTCATCTTCCTTCTCAGGGTAGCCCACTTTTACCTTTAGCATAAACCGGTCGGTTTGCGCTTCCGGCAATGGATAGGTCCCCTCCTGCTCGATGGGGTTCTGCGTGGCCATCACGAGGAACGGGTCTTCCAGTTTGAACGTCTCGCCCCCGATGGTCACTTGGCGCTCCTGCATGGCCTCCAGCAGCGCCGATTGTACCTTGGCTGGGGCACGGTTTATCTCGTCCGCCAAGATGAAGTTGGCGAAGACTGGACCTTTGTGTACCGCAAATTTGGTGGTGCCAGGATTGTACACCATGGTTCCGATGATGTCGGCAGGCAACAGGTCGGGCGTGAACTGAATCCGGTGGAATTTGGCATTGATGGCGGTGGACAAGGTCTTGATAGCCAGTGTCTTTGCCAAGCCAGGCAAGCCTTCCAGCAAGATATGGCCCCTGGTCAAAAGGCCAATCATGAGCCGTTCAATCATGTTTTTTTGGCCCACGATGATTTTGGACGTTTCTTCGTTCAGTTGCTCAACGAAAGCACTGTCATGGTATATCTGCTGGTTAATCGCCTCAATATCAAGTGATTGCATCTTATTCTAGGTTTTTGGCGTGTTGGCGCTTTGGCGAGTTGGGTATGCCCTACCCAACTCGCCAAAGCGCCAACACGCTAACTTGCTAATCAATCATCTCCCACCCTGTGTAGCTGTGCAACACCTTGGGCAACCTTATGCCTTCTGGGGTTTGGTTGTTCTCCAAAAGTGCCGCCACGATGCGGGCGAGGGCGAGGGCACTGCCGTTCAGGGTATGCGCTAGGCGGGTTTTGTTGCCGTCCTTGAAGCGCACTTTGAGGCGATTGCTCTGGTAGGTCTCAAAATTTGATACCGAGCTGACCTCCAACCACCGCTCCTGTGCCGCCGACCACACCTCGAAGTCGAAAGTTAGTGCCGATGTGAAGCCCATGTCGCCGCCACAGAGCCGAAGGATGCGGTAGGGCAATTCGAGTTTATCCAATAAGCTAGAGACATGTGTAAGCATCCCATCCAACTGCAAGTAGGAGCTGTCCGGGTGGGCAATCTGCACGATTTCCACCTTGTCGAACTGGTGAACCCGGTTGAGGCCTCGTACGTGCGCGCCGTAGCTGCCCGCCTCCCGGCGGAAGCATTGCGTGTAAGCGGTCATTTTGATTGGGAAATCTTTTTCATCCACAATGCTGTCCCTATATATATTGGTCACGGGGACTTCGGCGGTCGGGATGAGGTAGAGGTCGTCGCGCTCCACGTAGTACATCTGGCCCTCTTTGTCAGGAAGTTGACCGGTGGCCCTGGCAGAGTCCTTGTTGACCATGAGCGGAGGGGCTATTTCCTCATAACCAGCACGGGAAGCCTCGTCCAGGAAAAAATTGATGAGCGCCCTTTCCAACCTTGCGCCCTTGCCCCGGAAAACCGGGAAGCCTGCCCCGGTCAGCTTTACGCCAAGGTCGAGGTCGAAGATATTGTATTTTTTTGCCAATTCCCAGTGGGGCAGCGCACCGGAGTGGAGAGTAGGCATCGGTTTTTCCCAAGGTTTGAAGACCTCGTTATCATCCGGTGTTTTGCCAGGCGGCACAGAGTGGTGCGGGATATTTGGCACGGTCAGCAAAAGCTCCTCCACTTGTTCCGATGCAACCTTCATAACGGATTCGAGGTCTTTGGCTTGTTCTTTCAAGCTTGCGACCTTTGACTTGATGGCCTCGACTTCTGCCGCTTTACCAAGCTTGAGTAGGGCTCCAATTTCACTGGCAAAGCGCTTTGATTCGGCAAGGTTGTTGTCCAATTCCACTTGAGCGTTTCTGCGCGTCTCGTCCGCTTCCAAAATGCGGTCAATTACCTGGAGCGCCTCGTCCGAGAAGTTGCGAATTTTCAGGCCTTGGATTGCACGTTCTTTGTTTGTTTTTAAAAAACTCAGTTCAAGCATTGCGAAGGTTTGATTTTACCAATAAAGAAAAAGGATATTTCGTTGAAACGCAGTACGCAAAACTATTGGAAGGAGATGTTGTTTAACTTCTGATAGCGTATTAGGCACTATGCGACTTCCCGACGAAAACAACTGAAAATGCAGCATGTTTTCCAATCTTCCGAATCAAAATTCAAATTTATTTTCAATTGTATTTTTCTAAAAGTCAATTGCTAACAAATAAAAAACTACTTTTGGAAAATTTTTTGGCAAAGGTAGTATTTGAAATTTGAAACTTGTATGTATTTTTGCCGCACAAACTTAATCACGCCACCTGTTTTAGTAGTCGGTCTATTTTCGAACTTCAGAATCGCAACTCCTTTGTTTTTTCCTATTTAATACAAACGAAGCAAAACAGTGTTGAGACTGAGATGTGTTGGCGCAGAATGTAACCCGTTGCAGGTTTTGTCCGTAGCTACAGTTTACATCCCCTTGGCAAATTACCCTGAAAGACAATTCCTTTCGCTAGGAAACCGTAATCAATAGCGGTTCCGTTAAGTTTCAACAGCCTGAACTGATTTTTACAGCATTTTTTCAATCAAACCTTTTCATTTTACAAAATACATTGACGAAAGGAAGCACTATCAAGTAATATTTTCTTCAATGTGAAGCATTTTCAAGTGAGTAACAAGACCACTAAGCTTCTCCGACAGAGGCAAGTTCGTTATGGGTTTTGTCCTTCCTGTTAAACTCTATATTAAATTATGTACGACATTTTGCAATTAAACGACATGCTCGTTCCCGAACTGAGGGAAGTCGCCGAGCGCCTCGAGATAAGTGGCTTCCGTCGTTTGGCCAAGCAAGAACTCATCCACAAGATTCTTGATCAGCAAGCTATTGCCGGAAAAGCAAGCACTCCTGCCCCGCCACCACCAACACCAACACCCGAAGAAAATGTTGCCGCAGAGCAGCGCCCTGTTGCGAGGAGAACTTCGCCCGGCTATACAGAGCAGCGCGACGAAGATTTTGGTGACCGTGGCGCACGCCGCGAGCGCATCGTGAGGGATAGCGGTGTGCGCAGTGGCGACCGCGACCCACGTGATGCTGGCCGCCCTGGTGACCGCGACATGCGAGCAGACCGCCCCGTCCGGGACAGCCGCGACCGTGACCTCCGTGACCGTGAGCCCAGGGATAGAATCATAGCCAACGACTACCGCAGCCGCGACAGCCGCTTCAACACCCCACCTCCACCGAAGCCGCCTACTCGGCTCGAACCCATAGACGAGGACGAGGACTATGACGACGATGTTGAAATGGACGATGAAATGGAGATGGTGGTCAGCAGGCCCGCTGGTGGCGGTGTTGACACCGACATCATCGTTGACGCTCCGTTCGTGCCAGACGAAGAGCCGGTTTACGAAAGCCGCTCCAGCTCAAGAGGAGAGCAGTTTGACATCGAACTTGATGGCATTATCGAGGGTGAGGGCATACTTGAAATGATGCCCGATGGCTACGGCTTTCTCCGCTCTGCTGACTACAACTACCTAACTTCCCCCGACGACATCTACGTTTCGCCTTCGCAAATCAAGCTGTTTGGCCTGCGCACCGGCGACACTGTGAAAGGTGCCATCCGCCCGCCGAAGGAAGGTGAAAAGTACTTCGCACTGTTGCGGGTATCGAAAATCAACGGCCTCGACCCGAAAGACATCCGTGACCGGGTGCCTTTCGATTACCTCACGCCGTTGTTCCCGCAAGAAAAATACAACCTGTGCATATCGCCAACCGGCAGGGATTTCAGCACCCGAACGATTGACATGTTCACGCCCATTGGCAAGGGTCAGCGTGGCCTTATCGTGGCGCAGCCCAAAACTGGTAAAACTTTCTTGTTGAAAGATGTTGCCAACGCCATTGCCAAAAACCACCCCGAAAGCTACATTATCGTGCTGCTCGTGGACGAGCGCCCGGAGGAGGTGACGGATTTCAAGCGCAGCGTAAATGCTGAGGTTGTGGCCTCGACCTTCGACGAGCCAGCTGAAAACCACGTTCGGGTAGCGGGCATCGTTTTGGAAAAAGCGAAGCGCCTCGTCGAGTGCGGCCACGATGTGGTCATCTTACTCGATTCCATCACCCGTTTGGCCCGTGCCTACAACACGGTGGCGCCGGCCAGTGGCAAGGTGCTCTCAGGTGGTGTGGAGGCCAACGCCCTGCACAAGCCGAAGAAGTTCTTCGGTGCAGCCCGTAACATCGAAGGTGGTGGCTCGCTCACCATTCTTGCCACGGCATTGATTGACACTGGTTCAAAAATGGATGGCGTTATCTTCGAAGAGTTCAAGGGTACCGGCAACATGGAGCTTCAGCTCGACCGCACCTTGGCCAACCGCCGCCTCTGGCCTGCGGTTGACCTCACCAAGTCTAGTACTCGTCGCGACGACTTGCTCTTTGACCGTGACACGCTTCAGCGTTTGTTCATCTTGCGCAAGCACCTCTCCGACATGAAACCGGAGGAGGCGATGGAGTTTCTGCTCAAGCACATGATGAATACCCGGAGCAACGAGGAGTTCCTGGCATCCATGAATGGATAATTTTTAGGCAAATATTGCCATTTGAAATAGAGCGGTTCTTGGTTGATTTACCAAAAACCGCTCTTTTTTTTGGCCAGTTCGTAATGCCGAACGAGCTTTGCGAAGCATCAAAAAAATACTAAATGACAACCAAAGAAAAACTGCAAAGCCTAAGGGCCGCCATGAAGTCGCAAGGGCTTGATGCCTATATTATTCCTTCCGCTGACCCCCACCAAGGCGAGTACGTGGCCGACCACTGGAAATCGAGGCCTTGGCTATCAGGGTTCACCGGATCGGCGGGTACGGTGGTAGTGACCGCCGACCACGCCGGGCTTTGGACGGACAGCCGCTATTTTCTACAAGCTGAAACGCAACTGGCTGGCAGTGGCATCACGCTGCACAAGCTCGGCATACCGCATACGCCAGAACACATGGATTGGATGAAGGAAAACCTCAAAGAGGGCAGTAAGGTCGGGCTTGACGGGAGGCTGTTTTCCGTGGGGCAAATACGTCGCATGGCGAAGCATTTTCATCAGAAGCAAATCGAGATAGATTCAAGTGTTGATTTGATTGAAAAAATTTGGACAGGACGCCCTCCGCTGCCGCAAGGCCCTTTGTTTGAGCACGATGTGAAATTTGCGGGAGCCTCTCGACGGGAGAAATTAGCGAAAGTGCGGGAAAAAATGGGCACAGTTGATTACTACCTCGTTTCCTCCTTGGACGACATCGCTTGGCTGTTCAACCTGCGTGGTCGTGATGTGGAATGCAACCCCATATTTTATGCTTACGCAATGGTGGGCCAAGAGGTGGCTTGGCTTTTTATTGAAAGCGCCAAAGTGCCTGCCCTGCTCAAGGAAAAGCTGAACCAGGACGGCGTGTTGCTGAAGCCGTATGATTCTTTGGAGGATTTTTTGAAAAAAATTGAAGAGGCTCAAACCGTTCTGCTCGACCTAGGCACGACGAGCAACCAAGTTTTCAACGCGATTGCCCCAAGCAGTGTACTGGAGGGTGACAACATTGTGGCCGAGATGAAGGCCATCAAGAATGATACAGAGATTGCCCATTTGAAAAAAACGATGGCTCGTGACGGGGCTGCGCTGGTGCGGATTTTCCGTTGGCTGGAGCGCACCCTCGACGAGCGCCCCGTGCCGGAAGCAGAGGTTGCCGAACGATTGACGGCGTTCCGTAGCGAGTTGGAAAACTATTTTGGCGACAGCTTTGATGCCATTGTCGGGTACAACGGCAATGGCGCCATTATCCACTATCATCCTGCATATGGCACCTGCGCCAACATCGAGAAGCACGGAATTTTACTGCTCGACTCCGGCGGCCAGTACACCGATGGCACCACAGACATTACCCGGACGGTAGCGCTTTCTACACCTACTGCTGCTCAAAAAACGGATTTTACCCTCGTGCTGAAAGGCGTGTTGGGACTGTCCATGGCGAGATTTCCGAAAGGCACCAACGGCGTGCAACTAGATACGCTTGCCCGCTTTCCCATCTGGCAACATTATGTAAACTTCGGGCATGGTGTAGGGCATGGTGTCGGTTTTTTCCTGAACGTACACGAGGGGCCGCATGGTTTTTCGCCAGTAGCAAACTCGCCAAGGGCAGCCAAAGCGGTGGAGCCTGGCACGGTCACGTCCAATGAACCGGGCATCTACAAGGCTGGGCAGTACGGCATCCGCACGGAGAACCTGATACTTTGCGTGGAGGATTTGGAGAATGAATTTGGAAAATTCTACCGTTTTGACACACTGACGCTGTTTCCGATAGACCTGAATTTGGTGGATAAAAACATGCTCACGGAACAAGAGCGGCTTTGGCTGAACGCCTACCACGAGGAGTGTTTTGAAAAAATTTCACCTTACTTAAATGATGAGGAAAGGGCGTGGCTGCGAGAAAGATGTGGCAAACTATAACGAAAAAGGGATTGAGCAGCTGCTCAATCCCTTTTTCGTTAGCCTGTCACGCTCAGGATTTTTATTTCCACCCGCTGGTTGCGTTTTCGCCCGACGGGCGTTTTGTTGGTGTCAATGGGGTTTCGTTTTCCGTAGCCCTTGTATTGCAAGCGCTTCCGGGCTATTCCCTTGCCAACGAGGTAGTCCACGATGGCCTTTGCACGTTCGGTTGAGAGTTTGTCACAATATTCATGCGATGGGATGCCGTTGGTATGGCCACCAATTTCCACGGTCACGTTCGGGTTGGCAGAAAGGAAGCCGTACACTTCGGTCAGCACGGGCAATGAACTCTTTTTGATGGTGGAGCTGTCAGCGGGGAAGTAGAGCTGGTCCATGCCCATGCGGATGGTCTGTCCCTTGGTCAGCTTGGCTGGGTCTTCAAATTCCTTTAGGATGACCGGTGTTTTCTTTATTTCAGGGGAGTCGGTTTTCGGCAGTTTCGGGGTGTCCGACTTCGGGCCGGTGGGCGTTGGTCTTTCATCAACTGCCGCAACTTCCGGGGTTGTGGCTGCACATGGTACGGGGATTATGTCGGAGGCGTTGTCAATCAGCAGGTTCCCATTGTAGGGAAATGGGGTTGGTGTTTTATAGAAAGCTTCGAAGATGATGTATGAATGTGTCTGCTTTGGCTCAAAACGGAAGTTGTAGGAAAGCCAGCGTGTGTTCACTATCAACGAGCTTTCTGCCAGCAGCTCTGCACGGGTGCAGTAGCTAGAACCTCCCCAGATGCGAAGCTTGACAGGAGTAGCATAGTTGACTGGTGCATTGCTCACCTTGCTCGGGCTCATGTAAACTTCCGACCGTGTCAATGACATGCTAAACTCATAGCATTTCCCAGCTTGCAATGAGCCGCTCAAACGCTGGGAAACCATTTCCCATGTATCGTTTTCTCTAACAACTAGCCCAATATATGTTTTCCCATGAAACGGGGCTTTTGTTACTTCAAAGGCTCCAGGTCCATCTTTTGGGTGAACATCGGGGGGGGTTTCCCCGGGGAAACCGCAGTCGTACCAACCATCTGGAAGCCTGTTCCCACCACCACCCTCGCCAGGTACGCCTTCAAATGACGGGTTTATAAGCTTTATCGGTTCTTCTTGACCAAAAAGGCCAATAGAAAAGGATAAAATAGGGAATATTACGAGGTAAATCGAACGTCTCATTGTTCGGTTATTTTTTACAAAACAAAATTCAAAAGTTTCTAACGTGCTAACAGGTGGATTAGTTTGTTACAGTTGTCAGGATTGCTTTAAAAACAGATTTCCACATTAAAAGCTGCTTGTAAAATGTAAAAAGCACAGAAAATGTTCGAATAATAACAAAGCGGGTTGGCCAATTACGCCGATAGTTGGCCAACCCATTTGCTTTTATTTAAAAGCATTCAACCCTGTGACGTCCATGCCCGTGATGAGCAGGTGGATGTCGTGGGTGCCTTCGTAAGTCAGTACTGTTTCGAGGTTCATCATGTGGCGCATAATGGGGTACTCGTTGGTGATTCCCATGCCGCCAAGTATCTGACGTGATTCACGGGCCACGGTCAGCGCCATGTACACGTTGTTGCGCTTGGCCATGGAGACCTGGGCGGGTGTGGCCTTTCCCGCATTTGCCAAAGTGCCCAATCGCCATGCCATTAGTTGCGCTTTGGTGATTTCGGTTATCATCTCCGCCAACTTTTTTTGCGTGAGCTGGAACCCACCGATAGGACGGTCGAACTGTATGCGCTCCTGTGAGTAGCGGAGCGCCGTGTCGTAGCAGTCGAGCGCCGCCCCGATAACGCCCCATGCGATGCCGTAACGGGCTTTCGAGAGGCAGGACAGTGGACCTTTCATACCTTGGACGTTGGGGAGCACGTTTTTCTTTGGCACCCGCACGTCTTCAAAAATCAGTTCGCCAGTGATGGACGCACGGAGTGACCATTTGCCGTGGATTTCGGGGGCAGAGAAGCCTTTCATGCCTTTTTCAACAATTAAGCCCCGAACCACGCCTGTTTCGTCCCTTGCCCAAACAACGGCAATATCGGCCACCGGGGAGTTGGTAATCCACATTTTGGCGCCGTTGAGGATGTATGCGTCGCCGTCATCTTTGATGTTGGTGATCATGCTGGCCGGGTCGGAGCCGTGGTCCGGCTCGGTGAGGCCGAAGCATCCGATGTACTCGCCACTGGCCAGCTTGGGCAGGTAGTGGCGGCGCTGCTCCTCCGAACCGAACTTGTAGATAGGGTACATGACCAACGAGCCTTGAACGGATGCCATGGAGCGAACGCCGGAGTCGCCACGTTCCAATTCTTGCATGATGATGCCGTAGGCGATTTCGTCCATGCCGCCGCAACCATATTCGGCGGGCAGGCTTGGGCCGAAGGCGCCGATTTCGGCCAGTCCTTTGAAGAGGTGGTGTGGGCACTGCGCCTTGTCGGCGTATTCTTCGATGATGGGCGATACTTCCGATTTCACCCATGCCCGCACAGCCTCACGGGCCAGCAGGTGTTCTTCGCTCAAAAGCTCGTCCACACCGTAATAGTCGTGGTACTGATAGCGGTCTTCTTTTGCTTTTTTGGCAAATGCGGCTGTGCCGTTGCTTGAATCGTGCATAATATATTAATGTATAAGAGACCTGAAGGTGAAAAACGGATGGATATTTTTCGATTTGCCACCTTCCGATGCGGGTTAGGGTATTTGATTTGCGGCGCAAAAATAAGTAAATGGAGCAACAGTTTCCAGTCTTCTGAATGTTATGCGCAGGGGGAGGATGCGAACTTTTCCTAGTTTTACACATCTTTTCACCGATAATCAAAAAGCAAGACTCAATGGCAATGATTGCACTGGAAGGAATTCATTTTTATGCTTACCACGGTTTTTACGAAGAGGAGCAGGTAATTGGCAACGACTATGTAGTGGATGTCTATATTGACACGGTTTTCACCAAAGCAGCGGTGGACGACGACCTGTACCATACCATCAACTACGAGACCGTTTACCTGATTTGCGAAGCTGCAATGCGCAAGAACTCCAAGTTGCTGGAGGCTGTGGCCAACCGCATTGCGCTCGGTATCAAGCACCAGTTCAAGTTCATCAAGGAATTAAAAGTAAGGGTAAAAAAGCTGAACCCGCCTCTCGGCGGCAGGGTGGATGCAGCATTCGTGGAGGTAGACGGCGATTTTTCGAAGCGATGCGCCCGTTGTGACAAACCCCTGCTTTGCTACGGTGACCATACTTGCTGGTGCATGGACACCCAGCTCTTCAAGAAAACCCTCGAACAGCTCAAGGGACAGTATGGCGACCGTTGCCTGTGCAAGGACTGTCTAGCGTTTTATGCCAGTTGACGGGCGGAGTGCTCAACAATAACACTTCTATAAGGTACCTTCCTTCAGATTTTTCGTTCAATTCTAGTGACATAATTTCTTCATTTAAAATAAAAACAATGATTAAGAAAGCTTTGCTCGTACTCCTTTGTTTTCAGCTTGTTTCGTGTGACCCCGCAGCCCTGCAAAGGACACTGGATGCGCTCGGCAGTACCGAACTCACTTCTGGGGAAGTCTCCTCTGGCCTAAAGGAAGCGCTTGAGATAGGTATTGGCAAAGGCTCAGAAGTGCTTTCTGCAAGGGATGGCTTTTACAAAAGCGCCTATAAGATTTTGCTGCCACCCGAAGCACAAAAAGTGGCCAATAAGCTGCGCAACGTGCCCGGCTTCACAAATGTGGAGGAAAGAATATTGGAAAAAATCAACCGTGGCGCTGAAGATGCTGCAAAAAAGGCAAAGCCGATTTTCGTAAGTGCCATCCGGCAAATGTCTTTCTCAGATGCGATGAACATCCTGATGGGCGAGAAAAATGCCGCAACGACTTACCTGAACCGAACTACCTCCGATGCACTTTACAAGGAATTTAACCCAGTCATTGTGCAGTCGCTGGACAAGTTCGATGCTCGAAAGTACTGGAGCGATGCGGTGAGTGCCTATAATAAGATTCCCTTTGTGGAAAAAGCCAATCCAGACTTGGATGACTATGTGACGAAGCAAGCGCTGAATGGACTGTTCAGCATGGTAGAAAAGGAAGAACTAAACATCCGAACCAATATTGCGGCCCGAACCACCGACTTGCTCAAGAAAGTCTTTGCAAGGCAAGACAAAAAATGAATTAGCTGACGGTTATGCAGTAGGCAGTTTGATAGTCTTTTTTAAAACTGACTATCGAACTGCCCGCTGCCGTGCCGCTTTACTGATTACTCAGCGGCTCTTTTTTCTTCAATTTTCTTCTTGTCGTACTCCCGCATTCCCTCTTTTAACTCCTCTTCTACTGAGTTGCGGGCATTGTTGAACTCCCGGATGCCTTTCCCGACACCCCGCATCAATTCTGGGATTTTCTTGCCACCGAACAATAGCAGCACAACTCCCAAGATGATGAGCAATTCCGTCATGTTCAGGTTTTGAATGAACAGAAAAGTATAGGTCATGATAAAATTTTTTTTGAATTGTGGTTTCGAGCTTGTCTCGAAAATTGGCAACGATTCCCCAAAACACGCAATTCGGTTATCAAGCAATTCCAAATCAAGACAAAAGTAAGATAATTCAGCATCACAGAATGTATTCACTGTATTAAGATTGTCTAAACAGTCCAGCCTTCAATTGTTTACGATTTAGTGCCGAGAAGACGAAATGCGAGCAGAAAAATTCTCCTGTTGGTGCCTTAAATTCAAAGTTTAGGATGAATTCGGGTGTTTGTGTCTTAAATTTTCAAAAATTATTGAAAATTATGACTAATAAAATTACATCATAATTAATTTATAATCAAATAATTATGTAATTATTTATTTGTAATTAAAAAATATTTTTAAAAATACTTCATTTTGTTTAATTATTTTATTGAAGATGTTGAACGACATGCTTACCTTTGTTTCGAAATTTAAATCAACCTAACCTAAATAGTAAATATCATGTCAACATTCGAGTTCAACAACAGGTTTTTCGAACTTTCCCCAATACTCAATGCTTTCGCCTACAACTTGACTCAGAATACGGATGACGCAAAGGACTTGTACCAAGAGACAGCCTTTCGGGCTATGTCGAACCGTGACAAATTCATGCCTGACACCAACCTCAAGGCATGGGCGTTTACTATCATGAAGAACATTTTCATCAACAACTATCGTAAAAAGATCAAGGCCAATACCATCATGGATTCTACAGATAACCTTTACTATTTGAATTCGGGCGGTAGGCAGGAGGAGAATGGTGGCGATACCAACATACTGATTAAGGAGCTTAAAGACTTGATTGAGAAGCTGGATGATAGCATCAAGACGCCGTTTCTGATGCACTACCAAGGATTCAAGTACCAGGAAATCGCCGACCACTTCAAACTGCCATTGGGTACCATCAAAAGCCGCATTTTCTTTGCTCGTCGGGAGCTAAAGGAGCAAATCAAAAAGCGTTACCGCTATGTTGAGGAAATGTTGATTCGGGCATAGGCAAGAGGTGCTACGGCTATCAAATACGAAAGGGGACTTCGAGAACGTTCAAAACGTATTCGAAGCCCCCTTTTTCTTTGGGGATTGAACCGAAAAAAGGTCTTTTTCAAAAATCCACAACTTTTTGTCAAGGGATGAAGAAAATAAAATCAAAAAAAAACTTCACAAAATCAATTTTTAAGAATCAAATATTTCACATTAGCCCTCGAATATGCAACGAATAAAAAGATTAAATAATTGATTTTCAATAAAATACAAATTATTTATTATTGATAAGTTTAAAATATTCCCCTCACAAAGCCCTAAAAATGTCCTTGCTGGTAGGGTTTTCCTGTCGCACATTTGTATCGTGATTAATGAATAACAAAGAGGCGGACGGAATACAGTGAAGATTGAAAAAGTGGATGAGAGCAAAAAAGCTGGTTAACGAACCGGCCAACAGTTTTGAAAATGTTCATGGGATTATAATTTGTTAATAGCCAGTCGTCCCGATGGTTTCCGTCGGGACGGGCTGTTTTTCAAACCAAGTTTTCAAAACACATTGACATCAAATTGATTATGTTCATGGGATTATAATTTGTTGGTAGTATGCCCCCTCGAACAACTGAGGGGGTATTACTCTTTTTTCCAGCAAAATTTACCCAACTAAAGATACGCATCAGCCTAAAGCAAAAAAAAAGGCCGACTAAAAGTAGCCGGCCCTATCAAATTCGTTCATGGGATACTAACTCTAATGCAGAATTCGCAAAAAAATTAGGATAAAAATCTTTCTTCTCTTTCAAAAATTTTAGGCTGATGCAAAAATACCTCAGGATTTCAAAACGAGCAAATTATAGCTCAAAATCCTGAAAAAGAATTCGTTTTTGGATATGTTCATGGGATTATTCTTAAAAGCCGTGTCAAAGGACACGGCTTTTTTTTTGCCCAGTTTTGAACCCAGGTATTGTGAGTTCCAAAATGCCAGTACTCTTCAATTAAATAAAATCCACATCCACATAATAAGGATACCGCATTAGGTACTCAATGGCTTGGCTGATGTCGTAGTCCTCGTGTACTGCCTTGTACAGCATCTGCGTAATGGGCACGTGCAGCTTGAGGTGGTCGGCTAGGTGCTTGGCGATTTTCAGGGTGCGAACCCCTCTGCTATTTCGGGCATTGAGGCAAGGATTTCCTTGGTGCTATCCCCTTGTCCCAGTCGGTAGCCGAATGTGTAGTTGCGGCTGCTCATGCTCGTGGCCGTGCAAATCAGGTCGCCGATGCCCGCCGTGCCAACGAACGGCTTTGGCGATGCGCCAAATGCCTTGCCGAAGTAAATCATCTCAATTAGCCCCCGGTTGATGAGCAATGCTTGGATGTTCTTGCCCATGCCCAAGCCGCCAAGTATGCCGCTCCCAATTGCGATGATGTTCTTGAGCGCTCCAGCCAGCTCTGCCCCCAGTATTTCATAGGTGCCAAAAACCTGAAAATACCTGCTACTCAATACCTTCTTGCCTGCGCTCACCACTTCATCAAACTTGCTACCAATGACCGTGGCCGTTGGTTGGCCAGCCATTATCTCGGAAGCTAGGTTGGGACCGGAGAGGCAGCCGATACGCACCACTACGGACTCTTCACGGATAACTTCGCTCATGGTCCGTACGCTGTTGCAGGTGATTTTGCCTTGGCGTAGCTCCTCTTCGGTCATGTTCTTTATGTCGAAACCCTTCGTGCCATGAATTAGAATATGATAGGGACGCAGGTAGGGCGATAGGCTTTGCATCATGGGCCGGAACCCCTCCGAAGTAACGATGGGGAATATCAACGTGCATCTTTCCGCTACTTCTTCTAGGTTGGAAGTGGCCCGAATTCTTTCGGGAAGTGGGATATTGAACACTGGGTGCCGGTGCTCGTTGTTAATTGCTTCCACCAGTTTTTCCCGACGGCTAAAAATCAGGACGTCAGCGTTGACGGCAAGCAAGTTCGACACCGCAGTGCCGAAACTGCCAGAACCAATGACGCCTGCGCAAGAATGTTGATTGTTTTTTGACATGCTTCTTTGCTGTTTTTGGGGGAAAATTGGACAGCGGGTAAAAGTACGCCTTTTTCAAAAACGCACCTGACAGAACACCACCATTTAAGAAACTTGCTCAATGGGCAGCATGGGCGAAAGTTCCGATGGAGATGTAGTTGCTGCTGCCTTAGCAGGTTCTGGGTTTCGTTTTTTCATTGCCAAAAAACCGAAGAAAGTTAACATGCAAATCGCTCCAGAGATGTACCACAAGGTGTCAAAACCATGGTTTTCTGCGATTCTCATCGAGAAGTACGGTCCCATGATGTGCGCCAGCGAATAAGTCATGGTATACAGCCCCATGTACTTGCCCCGGTTGGCGTCCGTGGTGCGGCTGAGAGCGAACGAGTTGGAAAAGGGCATGTTGAAAATCTCGCCAACTGAAAGCGCAAACATGGACAGCACGGCGATTGCGAGGCTTTGCGGAGCGGAATTCAGCACCACGTAGCCGAAGCCGTACATCAGTATGCCAGCGGCAATGCAGTTCATGCGCTTCATCTTCCGTTCGAGAGTGAACACCAACGGCATTTCCATGAGGAAAACTATTAGGCCGTTGAAGGCAAGCAACGCCCCAATCTGCCATTCGTTGAGGTGTATCACCTTTTCATAGTACACAGGTAACGTGGAAATGAGCTGTAAAAAAACGGTAGCTCCCAACGTCGTCAGCAATAGGAAAATGAGGTATTGGGCATCCTTGTATGGTGATTTAACTGGCTGGTTATCAATGACTTGTTTTGAGGAATTCGACTCGTTGGCTACTTTTTTAGGCTTCAGAAGTGCCCGAAAGAAAATGGCTGAAGCAATGCATGTGATGCCGTCCACCCAAAACAGCATCTGGTAGCCCTTCCAAGCTGCCAGCACACCACCGATTGCCGGGCCGATGGTGAAGCCCAAGTTGATGGACATCCGCATAAGGGAGTAGGAGCGGGTACGGTTTTCCGGCGTACTGTGCGCCGCCAATGCCGCCATAGTGGCTGGGCGAAATGCTTCACCAATGCTACTGAGCAGGTAAATCATGACGTAGATGCCGAGCAGGCTTTTCACAAAACCTAAAACAATGAACAGCGCACCACCCAAGAACAGCGACCAAAAAAGCACACGATGATAACCTATTTTGTCTGAAAAATGCCCGCCAAGGTAGGAGCCGGTGAGGGAGCCGAAGCCGAAGATTGTCATGGCAATGCCAGCCTGTTCCAATGAAAAGCCCAGCTCGGTCGTGAGGTAAATGGACATGAACGGAAGCACCATCGTGCCGCTCCTATTAACGAAAGAAGCGAGCGAAATCAGCCAAGCTGAACGGGATAACCCAGAAAACGATGCTAAATAATTGGAAAAGGTACGGGCCAACATAGGTGGTCAAATTTAGCTTGTGACAGTTTTTTGCGAAGGAACTGTATTTATACCACTAAAATCGAAACAAAGTTCTGTTTGGAAAGATTTTTTGCAAAAAAATTGAAATAAAAAAAGGACACGGCGTGATTGCCTTGTCCTTTTTGCTTTTGTACGCTTTGGCATGTTTGGTAGGCGCTTCCCAAAACGCCAATAAGCCAACTTACCTACGCGCCGTCTCACAGTTTTTTTCTCAAATCCTTTGCCTCTAGCACCATGATTTCACCAGACTCAATAAACTTATCCAAGCGAGCCTTGGCTTCGGCCTTGTTGCCTTTCTTCAGGTCGCACATGATAAGGTACCACGTTGCCTTTTTTGAATAAACGCCTGTCCCGTTGGCCACGGTGCTGAGGTAGGCGCTCGCCTTGTCAGTATGATTGGCTTCCAGGTTGGAAAGACCAGCAAAAAACCTTGCTGCCTCATTGTCGGGCTGTTGTTGCAGCGCCCGCTCAAAAAGCATGTTGGCTTGGCTAAACTTGCGGTCGGAGTAAGCATTAAGCGCTTGCGCAAAATTGGGATCAACATCCGAAAGCCCAGGCCTGCGGAGACTGACCGGGATATCGTTCTCGTAGGTGTTGTGGTACTTTGCGTAAAGCTCAGGACCACTCGCTGACTTAAAAAAGGAGAAATAAGCAACAGCTCCTACTACAAGCATGGCAGCAATTGCGATTGCCTGACGGAAGTAGCCCCCCGGTTGCAGCTGGCGAACCTTGGCGGTAGTTGGCTGACCTGGAAGTTTTATACTAAAAGCTTCAAAATCTTCCAGGTCATCCGTTAGGTGGGTGCCCGACTCCTCGCAGCCTTCAACGGCATCGGAGCAAAGCGGGCAGTCCAGCAGGTGGTCTTCCACCCGCCGCAACCCATCTCTCGACATGTGGCCGCTGAGGTATTGCCTTAATTCCTCTTGGCTGACACATGCGGTGGGTCTAAAAAATCGTTGTTGTAAATTTCCGTCCATTGGAGCAATTATATTTTCTGGAAATTTATGTTGTGTGTTTTCTCAATTCCTTTTCCAGCAGAATCCGCAAGTTCCGCTTACCATTTTGCAGGTAACTTTTCACCTGTTTCTCTGTAAATCCAGTTTCAGCAGCTATTTCCCGGTAACTCTTGTCGTCGTAAAAAAATAGGCGGATGCAAGTTTTTTGCTCGTCACCCAACTGCCCAACCGCCCTTTCGACCTCTTGTTCCATGCTTGGATTGGCGTTGAAGAGAGCGGCGAAACCGTCGTTTTCCATAAAGTCGTCCGGCGAATTTTCCAGGTGGTTGTACTTCGCCAGCTTCTCCGACTCGGCCTTCCGATGCCGCAGCTTGGCGATGCACTCGTTGCGGGAAACCGTGTACAGGTAAGCCTTAAATGATTTGACGTCCGCCGTGGGAAGCTTGAGGAAAAGAATCTTGAACACGTCCGAAACCACGTCCCGACTTTCATCCTCATTTTTCATCAGCTTTAGGCAAACGCCGTAAGCCAGGTGCATGTACCGGCGGTACAATTCCTCAAAGTACGTTTGCTGTTGCGTCGCTGAAAACCTGCTCACCAGTTCCTCGTCCGAGAGCTGCTGGACAGCAGGTTGCTTATTTAAAAAGCGGATAGCCATTCTATTATTTGAAATTAGACTTTAGGCACAAGACTTTAGACTTTAGAGGCGGCGAAGCCAAATTTGCATTGCCGGGGCGAACCAGCTAAAAATTCTTGAAGTTCATCAGTCCCATCTAAAGTCTAAGGTCTCCTGTCTAAAGTCTAATTCTGGAAACGGGCGTAAAAATAGTAAAATCGGTGGCTGTGCGGCTTTCGGTTGGGCTTTTGTTTGAATGCTTGCCTGAACTCAGCGTCCTTTTGTAACTTTCCGCTTCGTTTAAACCAATTTTCAAACCAAAAGCCACCGACATGGCCAATTACAAAATCAAAAGCGGCAAGGGCGTCCTTGTTTTGCAAAAAAGCGCCAGCCTAGTGGGCCTCAAGGGCAAAAAGAAGGCCGACATTTCCAAGGCTGACTTCGTTCGACAAGAAGTACTGCCAAATCTGGGCGGCTTCAAGGTCGTCACCCTCCAAAAAGACGGCGCAACCCTCGACGACAAGCTCGACGAGGTGCGCCAACGAAAAGAGGTGGAGGTGGGCACCCACGTCTATTTTGCCGAAGGCAGCAAAAAACCGCTTGTGCCCACAGGCGAAATCTTCATCATCTTCCAGCAGGGCGTGGACGAGGGCGAGCAATTGATGGTGCTCAACGAGTACAAATTGGCCCTCGTGGAGCGTCGCAGCGCCGACCAGGTCACCGCCAAAGTAACCAAAGAATCACCCAACCCGCTGAGGGTTGCTGAGACGCTTCAAAAAATTTCGATGGTGAAAATGGCCGAGCCAGACCTCGACATGCTGCTTGAAGAATACGCCTTCGCCATGCCCAGCGATACCTTCCTCGCAGATGAGTGGCACCTCAAGAACGACGGCTTCATCCCCAGCGGGCAGTACACTACTAAAAAAGGCGCTGACGCAAAAATCGTGGATGCCTGGAAACGCCTTGACAGCCTCGGCTCCACTGATATTGTGATCGCCGTAATTGACAACGGCATCGACATCTCGCACCCCGACCTCAAGCCCAAGGTCTATCGCCCATGGGACCTTTGGACGCAGAGCGATCGCCTCTCCGACGGTGACCCTGATTTCACGCACGGCACCCCCTGCGCCAGCCTCGCCGTGGCCATGGCCAACGGGCAGGGCATGGTGGGCGTGGCACCAAACGCCAAGTTTATGCCCGTGAGCGGTACTTCATTCAGCGTGCGTGCCACCGAGGAAATGTTTGACTACTGCGTAAAAAGCGGTGCCGACGTCATCAGTTGCAGTTGGGGCACCACCGACACCCGCTACACGCTCAACTCGCTCAAGGAAGAGGCCATCGCAAAGGCTGCCCGTGAGGGGCGCAAGGGCAAGGGCTGCGTCATACTTTTTGCCGCAGGCAACGAAGGCGTTGACTATGTGAACTTCTACGCCGCCCACCCCGACGTCATCTGCGTGGCCGCCTGCGACAGCAAAGACCGCTACGCCAGCTACTCCAACCAAGGCGCCGAGGTCAGCGTCTGCGCTCCATCGAACGGCGACTGGCCGCTCATTGCCGCCCGTGCCTGGTGGGATACCGGCACCACCGTGCGGGGCGAGGGTGCCTTTAAGTTTTGGGCCGACGGCGTGGATAGGGTAGGGCCTTACAAGCACTTCGGCGGCACGAGCGGAGCAACCCCAATCGTGGCGGGTATCTGCGCCCTGGTGCTTTCTGCCAACCCGAAGCTGACGGCCAAGGAAGTCAAGGAGATTTTGCAACAAACCGCCGACAAGATTGGCGACGCCAGTGAGTATAAAAACGGTCACTCCCGTAAGTTTGGCTACGGTCGGGTGAACGCCGATAAGGCTGTGGCCGAGGCTATCCGTCGTCGGGACGCAGCATCAAAGCCCAACGTGACGGAGGTGGCAACGCCCGTGATTTCGGGGCAGGGGCTTTTCCGGTTCAGCGTGGAGCGGCAGCCGTCTCAGGGCTTTTCGGTGCAAACGGGCGTGTACGCCGACTACGGCAACGTGCTCATTGCAGCGGAAAAGTTGCAAAAACAGTTCAGCCAGCCCATCGTCGTCAATATTAATCAGTTGGCTGGCAAAACTGTGTACAAGGTGCTGGTCGGGGCGTTTGACAAAAACGCCGAAGCAAGCACTTTGCAAAAAGCGATGAAGGCCGCCGGGGTGGATGGGTTCGTGAAGGATTTGAAGGGGATGGTGTGAGTGGAGATTAAACTGGCAAAATTGTTGTCCAATAAAAATCAGGTGATAAAAATTAGTGAAAAGCTTGCGCTGACTTGGCGCAGGCTTTTTTTGTTGCCAATGCTGTCGTGGCAGATTAGCTTTGCCCCGCTTTTTGTACAAAAAATGGCGACGCCAAAATGGGCAAAATGGCTGTTCTTGACTTTGCTTCACAATTTTGTTTGGAATGGATTGTTATCAAAAAAACAACATTGTTAAAACCCAAAAAGCAGCACCAAGCCAAAAACCGGAACTAAACATGCGCCAATGCAGATGCGTTGATGTACCGCCCCCAATCCTTATTTGTCGTCCCCGAAGGGGAACTAAATCAGTCTTCATTAAATGAAAATAGCCCTCGCCCAACTCAACTTCTTCGTCGGCGACTTCGACGGCAACACCTCCAAGATGCTCAAGGCCGTGGAGGAAGCCAAACAACAAGGTGCCGACCTCGTCGTGTTCCCCGAACTGGCCACCTGTGGCTACCCACCCCGTGACTTTTTGGAGTTCGACGACTTCATCCGCCGCTCACAGCGGGCCGTGCTGAAGCTGGCCGAGGCAGCGCAGGGCATCGCCATCGCCGTTGGCTCGCCGAGCAAAAACCTCGTTGTGGAAGGCAAGGATTTGTACAACTCCGCCTACTTCCTCGAAGACGGCAAAATCAAGCACGTGCAGCACAAGGCGCTGCTGCCGACCTATGACGTGTTCGACGAATACCGCCATTTTGAGCCGGCCAAAGAGTTCAAAGTGGTGGAGTTCATGGGCAAAAAAATCGCCCTCAGCATCTGCGAAGACCTCTGGAACCTCGGCAACGAGAACCCGCTCTACACCGTCGTGCCGCTCGACGAAATGATGCCGCAAAAGCCTGACCTCATCGTGAACCTGAGCGCCTCGCCGTTCAATTACGAGCACGCAAAGAGCCGCATCCATGTGCTTCGGGCCAACGTGCAGCGCTACGGCTTACCGATGGTGTACGTGAACCAAATCGGCTCACAGACCGACATCATTTTTGATGGCGGTTCGCTCGTGGTTTCGCCCGACGGCAATGTTTTTGAAGAGTTGCCCTACTGGGAGGAATGCGTAAAAACCTTTGATTTACAGGAAGTTATGAAAGGCGGGCGCAACGTAGAGCAGCCCAAGGAGAAGATTGCGCTCATCCACGATGCCTTGCTGCTCGGCATCAGTGATTACTTCAAGAAGCTCGGTTTCAAGCAGGCCATCCTCGGCCTCAGCGGCGGCATTGACTCGGCGGTGGTGGCCGTGCTGGCCGCCCGTGCGCTCGGCAAGGACAACGTGCGGGTGCTGCTCATGCCCTCGCAGTTCAGCTCCGACCACTCCGTGAACGACGCCCGTGAACTGGCCATCAACCTCGGTATCCAGTACGACATCGTGCCCATCGAGCCAGTGTTTGAGCAGTACATGGAAACGCTGAAACCGCACTTCTGGGGACACCCGTTCAGCATAGCGGAGGAGAACATCCAAGCCCGAATTCGGGGCATGTTGCTGATGGCCATTTCGAATAAATTCGGCAACATCCTGCTCAATACCACCAACAAAAGCGAGATGGCTGTTGGCTACGGGACACTCTATGGTGACATGTGCGGTGGCCTCTCCGTGCTGGCCGATGTGTACAAAACGGAGGTGTTCCAACTGGCGCATTACATGAACAAAGACGGCATCGTCATCCCAGAAAACACCATCAGCAAACCACCGTCAGCCGAGCTTCGGCCCAACCAAAAGGACAGCGACAGCCTACCGGAATACGACATCCTCGACGCAATTCTCTACCAGTACATCGAGCAGCGGCAAGGCCCGCACGAGATAATCCGCATGGGCTTCGACGAGGCGACGGTTCGCCGGGCGCTGCGACTGGTGAACATGAGCGAGTTCAAGCGTCACCAGGCTGCGCCCGTGCTGCGGGTGTCGCCGAAGGCGTTTGGGGTGGGGCGCAGGCTGCCGATTGTGGGGAAGTACCTTTCATGAAGGTGATTTTGCTTGATTTTGCTGGTAAACCATATTGGTGCTGGCATGTTTATCCAAAATAAATTCACCAAGTTTGCTGTGATATTGGAAGTGTCTTTACGTGACCTCTCAAATCCCACAATCTAACGATTCAACAGGCTTTCACATGAAAAACATTACTCTTCTCGGCTTCGCAATGTTTGCCCTCTTCGCCCTCACCCGTTGCACCAACGACACGGTGGCTGAACAGAGCGGTGACGCCATGGCCAAATTTACTAGTGACGCCAACTTCACCAAAGCACACGAAGCACCACAACCCATTGATTATCAAGGAAAAGGCTCAATGCTGGACTTGCGTACACCTGACGGCGGCATGACCAAGGTTTACGTCGTCAAGACGGCTGAACCAACGCACAAATTCCTATTTGTCATCCACGAGTGGTGGGGCCTCAACGACCAAATCAAGCGGGAAGCTGACCGCTTGGCCGACAGCCTCGGCAACGTGACCGTCGTGGCCCTCGACCTTTACGATGGTCAGGTCACTGCCAACCCCGATGAAGCGGGAAAAATCATGGGCAGCGTGAAGCCGGAGCGCAGCGAAGCTATCATCAAAGGTGCGCTGGCCTATGCCGGAAAAGACGGTAAAGTTGCTACTATCGGCTGGTGCTTCGGCGGCGGCTGGTCATTGCGCACGAGCATACTTGCTGCCGAGCGTGGTGCTGGCTGCGTGATGTATTACGGCATGCCCGTGGAAAAGGCGGAAGAACTCGCTGCCCTGCAAGTGGATGTGCTCGGCATTTTTGCGGAGCAGGACAAATGGATAAACCGGGAGGTGATTGGCAAGTTCGAGACGCTGGCCAAAGCTACTGGGAAGAAGGTCGAGAACCATTGGTTCGATGCTGAACACGCCTTTGCCAACCCGACCAGTCCTCGTTACAACGATGCGGCAGCACAGGAAGCGAACCAGCTTGCGTTGGCGTTTTTGAGGGAGAAATTGGGAAATTAGAAATTGGCCGTTGGTTAGGCACAGTTAGCCACCTGAAAGACTTCGCATGGGAGAAGGATTTACGCTTCGACTTCCTCGTCGCTCCGCCCACTATTGAGGGCCTGTTCGAAACCTACGAACAGGCCCTCAATGTGATGGACAGCATCGAGGTGAACAAAAAAATTGTGGAAGAACGAGGGGTATCGGGGGTATGTGGAAGAGGCGATGGAGACGGCGAAGGCATTTGAGGTGGGGTGGTAGGAAATTTTCAACTGACAAAATCTACACTTTTTTTCCTTCCTGAGTTTTTCAATTCAATCAATTTGGCGTTAGTCGTGCAGGGTGTTTATCATGGCAAAGAGGACGGTGTTGGGTTCTTTTTTTGGTGGGTGGCATTTTCTCATGTAAATACTCGTAACGAAAGTAGTTTTTATTCTGATTTATCAGCGAAATGTTTGAAGTAAACCTTTGCCAGTTCAGAGGAATAATCCTCCTTCAGTTTCTCGTGAAAAACCCTCTGAAGCTGTGGAATTTTCATCGCTCCGATTTTTCCAAAAAGTGCATCGTTCTTGAAAAAGAAAACCCACATGCAATCAAATGTTTGATAATCGAACCCTTCTGGGTCAAGTAACCACCGAAAGACGCCAGGTAGGTTTGAATCGGCAAGTAAGCGTTTGGTCGTTTCTATCCCCAACCCTCTACTATCGCTATAAACAAGCGCTCCAAACCAGTAAGGAATGTTGACATTAAGGCTATGCCTCAAAATAACCTCTCCGTCTGGTTGAAATTGGATTGCTGAAATTCTGGCAAACTGTTTTTCAAATACAGCGAGAAGGTTCTCAGGCATTTCTTCTTCGGATGGCAATGCACCTTCACATTTTGCCTGAAACCAAAGTAGTACGCTTTCCGGGTTTGCAATTGCCAATTTTTCCTTAACGGCAGCGACTAATTCCTTTTGCAAATCTGGAGATAAGTACGGATGAAGAAACACGAAGTCGTCCACCTTATTTTCTGGTGCGCACCCTTCTCTTTTCGGGTAAATCAACTCATGCAATATCTGACTGTCTGATAACTGAAACTCAATATTGCTTTTTTCAAGGAAACGGGCAAGATAAATCCCAATTCGATGTGTCCATCCCCGGCTTTTTGCGGTCGCTACCAAGACCATTTCTATCTGCTTTTGGGAAAAGAATTTGAGGTTTCGGTGAAGAAATTTGATGAGGTACTTTTCATCCCATAAACTCCTTTCCCCCAAGAAATGCAGCAATGCCTTCAAAACGGCTTCAATCATACGGGGCAATTCACTTGACTCCCGAAGTTCTTCCAAATCTATGTGAGAAAAGATGAGGAGAAAATTATTGCTCAAATAATCCACCTCTCCGAAATATTCCTTTTCCTGATAATAGCTTGAAAGGTGGCGATTATTAATGATTGAAAAGAATAGGTGGCTCTCATCAAAAAGCGAGGAAAACCAGTTGATAGCAAAGTGAACAAACTGCTTTTTCTCTTCAACGGAAGCAAAGGGAATTCTTCAAACTTGTATCTGTAAAGAATTTCACCCAGTTTTTTTGTTTCAAGAAAATGACAAGCCAACCGCAGCAATTCAATGTTCGCAGTTTTTAAGCGCCCATTGTCGCGTTCGAGGTACACAAGCTTGCTATCTGACCTTCAAATGTCAATTCAGTCAATTCAGCGAACTTTTGACTATCCCACCCCAACAAGATTCCATTGGAGAAGTAAAACCAGTAAAGGATGGAATACCATTCAATCAAATAGTGTCCTTCATACGAATTCCCGAAAGTGTGATAATTAGGACTTTTAAAGGATTCCATAATTTTTCAAAACCTTTTATGGGATTCTTTCGTTCTTTCGCTATATTCTTCAAAAAAATCTTTTCGAAAGACACCTGTCAGCAACCCTTTTACTTCCTTTTCTAAATGCATCACTCGAAGGTAAGCAGCCAAATCAATGGTGTTGATTTCATCCTCTACCCGCTCAACCAAATCTTGAGGATGATTTCTATAATCTGCTGACCGTTCTACCATCCTGCCCACGAATATTTTGTTGTGTTGGCAGATGAAGAAAGTTACAAAATCCTGATTCTTGAGCGCTTCCTTCCCAATATCCGAGTATACCTCATAAGCTTCCAGATAGTAATGTAACCGTGAAAGCACCAATCCATCGAGAAGGCGTTCCCGCAAAGGTCGAACAGATGAGCCCATTGCCATCAATCGGCGGGAATGAACAGCTTCCAATAGTGGTTTGTAGTGGAAGTCAAGCCATTGAACAAAAGGTAATTCCTTCGAAAAGTTGGTAACGTAATTTATTCGGTTATGGTTATCCTTGGAGTTGTCGTCTATACGCTGGATACAGTTGATTTGGCTTGACCTGAGCTTATCAAATACATAGGCTAATTTTTTCTCAAAATGAGGTATCCGCTTTATCGCTTCCGCTTCAGGACTATTCTCTTTTAGTAAGATTCTACCCTCTTTAAATTCAATGCCCTGCATCAGGGCAATGATTTTTTCATTGCTTGTTTGCAAGTGATTGCCAGTTTCATGCCTGGCATCTGTTGGTTCCCTATGATAGTCTTTAACCTTTGCAAGTTGAAGGCGGGTAGGCGAGAAAGGAAACAGATTTTCTAAAGTAGAGGGCGGAATGCTGTTGAACGCATCAAACTGTTTCAGGCTCTCATACATTTGGTCGAGCACATGCTGTGTACGGGCTTTTTTTAGCCGTTCGTAATCCCGGTAGTTAAACAATTCAAGTAGCCGAAGAAAGTTGTAAGTTCTACGACCTGGTTCGCTCGAAATCACTACCTCCTTTTTGGGTTCTATCTCAGCCAATAACTTTGTTATGGAAGAATCATAGGCGATTGGTAGGATGCCCTTCTTACGAAAATACTTTTCTTGGTGGGGTGCGATTTCATTATCATGTTGAAAAAGATAAGCTCTCTGAAAATCCTCGCCGAGAATCCTTTTTACCCAGTTGACAATCTGTTTCAAATTGGAGTCCGAAAATGAAAAACCTATGAACAGTACCGAGTGGGAAGAAAAAATCCCTTTTACAAAACTCTCTATTAAGGGAAAATTTTGGGCATAATTCAAGTAGTCGTCTTCTTTAAATACGAAATTCATCTCTTCCCAATCCCCATGCATCTTGATTAAATACTCATCATTTACAGCATAGGGCAACTCCTTGTCCTTCTTTATGACCGTGTAGGATGACCCAAAAAATGTCTGCTGATGCTCGTTCATAGCTTTTTCAAGCAGGTCATCGAAATTGGTTGTCACTACATGGCGAGGTCTAAGCCGAAGTATTTGGTGATGAATTGGATTTGGTTGCAAGTTCCTGTAGTACCCAAGTATCTGCCTGAGTTTTCATTATATTCTTTCTCATCCTTTTCATTATGCAGCCATTGCCCGATAAGAGTTGCATCTGCACAAGTTGATTCTAACCCAATCGCTTGCATAATTGCGGTACTGGTTTCTTTCCAGAGTGGGGCGCCAGAGTCAAAAGAAATACCTGCCCCAGCAAAGATGACCAGTTTGCGTTTTTCACGGGCTTCCTGAATTGTTCTCAGGGCTTCAAATAAAGCAGGTGGCAACTTAGCAAAATCAAGTTGGTCACGAAACAAGTGCCTTAAAACCCATTTTTCCTCTCCTGCAAATCCTTCTTCCAAGAGTAGGTTCTCAACAGAAGATTTTGCAATCCATTTAAAGTGTTCCGTGTCTTGTTTAGTTTTTGCATATAAGGCTTCACAAATACAAAAGTAGCTTAGAATTCGCTCTACATTCAGTTTGAAAAAAATACTAAAATCCTGACTTTGGCTATTTCAACCGAATCATCCCTTTCCTCCAATTCACCACCCCCAATCCCGGTATATGCCTATAATCCTTCAAATTGTTCGTGCAAAGCGTCAACTGGTGCTGTAAGGCAGTGGCGGCGATGAAAATATCGTAGTTGCCACTATGCCGCCCGGTCTGGTAGAGGTGGGCAAAGATGTCGGAGGCAATTTCCCCGATAGCTTCGTCAATTTCCAAGATGGTGCGGGCATTGATGAATTCCCGGAAGCGGGTTTCCTGTGTGGCGGCGTTCTTGGCTTTCAGTCCACCGAGGACTTCAACGACGGTGATGCGGGAAATGAACACTGCATCGTGCTGCTTTTCATGGTCGTCAAGTTCTTGTACTACGTCGGGGTAGCCTTTCAGGTAGTAGGACAGGATGTCGGTATCCACCAAGATTTTGGGAGGCATGAGCGGTTGGGTTGGAGATTGGTCAATCGTTCAGCAGGGCTTCCATGCGCTTCACCCGCAGGCGGTTGTCTTGGCTGCGATTTTTCATCGCCTCCTTCACGAAGGCATCCCAATCGAATTCCTTTGACGGGGTCGAAGCGCCTTCTTGCACGGGCAGTTTCTCCCGGAAGGCGTGGATGAGTTCGTACCAGTGCTGGAGGTAGGCTTCTGGCAACTGGTTCAACTCGATGAAGATGTTTTTTAACAAAAGCTGTTTTTCCATGAAGGCGGATTTTTTACAAAGATAGACACCAACTGGTGCTTTTCAAAATTGCCAAGTACAGGCTCTGCCCCACTCCCCAGTTCAAATATCAAACCTTCCCTCCTCCAAATACTTCTTGCAATCGCACCAGACCCCGAACGGGCACTCCTCCGGTTCGTAATGGCAAAACTCCACCCCAATGTGGCCATGTTCAAAAACGAAGGCGGGCTTGCCCATCCGCTCCAGCAGCAAGGGGTAAACCACCCGTCCGGGCGCGGATTGCGGAAAGACGGGCGTGAAATTGAAGGCAGCCCACAGGCGGCAAAGGGTGAGGGTGAGCCTTTCGAGTTCCTCGTCCGTCAGTGCAGCGGGCGGCGGGAACTGCTCCGCATCGAAGCCGAAATGGTAGAACATGAACAGTTCCGGGCTTGCCGTGCAGGTAATCTTGGACTTCCTCGATGGTCGCCAAAAACTCAGGGTCGGGCGGCAGGGTGGCATCCGGTTTTAGCTCGGCTTCCAGGATGGGCGACGGGGTTTCTTCGGGCGGCAGGGGGTTGGACAGCAGGTCATCGTCCTCCAGTTCGGAGAAAAAATCATCGAGCACATCGTCGTTCCGGGCGTAGCCGGGAGGCGGCCCGTCCCAACCGGCAGGTGGTTCGAGCCAGCGTTCGGGCAAGCCCATTTGGTAAAAGTGCGGCGGGCAGTGCTGCCAGCGCCGAAGGATGGCAGCTTCGATGTCTGCGAGCAGGTGGGTGAGGTAGTTTTGCATGGTATGTAAGAAACTTTCGAATGGAAAATAGAGAATAAAAAAATGGAGATTCCGATGCCCCAATTTTCAATTCTCCATTCTAAAACGCATCCACCTCCTCATACGCCCGAATCACTGCCATTTCCCCTGCCTTTCCTTCGGCGGAATTACCATGTTCCATACCCAGCACCCCGGTGAACCCCTTCTCGTGGATGTGTTTGAAAAGATTTTTGTAATTAATCTCGCCCGTAGTAGGCTCGTTGCGGCCCGGCTCGTCACCAATCTGGAAATAAGCGATTTCGTCCCAGCACAGGTCCATGTTGTGGGTCATGCGGCCCTCGTTGCGCTGCATGTGCCACATGTCGAACAGGATTTTGCAAGAAGGCGAGTTGACGGCTTTGCAGAGCAGGTAGGTCTGGTCGGAGTAGCGCATGAACAGGTCGGGGGTATCGCTCAACGGCTCCAGCACCATCACGAGGCCGTGCGGCTCGAAGATTTCGGCGCCCCGGCGCAAGGATTCCACAACGTTTGCGGTCTGGATGCCCATCGGCAGTCGGCGGTCGTAGTTGCCGGGCACGACGGTCATCCACTTGGCATTCACCCGTTTGGCCGTTTCGACGGCAGCGTGGCAAGCCTTGATAAACTTGTCACGCCAACCTTGGTCGCCGCTGGTGAGCGAGGTGGAGAGCGGCCAGTTGTCGAAGCTGACCACGAAAACGCCCATCGTCATGCCGAGCTTGGCCATCGTTTCCCCGATTTTTGACTGCATTTCCGGGGTGTGGCCCATCATGCCGTTGTCTTCCATGGCGGTGAAGCCCTGGTCGGCCATGAACTTGAGCTGGTCAATCAGGTCTTTGCCCGCCGACTGCTCGAACATGCCGAAGTGTGGGGCATATTTCATTTTGAATTTTCGGGCGGTCGTCAGGTTGGGTTCACTGGCGGCGGCAATAGTAGCGCCGCCAGCAGCCATTGCCGCCGTGGAGAGGAGGCTTTTTTTCAAAAAATTGCGCCGTTGCATAAGCTTTCTATTTTGTTTTGGTGAAAAACTGGTTGCTGCGGCAAGTTGCAGAAGGAGGAAACATTGAAGGTGCATCGCCGTTTCGCAAACCAGCAGCTTGCGCAGCGAAAGGTAGGTAAACTTTCAAAAAACTTTAGCAGTGCGGGTGCAGATGGGTTTTTTTACCAATTCCCGCTATATCTTTGCCCGCCCAGTTTGTAGTTTGCCAGTGGGCAGTAGGCAGTCACTGACTGCTAATATGTTCAAGAATGCAAGCAAGTGAAATTTGAAAGTGTGGGTTAGGTAGTTCTTCTTTGGGGCTATGGAAAAAAATTCCAGATTAGCAGTCACTGACTGCCAACTGGCGAACTATCAACTAAGAAAGGAGAGGTGCCAGAGTGGTCGATCGGGACGGTCTCGAAAACCGTTGTACGGGCAACCGTACCGTGGGTTCGAATCCCACCCTCTCCGCAAGGTATTGAAAATCAGGCGATTGTATCCGTTTTGGCCTGATTTTTTGTTAAGATAAATACTCGAATCAAAGGATTTGAAGCTGAAAATTTCTTGCGCAGCAACGACCAAATACCTCGGTGTTTTAGTTAAAATTTCAAAAGCGGTGTAAACTGCTTCTGAAGTTTGTCATCGAAAACTTGCCAGATTTGGTAGCCCGTATCGTAAGCTGTAATAAAGGATGGTTTTGAAAGGCTGAAATAGTTTGCAGGTCATGGGGACGCCCCAAATTGAACATAATCCGACCCATTACCCGCAACGAGCCTTAACCCGTCCGCTCTTACCATCGCCAGCAATATTCCTGCGCAGTATTTTTCACTTCAATAGTTTGGTTATCAGTGTTTTGTGTTAAATCAACAGTGCGTTTCACCAACGTTTTGCACGGCGGTGTACCCATGCTGTTTTGTTAAATTTTTCGGTGTTTCGGTCTTGCAGGTTTACCGCTGTTTTTTCAAGAGCAAAAAAGGGTTTTTGAAAAAACAGTCTCCAATTCGTCCGTCGCCGACAAAACCATCAACCTAAGTGCTGCGGCTACTTTTACGTCTAAACAACCGTTTTTTCCATCCAGAGAAGGGCTTCGCCAACAAGATGAGGCCATTGATTGGCTTTACCCCAGCCAATATGTCAATTTTCAAGTTGGCCTTCTCGCACAAGTCCAACCCCTCGGACAAGGTTTATGCCATGCAGAACAACGAGCGCCTGGAGTTCCTCGGCGATGCGGTGCTCGGCACTATCGTGGCAGAGTACCTGTTCATTAAGTACCCCAACGCCAACGAGGGCTTCTTGACGAAAATGCGCTCGAAAATCGTGAAGCGCAACACGCTGAACAAAATCGGCGACAAAATGGGACTCGACATGCTCTTGAGCGACTATAGCCAAACCCGTCTCAGCCGCTCCATGCTCGGCAATGCCGTGGAGGCACTCGTCGGGGCGGTTTACCTGGAGAAGGGCTACGGGGCTACCAAGCGTTTTGTCATCAACAAAATTCTGCGCAACTACGTGGACGTGCACGAGTTGGAAAGCTTCGACGACAACTACAAGAGCCAGCTCCTCGAATGGTGCCAGAAAAATGGACAAACCGTCAGCTACAAACTCGTGGCCCGCTACAAGTTCGAGAAGCGTGACCGCTTCAAAGTAGCGGTAATGGTGGACAACCAAAAAGTGGCCACCGCCGACGATTTCAACAAGAAAAGCGCTGAGCAGACTGCCTCCGAAAAGGCAATGATGGTACTCGGAATCATAGCAGATACTGGCGAAAACGGCGTAGTCGAAGAGGAGGACGAGGAGGAAAACGAGGATTGATTTTTTTTAGACTTTAGACTTTAGACTTTAGACATTAGATGGGGGGCGTGTTCGATTACGCTTCGTTCCAAAACGAAAAACAGCCGTGTCGCACTCCGACACGGCTGTTTTTTTATGAAAAAATCGAACTGTTGATGCGTAACAACGCCTCTCTAAAGTCTAAAGTCTCTCGTCTAAGTCTAAACATTGAGGTAGCTCATCAGTGCATCGTACCGCTCTTGGAGCGACTCCAAGTACTCCTCCTCGTTGAACGAAGCCTTGATGACGTAGCCGAAGCGCTCGAAGGCAGCGAGGATGTTGTGGATGTCCTGCCGGTTGATTTTTAGGGTGACTTCCACGATGGAAGACTCTGGCTTTGAGGAGACGAAGGTGCTCAGAATGGTGGCGCCCTCTGCTTCCACAAGTCGGGCGATCTCAGCGAGAGAGTAGCTCCGCTGCTGGAACTCCAGCACAACAATGCTACCTGAATCGCTGAACGCCGCCGTTTTAGCAAAATAGTTCAACACATCTTCCAAAGAAACCATGCCGATATAGTCACCCAGCTCGTCCACCACTGGAATGATGGTAAGCTGGTGCTCTGCAAGCAGCCGCATGACCTCATAGAGGTGGTCGGATTTTTTGACAAAAGCATGGACTAGGGAAAGCTGGTACGATCCGATTGGCTCATTGATATTGTGAATCAGGATGTCGTCTTCGCAAATGACGCCGAGCAGTTGCCGGTCGTTGACGATGGGCAGGTGGCGCACGTTGAAGTTCTCCATCGAGACTAGCGCCATTTTGCCAGTGTCGGAGGTCCGAAGGGGGCAAAACTGCAGAGGAAATTAGGTTTTCAGCAACCATTGTGTTTGTGTTTGTAGTCCATGTTAGAACGTCTCATAGTTCCTTCTGTGAAAAGTGTTACTGTTAAAAATTTCTTTTAGTTTTCTCCATTTGCAAAATCCCGGCCAAAGCGGTATCGGGAAGAGGTTTAAAAGGGTTTCAGGTTTTGGGTTTCAGGTAGGCAGCATGTAACCCCTAAACCCAATGAAACCTGAGTCCGTCAATTCCCCATTAGCTTACGCTGTTCCGTTTCAAATTCCTGTTCTGTGAGCAGGCCATGTTCCCTCAGTTCGGCCAGTTTTTTTATCCGGTCGAGTAAGTCGGGATGCGAGGCAAGGAGGTTCTCATCTCCTTGGTTGTCAACGGGGATGTTTGTGGTTTTTGATAGAAGCCGGAAGCCATTTTCCTCAAATTGGTCAAAATCTTTCTGGATGCGCAAGTAGGCCAGTGCGTGGTGTTCTTTTATTTTTTGAAAATCCTTGAAGCCAAACTGAACGGCTTTGTCGAGGTGTGATAATGCCTTTTTTTTATCCTCTACCAAGGAGTAAGCGCATGCCAGGTTGAAGTGAGTGGCGATGTCCTGCGGGGCAATTTCTAGGGATTTATTGAAATCTTCAATAGCCCCCGCATAATCGAAGTCCTTAAATTTTTCAAGCCCGGTCTGTTTGTAGAGGTTTGGGCGGTTGGCTTGGGCTTTAGGGGCGGGCGGCGGCGGTGCTTGTGGGCGCATTTCTCGGCGATCAAAGTCCGTCGGGCGCCTGCGCTGGAAGTCGGGCTGTTGCTGTTGGCGTTGCCAGACTTCCTTGTTGTATTTTACGTCGAAAACTTCCTTGTTCATGGAAAAAAGCACGATGGCATCAATCAGTGAAATCAGCCAGATGAGCGGAAACCAAAAGAAAACGGCGTACAAAATGCCAAGTCCTACCTGTCCCAGGTAAAACCGATGGATACCCACCCACCCAAGAAACAATGCCAAAATTCCTGCTACGTTTTTATCTTTCATCGTTCGTTTTCAAGTATTGTAGTGCGAAGTGAACGCAAATCTGCCCCTTTGGTTCGGTCACGCTCCACGGCTATTCGACGAGCAGTGGGATTTCATTGTTGAATTGCTGTATTGCTGAATTGTTGCCCGTATTACGAGAACCAAATGACACTTCAACAATATAGCAATTCAACAATTCAAAACACCTTGCACGTCAGCACCGTGAAATCGTCTTGAAACCCAGCCCGGCCTTTGAATAAATCCAGTGCGTCCATCACTTTTTTGTTGAACTCCGTGGCGGACAGGTGGTAGTTCGCCAGCACGAACTTTTGCCCGAAATTCTCGTCCACGTAGTCACCCGCCTCGTTTTGCAGCTCCGTCAGGCCGTCGGTGAACAGCAAAATTAGGGCTTCCCCGTCCACTTTTTCCGTGCCTTGCTCGATGAAAGGCAATTCGTCGAAAGCCCCCAGCACCGTGGTGCCCTTGTCGAGGTAATATAGTTGCTCATTCATGGCCAGGATTGGCGGGTTGTGACCTGCGTTCACGTAAGTCAAAAGCCGAGTGTTCAGGTCGAACTGTGCCACGAAGAACGTGAGGAATCGTTCGCCCTTCGTGATGCGCAGCACCGAGCGGTTCAGGTCTCCCACAAAGTAAGTCAGGTTGTCGTGGCGGTTCAGCAGGTTGTGAAAGCTCGCCTGGAAATTGGACATGAGCAGCGCTGCGGCCACGCCCTTGCCAGCAATGTCGGCAATGCAAAAGGTGATTTTGCCGCCCCGTGCTCCACGAAGTCGAAGTAGTCGCCCCCGACGTTCAGGTGTGGGCGGTAGATGGCCGAAAGCTCATACTCCTTGCGGGTGGGCAGCGACTTCGGGATGAGCAACTGTTGCATCTCGCTGGCCAGTTCCATCTCTTTGCGCAAGCGCTCCTCCTCTATTTGTTTCTTGAAAAGCCGCTTGTTTTCAATGGCTACGGTGATGATGTTGGTGATGGTGGTGATGAACTGCACCTTGTTGTACATGTCCTCCTCTTCCCCGAAACCGCCGATGAAGACGTAGGCCAAGTGGACGTCCTTGTGTTTTACGGGGATTACCACATCGAACTGCCGAAAGAACGGGTCGTCGCTGTCAGCCAAGGTGTGCAGGCGGGTGTATTGGGAAAGTTGGTCGGAAACATCGGTCTTTAGTTCACCATCCTGGAAGCCAATATGGGCGGAGCAGACCCATTTTTTGTCCTTGCGGTAGTAGAGCGCCATTTTTTTCACGCCCATCTCCCAGCTCAAAAACGAAGTGTACATCTCGAACAGGCCGCTCATCTTCACGTTGTTGTTGATGGCCTGCGTGATGTTGAGCAGCCGGTTTATCTGCAACTGCTTCAGGTTAAGGTCCCGTTCAAGTTGTCCGATGGTATTTAATTTTTGCTTTACATTGCCTAAAGAAGTCATCAGTAAGGAATTTTCCGGTCGTGTAGTTCTCCAAATCGAATGGGTAAAATTAGAAATTGACCCGAATACTTTTCGATAAAACTACTTTTGCAAAAAAATAGCAGTTTTCGCTTCGCAAATGGCGTGGCGGATTTGCTGAAATGGGCGGCTTCGAATCGGGTTTTGTTTTTGTAAAATATTGTGATTCAATGTTTTGAAAAGCGACCCAGCCGAGGCCAAGTTGAAAACAGGATAATGGAACAAATAATTTTCCAAGGGAAACAGATAGCTTATTTTGACAACAAAACCGGAGAGGGGCTGCCGGTGGTGCTGCTCCACGGCTTTCTTGAAGATAGCCGGCTTTGGGACGAATGGCTGCCGCTGCTGCCCGCCCGCCGTTTCGTTCGCATTGACCTGCCCGGTTGCGGCAGCTCCGAACTGACCGAGAACCTCACCATCGAAAGCATGGCCGAGGCCGTGGCCACAGTGGTTGAGCACCTCGGTTTGAAAAAATTCATCCTCACCGCCCACAGCATGGGCGGCTACGTAGCGCTGGCCTTCGCCGAGAAATGGGGCGAAAAACTCGCCGGGCTGTGCATGTTCCACTCGCACCCCTTCGCCGATACGGAGGAGAAAAAAGCGGGACGGCTTAAGTCCATCGAATTCATCCACACCAACGGCCACGTCATCTACGTGCGCCAAGCCATCCCGCAACTGTTCATTTATGATTTCTCGAAAGGCTACCAATCGGAGGTTAATGGCTTGATACACAACGCAGTACAATTCAAGCCGGAAGCCATCATCGCAGCGCTGAACGCCATGCGCCTGCGCCCCGACCGCTCCGAGGTGCTCCGCAACATCGGCTGCCCAGTGCTCATGCTCATCGGTCAGCACGACACCGCCGTGCCGCTTGAACTGAGCATGGCCATGTCGCACCTGCCCAACAAGGGCATCATCCACGTCTACTCGACCGTGGGGCACATGGGCATGTTCTCTGCCAGCCGGGAGACGGCGAAGGCGTTTCGGGAATTCCTATCAATAATGAGTGAATGAAGGAATGAGGGTGAGATGATCGGGTGACATCCTGATGCCTATGGCCTCTCTCTCATTCCAACATTCCAACATTCGCTCACCTTCTCACCCGCTTGCTTATGAAAGCACTGCATCTTCTCCGCTGGCCTCGGCACCCGCCTTCGACCTTTGACCAACGACCGCCCCAAGGCGCTCGTGGAAGTGAACGGCGTTACCCTGCTCGAAGTGGCCATCCGGCGGCTGGTGACGGCGGGCTGCCGGGAATTGATAGTCAACGTCCACCATTTTGCGGAGCAAATCATTGATTTTTTGGGAAAAAACGAACAGTTCGGCATCCGCATCGCCATCTCCGATGAGCGGGAGCGCCTGCTGGACACGGGCGGCGGCCTGAAAAAAGCGGCCTGGTTCTTCGACGACGACCAGCCCTTCCTCGTCTGCAACGCCGATGTGCTGACGGACATGGACCTCGCCCATTTTTACCAAAAACACCTCGAAAGCGGGGCGCTCGCCACGCTCGCCGTGCAAAAACGAGTCACTTCCCGCTATTTTTTGTTCGATGAAAAAATGCGCTTGACTGGCTGGCAGAATGCGAAGACGGGGGAGGAAAAGTTGGCAGTTCGACAGTTGGCAGTCGGCAGTCAGCCCCCATCATACCCCCTGCCTACCGAACAGGCAGGCATACCTCATCCCTCATACCTCCCTTACGCTTTCAGCGGCATACACGCCATCAGCCCCGCCCTTTTCGACTGGATGCCAGCGGACGAGGAGGTGTTTTCCATCATTGACGTGTACTTGGAAGCTGCCTCGACGGGGCAGGTTTTCGGCTATGACCACAGCGCCGACGAGTGGCTGGACGTTGGAAAACCGGAAGCAATGGAAGCGGCAGCCAAATTTTTGAAAAAAAACCGCAACTTCGCCTGAGCAATCATTAATCATGCAAATTTAGGCATTGAAAAATAGGTGCAGCGCACCGAAATATTTGTAGAAACCATAGCATTTCAGGCTTTGAGGTGCAGCGCACCGTAATATTGCGGTGCGCTGCACCTCAAAGCCCATTGTTTCCCATTTGGCTACAAAGATTTCGCCGCTCTGCGGCCGTGATGTCAGCATATTTAGCGATTTCAACCTCTAATCCGCATTAATCACCAATCACCACAGTGTCCTTTTTCTTCAACACCAAATTCCCGACCAGCAGGTTCAGCGAACTGAAGTCCGAGTACATCCTCGGTACTTTGGAGAAGCTGAAAAACCGCATTGAAGAGCGCTTTCCCAACTCTGGCCTGGGCAAAGTGGCCAATGAGTTGAGCGAAGTAGCAACGGCCATCGTTGGCCTGGTGGAACAATTGCCCCAACCGCTTTGGCCCATCCGAATCCTCACTTTCGTGGCCATTGGCCTGCTCATTGGGCTGACCGTTTGGGTTTGCACATTCACGGTACACTACATCCCGGCGGGCGAAAGTGGCCTGCTAGAGATACTACAAGGTGCCGAAAGCGCCATCAACGAGGTGATTTTTCTGGGACTGGCCATCTTGTTTCTGGCCACCGCAGAAAACCGCATCAAGCGCAGAGCCGCACTGAACTCGCTGCACCGGCTGCGTTCCATCGCCCATGTAGTGGACATGCACCAGCTCACCAAAGACCCCGCCTCGCTTGTTGCGGAGTTCAAAAAAACCGCCTCCTCGCCGGAGCGTACCATGACACCCTACCAGCTTACCCGCTACCTTGACTACTGCTCAGAACTTTTGGCCATCAACTCCAAGCTCGCCGCCCTGCACGTGCAATGCTTCCAGGACTCGGAGGTGCAGAAAACCGTGGACGAGGTGGAGACACTTTCGCATGAGTTGTCGAGCAAGATTTGGCAAAAAATCATGATGCTGGATGTGGTGGTGAAGAAACGGTAGGGGGCAAGTTCCCTTCAATTGTTCGTGCAAATCCATTAGTCCTTCTATCGGCTGTTGCCTTTTCGGTTTCCTCGGCGTGGGCGAGGCGGGGCATGGTTCTTTTGATTTTCCCTGTGAATACCAATACGATTGCTCAAAGCAATCGTATCGGTTTCCGACACAAGTCTTGTCCAAACATTCCTATCTTTCCCGCCAAAAAATTGACTCCTGATTTTCTCGTCATCGGCCATATCTGTCACGACAAAATTCCCGGCGGATTCACCCCCGGCGGTGCAGCCGCTTACGCCGGGCTGCTCTCGCACCGCCTTGGCTACAACACTGCCATCCTCACCGCCTACGGCGATGATTTCCAGTTTGCTTCGCAATTTGAGGGGATAAACCTGCGTGTGGTGAAATCGCTGCATACTACCGTTTTCGAGAACATCTACCACGACGGCCAACGCACCCAGTACCTGCACAGCCGGGCCAACCCGCTCACGCCCGCCGACCTGCCGCCGCACTGGCAAGCACCGAAGACCGTGCTGCTCGGCCCCATCTGCGACGAAGTGAGCTTCGACTTCCTCGTTTTTTTCGCTTCACAAAATACCATCACCTGCGCCTGTCCGCAAGGCTGGATGCGGCAATGGGATGCACAGCATCGGGTCTCCCCCAAGCCCATCCCCGACTGGCAGCTATTGGCCAAGGCCGACATCATCTCCATGAGCGAGGCGGACGTGGGCGGGGATTGGGCGCTGATTGAACACATCGCTTCCATTGCGCCATTGCTGCTCGTGACGCAGGGCGCCCAAGGTGCCACCGTCTTCGAACAGGGCCACCACCGCCGTCAGTTTCCAGCACTGCCCGTGGAGGAAGTGGAACCGACGGGCGCTGGAGACATCTTCGCAGCGGCCTTTACCCTGCGCTACGCCGAGGAACGGGACGTGGAACGGGCGATGAAGTTTGCGATTACGGCGGCGGGCGTGAGCGTGACGGGGAAGGGGATGGCAAGTGTGCCGGGATTCGCAGAAGTCAGCAGATTTTGGTAAAAACCTTCCCCAGCTTTCCCTACTTTGCCAAAAATTTCACCTACATGAAAATACTCTACGCCATCCAAGGCACCGGCAACGGCCACCTCAGCCGGGCGAGGGACATCGTGCCCATCCTCTCGAAGCTGGGCCAACTGGACATCCTCGTGAGCGGCATACAGGCGGACGTGGCGTTCCCGTTCCCGGTGAAGTACCGCTTCAAGGGTCTCAGTCTCATTTTTGGCAAAAAGGGAGGTGTGGATGTGCTGGCCACTTACCAAAAAAGCAACCTACGGCAGTTGTTGGAGGAGATAAACGGGCTGCCCGTGGAGGACTACCACTTGGTCATCAACGATTTTGAGCCGGTGAGCGCCTGGGCCTGCTTCAACAAGGGCGTGCCCTGCATTGGACTGAGCCACCAAGCGGCGGTGCTGGACAAAAAAGCGCCAAAGCCCAAGCGCCTCGACCCCATCGGTAAGGCCACGCTGAAGCACTATGCCCCGGTGACCACCCGCTACGGTTTTCATTTTCAGGCATACAACGAGGGCATTTTCACCCCGGTCATCCGTCAGGAAATCCGGCAACTGAAAGTGAGCGACCAAGGCCACTACACGGTATATCTGCCTGCCTACGCCGACAAGCGGATATTGAAAGTGCTTTCGCAATTCGAGGCTGTGCGCTGGGTCGTGTTCTCGAAACATGGCAAGGGACGGTACTCCGTTGGCAACGTCAGCTTCCAGCCCATCAACAACGAGGCGTTCCTCGGCAGCTTGGCTGGGGCGACAGGCGTACTTTGTGGCGCAGGTTTCGAGACACCTGCGGAGACGCTTTATTTGGGCAAAAAACTGATGGTCATCCCGATGAAAGGCCAGTACGAGCAGCAGTGCAACGCCGCCGCCTTGAAGAAAATGGGCGTTCCTGTCATCAAGAGCTTGAGGAAAAAATACTGCGAGGTCATCGAGGAGTGGCTGTCCGACCCGTCCATCGTGCTGGCGGATTATCCCGACCAAACGGAGGCTATCCTGCGGATGGTAGTGGAAAAACATGCGGCGAAAGCGACATTGGCTGGGGCCGCCGTTTCACCCAAAATCAGTGGGGTGAAGGACTTTAAGAAGCTGACCCGCTGGAAGATTTTGGCGGAGATTGCGGAGCGGAACCTGCCTGTGACGGGGGCTTTGAAGCGGGTGTTGCGCAAGCGGAAGGACAAAAAATGAGGTTCATGTCGGTTCTGAATGAACGTGTCGCCGAACTCCTGTTCGGCGACGCAATAAGAAAAGTGGCTGCGCCAAACGTTTGGCGCAGCCACTTTTCTTATTTGTCATTTATCGCAGCCAGATTTTACTTCAAGTAATTTTTCTCAAAAAACGCCCGGTAGTCGTCCAGCGTTTTTGACTTCAACAGTTCCCGGTAGTTGTCCTGCGAAATCGGGAACACATCGTACTGGTACTTGCTCTCGTCAAGGAAGTCTTTTTTGTTCTTTTGGACGGTGTTGTAGTATTCCATCGCATCCTTTTTGTCGGTGTAGCGGCGGATGGCGATGACGGGCTTCTTGCTTTCACCCTCGCCGAGGTAGATGTTGTTCATCCTCAATTTCTGTGGCTTGTGGTACTTTTCGTTGTAGTCCGAAACGATGATTTTTGCGTCGTTGAGCACCACGTCGTTGTTGAAAACGATTACCACGTAATGCAGTTGGTCGTCGGTGACTACGTAATTGCCAACTTGGCCTTCGCCGAGCGGGAGGTCGCGCTGTTGGCCGGGGCCACTGCCCAAATTTTCGCCGAGCAGGCGTAGGATTTCCTTTGCACGGGTTGATTCGGGGTCGTCGGGGTACTTGGCGATGACCTCTTTGAGCGCCTCCACGTAGGCTTCCTTGCCTTGCAGGCTGCCCACACACATGGCGCCGAGCAGCGCAAAACGGGGCATGAGCTTGTTTTGCCCGCCAAACATTTCTGGCACTTTCGTGATGCGTTCGAAGGCGTTCTGATAGTTCCGCTGCTCAAAGTTTTGGAGCGTCTCGTCGTAGTAGGTGGTCAACTTGTCCTGCTTGGCCTTCACGCTTGCGGCGAAGGTGGGGTCTTTGAGGATGCGGGCGTAGTTGGAAGTCGGATAGTTGTCCACTATCATGTCGAAGTAGCGCTGAGTATTGGCGGTGTCGCCCATGTCCCGGTACGAGAGGTAGAGGTAGTAGAGGGCGTCCAGCTTGTACTGTGTTTCCGGGTAGCGGTTTAGCAGTTCTTCGAGCGCCTGCACGGATTTTTTGTAGTTCTGGAGGCGGTCACGGTAGAGGCTGCCGAGGTTGAAGAGCGCCGCTTCGATTTGGCGGTTTGCAGCTCCGACCTCCTCTGGCGTGCCGGGCACATCTTTCAGGAGTTCTTTGACTTCTTCTGGGGTCAATTGCCCCGATTCGGTAGCGGCCTGTGCATCGCCGTTCTCGTCGGCCACGCTCGACTGGTCGGAGCGCCGCCAATTGTCCTGCAAGGTGCGGCTTCCCCATTTGCGCTCAAAATCCCGTTTGCCGTCCTTCACGTTTCGGTCGTTGTAGGCCCAAAACTTGGAGTTGCCAGCATTTACTGGGGCTGGTGCGCCTTTGGGCAAGTTGGGGGCATTGGCGCCCTTGTCCTTTTCTGCCTTCAACTTGATTTGCCGGATGCGTTCCTCTTCCTTGTCCTTTTTGATTTTGGTGGCCAATGCGAGCTGCTCCTCCTCGGTCATGTTGCTGATGGTGAGCAGGCTGTCTTGCTGCTCAATCGTTTTGAGGTTCATGGCGATGCCTTCGAGGTTTTCGGCGAGGCTGCTCACCTTGCGGTGGCGCTCATCGGCGTCGGTCATCACCAGCAAGGTGCTGTCGTAGTAGAGTTTTGCCTTCACATAGCTTTCCTCTTCGAAGTAGAGGTCGGCCAACAGCAGGTACGATTCGGCTTTTTGCGACATATTGGCCGTGCTCTTCTGGAGCGAAAGTTCGAGGTTTTTGATGCCCTCTTTTTTGTCGCCGCTTTTGAGGGCGATGGAAGCCAGTGCGAAGTATATCTGGTCTTGGTACTCCTTGTTTTTCTCGTCCTTGAGCATCCGTTCCAACTGGCCTATGGCTTCCGGTTTGGAAGGGTTGGCCTCGGCGAGGTTGAGCCTTGCGGCAAAATCCATTTCGTAGGGTGGCTGGTTTTTCAGCACCTCGGCGTAGGCGGCGTAGGCGGCATCGTCGCGCTTCGCCTGCTGGTGGATCTGGCCAAGGATGAAGGCCAACCTTGCTTTCATCTGCTTGTCTTCCACCTGGTCAATGGCGGCGTTGAGTGGCTCAACGGCCAGGTCGTATTTTTTTTGCTTCAGGTAAAAATGCGCCTTGGCCACCGCCGCTTCCCTGCGCACGTCGTCGAAAGTGCCCGGGCTGCGTTCCAGTTCGTTGAGGATGCGCTCGGCGTTGGTGAAGTTTTCCCGCTCGATGTAGGTGCGGGCCAGCCAAAGCATGCCTTCCTGATAGGCCGGGCGGTGCTTCATGAAGTAGTTCTCGGGGTTGGACTGCACGACGGCTGGTTCGAGGTCGCCCAAAGTGATGGAGCCGGGAGCGGGCAGGGCCTCCTCTTGCGGCTCGTTGGTTTCTTTGGTTGGCTCCTTCTTTTTGCTTGCTTTGTCTGTTGTTTCGTCTCCTGGTTTTTTTGCAGTGGGCTTTTTGCCTTTTTTCTTTTTCTTGGCCTCCTTCATCTTGCGCTTGCGCTCTTTTTCACGCTCCTTGCGTTTTTTGTCGGCCAGTTTTTCTTTTTCTTTTTTGCTCAACTCCACTTTTTCCTCGCCGTCCTCGCCAGTGCTGTTGGAGGCTTTTCCCTTTTTTACCGCCTTTTTGCGGTTTTTGGAGTTCTTGGACTTGGCTTCCCGCTTGGCCACCTCCTTCGGGTTGAACTCGGCGGTCATGAACTCCAGCGATTCCTCTGCCGACTCAAAGTCCTGCTTCAGGTACTGCGACTGGCCCAGCACGAGGTAGCAGTCGTCTGTCCAGTGGCTCACGCGGTGCATGTTCACCACAAGCGACACCTTTTCGGCGGCCTTGTCCATGTTCTCCGCAACCGCCTTTGGGTTGTCGGTAGCCAAATATTTGTACACGGGCAGGATTTTCCGGTAGTTTTCCTTGTACTGGTTTTCCAGTTCGACTTTGGCCTCGGCAACCAGCACGGTGGCGTTGTAGTAACCGTTGTAGTGGGCCGTCATGTTGTGATAGCCTTTGCCCAATGGGCCAACATCGTCTTTTTTCTTCTGTGTCACACAGCCGGAAACGACCATGAACGCGGTTACAAGCAGCAGTGAATTGGTAAACTTTCTCAAGACTTAAGTTTTTTTATGAAACAAGAAGGAGGAGCAAAAATACTATGGTCAAGGTTGTGCAGTTAAGCCAAAATGGCGGCCCAAAACTTTTTCCTCTTTCCTTTCTACTTTTTCCTTTTTTTGTTATTGCACAATAATTGCGAATTTTACGGGTCTTTTACGGCGGGGTTTCGGCAAATGTCCACCACGCAGTCACCAAACTAAAGAAAGCACAAATTTATTTTATTCAAAACAACGGTTAACGACATGGCTGAAGAAAACAAAAACGAAAGACGCAGGTGGGAACGGATGAAGGACACCTACCGCCTCGTCATCTTCAACAACGAGACGTTTGAGGAGGTGCGTTCGTTCAACATGTCCCCGCTCAACGTTTACGTGATGCTTAGCACCTTGGTCGTTTTGGTGTCCGCTCTGGCGATAGCAGCCATCGTTTTTACCCCAATAAAAAGGCTTATACCGGGCTACGGCACTGCCAGTACCCATCCCGAAATGGTGAAAATCTACCGTGACATTGATTCCCTCGAACACTTGTTGCAGGCGCAGGAGACTTACAATCTGGGCATGAAAAAGCTCCTGACCGCTGACGTGGAATACGCCCCTGAAGCCCCCCCTGCTAAAAAAAACCTTGAAAGCCATGAACCTATCGAGCGCTCGGAGGAAGATGCCAAGCTCCGCAACGAGGTCGAAATTGCGGATATTAGGGCAGCCACTGGGGGCAACCCGCCCGTGAACCCAGTGAACATCTCGCCCCGTGAGGTGCCATTGGAGCAGATGCACTTTTCATCGCCGATCGGCGGCTCCCTCGTCGCTGGTTTCAACCTCGACAAGAAACATCTGGGCGTGGACGTGGTGGCCCCGAAGAACACCCCCGTTAAAGCGGCCATGGACGGCTGGGTCATCTCCTCCGACTGGACACTGGAAACCGGCAACACCATCGCCATCCAGCACACGAACAACATCGTGACTTTTTACAAGCACAATTCTGTGTTGTTGAAAAAGGCGGGCAATTATGTCCGTGGGGGCGAGGCCATCGCCATCATCGGCAACACGGGTGAACTACCGACGGGCCGCACTTGCACTTCGAGCTTTGGCACCAAGGGAAGCCAGTGAACCCGACGGACTTCGTGGACTTCAAGTGAGGTTGATAAGGGTTTATAAAAGTTGATGATGGTTGATATGGCACAATGTTATACGGGAAATCAACCTCATAAACACTTATCAACCCAAAAACAACAACCTTTCTCCTTTTTTTTCTTCAAAAAAATGCCCGTTGTGCCAAGCGAGGTGCCCACTGACGATGGTGCTTTCTACGTTGCCTTTAAAGGTATGGCCTCAAACGGCGACCAGCCGCATTTATAATAAATATTGTCCTTGCCCACCGTCCAGTCCCGGTTCAGGTTTACCAGCACCACATCGGCCCAGTTGCCTTCGTCAAGGAATCCCCGGTCTTCCATGTTGAAGCAAATGGCTGGGGCATGGCACATTTTTTCCACGATTTTTTCCAGCGAGATTTTTTCTTGGTGAAAAAACTCCAGCATCACGTTCAGTGAGTGCTGTACCAGCGGCACCCCAGACGGGGCATTGAAGTACGTGCCCTGTTTTTCGGCCCAGGTGTGTGGCGCATGGTCGGTGGCAATGATGTCGAGGCGGTCGTCAAGGAGGGCAGGGAGCAGGGCAGCTTGGTGCTCCGGCCCCTTCACTGCCGGGTTGCACTTGATTTGGGTGCCGAGCCGCTGGTAGTCGTTGCTGTTGAAATAAAGATGGTGTACGCACACTTCGGCAGTGATACGCTTTTGAGCCAGCGGCAGGTTGTTTTGAAAAAGCGCCAGTTCGTCCTTGGTGGAGATGTGCAGGATGTGAAGGCGGGTGTCATGCCGCTTGGCCAGTTCCACCGCCAGCGTGGAGGATTTTAGGCAACCCTCTGCACTACGAATTTCGGGGTGCAGCTCGATGGGGATGTCCTCGCCGTATTTTTCCCTAAAAATCTGTTCGTTGCGGCGGATGGTGGCTTCGTCCTCGCAGTGCGTGGCGATGAGCATCGGGCATCGGGAGAAGATGCCCTCCAAGGTTCGGGCATCGTCCACGAGCATATTGCCAGTGCTGGACCCCATGAAAATCTTGATGCCACAGACCTGTCGGGCGTTGGTTTTCAGCACTTCCTCGATGTTGTCATTGGTAGCACCCATGAAAAACGAGTAGTTGGCGAGCGACTTGGTCGCTGCGATTTGGTATTTTTCTTCGAGCAGTGCTTGGGTGGTGGCCGTTGGCTTGGTGTTGGGCATTTCCATGAAGGAGGTGACGCCGCCCGCCACTGCCGCCCGAGGCTCGGTGTAGAGGTCGGCCTTGTGCGTGAGGCCCGGTTCCCGAAAGTGTACCTGGTCGTCAATGATGCCCGGTAGGGCGTGGAGGCCGTTGCCATCCAGTTCGATGTTGGCCTTTCGGTCAATGGTACCGCCCACTTGTTCGAGCCTGCCGTTGCGGATGAAGATGTCGCCGCTGGTGATGGTGCCCCGGTTAACGATTTGCACGTTTTTTATCAGTATTGATTTCATGTTGAGATTGGAGATTGTATGCTGGCGCAAATATCAAATAACTGAGGCTATTTCGGGATTAGGTCACAGAATATTTTGATAGTCGCTAATATTTATTGAGATTTAGTGCAGAATTGGTGATATAATTTAAGTCACAAACGGGCGATTGGTGGGTTAAAATCATTATTGAGCGGATAAAGCTTTGAGTTTTTTGAATCGTGACGGGTATTTTGGGTACGAACATGAAACAGTGATGAAAAAGCAAAAAATATTCGGCTTTAAATAATGATTTGTAAATGAATGTAAATAACTGATAGCAAGCACAGAAATGAATGACGAAAATAGGTTAATAAATTGATAATCAACAAGTTATTAGAAAAGGCGGAAATTATTCTTTCCAAAAAAAATATTGCCAACCCCCTTGACAAGCGTTCGATATGCCCGTAGCTTTGTGACGTTATTTCGATAGAACCTCCTCCAACACAATTTTCCCTTCAATTTTCCCCTTTGTTTCAAGATTCCCTTATTCTTGATTTTAGCATAAAAGGCGATTTGACAATTTCGATTGAATTCCATCATCCTCCAGTGAAAGAAGGCTGTCTTTATTCAATAAAACAGTTTGCGCAAGCTCATAGGGCTTGTTATAAACAAACAGGAACAACACTTAAACACCATTTTTTTTTGGAAAGCTAGAACACAACACAACAACAAAAACAGAGACTTGGACAAATCAAAAAACAAAAACTCGGAACAACACTGACAAACAAAAACAATAAAAAACAAAGACTTGGACAAATCAAAAAACAAAAACTCGGAACAACACTGACAAACTTGAGCAACACAAACTGCTTTAAAAAGAAACATGATTGAGTGCAAAAACTTTGAACATCAACCTATTTATTAAACTTGTACTAACACCCACTATTGTTGTAAAACCCCATTATTACTGCCCATATGGCCAAGCTCATGGGGAGCAGAAATTTTGAACGACACCACCTTATATGTTTTGACTTGTACTAACACCCACTATTTAACAACAACCATTAAACGCAGCCCTTTAAGGCCAAAAATCTTGAACAAAAACAGTTCGTTAGATTGCATTGATGACAAAAACTTTGAACTAATTTTCTAAGCTATTAAACCTAAAGCCATTTAATCCGAATTGTATCCAAAACCAAGTTTACCCTAGGCATTAGGAGCAAATTAATTGACCATTTTTAACCCAAATTTTTAATCCTTCCCCCCAGTTTAGCAGCGCACCCCCGGCGCCAGAACGACACCACCATTTTCTAAAAAACTTGAACTATGAGACATCGCTTCTTTGTGTGTGCGGTGGTATGGATTGCCATGCTCAACCTACACGCTGCTACAATTTGTAAAACAAGGTAGCTCGGGTACGGGAAATTCATGGGCCGATGCTACTGGCGACCTAAACGCAGCACTTTTCATCGCACAGTCTGGCGACCAGGTGTGGGTGGCAAAGGGGGCATATTACCCGACGAACCAACTGGACAGAAGAATTGCTTTTACAATACCTTCGGGGGTAAAAGTCTATGGCAGCTTTACCGGCAATGAAACCTCAGTCGGTCAGCGTGATATTAAAGCTCAGAAATCCATTCTGAGCGGTAACATCGGTTCTAAAACCGATAATTCCGACAATTCCTATACGGTAGTTTTAATGAAAAATGCAGATGAGAGTACACTGCTCGATGGCTTTATTGTAGCGGATGGCACTGCCGATGGTGCTGGCCCAAGCGCAGATAAAGACCGATGTGGAGGCGGAATCTATATTGATGGATCAGGCCAAGGCAACGAGTCAAAGCCTAAGATTCAGAACTGCATTTTCCAGAATAACTACGCTCGTGACGGCGGTGCCGCTTATGTGAACGGCCGTGGAGGTGTGAGCAATCCAACCTTTATCAATTGTGAGTTCCAAAACAACAAGGTAGACCTTGATGGTGGTGCCATATTCAATGATGGCCGACAAAGAGGCATAGCGAACGCTGTTTTTCAAGGCTGCTTATTCAGTGGTAATAAGGCCAACTATGGTGGCGCCCTGTGCAACTATGGTGGCAAGGGACAATGCAACCCCCTCATCAAAAACTGTATTTTCCGTAACAATGAGGCTTTCCTGCGAGGTGGGGCCATCTTCAACATGGATGTAGAAGGCGAGGCCAAACCTGTGATAAATGACAGTCAGTTTGTTGATAACCAAGCAGTGGCAGGGGAGGGGATTTACACCTTCAGTAAGCCGGAAGCCAAAGAAAAATCAGAACAGGTGAAATTAAAAATGAATTGAGGAGTATGATTTTAAAAGCATTAACCATTCAACTAAACCATTCTATTATGAGAGAGAGGCGTGTGTCTATTATACAGAGGTTGGTGGCTGTTTTTTTGATGCCACCAGCTTTCTTTTTAAAGCAACGAACGACTCCGGGTTATGCAATGGGGTTCTCTAAATATAATGGACACATTTTTATATTAATTGGCTAAGAAAGGAGACCAATCCCAATACCGCAAGATTTTATAGCCATGGGAAATAGTTTGGAACTGGGCTAGGGATATTGACCAGTTATACTGGCAATATCCCTATGACCAGATTCATTTCCAATTTGGCCAAAAGAGATTGATTATCCAAAGTTTGAACATATCCAAAGTTATTCCTCTGCTTGAAACACTATAGCAGCGGCAGCTTTTAAAATGCAATAAAGACTCCTACTAATTTATTGCACCTAGTTGCCAATAGGTTTGATTCGGCTTAAAACAAACCACTAAAGAACGGACCGCTCTACCCCCTTTTTTTTAAAGAAAGAGAGCTTTATGATACGGGTTTTTTTCATGCTGATTTTTTTTATGATGACACACATCACGAAATATTAATCGTAGGAAGATACGTGATGTTTGATTCTCGCAGGTCTCTATCCGGAAACTGGAAAGAGGCCTTTTTGTAGTGCCAATTATGCAACACCATACGCCTAAAATAAGGGGCCATTTTTTGGCATTGAAGCGGTAGGGATAGAAGTTAATCTTGATGGAAAAGTGGTTGTGGCTAGTGGCATATCCCTGTTTTTGCGTAAAATGCACCGTTTTTTTTTCGCAACGCAGAACGAATGAACGACTACCTGTTTTTTCAGCCCAACGAAAACTTCCACCTTTTCGGCCAGCAGCACCTTTTGGTGATAGCGCTGACCGTGGCCATGAGCATCAGTTTGGCCATTTTCGCCAAGAAAAAATTGGCACCTGATGGCCAGTTGCTCCTTGGCCGGGGCATCACCGTCGTGTTGGCAATCATGGTGGTCGGGTGGATTGCCATACGGCTCGCCCTGGGGCAGTTCGACCACAAGACCGACCTGCCGCTCGACATCTGCAACATCGTAGCGCTGGCACTGCCGCTGCTGATGTGGAACCCCGACCGGCGGGTACACGAAGTGCTGTATTTTTGGGTCATGGCAGGCACGATTCAGGCGCTGCTGACGCCCCATCTGTTTGAGGGATTTCCTCATTTCACATTCATTAAATATTTTACCGTACACGGCGGACTGGTGGTATTTGCGGTGTACGCAACGGTCGTTTACGGCATACGCCCGGGTTGGCGCAGCTTGTGGCGCTCTTTTTTTGCGCTGCAAATTTATATACTATCGCTCTACCTCATCAATCGCCTGCTTGGCTCCAACTATGCCTACCTCATGGGCAAGCCACCCACTGCCTCTGCCCTCGACTACCTCGGCGATTATCCTTGGTACCTGCTCGTGAGCGAGGGATTGGCCTTGGTGATGTTCATTTTGGTGCTGCTCCCCAGTGTTGCCACAACGTGAAGTTGTCAAGGCATGAGGTGTTTTTTTGACAAAATGACTTCCTACAACTTTGTATTTTTGATGCAACAAGCACTACCTCGCTGCTTGATTCAACGTCAAACAACAACATGCTACCTTCCACCATCCTGCAAAAATGCCTTGAAAATACTTGGTGCCGACATCCGGTCAATCCGTCCCGTGACTGGAGGCGACATCAATCAGGCACTCCTGTTGGACACCTCCGCTGGCCAGTTTTTTTTGAAAACAAACACCGCACCGACTGCCGCCAGCATGTTCGAGGCGGAAGCTGCTGGCCTGGCACTGCTGGCCTCCGCCAATGCCATCCGAACACCCACCGTGATAGGTTTGGCGACACCCCAGAAGGTGGATTCTTGCTGTTGGAGTACATCGAAACGGACTTCCGACCACTGATTTTTGGGAGAAATTCGGTGCCGCCTGGCCACTTTGCAACTGCTCCACCCCCTCTTTTGGCCTCGGCCAGGATAATTTTATCGGTTCATTGCGCCAGCAAAACTGCCAGCACAGCACTTGGCCAGACTTCTACATCCACGAGCGGCTATTGCCTCAACTCGACATTGCGAAGCAAAAAAACCAACTGCAACCCGTTGATTTTCAGCAGTTTGAACAACTGTTCAAACTGCTACCGGAACTGTGCCCCTCCGAGCCACCCGCCCTCATCCACGGCGACCTTTGGAGCGGCGACTTCCTGTGCGACACAAAAGGCAATCCCGTGGTTTTTGACCCGGCAGTAAGCTACGCCCACCGGGAAATGGACTTGGCCATGAGCCGCTTGTTTGGCGGCTTTGAGCGCCCGTTTTACCGCAGCTACGAGGAGGCTTGGCCGCTGGCCCCAGGACTCGAGCAGCGGCTTCCAGTTTATCAACTTTACTACTTGCTGGTGCATGTGAACCTGTTCGGTGGCGGGTACGTTGGGTCGGTGCGTTCCATCTTGAAGAAGTTAATTTGAAAAAGATGGATTGGGAAATTCAGATTTCGGCGTAAATTTGCGCCCCGGAAGCGGTCCCGTAGTTCAACGGATAGAATGGAGGTTTCCTAAACCTTAGATATGGGTTCGATTCCCGTCGGGACTACCAAAACAAAATCTAAGTCCTTGTAAATCAATGATTTGCAGGGGCTTTTTTTTGAATGGTACAACATAGGTACAACATTTTGAAAATTTCCTTCCCTTGCACTGCCTTTCTTCGATTTGCAGGAAAATTTCGCTCAAACACCTTTCCACCCAACATCCTCCCTTCGAATTAAGCATTTCCTTCCTCATTCCTACCGTGCCTTTTGCTGGTTGCCTCACTATTATGAATTTGACTCGACCCCTATTCCCTACCGACCTTTGCAATTGATTTCCAGTTTTTTTCTAACCAAAAATGTAAAGCTATGGCAAGGCAAAAAGGTCTAATCAAGTATGTCGGTACCATCGGTGATGTCCGGCATTTCAAAATCAAGGGCGAGAAGGGCTACTTCGCAGGAATGGTCGGCGGACCGACTGCGGAGCAGGTGCTCACGGGCGATGAGTTCAAGCGGACAAGGGAGAACATGGCAGAGTTTGCTGGCTGTGCAAGTGTCGGCAAGGCCATCCGCACGGCGTTCAGCCCGTTGAAGCACATGTTCAGCAGGCGGCTCACCGGGACGCTCATGGCCATCGTCAAGAAAATCAACCTGGAGGATGGTTCGGAGGCTCGTGTACAGCGGGCGATTGTCATCACCCAAGTTCCACAGTACCTGGAAGGCCTGGATTTCGACCCCAGGCTGTCGCTATCTTCCGTTTTGCGGATTCCGTTCACCTTGACACCGCTGGCGGCGAGAATCGGTTCGACGCTCGCCGTTCCGATTTTCCAGCCGCAAAACTTCCTGAACGTGCCAAATGGTGCGACCCATTTCAGGTTATTCAATGCCGTATCGGCCATATCCGACTATGTGTTCAACGCAGAGTCCAGTGCTTATGAGCCGAAGGTGGCTGACCAGAACGGTGTTTCGGGAATGGCCTACACGGATTACCTCGATGTGAAGGTGGCGACTGAAGCCATCAGCCTTGAGGCGAAGCTCCTGAACGACCTGGAGCCGTCCGCCGATGTGGCCGTGCTGAACGCCGTCGGTGTCGAATTCTTCCAGAAGGTCGGCGACAACTACTACCTGTTCGCCTCCGGCAATGCGATGCAGTTGGTGGACGTGTTCTGATTCTACTACCCGCTTGGGTACGGTTTGCTAAATTGTTTTATCCGGGGCATGGGGCGGCAAGGCTCATGCCCTTTTTCATCAAATCAAAATTCATCGGCTTATGAAAACTGAAAAAATGTCTGTGGCGGAGAGGGTTGTCGCTCCAACTCCGAAATTCTTCAAGACCATCCGCAATTGGGGGCTTGTCCTCGGAGCGCTCGGCGGCACTTTGGTTGCTGCACCAGTTGCGCTTCCCGCTTGGTTATTGGTCGCCGCAAAAGCACTGATTTTGGCTGGCTCGGTAGCTGCGGGCGTCAGCCAAACGGCAGTGAAAGGTGGCGACGAGTAGAGAGTGTTTTTGGATATGTTCATGGGATTATTTTTGAAGCCTGGGTGATGAGCCTGGGCTTTTTTGTTGCGCAGCCTGAAAGGTGCAATCAAATATGCCTTATGCTGCGGACAAATAGGAGTCAACTATGCCTCTGAAACCTCCAAAACTTAGTTCCTTCCGCATTTCACACCATTATCCGCTTTGGGTGGAGTTTAGGATTTAAGCCTTTGGGAGGCATTCTATGTTAAAGCTATGAAAATCCAGACTTTTTTTGAGCGAAAAATGGAGATAGAAATGATTGATTATCAATGTGTTGTGATTATATTGACATTTTCTAATGATTTATCGCCAAAAACGCCATTATTTAACCTCATTTTGGACGATAGAATAACGCCGCCAGCGTTTATCACCATAGGTCAAAACTCGCCTCGTTGTCTAGGAAATCCAGTTCACGTGATGCGGTTTGGTAATTTCCTTGCCCACCCTGTCTTGAATATCCGAAATGGAGCAGTCACCGTAATTGGTGAGAATCTGCCGAATAAGCTCTCGCAACCTTATGGGTTCGATGTTTTTCAGGTTCATCAACCCCCGGAAGTCCAGTTTCTTCAACAAAACAGGGTTGACGAAATAGACAGTACCCTTTGTTTTCCCCCTCGTTTTCACCAAGCCCAAATCGGTCAGTTTGCCCAACCAGTCTTTGAGGTTGTCGTTCTCCCGCAAAGGGTTGCGCATGACGGACTTGTGCAGGATGTTTTGAGGTGTGACCCCCAATGGCAGTAATCCTGGGTTATGAACTTCCATCCGGTCATTATATAGGTTGATGAAAAGGTCGCCACGGATGGTGTACGGACGGTGGACAAGGGCATTTGCCAGCAACTCACGCACCACCACTTCATCGTAGTTGGCAACGGTTTTCCGAAAAATCCCATCAGGGATTTCGATTCCGTCCTGCCATTCAGGGATTTCGTGCCACACAGACTGGATGAGTTCCTTCGGGTTCAGCTCGTAATCGTCCCACATCCTTTTGCGGACTTTCTGCTCATTTTCATCGTACTTGATAAACTGAATGATTGGTGCATAAAGCAGGTTGGCCCGATGCTCCCGTTTGCCAATCCAAAGAGCGCCGAGGTTGGTCAAGTATTCGCCTGAAACGAGAAAATAATATTCAAGCAGTTCGTCTGCCGTTTTGTCTCTAACAAAGGCGCTGACCCTATTGGAGTGTCGAACGTCATTGATGAAATCCGATAGTTTCTTTGGGTCGGCATCCTCTTTTCCGACCTTGCGAAAGGGCTGTGTTTCCCAAGTGAAGGCGTTTTTGTCCACCAACAGGCGGCTCAATTCGTCCGGCAAAAGCGGCTTGCATTCATCGCTTACCCTGACATAGTACCTGCCATTGGAAGTGCCAGCAATAGAAGTGGCGCTCCGTTGCACCAACAGTTCGATGAATTCACCACCATTATCAGCCGTTTTAATTTGAGGGACGACGCTGACATTGAGCGTGCGTTGCTGCACTTCTTTTGCCAAACGAGCTGGCAACAAGGCTGGAATTCGCTGCGTCGGTTCGGGCAGACTGGCTTTGTCCTCGATGCCAAAGAAGATGCGACCACCTTGTGCATTGGCGAAGCAAACGCAGTCCTTGGCCAGTTCGTCCCAATCGGGGCTGGCTTTCGTCAATACAAGGAGTGATTTCTTTTCAATTTGCTCGTTTTCAAGCATTTGTGAGTTATTTTTTTGGAAAAATGGTGTTTCAAAATGCTAAGATAGCACCATTTTTCGGGATTTTATTGTGGGTTGACGGGGCAAACTATGCTGTGAAAAACAGCCAGCCTTTGCCATGTTTGGGCAAGAAAGCAGGGGTAGTCACAGCCATAAACGCAGCCGTGCGAAGTGATATGACTGTGGCTACTCCTGCTGCGGGTGCCGGATGCTGGCTGAGGCTTGCCAGTGAAGCGGGAAGCGACAGCTTGCATCGGGCGCTTTGGCTTTGGGCTTTGGGGCTGTTTTTCACACCGCTGAAATGGGTGGGTGGGGTGATGGAGGCATTCTTCAAACGGGTGGGACAAACCAAGTCGTGGAAAACGGTTGCGTTGGCGGAAGCAGGGCAGAAAAGCAGGGGCAGCGCCAAAGTGAAACGGAACCATGTGAAGTGAAACGGCGGCGCTGCGCCTGCTGCGGGGCGGCTGCGGCTGCCTGGGCTGCAAGGCAAGAGAGGCACGAGCAGGCTTGCAGGACTGGCTGCGGCAGCCGCTTGGGATTGTGTTGGGCATCCGTTTTCCACTCCGCTTTACTGGGCGGGATTTCTTGGCGGGTGTGGGCGCGTTGGCAAAAAGCAGTGGCAGCGTCGCCGGAGGCACGGAGGTGACGCTGCTACTGCTGCGAGGGGACAAGTGCGGGGACAGCGCCGCTGCCGGGAGCAATGGTCGGCGGGTTGCCCCAAAAAGGCTGCGGGGCTGGCTTGGCCGTGCGGTTGGCAAGTTTTCGGGTGGGACAAACTGGTGCGTGGCAATCGGCGGGTGGCTGAAAAGCAGGGACAGCGGCGAAGTGAAACGGAACCATGTGCAGTGAAACGGCGGCGCTGTGCCTGCTGCGGGGGCGCTGCGGCTGCCTGGGCTGCAAGGCTGGGAGGGAAACGAACGGGCTTGCAGAACTGGCTGCGGCAGTGCTTTGGGGTGAAGCGTTGGGTGTCTTCCGATTGCCACACCGCTGCGCTGGGTGGGAGAGGTCCTCTGCGAGGATGACAAAAAAGTGGTGAAGGCAGTCGGAAAACTGGCTGCCTTCACTTCGTTATCTTTCATGCGGCTTGCCGCATTTCTTCGGTGATTTCGACCTCCTTTGCCTCGGTTTTGAGCAGGAAATTGGCGGCTTTCTCGGCGGCGCTGGCGGCGGTCATCAGGAGGCGGGCGTCGCCGTGCAGGGCATTTATCCAGGATTGCAGGTAGGCGGCGGTGTTCTCCACCAAGTCCTCGACGACGATGCCGCAATGGGCGGCGAGGAACGAGGCGGACATTTCGGCAACGAGTTCTTCCCGGCTGTACTTTTCAGAGCCAAACGAGTTCCTGATTTCCCGGTTGAGGCGGGAGGAATGCCCCGTCCAGTGGCTCAACTCGTGGAAATAGGTGTGGTAATATTTCTCCGGGCTTTCAAATTCGGCGAGGTCGGGCATGAACAGTTTGTCGAACAGGGGCGAGTAGGCGGGTTCGCCTTTTGTGACTTCGTGCGGGTTGCCGGAAAGGATGGCTTCACATTCCTCAATCCGGGCGGGGATGGCTTCGGGCTTTTCCTCCCGGAACATTTCAGCCGTGAAGCCCTCTATGTCGAGGACGTTGAAAACCCGGTACTCGGAGACGAAAGGCACGACTTTTTCCGCCTCCTTTTTCGTCTCTACCCGCTTTCCGTCGGCATCGAAAAAGAGCATTTTCCAGAAATAGATGGGGAGGGATTTTGCCCCTTTTTGACCCGGTGTCCTGCTCCGCTGATTTGGTGAAAGGTGGCAAAACGTGGCACCTCAAAGCCATCGAGTATGAAACGGTTAATGCCCCGATAAACATAGCCCGTGAAATGGTTGCGGGCTGCGCCCATCACAATTTGGTTCCAGGTGCGACGCCACGGAACAACGCCTTTTTCAAGCTGTGAAATGATGCGGGCGGTCATTTCTTCAAATTTATCCTTTTTCATGGCTTGGTTGATTTTTGACAAAGCAGCCCCCGTCCTTCCAGAAGCCGGTCCGAAGGACTCCTTTGGAGAAGGCTGCCTTTCGATTTAAAAATTTGATGTTGGAAATGCCCCCGACCTTTCAGCCGGGGGCGAGGATGGACAAATGACAACTTATTTTCAGGCTGCCTTTCTTTCCTCCTTCGGTGTGAACTCCGTCAGAAGGGCGGTTTGCCGTTCCTTTTCAGCTTCAACTTCGGCACGGGTCGGCTCCAGGTGGGTACTGTAATTCTCGGCAAAGAGCGTCTTGGCTTCCATCGTATCGGAGCGGTAGATGTGGAAATGGGTGGCTTCGATGTCCTGGACGAGTTGGCGCTGCTTTTCGAGGTCCTTTTTTGGGAGCGGCGTGAAATCGAAGAAAGCCATGAAGTAGGGAGCGCCTTCTTTGTTGGTTTTCTTCTCCAGCTTCACCGTCCAAAGAACCTCGCACAAGCCCCGTTTTTCGTAGAAAAGGTCACGGGCCGCCTCGCTCAGGTTCTGGACGCTGAACCCGTGGAACATGAACACGCCGACGTGTCCTTCCTCGTTCACAAAGTACACTTCGCACCATTTCTTGACGGGCTGACCGAAAAGCCCATCCTCCAGGCAACGAAAGGCAACGGGGATGACCTTGAACGTCTCGCCGGGCTTGGTGACCTGTTGCCGTCCTTCGAGGTTCAGGACGCCTTTTCCGAGGTCGAGGCGGTAGGAACGGGGATTGCCGGGCATGTAGCGGGTTTCGAGGGTTTCGAGTTTCTTGATGTCTGAAATCGGGAGCAGATTTTTCATAGTAAAATAAAGTTAAATTGTTTTTGAAAAGCGTGCAGTGTTTGACCGGGATGCTGCACCCCCTGCCCAACCTGTTGCCGCACAGGGAGGGAAAAGCGGTTTCTCTTTCAGATTTATCCCCAACGGGAAAGGCTATTTCTCAAAGGAATTTCTACCGAAAACTAAGCCTGAACTAACTGCGCAGTAGGAAAAAAACGGAACACTAAAACGGGAGCATCAAACCCTCCAATTCTTCGGCGACCTGGGCAGCGGTAGCCCAATGCGACGCCTGAACGGAGTAATGACCATTGCCGGAGGAAAAGATGAAGCGGACGAACTTCAAGCCCCATTCCTTCACAGCGCCGGGGCAATCAATCTCGGCGAAGAAATATGGCGGCGGCAAATAGACATGGAAATTCTTGAAAACTGGCTCGATGTCAAAAGGAAACTCGATGGAATGGGGCGACTCCATCTGCCGCTCGGCTGAAGCTATACGGGCAGCTTCAACGCTTTGTGCGAGGTAAGTTGTGCTTGTCATTTTGTCATTTATTTTGTGATTAACAATACCTAAAGATAAACAGAATGTTTGAATTAAACAACTGATTGTCAAGTGTTTAAATACATTTTTTTATCTTCAAATTATCAAAAAAGACGGGCATTAAAAGCGGGCAGGAACCACCAGCCACCGCCCAAACCCGACCAACTGCCCCACCCCGAAGGAGGCACAACGCCAACCGGAAGGAACACCAGCACCGGGACACCAAAACCAGCGGCAAGGGCGCACTCGGACCAAGAACCAGAGCCGCAAGAGGCCCAGGAGCGGCGGGGAGCAACACCTGCCGGGCAAGCCCTACCCGGAAAGCAGACCCAAAGCGGTGAAGGCGAAGCCGCCAAAGCCCGAACCAAGGCAGCAGCACGGGCAGCAAAGGCACGGCTGCCCAAGCCACAAAAAGCGGGAGCAGCGGCACTGAAAAACTGGCAACCAGGAAAGGAAGCCGCCACCAGCGACGGCGCACCCGCACCGCAGGAAGTAAAAACCGAAGAAGCCGGGATACCCGCACCACGGAGCGAGGCGACAAAAGCAGCGGCGGCGGCACCAGAACAAGGGGAAGGGCGGCGACTGCCACCCACCCCAAAGGAAGAAAAAGACGAAAGCGCCAACGATGGGCGGATACTGGATGTGGTGTCATTTATTTGATTAACTCCTACAAGATACAACGATAAAATGAATATAAACAACTGAAAATCAAATGATTGTAAAAATATTTTTTAAAAAAACTGACCTAAAAGCAAGCAAAATAGAGCCTGCCGAACCCCGCAAAAGCCACTTAAATGCCAAAGCAAATCAAACCACGAATACCGCTGAATGTCATGTTGCGGAGCTTTATCGAACTGCAAATTCGTCTTTGAAAGCAGAGCGCCAGCGGAGCTTGATAATGCGCAAGTGGGCTGAACGGCGCAAACAAAAGCCCCGTGCGTCGGGGCGGGGATGCGATAGTGTGGGTAGAGCGAAGCGGAGCCTCATTGAACACAATGCCACTTTCATCGCCAGAACGGAGTGGCGGCCAAACCATAAAGCTGCGGCGGGGATTTGCGGAACGAAGCTGCGCCCGCCCCCCAGCGAAGGCGCAAGCGAAGTGTAGCACGATATTCTTGCCAGAATGGAAAAGAGGCTTTACATAAAAGGGAGCGGGCGGAGCGACCGGAAAATGCCGTTTTTGACTGCTAGAACGCCGGATTTTGCTACCTTTGGAGCGTCATTTATTTTGATTAACAAGGTTAATCGAAACCAGGGCTGTTCCTTTGG
>JADJYH010000015.1 GCA_016719855.1 Saprospiraceae bacterium | reverse complement strand
TGAGAAAGAGTTTTGAGCGGCTGCACCGCCCAAAACTCTTGGCTTTCAGTTTAAAACCCACATGAGCCGAGAAAGCAACCCTCAGTAAAGGTTATTCATCACTAGCGCAAGGCTGCGCCAAAAGACAGCACTGCCCTTCGCTCCGGTCAAGTTGTTCATCACCTTGACGGTCACGTTTTCACCACAAATGCAATCCGATAAGTCACTGGGTTTGTAGCCCATAACGAGGCCCCTTCCATCAAGCAGTAGTTGGGCAAAATAGCAACAGCAAGGGTGGGGTTGACAGGCACGGGCTTTGCCAGCGCATCGGCTCCAACAGCCATGAGACAATATTCATTATTGGGCTTGACGGTGGCCAATATCTCCGTCAACTTGTCTTCCAGGCAGCAGGTGGCGCAATACCATTGGGTCTGGCAGGTTTCATTAGCCAAGTCCTGGTAGGCTTGTAAAGTTTGGGGAGCAGGGTGCTGCAAGGCTCGTAGGCAGGCCGTGGGCTGTTCATCTTGAAAGATTATGCGAGAAAATGTGTTGTCAAGCGATTGAATATCGCCAGTTTCGTTGGTCATCAGTAGGGCATCCGTTGGCACAAGTGTTCCACCTGCCGAATGAAGCAGCCGCATAGTAACTTTAAATAAGGCACAAGTTCAAGCAAGAGTTTAGCGGAGCGACACTTGTGGCGCACCACCAGGCTCCCAACCCGCTATGCCAGATAGGTCAGAACAATAAAAAAGCAGCAGCTCATTCAAGTCTAGTGCCAGCTTGACTTGAATGAGCTCCTGCTTTTTTTGAAATATACTTGCGGCATCGGCAACCTAATTCTACTTTGTCACTTTGAAAAAAGTTCGATTCAAGTGTAGCGATGTATTGCATAAACATCATCAAAACTGCCATTTCCCCTCCTCGCCGTCCCGAATAGCGGGACAGGCTCTCCGGCGGCTCGTCGGGGAGGGGAGTTTTTGAAGCGTTCCGCCCCAAACCCCCTACTTTTCAAAGTGATATATTCAGTATTCTAAAGTAACAAAGTAGAACTAAGACGCCCAACCTTACCTACTCAGCAGGATGGCTATTTGTTCACCACCAATCGTTTAATGAAAGAATCATTTCCTACAACCACTTTAATAAAATAAACTGCGGAAGGCTTGTCCGTAAAGTTCATTTTTAGTTGGTTGCCATGACCCTGCTGGGCAAGCACCAATCTACCCGTCACATCGAATGCGGATATTTCCACCGTGCCCAAATTGGTCGGCCCTGTCAATTCCAGCGTTACCCAACCTGAAGTCGGATTAGGGTAGAGCAGTATCCGGCCTTCGGTATCGGTTTCATCAACAGCATTGACGTTCTGTATGGTATAGGCGCTCTGAGACTGGCAACCGTTGGCGTCTGTGACCAAAAGCGAGTAGGTGCCTGCTCCTAGCCCTGCGATATCTTGTGTGTTGCCAATGGTTTGGCCAGCGGCGTTCTTCCACAGGTAGGTATATGACGGTGTGCCACCGTTTACGGACACATCTACGGAGCCATTCAGCCCGTTGTTGGTGGCATTGATGATGTCCACCAGCAAGGTGGTTAGGTCGCTCGGTTCGTCCACGGTCGCATCCTGCACCACGGTACAGCCGCCGGCATCCGTTACGCTGACCGTGTATTGGCCCGCTTCCAAACCATTGGCACTTTGCGTATCATCGCCACTGCTCCATTGGTAAGCGTAAGGCTGCGAGCCACCAGTTGGCGTTGCCGTGGCACTGCCATCGTTTTCGCCGTTGCAGGTTACGTCCACGGTGCTGGTGCCAACCGTCATGGTTGGCGGCACGTTGATGACAAAGCTGCAATTCGCTGTGTTGCCACTGACGTCGGTAGCCGTGAAAGCTACGGTCGTATTGCCGGTGGGATAGGTGGAGCCGCTGGGCGTGCCACTTGTTTGTGTGAGCGTGACGGCTCCTGCACAGTTGTCGGTGGCTGTCACGTTGAAATCGGCGACAGGGTCGCAATAGGGCAAAACCATGTTGCCAGGGCAATTGATGGCCGGCGGCGTGTTTTCCGTTACCATCACCATCACCGTGCTTGTTGTTGAATTGCCACTGGCATCGGTTGCGGTTACTTCTACCGTTTGTGGTCCAGCGTCGTTGCAGCCGAAACTGGCCTGGCTAAACGTCCATTCCACGATTCCGCAGTTGTCCGAGCTTCCGTTGTCCACCAATTGCGGCGTGAGGGTTGCCGTGCCATTTGTTCCGATGTTCAGTGTGACATTCTGAAGTACAAGCACTGGCGCTGAATTGTCAACCACGGTGACAGTGGCCGTGGCCGTGGCCGTGTTGTTCCCAATATCTGTTACCGAAAGCGTTACCGTGTTGTCGCCCAAATCATCACAATTAAAATTGGTTTGGTCAAGATTTATGGAAGCAATGTCGCAGTCATCCGTGCTGCCGTTGTCCACATCGCCGGGCGCAGCAGTGGCTTGGCCATTTGCATCGAGTATCACCGTAATGTTTTGGGCAGCAACCACTGGCGGCACATTGTCATTCGTGCCAAGCTGAATATCGAAGTTGTCAATGCAATTGTTGGCATCCGTGATGGCTACCGTGTAGGTGCCCGCTGTCAGGCCAGTGATGGTCGGCGTGGTTTCGCCCGATTGCCACAGGTAGGAGTAGCCTGGGGTTCCGTCCGTGCCCGAAATGGTCAAGCTGCCGTCGGCGGCATTGCATTCCGCTTCGACTTCTTCGACGATGTCCAATCCGAGCGGATTTGGTTCAACCAAAGTCACCTCTGCAATGGCAGGGCAGCCAGATTCATCGGTGGCGGTGGCGATATAAGTACCTGCCGGGAGATCGGTAATAGTGGCTGTGGTTTCACCATTTGACCAGTTGTAGGTGAAAGGGGCCGTCCCGCCTACCAATGAGATGGTGGCCTGACCGTTGCTTGCACCGCTGCAACTGATGTTACTCACAATGATGTTCGCAGACAAACCGCAATTAAACGGATTGACAGTCACTGTTTGTTCCGATTCGCAGCCGTTCGCATCTGTGACTACGACGGAATAATCGCCTGGGGCCAGGCCGCCGATGGTTTCGGTAGTTTCCCCATTTTCCCAAAGGAAACTGTAGGGTGCTGTACCGTCTGTCGGGGTGGCGCTGGCCGTACCATCATTGGCGTTGTAAGCTGTCTGGTCGGTAGCGGTTGCATTGGCATTGAACTGTAGCGGCTCTTCGATGATGACGGTTGAAACCACTTCGCAGCCGTTGGCATCCGTGGCGGAAACATCGTAGGTGCCTCCGGCAAGGCCGGTGACGGTCTGGGTAGCTGCACCATTTGACCATAAAAAGGTAAATGGCGGGTTAGCATTTTCCAAGTTGATGGTCGCCGAGCCGTCGGCGGCACCTGGACAGCTTACGTTTGTTTGGTCAATATTGGCCTTCACAATGCAGTTGTTGGCAGAAACAGTAACCGTTTGCGAGGCAGTGCATCCGTTTCCATCGGTCACCACCACAGTATAGTTGTCAGGGGCAAGGTCAGTGATGGTCTGTGTGGTTCCGCCGTTGCTCCACAGGTATGTAAATGATCCAACCCCACCAGTTGGATTGGCCGTAGCTGTACCATTGTTTACGTTAAAAATGGTTTGTGGCGTAGCAGATGCATTGACCACCAAACTCGGTGGCTGCGCAATGACCACCGATTGCGAAGAAGTACAGCCGTTGCCATCCGTCACCACGACTGTGTAGTTGCCAGCGAGCAAGTTGGTAGTCATGGCACCCGTTTGGCCATTCGACCATGCATACGTGAAGTTGCCATTTCCGCCTGCGGCGGCTATGGAGGCCGAACCGCTTGTTTCACCAAAACACGCCACGTTGGTGGTGCCGGTAATCTGCGAAGTGACGGGTGGAAGTTGGATGACCGCAGTTGAGGCCGTCTTCGTACAGCCGTTGGTGGTATTGGTGACCGTCAAAACATACAGGCCAGCCTGGTTAACGGTTGGCGTCAAGGTAGTTTCATTAGACAAAATGTTTCCATTCGCCGTTGTCCACAAGTAGGTGAACTGGCTGCCCGTGGACGAACCAGCTCCGCTCAACAGCACCGATGAAGCGTTACAATTAATAGTGCCATTTGTGGTTGCAGTGGCGGTGGGCGGCACTTTGTTTTCTGACACCACTGCCGTGGCCGATTTTGTGCAGCCGTTCGTTCCGGTCACGGTCAGGACGTAGTTGCCTTGTGCGCTGACCGTGGGATTTTGTTGGTTGGAAGTAAAACCGTTCGGGCCATTCCAATGGTAAGAAACCCCCTGTGTTGTGGAATTGCCAAGTAGGGTTACTTGCGGCGAGGTGCAAGTAACGTTTCCGCCTGTTGCGACTACGCCCTGAGGCTGCGTGGTATTCTGGACAATGAGTACTGTTGCAATATCCGTGCAGGTCTTGCCTGCCACAATGCTATTGATTTGCAATGTGTAAGTACCTCCAGTGGTGACGTTCAAGGTAGTGCCATTGCCGACGACGGTATTACCCTTTTTCCAAATGTACACCGGGTTGGCAGCGTAAATAGACCCTACACTTGTTAGTGTAACGCTGGTGGTGACACAGTCAATGGTATCCGCCCCATTAATTTGAGTTTCAATGGGTACTGAAATCAACAGTAGTTGGTTGGTACTGTCGCAACCAAATTGGTTTTGAAGTACTTCGTCGTAGGTGCCGGTCTCGCAGACGGTTTCGCCTCCCCATTCCACACATTCACCAGCACACACTTCTTTGACGGTAACTTTGAAATCGGAGATTTTTTGCGTCAGCGTCAACACAACTATGCTATCACAACCCTGCCATGTATGGTACAGCAAGTTGAATACGCCGCCATAGTAGAACTCCTCGCCATTGCCCGCCACGTACGTATCATTTGTGCAGACATAGCCGGTCTCGTAGCCGGCTGGTATTGGGTACTCTACTACTTCTATGGTAGTACATTTTTCGGCCCAGGGAAAACAGCTTAGAAAAAAGTTTGAGCCACTTGCACAAACGGTGTAGGTACCAACAGGATAAGGAAAATTCAAGGACTGAGTAGTTGATGGACCATTTAGGGTGATATTGACTTGATTAAATCCTTGCCTTATCACCCATATATAGTTATTAACACCTGGTATTTCCTGATCCAGCGTGAACACGGCATCGCCTCCACTGCAAACTTGGGCTGGCCCTGTAAGTTCGCCTGGATTTGGTGCCATTATTTGCGGACCAATGACCGCTGAGCCACCTTTTGTGATCGTAAAGCCTTCGCCAGAGTTATCGACATTTGAGACCAACAAAAAATAATTCTTCCCAGGCGTTAACCAGACTGATGATGCTGAAAATTCAGCGGAACCAGGTACCCCAAAGCTTGACATTGGGTTGGTGGCAATACCTGTCGGGCCAGGGCCAACTTCATTGTTGCAAGATATTGCCACCATGGGCGATGAAGGAGTGCCTATCTGACAAGGGCAAGCTCCTTCCCAAAGTGCATAACTAAAATCATCCCCAGGAAACTTGGGTACTATCAATATTTCAAAGAGTCCGGTAGTAACTGCTGAAAATGAAAACCAAGTACTTCCCCCTTCGCTTCCAAGGCAAGAGCAACTTACATTATCACTACTGCCATCAGGATCGTTGGTTTGGTTAAAGGTAAGCGGACCAAATGTAGCTGGATAAAAATCCAAGCTGTAACAGCAGCCCTTTTGAGCTTGCGAAATTTGCAGGCTCAACAGGATGAAAAAAATGGTGAGTAAAATAGATTGCTTCATACATGAATTGTTTTGATGGTAAGTTTATTATTCTTCGTACTCAGTACAAGCATCCGGCTTAATGGACTGCTGACTGATTTACCAACCTTAACAAGCCACGAACCAGTGCGCTTTTGTGACCCAAAGGATGGGAAATTGGCGAAACATAGTGATATTATTTCTCAAACACCCCATGGGACAGCCTTTTTAACAAAATTCCTTGCTCGTTTTGTTGGAACAAAATGGAAAGATTGGCGCAATTGCAACATCCCCACTTTTCATGGTGTCTTAGGAGGCCATCATTCGAAAAGACTTTGACAAAACCCTTTGGCGCAAGTCTTCCACTATCCCAATCAAGCAGCCACCTACGTCTTTACGAAAAAAAGCTGAAGTTCCAGCAAGTAAAGGACTGCAAACTTGCCGTCGTGCGAGAAATGACTGAATTTGTAAATCATTGAAAAATAAGCTGTTTACGATTTTAGTCATTAGAAGTGATCCAACAGCGGCTGTTCAAAGGGCGCATCAATCGGCTGGACGTGGAGTTGGAGCCGTTAGTATAAATTGTTTATTCAGGAAATTATATGGGCCTTGCATATTTGCCGACCCTTTTTTGTTTGGACTATTTGCCTCGCATTTGCATAGACCAGCTGGATACCGGAACCAGTTGGGGAGGGTTTTGAAATCAAATAGTGGGTAATCGTTTATTCTTTTTGGAAATGATGCTGGCGTTTGGGATACTTGATTAAATTTGCTTGGGCAACCCCTAAAAAGGGTAACAGGGTATTTAAAAATGAACTTATACTGTGTGCGAATAGGTTTTGTGCAAACCAGATTTCCGAAATCTTTAAGATTCCGGAAATCTTCGTCGAGCAAATGCACAAAACCAATTAGAGCGAACTATAAGTCTGTAAAAACGATAGCAACTAATAAGTTAAAATGAAAAGCATTCCAATAAGGCATATCAAAACAACCCTAAGGGCCTGTTCTTTCCGGAAGTTTTAGCATACGGGATGTTGAGGATTTACTTGCTGGAAAAGATTTGGTCCATGAACTTCACAGGCATGATTATTATTTCGTTTTAGCAATGAAAAAGGAGCTGGCAATCATGAGATAGACTTCATATCCTACGAAGTCTGTGACCATTCATTTTACTTCCTGCGCCCCGGTCAGGTACATCAGCTCTTCCTTAAAGCAGGTAGTACGGGATACCTGATGCAATTCAATACAGGTTTCTATTATCCGAATGACAAAGCCTCAAGGCAGTTATTGCGCAGGTTGACCAATAAAAACTTTTGTCAGCTCGATTCGGAACGGGTTGAAAAGCTATTTGCTGTATTGACGTATATTTTCAGGAGTTTGCTGAAAAACAGGAGGGTTATCAAGAAGTCATAAAAGCGAACCTTGGTATTTTATTTATAGAGCTTGTAAGGCACCGACAGCATGGAGATATCCTTACTGACAAACACACGCTATACACGCAGGAGCGCTTTGATGAATTGTCAGAACTTTTAGAGGCCAATATTTCAAGATACAAGCAAGTGTCTCAATATGCAGAAATATTGAACTTATCACCTTATCAGCTTAATGCAATCACCAAGACGACATTAGGCAAGACCTGTTCAGAACTTATCAATGAATATGTTATCCTGGAATCCAAAAGACACCTGCTTGCAACATCCAATCAAGTAAACCAAATAGCAGATTACTTAGGTTACGAAGATATTTCCTACTTCATCAGGTTTTTTAAAAAACATACTGGCTATACACCGGAGGCTTTCAGACAGGTTTTCAAATGAATCCTATTCAACTTCATTTTTATCCTATCCAGCTGGTTGCACATGGGGGTATCTTTGTGCCGAAATTAAATCAACATTCAATTAAATCAATCTGCATGAAAGTGAAAATGAAATTAATTGCATCTTTAAAGATTTGGGTTGTAATTTACCCATCTATCACGTTGTTTCTCTATCTATTTGGAGAGACGCTATCCGTCCTGCCATTGTACCTAAGAACCTGCATTCTAACGCTTTCATTGGTTCCTTGGATAGTGTTTGTGGGTGTACCTTTTGTAGATTCAATCATCCGGCTGTTTTTACCTAAAATAGACAAAGTACACAGTAAATAAAGCTTCTTGCTTGTTTTGAAAACAGGGATTTGGGGCGGAACGCCCCAAAGGGCCTTTTCCCCGACGAGCCGCCGAAGGCGCGATGACCAAGGAGTTTGTTTACGCTATACAAGGTTAATGGAGTAAACAAGGCAGGGGTTGCCTTGGCAGCCCCTGCTACCCGTTCATTTATTCAAAAATTGAAATCGAATGACAAATAATAGCTATTTTGACGTAATAATTATTGGAGGGAGTTATTCAGGACTTGCTGCCGGCATGGCTTTGGGTAGGTCGTTGAGGCAAGTTTTAATCATTGATAGCGGAAATCCATGCAATAGACAGACGCCCTATTCGCACAACTTCCTTACCCAAGACGGAAAAACGCCCAAAGAAATTGGAACTCTTGCAAAGCAGCAAGTGGAAAAATATGATACCGTAAAGTTCTTTCAGGGCTTAGCATCTAACGGGATGAAAACAGAAAAAGGCTTTGAAATTCAGACGGCATCTGGTGAAATTTTTAGTGCTGAGAAATTGATTTTTGCAACCGGCATAAAGGATATAATGCCCAATATTGAGGGCTTTACCGAATGTTGGGGCATTTCGGTGCTTCACTGTCCTTATTGTCATGGATATGAAGTTAGAAATGAAAAAACCGGAATATTGGGCAACGGAGAGTATGGCTTTGAATTTTCAATGCTTATTTCAAATTGGACAAAAGACCTTATACTCTTTACCAACGGTAAATCCACATTGACAACCGAGCAAACTTTAAAGCTCAATAAACACAACATTAAGATAACAGAAACAGCCATCGAAAAATTGGAACATAGCGATGGGTATCTTCAAAACATTATTTTCAAAGACGGCACGACAGCTTCCATCACCGCATTGTATGCCCAAAATCCGTTTGAACAAAAATGCACCATACCCGAAGCCTTGGGTTGTGAATTGACTGAAGAGGGATACATCAAGATAGACCCTTTTCAAAAGACCAATGTTCACGGGGTTTTTGCCTGTGGTGACAATACAACACGGATGCGCACGGTTGCCAATGCGGTAGCAATGGGGACGACTACGGGAATCCTGGTTAACAAGGAGATTGTCGTGGAGCGGTTTTAACGAAAAAGTCGGCAACAGCGTAATTCTTGTTTCTTGCAAATGAAATTATTCTTTACATTTGGCGCAGATTTGCACAAAAAAAATGTTCAAAATCTGATGGCAAAACAAAACGATATCGAAGAAATATTTTTCAAATTTCTATTACGCTATAAATTCGAGGAATCGAATTTGGATTATTCTATTTTGGAAAAACATAAAGCTGCATTACAAACTATAGCAGATATTGGTAATTCAGGAGTGAATTTGTTTGATGTATGCAAACGACAAATCGTCTTCTATTCATCCAATTTTGGTGAGCAATTAGGTTATGCCAAATCGGACTATGAAAAGCTTGGTCAAGCTTTCTTTGTTGATAAAATACATCCTGATGACGCATTGAAGCTGAGCCTCAATAGTGTTTCTATTTTTAAATTATTTGATAATTTCTCAGTAGTTGAAAAATTAAGTCATAAAATGATAAGCGAGTATAGGATGCTCAATGCTCAAAACAAATATGTGCGATTAATAGAACAACATCAGTTTATTGAATTGGATAAAACAGGACAAATATGGCTCTTGCTCGGAATTGTGGATATTTCTCCAAATCAGGAAGAATTTAACGGCATCAAATGTCAACTCTTAAATTTCAAGACAGGGAATACTATCCCTTTTGAAACATCCCAAAAACCAGCTTATGAATTGACGAATAGAGAACTGGAAATTTTGAAACTTGTGAAAAACGGACTCTTAAGCAAGGAGATTTCCAATAGGCTATCCATTAGCTTGCATACTGTAAATACACATCGCCAACGGTTTTTGGAAAAATTAGGGGCGAACAACTCCTTTGAAGCGGTCATGTTTGCTTCAAAATTTGGACTCTTGGAATAAGAAGGACGTTGTTGCACAGCTCGGCCTACCTGAGGACGGGGACGGAAATGACCTTGACCTACCAAGGAACGCGGTGCTGGAAGCGATAGACAACGTTGGCAGGCCAGCATGTAAAAGGCGGCCTGGCTACCCCACCCACGAAGCAAGACAGAAGTGGCGATGTTCCGCTTCAAGACCATATTTGGCCAAAGTATCCATTCACGAATCTTTGCAAACCCAAAAATTCAGATGCGCAAAAATTGCGCTAACACCAACAGGTTCAACCAGTTAGGCAACCAAGCCATTGAGGATACTGATAAATCAGTATTGTACAAAATTGAGGCTAGAATGACATTTGCACTTTCTTAATTACTCAATAAAACAGAATGAGACCAGTTTTAATTTTAATCGCTGCGTTTTTAATGACACAATTCTTGCCCAACCTACCTGACTATTCGCTGGGCGGCTTAGATGATGTTTCAGACATTCTGTTAGCAGTTGTAAAAGTGATTTTATTCATCCTAGACTTTATAGTTGACACAATAACTGGCACTTTGGGAGATTTTACAATTCCAAGTTGTGTAAAGACCTATTTGCCCCAATAATGACCAAAAAATAATATTTCATCACCTAACAATCATTATCAATCATGAAAAAATTCGGCTTTATTGCATTGGTGACAATGCTTTACACTACATTGACTTTCGGGCAAAACATGGTGCAAACCATAAGAGGCACCATACTGGATACCGATAGCAAATCGCCCATTATCGGTGCACAAGTGATTATATTCGGTTCCGACCCCTTGGTGGGTACTGTGACCGATGTGGACGGCAAATTCCGTTTGGAAAATGTAGCACTCGGTAAAATCACCTTGGAATTATCCTACCTTGGATATGAAGGTCAGACCATTCCTAGCATAGAGGTAACCACCGGAAAAGAAGTGGTGCTTGACCTGTCCATGCAGGAATCGGTTTTGCAAATGAACGAGGTGGTAGTCAGTGCGAGAGAAAACAAAGGCGAGGCATTGAACGAAATGTCGCTTATCAGCACCCGTTCCATTTCGTTGGATGAGTCAAAGCAGTATGCCGGTGGCTTCAACGACCCCTCTAAGATAGTGTCATCCTTCGCCGGGGTTTCCAGTTCGCAGGATGGCAATAATGACATCATTGTACGGGGCAATTCGCCGAAGTATATGCAATGGCGGCTGGAAGGAGTAGAAATTACGACCCCAAACCATTTTGCCGACCAAAATGCCGTTTCAGGTGGCATCACTGCCCTCAACAACAACCTATTGTCCACTTCCGATTTTCATACGGGCGCATTTTCAGCGGAATATGGCGATGTTTTGTCCGGCGTATATGACGTGAACTTACGTGCGGGCAACAACGAAAAGTTCGAATCCTCATTTGGCTTGGGCATTCTGGGCACAGACCTGATGCTGGAAGGGCCGTTCAAAAAAGGCTATGGCGGCTCTTACCTCGCAAATTACCGGTACTCCACTGTTACGCTGATTGATAAAATAGGCCTCCTCGACTTTGGCGGGGTTCCAAAATTTCAGGACGGTGCTTTCAAAGTCTTGTTGCCGACAAAAAAGGCGGGCATATTCTCCTTGTTTGGCTTGGGGGGGAGCAGCAGCGTTTTTTTTGAGGACATACAGCCCCAAATTAGTAATACACCGGGCGATCATGGCATGTTGGAGAACGTCCAGGAAGACTATGACAAATCGGCATTTCTTTTAAATTCTGGCCTAAATCACACCATAGCTATCACTGACAACAGCTATATCAAATCCTCTATTTCCTTGGAAACCAATGGTTCAACAGACAAAGTCTTTGAATCGAATACCGTCCCAATCATGGATGGTGAAGGCGAAATCCAGCGTGATTCGGTGATAAGCACAAAGCTCAATTTTAAAAGCGATTTAAAAAAGACGATTTATAGGGCTGCTTTCACTTACAACAATAAAATCAACGCAAAAAACAAAATCCAGGTCGGCATTAAATATGCCCTCTTCGATTACGATTACGAACAAAGCCAGCTACAAGGCGATTCGGCTACCCGTTCCACGTTGGTTGACTTCAAGGAGAATATCGGTACCTTCAGGAGCTTTGTGAGTTGGAAACACCGCATCAATGACGATATTACCATCGTGTCGGGGGTCACAACATGAACGTGTTGTACAATAAAAAGAGCACCATAGAGCCTAGGATTGCCGTGAATTGGAAACTAAACAGCACCAGTTCATTTCATGCTGGCTATGGGTTGCACAGCACCATGGAAAGCGTTCACAATTATTTTGCGAAAGTGGAGAACGCAGACGGCATCATCATAGAACCCAACAAGGACTTGGGCTTGCTAAAGGCGCATCATTTTGTATTGGGCTATGAAAAGCGGTTCAGCAAGAACCTGATGGCAAAAGTGGAGCTATATTACCAAGGTTTGTATGACTTGCCTGTCGAAAATTTGGATACCAGCTATTATGCGACCATCAATGAAGGGGTTGAGTTTAGGTATGTTGATTTGGTAAATAAGGGTACTGGAAAAAACTATGGTGTGGAATTTACCTTGGAACGCTTCCTGCACAATAATTTTTATTTTATGCTCAATGGTTCTTTGTTTAGCTCTACCTACAAAGCGCTGGATGGCATTGAACGCAACACCGCATTTAACGGCGAATATTTAATCAATTTCCTAACCGGAAAGGAATTTGTCAAACTCGGCAAAAATAAAAACAAAAGCCTGTCGCTGAATCTCAAGGTTTTTTATGGTGGTGGCAGAAAATACATACCGTTGTTGCGGGATGCAGATGGAAACGTTGCAGTTGAACCTGAGCAAGGAAGGTTTTGGGACTATTCCAATGCTTATAAAAACAAGCTTGAAGACATGATGCAAGTTGCATTTCTTGTAAGCTATAAGATAAATAAGCCCAAGGTTACCCATGAATTTAACCTCAATATTGACAACCTCACCAACAGCCAAAGCAAGTTGACCGAATTTTATGATGCAAGGGAGCCAGGCTCGGTGGGCTATGTGAAACAATTTGGGGCCTTCCCAAACTTGATATACCGGATTTATTTTTGATAGACTTGTATGACTGTGTTCGGATTTTATAATAGGGTTTGTGCAAACAGGGGTTTGCACAAACCCTATTAGGTTTGCACCCCCGGGCCCGCCCCCAAACCCATTTGCGAAGCTAAAGCCATAATCCAACCTCAAAAACTAAAGTATTCCTTCGTTAAAACCTGCAAAATTGCCTTGCCTTCTTGCAACAATTCCTGTTTTCCTGCTTCCGTGTTTGTTTTTTCAAAATCAATGCGCTGGTCTTTCACATGCCAGCAAAGCTGCCCTGTTGGCTTGATGAAACACAGCCCCTCGTCAAAGCTGTAAAAAACATGGCGTTGGGCGGATGGGTTAAGCAGGTTTTTGCTGTACGTGTACTTGCCAGCCTCAATGTCCAATTGCCCCAACAACGTGGCGGCCAAGTCGGTTTGTGCGGCAACAACGGTGTCTATTTTGCCACGATATTCTGGCTTGATGACCTCGCCATAAAACAGCAGGGGGATTTTACGGTATTCGGGTTGGTAAAACACCCAGTTTTTGGGAGACCTGTGCCCATGGTCAGATACGAACACGAACAGGGTGTTTTTGTACCATGACGTAGTTTTGGCCTTTTCGATAAAATCTTGGATGCATTTATCGGCATAATAAACCGAGTTGATATACCCCTTTTCTTTATCTCCCCAATGTAGCACCTCCTCCATTGGCATATCATAAGGTGAATGGGAACTCAGCGTGAACATTGCCGCAAAAAACGGTTCCTGTTCCTTTGCCAACTCCTCCAATTGGCGGGCATATAAATATTCATCGGCTACCCCAAGTTTGCATTGCGGGATGGAACTGTCAAAATCCTTGCCCTCCACTATCCGGTCGAAGCCGTTGAAGTACATATAAGACCGGATATTGCCGTAGCTCAATTGCCCACCAAACAAGAAGGAAGTATGATAACCGAGTTTTTCTAGTTCTGTATTGATGCACGGCAAATGCCCATATTTATTGGGTTCTTGGATGATGGAAGTCTTTGGTTGCGCCGGAAATGCGGAAAATATGGCAGCCATTCCCTGGTCAGATAAATAGCCGCTTGCATAACAGTTATTAAAGAAATAACCTTGCGAAATCATGCGTTCCATATTGGGCGTGACGCCATCATAGCCCCCACAGCTTTTAATCAAATCACTTGACCAACCTTCCAGTACCACCAAGACAATATTGGGGGTGATAGGGGTGGCCGGACTTTGCACTATGGACACAACTGCTGATTAAATTAAACGTGGAATTGGTGGCGGCAAGGTTTAGGATATTGTGCTGCGAATAGTAGGCATCGCTCACTTGAATCGGGATTTGCTGCAAGCCACCCCGCAGCCCAATTGCAATCAAGCCGGGCGCAAGTAGGGTAAACAATATACTCCAATAATATGGTTTTCGTTTTGGCGGCACATCCTTAAATGCCATTTTTCGAAACAAATAAATACCCATCGCACTCAATAAAACAATGGCCAAACTGCCCCACCCCAATTGTTCTGTCGTTGCTGTCCTGACCACCTCGGAGGGCGTGTCCAGCATACTGATGGCCCGGTAGTTCAGCTTGGTACGCCACTCGTCGTAGATGGGCAACTCCGCAATGGTCAACATGCTCACGACCACCACCAACCCCGACGTGAAATAGCGGTTGATGGTCAGGAAAATCCTTTTCTCCGAAAAGATGGCCGCTGCGAAAAGCAAGACCGGAATGCCCATGAAATAGCAAGCCGTTGCGGTATCAAGGTACAGTGCTTCAAATGGCAGCCGGAGCAGTTCGCCAGTGGGCAGGCCGGCTACCTCCTCGAAATTCCACGATACAAAGACCAACCTAGTGAGCTGGAAGAAAAGCAGCCAGGCGAGGAACTGGAGGAGGAACTGGAGGTAGGTGGATTTTGACATGCTTAATACGGTGGCTGGATGCTGGGATTGGTTTGCGCTGGGTGTTCGTTAGGGCAAGGTGGGGTTGAGTTAACGGTTGGCTTGCCGCCGTGCCGCCGTGCGTTGGCTTTGCAGCGGCATGGTCTGAGCCTTTGTTATAGGGTGTTTTTCTTTTTATCGGTTTGAATTCCAGTATTTCGTCACGTTTAGGTGAAGTAACGTATTGCTTTTTATTGTTTCCATTTTGTCCATTATCCAAATATCCGAATTTTCTGCTACCCTGGTATAAGCAAGGTGTTTGCCATCTGGTGTCCAACGAGGCCATCTGTTATCCAATGTGTCTGAGGTCAACTGTTTAATATTATTACCTTCAATGTCCATAATGTAAATGTCTGCTTTACCATTTAAAAAATAATGACAGGCAATCGTTTTTCCATTTGGGGAAATATCCAATGCTCCATCATTACCGATTCTATTTGTAAGCCTTGTATGATAACTGCCTAAAGTATCGGTAACAAATATTTCACTGTTGATGATTTTAAGCGCTGAATCCCTATCCATAAATGAGGTATAAAAAATACGCTTCCCATCAGGATGAAATGTCGGTGAACCATTCAATCTGTCATTTTCTGTAATTTGGGTTGTTTTTCCAGTGGCCAAATTCATTAAATAAATTTCGTTTTGTTTATGGTCAATGTTTGAAACAAATAAAATGCTTTTACCATCTGGAGAAAAATGATGGGCCATACTGGTCAAAAGTGTCATTAGTTAGTTGCGCAGTAGTTTTTAATGCAACATTATAAAGATATAGGTCGTATTGTTTGTTAACTTGTTTTGCAAAAAGAACAAAATTTCTATCAGGGCTCCACTTAATTCCATAGTCAGCAAATTTGTCATTTGTGACATTAAGAAGTTGGTCGTTGGCTGATGAAATATATAAATCCAGATTCCCATCTCTATCAGAAATAAAGGCGTAATCGTATTGAGTTACTTTGCAGGACGTAAAAAATAGAAGTCCTAAAAGTGCGATGTAAATTCTTGCCATTCATATCGTTTTTAAATGCCCTGCAACTTGCGTTTACACGCAACCCCAAACATGTCCACAGTTGCGTGTATTTCCGCTTTGTTTACATCCGATCCAACAAACCAGCGAGAAAAAAGCTTCACTCACCAATCTGCCAGACCGCAAACCCAAGGCTGCCGAGTCAAAAGTACATCCCGATTTTACAAATTCAAATCACGACCCCGTCTTTCTCACCCGCTTGCTCTAAAAACACTGCAAAAAAAAAGCCCAGTTAACGCTCAAAGCACTAACTGGACCTTCTCGCAGTCACCAGACTGCCAACTGCCAACTGTCGAACTGCCAACTCGCTCAGTCATCCAACCGCTCCGGTGCCGTCTCCCAGTTTTCTGGGGAGCGCCACAGGCCGGAGAGCAGCAGTTCCCGCATGAACAGAAACTCCTTCGGCAGGCGGTCGTACATGGTGGCGAACAGTTCCTCGTGGGCCAGCACTTCCTTTTTCCAGGCTTCCCGGTCCACGGCCATCACCTTTTTGAATTCCTCCTTCGGGTAATCTTCGAGGCCGGTCCAGTCGAGGTCACGGTGTCGGGGCATCCAGCCGATGGGGCTTTCCACGGCACCAGCACGGCCACGCACCCGGTCCACTATCCACTTGAGCACCCGCATGTTTTCACCGAAGCCGGGCCAGGAGAAGTTGCCCTGCTCGTCCTTGCGGAACCAATTGACATTAAAAATACGGGGCGAGTTGGGGAGGTCACGGCCAAATTGCAGCCAGTGGTTGAAATAGTCGGCCACGTGGTAGCCGAGAAAAGGCAGCATGGCGAAGGGGTCACGGCGCACTTTGCCCAGTTCGCCGAAGGCGGCGGCCGTCATCTCCGAGCCCATCGTGGCGGCGAGATAGACGCCAAAGCTCCAGTTGAACGACTGGTAAACCAGCGGCACCACCGTGCTGCGGCGGCCACCAAATATGAAGGCCCGCACAGGCACGCCCTGCGGATTGTCCCAATCCGAGTCGAGCACGGGGTTTTGGATGGACGGTGCGGTGAAGCGGCTGTTGGGGTGGGCGGCAGGCTTGCCGGAGGCGGGGTCGTGCGCCAAGCCCTGCCAGTTTATCATGCCTTCGGGCACTTCTTTGCTCATGCCTTCCCACCATACATCGCCGTCGGGCGTGATGGCCACGTTGGTGAAGATGGTGTTCTTTTCAATGGTAATCATGGCGTTGGGGTTGGTCTTGTAGTTGGTGCCGGGCGCCACGCCGAAGTAGCCCGCCTCTGGGTTGATGGTGTAGAGCCTGCCCGCCTCGCCCTTTTGTATCCAGGCAATGTCGTCGCCAATGGTCGTCACCTTCCATCCGTGCATGGCTTTGGGAGGTATGAGCATGGAGAAGTTCGTTTTGCCGCAGGCACTTGGAAACGCAGCAGCGATGTAGGTCTTCTCGCCCTTGGGGTCTTCCACGCCAAGTATGAGCATGTGCTCGGCGAGCCAGTTTTCCTCACGGGCCATGGTGCTGGCGATGCGCAGGGCGAAGCATTTTTTGCCCAAAAGCGCATTGCCGCCGTAGCCGCTGCCGTAGGAAATGATGAGCCGGTCTTCCGGGAAGTGTACGATGTATTTTTTCTTGATGTCGGGGGTACACGGCCATTTCACGTCGGCTTGGCCATGCGCTAGCGGAGCGCCAACGGAGTGGATGCACTTGACGTATTCACCATGGTCGCCAATGAGTTTGAGCGCAGGATTTCCCATCCGGGTCATGATTTTCATGTTGGTGACCACGTACTCAGAATCCGTGAGCTGCACACCATATCGGGAGAGCGACGAGCCGAGCGGCCCCATGCAAAACGGGATGACGTACATCGTGCGGCCTTTCATGCAGCCTTTGAGCAGGTGCTCCATCGTGGCTTTCATTTCCTTGGGTTCCACCCAGTTGTTGGTGGGGCCGGCGTCCTCCTTGAGTCGGGAGCAGATGAAGGTGCGGTCTTCCACCCGTGCCACGTCGCTGGGGTCGCTGAAGCAGGCAAAGCTGTTCGGGCGCTTCTCAGGGTTCAGGCGGATGAACGTGCCCTTCTGCACGAGCAGGTTGCAGAGTGAATCGTACTCGTCGTCGGAGCCGTCGCACCAGTGGACATTGTCGGGTTGGAAGTGCTGGGCCATGTGCTTGACCCAAGTTTTCAGTTCTTCGTGGTGTGTTTCCGGTTGCTGATTTTTTAGCAGTGGAGTGGATGGTTGGAACATGATTCTAAATTTGGTTATTATTTGATAGAAACGCTTCAGTCAAGGCAGTTGGGTCGGGCCTTCGGCAATGAACGGTGCAATACTGCTGGCCGTTAGCTTTTGGCTTCGCGAACCAATGGCTAAAGCCAAAAACCAAACCCCCGCCCCCCCGGCTTGAAATAAAACATTGACATTCAACACCTTTTGGGTTTTTGGAGAAGAATAAAGCCCATTTTTGTGGCGCAAATTTACATTGCGTGTTTCATTTCAAAGAATAAATTCCAAATTGTTGTTGGTTTGCAGCTAATTTAGAGATGGTCAAAAATCGTTTATTTGCCGAGGAAAGCGTTTGAGGATTTGAGCGGTTGGGCGTTGGAGACAGACCTTCGTTTAACCTTCCCAAACCCTCAAATGCTCAAACCCTTAACTTCTACCTCCAAAATACTGACATCAACATTGCTTCGTTCATCATCCTAAACTTCTTCAACCATGCGTTTTACCATATTTTTTAGCTTCGCAATCTTGTTTTTTTCCGCCTGCAGCAATTTCGAGACCGTTGAAACAAAGGACGAAAACGGCAAGCTCAAAGAGAAATTTACCATCAACAAAAAGTCGAAGAAAAAGGAGGGGCAGTACCTTTCTTTTTACCCCAACGGCCAAAAGTTGGAGGAAAGTTTTTACCTCAACGACAGCCTGCAAGGCGAGCAGAAAATGTACTACGAAAACGGGCAATTGGAGAGCCTCACCAACCACGCCAACGGCATGTTCGTAGGCAAGTACCAGAAGTTTGACGAAAATGGCAGGCTCACCAATGAGGGCCAATTCGTGAACAACGAGATGTCCGGCGTATGGAAACGCTGGTACGATACGGGCGAGTTGCAGGAGGAGGTCACCTTTGCCGGGAACCTGGAAAACGGCCCGTTCAAGGAGTACCACAAAAACGGAAAGCTCAAAACAGAGGGCGTTTACCTCGACGGGGACAACGAAAACGGCGAACTAAAAATCTACGACGAGAACGGCGAGCTGACGCAAAAAATGTACTGTGAATACGGCATTTGTGCCGAAACCTGGTCGAAAGAAAAGGGTGAGCAAACCATTGATACTGTTCGGATTCACAACCTTGCGGTGATGAAAAAAGAGAGTCCTGAAATTGAGTGAGAAGGTGAGAGCGTGAGAGCGTGAGCGGGTGAGAGCGTGAGCAGGTGCAATGAATATTTTCAAATTGAATTTTATGCAAAAAAATAGTTACCAACCTTTTGATTTTCATGGGTTTAGCTTCCACGCTCCAAGCACAGATTGTTGGCGGGCAAAACAGCTTTGAATTCCTTCGGCTGCCAGCTTCGGCAAGGTTGACGGCGCTCGGTGGTTACCAAATCGCTGTGCAGGACGATGATGTGAACCTTGCGCTTTCCAATCCGGCAGCCCTTAATCCGCTCATGCACCAGCAGGTTTCTTTCAGCCACAATTTCATGGTTTCCGACATTGCGGGCGGCTATGTTGGCTACGGGCAGCACCTCGACAAGGCGGGCATCACCTTGCACGGCGGCATCCAGTACCTCAACTACGGCGACTTTGACGCCACCGACGAAAATGGCAACGTCAACGGCGACTTCAAGGCAGCGGAGTACGCTTTCACATTGGGGGCTGGCCGCAAGCTCTACGAGCGGGTCAGTGTGGGCGCCAACCTCCGGTTCATCACCTCCCAACTCGAAAACTACACCGCCAACGGCATCGCCACCGACCTTGCCGCCATGTTCCATGATACGGCCAGCCAGTTCAACATCTCGTTGGTTATCAGGAATTTAGGCATGCAAATGCAGACCTACACCGATGGTGACCGGGAGCCGCTTCCCTATGAATCGCAGCTCGGCATCTCCAAACAACTCAAGCATTTGCCGTTCCGTTTATCTATCATTTACCGCTACCTCAACCGCTGGAACATTCGCTACGACGACCCCGACTCGCAGGAAGACACCTTCTTTTTTGGGGAAGAAAGCACCAACAACGACCGCCCAAAGTTTGACAACTTCGCCCGGCACTTCGTCTTCAATGGTGAGTTTCAATTGGGCAGGAAGGAAAATTTCCGCATCCGGTTTGGCTATAACCACTTGCTCCGCAAAGAGACCGAAGTGCGCAACCTTCGCAGCCTTTCCGGCTTCGCCTTGGGCTTCGGCATCAAGGTGAAATGGTTCCGGGTGGACTTTGGACGCTCCATCCAGCACCTTGGGGCAGGCAACACGCATTTCAGCATCTCCACCAACTTTAAATAGCTATGAGTTATGAGTTATGAATGCTGGAGACGCCCATAACTCATAACTCATAGCTCATAACTAAATTTCGTGCGAACCTTCACCACCGAGGATATCACCAATTACTACGACCACACCGAGCCGCACTACCGCCAGTTTTGGAAGATGGAGCAGAGCATGGGCCTGCATTACGGCATTTGGGATGACAGTACGAAGACCCTCGCCGATGCCATCCTGAACACCAATGCGCAATTGGCAGCCCTGGGAAAAATCACTTCGAACGACCTCGTTTTGGATGCAGGCTGTGGGGTAGGGGGCTCGTCCATTTTTTTGTCAACAAACATAGGTTGCCAAGTCACTGGCATCACCCTGAGCGAGCGGCAAGTGCGCACCGCCACCCGTTTCGCCGAGAAAAACGGCATCGGCCACTTGGCCAATTTCGAGCGGATGGACTACACGCAGACTCGGTTTCCCGACCACCATTTCGACGTGGTTTGGGCTGTTGAATCCATGCAGACTGCCACGGACAAGTCCTTGTTTTTCAAGGAAATGCGCCGGGTACTCAAGCCCGGTGGCAAGCTGCTCATCGCCGACGTGTTCAAGGAGGGCAACTGGAAAATCACAGAAACGCCTGTCATGCAGACCATGCTCAACGGCTGGGCCATGAGCGATGTGTTGTCCATTGGAGAACTGACGGATTTAACGAAAAGGCATAATTTCACGCCTCCAAATGATTTGGATGTAACGACCAATATCCGCAAGTCCATCATAAAATACCGGTGGTTCGCACTGGCTGGGATGATTGGCACGAAATGGTACAACCTCTTTCACAATGGAACCCATTTTGGGCGGGTACATTACAAAACTGGGCTGGCGCAATACCGGGCCTGGAAGCAGGGGTTGTGGTCGTATCGGTTAATTGTCATGAAAGTCATTTGAGTCATTGGCCATTGGAGGCCAACGAGTAAATCATGCGAATTAGGGGTTGAAATAAGCCCCCAAAACACAGCCGCATAGCGGCGAAATCTTTGTAGCCAAGTAGTTGAGAAAGTGGGTTGAGGTGCAGCGCACCGAAATTTCCCGGTGCGCTGCACCTCAATACCGAGAAATACCACGTTTCCTACAAATATTTCGGTGCTATGCACCTATTTCAACCCCTAATTCGCATAAATCATAAATTATGCACTACGAAAATCTACTAATTACTGAAAACAACGGCATCCTGCTCGTCACAGTCAACCGTCCACAGGCGCTGAATGCGCTGAATACGGCGACCTTCTCAGACCTGAAGCAGTTCTTTGGAGAAGATGCACCAAAACGCAAGGACATCAAGGGCGTCATCGTTACCGGGGCGGGCGAAAAGGCATTCGTCGCTGGGGCCGACATCACGGAGTTCCTATCGCTGGACGTTGCGTCCGCAGCCAGATTGTCCAAGCGAGGCCAAGACATTTTCTTGCTGATTGAGCGCTTCGCAAAGCCCGTGATTGCTGCCGTCAACGGCTTTGCACTCGGCGGCGGCTGCGAGCTGGCAATGGCCTGCCACCTGCGAATTGCTGGAGAGCGGGCGAAATTTGGGCAGCCAGAGGTTAACCTCGGCATCATCCCTGGCTACGGCGGTTCACAGCGGCTCATCCAGTACATCGGCAAGACCAAGGCGCTGGAACTACTGCTCACGGGCGACATGCTCAATGCCGAAGAGGCCCTGCGCCTCGGTCTCGTCAACCACGTGGTGCCAGCCGGCGAGGAAGTTGCGAAGGCAACGGAGATTTTGGAGAAAATCGCCACGAAAGGGCCGATTGCTGTGCAGAAGGTCATCGAGGCCGTGAACACCTATTTTGCGCCGGGTGAGATTGGCTTTGCCAAAGAGGTTTCCGCCTTCGGCGAAGCGGCAGGTACCGCCGATTTCCGGGAAGGCGCTTCGGCGTTTTTGGAGAAAAGGAAGGCGAATTTTAAAGGTATGTAGGTATGAGATATTGAGGTCTGAGGAATGGAGGTATGGGGGGTTCCCATACCTCCATACCTCATACCTCAATTAAGTTGCCATAGGCAACAAACGCTGGGTTCAGCAAATTCTCCCGATTGTAACGCAGTGGTTCGCCGGTTTCGAAGACCAGCACCGAACCACCAGCTTCTTCCAAAATGATTTGGGCGGCGGCGGTATCCCACTCCATCGTCGGTGCGATGCGGGGATAGATGTGCGCCTCGCCTTTTGCCAACAACAAAAACTTGAGGGCGCTGCCCCGTGACACCAGGTTGGGCTTGTTGTATTTTGCGATAAATGCCTCCGTCTCGGGCGTAAGGTGGGAACGGGAACAGACGATGTTGAGGCCAAGGTCCGTTTGTGAAAAACTTGTAGCTTCAATGGGTTGTTCCCCTTGGTTTTTTATGATGAAAGCACCTTTGCCTTTCACTGCCCAGTATAGTTCATCCTGCGCAGGAATGCCCACCACGCCCGCCACTACCTCGCCATTTTCCACCAATGCGATATTGACCGTGAAGTCGCCGTTGCGCTTGATGAACTCCTTGGTGCCGTCCAACGGGTCAACGAGCCAGCACTGCTTCCAGTGGCGGCGCACCTCGTAGGGCAGCAGTTTGTTCTCCTCCGAAATGATGGGGTATTGCACCGACAGCGCCTCCAGCCCCCGGCAGATGACCTCGTTGGCGGCACGGTCGGCACGGGTCAGCGGGGAGTCGTCGGATTTGGCCTCCACGGCAAAGTCGGCGTCGCTGTGGTAGATTTCGAGGATGGCTTTACCTGCCTTACGGGCGATTTCGAGGAGTTCAGGGATTAAGTTGAGGTATTGCTGCATGTTTTTTTTGGTAAAAATAGGCGCACAAGTCAGATTGGCTATGGAATGGACTAATAATGCAAAAAAAAAACGAGCACCCCAATATGGGAATGCTCGTTCAGGATATATAAAACCACCAGTAAGTTAAGCTAAAATCAGCGAGGCTGATTAGTTGCTACCGCCAGCGGTTGTCTCCGGTTCCATCATCTCGAAAAACTGGTCAAGTTTCGGCAAGATGACGATGTCAGTACGACGGTTCACGCTGCGGTCGGCTTCCGTCGTGTTTTCGTTTTTAGAATCATAGTAGGAACGCCCTCCTGCTGTCAAGCGCTCTGGTGCCACGTTGTATTTTTTCTGCAAAACACGCACCACTGCGATGGCTCTTTTGGCGCTGAGATCCCAGTTGTCCTCCATGCAGTCAATATTTCCGATGGGCACATTGTCCGTATGGCCTTCCACGAGCACGTCGTAACCTTGATGGTCGTTGATGATTTTGGCAATTTTTGCCAATACGGTGTCGGCGCTGGAATTGATTTTGGAACTGCCAGAACGGTACAACATCTTGTCAGACAGCGAAATATAAACCACGCCTTTTTTCACATGGACGGAAACATCTTTGTCGTCCACATTGACTAATGAACGCTTGAGTTTCATCATCAACAAATTGTTGAGGCTGTCCTTGCGCTTCATTGATTGGGACATGTCGGCGATGTAGGCGTTCTGCTCGTTGATTTTTTGCAGTGACTCCCGGATGCTTTCGGCCCCTTTTTCATCCACAATGGAAAAATCAGACAGGCGAACCAAAAGGTTGTTGTTTGTTTTCTGGAACTCATCCAGCTTTTGTTGGAGGCTCACGTACTGCTGTTTTTGCTCATGCAAAACATCGCCTCTTACCACGAGTTCACCTTCCAGTGAATCCACTTGGCTCTCGCAATCCGTGAAATCTGATTGCAAAATTGAGTACTGTGTTTGCAGGGCATTGTTGCTGTTTTGAAGGTCTTCGTATTTCCGTTTGCTGACAACGCAAGAGGAAAGTAGGATCGTTGCTAAAATTAGCATTAGGCTTAGCTTTTTCATTAGCTTAAGTTTTAAAATATTAGTGATTTAAAAGGAGGGAAGCCTCCCGGTTTCAAGCAATGAAAAGGGCAGTGGATATTACCGGTTTTGTCCAACTTAATCTAGGTGTTAATGCTGAAACGAGGCGTGACTTGGAGATGTTCACTCATGTTTGGTAGTTTTTAAAAATGATTTTTTGATTATGTGAAAAACAGCAAGTGGCACTGGTTGAAAATACCGCCTGATACCGCAGTAAGGCTTGGAAATGCAGCCATATCTATTATTTCAATTACCTTGTGCCGCCATGCTAATACTCAATAAAATTGAAAAACTATAATGCAAAAAGTCCTCGTCACAGGCGGCTGCGGTTATATTGGCAGCCACACGGTAGTAGATTTGATAAACAATGGCTTCGAGGTCATTTCCATTGACAACCTGTCCAATTCCGATGAGAAACCGTTGGAGGGCATTCAAAAAATCACAGGCAAACAGGTGCTCAACTACCAAGTTGACCTCTGCGACCTCGAAAAAACGAGAGCGGTTTTTGAGAAAAACCCCGGCATCGTCGGCATCATCCATTTTGCGGCGCTGAAGAGCGTGGAGGAGTCGGTTTTCCAGCCCTTGCGCTATTTTCACAACAACAACGAGAGCCTCATCAATGTGCTGGCCTGTGCACAGGAGTTTGGAGTGCCGAACGTCATTTTTTCGTCCAGTTGTTCGGTGTACGGCAATGCCTCGGAACTGCCTGTGACAGAGACGACGCCCTTCAGGAGGCTGGAGTGCCCCTACGCCCGCACGAAGCAGATGGGTGAAAAAATCATCGAGGATTTTACGAAAGTGACGCCAACGGTGCGGGCCATTTCACTGCGGTACTTCAACCCGGCGGGGGCGCACGAGTCGGCGCTCATCGGCGAATCGCCACGAACGAAGGCCAGCAACCTCGTGCCTGTCATCACCGAAACGGCCATCGGAAAGCGGGCGAGCATGACGGTTTTTGGCAGTGACTACGACACCCGTGACGGCTCCTGCGTGCGTGATTACATCCATGTGATGGACCTAGCTGCCGCTCACACGGCATGCCTTCGGTATTTGATGGCAGGAAAAAACACAGGGTCAAGCGAGATTTTCAACGTCGGCATTGGCGATGGCGTGACGGTGCTGGAGGCCATTCACGCCTTCGAAAAGGTGACGGGGCAACGACTTAACTACGTCATCGGCCCACGAAGGGCTGGCGATGTGGTGGCCATTTATGCCAACCGTGACAAGGCCGAGCGGCTGCTTGGCTGGAAGCCTGAACGGGGCATCGAGGAAATCATGCGGTCGGCTTGGGCTTGGCAAAGTGCGGTAGGCGGGGGGTAGTCGGTGTAGTCGGATTAGGATTATGCAGCAAACATTAAACAATCACAAAAAAACAGAAAGACATGAAAGCTTACATTTTTCCCGGGCAAGGTTCACAGTTCGAAGGCATGGGCAAGGACATGTACGAGAACAATGGCTTGGCTAAAGAACTGTTCGAACAGGCCAATGAAATTCTCGGTTACCGCATCACCGATGTAATGTTCGAAGGTGACGCAGAGGCACTGAAACAGACCAAAATTACTCAGCCTGCGGTATTTCTACATTCCATAATTAGGGCAAAAATGGCGGGTGCCGACTTCAGGCCTAGCGCTGTGGCTGGCCATTCGTTGGGCGAGTTTTCTGCGTTGGTGGCTATTGGCGGCATGTCCTTCGAGGATGGCCTTCGACTGGTTCAGCAACGGGCGCTGGCCATGCAACGGGCCTGTGAAATGACCGAGGGAACCATGGCCGCCGTGCTTGGCCTCGCCGATGAGGTGGTGGAAGAAATTTGCGCCAGCATCAATGACGTGGTGGTGCCGGCCAACTACAATTGTCCCGGGCAGTTGGTGATTTCCGGCTCGGTAGCAGGCATTGAGGCTGCAGTTGTTAAGTGCCAGGAGGCAGGTGCGAGCAAGGCCATTGTGCTGCAAGTCGGTGGGGCATTCCACTCTCCGTTGATGCAACCTGCGAAGGAAGAACTGAAAGCAGCGCTGGAGGCTACGAACTTCACGGCTCCTATTTGCTATATTTACCAAAACGTAAACGCACTGCCGGAAACAGACCCAGACAAGATTCGACAAAACTTGGTTGACCAGTTGACCGCCCCAGTGCGCTGGACGCAGACCATGCAAAACATGATTGGCGACGGCGCCACCGAGTTCGTTGAAGTAGGTGGCACTGGTAAGGTGCTACGTGGCTTCGTCGCACGGGTGGATAGGAGGTTCCCGACAGCGACTTTGTGAGGGAAGACTTTAGATTTTGGACATTAGACATTAGACAGGAGACCGTTGACTGTAGATTTTCAGTAAAAGAGGGTTGGACGTTTTGGGAAAAGGTAAATTTTTACTTCAAAACCCTCAGGTTAAAATCTAATGTCAAGTGTCTATCGTCAAACGTCTATTTCCTTTCTTGCATTTTCAAAATTCTTGCTGCATCTTGGCGCTCATAATCTTATAAAATGGCAGGTATTTCTTTACGAAGTGGTAGTATCCTGTTGGCCGGAGCCGTTCATGCTCGACCCCAACTTCAAGCGGACGGCTGTGTTGCTGCGAGCACAACGAAGAGGGAGCATTGGGTTTATTTTGAACAAGAAGCTTGATATGCGGGTGGATGAACTCGAAGTGGGTTCCCGGGAGTTTGATTCACAGGTTTATTTCGGCGGGCCAGTGCAGACCGATACCATCCACTACATCCATAACGTGGGCGATTTGATTGAGGACAGCCGCAAAATTGGTGACGGCGTGTGGTGGGGCGGCGATTTTGACCAACTGAAGTTCCTTATCAGCTCCGAATTGGTCACTCCTGAGAACATCCGCTTTTTTGTCGGTTACTCGGGCTGGTCGGAGAGCCAATTGCAGGAAGAAATGGAAATCGGCTCTTGGGTCACCGCCAATATGCACCCAAACTATGTTTTCAAATCCCGTCCGGACTCCCTCTGGTCGCAAATCATGTCCAACAAAGGCGACCTCTTCACCGTCATTGCCAGCATGCCTGACTCGGTGACTTACAATTGAGGGTTTGAGAATTTGAGGGTTTGAGATATTGAGGGCAAGGTATTCTTCTCTTTTTTGGGTTTTACCCAACCTTTTTTACTTCCTATCATGTCTGACTTTCCGTCAGGTTTCAGATTTTAACACCAACCAGCTTGCAGGGAATCGCAACCGTTGATACCTTGTCAGAAATTTTTTCAAAATATGCTGACATGAAAGAAAATGCACTGTTCAATTTGCTCCTGTTGCTGCTCGTGGCCATCTGTAACCCTGCCTCGGCACAAGCGCCGAGCAAAGACGTTGTGACGATGAAGGATGGAAAAATATTGACCGGGAAAATCTTGCAGTACTCGCCGGGGCATACGCTGCGTTTGGAACAATCGGATGGCCAAATCATGGAACTTTTGGATGCCGATATTGCCAAAATCCAGCAGGGGATTGAACTTCCCACGGATGAAAAACGGCAGCTGCCAACAAAAAAACCAGCCTCGCTACCAAAGGCGAAAACACATGGCCTCTACACTGCCTCCATGCTTTCGTTCGCTGCTGGAAACAGCGGCGGCGAAGGCTTGTCGCTCGGTGCCGGGTTTAGCCAGGTTTTTGGTTATCAACTGAACCAGTTCCTGGGCGTTGGTGCTGGTTTTGGCATTGACAACTACTCCCGTCGGGGCGAAACGGTCTATCCCCTGTTTGGGGAGGTGCGCAGTTTTTTACCCTCCAAAAAAAAATCGGGCAATTTTTATGCGCTGGCAGCAGGTGGCTATTCGCTCGCATTTGCCAGAAAGCGCCTTGAAATAACGAAGGCTGAAGGTGGGCCGATGGGACACTTGGCTATCGGCTATCGCGATAGAACTATCGAAGGGCTCGATATTAATTTGGACATCGGGCCCAAGTTTCAGCGGGCGAGTTTCAATCGAACGCTTCACAACGGAGATTTGGAAGAGCGGAAGATTGATTTTCGGCGGATCTTCATCCGGGTAGGAATTGGGTTTTGGAAATAACGCAACCTGCTTTGTTGGCTTGTTGTATTTTCTTGATAATCAATTGATTGTAAAATAATTTAGCAAAGGGGATTCCATTTGTTCAAAAACCGGCAACATACCGACGAGGAACTGGTCGAGGGCTGCATCGCCAACGACCGCTACTGGCAGGAGCAGTTCTACCGGCGGTTTTTCCCTACTATGATGGAAATGTGCCTGCGCCGAACGGACGACCGAGACGAGGCAATGTCCATCGTGAACAATGGGTTCCTGAGGGTTTTCAAAAAGATCCACCTCTACTCTTTCAAGGGTTCGTTGGAGGGTTGGGTGCGAAGGCTGGTTTGGCACAGCTTGGCAGACTACTTTCGTGACCAACAGAAATACATTCACTTTCTGGTTTTTGAGGAGCGGGACCAGTCAGTCCAAGCAAGTCCGGTCAGCCAACTTTATGCAGAGGACATCCTTCGGATGGTGGATTCGCTGCCCCCAGCGAGCGCCGAAGTTTTTAGGCTTTATGCTATCGAAGGGTTTTCACATGCTGAAATTGGCGAGCAACTTGGCATTAGCGATGGCACCTCAAAGTGGCACCTTGCCAATGCCCGACAGAAATTAAAACAAATGATTCATCAACAGGAAATGAGGAATTATGCAGGATAAGAGATTACATATTGACGAAAAATTCACCGACCAAGCTTTGGTCCAAAATGAGCAATCTGCTCGACCGTGAGATGCCAGTGCAGGTCGAGCGTCGCCGCAGGTTTACTTGGTGGTGGCTGGCTGCGCTGGCAGGTATTTTGATTTTGGCATGGGCTGGGTTTTTTGTTTTGGCAAAAAGCGACTGTCACTGCCACTGCTCCGTCACAGCCAGTGGCTGGAGTGGTTGAAGGCCCTTCAACCTCAAATCCATCAATTCCAAAACTGAAAACCCTTGCCAACCAATGGAAATGCAACTACCAATGTGCCGCTTAGGCATGAACCTTTATGGGTGACAAAGAACAAACCTGCCGCTGCTATATCAATGCCAAGGCAAAATAAGCCTGAAGTGATTCAAATTGTGGCCGATAAGCAACCAATTGACCAAGGCCAAGCATCTAATTTTGCTTCACAAAAACAGGCTGAATCGTTCGTGGCTAATTCGGCGAGTTCCTCCGAAATTGCCGAGGTATCAGACCCAGTTTTGCCTACAAGGACAATTTCACCTGCGCTACTTGAGGCCAGCGATATGCAAGTGATTGATTTTTCTGAACTACCGCCGCCTAACGTCAGCACCAGCATTAATAACCTTTTATCAACTCGTTGGAGTTATGCACTTGAGGGTGCTGGGATGAGTACGCTAACTAGTCCTGCTTCTGGAGGATGTTGATGGCAATCGCTGCTAAACCATTGAAAAACAATAGATTGTCTATTGAGACTGGCTTTGGTTACTCATATATCCAACAGCCGCTTACGATAGTTGTGGAAGGAACAACAGCACCTGTTTTTGAAAACATTGGCATTGGTTCGCAAAGCAACACCAATTATGGATTGAAAGACGACATTGATTCCTTTGATGCCTCAAACGGAGTTGTCACTGAATATTTTCAAGCGTTGAAACTCCATTATATCCGAGTGCCGGTTCGGCTCCGTTACCAGATAAGCTCCCGAATTAGCATGATGATTGGAATGGAGTCAGCCATTTTACTCAGGTCTGACTCCAAATATACTTCCGGGTGCTTGCTTTGATAATAGAAACGATGAATCTTCCACAAATGCAAGCAGCGGGAGCATAAACACCTCGGTTATTGATTTCGCCGCATCCGGTGGCCTGAACTGCCGTTTATCAAAAGCTTGGAGCCTGCAATTGGGCACAAATTTGGCTTGAAGGACCTGCTGCCCAATAACAACTATGGCACCTACAATCGCATGTTTCAGCGGTATTCGATACGATTTTCGTGGCAAAAACTAACTTGCGGGCAAAACCAACAGTTGCCATCCAACTGTTGCAAAACCTGCCTCCATGTTAACTTGCCAAAAGCATCTTTTTTCCATCCCTGATGAGGTTTCTACCTCAATTGCTCCTACATGTCGCCGATAACAGAACCAGTAGCAACTGGCTGGTTATCAAGCAATTGCAAGGAAAGACCATGCCTTACGCGAAATTCTTGCGCCTGATTTTTGAACCCAGCCCGTCTTAAATCTCTTTTGCAGAAGCTCATCAATATCGCAGACCCTGACCGAATCGCCATCGTGCCCTCAGTTTCCTGGCATTTCTTCGGTAGGTAAAAAACGTACAAATCCATCCCGGCACAACGTGGTGGTGGTGGATGAGATTTTCCCCAGCAATTACTATCCCTGGCGTCGCTTGACGATGACGAAAAATGGCGCTGAAATCAAAATAGTCAAACGGCCTGAAACGACAGAGGGTAGGGGAAGGGCATGGAACGAGTGACTCTTGAAACCATTGAGTAATCGGACGGTTGCGGTTGCTAATACAAATGTCCATTGGGCCGACGGTACCTGGTTCGACCTTGTTGCCGTGCGACAACGAGCCAACGAAGTGGGTACGCTCTTCATCGTTGATGGTACGCAATCCATTGGGCGATGACATTCGACGTGTTGATCATCCAGCCAGATGCGCTGGTTTGGAGCGTATAAATGGTTGCTCGGCCCTTACAGCGTGGGGATGGCCTATTTTGGCGAAAGATTTGACAACGGGGGTGCCAATCGAGGAGAGCTGGATGAACGGGCTGGTAGTGAGCATTTTGAAAAATTGACTGACTACCAAGATGCCTATCTAAACCTGCCGCCCATCGCTACAACATGGGCGAAAATATCCAGTTTATTGCAGTCCGCAATGCTCTCGGCGCACTGAGTTGATATTGGGTTGGGGCGTTGAAAACATCCAGGAATGTTCCAAGGAACTTATCGGCTCCTTACGTGCAGCGGCTCACCGAACAGGTTTTCAGGTTGAACAACAAGATTATCGGGGCACACCTTTTCGAGGCTTCGCTTACCAAAGACAGTTAATTTGGATTTGGTGAAAAGGCCACCCTTGAAACAACGTTTATGTATCCTACCGGGCAGGCGCCATGCGCATTTCGCCACATCTTTACAATGAGGTTAAAGATTTCGCAGATCGTTTGCTTGGTGCAATTGACTCACTTATTGACAATAACCTTAAGCGGATGAAGCATGCTAGACCCTTTTGTTCTTTTCACCCATTGATGCTCCTGACAAATGTTTAGCACAGCTCAGCGAATTATAACTGCCACTCTTCACAGTCATTTGGCCATTAGTGATGGTGTATCAATCCCAGTCTTTGAAGAGAAAAACAATGCGGTTATCACACTTCGATGGCTGCTGCCATCAAATACCAATACGAAACAACAACAGCTACAGGGCTTGAGTTGACAAATTTGGTTCTTCAACGGAGGCCAGACATAGAAACTGAAACTAGATTTTCCATTGGATTACGATGCAGGCCATGGAAAAAGGTTGTCAAAAAAACTCTACAAGGTATTCAGTGTGGGAGGTTCCGGTGAGGACCTTTATGCTTTGGAACAGCTCAATGAATCAAACATTCTTGGCCTTGTGGTGTGAAAAACCAGTTTTATGGTTTGTCTCTCTTATTCACGCCTCACCTAGAATACAGGCTCACTAATCACCTTGTATTTGATTTCATCCCGTATATAGAACTTATAAATGGTACAACGAGGCTTGAATATGTCTATGATGAATTTATTGACGAGGAACAACGAGGAAGTGTTGATTTTTACCTTAAAAGTTTTCAGTCCTTTTTCAGGCTTGGCGTAGGCTGGCGTTTTTAACGAAAGAAAAAGCCACCCAGCTTCTAGTGCTGGGTGGCTAAGTAGGAATGTTATCACAGTGCGAGGGAAAGTGTTAGTTATGCGAAATTTGTTTGGAATATATGACGATAGCGCATCAAGTACTGAAAATAGATGTGTTGTAAATGTTGGTGGACATTACCTTCGGATAACAACTTGGGTTGATTGGACAAGTCCACCGTCTTCCATCAAGGTAGCGAAATAGAGACCGGGATTCAAACTCCCCACCATTAAGTCGGCGGCCCTATCCCCGGAGGGAATATCAAGCATCATCATTTGTTGTCCAATATTATTGAAAAATAAGAGTTGGCGGAAATCTGAATCTGAAGGTGGAAATTCAAGATGTAGCCTGTCGTTGGCTGGGTTCGGGCTTGCCACGAGACTAATTTCTCCACCATCATTTATTGGGTCAATTTCAGCCTCCCTTAGTTGGTTGCAAAAATAGAATGGGTCACAAGAGTCTTCCTCATTGGAAATTTGGGAAGCAACCTCGCTTGCAAGGCATTTGCCATCTTGATTTGCGCAGGCAATGCAACGGAATTTTTCTTCTGAACGCAATTCAATTTCTGTGCATGATATTCCATCTAAACCGTGGGCGCCAAATCCATCTATTAATTTGAATTCTATTCTTGGCTTGAAGCAGCCTCTTTTGAAAGGTACAGTGAGGATTTGAAATACGTAGGGAATTGTATCCGTAGCTGGATTGTATTCAATGTCAATATCTTTAAACTCAATATCGTAACTTTCAACCCCACCCAATAATTCTTGCGGAGTAGGCAGGTAGGTCACAAATATTTTAGCGGAAGGTTCTAGTCCTATGTCGTTTGCGGCATGTATATTGGCTGACAAGGATATTTCGCATCCCTCACCAAAAGGACAGGTAATATACTCAGTCTTGATGCTGTCCGAAGTGCAAACCTCGCAGGTAGTGTAGGTTACGCAGTCAACAATATCCAGGGCGTTGGTTGGGTCGTCGTCTTTGTCCACCTCAAAGGCAAAAACTCGTACCCGCCGAACTTGGCAAATGTGTGCTGGAAAGCGATGCCGTCATAGATGGCCACTAACTCACCAGTGTTAGCCTTTTTGATTTTCAAGTATAAGTCAAGAAGGGAAATGCAAACACGTCAAAAGCATTCCGTGTTGTCAAAATCAATGTTACCCACGAAGAAGCAGGGAGCAGGCATGTTGATTAAGTTCTGAATGTCTTTAATGCACTGAGCATCAACGCTTTGGGAGAAAAATAGTGCAATAAAAAGTGAGTAGAAGTTCAACTTTTTCATGTGTGTAATCAGGTTTGACCGGAATTGCGGGATGGTCTCACGGCATGTCATTGGAACAATAGCCGTTAATACCTAGCCCATACAGGGTTAGCCGGTTGAGTTTAAAATTTAGAATAAAATCACAGATGCTACCAGTGCTAGCTGATAGCGATAAGGGTAAGTGTAGTTGAACAAGTGTTGTTTGGCCAGCTAAATGCTGAAGGTGTTTTTCAAGCAGGGAAAACCCTAGATGAAAAACATGGAAATGTAGCCGATGGCTACATGGAAGAAATGTTCATGGGAAATTCTAGCAGTAGGAAAACGCACTTAACTAAAAAACAAAATGCGTCAATGAAATCTAAGGAAGGAACCTGTGGTAGTTGGCTCCGCTTTTTCGTTTTGAAAATGTTCTTGACACAAAAGTAAATGTAAATTCATCAGAAATAAAATATTCTAAAGATGGAAATGTAAAATTTTGAAAATTGTTGACGCTGGAACGCCAATAAATGCAATAATTATTAATAAAATAAAAATGTTAAAAAAAATCATCTAAATGAACTGTGCACAAAAAAAACCTTCCAGAATCAATTCTGGAAGGTTCATTTTTGTCTGAAAATGCACTTTAGAAGACTATCAATTGTCGTCGGACTTAAAGATTACACCAACAATACGACATAAAGATTACACCAAGTTCATTGACATTTGTGGGAAAAGAACGGCACATGAAAGCACACGATTATGAAACTCGCTTACAAGCCATCCATCGGTGGCAAACAGGGGAAAAGAAAAGTGACATTTCCCGAGCGCTGGACGTTGACTACCATACGCTTTTGCTTTGGATTAGGCGGTTCGAATCAGAGGGTTTGCCCGGCATCAAGGTCAAGTATGACAGTTGCGGGCGCAAACCGATGACCTCCGAGCAGATATTGGAGCGGACCAAGCGGCTACGGCAAACCCATCAAGACTGGGGCGGAGGCTACATACGCCTGAACCTGCTGCGGGAATTCCCCCAAGCGACAGTTCCCGGCGAGCGCCAGTTGCAGCGCCAGCTGTTGAAGGCGGGCCTGAACAAGCCCCGCACAAAATTGCCTCCGGTTGGCGCCGATTGGGCCACGCAAGCCTTCGAGCGGGTACAGGTGGACGCCAAGGAACGGTTGCGCACCAAAGATGGCAAAGCGTGCTGTTACCTGAACTTTATAGACGAGTACACGGGGGCTGAACTGGACGCCTTCGTTTTCCCCCTACGGGCGCATCAACCAAGTCCCCGTGCAAGCAGTAATTGATTGTGTGCGCTGTGTGCTGTGGCGCTGGGGGTTCATCCAATGCTTCCGGGCAGACAACGGGGCGCCGTTCGGGGACCCGACCCGCCAATCACTGACACCCTTGAACCTTTGCCTGCGGGCCTTGGGCATGGCGGTAAAACTGAACCCCGCCCGTTCACCCCGCAAAAACGCAAAGGTGGAACGCAACCAAGGAACAACCGCCCGCTGGGCGGACCCCGCCCAGTGCGGGGACTACCTCGACCTCCAAGAACGTTTGAACCAGGCAGTGCTGGACCAGCGGGAAAACTTCCCTACCCGAACCTGCAAGGGCAAGACCCGTGCAGAGCGGTTCCCCGAGCTTTTTTCAAACCCGAGAAAGTTCAACCCGGGGGATTTTGACATCCAGCGGGCGTACCGCCACCTTGCACAAGGTTCCTGGCAACGAAAAATCAGCAGCGTTGGGACAACCAATGTATTTGGGCAAGTCTATCAGGTTGGCTACCAACATAGAAACCAGATGCTCACTGCCACCTTTGATGCTCAAAACGTACAATGGAAATTTTCCAACGAGCGGGGAGAACTGCTAAAGATGATGCCCGCAGAAAACTTAACGGAAAAGCACATTCGTTCTTTATCCTACTGTCAATGAACTTGGTGTAATCTTTATGTCGCTTAGTTGGAGTAATCATTAAGTCCGACGACATCAATTCATCAAAGTAATATCGCCTTTGAAAATCTCAACCCTGCCATCAATGAACTCGATTTCAGCAAACCAGGTGAAAACTGCTGGGTCAAGTGGAAGGCTCCTGTGTTTACCATCCCAGCCGTATGCAGGGTCGTTTGGTGAAAAATTGAAGTATTGATAAACAGACTCACCCCAACGGTTGAACACTAAGAACGAGTTCACTTTTAGCACACTCTTAGTATCTGAGAATATCATGAAGACATCGTTGGTACCGTCTCCGTTAGGAGAAAAAGCGTTGGGAACGTACACTCCTCCTGACTTGTCCACTCGGAAAAAAACCGGCGCACTGTCCTTGCAGCCGTTTTTTGTGACAACCGTGACAGTATAGGTCGTTGAAGCGGTTGGATTTGCAATTGGGTCTAAGCAATCCGTACACGACAAATTAAAGCCTGGAAACCAATCAACCTGTTCGATTTCAGTAACCGGAACATTGACCAAGGTATTGAGCTGGTAGCTTTCTCCAAGGTGAATTGTCACTTGTGATTCAACATCAATATCGAACAAATTGGGTTGCTCGATAAGCACCTCTTCATCAAACTGGCACCCATTGGCATCTTGAACAATGACCGAATAGAGACCCGGTTCAAGGTTGGTAAAAATCGCAGTGCTGCTGAAGTTGTTGCCATTGTCAATGGAGTACAAATAGGGCGTTTCCCCGCCAGTTGCTCCCGTCAAAGCGATAGCGCCCTTATCGCCAAAACAAGGTGGCTGGGTAGCCTCAGGTACGGTCACAGGACCCTCTTTAATTATCACAACCTGGTCAGTATCCGTGCAACCATTGGCAAGATTTGTCACCAATAGGGCGTAGGTTCCTGGCTCCGAAATCTGGGCGTTGGCTGTATTCATGCCTGAAACAAGTTCACCATTGGTAGTTGACCAAAGGAATGCCAACATGCCCGTTCCAGTAGAGCTTGAACCGTCCAAGGCATTAAGTGCTTCAAAACAATCAATCACATAAGGTTGGCTAGATTCTGCTGTCGGTAACGTAATGTCCTGATTGACAGTTGTTTGCGTAGACAATGTGCAGCCATTGGAATTATTGCTGACTGTAAGAACGTAAACACCTGGCTGGTTGATTTGTGGTGAAAGCGTTGTTTCCCCAGCAATGATACTGCCACCAATCGTTGTCCACAAATAATCAAAGTTTGCTCCTTGCGAAGCCGATGCAACAAGGTTTAATTCCACAACATCACAAGTCAAGGTGGCTGGAGGCGTAATCAACGCTTGCGGTAGGCTGTTGTCCTGGCCAACCTGAATGTCGTCTGATGAAGTGCAGCCATTCACATTATTGATAACGGTCAAAGTATAGATACCTATTTGGTTGACGGTTGGCGTCAATGTGGTTGCACCGCTCACAATATTGCCGTTGTTGGTTGTCCACAGATAGGTGATACCGTTGCCCGTGCTGCTTCCGTTGCCATCAAGCGTCACCGTCGGGCTCTGAACAGGAAAGCAGGTTTGCGGAGCCGGCTTCTGATGTCGGTGCTGCAATGTCTTGGTCAACAACTACCGATGCGGTTTCTGTGCAGCCATTTGCGCTGTTTGCCACAGTGAGCACATAAGTTCCTGGCTCATTGATAACGGGCGAAAGGGTAGTGCCACCGCTCAGTATGTTGCCATCCAATGTTGACCAGAGGTAGCTGATGGTGCTACCCGTGGAGCTGCCCATGCCGCTGAGCGTTAAATTAGCAGCATTGCAGTTCAGTACTCCCGGGGTTGAAGCTACCGAGAAAGGCGCATTCAAACTTTCGGAAATCGTCACTTGGTCGGTATTGGTACATCCGGTAAGGTCGTTGGTAACTTGCAGGACATAAGTGCCAGGCTCATCCACCATCGGGTTCAGGGTGTTGTCCCCACCGATAATATTGCCATTTGCAGTAGTCCACTGGTACGAATAGTTTGGCCCACCGGCCGAGCCATTGCCGTTAAGGGCTAGCGAGGTTTGAGTACAGGTAAGCTGTGCGGCAGGGCCTGCCTCAGCGGCTGGTGGCGTTGTTTGCGAATCAACAGTTACACTGGCGATGTTGCTGCAATTTGTAGCCGTGTTAGTTACCGTCGGTAAATAGATGCCTGATGCGGTAATGACTGGATTCAAAGTCGTTTCGCCAGAAGAAATGTTGCCATTCGTTGTGCTCCACAAATAAGTATATTCAGGCCCACTGGCCGAGCCTGCGCCGCTCAACGTTAGTTGCGTGACATTGCAAGTAAGCGGTGGGGCAGGCAGTGTTTCCGCATCTGGCAAGCTATCATCCTCATCAATTTGCACCATGTCAGTGGTGGTGCATCCGTTGGTAGTGTTTGTGACCATGATGAAATAGTTACCAGCAGCATTGATGGTTGGTGTTAGCGTATTGGCTCCACTGCTGATGCTTCCGTTGGGTGAACTCCATTCGTATTCAATGTTATTGCCAGCGCTGGAGCCGGTTCCATCAAGCAACATGGAGGTCAAGCTGCAAGACAAAATCCCGCCTTGTCCAGCCTCTGCAATTGGCGGGGCAATGTCTTCTCCAATTGTCACGCTCGCAGTGGATTGGCAGTTGTTTATCAAGTTGGTAACCAGCAGTTGATAGGTGCCTGGCTCATCCACTAAGGGTGAAAGAGTTGTTTCGTTTGAAACCACACCAGGGCCTGTCCACAAGTATTGAAACTCTTGGCCTGTGCTACTACCGTTGCCGTTGAGATTCAGCTCCGTAATGTCGCAGTTGAGCGTCATTGGTGTTCCAGCGGTGGCAGTTGGCAGGTTTACATCCTCGTTCACAACCACCTGTTGGGTCGCTGTACAGTTGTTTAAAGTATTGGTAACCAACAAAGTATAAGTGCCTGAGGCATCAACCACTGGATTCAATATCGAGTTGCTTGTTACAAAACTGCCGGTTGGGCTGGACCAATCGTACTGGAAGGCAATGCCTGTGCTTGTGCCCGTGGCATTCAGCGGCACTGTGTTGGTGTTGCAAGTCAGCACATCGGGATTCGCAATGACGGCAACTGGTAGTGCCACATCCTCATCAACCACGATAGAACTCGTGCTTGTACAACCATTGTCAGGGTTTGAAACTACCAGCGTGTAAGTGCCTGGAGCATCCACGTTAGGCGTCAAGATATTTGATGCACCGATGAACTGACCACCCAAAGTTGTCCAATTGTAATCAAGCACGACACCTGCGGGTGGGATTGGAAATGGCTGCGTCCAAGGTGGCTTGGGTTACAGCGCAGTCCAACATTGGCGATGAAGGCATGATGATGATTGGTGGCAAATTGTCAACAGTCACCGTGACACTGCTTTCGTTTTCACATTGGTTGCTTGAATCGAACAGTGTCAGCGTGTAGGTTCCGGCAGCATCAACTATTGGTGTCAACGTGTTTTGCCCTGAATAAAAATTGCCGTCCGGTGAAGTCCAAGTATAGGTAATAGTTGGACTTTGGCTGGAACCATTACCGTTTAGTTGAACCTGCGTGTCCACACAGTCAATATCTCCAGAAGAAGTCAATTGGATAACCGGGATGCTTGCATCCTGTGTCACCTGTACCGTTGCTGTGCCGGTGCAGCCATTGCTTAGATTCATGACCGTCACTTGGTAAACGCCTGGCGAGCCTGCTGTTGCGTTTTGTCCATTCGTCCCACCAACAAAAGTGCCATTGGTGGTGCTCCAGTCAAAAGTAAAATTGGCTGGATTACCTTGGACCGAACTGCTCAGGCCAACCGAGTTGACAATACAAGTTATTTGCCCGTTGGCTGAAGCACTTGCCACAGGTGCGGTAAGGTTATTCGTCACTGTAGTGGAGTAGCTAGAGGTACACCCGTTCAATTCATTTGTCACGATGATTTGGTAATTACCTGTGCTAGTAGCTATGGTTGTCAAACCTGTTGCGCCAGGTATGGGCGCATTGTTTTGATACCACTGATAGGTGTAAATAGGTCCGTTTGAAGAGCCGGAGCCATCCAGGGTGATGGTGTCTACTGCAGGTGATTGGGGCAGGTTGAGCAATATCAGCATCTGGCACATTGGCATCGTTTTCCACCTCTACGGAGACGGATGAGGTACAGCCATTGGTCATGTTTGTAACCACCAATGTGTAAGTTCCTGGTTCTCCCACGACAGCATTCAGTGTATTTGCTCCACTCACAATGTCGCTTCCCGTCCATTGATACTGAAAGTTAGGCCCTGTAGAGGAGCCGTTTCCTGAGATGTTGGCGAAAGACGAATTGCAACTCAAGGTGTCGCCCACGGCAACGGCGATAGGTGCCACCAAATCGGACAATACCGTGACTGAGGCCGTAGAGGTACACCCATTGGCAGTATTGGTAACTAAAATGGTGTACAGACCATCTGTTTGGACATTGACATCAATCTGGTTGTCTGGGCCACTTATGCCTGGCCCTGACCAGTAATAGGTGATATCTGGCCCCGTCTGTGAGCCTTGTCCAATCACCATAACCACTTGATTGTTGCAATCTAAGGGGTCATTTGCCTGCGCCACAGCGATGGGCAAAATGACATTGGATGTTACCGATGCAAGAGCAGTTGAGGTACAGTTATAAAAATCGGTAATGGTTACGACGTAAGTACCGACGCCCAAGCCAGTTGGGTTTTGGTCAGTCGAGCCATTTGACCATAAAAAATTATAAGGTGGTGTCCCACCGCCCACCGTTAGTGTAATGGTGCCACCGTTAGGGTTGATACAATTTACTTGGGAGCCAACTGCGCTTGAAAGCAATGGTGGCGGTGAGGTAATTTCCCCAGATGCTGAAGCTGTACACCCATTGTTGTCAGTAACCGTTACAATGTACGTTCCTGGCAAAAGCCCAATGGCAGTCGGAAAACTTGGGAACCCATTGCTCCAAACATATTCATAGGGGTCAGTGCCTCCGTTTGGCTGCACGGTCATGGAGCCATTGTCAGAACAAGTGTATGGGGTTGTAAATACCGTATTGTCTATTGTTACGATGTCTATAATCGAAACGCCAGTTGCTGGCCCAATACAGTTCCCAATGGCCGATGTCACACTTGTAAGTAAGTAAATGCCCGGCACATTTGTGGTCAATGTATAAGGTGTGGAAGTTACCAAAATGGGCACCTGAGGTTGGCCATTGATGGTATAATCAAGAATCCAGTTTGGAGTCCCAGTAAAATCAATGACAAGGTTAACACTGGCATTTGGGTTGCTGGTACAGAGAACTCCGCCCGGACTGGTCATTGAAGCAGTTGGCACTTCTGCTACCTGGATATTGGATGTTGCGCTGGCAGTACCACCACATGCATCAGTTGTAGTTACGGTGTAGGAAGTGTTTTGTGTTGGAGCAGCTTGTAGTATTGGTCCGGATTGCCCATTGTCCCACGCAAAAGTGAAAGTGGTATTGGGAATACCGCCAGTGGGCATTGCCTCCAAGAATATTGGTGAGCCCGCACAAGCCTCCAAATCAGGCAAATCGAGTTCGACTGGTGGTGGGTCATGTATCTCCAGTTCTATCTCTAGACTACTGCACGAACAAGAATTGGTCAGACTTAAAATAATGGTTTCTATTCCTTCCGGTATGTTGTCGGCAATGACGTTAATGGGCAGTGCAAAATTGTCCAGTCCCGGTGGAATGGTTATCGAGAGCGAAAAAGGTACGTAATCAACGCCAGGAGTTGCCGTACTGCTAGCCAAGATGGTGAAATTGAGGACTAGTGGCAAGGAGTTGTCGCCCCCTGCCCTGGTGAATACAAATGTACCGTCGTTGCACGACTCGTAAACGATGTTGGAGCCAGTAGTAGCTGACAAAGCTTCGCCGGTGGCGGTTCCGCCAGCGGTGAACGTGCCTGCTCCAAGGAATACACCTGAATCATAAATACCATCGCCCACATCGGCTATCACAAGGCGGATGTGATAAACTTCACAAGGGATAACGTTTGCAACTGCAATCAATAATTGTGTGTATCCATCGTACTGGATGTCGTCTGGGTTCGTCATTCCGCCGCAGTTGCCTTGGTTAGGAACAAAGTATCCGGTGTTGGTGAGGTGGTTTACATTGTTGATGGAAACAAAAATGCCAGAGTTTGGCAAAACAGCAATATCCTGGCCGTTGGAAGAAAACCCACCGTTAATGCCAGGCCCACTAATAAAGAAGCCAAACACGTCATTGAAACCGGAATTTACGAATTCGCAGTATTCTTCTGAGCCAAATACATATTGAAAGCTGATATTGTTGATGGTGGGCCTGAAATCGAATTCAATACCCTGCACATCAAACAGGTTGCCACCAGTCAGGATGTCAAGATCAGGGTCGGAATTAGGGCCGCCAACATTCGCACCGGCACTGTTTGAGTTATTGGGACCATTGGCAATGCCTACCTGTCCAGAGGTCAAAACAATGCCATTGTTCATGTTTACGGTAGAGCCTCCATCCGTGAAAGTACCCCTCCCTTCGGGGGAGCCGATTGTTTGCACGTTGGTTACATCAAAACACCCACCTCCAATGAACACATCCTGAATCAGGTACTCCCCTGATGGGTTTGCTGAACAGGATATTTTTGCAAGGGGGTCCACTTTTTTGTTACAAGTACTGCAGCCAATGGAAAACCAAATAGGGCCCGAAGCGCAATCTGGCGTGGACAAGTCTTTCTTCATCACAAAATCCATGCAATCAGCGGCTGCCACAAATGTTTGGGTGTTGCTGAATTGGCCTGGCCCTGCAAGTTTCAGGGTGGGGTGGCAGCCGAATTTTACTGCCCAAACTTGGTAAGTCTGTCCGACTTCAAGGCCGCAAACATGCACGTTTTGCTCGATGCCAACGAAGTTGATTTCTTCTCTCAGCTTGTCATCGGTCAAGTTGATGTTGTAGGTGTTTTGCGCAACGCTGGGCAGCGCTGTGAGCAGAAAAAAGCTCACCAACGAAATAATGGGTACGAGTAATTTCATCTTTTTGAGTTTATTGCTTGACAAATGAAAAATTATCAAATCACCAATGAACCAAAATTGGCTGAAAAGTCAGTCAACTTGGCTATAAAACTTAAATTTTTTTCGACTTGGAGCACACTTTTAGGGTGAGGCAGTAGGTTGAACGTTCCTGCCTTTAGGCCACACGGTTTGTTCAACATGTTTGTCAGAAAGCCATGGATTGGGGCGCAAATTATTTTTCAACTCAACAGGCTAACGCGTGTGCTTTACTTTCGATTTGGATAAGTTGTACTGAGACAATTCGCTAAGAATAGGATGGGGACAAATTTAAGATTAACAATCATAAATTTTTAAAAAAAAGCCGGCAAGTGCGGCTGGGGAGCCGGGAATCACCGAATGCACGATGTATTTGTTGAGCAAGTAGTCGGCGGCGATGACAACCAACCCACTTTTGTCAAACTTGAATTCCTTCTTGAAGTTCTTGTTGGGTTGCAGGTAAAGTTTATGCCCAGGATAGTCAATGATGACGTCGAACCGGCTGAGGACACCGTTGCCAATGATGCCATTTCGACCCTGCAGCATGGTCGTGTCCATGCCTTCTTCCAGGTCTTGGAAATTTGTGATGACTTCATTGCATTGTAAGTCTCCAAGGGAAAGCGAAGCCACCCTGCCCAAATGACCCGTCAGGAAGCCACCGAGACCAGTGCCGATATTGCCACTGACGGCGTTTTCTGGTGGTTTTAGTCCTGGGTGCGAATCCGTGTTCAACAATAGTGCAAGCATTGCGCCTGTGTCCAGCAAGAGTTTGACATTGACCAAAGTGTCATTTTGGGTGCGGATGACGGTTTTCAGGTAAGGCTTGTTTTTTTCGATGGAGATAGGGAGCATTTGGTACCCGTCGGACGGGAGTTTGCCTGTACCGCTTTTCATCAAGGTTATCATCTTGTGTTCGTAGTTGATTTTCACCAACAAACCCTTGAAAATATCGGCGCCAAGTATCCCGTGAATTTGCATCCCCAACAGCTCTTCAAAATTGAAATAGTCCTCATCAAGCACTAGCAAAGATTGGCTGGGGGCTACCATGTCTTCAATCCTCATGTGGATGCCCCGAACCAGGTAGGCAGTGAGCACCGTGGTCATGTCGGAGCCAAGGACCTTGAACTCTCGCTCATAATTTACCCCAATCAAGTCCGTGATACTGCGCTTGGCTAGGATGGTGTTTTCTGCCCCGGTGTCGAAGATGAATTTAAGGGGAAAAATGCGGTTAAAGGTGACGTTTACAATGATTAGGTCGTTTTTATACTCAAAGGGAATATCAATCTTCTTTACGTCCTTCAAGATTTCGTACCCAGGCTGTGCGCTAGTGCTGGCTGCGCAAAAAAGCAGCAGACTGATAAATAAGCTAGGGAGTTTCATTAGAATTTTTTTCACTAAACAATTCTTGGCTTACACAGACCCAAGCTCGACCAATTTGGTTTCAATTTGGTGGAACCCTTCAAGGTTTTTTTCATCAGACAACATTCTAAACAACAAGGTTGCTGCCGAAGTGCCAACTTCCTCCCCGGAGTGCCTAACATGTGAAATGCCGGGGTAGAGATAGTACGGAGCTTTGCCGTCGCTAATGGAAATTAACGCAATATCGTCCGGCATTTTGAATCCAAGGCTGTTGATGGCATGATAAGCCTTTACCATTAGCTTGTCAGACATGGTGAAAATGGCAGTTAATTCTGCATTTTCATCAATCAATTGAATGATTTGTTCCTCAATTTCTACGTCCCCATTGACTATCAAAATCCTGTTTTCTCCGCAATGCAGGCCGTTTTGTTCGTGGGCTTGCCGGAACCCACTAGCCCTCAAATTTGTCATGGACAATCTGCCGTCATCAAAAATGCCGAGAATATTGGTATGCCCCTTTGAAATCAGGTGATCTACTGCCTTTCGACTTGCTTCCGCATCATCAATGGTCAAGTAAGGAATGGAGTCGTTGCTCAGCACCCGATCTATCAACACAACAGCGGCATCCATCTCCTTGAGTTTCAACAAATGGTCAAGGGAGGTCGTCTCAGCCGAGAGGGAAATTAGTACCCCGTCCACGAACATCTGGATGCAATATTCAATCAGATCTTTCTCTTTTTGAAACTTGTTGTCGGACTGAAGGAAGAGGAGGAAGTAGCCATGTTGCTCGACTACTTCGCTGATGCCTTGCAGGATTTCTGGAAAGAAAAATGTGTTCACTTCCGGCAGAATCACTGCGATAATCTTCGAACTTTTGGAGTGGAGGAACTGGGCGTTAGGGTTGGGGTGGTAGTTGAGGGCTTTGGCCACTTCCTTGACTCTTTCCTTGGTTTCTGGTGCAATGTCGGGGTGGCCCTTTAATGCTCTCGAAACACCGGAAACCGAGAGGCCCGTAAGTTTAGCAATGTCTTTCAGCGTTGAACGCTTCATCAGGAGTTGGATTTCGTAAAACTAAATGGCAGGAAATAGGTGCTGGAATCTTGGTTCATTCATTGACTGTAAAACTAGGTTTTTGCGCAGAATCAGTAACAGTTTGAAAAAAGTTTTCCACATCAAAGCTTTGAACAAACGATATAGGTGGTTCAGTTTCGTCAGAATTTAATTTCAATTGTGCCAAGATACCTTTCAATTGTTTTATTTTTAGAGATTTACCCAGATTTTTTTCAAACCCATTCACAAAACGACGCGTTTGGCCGTTTAGAAGATTATTTGCAGCTTTGCCCCGGTAGCCTCTTCTCTACGCCATTTCCCCAGAAAAAAATGTTCCTGAATATCCCGTTCGTATCCTCACTAAAAAGCTTTTCAACAACTTTTGTCTAACTAAACCTAATTGATGTATGAAACTTAAGTTTGACTATCTCACGAAATGTCTGTTGTTGCTATTTGTGGCAATGGGCATGAGCGGTCTGGCCACGGCTCAGCGTACCATCAAAGGTACAGTGACCGATGCCCAGTCCGGCGATGCACTCATCGGTGCCAATGTGCTGATAATCGGTACCAGCGCGGGTACCATTACAGAAATTGACGGCACTTATGAGTTACGAGTACCCGAAGGGGCAACCGAGATTGAATTCACCTACACTGGTTTTGCTTCCAAGAGGGTAACGCTAACAGCTTCCAACGTCTATGACGTGGCATTGGATGCAGGTGCACTACTGGATGAAATCGTAGTCGTTGGCTACGGTACAGTTAAGAAATCCGACCTGACGGGTTCCGTGGTTTCTGTTGGTGAGGACGACTTCAACAAAGGTGTTGTGGTTTCTCCCGACCAATTGATTCAAGGCAAGGCCGCCGGTGTGCAAATTCTCAACAACAGCGGCCAACCTGGTGCAGGTACTACTATTCGGATTCGGGGCAACTCATCCATCCGGGCAGGCAACCAACCTTTGTTCGTGGTGGATGGAGTACAACTTACGGGCAATGCTACCAAGCCAGGTTCGAACGTGGGCGGTGGTTTTGGTAACAACGCTTCAACGAACCCTTTGAGCTACCTCAATCCTGCGGACATTGAGTCCATGCAAGTGCTTGAAAGATGCATCTGCTACGGCCATCTATGGTTCGAGGGGTGCGAATGGTGTAATCATCATTACCACCAAGAAAGGTCGCAGTGGAGTTCCTGTTGTCGAGTTTAGCCCTTCCATCGGATTTAGCTCCATCTTGAAGAAGTACGATGTGCTTTCAGGAGATGGGTACAGGGAGGCATTGACAGATTACGGCCTCACTACTGGAGATTTTGGTGATGATGTGGATGCTATGGACGAGATACTCCAGACAGGTATCACACAGAACTACAACATGTCCATCAGTGGTGGTGGTGAAGCAGGTACCTACCGGGCTGGCTTCAGCTATTTTGACCAAGATGGTATCATCAAGAACAGCAACCTTAAGCGTTACACAGCTAACCTTAGCGGCAGTTACAAATTCCTCAATAGCAAGCGCATCGGACTAGAATGGAACCTTATCACTTCGTTTACAAAGGAACAGGCGCCACCAATTTCGACCAACGCAGGTTTCGAAGGTAGTTTGATTGGCCAAGCACTTCAATGGAACCCAACCCACAAGCTTTACGAAGCTGATGGCTCACCTGTAATCATACCAGCATTCGGCAATACTTCCATCAACCCATTGGCGATGCTGGATGCCTATCACGACAATTCATCCACTGTTGACCTGTTGGGGAGCATTTCTCCTTACGTCAAGATTACGGATGCCTTGACCTACAAATTTGCTTACAGCCTAACGCATGGTGTTGGAGACAGGCGGGCGTACCTCAATTCCTGGATAAACATTGCTGGTATTACCGGCAATGGCGTAGCAGGCATCAACACCGACAAGTCAACCAACCAGATTTTGACACATTCGTTGTCATACCTGGCCGATATTACCAATGGTATCAACCTGAACGCTGTTGCGGGCTATGAGTACCAAAAGCTAACAGAAAGCGGTTTTGGAGTAAACACCTCAGGCTTTCCACTGGAAGCTTTTGACTATACTAACATCTTGCAAAGTGGGAAAAACACGACCAACAATTCGATTCAGCCTTACCACAACCCAGATGCCTACTTGCAGTCTTTTTTCGTGAGGGCCAATTTCAACATTCAGGACAAGTACCTGCTCACAGGTACCTTTCGGGCAGATGGTTCGAGCAAGTTTGGTAGTGACAACCAATATGGTTACTTCCCGGCAGTTGGTGCAGCCTGGAACATCCACAACGAAGACTTCCTTAGTGATGGAATGTTCAATACACTAAAACTACGACTTGGGTGGGGCAAAACCGGCAACTCTGAATTCCCTTCTGGTGCCTCACAAGAAAGGTATTCTGTAGGTTACAATGGAACAAACCATACAGCAGCGCTTGACAACGTAGCAAACCCAGGACTTAAATGGGAAACTACCACGAACTTGAACGCTGGTATTGATTTCGCTATCCTTGATTACAAAGTGTCGGGTACTTTGGAATATTTCAATAAAAGCACAGAGGATTTGTTGTTCCAAAATCCGACCATCCAACCTGCACCGGCAAGTACCTATTGGATCAACCTCCCAGGAAAAGTCATCAACACTGGAGTAGAGCTTTCTTTGAATACCACATTGGTAGATAACGAAAGCCTGACTTGGGACTTTGGAGGTAATGTAACTTTTCTGAAGAATGAGTTACAGGACTATACCGGTGCAAACATCGAATATGGTGAGGTATTCGGCCAAGGTTCTTCAGGCGCAACAATACAAAAGTTGGTCAATGGCAAGCCGCTCAATTCCTTTTATACCAGGCACTTTCTCGGTATAGGCGACGATGGGCAAGGCATGTACGAGGGAGGAGCGGCTGAGACTCAAGATTTTAGAGGCGATGCCAACCCTGACATGCTATTGGGCCTGTCCACTGGTCTCTCCGCAGGTAAATTGGGTTTCGTCATGAACTTCAACGGGGCTTTTGGAGGTTTGGTGTACAACAACACCAAGATGTCTGTGATTCCAATTTCGAACTTGGGTACCCGCAACATTGACGCCAGCTTGGTAGGTAATGCCAAGCAGGAAGCTTCTTCCAACCCAATCAAATCCTCCGACCGCTTCTTAGAAAAAGGTGATTACTTGAAACTTGCCAACGCAACCGTAAGCTACAATCTTGGCAAACTTGGCAATAACGTAAAGAACGTAAAAATTTATCTCACTGGCCAGAACCTGCTTGTCTTCACGAAGTACAGTGGTTTCGACCCGGAGGTAAATACGGTGAACGTCCGTAACGGCTTACCTTCAACCGGTATTGAGTATATTCCTTACCCATCCGCACGGTCGGTTGTGGCAGGTGCAAATTTCTCATTCTAGTATTTCACACTAGTGATTTATTAGGTTCAATAAAAAACGAATTAAATTAATTAACATGAAAATCAATAAGCTATTTTTTCTTGTCATTCTTGCAGGATTCTTTGCTTGCACCGACTTGAAAGAAAACCTGAATGACGACCTAAATTTTGGTCAAGCAGATGAGGTGCTCGATGCAGGAATCCTGCTTTCTGGTGCTTACAGTGGTATGAATGGTGTTTATCACGGTGGTGGTGGCATGTGGGGAATGAACGAACATTCCTCAGACGAGGCCATAGCTCCAACCCGAGGTGGTGACTGGGACGACAATGGTGCTTGGAGGGCGCTTTGCCTCCAGACCTGGAGTCCCGAGCACGTGGAAGTAAACAATGCATTTAATGGCCTTCTTGGACAGATATTTGCGACAACCCAAGTGCTCACCTTTGGGCCAACTCCTCAACAGGAAGCTGAAGCTAAGGCACTGAGGGCACTTCACGTTTACAACGTGGCAGACCTCTTTGGCCAAGTACCTTTCCGTGAGCCAGGTGAAGACTTGCTACTTGCACCTAGGGTCATGACTGCCGAGGAGGCTATCGATTTGGTTATTTCAGATGCCGAATCTGCTATTCCAAACTTGCCAGACGGGCCTGCTATCTTAGCGAACAAGGACATGGCAAAAGTGCTTTTGATGAAGGCTTACCTGAACAAAGGCGTGTATGCCGACCGTGCGGCTCCAAAGTTTGACAATGGCGACATGCAAAAGGTGATTACGCTTGCCAATGAAATCATCAACAGCGGCAAGTACAGTCTTGCCACCAATTACTTCGACAACTTTGCGCCGAACAACAATGCGATTTCCACAGAAAATATTTTTACTGTTGAAAATGTGGCTGGAAGCCGCAGTAACATCCGTAACCATTGGTTCTGCACTTTGCATTACAACCAGAATCCTTCGGGGTGGAACGGTTTTACCACGCTTAGTGATTTTTACGACAGCTTCGAGCAAGATGATGCTCGCAGACAAGCCGATTATCCTGGCATGACCGATGTAAGTGGCGTCAAGGCTGGTTTCGGAATCGGCCAACAGTATGACCAGAATGGTACGGCACTTTTGGACAGAAAAGGCAATCCGCTAATCTTCACTCCAGAAGTCAGTCTCATCGAGACAGGAAACAACTTGGAAGTTACAGGTATCCGGGTTATAAAATACCCGATAGACTACAACCATGGCGACAATGCAGATAACGACCTCGTTATTTTCCGTTATGCCGATGTACTTTTGATGAAAGCTGAAGCGCTGCTTCGTACTGGAGATGATGCAGGTGCGTTGGCCATCGTCAATGAAGTTAGGGCAGGAAGAAATGCAACTGACCTGGCTTCCCTTGGCCTTAACGAAATGCTTGCTGAACGTGGCAGGGAAATGTACTGGGAAGGCTGGAGGCGTCAAGACCTTATCCGCTTTGGCAAATTCCTCGATGCTTGGCAAGAGAAACCAGCCACTGGTGCGGAAAGGCTTTTGTTCCCAATTCCTTCTACGGCATTGGCCGTGAACCCGAACTTGGTGCAGAACACTGGCTATTAATTCGTAATTACCTTTAGTTCTAACAAGAAAAGTCGCCTGCTGATGTAGGCGACTTTTCCTTTTTTAACGGCGTTCGTTTCACACTTACTATCGAATTACGCTGACCTCGCCGCTGAAAATAGCCATTTCACCATCCACAAATTCAATCATTGCTTGCCATAAATAAGTCCCAGGTAGTGAATCCATGCCATTTACCTGTCCATCCCAGCCACTCGTCGCATCATTTAAGAATGAGCTTTCGGAGTAAAAAACTTGGTTGCCCCAACGGCCATTTATTTGGAGTGAATGGAGTACACCAAAGTCAGGACTTTGGAGATAAAAAAAGTCATTGAACCCATCGCCGTTGGGCGAAAAGGCGGTGGGAGAATAAATCCTGCGTGAATCATCAACCAGCAATTCAATCATGGCAGAATCTGAGCAAACTGTGTTGGAAACCTGAATCGTGTACGACGTGCTTTGGAGCGGCATGGCGACTGGTTTAGGGCAATCAAGGCAAGACAGGGTGTTGCCAATCGGGTCTGTCCAGCTAATAAAAAGACTGTCTTCTTGATTTTGAATCAATGGGGTTAAGACAATTTCCTCTCCTTGATGAATATTCACAACCGTCATTGAAGCTACCGTTATCGAATTGGCAGCCGCTACTTCCCAGTAAATCTCAACTGGTTCACACCCATCGAACAGGGTGACTTGGTAAAGCCCCGGTTGTTCAACAATGAATTTAGGGCCAGTCGAACCATCTTCCCAAAGAAAAAGCTTCCCAAAATTGTTGGCGTCGAGCACCAATTCTTCTTTCAAACAAATTATCGTATCAAGGAACAAGGTGTCATCCAAGGTGCCTAAAATAACGAGCGTCGAACTGTCGGCAAATAAGGTCGCTGGGTCGTCGGAGTACCGGATTGGCCCCATCAATTGTGGCAAGCCGCCTAAAACGGCCTTGAATCGGTAATGGCTTGGAGGCACATCCCCGACATGTACCAGAATGTCGAGCGTATCGGTCCCAATTGCCAAGGTCATGTTTTCTAAGGTGAAAATATTGGGAGGAAGCCCGTCCTTCACGTTGCCGCCACAAGGATTTTGAGCGATTCCTTCGAAAGTGAACCCATCAGGCAAAGTTTCAGTCAAGAACACATTTTCCCGTTTCTCTCCAGAGTCATTTTTCAGGATGAACCTAAATATCGCATTGTTGCAAGCAAACAGGGAATCAGGCTCAAACACCTGGAACAATGCAATGGTGAATGGGCAGGAGGTGGAAGTAACCTCATGCTTGACCACGAGTTGCTCGCAAGAACTCCCAATATCCAAGGTGTAAATTCCACCCTGCGTTACTTTGTATTGGCTAGTGGTAGAGCCATCGTTCCAGGTGAAACTGTTGCCGTATTCGCTTGCATCCAAGGTCAAAGACTCACCATGGCATACCAACCAGTCGAAAAACAGGCTATCCTCATCGAACCGGTTCACTTTCAGGGTGGTACTGTCTTCAAAACCGGGGGTCACGGGATTATCGGCGATGCTGATTAAGCCATACAACTGCGAAAGATTTTCAAGGTAAGGCTGGCTTTTGTAAATGCCTTTTGGGATGTCACCCACCTTTATTTTGAATGAAAGCGATTTCAATCCTGGGGGAGGTTCAGGTTTTCCATGAGCAAGGTTCCCGGTGTGCCTGTCGTGTCCACGGGTATTCCAAATGGATTGGCGTAAACATTTGAGAGATAAAACCCGGGGGCAAGTCATGCACAAAATTTACCCCTTGCCTTGGTTCGCCACTGCCATTGGCGATGGTGTAATTCATCAAAACTTCTGTGCAGGGAAGTGTTTGATTGGGTTCGAAACCAGCTTTTATCTCTACAGAAAATGGGCAGGACGCCGCATCCGTTAGCACCGAAGCCGGTCCAGTGGCACGAAGCGTTTCAACCCCTGTGTCCTTGTCGATATCGAAAAAGCCATCCACGATGCCGAACACTGCACGGCCATAACCGTGCAATTCGCCGAAGGCATCGAAATAAAGACCTGAGATGTCGTATTCAGTGCCCAATTGTTGCAAAACCGTTAACGCACCCGTGGCAGTATTTACTTTGACCACGTTTCTATTGGCTTTGTCATACCCATAAAGTAACCCAGTGTAAGGGTCAAATGCAACGTCAGCCATGAAGCTGATACCGATTAGTGGAATAAAAACAGTTGAAAAGCTACCATTTTCCAGGTTCGTCTTGGCAAGGTGAACGTCATTTTGCGTTCCGTTCGAGCCAATGCTGACCAACTCCTTACCGTCGGGGCTGACATCTCCAGCAAGGTAGCGAAGCGAGTTGTTGAGTGGGGGAGCGCCCATGTCTTGCGAGATACCATCCACGCCTACCGTGAAGAGATGATTGTCGGAAGGATTGATGCCGTACAATAAATTGTCGGCCTTCCGATAACCAATGGCATCGAGAACGATGTTGGGCAGAGGATAAGTTGCACTGAATTGGGGAACATTGCTGGATGGGTTTACAACCATCTCGACCACTTCATTGCTGTTTTGCAATCCAAGAAAAACTTGCCCAGTTCGGTTGAAAGGCGCTTGGCACAAGCTTGTTTCTGCAACTAGAACTGTAGCGAAAAGCAGCAGGGCAAACCGAATGATGAGCAAATTTTGGAAAAACATGAATCAAATTTGAAACGATTGTTTGCAGTAAAAATACAACGAATTGTTGAAGAAAAATGGCTTTGAAAATAAGCGCACCATTCTTTCGCCAATTTGCCATTCTTTGCCAAGTTTAGCCAAAATGCCTTCTTTTTTGCCTTAAAACAGTTGTACTTTTGGCTGCAATTTTCAAAGAACAACACTGAATTCATGCGGCAAAACATACTATTCCTACTGGCAGTTTCATTTTTCTTTTCTTGCAAATCGGACTTATCCAACTCGGCGCTGTTTGAGCAAATCCCTTCTGAAAAGTCCGGCATACAGTTCGTCAACAAGGTAGAGAACACGGAGGAACTCAATATTTTCAAGTACCGAAATTTCTACAACGGCGGAGGCGTCGCACTCGGCGACATCAACAACGACGGCCTTCACCGATGTATTCCTCACCGCAAACATGGGCGACAACAAGCTTTACCTCAACAAGGGGAATTTTAAGTTCGAGGACATCACTGAAAAAGCAGGCATCAAAGGCACCAAAGCCTGGAGCACAGGCGTCGTCATGGTGGACATCAACGCCGACGGGTGGTTGGACATCTATGTGTGCAATGCAGGGTATTTCAAAGGCGACGACCAGGAAAACGAGCTTTTTATCAATACTACCCCCCTAACGGGGGGGCAAGGGGGGGCTACTTTTACCTGAAAAAGCCGCCGAATACAACCTCAACGAAGACGGATACACCACCCACGCAGCCTTTTTCGACTACGACCTTGATGGTGACCTGGACTGCTATATCCTGAACAACAGTTTCATGCCGGTCAATACGCTCAACTACAGCAACAACCGTGAACTGTACGCCAAGGACTGGCCCGTCGCCGACTTCCTGAAAGGTGGTGGTGACAAGTTGCTCCGCAACGATGGGGGTAAATTCAAAGATGTATCAAAGGAGGCTGGCATCTACGGTTCCCTCATTGGCTTCGGCCTCGGCGTCACCGTCGGGGACGTGAACGGCGACTACTGGCCCGACCTCTACATCTCCAATGACTTTTTCGAGCGAGACTACCTCTACATCAACACCCCCCTTGAGGGGGGGCAGGGGGGGCGAACCTTCAAGGAAGAAATCGAAAACTGGACAGAACACTTAAGCCAGGCCTCGATGGGCGCAGACATAGCCGACATCAACAACGATGGATTTCCCGAAATCTTCACGACCGAGATGCTCCCCAGCGATGAAATCCGCTTGAAAACCCTTACCCTTTTTGAAAATTACAATATCTACCAACTCAAGCTCGACCGTGGTTTCTACCACCAATACACACAGAACTGCCTCCAACTCAACAACAAGGACAAGACCTTCAGTGAAATTGCAAATTTTGCTGGAGTAGCTGCCTCTGATTGGAGTTGGGGGGCGCTGATGTTTGACATGGACAACGATGGTTACCGGGACATTTACGTCTGCAACGGCATCTACCAGGACGTGATTGACCAAGATTTCATGGACTTTTTTGCAAACGACATCATGCAAAAAATGGCCCTAACGGGCAAAAAAGAGGAGATAGGCAAAGTGACTGAAAAAATGCCCTCCGTGCCAATCCCCAACAAGGCGTTTCGCAACAGGGGCGACCTCACTTTTGAGGATGCTGGTGAAAAATGGGGCTTTACCACGCCCACCTTCTCCAACGGTGCAGCCTACGCCGACCTCGACAACGACGGCGACCTCGACCTCGTGGTCAACAACGTCAATCAGGAAGCCTTGCTCTATCGGAACAAGGCAACCGAATCTTTGAAAAACCACCACCTCACCGTGCAGCTCAAGGGAAAAGGGCAAAACAGCTTTGCCGTTGGTTCGATGGTCAACCTGTTCCGAAAGGGCGAGCAATTGAACTTTCAATTAGTGCCTTCGAGGGGATTCCAATCCTCGGTGGACTACAAGATGGTGTTTGGATTGGGGCAAATACTCGCCATTGACTCGTTGGTGGTCATCTGGCCAGACCTTACCAAGTCGGTTGTGCTTAACCCGCCGACCGACACGATTTTGACGCTCGATTGGGTGGGCGCAAACGGCCTGGTTTCCGGCAATATGTACGATTTGTTGCCCAAGGAAAAGAAGCTTTTGGAAGAAGTGCTGTGCAGTTTTGCGAAGCACGAAGAAGACGGTTACGTTGATTTTTACAACGAAGGTTTAAGTTTTCGGATGCTGTCACGGGAAGGCCCACGGGCTGCCACTGCCGATGTTAACGCCGATGGCAACGAGGATGTTTTCATCTGCGGAGCAAAAGGGCAGCCGGGGCAACTTTACATGCAGAACGCTGCTGGAAACTTCATCCAGGCAAGTGGGAAGACCTTTGAAAATGACTCTACCTCCGAGGATACCGCCGCCACTTTTTTCGATGCTGATGGCGATGGCGACCAAGACCTCTTCGTCGGAAGTGGTGGCAACCAACATCCCCCCAATTCACGACAGATGCAGGACAGACTGTACTTCAACGACGGAAAAGGCAATTTTACCCTGAACGAGCAGGCGCTAACGCCGAATGGAATGAACACAGCCGTTGCTGTCCCACTCGATTTCGACGGGGATGGCGACCTTGACTTGTTCGTGGGGAGTCGAAGTGTGCCGGGTGTTTATGGTACACCTGCGAGGCATTTTTTATTTGAAAACAATGGGAAAGGCGAGTTTAAGGATGTCGTAAATACAGTCTGCCCGGACTTGCTGCGCCTCGGCATGGTCACCGATGCAACGCTTGCAAACATTAAGGGCGACGCTTCACCAGAATTGGTCATCGTAGGCGAGTGGCGCAATCCGATGGTTTTTGAGGTGAAAAATGGCCTGCATTTAACCAACATTGACCTTCGTGATTACTCAGGTTGGTGGTACGCCGTCAAAGCTGCCGACCTCGACGGAGATGGCGACCAAGACTTAGTGATGGGCAATCGGGGCGAAAACTTTTACTTCAGTGCCTCTAAGGAAAAGCCAGCCAAGCTTTGGGTCGGCGATTTTGACTCGAACGGCATGTTGGAGAAAATCATGACCCGTAGCATCGGTGGCAAGGACATGCCCATTCCGATGAAAAAAGAGTTGACCTCGCAACTTCCCGGACTAAAAAAAGAGAATCTTCGCCATTCTGAGTATGCCAAAAAATCTATTCAGGAACTTATTCCCGCTGCGGCGCTGAAGAAGGCGGTCGTCATGGAAGCCAACTATTTTCAGTCGGTGGTGGCACTTAACGATGGCAACGGTAATTTCAAAATGATGCCACTGCCGAAAGAAGTTCAGTTTTCGTGCGTCAACGCCATTTGGTGCGGCGACCTCAACACAGATGGACTCCCGGATTTGGTGCTCGGTGGCAACGATGCGGGCTTCATGCCGCAGTTCTCAAAACTCGATGCCAGCTTTGGGCATGTGTTGCTGAACCGAGGCGGGGGCAATTTTGAACGGGTGGAAAACCGGGTTTCAGGTTTCTTCGTGAGGGGGGATATGAAACAGATTTTTGAGTTGAAGAGCAAGAATGAGCGGCGATTGGTGGGGCTTGTGAATAATGGAAAGCCGAAGATATTCAAGATTATTCAGCCAGCAATTGGCCAAGAGCCCCAGTAACCGACAGGTAACGATTTGACGTCGGAGAGGTTCAGAACCCTCCCCGATGTTGTAACTAAAAACAAACATGAACAAAGGGATTATCTACTTGGTGTTGGCAGCTATTTTCTGTTTTGGTTGTCAATCGAAAGACGTTGAGAACGCACAGTTCAGGTTGCTCCGTAAATCGGAAACGGGCCTCGATTTTGAAAACACCCCAATTCAAAACGGCATGTTCAACGCTTTGAGCTATGCTTATTTTTTCAATGGTGGTGGCGTAGCGGCAGGCGACTTCAACAACGATGGACTGGTTGACCTGTTTTTTACCAGCAACCAATCGCAGAACAAACTTTTCATCAACGAAGGCAACCTCAAGTTCAAAGATGTGACTGAAAATGCGGGTCTCATTGAGAATCTAGGCAGCCAAAAATGGAATACAGGTGCATCTGTCGTGGACATCAACAACGACGGGATGCTGGACATCTACGTAAATACGGTCGGAGATTTCAAGAACGTGAAGGACCAAAACCAACTTTGGGTTTGCCAAAAGATAGAGAACGGAATCCCGTTTTTTGAAGACTTAGCCATTCGCTACAACCTTGATTTACAGTGCTTTGGGACGCAAGCCACCTTTTTCGATTACGACCTCGACGGTGACCTCGACATGTACCAACTCAACCACTCGCTCCACCAAAACGGCACCTTCGGTCAGCGCAAAAGTTTCGCTGGCAAACAACACCCGTTGTCAGGTGACAAACTGATGCAAAATGACGGTAAAGGAAAATTTACCGAAGTGACGCTCGAAGCCGGAATCAACAGCACCGTCATTGGCTACGGCCTCGGCATCGTCACAGGCGATGTGAACCTCGACGGCTGGCCGGACATCTACATCGGCAACGATTTTCACGAAAACGATTATCTCTACATCAACCAACAGAACGGGACTTTTAAAGAAGTGCTGACCGAGTCCATGCAACATACCAGCCGCTTTTCGATGGGAGTTGACTGTGGGGATGTCAACAACGATGGCTGGGCCGACATCGTCTCGCTCGACATGAAACCTGAAGACCCCACTATTTTGAGAAGCTCATTGGGGGAGGACGGGTTTTCCACTTTTCAGTTCAAACTTGGGTACGGATACAATGTACAGTTCGCTCAAAACGCACTGCAAATGAATTTGGGGCTTAAGCAACCTTCCGCTCTTCCGCAATCCGCAATCCGCAATCCGCAATTCGCTGAGATTTCCCATTTCGCAGGTATGTTCGCTACCGATTGGTCGTGGTCGTCGCTGTTCATGGATTTTGACCAAGACGGCAAAAAAGACTTGTTCATCAGCAACGGCATCCCCCGCCGTTTGAACAATATTGACTATATCAATTTCATGGCAGGCGACGAAAAGAACCAAAAGTGGCAGTTCGTTGATTCCCTCGACCAACCCGATTTAATGGTCGTGGAACGGATGCCGAAAATTAAACTACCCAACAAGTTTTTCCATAACGTCACCCCTGCTCCTTCAGATGGAGAATGGGCGAGGCTTGGTGTGAAATTCGAGGATATTGGTAGCCAAATCGCTGGCAGCCAACCCAGCTACTCCAACGGTTCCATCTACGCCGACCTCGACAACGATGGCGACCTTGACGTGGTGACCAACAACATCGAGGACGAGCCATTTATCTATCAAAATTTGACCGTAGAAAGCAAACTGCCCAATCATAACTATTTGAAAATCAACCTAAAAGGTTCGCCAAAAAACCTGAACGCCATTAGTGCAAGGGCAGTTGTTTTCAAGAAAAACGAGAAAATTAGCTACGAGAACTACCCCGTCAGGGGTTTTCAATCAAGCATGTTGGGGCCGCTCCACCTTGGTATCGGCGACACGGCGACCGTGGATTCGGTTCTGCTGATTTGGCCTGACAGGAGCTACCAGCGCATTGATGGGTTTCGGTACAACACTACCTTGGAGGTGGCTTGGAAGGACGGATTACCAATGTTTGACTACAAAATTTTAAATGGGAAACAAGTCTCGCCATTCCAATTCAGCGATGCCACGGCGCAAACCGGGCTTAATTTTCAGCACAAGGAAAACCCATTTGTGGAGTTCAACCGGGAGGGGCTGATTCCGCACATGGTGTCAGCGGAAGGGCCTGCGCTGGCCGTCGGCGACGTGAACGGCGACGGGTTGGACGACGTGTTTTTTGGCGCAGCAAAACGAGTGCGGAGCGCACTTTACCTGCAAACCAAACAAGGTAAATTTGAGCTAAAAACACCTGCTGCCATTATCGCCGACAGTATTTTCGAGGACGTAGATGCCGTTTTCACCGACCTCGACAAGGACGGTGACCAAGACCTGGTGGTAGCCGCTGGGGGAAACGAATACCGTGGAAAGGACGAGGCCATGAAACAGCGTTGGTACAAGAACGACGGCAATGGAAATTTCCAACGCATTGATTTTCAGGACGTTTACATGACTGCGGCCTGCGTATCCATCGCCGATTTCAACAAAGACGGCCTGTCTGATGTGTTCTTGGGTGCCCGTGCCTTGCCTTGGAACTATGGCCTGACGCCTACCTCGGTTTTGCTCCAAAACAAGGGCAACGGCCAATTTGAAAATGTCACTACTGCTATTGCTCCTGGCCTTGCTGAAGTCGGTTTGGTGAAAAACGCCTCTTGGGTTGACCTCGACAAAAACGGTTCACCCGACCTTCTTTTAGCGATGGAGTGGGGGCCACTGACAGTATTTTACAACGATGGAAAGTCGTTAGCCAAATCCGCAATCCGCAATCCGCAATCCGCAATCGCAACCGCCTGGTGGAACTTCGCCCTCCCACACGATTTCGACGGCGACGGCGACATGGACATCTTGGCGGGCAACATGGGCCTGAACGGCCGTTTCAATCCAACGCCGGAGCAGCCCGTGCGCATGTACGTGGCCGATTTTGACAAAAACGAGCAGGTGGAACAACTGCTGACCTTTTGGTTGGGTGGCAAGGAAACGCCCTTCGCCACTCACGCCGAGTTTATCAAGCAGTTGCCAAACTTGAAGAAGAAGTTCTTATTCGCCAAGGACTTTGCCAATGCCAGCGCTGCTGACCTTGTGGGTGTCGACAATCTCTCCAAAGCTATGAAATTGGAGGCCAACGAGTTCGCCAGCATGTATTTTGAAAACCTTGGCGACGGCAAGTTCAAGTCGCACCCACTGCCCGACGAGCTTCAGCTTTCCTCGCTCAATGCCGCACAGCTCGCCGACCTCGACGGTGACGGCAGGATGGAGGTGCTGCTCGGTGGCAATTTCTTCGAGTGCAACATCGAAATGGGCCGCTACGATGCCAACTACGGAAACGTGCTTTCGTTTGAAAAAGTTGGGAAGATGCAGGTTTTGCCACTTGGCAACCTAAAGATTGATGGCGAGGTGCGGCGCATCCGTTTAGTGGTGGTTAATGGAAAGCCGTGCTTTGTTTTTGCCCGAAATAATGCTGGAGCGGTGGTGCTCAAACCGATAAAACAGGGTCTGTAATTCAATGGAGTTTTGGGTTGAATCGTTTTTGAAAACAAATTTAAATCCAGTAGTTTTGTAAAAAATAATTGTCATGTCAACAGCCATTTCACAAGCCGAGCCCAAGCCAAAAGTTGTAGTTCGCCAGCCGAGGCGCATTACGTTGCAGGAGTTTTTGCAGAACTATTCCAATAAAGAGGATGGCTACAAATACGAATGGAACAATGGGCTAGTTGAAAAAACCATTACGATGAACCAACAACAAGCAAACTTCTTCTTCCTCCTTCTTGACTTTTTTCAAAAAACCTCTGCATCTAAAAATGGCGGTGGGTTGATTACAGAAACGGACATGTTCACTTCTTCGGTACAAATGCGCCGACCAGATATTGCCTTTTATTCGGGAGCGCAAAGGCTGCTTATGAAAAAAGGTGAAAACCAAGTCGCTCCCTGGCTCGCCGAGGTCATTTCCCCATCCGATAATGCTGACAAAATCAACGAAAAACTGGAAGAATACTTCAAGGCTGGAGTGCAAGTGGTTTGGCATATTTTCCCTGCGTCCCTTCAAGTTTACGTTTATACCGCTCCCGACAAAGTGACCATTTGCCGTGGTAAAACCTTATGCAGCGGTGCGCCTGCACTGCCTGATTTCGAAATCAGTGCCGAGTGCTTGTTTGCGTGAGTTCGAACTTATATCCATTCTTTTTTTCAAACTGGAAATTTTGGAGTTGACCGACTGCTCAAGCATTTGGCTCCTGCAACATGGTTGCCTGTAATTATTTGTAAAAAAACACTGATTTGTTGATAATTAAAATGTTGTTGGTTGCATTCGCCAAATTAAATCATATTTTTTCACTAAAACAAAACGCAATGAATACCAACAAACTCTTGATTGGCGCGCTCCTCGGTGGGGTTGCCTACTTTCTCCTTGGATGGGTACTGTATGGAATGTTGTTCATGGACACAATTGCTTCGATGATGCCTGGCATGGCTGCTGTTCAACGAAGTGATGCCGATATGGACATGGTTGCCATGATTATTGGTAACCTCTCATTCGGTTTACTGCTTGCCTACATTTTCGAGAAGTGGGCAGGTATCCGCTCTTTTATAGGAGGTCTTGTCGCAGGCGCGACCGTCGGATTCTTGCTTGCCTTCGGGTACGACTGCATCTTGCACGGCACGACCACAATGTGTAGCTGGAATGGTGTCATCCTTGATTCCGTCATCTTTGCCGTTATTAGCGGCTTGGCAGGTGGTTTGATTGGCTGGTGGCTCGGCTACAACCAGAAGTGAATTTAAACTACCTGATTAAAAAAAAGCCTGTTCGCATTTCTGCGGACAGGCTTTTTTCGTTAAAGGAAATCTTATATCCTCATCGTCTTCCGCTTCTTCTTCGGCTGTTCTTTTGGCGCTTCCTCCCTTGGCGAAGGGTTCGAAAACTGTGGCATTTCCTGTAATTCTGGGAACGAGAAATCGAAGCCGAATGGGTCGCCGAAATTGAACTGGAAGCTGTCCATTTTTCCACGTGGTGGCATCTGCTTGATACCATCGGGGTTGGGCACTACCATCACCTCTAACGGGGCAGTTTCCAGCACTTTATCATCCGTATTCACACTTGCGGGCAGGATATAAAACATGCCAACTTCCTTTGGCTCAAGGTAGTAGGTGATGGTCATGCTTTGGGAAATGTTGCCATTGACCATGCTCATCGAGGTGCTGAAATTCGGACCACTCACCACGTTGAAGTGGTCGCTGAAATCGGGTGCTTCAAAGTTCTGGCCGTTGGCGTTTTCGAGCACGAATTTCACCTCGAAGGTGTTGTCCATCAGGATTGAATCGGTGCTGACGGTGACGGTGAACTTTGCGGGCTTGTCCTGCGAAAAGGCACCAGGTAGGTAGTAAAAAATGAAGATTGAGAAGAAAATTGCTTTTTTCATAATTTCCATTTTTGGTTTTGAATAATGACGTGAAATAGAATGTTTTTTTCAAAAATTGGTTGCATCCGGGGCACAGATTTTTCAATTTTCAATTCCTCGAACTCATTCAGCCAACACTTTCTTTTTCAACTCAAAGCTCATGCCGAGGTACAACCTCCGCACCTGCTCGTCAGCGGCCAGTTCCTCGGCGGTTCCAGCTTTGAGGATGGCGCCGTCGTACATCAGGTAAGCCCGGTCGGTAATGGAGAGTGTCTCCTGCACGTTGTGGTCGGTGATGAGGATGCCGATGTTGCGTGCTTTCAGTTTGTGAACGATGGTCTGGATGTCCTCAACGGCGATTGGGTCAATGCCAGCGAACGGCTCGTCGAGGAGGATGAAACTGGGATTGCTGGCCAGTGCACGTGCGATTTCGGTGCGGCGTCGTTCTCCCCGCCCGAGAGGGTGTCGCCGTTGTTTTTGCGGACTTTGTGGAGGCCAAATTCGTCGAGCAGCGATTCTAATGTTGCGGCTTGTTGTTCTTTGGTGAGGTTCATCATTTCCAGGACTGCCCTAATGTTGTCCTCCACGCTCAACTTCCGGAAAACAGAAGGCTCTTGAGGAAGGTAGCCGATGCCGAGCCTCGCCCGTTTGTACATGGGAAGGGATGTGATGTCCTCATTTTCCAAAAAAACACTGCCTTCGTTGGGCTTTATGAATCCGACCACCATGTAGAACGTCGTCGTTTTCCCGGCTCCGTTGGGGCCGAGCAGCCCAACGATTTCCCCTTGGTTCACGTCAAGCGAAACCTGTTTGACGACTTTGCGCTCGCCGTAGGACTTATTCAAGTTTTCTGTGCGTAATATCATGGTTCAAAGTTCCGAACTAAAACGGAAGTCTGGGCAAAAAATGACGGGTTTTACTTTTTCCTAACCCGCCAAAGCAGCCAAGTGAGTGCCAGCAAGCAAATCAACAACCCCAAAAACTCCCTGGTGAACTCGACATAGGGGGTTTCTGCCTTCATGTGCTCCGCAATATTTGGGCTGCCCATTTTCACCCAATTCAAAAACTCGGGCAACAGGAACGACATCCAAACCACGCACACAGCGATGCCTGCCCACAGGAAGTAGCGGTTGGTTTTGTTGAAGGCAGCAAATCCGAAAATAGCTGCAACAAAGCCGTACATTAGCGCCCAGCGCCATGGGTCGGGGTCATTGTACTGCAGGGCAGCGAAGCTGGCAAAAATCAAGGCAAAAAAAAGATTCAGTATTCGCATTGTGTTTTTGAATTGAAGGCAGGATTGCCATTTTTTATGCCTGTTTACACATTATTAGTTAGGTCAAGTAGCGCTTTAAATTTAGAACCTATCTAAATAGTCCAAGCATTTTTAAAATCTTGTTAAAAAAATACTTCTCCTTTTATCTTTGCGCCGTGTTCAAAAATCCAATTATGTTTTTATCCAGCATTGAAGATAACAACTTTGCAAAGATGATATACAAACGACTGACTAGCAGTATTTTAGTACTTCTTTTTACTTTCTCCCTTTCCTCGCTATTCGCACAAGACCAAGCTGCTGTCGAAGCTGGTAAGGCATTGTTCAAGAACAACTGTGCTTCATGCCACAACAAGAACATGAAGGACAAGCTTACTGGCCCTGCCCTCGCAGGCGTACAGGAGCGTTGGAGTGCCTTCCCAGAATCTGACTTGCATGCCTGGATTCGCAACTCCCAATCATTGGTGAGCCAAGGGCATCCTAGGGCCGTTGCTGTGTTCAACGAATACAACAAGGTGGCCATGACAAGCTTCCCAACCCTTTCGGATGGGGACATTGCGAATATTCTGGCCTACATCAATTGTACGGCAGCGGGAAATTGCCCTGGGGAAACTCCTGTAGCTGTAGCTCCTGTTGGCGGTGAAACCGGTCAACCCAAGGAAAGTAATACCCTCCTTTATGCCCTGCTATTCGTCATTCTGGCACTGTTGGCCGTCATCCTTGCGAGAATTATTTCCAACCTGAACCATATCGCTGCGGTAAAAGAACTTGGCGCTGAGGCACCAGCTAGAAAGACATTGGCCGATACACTAACCAGCAAAGGCGTAGTGAGCTTCGCAATATTCGCTGCGATTCTTTTTGGCGGCTACTTCACGGTGCGCAACGCCATCAACCTGGGTCGCCAGCAGGGCTACCAGCCAGAGCAGCCCATCAAGTTTTCGCACACCACCCACGCCGGGGTACACAAGATTGACTGCCAGTACTGCCACGATGGTGCCCGTCGGAGCAAGCACAGCGTGATTCCTGCTGCAAATACCTGCATGAACTGCCACAAGGCCATCAAGGTTGGCTCCACCTACGGAACTGCGGAATTGACAAAGATTTACGCCTCCATCGGTTTCGACCCCAAGGGCGACACGCTAATCAAAAATTACGACCAAAAAACAGACAAGGAAATCGAAGCCATCTACAAAGGCTGGATTTCTGAGAACTACATCAAGGAGAAAAACACGATGGACGCCGAAGGCGAGGCCTTGCTTGCTTCGCAATGGGACGGTATCGTAGCTTCTTTGACCGACAAAAAGACGGGCGACACGAAAATCCAAGGTCCGATAGAGTGGGTTCGTATCCACAACCTGCCCGATCACGTGTACTTCAACCACGCCCAGCACGTGACCGTAGGCAAAGTGGCCTGTCAGTCTTGCCACGGAAAGGTGCAAGAAATGGATGAGGTGAAACAATACACGCCGCTTTCCATGGGCTGGTGCATCAACTGCCACCGTGAGACGGAAGTCAAATTTGCCGACAACAAATACTACGACAACTATTACGAGATGTACCACAAGCAGATAGAGGGCAACCAGCGTAGCAAGGTTACAGTAGAAGACATCGGTGGTACAGAATGCCAGAAATGCCACTATTGAGTTTATGAGGATTTGAGGGATTGCGGGCTTAAGTTGCCCTGCCTACCCTCAAGCACCTAAACTCTCAAACTCTCAAATCCTTTTTCAACATAAAGATGAAAAATCAAAGCAAGAATACGGAAGTCTGGATAGGGGTAGATCATTTGGAGCAAGACCCGATTTTTCTGGAATCCATCAATCGTGAGTTCAGTAATGCCCCAGCATTGGCACATGAAGATGCGCTGAACGTAGGTTCATCGAGGCGTGATTTTTTAAAGTACCTTGGGTTTAGCATCGGTGCAGCCACTTTGGCTGCGAGCTGCGATATTCCAGTGAAAAAGGCCCTTCCCTATGTCGTCAAGCCGGATGGCATTGTACCGGGCGTGGCAACGTACTATGCGTCTTCCTATGTAAATGGTGGCGACTACTGCCCGGTGTTGGTAAAAACCCGTGAAGGCCGACCCATCAAAGTGGAAGGCAACACCATGTCCTCGGTAACCAAAGGCGGCACCAACGCCCGTGTTCAAGCCAGCGTACTCAGCCTCTACGACACCAACCGTTACCAGTCAGCGATGAAAAGCGACGGTGGCAAGTGGTCTAAAATGAGCTGGGCAGACCTCGACAAGGAGATAGCGGGCAAACTAGCAGCGGGTTCCGTTAAAGTCATCACAAATACCATCCTCAGCCCGACGGCCAAAAAGGCATTGGGCGAGTTCCTCGCAAAATATCCAGGCTCGTCGGTCGTGACTTACGATGCTGTTTCTTGCTCCGCAATGTTGCAGGCAAATGAAGCTTGCTATGGCAACAAGGCCGTTCCGAACTTCATGTTCGACAAAGCCAGCATAATTGTCAGCTTTGGTGCCGACTTCCTTGGCACATGGATCAGCCCGATTGAATATGCTCGTCAGTATGCCGAGAACCGCCGCATCAGTGACGTGGCCAAGGCCAGCATGTCCCGCCACATTCAGGTGGAGAGCTGCATGACGCTCACAGGCTCCAATGCCGACCACCGGGTTTTGGTGCGTCCTTCGGAAATGGGAGCTGCCATCGCAGCGCTGCACAACGCCGTTGCTGCCAAAACGGGTGGCAGCTCAGTTTCTGCACCAAAAGTCAACGATAAAGCTGCTGCTGCCTTGGCCAAAGTGGCAGACCAACTGGTGGCCAATGTTGGCAAAAGCCTCGTTGTTTGTGGCACCAACAACGTTGGCGAGCAAACCCTGGTAAATGCCATCAACAACATGCTCGACAGTTGGGGCAACACTGTGACCTTCGCCAATGCCTCGCTCCAGCGCCAAGGCATTGACGCCGAAATTCAAGGTTTGATTCGTGAAATGAACGCTGGCTCGGTTGGCTCCGTCATTGTTTGGGGCGCAAACCCAGCCTTTGACTTGCCAAACAGTGCCGCATTTGCGGAAGCTTTTGCCAAAGTAAAAACAAAGATTTCCTTCAACGGTACGCCCGACGAAACGACGGCGCTCTGCGATTATATCGCACCATCAAGCCATTGGCTGGAAAGCTGGGGAGATGCTGAACCAAAGTGATACCCGCCAAGCGGAGGAGTCCTTGCTGCGCTGGTCAGGAAGCCAGAATTTCAACCCGAATGCCGAGCAGCCCTACTACGAATACTTGAATGCCAACTGGCAATCGAGCATGTTTTCTCGCCAGAGCAACTTTGCTACTTTCCAGGCTTTCTGGGATAGTGTTCTTCACGATGGCGTTTTTGAAATGCCGGTGGGAGCTTTTCCTGAATTTGGGTGGGGTGGCGATGTGAATGCTGCAGCTGCAAAAATCACCAAGCCAGGTACGGGCGAACTTGAAATCGCTTTCTTTGAAACAGTCAACGTGGGTGGAGGTCAGTATGCCGACAACCCTTGGCTACAAGAAATGCCCGACCCGATTACCCGTTGTGTATGGGGCAACTACCTCCAGATTCCCATTGCATTTGATGGCAATCGCCGATTTGATGGGGTAGGGAAGTTCAAGGGGTTGAACAGCAAAGAAGCCTACAAAGAAGCCGACAAAGTAGAACTCACTATTGGAGGCAATAAACAAGTCGTGACCTGTGTGCGGCAATTTGGCCAAAAAACTGATGCCGTGAGCATGGCGCTTGGTTATGGCCGCAAGGTTTCAGGTGCGGCAGGCCGCAACATCGGCGTGAATGTTTACCCATGGTTGAGCATTGATGCAAACGGCAATACGCAATACTTTGCTGCTGTTGATAATGTATCCGAAAAAGTAGGTTCGGATGAGTACGCCAGCGTACAGTACCACCACACGATGGGCGTTACTGGCAAGGCAGAAGGTTACGAGGGCAAGGTAAACGTTGACGAAATTGCCTTGATGACGCTCGGAAAGGGATTCCAGGGTTCGCTGGTGGAAAGGTCAATTATCAACCGTACTAACCTTAGCGATTTGGGAGGTTACGTGAAAGAAATGAACGAGAAACGGGGAGAGTTTGAGGAGCTGAACCAGAAAACGCTCTACCCATACGATCAATACGTTGCAGAAAAATATAGCCAAGGCCACCATTGGGGCTTGCATATTGACCTCAATTCCTGCACGGGTTGCGGTGCCTGCCAAGTAGCGTGTATTGCCGAAAACAACGTACCAGTTGTAGGCAAATTTGAAGTTTACCGCCACCACGAAATGACTTGGTTGCGCATTGACCGCTATTTCTACGGCGACTACGAAAACCCGAACGTTGTTTATCAGCCGATGATGTGCCAGCACTGTGACAATGCTCCTTGTGAGAATGTTTGCCCAGTTTCAGCTACCAACCACAGCTCGGAGGGCTTGAACCAAATGGCCTACAACCGTTGCATCGGTACCCGCTATTGTGCCAACAACTGTCCGTACAAAGTGCGCCGTTTCAACTGGATGGACTACACGACGGCAGACCTTTTCCCTGTGAACGAGCACGGCCCAGAGCCTTTCGTTCCTTATGACGGTGAGGTTCCTTTCTACGCTGACAACCTCACCCGCATGGTGTTGAACCCCGATGTTACCGTTCGGGTGCGTGGTGTGATGGAAAAGTGCAGCTTCTGTGTGCAGCGCATCCAAGAAGGCAAGTTAACTGCAAAGCAGGAAGGCCGTGCCCTCCGTGACGGTGATGTGAAGTCTGCCTGCCAAACGGCCTGCCCGACCGGCGCCATCGTATTCGGCGATACAAACGACGAAAACTCCGAGATTGCGAAGCGTTACAAAAACAAGCTGAACTATATCGTGCTGGAAGAGGTGAACACCCGCCCATCGGTACAGTACACAACCAGAGTGACGAATCGTGACGAGGCTTTGTTGAGCTAAAACTAGAATCATTTTTAAAATATAGCTGATTGAGCTTCCCGCAAGGGGTTCAAGAAATTGAAAAAATATGAGCGCAGCAGTATCAAGAATTCGTGAGCCGTTAATATTTGGTAACAAGAATTATCACCAAATCACGGAAGACCTTATCGGGCCAACCGAAAAGGCGCCCAACCGGATGTGGATTATTGCCTTTACCTTGTCAGTAATGACATTGGGTTACGGAATATTTGCCTTGTGTTGGACCTTTTATTTTGGAATTGGTACTTGGAACGCCAACAGGACCATCGGCTGGGCCTACGACATCACCAACTTCGTTTGGTGGATCGGTATTGGCCACGCAGGTACGCTGATTTCGGCCATCCTCCTCCTGTTCCGCCAGCGTTGGCGCACAGGCGTGAACCGTGCGGCAGAGGCCATGACTATATTTGCGGTAATGTGCGCCGGTTTGTTCCCGGCCACGCACACTGGCCGTCCTTGGTTTGACTTCTTCATGTTCCCTTACCCCAACACTCGGGGCCCGCTGTGGGTAAATTTCAACTCCCCACTGCTTTGGGACTTGTTCGCCATCTCCACTTATTTCACCGTTTCGTTGCTGTTCTGGTACACTGGCCTTGTGCCCGACCTGGCATCGGTGCGTGACCGGGCCAAAGGCGTTCGCAAGAAACTATATGCTTTTTTCTCAATGGGCTGGACGGGCAAAGCAAAGCATTGGCAGCGTCACGAGTATCTTTCGCTGATTTTGGCGGGTATCTCCACACCACTGGTATTGTCAGTACACACCATCGTGAGCTTTGACTTCGCCACTTCGGTAATACCTGGTTGGCACACCACCATCTTCCCTCCCTATTTCGTTGCTGGGGCTATTTTCTCTGGCTTCGCAATGGTGCAGACGTTGATGATTATCACTAGGAAATGCTTTGGGTTGGAAGGGTATATCACTACCAATCACATTGAAAGCATGAACAAGGTGATTTTGGTGACGGGTACAATGGTAGGTTCTGCTTACCTTATTGAGCTGTTTGTGGCATGGTACTCAGGTTACATCTATGAGCAGTTCGCCTTCTACAACCGTGTACTTGGCCCTTACTATTGGGCTTATATCGGCATGATGGCCTGCAACTTGCTTTCGCCACAAGTTTACTGGTCGAAGAAAATCAGGCGGAGCGTCTGGTGGACGTTTTTCATTTCCATCTTCGTAAACATTGGGATGTGGTTCGAGCGCTTCGTAATTATCGCCACAACATTGGCCCGCGACTACCTTCCATCTAGCTGGAGCTACTATTGGCCGAGCTGGGTCGAAATCGCCATTTATTTGGGCACATTTGGTTTGTTCTTTACGCTGTATTTGGTGTTTGCAAGGGTAGCCCCCGTAGTGGCAGCCGCCGAGGTGAAAGCAATCCTGAAGCAGTATGGCGACCAATACCTTGGCCCAGATGCGAAACCACAACCACACCATCATCATAGCGATGAAACCGAAGATGTGGAATCGGATGGTCATCACCACTAACTAATTGAAAAACAGACTTTTATCAAAATAAGTAAATTTCATGAAAGGTCAACATAAAGAAGTTCTGTTCGGGCTGTACGATGACGAGGTAGTACTGATGAACGCTATTAAAAAGGCCAAAAAGCAGCACCTCGACATCATGGACGTGTACTCTCCTTTCCCGATTCACGGGTTGGATACTGTACTTGAGCTAGAAGAGTCAAGGTTGCACGTGGTAGGTTTTGTCTTCGGCATGTTGGGTACGCTTACAGCACTTATTGGCATGTCTTGGATTTTTGGCGGTAGCCTCTTGTTTGAAGGGGATTGGCCTACAAATTTTGGCGGAAAACCTTACTGGTCGCTGCCGGCGTTTGTTCCTATCATTTTTGAATTGACAGTGTTGTTTTGTGCCATCGGCATGACGGTAGTTTTCTACATCATCTGCGGTTTAGGATTTGGGGTAAACAACCCAGTACTTGACGACCGGATTACTGACGACAAATTTTGTCTCGCATTTCAGACCAATAACATGGATTCCAGTTCGGTTGACAACCTAAAAGGATTTTTCAAGGCGACTGGTGCTGAGGAAGTACATTCGAGGACTATTTAAGAATGATAAATGAAGAATGATGAATACACTCCGACTTGGGAGTTGGAGGCAAATTCATCATTCATCATTTATCATTCGTAAAGCATATTCAAGATTCATTTTTGAAAATGAAATTTAAGCAAAATCTCCTAATAGCTTTGGCAATGAGTGTTGTCGTTTTCGGCACCTACTCCTGCCAACAAGCCGGCAAAAACTCGACAGGAAGTGAGTTCATACCGGACATGGCTCATGCCACGGCTTACGAAGCCAACGTGTTGACCAAGTACAACCTGAATTCCTGGGATGAAGAAAGTGTGAAATCACGACGTGAGCTTTCGCAGCCTCGGCTTCCAGTTCACGGCACCATCCCACGTGGCTTCGCTGGTTCAGCATCCTACAATGGCGTATTCGCTTCGGCTGAAGATGCAGTGGTAAGCACCGGGCTTCGCATGAGCAACAGTGGTGGCATTGCATACACGCCAAATGGCCATGTACCGTACACTTATCCAGATACCGAGGATGGCCGCACCTTGGCCAAGCAGCAAATCCGTTACAACCCATTCCCCATCACTGCCCAAGGCCTCGAAAAAGGGAAGGAGTTGTACACTATTTTCTGTGCCACTTGCCACGGTGACAAAGCAGATGGAGGCGGATACCTTGTTCGTGACAATGGCGGCAAGTATCCAGCTCAACCGGCGAATCTGGTGGACAGCCAATTTGTGTTTTCGACCAATGGGCGTTACTATCACGCCATCATGTACGGATTGAATGCGATGGGAGGCTATGCCGACAAACTATCCTTTCAAGAACGCTGGGAGGTGATACATTATATCCGCTCGCTACAAGCCGTTACGAGAAAAGCTAAGTACTCAGAATCAGCGAATACGCTCAATGCTGAGTATGGGCTTCCATTCGCAAATGTTCCAAAACCTGCTCCCCCCGTTGAAACTGTACCCCCCGTGGACACAACGCAGGGTGGAGGCCAGTCCAGTGGGCATACAGGAGGTTCAGGGCAACATTGAGAATTTGATATTTTAGCGCACACCATAAAACAATCCGGCTTAGGTCGGTCAATAAAATACCTGCAATAATGAAGCAGTTTACGTTTGAAGCAAAACAAAAGAACTTTTTAATAGCAACAATGGGGCTTGGTTTGCTTTGCCTTGTGTTGAGCTATTTTTTGGAACCGGAACAAATTGCGGCAGCAGGGGTTCATGCCCGCTTCTGGTCCAATTTCCTGGTCAATGCTGTATTTTTTACAGGGATGGCATTCATGATAACGTTTGTTATCGCTGCTTTTACCGTCGCTTATGCCGGTTGGTACGTAATATTCAAACGGATTTGGGAAGCTTTTTCGCTCTTCCTAATTCCAGGCTTGGTAATGATGGTTATCATAGGCATTGCAGTTTATGCCCACCTCAACCACTTGTACCATTGGTCGGATACTGAGGCGGTGGCAGGTGACAGGGTTTTGACTGGCAAAGCCTCCTTTTTGAACAAAAACTGGTACCTGTTTGGCACCTTGATTATTGTAGGTGCTTGGATTTTCTTCGCCCGCAAATTCCGTCAGCTTTCCTTGCAAGAGGATGCAAGCGGCAAAGAGGTAGCCAACTATGGCATTCATCGCAACCTCCGCAAGTATGCGGCCGTGTTCCTTCCGATTGCAGCGTTCACAGGCCCGGCGATGGTTTGGCAATGGGTCATGTCATTGGATGCTCATTGGTACAGCACATTGTTCGCATGGTACTCAATGACAAGCTGGTGGCTGGGTGCTTGTGCGCTTACTATCATGCTGGTCATTTACTTGAAATCAAAAGGATACCTTGAACAAGTAACCAAGGAGCACCTGCACGACCTCGGTAAATTCATGTTTGCATTCAGCATTTTCTGGACTTATTGTTGGTTCTCCCAGTACATGCTTATATGGTACACGAACAACGGCGAAGAAACGGTCTATTTTTTCCAGCGCAAAAATGACTTTCCGGTGCTGTTCTTTGGCAACTTGGTAATCAACTTCGTGCTCCCGTTCTTGATTTTGATGCGCAACACGACTAAGCGCCGTTTTGGAACCTTGTTCTTCACCGCTGCGCTTGTGTTCGTTGGCCACTGGTTCGATTATTTTTACATGATAAAGCCAGGTGTGTTGAACACAGCCGTAGAAGCAATGGCCCATGGCAAAGAAGGCGGTCACGAAGCAGCAGGCCATGCAGTTGAACATGCTTCTTCCTTCGTAGCAGGGTTCACCATTCCAGGACTTTTGGAGTTGGGTATATTCCTTGGGTTCACGGCATTTTTCATCTATTTTGTTTTCAATCAGCTTTCCAAAGCACCACTAATACCTCAAAATGACCCATATCTTGAGGAGAGTTTACACCACGAGGTTCAGGCTTACGAATAGTATTTGTTGTCAAAACGGATACTTCATCAAAAAGCCCCAGAATCAATTTTTGAAAAATTATTAATTCGTTCATAAATGAGTACTGGATTAATTATCATAGGTTGTTTAATTCTCATCGTCATTGTAATCATTCAAATTGGCAAGGTCACTGATTTGGCCGCCAAGATTAGGGGCGAAGAGGCGGTTCAAATTGAATCCAACAAGAGAAGCGCCAATGGCATGTTGCTGTTTATGATTGGCTTTCTGGTGCTTACTTTTTGGTCAGCGTGGCATTACAAGAATTGGATGCTTGGCTATGGCCCGCATGAGGCAGCTTCTGCCCATGGTGGTGTGCTTGATGGCGCTTTCAACATTACGCTGTTCTTTACGGGAATTGTATTCGTACTGACCCATATTGCTTTGTTCTGGTTTGCCTACAAATACCGTGGCCGTAAGGGTGTAATCGCCGAGTTCATGCCACACGACAACAAGTTGGAGGTGATTTGGACTGCCGTCCCAGCTGTTGTAATGTGCTTCCTTGTAATCAAGGGGCTTGTGGCTTGGAACGAGGTAATGGCCGACGTGTCAAGCGATGATGAGTACATCGAGATAGAAGCTACTGGCCAGCAGTACTTGTGGCACTTGCGCTACCCTGGTGCAGACGGCAAGTTGGGTACCAAGAATTTTAGGCTCATAAAGCCCGGTGAAAACCCGCTCGGCCAGGATTGGTTGGATGACAAAAACCTCGACGACTACATGCCATCAGACTTGGTTTTGCCAGTAGGCAAAAAGGTGCGGGTACGTATAACGGCGATGGACGTTTTGCACAGTTTTGACCTGCCCCACTTTCGGGTGAAGATGGACGCCGTACCTGGCATGCCTACATATTTTGTATTTACCCCAATCAAAACAACGGAGGAATACCGCCAAATGCTCAGCAAATACCCTGAGTACCAAGCACCTTCCGACCCGAAAGACCCGAAAAGTCCTCCACTTTGGAAAGTGTTTGAATACGAGTTGGCCTGTGCGGAACTTTGTGGCAAGGGGCACTTCTCCATGCGGAAACTGGTAAGGATAGTTTCCCAAGAAGAATTTGACAAGTGGGAGAAAGAGCAGCAATCTACCTACCTCAGCAGCGTAAGGGGCAAAGATTTTGACCCACGCAAGGATGAGGTTTTGGGTGCAGAGATTCGCCAGCGTAAACAAGATTTTGATACGGCTGTTGATAAGGCGCTTTCTGCCTCAACACCCGAAGAGAAGGTTATCCGACTCAACTATGTGTATTATAAAACTGGCTCGGCTGAACTCGATGACAAATCAAAATACGAGTTGGACAACCTGGTTGCTGTGTTGAACAAGTATCCCAACATGACCATAGAGGTTTCAAGCCACACGGACAGTGATGGCGATGACGCTTCAAACATGACACTTTCTCAAGCAAGGTCGAGGTTGGTTTATGACTATTTGGTGTCAAAGCAAGTAGCTCCAGCCAGGTTGAAATCGAGGGGTTATGGTGAAACAAAACCTGTTGACACGAACGATACCGATGAGGGCAAGGCAAAAAACCGACGCACAGAATTCCAGATTTTAACCCAATAAGAACCAAAGCTTAATCTAAGAAGAAAAAAAATCGAAATATGGCTAACGCAACTACCGCCGTTCAAGACCGTGAAGATAAGCTAATAGAAGAATTGGGCTTCGATGACCATTTTCACGAGCATGAGCATGGTGACAAGTTTAAGTCAAACTTCATTACGAAGTACATCTTCAGCATGGACCACAAAATCATTGCCCGTCAGTTCCTGATTACAGGGATGATTTGGGCCTTGATTGGGGCAGGCATGTCCCTGGTTTTCCGTCTGCAACTGGGCTTCCCAGAAGAAAGCATGACCTGGCTTCGACCATTGTTGGGCAAGTGGATAGAGATAAATGCTGATACCGGTATCGGCACCTTGGCACCTGAGTTTTACTATGCTTTGGTGACCATGCACGGTACAATCATCGTATTTTTCGTGCTAACAGCCGGGTTGAGCGGAACATTCAGTAACCTGCTAATTCCATTGCAGTTGGGTGCTCGTGACATGGCTTCTCCATTGCTCAATATGTTGTCTTACTGGTTCTTTTTCTTGGCCAGTATCGTCATGTTCTACTCGTTGTTCCTCAGCACTGGGCCGTTTGCTGGCGGTTGGGTGGCATACCCACCATTGAGTGCGTTGCCCCAAGCCTCCGATGGGTCTGGAACTGGTATGACCCTGTGGCTTTTGAGCTTGGTATTTTTTTGTGATTTCAGTCGCATTGGGTGGCATTAACTATGTCACCACTGTATTGAACCTGCGCACAAAAGGCATGACCATGTGGCGGATGCCGTTGACGATTTGGGCATTTTTTGTCACTGCAATTTTGGCGCTGCTTTCTTTCCCCGTATTGGTTTCTGGCTTTTTGTTGTTGATGTTTGACAGGGGAATGGGTACCAGCTTTTACCTTAGCGAAATATTCATCGGCGGCCAGGCGCTCGACCATGTTGGCGGCAGCCCGATACTTTACCAGCACTTGTTCTGGTTTTTGGGACACCCAGAGGTGTACATCATCATCCTGCCAGCAATGGGTCTTACGTCAGAAGTGTTGTCCGTACATTGCCGAAAGCCAATTTTCGGTTACAAGGCGATGGTCTATTCCATCCTTGCCATCGGTTTCCTTTCCTTCATTGTTTGGGCGCACCACATGTTCATGTCGGGCGTGAACCCCTTCATTTCAAACTTCTTCGTAATCTTTACGCTCATCATTGCTGTACCATCGGCAGTGAAAGTGTTCAACTGGATTACCACGATTTATAAGTCAAACCTACGGTACAATACAGCCTCCATGTTTGCCATTGGCTTCGTTTCGATGTTCATCTCTGGTGGTTTGACAGGCATCTTCCTTGGCAATTCTGCCATTGACATCCAAATGCACGACACCTACTTTGTTGTCGCCCACTTCCACATCGTTATGGGCGTGGCCGCCTTCTTCGGCATGTTCGCAGGTGTTTACCATTGGTTTCCAAAGATGTTTGGCCGCTTTATGAACGAGACGATGGGCAAGATGCACTTCTGGGGCACTTTTATCGGCGCCTATGCCATCTTCTGGCCAATGCACTACCTTGGCATGGCCGGCGTTCCACGTCGCTATTACCGATTCGACAACTTTGACACTTTTTCGCATTTCTCCGAAATGAACCAGTTCATCACCATTGCCGCCATTGTTACTTTTGGTTTCCAAGTGTTGATGTTCGTGAACTTCTTTTACAGCATTTGGAAGGGCAAAAAAGTTACCAGCAAAAACCCTTGGGGCGCAACGACCATCGAGTGGACGACACCCATCCAACCCGGACACGGCAACTGGCCTGGCAAACTGCCAACTGTTCACCGTTGGGCCTACGATTATGGCAAAAACGGTGAGGAGTTCGTTTCCCAAGTGGAACCGATGAGGGAAGGGGAGACTGAAGACCATTGATTTTTGACAATAACTTGATTAACAACCATTTAGGTGAATAATAAAATAAAGGTTGCCTCGGCATCCCCCATCAGTTTGGTTTCGCAAAAAGTGCGTGACTTCGGGGAGCTGGTTAAGTTCAAATTGTCCCTTACCGTGGTTTATTCTGCGGTTATGGCCTATTTGATTGCAGCAGAAGGCGGCGTGAATTGGCCATCTGTTTTGATACTTTCGCTCGGTGGCTTCTGTGTGGCGGGTGCAGCGAATGCGCTGAACCAAGTGCTCGAAAGGGATTTTGACAAATTGATGAAGCGCACAGCTAACCGCCCATTGGCCACAGGCCGGATGACGGTTTCGGAAGCGGTGCTTGCCGCTGGAATCCTGAGCATCATTGGCCTGATGTTGTTGGCGATGTTCAACCCTTGGGCCTCCTTTTTTGGAGTGATTGCCCTGTTGAGCTACGCCTTCCTCTACACGCCAATGAAACGGATTTCGCCTTCGGCAATAGCCGTGGGTGCCTTGCCGGGTGCATTGCCGATGCTGATTGGGTGTGTGGCTTTTCAAGGAGAGTTGACATCGTTGGCGCTGACCTTGTTTTTGCTCCAATTTTTTTGGCAGTTCCCACACTTTGGGGCCATCAGTTGGCTTGGATTTGAGGACTACCAGAAAGCTGGGTTCAAGTTCGTGGTAGCCAAAGATGGCAAACAAGACCCGAGCATTGGCCTGCAAGGTGTTTTTTATGCGCTTTGCTTGGTGCCAGTAGGGCTTGTTCCTTTTTTCACCAACGTGACTGGCTTGGTTTCGGCGGTGGTTGTTAGCATCTTGGCCTTGGCCTACGCTTGGTTCGGCTGGAACTTGTACCGGCAGAGCGACAGGAAAGCTGCCATGCAATTGATGTTTTTCTCATTCTTTTATTTGCCAATGGCGCTAACTGCGCTCTGGCTTGACAAGATTTGAAAATGGATTTGACTTTAAATGAAAATAGCGGAAGGAACAAAATCCATCCCCACAAATTTGCGGTTTGGGTGGCCTGTGGTTCTATTGTGATGATGTTTGCATCGCTCACAAGCGCATACGTGGTACGCCAGGCTGCTGGCAATTGGCTGGAGTTCCAATTGCCGGGCATTTTCAAAGTAAGCACACTGGTTATTTTGTTGAGCAGTGCCACGCTTCACGCTTCGTTCCTTGCTTTTAAAAAAGGGAAAGAATTGCTGTACAAATCGTTCCTGGTGGCGACTTACGTACTGGCTATTTTGTTCTTTGTTTTTCAATACGCTGGGTTGCCCTTGCAGCTGATGGTGTTCCGTTTACCTTGAACCCGTCGGGCGACTTTATTTACGTGATTACTTGGTTTCATGCAGCACACGTCATCGGTGGCTTGGCTGCATTGACGGTTTCATTGATCAGCGCTTTTGGGCTAAAGTTTAAAGTAACCCCAAAGCGCAAAATCCGGTTTGAACTCACTTTGACCTATTGGCATTTTGTTGATTTCCTTTGGGTCTATTTGTTCATATTTCTATCATTTTATCGCTAAATGATTGATTGTCAAATTGTTGGTTTGCTAGATTGCTGAATTGTTGATTGCTAAAATGCACAACCCAGTAATCCAACAATCCAATAATCCAGCAATCCAACTATTCAAAATCATTATGGCTTCAGAAGCAGCAGTTTTAGAGCACGGCCACGACACAGACGAGCAACTTTGGTCGGGTGGGAAGGAACCTTTCAAGGCAAGCTACGGCAAGCTGATGATGTGGTATTTTCTCCTATCAGATGCATTTACATTTTCGGGTTTCCTCATTGCCTACGGTGCGCTGCGTTTCAGCAGCAACACTTGGCCGATTCCTGATTTTGTCTTCGAAAAAGCACCTTTTGGCATCCACAACCTATTTGGTGGCAAGGCGCCGCTGGTGTTCGTTACCTTCATGACCTTTGTGCTGATTGCCAGCTCCGTAACCATGGTACGTGCCGTGCAGGAAGGCCACTACAACAACAAACGGGGCGTAGTATTTTGGATGTTCCTGACCATACTCGGTGGGGCAACATTCCTTAGCTGCCAAGCTTGGGAGTGGACGACGCTGATGAAGGAAGAAGGCGTTTCCATCCTTACCAATCCCTTTTCTATGCATACGGAAGGTGGACAGTATCTTTCTGGAAAAGAGCTGGAAGCACAGGGCTTTACCAAGGTTGAACAGGACATTCATGGCGCAAAGTCGGTGTACTACTTACCAAATGGAAAGGAAGACATGGTTGATAATCGCTATTTTGAGAAGATAAGCCACGAAGGTGAGTCGTTCGCTGGCAAATCATTTGAAGCTGAGACTCCTTACTTGATTACCATAAACCACGGTACGCACCAATACGAGCATGGCGCTTATAAATCGGCTGGTGGAGAGATTGTAAAAGAAGCCTTTGGGCCGGTCGCTTTCGGGGCTTTGTTCTTCTTCATTACAGGCTTCCACGGCTTCCACGTATTCTCTGGCGTGGTTTTTTTGACCATAGTGATGATAAATGCAGCCAGCGGAATTTATGCCAAACGCAACAACCAATACGAAATGGTTGAAAAAATTGGCCTCTACTGGCACTTTGTGGACCTTGTTTGGGTCTTCGTGTTCCTTGTGTTTTACCTTCTGTAAATCGAAGCTGAACAACCACATTCTCAACTAAGTTAAAAATTCTAAATTTAGGAAATATGGCAGGTCACTTAAGTTATGACGAACAGAAAAAGCTAGTTGTTTACGGCTTGAAATTGTTGGGAGCCATCACCATCATCGAGGTGTTGATTGCATTGCTCGCCAAAGGCCACCTAATTCATGGCGTGCATTTCACGGGAGCGCTTCACTATATTTACATGGCGCTCATGGTGGGTTTCAGTCTTTACAAGGCATATTTCATCGTGTACAATTTCATGCACATGGCTACCGAAGTGCAGGGGCTCCGCTGGAGTGTGCTTTTACCAATGCTGCTGCTTGTTTGGGCGGTGATTGCGTTCTTCCAAGAGGGCGCTTCATGGGGCGCACGGCGCAACCAAATTGACGAGAAAAACCACGAAGAGGTCAACAAAAAACCGGCTACCGGAAGTCTCGACTACGACGAAGCCACGGCTCAATACCTGATTTAAGAAATCAAAAAGGCGAGACCCAACAGGCTCGCCTTTTTTGTTAGCAAATTTCAATGGAAAACATCAAAGCAGTAAAGCCCGCAAACAAATTCTGGAGGGCAGTGGTTTTTGCAGTTCTTTTCATCATGCCGATCGGTTCTTTGTACTACCTGTACATGGGCAGGACGCACTCCCGCACGGCAGTCGCTGAGTTGGAGATGTTGGGCAAGGTCTCCGGATTTCAATGCAAGAACCAACAGAACGAGCCAATCAGCGCAGAAGGACTGCACGGCAAGGTGACGGTGGTCAACTTCTTGCCAAACGACCTAGCCGCAGCAAGGCCCTTGGCCGATCGGATAGCCAAAGTCCACCAGAGCTTTGACGAAACAGCGGACGTTGTTTTCCTTTCTTTCATCCAAATGGATTCCTCCAAAACGCTGCTCGAAACAGCAACCCAACTTGGCATCAAAGACCACAAGCAATGGTACCTGCTGGGTACGTCGGCAGCGGAATGGAACCATTTAGCCAATGAAGTTTACCACCTGCCAAACCCTGAAATCGGAGTGGCAATGGCAGATACCAGCTTGACAATCAGGAAGTTGTATGACATCAACGACAATGTTCAAATGGGCCGAATGGTGGAGCATATTGCCAAGGTGGTCCCAAAACAAAAACGGCGTTGACCTGTTTTGAAAACTGAAAATGACGTGATATGAGCCAGCAACAACCGGACATTGCACTGGAAAAAACTGAACCGAGCAGCTTGGGCAACCACGGCGGTGGTGCTTTTGCTGGTGACGTTCATGCACCGAATCCATTTTGAAACGGGCATTGATTTTTCCTTTCTTCCGGCTGTTTACTCAGCGCTAAATGCGTTAACTGCTTTGATTCTGTTGGCTGGCCTCTACTTCATCAAAAACAAGCAGCGCGAGAAGCACGAAAAAGCCATGACCCTGGCCATGATTTCGTCGTTGCTGTTTTTGCTGGGATACGTACTTTACCATGTCACCAATGCCGATACCAAGTTTCTCGGTGAAGGTTGGATTCGCCCCGTATATTTTTCCCTGCTCATCACACATATCATCTTGGCGGCGGTTATTTTCCCGTTCATCTTGTTTACTTATATTCGTGCGTTCACCGGGCAGTTCGACAGGCACAAGCGAATGGCAAGGTGGGTCTATTGGTTTTGGCTGTACGTAGCAGTGACAGGCCCAGTGCTCTACCTGATGATTAAACCTTACTACAAATGATGTTTACCATGAAAAATAAGCTGTTCAAAATTGCAGTGTTCGCTGTTATGCTTGCGGTAGCTGCTCCAAGTGCCACCGCTCAATGCCCAATGTGCAAAATAGGGGCTGAGAGCAACTTGAAAAACGGCGGCACTGCTGGTAGCGGCTTGAACGCTGGCATCCTCTACATGTTGGCGATGCCCTATTTACTGGTGGGCACGATTGGGTTTGTTTGGTACAAAAACCGGAAAAAGGACAGCGAGTTGCCCGGTGCCTAATCAGTAGGTTTCGGCATATTGGTCCTTTCCATCAGCCAAAGCACAAAGAACAGCAAGGCAACTATCACGGCCGCTGAACCTAGGGCGTTGAAAAGCACACCAAGGCTGGTCAGTCCACCCACCGCAAAAAGACCAATGGACAAAACCAAGAAAATCAAGCTCGTCAACAATTTTCCTGAGGGGAAAACCAACTGAATCGAATCCTTCCACCGCTTGAGTCTTTGTTTGAATTTGGCAACCTTGCCGCCTATTTTTTCCCTAAACGAAATGCGCTTTGTTTGCTTGCCTTCGGCAAAAGCTTCCTGCTTTTTGCTCGAAATCTCCGTTGGTCTTGGTTTCGCAATGGCCGAGTAGCCCGCTTGGGGAAGTGTGACCAACAGCATAAAAAACAAACTGGCTAACCACAACGACTGCTTCATAAGTGATTGATTTTGTTCAGATTAAGTGCTCATGTCTGGCAGGATTTCGCAGCAGTACCAATCAAAAATTCTGCTCGTAATAATCCACCACCCGTTCATCGGTCAGAATATCCGAGTGTTTCAAAAGCTGCCGAAGCACGATGCCCTCCAGTGTGCGGCAGCGGCTCAATGCCACATAAGTCTGACCGAACTCAAACGCTCCGGTGTCCATGTCAATTATTACCTTGTCAAAAGTTTTTCCCTGTGACTTGTGAATAGTGACTGCCCATGCCAGCCGAAGCGGGTACTGCTCAAATGTGCCGATGACCTCGGCCTCAATCTCGTCGGGATTCTCCTTGCTCGGACGGTACCGTATGATTTCCCACTTGACCGGCACCACATTGATGACCTTCGGGCTGCCCTGTTCGTCGGTGAACACCTTGATGCCCTCGTTGTCAAAAGCAGTTATTTTGCCGATGGTCCCGTTGACGAAATTCCCGTCCGGGTCGTTCTTGATGAACATGACCTGGGCGCCCTCCTTCAGCCGAAGTTCCATGTCCGTTGGGTATTGTTTTGGGTCAAATTCGCCCTGCACCTTGGCGGTGAACGATTGCTCCAAGGTGTCCAAGTTGGCGAGTTCCCGCAGGTTGATGCGGTCAACTTTTGCGTTGCGGGGAGAGAGGGTGATGAACGAGCGCTCTGCCTCAAATTGTGGCTCGTACCGCTGGTTCAAGTCATCAAGGTCTTCGTAGTCCACTTGGTTGAGGCGCACAGAATCCAGCAACCGAAGGAAGTGGCGCTGCTCCTGCCGATAGACTTTGCGAAGCTCCATTTTCTCAAAATCAAACTCCCGAAGCACGTTTGCCGAAAAAAAATACGGCGACTGGTAGGCCATTTCAAACACCCGCTTCTCCTCTGCGCTCGCAATCACTGGCGGCAACTGGAACAGGTCGCCAACGAAGACCATCTGCACTCCGCCGAACGGCATCGGGTTCTCCCGGTTGAGGCGCAGCGAGCGGTCAATGGCGTCCAGCAAGTCGGCTCGCACCATGCTGATTTCGTCAATCACCAGCACGTCTATTTTCTGGAACCATTTTTTGTTGAAGTGCTTCACAATGTCCTTCGCTTGGATAAACCGTGGCGGAAAGCCAAAAAACGAGTGGATGGTCTGCCCTTGCACGTTGAGGGCGGCAATGCCGGTCGGGGCGAGTACCACCATTTTCTTGCGGGTGGTGCTGCGGAAAAGCTGCAACAGTGTGGACTTGCCTGTACCGGCCCGCCCCGTCAGGAACAGGCTCTGGTTGGTCTTCTCCAATACGTCCAGGGCGTACTTGAAGCCATCATTGAGTTCGAGTGGAGCTTTGTTTATGGACATTGTTGTTGCTACCGGTTTGAGCAAAAGTAGGTTTTTTGCCCCGGAAAACTTGTTGAAATTAAAAGCGGCCTGTGGATATCAAATCCCACAGGCCGCATATTGCGTTTAAAATTTAGAGCCTATTTTTTATCGTTGATTGTTCAAAATACTACGGCTTCCCAACCACTTTTTTTACCAAAAACAAGTAAACTGGAAAGTGGTCGCTGTACCCACCAATATAATTGTCAAAGTCAAACGTTCGGAACGGGTAGCCTTTGTACTGTCCTGTTTTTTGAATTAGGTAGGGTTTGTTGTACACCTGCGCTTTGAGAAACCGGTAACCGTCTTGGCGTTCCTTCACCAGTCCCTGAGAAATGATTACCTGGTCAAACAGGCTCCAAGCATCCTGGTAAGCCATCGTGCCAATTCCTTGACGAAAGAACTCCTCCATTGGATTGTAGAAACCCCCGTTTTTCACTTCTTTTTTATCAGCAGCAGAAGCCAGCACCTTCTTCACGCTGGGACTGTTCGGGTCGTCGTTCAGGTCGCCCATCACGATTACCTTGGCGTTCGGGTCGAGGTTCAGCAGGGAATCCTTCACGTTTGTGCAGATTAGTGCAGCAGCGTTTCGCATCGGGCGAGTAGCTGCTTCGCCGCCCCTGCGGCTGGGCCAGTGGTTTACCAGCACGTGCAGCGGCTCCCCGTCCAGCAGGCCGCTCACATAGAGGATGTCTCGGGTGAAATTCCGCTCGCCGTCGTCACCGTAGAGCAGCAGCGGAATCGCCCGACTGTCTGTGACTGTGAAATATTTGGGCTGGTAAATAAGCCCGACGTCTATCCCTCGCTCGTCGGGGGAATCGTAGTGGACAATTTGGTAGTTTCGGTCGGCTATTTTGGGTTGTTTCACAAAATCTTCCAGCACCAGCCGGTTTTCCACCTCTGCGACACCAAGAATGGCAACGCCGTCTGGGGTCACATCCGTGCCAAGCTCTGACACCACCCGGTCCAGGTTTTTGAGTTTGTCCTGATAAATTTCAGTCGTCCAGCGGCGAGTGCCGTTTGGCAAGAACTCCGAGTCGTTGGTGTCCGGGCTATCAATGGTGTCGAACAGGTTTTCTAAATTGTAGAACCCCACACAGGCGACTTTGTAGTCTTGTTTTTGTGAAAAAAGCTGGTGGAAAGCTAGAAGCAGCAGGCACGGAAGGAAGATTCTCTTCATATTTCTCTTGATAAATTTGGCGGCAAAGCTAGGCAGAATTGAGCATTGATTAAGGCTGGTTCTCTCTTTCGCAATTTTCCATTCATTTGCCGCCATCAAGAGATTATTTTTTGGGAAAATGCACATTGGGTGGTTGGCGAGTTGGCGCATTGGACAGGCCCTACCCAATACGCCAACTCGCAAAAATACCAACTACCCTTTCACCACCAGCTTTGTCTTCTGCCGACCGTTATCGAGGCGCAGGTGGAAGTAGTAGTTGCCGCTGGACAAGCCCGAACTTTTGAACTTTACGGTATGCTCGCCAGCGTATAATCGCTTGTTTATCAATACGTTAAGTTCCTGCCCAGCGCTATTGAAGACACTCAGGCGGACATGCTCGTTGCCAGATTTAAAAATCACGTTTACCTCTCCATTGAACGGGTTGGGGTAGGGGGTAAACACCATATCGGGCACGGGCAACTGCGTGGTGGCGCTCACGTTGCAGCCATCCACCAGCGGGATGTAAGAAAAGTCGGGGAAGAGCAGGTTCTGCACATCGGTTTCGGCCACCTCAAACCAATCCATCAGCACCGAGCCGTACACGTTGCGGAAGTCGTACTGCATGGCCACAGCCTCTTGCACCTCTGGGTTGTCGGGAATTTCGGGGCTTTCACCTGTGAAACCGGGTTTCACGCAGGAGCCGAAGAGCATCAGCGGGGCAGCGTCGCCGTGGTCGGTGCCAAGACTGTCGTTGGAGCGGATGCGCCGCCCAAACTCGCTGAAGGTCATCGTCACCACTCGTTTTTCGATGCCGAGCAAGCTCAAATCCTGCTGGAATGCCGTCACGGCATCGCTCAACAATTGCATCAACTCTGAGTAAGTGCCGAGCGTCGGGTCGAGCACCACCTGCCCGGCGTGGGTATCGAAACCGCCGAGGTTGACGACGTAAACTTTGGTTTGGAGGCCTCCGGCAATGAGCAGCGCCACGTTCTTAAGCTGTTGCGCCAGCGCATTGTCGTCTGGGTAAGTGGCCATGTTCGAGCCGTTGTCGGCAGCTTCCGTGATGCCATCGCTGTACGCGTTGGTGGACTCGATGCGTTGCCGAAGGAAGGCCAGCTCCTCACCGTAGGGCGTGCTCGGTGGAACATCGTTGCCGCCAGTGGTGAGCGGGCTGAGGTTGAACGGGTCGTTGATGGCCATGCTGAAATTGGCTACCGTGCCTTGGCAGGTCTCCGTCACGTTGCCACCGAGCGTCAGCGCAAATGGGTCGGGATAGTCGGCATTTGGGTAGCCTTCCGGGAAATCGGGCTGCCCCTGTTGGAAGTAGCGACCCAGCCAGCCCGTCGTCCAAACCTCCGTGGCTGGTGAGCCAGAAGTCCAGATGTCCGAACTGCGGAAGTGGCTGCGGTTTTGGTTCGGGTAGCCAACGGCTTGCACCACGCCCATTTTGCCCTCGTCAAAAACGGACTTGATGCCCGTCATGCTTGGGTGGAACGCTTGGTTGAACCCAACATCCAACAAGCTGCCCTGCGGGATGAGGATGTTACCTCGTGCGTTGGCCAACTTGTCGTACTGGTCGATCGGCGTTATCATGGAAAGGCCATCGTTGCCGCCGTTGAGCTGTATCAGCACCAAAATCCGGTCGTTTTCACTGGAAATGGCTGAAAATATGGATGACTTCGGCATCGCCCGCAGCTTGAAACCGTTGAGCAACAAGGGCAATGAGAGGCCGGTGGTTTGTATGAAATTTCTCCGTTTCATGTGGAATTTTTAGGATTGAAGGATTGAAGGATTGAAGGATTAACGGGGCGTGACGCACCTTCAATCCTCCATGCTTCAATCCTTCAATCCTTAACTAAGGTAAAACTCCGGCATGCTCATCATGGCCGAAAGCAGGTTAGTTAATTTGGATTTCACGGCGTTGGCTAGGTTCACATCGTTCGGGTTGTTGACGTAGTCGCCGTACTCGATGTTCCATTCGTAGTCAGGCAGGCCGGGCAGCAGGATACCTTTGAGGAAATCGTGCTGGAACTGGGTGATGGGCTGTGGGAACAGGATTTTCACCAATTCATTGATCAAGTCATCCGCAATTTCGGGCGTATCGAGCGTGGCGACTAACTTCAGCACGTCAATTCTTGCTGTAAACCCAGATGACGAAATGCCCTGGTTAAGCATCCGGGTGGTGTAGAGCTGCCGCACAGGCAGTGTGACGGCGCTAATCCAGGTTCGGTAAAAAACAGGTTCTTGGTAATACGCCTTCCAACCTGCCACACTGGGCGGGTCGTAGTAGGGCATCTGCATGGTGCTCAGCGTGGTGCGGAAGGTTTGCCAAAGCACCCGGTACTGTTGTTCCAAATTGGCGTTCGAAAAGTCAATGTCAAATGTTTTAAAGACGCCCATCGTGAAGTCCACTGGGTTTTTGATCATTGGCCCCACGTTCAGGATGTCGAAGAAATGTTCGCTGCGCAAAAGGGCTTCCAGTGCTGGTTGGATTTCGTAGTCGTTGTCCACCAGGATTTGGGCCATGGGCGCAATTACCTCATCCTCAACCTGTTGTGTGATGTCGTAGTACACAAACCAAAGGTAAATCTTCCGGCAGATGAACTTGGCGCACTCGTCCTTTGAGAAAATGATGTCAATCAAATGGGCGTATTCCAAGTTGCCCATGTCTGAAATCTGGATGTCGTTGAATCTATAGGAAAGCTGCTTGGTGGTGGTATTGTGGCGGTTGGGAGCAAAAAAGGAATTGATGGATTGAATGACAGTCTGGTTTGAAGGGGTGTTCAAGATATTGTCCACCCAACCAGTGAGCACCTTGGCCATTTCCACCACATCCTGTTCCGTATAATTGGTGTAGTCGTTGGGGCCTACCAATGGCCCTTTTCCGATGGTGAAAAGCTCCAACAGCTCACGGGCGTAGTTTTCATTGGGCGAGGCGGCGGTGTTGTCACGCCCATTCAGGTAACGGAGCATCGCAGGCTCAATGGTCATGGCCTTGGTCATATCCCTAAAATTGCCAAGCGCAAATTGCCGCAACAAACTGGCGTATTTATAAACATACCTAGCGTCGTTCAAATCAGCAGTTGGGAAGTGGTTGTGCCAGAACAGCACCATTTTTTCATGGATGCTTACTCCTTCCGACCGAATGAGGTTGAGGGTCCATGACCTAAGCGATTGGTCTCTATAGGCCGAAAATCCAACAACATTTGGGGTTACTGCTTTGTCCACCCAAGTGGTGCCGATGGGCGTGTTTGGATCATCCGTGAAGTTCGGGTTGACCGGATGGTCGGGAACAGCAGGCTCGGTCAAGAGCAATTCCATTGCAGCATCCAGCCCCATGTTTGCTACATTCTTCATCTGTTGGTAAGTGGCACCGAAGGTGGTTCGGCGCAGCAGGTGGGCAGCTTGGTCAAAGCCAAAAGGCCCAGTGAATGGAGCAAGGCCTGAAACTACGGCGGCGGCATCAAATGAAGCGGCGCTTTTACGGCTTTATCTGTGCTTTTTTGCCCCAATAATCTGGCGATGGTAGTTCTTCTATCCATGTTAAGTTGATTTTGAAAATGAGGGTCGGGGAAAAGTTTGGTTTTTCGAGGTAAGTTGCCCATTGACTTTTAAAATTTGGATAAGTTTAAGGACCGCAGCATTTATTTTTCCTTTAGGTGAAATAAGCAAGCCAAAGGTTGCGTCGGCGCAAAAAAAATGCCGAAAGGGCAGTGCTTGCTCGCCCTCTCGGCATCTCAATGACCTCATTGATCAATGCTCGTTACATCATCCCAAACACCTTTGCATACTTGATGATTTCAGCGGTGTTGGTGATTTTCAGCTTGCCAGTAAACACGGCCATCATTGGGTTCAGTTCGCCCCGTAGCAGTGCGATAAAGTGCTTTTCCTTGGCGACGATTTTGCACTTGGGTTCGCCCTCAAAATGCTCGAACACCTGCATTTTATTGTCCTTCACGATGACGGTGAACTGCCCGCCGCCGTCGCCTTCGATGTCGAAGTGGAAATTGGTTTCTACATCTTTCAGCCAGTCCGGGTTGACGGTATCCGGCAGCGTGGTGATGAAGTCCTTGGCGTTGTGGATGGTGAGCTTCGGAATTTTGCTTAAATCCATAGTGGTTGTTGTTGTAAAATTTAGAATCGAGGCCGAAAGATGCACATTTTCAAATAAATCGCTCCATCCATTCTACCAAAAAATGGAGGACTTCATCTTGTTGCGGCTCGTTGTGGATTTCATGCTTCAGACCGTCCCAGCGTTTCCAAGTCACATCGCCCTTGTTGCGCTTCGCAAAATCTGCGGTTCCTTCTGGGCTGGTGATGGGGTCATTGCCGCCGTGCATGAGCAGGGTGGGGCAGGGCATCGTACCAGTGAATTCATCAAGGAATTTTGCACCTCCAAGCAGTTCGTAGCCAGTCCTCACGGAAATGCGGTTATGCACCAATGGGTCATCCAGGTATGCCTTGATAACTGCCGGGTCGTTTGATAAACCATTGACATCCAACCCGTTGTTTTGGGTGAGGTCGTGCCAAACAAAATTCATCACTTGGGCAAAAACGACAATCATTTTGGAAGGTTGTTTGGGCAATCGAATCCAAGGCCCGGTGGCAATCAAACCTGTGATGATTGGTTTTCTTCGCAAAACATGGTTCAAGACGACGTTGCCGCCCATGCTGTGGCCGTTGAGGAAAACGGGCAGGCCGGGATATTTTTCAGCTACCATTTCCAAAAGGTAGGCAACATCGTCGAGCATAGAATCGAGGCCAAGGGTATGCCCTCGCTTGCCTTCCGAGCGCCCGTGCCCTTGATGGTCGAAACCGATGGTTGCAATCCCCCGCTCCGAAAAGAATTTGGCAACATGGTCGTAGCGGCCGATATGCTCGCCCAAGCCATGAACGATGCAGACCACCGCACGGGCATTCGGCACTTGCCAATGCCGCAGGTGCAATTTGATTCCAGCCAGGTTTTCTTGTTGAAAATCAATGATTTGCATCAGGTGTTTATTTGAAGTGTAAAAAAGGAAACAGCGCAAACGCAGTTTTGGATTGGGCAAAATTTGCAAAAGCAGGAAACTGCATCATCGAATCACCGTTCAAGTTAAAGTGGTGGATTTTGCAAACCATTTTCGCACAGCAAGGTTAAAGTGGAATGTTGAAAAAAAAGTCCAAAATTAAATTTGCCCGATTTTGGTTTTGTTACAAAACAAACCCTAAACTACCCTAAAAATCCCCTTCTAAAATTGCACAAAAAATACGGTTTGGTTGTGTGAAAATCAGAGAAATCAGTAGTTTTCCTCCTAATAATTCGTAAGCCATACAAAATTTTTTGTGCCTACTTTTGCGACTCAATTTTAGCAAGACATGAATCCATATTTTCCGATTTTGATGGTCATTGGCGTAGCAATTAGCTTCGTGGTCGTCACGTTAGGTGCCACGCACCTGCTAGGCCCCAAGCGCAAAACCACCATCAAGGATGACCCCTTCGAGTGCGGCATCGAGTCAATTGGCGATGCCCGTTCCCCAATTTCCATCAAATATTTCTTGGTGGCCATCCTCTTCGTGCTGTTCGATGTGGAGGTGATTTTCATGTACCCTTGGGCTGTCAATTTCAAGGAACTTGGCCTCAAAGGTTTGCTCGAAATGTTCACCTTCATGGCCGTGCTCTTCATCGGCTTGATGTATATCTTCCGGAAGGGGGCGCTTAAATGGGAATGAAAGGATTGCGGATTTGGGATTGCGGATTTCGGATTGATTGCCGTAGCCCCCTAGCTCATATCTGCAAATGGTTTTAGGCGAATTACACGTTGCTTTGTGGGGTTAGTAGTGTTCGAATGACGAGCCCCAATCCGTAATCCCAATCCGAAATCCGCAATGAACATAGACATCCATCCAGAAAATACGCCGCCAGGCATTGAAGGCGCTGGCTTTTTCGCCACCTCGCTCGACAAGGTAGTGGGCCTTGCCCGTGCCAATTCGCTGTGGCCGCTGCCCTTCGCCACCTCCTGCTGCGGCATCGAGTTCATGGCGACGATGGCAAGCTCATTACGACCTTGGCCGCTTCGGGGCCGAGCGCCTCAGCTTCTCCGCCCGCCAAGCCGATCTGCTGATGGTCATGGGCACTATTGCGAAGAAAATGGGTCCCATCCTCCGTCAAGTTTACGAGCAAATGGCCGAGCCAAAATGGGTGCTCTCGATGGGTGCTTGCGCCAGCAGCGGCGGCATTTTCGATACCTACTCGGTCTTGCAGGGCATTGACCGCATCATCCCAGTGGATGTTTACATCCCCGGCTGCCCGCCCCGCCCGGAACAGGTGCTGGACGGCATTTTGAAAATTCAAGAATTGGCAAAAAACGAAAGCCTGCGACGTCGCCACTCGGCAGAGTACAAGGAAATGCAGCTTGCTTACGGAATGGAATAAATGATGAAATTAGCTGACCCCAAGAGATACCTGCTTGGATGGGGTGATGGAAACACTCCGGGCAGCGGTTCGATTCCGGTAATCTCCAGCATCGAGCAATCCTACGACTTCCCGGTCGTGGTCATTGCGAAGCAAAGCCTGATGGACGTGCTTTCTTTTTTGAAAAACGACCCAGAAATGGGCTTCACCTTTCTGACTACGCTTTGTGGCTTTCATGTTCCCGGCTACGAAGGTGGCGAGTTCGGCATGATGTACCAGTTGCAAAATATGCAGCAGAACCGTCGCTTGCGCCTCAAAATTTTCATGCCGGAAACTGACCTCGACGTGCCAACGGCCACCAACCTTTGGCCGACGGCCAACTGGATGGAGCGGCAGGAGTATGATTTTTTCGGGTTCAATTTCGTCGGCCACCCCGACCTTCGCCGCATTTTGAACATGGACGAGATGAACTATTTTCCGTTGCGAAAGCAATATCCGCTGGAGGATTTGGGTAAGCACGATAAGGATGATGCGAAGTTTGGAAGGTGATGATTGTTTTGTTCAAGTCGCTTTTGTCATTGCCGAAGGCAACCTCTGCATGACACATGACAACACACGTGATTCAGAGGTTGCCTTCGGCAATGACAAAGGCGACTTAGGAGCGGCTTTGAAATCACAATGATTGTTTGTAAATGATTGAAAATCCAACCATACCACTTCCCGAAAAGGAATACGTGACCCTAAACCTTGGGCCTACGCACCCCGCCACGCACGGTATTTTCCAGAACGTGCTGAAAATGGACGGGGAAATCATCATGTCCAGCCAGGCGACCATCGGGTACATCCACCGGGCGTTCGAGAAGCTGGCCGAGCGGAGGCCCTACAACCAAATCGCCCCCATCACCGACCGGATGAACTACTGCTCGGCCCCCATCAACAATATGGGTTGGCACATGACGGTGGAGAAACTCATCGGTTGCGAAGTGCCCAAGCGGGCGCAATACATCCGGGTCATCATCATGGAACTGGCCCGCATCGCCGACCATATCATCTGCGACTCGGTCATCGGGGTGGACACCGGGGCGCTTTCCGGCTTCCTCTACATCTTCCAGGAGCGGGAGCATATCTACGAGATTTTCGAGGAGGTCTGCGGCGCTCGTTTGACGACCAACACGGGGCGCATCGGCGGCATGGAGCGGGACTTTTCGCCGAAGGCATGGGAGAAACTGGAGTATTTCGTGAAGCATTTCCCCGAAAAACTCCAAGAGTTCGAGAACCTGTTGCTCCGCAACCGCATCTTCATGGACCGCACCATCAACGTCGGGCCAATCACTGCCGAGCGGGCATTGGCCTACGGCTTCACCGGCCCCAACCTCCGTGCCGCTGGCGTGGACTACGACGTGCGGGTGATGAACCCCTACAGCAGCTACGAGGATTTCCAGTTCGACATCCCCGTGGGCACAAATGGCGACACCTACGACCGCTTCATGGTGCGCCTTGAAGAGATGAAACAAAGCCTCAGCATCATCAAACAGGCCATGAAGAACATGCCGGACGGCCCCATCTATTCCCCCGACGTGCCTGCCTTCTATTTGCCGCCAAAAGAGGAGGTGTACTCGAAAATGGAGGCGCTGATTTACCAATTCAAAATCGTGATGGGTGAGATGGACGTGCCAAAGGGCGAGGTCTATCACGCCGTCGAGGGTGGCAATGGCGAGTTGGGTTTCTACCTCATCAGCGATGGGGGAAGGACGCCGTTCCGCTTGCATTTCCGTCGGCCCTGCTTCATCTACTACCAAGCGTACCCGGAGATGATTCAAGGGGGCGATGTTGAGCGATGCGATTTTGACGATGAGTAGTATGAATGTGATTGCGGGGGAGTTGGATGCGTGAGTCAGACCCCTTTGAAATATGCCGAAGGCAAGACTTCGGGTCGTGTGACAGCCCTGGAACCCCTTCAAAGGGGGAATTCCAGGCAACGTCTTTTGCGGGTGATTCCGCTTTCTTTTCGGTGCAAAATGCTGAAAAAAACGAAGCGGTCCAAAGTCCCCTTGAAGTTAGGGAGCCCGAACAAGAACAAGCTACAACTCAAGACATAAAATTCAGCGACGAAACCTTCGCCCTCGTTCAACGAACCATCCGCCGCTACCCGGAGGGCCGCCAGAAATCGGCGCTACTCCCCCTGCTGCACCTCGCACAGGCCGAGTTTGACGGCTGGCTGAGCGCCCCGGTGATGGACTACGTGGCCTCGCTGCTCGACATCCAGCCCATCGAGGTGTACGAAGTGGCCTCGTTTTACTCGATGTTCAACCTGAAGCCGGTCGGCAAATGCCTCATCGAGGTATGCCACACCAGCTCCTGCTGGCTGCTAGGTGCGGAGGACATCGTGCGGCACCTGGAGCAGAAGCTCGGCATCAAAAAAGGCCAGACCACGCCCGATGGCAAGTTCACCCTCAAGACCGTCGAATGCCTCGGCTCTTGCGGCACGGCACCGATGATGATGATTGGGGCGCAGTTCCATGAGAATTTGACGCTGGAGAAGGTGGATGCGATTGTGGAGGAGTGGGATGGGAAGGGGGAAAGGAGTAGGTATTGTTGAAATAAGAGATTATGAAAAGAGAAAAGTGGACGAAGAGATGTTTTGTGATTGATTCAATGCCGGATTGGCATTGCCCAAACTGTCAAATTGAAATTATTTTGACGACGAACTCATTGTCCGAAAATAAGCCATTACTCAACAAACGATTCAAGGGTTGAGTATTGATTTTGATATAGAAAGCTATGACGGTGCAGAATCAAGATTCATTGGGTTTTTAAAATGTGGCAATCAAAAATGTAATGAATTTGTCGCCGTAGCAGGTAAGGCAATTTCGGAAAGACAATTTTATGTGTCAGGGCCGGAGCCATTTACTGAAGAAGAAGATGTGTATTATCCTATATACATTAACCCTCCGTTGCACATTATTGAAGTAAGAAAAGAGTTTCCAGAAAATATAAGGAAAGACCTAATAGATTCTTTCGGACTTTATTGGATTGATTTTGACTCTTGTGGAAATAGAATTCGAACAATAATAGAGTTGCTGTTGAACATTTATAAAATACCAAGAAAGATAAAGAACAAGAAAAATAAGTTTGGACCCATTTCCTTGCATAAGGATTGAAAATTTTCAAAAAAGAAAAGAATAAAGAATTGGTGACCTATTACTTGCTATTAAATGAGATTTGGAAATTCAGGTAGCCATTGAAAAATTAACTCAATCGCAAATATTAGATCATTTGATGCTGGACACACGTCTGAAGTTATTTCTTGAATGGGTCAGAGATAAAGCTTTGATTTCTTTGAGCAAAAAATAAACAAAAAGAAAAACACAATCTAAAAGCCCAGTTCGTCTGCCTTGGGGAGCCGAGACCAGAACTAACACTCTGAAAACAATAAATTGGAATTAACAGACAAATCAATTTCTCCAAAAATACCAGCTCTTGTTGCAAGAATGACAGCCAGTTTTCCATCTCATCGTTCTTGCAAGTTTGCAACTTGCAAAGGCCAGCTACATGAACGGTTTAGCAGGCTTTCATTGCCGCCAAAGCCATCCCGTTGTGAGAGAAATTGGCAGCAAAAGTGCCCATGCTGGAGTTGCAAGTTGCAAGCTTGGCAAGAAGGGAATTGGACTTTCGACTTCTGGCCGGGAATCCGCAAATTACGAAGGCAGCACCTGACATTCGCGGATTGCATCAATGGACAACGAAGAAACAAGACAATAATGACTCGAAAAATACTACTTAAAACGACCACATCCCCGGCATCAACACCTTGGAGGTGTACCGGAAGCACGGGGGCTACGAGAGCTTGAAGAAAGCGCTCGGCATGGCCCCGGATGCCATCGTGGAAGAGGTGAAGAAGTCCGGCCTGCGGGGCCGGGGCGGTGCGGGCTTCCCCACGGGCATGAAGTGGAGCTTCTTGGCCAAGCCGGAGGGCGTGCCCCGCTACCTCGTCTGCAATGCCGACGAGAGCGAACCCGGCACTTTCAAGGACCGCTACCTGATGGAGCGCATCCCGCACCTGCTCATAGAGGGCATGATTGTCAGCAGCTTTGCGTTGGGGGCGAACACCTCGTACATCTACATCCGGGGCGAGTACTTCTACGTGCTGCGCATCCTCGAAAAGGCGATTGACGAAGCTTATGCCGCTGGATTGCTCGGCAAGAACATCCTCGGCAGCGGCTTCGACCACGACTGCTACGTGCAAATCGGCGCAGGCGCCTATATCTGCGGCGAGGAGACTGCCCTGCTCGAAAGCCTCGAAGGCAAGCGTGGCAATCCCCGCCTCAAGCCGCCGTTCCCGGCGGTGAAGGGGCTTTGGGATTGTCCCACCGTAGTCAATAATGTGGAGACCATCGCCGCCGTTGTACCCATCATCGAAATGGGCGGCGACGCCTACGCAGGCATCGGCATCGGCAAGAGCACGGGCACGAAGCTCATCTCGGCCAGCGGCCATATCAACAAGCCGGGGGTTTACGAAATCGAACTCGGCGTTCCGGTGGAGGAGTTCATCTACTCCGACGAATATTGCGGCGGCATCCGCAACGGCAAGGACTTGAAGGCCGTGGTGGCGGGCGGTTCGTCCGTGCCCATCCTGCCCAAGCACCTCATCCTGAAAACCGCCGCCGGGGAACCTCGCCTCATGAGCTACGAGAGCCTCGGCGATGGCGGCTTCGCAACGGGCACCATGCTCGGCAGCGGCGGCTTCATCGTCATGGACGAGGACACGAGCATCGTGAAGAACCTCTACACCTTCGCCCGTTTCTACCACCACGAGAGCTGCGGCCAATGCAGCCCCTGTCGGGAAGGCACGGGCTGGATGGAGCGCATTATCAAGAAAATCCTCGACGGCAAAGGCACTTTGGCGGACATTGACCTGCTCTGGGACGTGCAAAGCAAAATCGAGGGCAAGACCATCTGCCCGCTCGGCGAGGCAGCGGCCTGGCCCGTTGCGGCTGCAATTCGGCATTTCCGGGCGGAGTTTGAGGAGTATGTGACGAGGCCGGAGGGGATAAGGGATGTGCGGCATTATTATCGGGTAAATCAATTGGAACCGGCTTAAATGGGAAGCATGTTTTTGATTACAAATCAATAATTGAAGGAGCTGTTACCATGTTCTGGCATAATACATTCTTAGGGCTTTCTACAGTTGAAAACCCTGTAATTGGTCCATTAGGTCAGCAAATTGGGGAGTTGGGCTTGTGGTACCTGGATTTGAAATAACTCTTTTAAAGGCAAAGGAAAATTTTGGAAAACTTAGACAAAAGTTCAGTTCCTGGTCAAATTTTGAGGTGTTGGACTTGAATAATGAACAACTTTCAAGAAAACCTAGACTTGGGTACGGCTATGATTTAAGTTTGATAAAAGTCTTACAAACCAATGATCAGTTTTCAAGGTTTTTGACTGAGGGACTTTGTAAGTAAAATGAAGCTGGGTCAAGGAATTTTTGACCTATGAGTCCATTTTGTCATCAAATTCGGGGAAATCGAAGTTCGAGGGTCAGCTATTGGATCAACCTAGAAAAATGTGTTTGATTAAACAATCCCTTCAAAACAGGTCATAAACGTTGCAAAGATTGGATTTTTTAGCTCGGCCATTTTGAAGCAGAATCAAAATGGGTTTTTTCAGTCTCCGGAATTGAAGATGGAGGTGAAAATGATTGCAATTACTTTAAAGAAAAGGATGGGTAAAACATTCAAGCGGCTTTCAAATATCTCCGAATCTGCTTATTATTTAGGAAAATGCCACTCGTAACCATAGACGATTTCCAAATCGAAGTGCCTGAAGGCACGACGATTCTCAATGCGGCCCGCATGATTGGCGGCGACCTCGTGCCGCCCGCCATGTGCTACTACTCCTCGTTGAAGGGTAGCGGCGGCTACTGCCGTACCTGCCTCGTGAAGGTGGAGCAAGGCTCGGCCAAAGACCCACGGCCCATGCCCAAGCTGGTGCCAAGCTGCCGCACCACAGTGATGGACGGCATGGTCGTGCGCAACGAAACCTCGCCGGAAGTGGTGGAGGCCAGGGCGGGCGTGACAGAGTTCCTGCTCGTCAACCACCCGCTCGACTGCCCCGTGTGCGACCAAGCGGGCGAGTGCCACCTGCAAGACCTCGGCTATGAGCACGGCAAATTGAACACCCGCAGCGAGTTCCGCCGCCGCACCTTTCGAGCCGATTGATATTGGCGAAAAGGTCAAGTTGCACATGAACCGCTGCATCCTCTGCTACCGCTGCGTGAAGGTCTGTGAGCAAATCACCGACGGCAGGGTTCACGGCGTCATTGGCCGGGGCGACCATGCGGAGATTTCCACGTACATCGAACAGGCGATTGACAACGACTTTTCGGGCAACGTGATTGATGTTTGTCCCGTGGGAGCATTGACGGACCGGACTTTCCGCTTCAAAAGCCGGGTTTGGTACACCAAGCCCGTGGAAGCGCACCGCAATTGCGACAAATGCTGCGGCAAGGTGCGCCTTTGGTACCAAGGCGAGGAAATCCTGCGGGTAACGGCCCGCAAGGACGAGTTCGGCGAGGTGGCCAAGCTGGAAAACGGTGAGGCTGGCTGGATTTGCAACGAATGCCGTTTTGAGAAAAAACATACGAACGACTGGGTCATTGATGGCGTGACGCATGTTGACCGCCACTCTGTCATCTCCGCCAACCACTACGAAAGCCCAGAAGGCGAGCGTTTCGAAGGAAAACAACTGGAAGGAGCGGCGCTACCGCATGGGGAGAAAGTGGAGTTGGGGGTGGGGGCTTTGGACCCGAATAATGTGTGATTGTTGCGGCTGCGCACGCAAATCTTGAAATCCTCGTTCCTCAGGCTTTCCAATCCATTCATCAAAAGAAAGATAATGACCATTTTAATTTTCAAAGTAATCCTTGTACTCGCGGTTTTCAGCATCACGATGCTGATTGCGATGTACAGCACTTGGGCCGAGCGCAAGCTCTCCGCCGTGATGCAGGACCGGGTCGGGCCGAACCGGGCGGGGCCAATGGGACTGCTGCAACCTTTGGCGGACGGCATCAAGATGTTCACCAAGGAGGAATTGACTCCTGAACTGAGCAACCGATTCCTGTTCATCATCGGGCCGGGCATTGCGATGCTGACGGCGCTGATTACGGGGGCAGTCATCCCGTGGGGCGGCGACGTGAGCATCGGTGGCGAGTCTTTTCCGCTGCAAATCACGGACATCAATATCGGGGTGCTGTACCTGTTCGGGGTGGTGAGCATCGGGGTTTATGGCATTATGATTGGCGGCTGGGCGAGCAACAACAAGTACTCGCTGCTGGGTGCGCTGCGGGCCAGTTCGCAGATGATTAGCTACGAGATTGCGATGGGCCTCTCCATCATTGCGATGGTGATGATGACGGGCACTTTGAGCCTCCGGGAAATCGTTGCGCAGCAAGATGCTGGTTTCGCCAATGTGCTCTACCAACCGCTGGCGTTCCTGATTTTCCATGATTTGCGCCTTCGCCGAAACGAACCGTGCGCCTTTCGACCTGCCGGAATGCGAGACGGAACTCATCGGCGGCTACCACACGGAGTATTCTTCGATGAAACTGGGCCTGTTCCTGTTTGCGGAGTACATCAACATGTTCATCTCGTCGGCCATCTTGGTCAGCTTCTTTTGGGGCGGGTACAATTTCCCGTTCCAGCACGAGCTGGGCTCAGTCCGAACGCACTCGCCACGGTGCAGACAGTGGTGTTTTTCCTAAAGGTTTTTGGCTTCATCTTCCTGTTCATGTGGGTGCGCTGGACGATTCCACGGTTCCGCTACGACCAGTTGATGAACCTCGGCTGGAAGGTGCTGCTGCCGCTGTCGTTGTTGAATATTTTCGTGACGGGGGTGGTGATGTATTTGACGGGGAAGTTGAACTAACTGGAAGGCGGAATTTATCCGCCACAATATAGGAATTTCCGCCCCTAGCAATGATTTCCTGGGCCGACTTTGAAAAAGTAGAAATCCGTGTAGGCACCATCCTCGCCGCCGAGGATTTTCCGAAGGCGAAGAACCCGGCCTACCAGTTGACGATAGATTTTGGTGATTTTGGGGTGAAGAAAAGCTCAGCCCAAATCACCAAACTGTACCAAAAAGAAGATTTGGTGGGAAAACAGGTGATTGCAGTCACCAATTTTCCCCCAAAACAAATCGCCAATTTTATATCCGAATGTTTGGTGCTCGGAGTAGTTGGCGATGAAAAAGAAGTGACACTTTTGCAGCCCGAAAGGCCAGTGCCGAATGGGTTGCGAATTGCTTGAAACTTAGTGACCTTGTGCCCCCCCCGTGGTTAATTAAACACGGAGCAAACGGGACTGAGCTTAAGATTATGCTGACGAATAGAAGCAAAGTGATGGAGAAAAAGCAGATGACGCTCGCCGAGCGCCTGTACCTGCCTGCCATTGCGGGGGGCTTGTCCATCACGTTCCGACATATTTTCAAGAAAAGCGCAACGGTGCAGTACCCGGAACAACTGCGCCCGATTGCACCCGTGTACCGTGGGTTGCACGTGCTTAAGCGGGACGAGGCAGGTGCCGAGCGTTGCACTGCCTGCGGACTTTGCGCCGTGGCTTGCCCCGCTGAGGCCATCACCATGACCGCCGCCGAGCGCAAAAAAAGGCGAGGAAAACCTGTACCGGGAGGAGAAATACGCCGCTGTTTATGAGATAAACATGCTGCGCTGCATATTTTGCGGCCTCTGCGAAGAAGCCTGTCCGAAAGAGGCGATTTTCCTCACCGATCGGTTGATTCCAAGCAACTACGGTCGGCAAGGTTTCATCTTCGGCAAGGACAAACTGGTGGAAACGATGGAGAATCCAGTGGACGTGGCCAAGCGTCAAACCCCGGCGGTGCTGGAGTTCAAGAAGGACAAATTTCACCAGCACAATGTGACAATCAAAGATTTGGTTGATGAAGGTTGATGAAGTGATGCGCCCCCCCCCCCCCAACCCCCCCCCCCCCCCCCCCCTCCACCCCCATAAAATATGCCAATTTCCGAAATACTTTTCTGGGTGCTTTCCATCACAGCGGTCGTGTGTGCGATGCTGGTGATTGCTTCGAAAAATGCCGTGCACAGCGCCCTGTTCCTCATCGTTACGTTTTTTGCAGTGGCTGGGCATTACTTTTTGCTCAATGCGCACTTCTTGGCAGCGGTACACATCATCGTGTACGCAGGTGCTATCATGGTGCTTTTCCTCTACGCCGTGATGATGCTCAACCTCCGCAAAGACGAAGAATCCGGCAAGAAACCGTTGTTCAAAATCGCAGCCGCCATCTCTGCTGGGTCGTTGCTGCTTGTGCTGACGGTCGCCCTGAAACGCAGCGAATCCAATCAAATGCTCGGTACGGACACCCAAATCGGCACGGTCGAAAGCCTCGGCCAAAGCCTGTTCAACGAGTTCTTGTTGCCGTTTGAAATATCCGCACTGCTCTTCCTGTCAGCGATGGTGGGGGCGGTGCTATTAAGTAAAAAACAGATTTAGTTAGGGGGAGTGGACACCTTTCTCACTCATAACTCCAAAGAAAAATGTCCATCAACTACTACCTCTACCTGTCCACCGTCTTGTTCGCCATCGGTGCCTTCGGGGTCATTTATCGAAGGAATGCCATCGTGAAGTTCATGTGCATCGAGTTGATGCTCAATGCGGTGAACCTGCTCATGGTCGCCTTTTCCACGGTGTGGGGACATTCGCAAGCGCAGGTCTTCGTGTTCTTCATCATGGCCGTAGCGGCAGCAGAAGTAGCGGTCGGTTTGGCCATTTTGATGATGATTTATCGAAACCTCAAATCAACCGACACCTCGATTTTGAGTAAACTAAAATGGTGATAGGGATTGGAACGAGGGATTGAAACCTCAACGGCACCAATCATCCCTCAATCCATTTGCCAATTAAATCGTGGAACTTAATCATAAAAATAGCCGCCTTCGCCCCCCTCGTCACCTTCACGGTGATCATGGCCGGGCACAAGTGGCTCTCCAAAGCGCTGACGGCCTGTAGTGGCCTGTCTCGGCGTGTTTGCCTCGTTTGTTTGCCGCATGCGCCATTTTTTACGACCAGTTCGTCAACCCGCACATGGCTGTGGTGAACGTGTATGAATGGATTTCCAGCGGCACTTTCACCTCAACGTTCAACTTTCTGGTGGACAGGCTCACCGCCGTGTTCCTGATGTTCATCACGGGTGTTGGCTTCCTAATCCACTTGTTTTCAGTAGGTTATATGTGGGAGGACGATGGGTTCCGCCGCTTTTTTTCCTACCTGAACTTGTTCGTTTTCTTCATGCTCGTGCTGGTCATGGCCGACAGCTTCCTCATCACCTTCATCGGATGGGAGGGCGTGGGCTTCTGTTCGTTCATGCTCATCAGCTACTGGCACCAGGATATGAAGAACAACGACGCTGCCAAAAAAGCCTTTGTGATGAATCGCATCGGAGACTTCGGTTTCCTGATGGCGATGTGCCTGTTCTTTGTCAACCTTGGCAGCCTTGGAGTATTCTCAGCTTTTTTTTGGTGAAAAATTGCCGCTGCTCCAACAGCTATCGCCAGGTTTGTTGGCACTGATCTGCTCGGCGCCGCAATCGGACTTTTGCAGACGGACATCAAAAAAGTGCTGGCCTATTCCACGGTCAGCCAACTCGGCCTGATGTTCATGGCGCTCGGCTTGGGCGCTTACACGGCTGCCATTTTCCACGTCATCACCCATGCGTTTTTCAAGGCGCTGTTGTTCCTCGGTTCCGGCAGTATCATCCACGCGATGAGCGGCGAGCAGGACATCCGGCTAATGGGCGGGCTTCGCAAAAAATTGCCCATCACCTACCGGACTTTCCTCATCGGCACCTTGGCCATTTCGGGCATACCTCCGTTGGCAGGTTTTTTCAGCAAGGACCAAATCCTGGCCTCGGCGCTGGAGGCTGCTCCCATCTTTTTCGTACTTGGCCTTGGTGTCTCACTGATGACGGCTTTCTACATGTTCCGGCTGCTTTTTCTGACTTTCTTCGGCGAGTTCCGTGGAACGGAGGAGCAGCGCCACCACTTGCACGAGTCACCTGCCGCTGATGACCATCCCGCTCGTGCTGCTCGCCATTTTGTCCATCATCGGTGGTTGGATGGGCATCCCGCACGGCATCGCCCATGCGATGGGCATCCACAAGAGCTTCGATACATTTTTGGCACCAGTGCTCGGCACTTTCGAGATGCACGCCAGCCTCGGCATGGAGCTGGCCATCATGGGCGTCACGACGCTGCTCATCATTGCTACCATTTACTACGCTTACCTGCTTTTTGTAAAAAAACAAGTTCGTCCCGTGCGCGACGTGGAAGCGCTGACAGGGCCTTCCAGATTGATTGCGGGCCGTTTTTTCATTGATGAATTTTACAGAAAATACATCGTGCAAGCCAATGACAAGTTCGCCCAACTGCTCGAAAACGTGGTGGAAAATCGGGTGGTTGACAACACGGTGAACGCCATTGGCACAGCAGTTTCCGCCATCAGCAACCGCTTCCGCAAAATTCAGACTGGGCAATTGGAGCATTACGTCTTGGTTTTTGTGGTGGCAGTGGCCGTGATGGTTGCCTTGCTGATTTGACAGGAATAAAGGTTGATGAAGGTTGAAAAGGGTTGAAATGCCCTGTATCATCAAGCTTCATAAACCCTTATCAACCAAAATAAATGCAGTTATTACCTCTACTTCTTATTCCACTGTTGACGGCCATTTCTGCCTATTTTTCGGGTAAAAATGCCAAATACGTTGCGCTCGGCGGCTCGCTGCTGAACTTGGGCTACGTGTTGTTCCTGCTCTACACTTACAACACGACCGGGCAGGAAACCATCACGTTTTCTGTGCCTTGGATTCCCCAATTGGGCGTCAGTTTCAGCCTCATGCTCGATGGCATCAGCTTGATGCTGACCATCCTTTCGGCCATTGTCATGCCGATGGTTTTGTACGCCTCCTTCAACCGTGATTACCCCGACCGTCACGTACTTTATGCCCTGATGATGCTCATGGATGCAGCAATGGCGGGCAGTTTCATCGCCGCCGACGGATTTCTTTTTTACTTGTTTTGGGAAATTGCGCTCATTCCCATCTACTTTATTTGCCTAAAATGGGGTGGCGAGGGCCGCCAAAAAATCACCCTGAAATTTTTCCTCTACACGATGGTGGGCAGCTTGTTCATGCTTTTTGCTTTCATCTATCTGTACCAACATACTCCCGATAAAACCTTTGCGCTGCAAGCGCTTTACGAAGCAGGTCGCAGCCTTCCGGTGCAGGAACAAGGGCTGGTTTTTGCCGGAATCTTCCTCGCATTTGCCATCAAAATGCCCATCTTTCCGTTGCACACCTGGCAGCCGGAAACCTACTACATCGCCCCGACGCCGGGCGCAATGCTGCTCTCCGGCATCATGCTCAAAATGGCCACCTACGGCATCATCCGCTGGCTGATTCCGGTGGTGCCGCAGGGTGTGGCCGAGTACGGAATCTGGGCGGTCGGGCTATCGGTGGTGAGCATCTTGTACGCCTCGTTCATCTCCATCGTGCAGAAGGATTACAAGCGGCTCATCGCCTTTGCGTCCATCGCCCACGTCGGGCTGATTTCGGCGGGGCTGCTCTCCGCCAACGTACAGGGCATCCAAGGCGGGCTGGTAGAGATGCTCAGCCACGGTATCAACTCGGTGGGGCTGTTCTTCGTCTATGACATCATCGTGACCCGCACGGGCACTTCCGAAATGGACAAGCTGGGCGGCATCCGCTCCATTGACCCAAGGCTCGGTTTCATGTTCCTCATCATTGTGTTGGGCGTGGTGGCACTGCCGTTCACCAATGGCTTCGTGGGCGAGTTCCTGCTCATCGTCGGCCTGTTCAAGTACAACCAAGTACTGGGCGCTTTCGCTGGCTTGAGCATCATTCTTGGGGTGGTTTATATGTTCCGCTCCTTCCAGAAAATGATGCTCGGCGAGGTGAAGGACGAGGCATTGAACTATAAAAAACAAACCCGACAAGAAACCATGCTACTGCTGCTGGTTTGCTTGTTGATCGTGGGTTTTGGCGTTTACCCAAAGCCGATTTTGGCCATTTCCGAGAAATCGGTGGTGGAGTTGTTGCAGGGTATTGCACAGTAAAAATGCTGGTTCAAGTCTCCAGACTTGAACCATATATCGGCATGTCTCCGACATGCACGTATGAAATCAAGGTCAGAGACCTTACAATATCGGGTTCAAGTCTGGAGACTTGAACCAGCGTTTTGAAAAAAAAGGTTTGAGTTTCTGATATGACTGAACTGATAATATTGTCACTTACTGGCGTTGCCGCCCTCGTTTCCGAGTTTTTGAACCTTCGGAAAATGATGCTGCCGTTGGCAATACTGGCACTGCTGTCCGTGCTGGGACTTAGTTTCCTGCATATTGGCAGCGAGGAAGCAATTTATGGAATGGCCAGCCTCGACAGTTTTTCGAGGCCGTTTTTGTCGGTGCTTTGCGTGTTGGGCATCCTGTGGTTTTGGGGCTTTCGTCGCTTTTTCGAGGATGAAAAAGTCACGACCGACTACTTCGCTTTGGCACTTTTTTCTTTTGCTGGGGCAGCCTGCATGGTCTCCTACACCAATTTGGCCATGCTGTTTTTGGGCGTTGAAATCCTGTCCATCCCCGTGTACGTGCTGGCGGGAAGCCGCAAATCGGACGTGAGGGGCAACGAGGCGGCGTTCAAATATTTTCTTTTAGGAGCGTTTTCGTCGGGCTTCCTGTTGTTTGGCATAGCGCTAATTTATGGCGCTACCGGCACCTTTGATTTGGGGGAAATAACGGCCAAGCTTGCCAACTTAACGCCTGAAAATCAATCACTTATTCAAATCGGGTTTGTGCTGACGGTGGCCGCATTTGCCTTCAAAGTGGCTGCTGCGCCCTTCCATTTCTGGGCACCCGATGTGTACGAAGGCTCGCCAGTTCCCGTCACAGCCTACATGGTGACGGTGGTTAAAGTAGCGGCGTTTGCAGCGTTGCTCAAGTTCTTCCATGCATTTCAAGGTGCAGTCCCACAGACGGTGGCGTGGGCGATTTACGGCTTGTGCTTCCTCACGCTGATGGTCGCCAATTTTATCGCTGCTTCGCAAAAAAACGTGAAGCGCTTGATGGCCTATTCCAGCATTTCGCATACAGGATTCATGCTCACGGGCATCTTCAGCCAACAGTCCGATGCTCAAGACCTGCTGGTTTATTACAGTCTCGTTTACGGTATTGCCAGCCTCACGGCCTTTCGGGTGCTGTGGTACCTGCGCAACGAAGTGGCTGATATTCAGGACTTTAAAGGCTTGCTTCACACCAACCAGATAGCAGCCGTGGCTGTCATCATGGCCATGCTTTCCATGGCGGGCATTCCGCCGTTGGCGGGTTTTATCGCTAAATATCGGGTCTTGGCTGCTGCTTCTGCCGCTGGGCAAGGTTGGCTGGTCGTGGTGGGTATTTTGGCCTCGCTCTTGGCCATCTACTACTATTTCAAAATCATCATCGTAATGTTCGAGCCATCGGAAACTGCACCTAACCGGGAATTGAAGCTGGCGGACAAGGTTTTTCTTTATGTCTGCTGTGCGTTGTTGTTAGGGGCTGACGGTGTTGCCGGTGGTGTGATTAGTCGAACTCAACAATCAATGGCATATGGTCACTGAGTTGGCTCCATTTGCTGTACTCACCAACCTGAACAGACTTCAATTTGCCTACCAAGTCAGAAGATACAAAGCAGTAATCAATATGGTAAGGCTTGTTTTCGTGGCGATACATGTAAAGTGTAGGGTGTTTTTCTTGCCCTTGAGGTAATTCGTAAAACTTGTGATAAGCACTTTCAAATCCTTGTTGTGATAAATATCCAACTACTTCTGTGTGGCTGACTTTTCTATCTAATTTGTCCCAAATTGAATTACTATTAAAATCGCCAACCAACATGGTATTCTGATTTCCCATTTGCTTTTGGTAGAATTGAACTGCTTTCCAAACTTGCCCAATATATTTATAAAATGGGTCCTTTGGATTGTATGCCCATACTGCGAAGACTGTGAAAATATTGGTTGGGGTTGAGAAATTTAAAGGCAAAATCATCCTGTAATTTTCCTCATGGAAATCCAAAAGATTGATTTTGAAGTTGGTAAAAGAAAATACAGCCAGCCCTTTGTTCTTGTTCTGTCCGTACCAAAAGACATCGTTGGGTTGTCGCTCAAATTTAATCTTTTCAGGATGCTCGCATTCTGGGACGATTAGAATATCTGGCTCGAATTCATCAATGAATTTTGATTTTTTCCTAAAAGCCATGTTGCAATTCCATGTAATGACTTTCATAAGTTCGTGTCCTTGGAGGTTAACTCAACAAGCCCAGCGTTCAACATCATCCGCACCATCAATCTTAAAAGCACCAGTCCCTGCTGCACCAAAAAAAACACCACCACTAGCTCTTTCGTCACCATGCCCGACCTGCTCTCCAGCCACCAGTAAATGGCCAGCGCCAGCAACTGCAACAAGCTGAAAAACAAGAAGATAGTTGTCGTTTTGAAAAAATGCCGGAACGTGAAGCCCAGTCCCCGTTTCAATGCTTGCCAGGTCGTCAGCCCCTGCTCGATGATGGTCGTTTTGGCGACGATGGAGGCGATGGTTAGATAAATAAATCCAACCAGCCAAACCAGCACGATAATTAGAAAATAGCCAAGTACCGTTTTCTCGGAAGCCATCGTTTCGAGGTTGACTTGCAGGTTGGCGAGGTAGGGTAGCAGCGTGATGCCCGTCCACAGCAGCAATAGGCTAAGGAAAACCAGGGCGATTCTAAAAAACCGGGAAAAATAAGTGGCACCGCCTGTCCAGAAAGCCATCCAACTGGGCGTTTTTTTCACCAAAGTGAAAAGCACCCCACCGTTGATGAACACACTGAATATGGCCCAGACCAGCAGCCCCCACCGCAATTGACCAATGAGCGGTGTGATGCTCCCGCCATGAACCTTCAGAAAATCGGAAATCACCGTGTGGTCGTACCCAGGCAACAACTTGTTGATTTCCAGCGAGTTGCCGATGCTTGCCTCCAGCACGTGCCAGACCTGCATGGCCAGCGGGATTACCATCAGCAGTTGGAGCAGATAGACCAGCAGCACGATTTTCCAGTGGTGCAGGCCGGTAAAGAAGGCGTTTTTTATGGTGTTTATCATTTTCAAAAATGCTTAGTTTGTTGAGGTCATTCGTCAATGTATTCGTAAAAGCAGCTTAAGATACTCAGTAAAATCTTGTAAATTTGTATCCATCAAAATCAATCATTCATGGAAAGTGCCATCGCAAGTTCATCTCCCGTTTCAAAGAAAAAGATTCCAGCGTACCTCATCAAAGAAGAGTTTGACGGCATCCCACTTTATTACAAAGGCTACCGGGAAGTATTGTCAGGCAAAAAAACACTTGAAGATATCATGCCATCCAGTTCTATTCACTCAGTCGTCCTTTTTTACCTCGTAATGCTCATTGGCAAAAAATTGGACGAAGAAAAATATTGGTTACTTGGTGCTGAGGTAGGTCTAAAAACCACTTCAAAAATCAAAGCCGGGCTGGACATTGCAATTTTTGAAAAGTCAGTGCTTACCCCTGACCTAATAACCCGGCACTTTGCAAACGTTCCCCCAAAAGTGGTCATCGAAGTTGACGTTGACATTGAAAGTGACATCATGACCCCAATGGAGTTGATTCAGTATCGTACCAAAAATTTACACGGCAGTGGTGTTGAAAAAATCATCTGGATTTTTACCCTTTCAAAAATGATATTGGTTGCTGAAAACGGCAAAGATTGGAGCATGTTTGATTGGGACCGAGAGGTTGAGGTTATTGATGGTATTACTTTCAATGTTGCACAATATCTTAAAAATAAGGGAATTGTGAATTTTTGAACCCCGATAATCAAATCAAGAACCCCACTGTCTGCATGGTGTTCTGCAACCAAAAAACAGCCTTCAACGTGAACTTCCAAAGGACGGAATCCGATGGTTTGAGCGTCAAGCTGTTGTTGTTCAGGTCAATGTCGAGGCTGATTTTCTGTTCCGGGTCAATGTGCACCGACTCGATTTTCGATTTGCTCTGGTAGCTGAAAATCTTCGTGCGCTCCCATCCTCCCCAAGTCTCAATTTTCACTGAACCATCTTCAAAGCGGATTTCTACCTCCACCGGGAACAGCACCATTTCACCCAATCGGTGCAGGGTAGCGGAGGCGGTGTAGGTGCCAGTTGGCTTGCCTTGCTTAAACACCAAATTTCCCTGCCCATCGTCGAAAAGGCCATGTGGGCCGAAGTTTTCAAAATTATTGATTTCTGAAACGGCAAGGTCGCAGACATTGGTTTGATTCAGCACCTGCATGAACATACCTTCGAGGAAATCGCCATATTTCTGTCCCAACTTTTCGGTGGCATACGACTCGGCCACATTGGAAAAATCCCTGCCCGTGGGGTGCTTGAACTTCCACTGCTCGAAGTATTTGTGCATCAAGTTGTCCATTACCTCATCGCCAAGCACGGCTTGCATGGTTTGGAGCATGGTGGCGGTCTTGCTGTAAATAATTCCCTTGTGCCTTCCCGTGCTATCCCAACCGGGCTTCGCAGCATAGTCCTCCTTGGGGTTTTTCATGCCCGTGTACTCATTGCGGCTCAATTCCTCGTTGCCCATCCGGTAGCCGTGGAAGTCCACATAGCCCGTTTTCTCCCCATAAAAATGGTCAATGATGCGATCTTCGTAATAGGTCACAAGTCCCTCGTCGAGCCAAGCTTCCTCCTTTTCGTTGCTGGCCAGCATCATCATGAAATATTGGTGGACGAACTCATGCACCGCCAACGATTCCACCGAACGGATGCCCCTCGGCCAATTGTAAAACGACCCTAGTGTGATGAAAGTCGGGTACTCCATCATTCCGCTTCGCAATCCGTGGAAAGGCGGGTCGGCCATCGTCAAACTGGCAAAAGGGTAGGGGCCTACGTGGTCGGTCATGTACTCCAAGCTTTGTTTGACGGCCGTACTGAACCGCTGGGCGTGCATGGAATGCTCCGATGGAATGAGCAGCCGGATGTTCACATGCTGCCATTTGTCTTCAAAAACTTGGTAGCCGGGGTAGGCCGTCCATGCGAAGTCAATCACGTCCTCCACCACGAAGCGGCGGCGGGTGAGGTTGTTGGGCAGTTTTTCCTCGCTCATCAGGCAGCCGGAAGCGCCCATGACGAGTTGGCTGGGTGCGGTGATGGTTACATCGTAGGTGCCAAAATCGCCGAAAAACTCGGTCATGCGGAAGAACTGGTGGCAGTTCCATTGCCATTCGGTTTCGTTCTTGGGTTCCCAAACGCCGAGTTGTGGGAACCAATGAACCCAGAGCGCAAAATCGTCCTTGGAGTAGCCTGCACGGGCAATGGTCTTTGGCAGCTTCGCTGAAAACTTGAGGTCAAAAACCGCCGTCTCACCCGGCTGCACGGAACGTTTCAGCGGCACCAACAGCACGCTCTGGTCGCCAATATCGTCGTTGTCTGGAAGGTAGTAACGCATTGATTGTGTGAGGTTTGCACCATTTCGCTCGGCAATTTCATCCACCCGAATCCAGCCCCAAGCGCTGGAGTCCCGGTCGCCGATATTTTGGTCAAAAATATTGCCGCCGCTGCCCTTGAGGAAGGTGCTGTTCATGTTCTTGAAGGCATTGAGGTACATGTAAAAATGTAGCTCCGTCACTGGCACGGGCGAGTTGTTTTTGAAAATGACCTGCCCAGTGGAGGTGACGGATTTCTTGGCGAGGTCGTACTGAACGTCCATCACGTAGCTCGTTGGTCGGTTGCTCTTAGGCGGGTCGAAATGCGGGTCGCATTGGCCGGAGGCCGACCAATAGTTCAACGGAATCAGGCTTGAAAGCAGCAATTTTTTCATCACGGCAAAGAAAGTTATTTCGGAGACCAATTGAAAAAGTAGGGGCGCTATTTGTTTCAAACGCAAGCCCAGTTCCTGTCTTTTTTTGGTAAAACTTTGAAAACAGGTGTTTATGCACCGAATTCCGCTGTTTTTGCGCTATTGTTGCCATCGCTTTGTTTTGAATTATGTTTTCAATCCTTCACAAATCTTGATGACGATGAAAAAGCTAAACATTTTTGCCTTCACAGTTCTAATGTTGGTGGGTTGTTCGGTGGACAAGGGCTACCAACAGTCCATCCAAGGCACATGGCAAGGCGTCTCATGGATGGTCGAAGACCAAGACAACCGTGACGCAACCACCGTGAAATTCCATTTTGATGGTGAAAACTATGATGCAGTGCTCGGTGGCAGGGAGGAGAAAGGCAGCTTCCGGGTTCAAGGTGTCAAGCTCTACACGCTGGCTGAGGGCCAACAAGAAATCATGGTTAAAATCGCACGACTGACTACTGATACCCTCGAATTCGAGATGAATCGAGGCGGGGTGAAAGAAAACCTGATTTTGAAAAAAGAATAATGCAGAAACCAAACATCGGGGGTAAAACTTAGCCGATGTTTTCTACCGAAAAACATGAAAATCATCTTCATGGGCACGCCAGACTTTGCCGTGCCGTCGCTCGAAATTTTGTTGGACAACGGCTACGATGTGGTCGCCGTGGTAACTGCCACCGATAAGCTTGGTGGAAGGGGAGGCAATCAGTTGTTGGAGTCGGCGGTGAAAAAATTTGCTGTGAGCCGAGGGCTTCCAGTTTTGCAGCCGGAGAAGCTCCGTTCGCCAGATTTTTTGGAACAATTGCGGAGCTACAATGCTGATTTACAGATAGTTGTGGCATTCCGAATGTTGCCGGAGGTAGTATGGGCGATGCCCAAAATTGGCACTTTCAACCTGCATGGTTCGTTGCTGCCGAAATACCGGGGCGCGGCGCCCATCAACTGGGCCATCATCAACGGGGAGCAGGAAACTGGTGCTACCACTTTTTTCCTTCGCCATGAAATTGACACGGGCGACCTGCTTTTTCAAGCCAAAATGCCCATCGGCGAGGACGAAACCGCCGGGGAAGTCCACGACCGCATGATGCACCTGGGTGCCAACTTGGTGCTAAAAACCGTACAAGCTATCGAGCGAGGCGACTATGTTTTACAAAAACAGGATGATTCCCAGGCCTGCCATGCCCCAAAGATTTTTCATGAGACCTGCGAGATTGATTTTAAAAGGACAACTGCCGAAGTCCACAACTTCGTGCGGGGTCTCAGCCCGTTCCCAGGGGCGTGGTTTGTAGTGAAAAATGCACTGACACTTGACGACGGAACTCCCTGGCAATCAGATAGTTGGGATAAATTGCAGGGCGTTGAATTGAAGGTTTATAAGTCGAAAAAAGAGGTGGCAGTGCATGATTTTGCACCAGGCCATTTAATCACCGATGGGAAAAAAACGCTGAAAGTGGCCACCTTGGATGGCTTCGTTCATTTGGTGGAGATGCAGGTGCAGGGCCGAAAGCGGCTTGGTGCGGTGGATTTTTTGAACGGACTAAAGTCGTGAAATGAACGAGGCAAGAAGATGTCATGACTCAACTTACATCTAAAACCAACACAATGACAAAGCAATCGGGTACCGAAAAAGAAAACGAAAACGCATTGGTCATATCCTATTTGGCATTGCGGCAGTCCATCGGATATGTCGGGATAGGGATGCCGTGCATTTTGGCCATTGGTTCAGTCATACTGGGCAATTGCAACGAGATTCAAGAATCCATCAGCGCTTATTATCACACTGTCATGCGGGATGTTTTTGTTGCCATCCTGAGTGCCATTGCTTTCTTTTTGTACAGTTACAAAGGGTATGATGCAAGGGACAATGTTTTGAGCAAGCTTGCGGCCCTGTTTGCGGTTGGGATAGCCTTGTTCCCCTGTCGTGCTGATTTGCGAACCAATTGTTATATCGATCTCGCCCATGTCAATGTCCTTGCCGGCAGGCTCCATTTATTTTTTGCTGTTCTGTTCTTCCTCGTATTGACCTATATTTCCTTGTTTCAATTCACCCAAACTACGGACTCAAAAATGATGACCAACCGGAAGAAAGACCGCAATAAAATATACAGGGTTTGTGGTTATGTCATGCTTGGTTGTCTTATCGCCATTGCCCTATATTGGTTGTGGTTAGAAAAGCGCTTCCAGATTTGGAAAGACTGAAACCTGTGTTTTCATTTTTGAGTCACTCGCATTGGTTGCATTTGGCATATCCTGGTTGGTGAAAGGGCAAGCATTTTTTGAAAGATGTGGGACAGGAGTAGTGAATAAATAGCAAAAGTAAACTTACCAGATACGGCACAAATTCAATTTCGAAGCACAAGGGTTGCATGAATCCTGGACATTCATTGGCCAATTTTTGAACTCAAATTGAGCCATTTTTGAACAACGATTGCAATTCAGCGTCCAAACGGCTGGCCCAGATAGAAAGGCCAAATACCTCGCAATTCTGACACACGGCAAATAAAAGGTGGTTCGTTGCATTCTCGGAGTAGTGCTTTGATTTTATAATAAAAACTAAAATCTAAATTCTCCCATTGCGTGTATTTCAAAACATGTATTACCTTGTCTCCAGATACCTTTAAATGATCAACTAAACTCATAACGAATGAAAAATTTCCAACAAAAAGCAGTAGAGGATAGCCCAATCAGGCCAGTGGTCGACAAGCCCCTCGTCACAGATTATATGACGAAGAAACTCATTACTTTCAAGCCGGAAACGGCGATAATGGACGTGATTAATACCTTGCTCACCAACAAAATTACTGGAGCACCCGTGCTAAACGACAAAAGGGACGTGGTTGGCTTAATTGACGACAAAGATTGTCTGAAGGTATTATTTGATGGGGCTTATCACAATCAGCCAATAGATAATAGAACCGTGTCCCATTACATGTCCAATGTCATGCGGACCGTTTCCGTTCATGCCGATATTTATGAAGTGGCCTCCATCTTTCTGAACTCTGTGTACAAAAGGCTATTGGTGGTAGACGATTTTGGCAAATTGGTGGGGCAAATCAGCCGCCGAGATATTTTGCGGGCCATCCACGATATTGATGTGCAAGAAAAGTGAGGTGAAAACCTTCCATCCTTTTCACAACCTTCCATTCAGTCTTGATGGGGCTTTCCTATAAAAAAAGGGAGCAAGGTTAAAGCTGTAATTTTGAGTTTTCCGAACCAAAAACAAACAGCGATGACACCCTGCACTCAAGAGGAAAGTACCACATTTTTAGAGAAGATACAAAACACACCTGGGCTGGATTTGCGAGACGAGCGTGGCAAGCGGCACTGCATAGCAGTTATCTTGCTGGAATTGCTCTGCTGTGCAACCGGGATGGCTTCCTATCCAGCATCCATCGGCACATGGTAAATCACCACCGCCGGGTATATGGAGGAGTTGGGCTTGGGCCAAAGGCGCACCGTTTCCCGTTCGCAACTGCCCATAGCGTTGGGCATGGTATCACTGCCGGTATTCGAGCAATTGGTGTTTGAATTTTATGGTGTTGGATTAAAGGAAACGGAGACGCTGTGGTTTGCTGCCGATGGCAAGGAACTCCAGGGAGTATCGAGGAGGGTGATACCAAGGGAGAAGTTTTAGTGCAAGCTGTGAGGCAAACAGACGGAACGATAGCAGGGCAGGTGCACTACAATGAGACCAAAGAGAGCGAGGTTCCATCGGTTCGCACCCTGTTGGAGAGCAGTGGGCTGTTGGGACAGAAAGTGAGCATGGATGCCTTGCGCCTCAATCTCGACACCACAAGCGCCCGCAGACACCGTTCAGCCCAAAACATACCGGGTCATCCGCATCAAGGACGGCGACAGCATCGAGACCATTGGCGACAGCACAAAAACCACTTTCGTCATCCGCCTAGCCCACGTGGACTGTCCAGAATACAAACAGCCCTACTCACAGGTCGCAAAGAAATTCACCAACGATTTTTGCTACGCCAGACAATCACCATTGAGCAAACGAAATTTCCGGCCAAGTCCATAATTCACAGGTCTGTAATCCTATTGCTTCACAATCTGAAGGCTCAGCCTACCCGATCCATTGCTGAGTACCAGGATATAACTCCCCGGAACTATGGATGGCTCCAGGTTCAGCATTTCCTTCTGTTCGCCAGCTGACCTTTTTCCCTGCTTAACTAAAGATTGGACCAACCTGCCGTTGATATCATACAGGTCAATGCTCAGCGTTGCGTCAGCAAGCAGGGTATACCCCAAAGTAGTCTCCCTTTCAATTGGGTTAGGATAGACGAACAAAGTATTTTGCGAACTAGAGAAATCCACTACACCCACTTCCAATCCGGACAAATAGCGTACTAACACAAAATCACCATCCACACTGCCTGCAGCAACGATTTTTGCATCAGTCTGCAAAGCTATTTTCCTTATTCCTCCATCGCCAACATCCGAAATTACTATGCCGTTGTTCCCGAAGGTGGAATCAAGGCTTCCATCTGTATTATATCGATTTTTCCCAAGGGGCCCTGCAACTAACGCCCCCAGGGATTCAGTAAAATTGGGAACAACCTTCTTCTCAAACCCCAAATTTTATGTCGCTAAAAATCTCTTGCCCCCTTTACGGATGAGGGTAAAATTATGCGCTTCATCAAAGAGTGTTGGGGATGAGAAGCCGCCTGCCAAAATCTTCCCGTCAGATTGAATTGCCAACGAACCTAAACTACTGTAATTCGCTGGTTCTATGGTGGTAGTAACCTTTCCATCCAGATCAAAGCTTTCATCTAATGTGCCATCTGGATTCCAACGGGCCAGCGATAAAATATAACCGTCCGTGGTATAGGTAACTCCACCGGCCACCAATTTCCCATCCGGCTGCAATATCAAATCGCTTAAATAACTGTCTTCACCGGAGACAAACGCAAGTGAAGCTTTACCATCGCTGCTAAAAGTGTTATCAAGGCTGCCATCACTGTTGTAACGGGCCAGGGTAAAACGGCGGGCATTTACATAAAGACTACTCCCTCCCGCTACTATTCTGCCCTCTGGTTCCACGATCAGCGCACTTAAATCATCCTGCTCGTTACTGAGGGAAATATTTGTCATTACGATGCCATTTGTTCAAAAATCCGTATCAATTTGGCCGTCCGGATGATACCGAACAAGGGCAAAATCCCCGTCTTTTGATCCTCCCATCGCGATATTGCCATCCGATTGCAGTGCTATGCTAGGGTAGAAAATGCCATTTGTATCAAGTAAGATACCATTCACACCAAATGAAGTATCCAATATCCCATCTTTCGTGCTTCGGACCAGGTAGGATTCAAGTGAATTGAAGTTGAACCCGGTGAGCAGTAATTTGCCGTCTGTCTGGAGAAGCATTGAAGTTGGGTAAGCATAGAAATCTTCTGGAAAAATATCCATAATAACCTTACCGTCTACACCAAATGCCAGATCCTCGGCTCCGATAGATGTATATTTGACAAGTGATAGAAACGATTTTGACCCAACATCAAAACTCCCACTTACTAATATATGGTTACCTTCTTGCAAGGCCAGGGAAACAGGATAATCTTGGCTGAGGGATACAGACGTAATAACGACACCTTCATTTCCCAGCGTTGGGTCGGGACTTCCGTCTTCCTCAAAACGGGTCAATAAAAAATCCTCATGGATGCCGACATCGGTATAACCACAAGCCACGATTTTCCCATCTGTTTGCAGGGCTATTTCAAAAATGGCGTCATTGCCGGGGCCAATGGGTTTAACGACTAACCCAGCCTCGCCAAAGGTGTTATCGAGACTGCCATCCGGTTTGAAGCGCAGGAGTGCCAAGTCCAGGTCTGCCTCATTTTCACATTGCCCCCAACTACAATCTTATTATCGGGCAGAATGATAATGGATTCAATCACGTCTTCACCTTCTGAAAAGTCCCAAGTGACGATGCCTCCATTTCCAAACCCGTCATCGAGGCTCCCATTGGCATTGTAACGGGCTAGTGCAAAATCATGGTCTGTAAAAGTGGTTGACCCATTCGGGAACCAGGAAGTGCCCCCTGCTACAATTTTGCCATCTGATTGCACTTGTAATGAAATGATGAGATCATAAGAGCCAATATCGGTTGTTGAAACACCATCAACACCGAATGAACTGTCGGGACTGCCATCAGGCATAAACCGCATCACCAAGAAATCTTGCTGAAGTGATAGTCCATTGTATAAATACCCACCAGCCACTATTTCCCCATCACTTTGGATACTTACCGAAATGACAACTTCGCTATCTTCAGCCTGGAAAGAATCATTATGTGCAATGCCATTGTATCCAAATGAATTATCAAAACTGCCATCCGGCAGCAAACGGGCAATAAAAAAATCGTCATAAGGCCACTTTTCAAGATAGCCAGCCAATACGATTTTACCATCTTCCTGTATGGCTATAGCGTAAATAACAACCTGCAACCCTAAATTATAAAACCGGAGAATGCCACCTTCCCCAAATGTTTCATCCAGGCTGCCATCTGGGTTGTACTTAACGATGCCTCCCAAAGTGGAGCTTAAATCCCCACCAGCTACGATTTTCCCATCTTGTTGCAAAGCCATTGCCCGTATTTCGGATATGGAAGTGACTGCCGTAAATACCTTGCCACCATCTCCAAAGGTGTTATCCAATGAGCCATCCGTTTGATAGCGGGCCAGTGCAAATTCATTTCCCCCCTTCCCGGCCACTAATATTTTCCCGTCCGGTTGGATTAGCGTACAATAACCTCTGTCATTATCATAGCCCACATTGGTGCGTGCAATTCCTTCCTGGCCAAATCCCAAGTCCAAACTTCCTGCCTGGGACATGCCCACTTGAGAGGCAATCACCAAAAAAAACAAAATATTAAGTGCGACCTTAGTCCACCCACTGTACAAGTAAAAATAGAAGTCAATTCTGTTTTTCATGATACATGATTTTGGGATTCAAATGCCTACACCAGAATTTGAGTGTTTACAGAAGCTAACTGTAGGCTGCAATGAATCGTATTTGAAGAATATCATTAAAGTAGTCAACGATATGTCTCATCTTCACTAAAAAGGTGGGAATGGTACTAGTGTTTTGTCCAGTTAATCCTGACGTGTTCAGCTAAGGGGCTTGGGGCGGCGCAGCCGCCCCGAAAACTCACTTCACCCCCGTCCCGCCGCTGGAGGCGGCGGGACGGGGGTAGTAGCTCCTTGGGGGCAAAGCCCCCAAACCCCCTTTCGCTACCTGTCAAGATTAATTGGACAAACCACTAGGGCCATTTCTAATTCAATAATGCTTACACCAGATAGCATAAAAAATTCACTCCGAAAATAAACGTCTTGCTTTTCAATGCTCAAGTTTATTGTCAACGTAAATTTGCTATCATGATGAGCCAAAATCTTATGACTTTCCTACACCACGGTCTGTGATATTAGTCAATAGGAGTGACGTATTATGGCCTGCACGATGAAATCGAAACAGCCTTGTCATCGTGGAAGGAACCGCAAGTTGACGAAACCAGGATTGAGGAATTGAAAGACAAAATCGCAAAAATCAGCATGGAGGCAAGGCTGAAGGAATCGGCGAAGCGGGGAAGCATCGAGGCCAAGAACCGGGAAGAACTTTCGCAAATAAAACCCCTGCAACTAACGGCGATGATAACTTGGATAAACACAGGTAATTGAGCTGTCAAATTGAAGGTTAGCCATTTCTTAGGATTTGTTTTCTTGCGAGATGAAATACCAAGCGACACTACAAGATTCATTCTTGTCGCTTAATCATTTTTATTTCGAGAAATTTCTCGGTAGCGTTAAAAATATCACTTGAATAACAGGAACTCGTATCCTCAAACAATTCGCATTCAGGATATCTTGGCACTTGTATCAAATGTCCATTCCCATCGAGAACAGTTTTCATTGGCGAATCGATTTGAATGTTGATATCCTCCGACCCGTAATAAGTAAAGTTGAATGTACCATCCGGAGAGGTACTGGTTTCACCATAGACTTCTCTATCATTGCATTCAAAAATAAGGCAAAATTTGTACTTCCTAATTTGAATACCTATCCCCTCAAGTGGAATTCCGCTGTCCTTTTCACTCACCCTCCCATTGATTTTTTTTGAGTAATCTTGAAGGTCGTTGTCCTTGATGCAGCCAATCATGAACAAGATAATCAACAATCCAAAACAAAATATTAGCTTTTTCATGGCCATCATTTTATTGACCCCATTATCACACCACGCCATCCAAAAAGCAATGATTTTTAGGCATCCAGCAAGCTGATTTATGCTAGGCAAACAGCCAAAACAACAGGTGTTTTCGGTAGAAAAAACATAGGAAGCAATACCTTTACGCCAAAATAACCTAACAATGGACAACGCTTACCAACTCCTCCTCACCGACATCAAAACCGCCATCCGGGAAGAACGCAACCGGGCCATCCGGCAGCTCAACCGCTCGCTCATCAGCATCTATTGGGAAATAGGCCGCCTCATCGTCGAGCGCCAAGCGCAGCACGGATGGGGCAAGGGAATCGTCGAGCAACTGTCAAAAGACTTGCGGCATGACTTCCCAACTGAGTCGAGCTTTTCCGCCCGGAACCTATGGTTCATGCGCCAATTCTTTGAGATGTATGCGCCTTTCCCAAATCTGAAACAGCTTGTTTCAGAAATTCCTTGGGGGCAGCACATCCTCATCATGCAACGGGCAAAGTCCCACGGAGAACGCACCTACTACCTCCAAGCTACCGCCGACATGGCGTGGAGCCGTGACGTGCTGCTCAACCAAATCAAGGCGCAGGCCTACGAGCGCCACCAGTTGGAGCCCAAGCAGACCAACTTCAAGCAAGCACTGCCGGAACACTTCGCCGAACAGGCCAACGAGGTCATCAAAAGCCGTTACAGCCTCGAATTCCTCGGCGTCAACGAACCCATGCTCGAACTCGAACTGGAGCGCCAACTTCTCGGCAAGCTCAAGGACTTCCTCCTCGAACTCGGCTACGGCGTCTCCTTCGTCGGCAACCAGTATCCGCTGAAGCTCTCCGACAAGACCTACCATGTTGACCTCCTTTTCTTCCACCGCCGACTGCGCTGCCTCGTGGCCATTGACCTCAAAATCGGGGCCTTCAAGCCGGAGTTTGCGGGCAAGATGAACTTCCACCTCGAACTCCTCGACGAACAGGTTCGGCTCCCCGAAGAAAACCCCTCCATCGGCATCATCCTTTGCGCCGAAAAAGACCACCTCGAAGTCGAGTACGCACTGCGCACCAGCAACAAGCCCATGGGCGTCGCCGAATACCAGATCAGCCAGTTCCTCCCCGAAGAACTCAGCGGCCAACTCCCCAGCCCCGACGACCTCAAACAGCAGTTGCGACCCGATGACCCCAATGACGAAAATGATCTATGACGAAAACGACCAAATTGCCATGAAACAACTCCTGCTGCTTTTCTTTTTTGTCATCCTGCAGGGACCTGCGCCGACACCCCTCCCCCCGACTGCCAACTGCCAACTGCCGACTTATTACACGCCGCCCTGAACCAGCACTACCAGCGCCTCACCCTTGCCGCCCTCGCCGAGTTCGACGACGCAGCCCCCGGCCAGTGGATAAACTACGTCCCTTCCGTTGGTGTCAGCTACAACCTACAAGGCCAACTACGTCCGACCCTCTCCTTTTGGCTCGCCCAAGTCTTCGCCGCCAAGCGCCAGCGACTCGACCGCACCGCCAAGCGGCGCAGCATCGAAGCCGCCGCCGACATCGAAGCCAGAGATGCCCACCGACAACTCACCGAACTTTTGACCAAATGGGAAATGATAGGATTGGAATTCCAAACCATGCGGAAAGTGCATCAAATTGACCTTTCGCTTTACGAACTGGCCGTCCTGGACTACGAAGCGGCAAAGCTCGCTCCCAGCGCCTTCTTGCCAAAACAGAAGGCGTTTCTCGAAAGTGAACTGGGATTGATGCGGAAGGAGATGGAATTGAGGAATTTGGAAGGCGAGATTTTGGGTGCTGCTCACTTCTGATTTTAAATAGTTATGTGTCTTGGCGGGATATGTCGTGGGGGGATAGTAACTTGGCCGCTAATCGAAAAGCGTTCCCACAGGGCATAACCAAGCCAAAGGAACGAGAGTCATTACGAACAACCTTTTACCATTCAAATGAAGCCCAATCAAAACCCAGAACAAATAGCCACATATCACATAGGCCACCAACTGCGAGCCTGCAGCTGGGTCTTCCAAACTAAATCCAAAATAAATCGCTTCGCAGGAATTGGCGTAGCCATACTGGAATGTCAAAACGATATCAGTCTTGCCGATGAAAGCATGTGTATCTCAACTCATAATTTTGCATGACAAAAGAAGCCCAAATAGAGCAAGCCCTCATCGCCAAGCTCACCGAGCTAAAATACACCCCCCGCCCCGACATCCGGAGCCGGGAGGCGCTCGAACGCAATTTCCGGGAGAAGTTCCAGGCGCTGAACCGCTGCAACCTCTCCGATGCGGAATTCGCACGGTTGCGGGACGAAATCACCACCGCCGACGTGTTCGCTGCCTCCAAGCACCTGCGGGAAATGAACACTTTTATAAGAGAAGATGGCACACCGCTACAATATACGCTTGTCAATATCAAGGAATGGTGTAAGAACGAGTTTGAAGTTGTGAGCCAGTTGCGGATGAACACCGAGGGCAGCCACCACCGTTACGATGTAATTTTGCTGCTGAACGGCATCCCGATGGTGCAGATAGAACTGAAAAGCCTCGAAATCAGCCCACGCCGGGCCATGCAGCAAATCGTGGATTACAAGAATGACCCCGGCAATGGCTACGCCAATTCGCTGCTGTGCTTCATGCAGTTGTTCATCGTGAGCAACCGGGCCAATACCTACTATTTTGCCAACAACCAGAACCAGCATTTCAATTTCAACGCCGACGAGCAGTTCCTGCCCGTCTACCAGTTTGCCAGCGAGGACAACAAAAAAATCACCCACCTCGACGATTTTGCCGAAAAATTCCTGAGCAAATGCACCCTCGCCCAGATGATCAGCCGATACATGGTGCTGGTGGCCACCGAGCAAAAACTGCTGGTGATGCGCCCCTACCAAATTTATGCTGTGAAGGCCATCGTGGACTGCATCCACCAGAACCGGGGCAACGGCTATATCTGGCACACGACGGGCAGCGGCAAGACGCTAACTTCCTTCAAAGCTTCCACGCTGCTAAAGGACAACCCCGACATCCACAAATGCCTCTTCGTGGTGGATAGGAAAGACCTCGACCGCCAGACACGGGAGGAATTCAACAAATTCCAAGAGGACTGCGTGGAGGAGAACACCAACACGGGTACGTTGGTGGAACGCCTGCTATCGGAGGACTACGCCAATAAGGTGATTGTCACGACCATCCAGAAACTTGGTTTGGCGCTTAGTGATGGGGTGGCAAGTGACCGGGTGACTCGAAAGTCCCCGGCACTAAGGCAACACCTCAAGGAACGCCTCGAACCATTGCGCAACAAGCGCATCGCCATCATCTTCGACGAGTGTCACCGCTCCCAATTCGGCGACAACCACCAGGCAATCAAGGAGTTTTTTCCCAACGCCCAACTCTTCGGCTTCACGGGTACGCCCATTTTCGAAGACAATGCCTCCTACCAACAGGTGGACGGCACGGTCGGCTCCTTCGTGACGACCAAGGATATTTTTGAAAAGCAGTTGCATGCCTATACCATCACCCATGCCATTGACGACCGGAACGTGCTCCGTTTCCATATTGATTATTTCAAGGGCGAACAGAAACTGGACACGGCAAGCCGTCAGCACAAAATGGCCGTGGTGAATGCCATCCTGAACAAGCACGATGCCGCCACGCATCATCGGCGCTTCAATGCCCTTTTTGCCACGGCCTCCATCAATGACGCCATTGAATACTACGAACTGTTCAAAAGCGCCCAAGCGGAGAAACTAAAGGCGGACAAGGAATACCAGGGCCTGAACATCGCCTGCGTGTTTTCGCCGCCCGCCGAAGGCGACAAGGACGTGCAGCAACTACAGGAAGACCTGCAACAGGAAAAAGAGGACAACAAGGTAGCGCCTGACGAAAAGAAAAAAGCGCTGAAAGCCATCATCAGCGATTACAACAAGCAATATGGCAGCAACCACCGCATCAACGAATTCGACGTGTACTATCAGGATGTGCAGCAGCGCATCAAATTCCAGCGGTACACCAATGCCGACTATCCGCACAAAAACAAAATAGACGTGACCATCGTGGTGGACATGCTGCTCACGGGCTTCGACTCCAAATACCTGAACACGCTGTACGTGGACAAAAACCTGAAACACCACGGCCTCATTCAGGCTTTCAGCCGCACCAACCGGGTCCTGAACGAAACAAAACCCTACGGGAACGTCCTCGACTTCCGGCAGCAGGAAAACGAAGTGGACAAAGCCATCATGTTGTTTTCGGGAGAAAATACCAGCGCACAGGCCAAGGAAATCTGGCTGGTGGAGCCTGCGCCCAAAGTGATGGAAAGCTACAAAAAAGCCGTGGCCGCCATGGGGAAGTTCATGGCACAAAGCGACCTGCTGAACGAACCGCAGGAAGTGTACAACCTGAAAGGCGACACGGCGCGCATCGAATTCATCAACCGCTTCAAGGAGGTGCAGCGCCTGAAAACCCAACTCGACCAGTACACCGACCTGACCGAAGCGCAAAAAGAACAAATCGAGGACGTCATGCCGGAAGACCGCCTGCGCTCGTTCCGGAGCAGCTACCTCGAAACCGCCAAGCAGCTCAAGGCCATCCAGCAGAAAGAAGGGAACAATGCCCCGCCCGACATCCAGCAACTGGACTTCGAACTGGTGCTGTTCGCCTCCGCACTGGTGGACTACGACTATATCATGGGGCTGATTGCCAAATACACCCAAAACAAGCCCAACAAGCAAAAGGTGTCAAGGGGCCAGATTATCAGTATGCTCAGTTCCGATGCCAACCTGATGGACGAGCGGGAGGACATCGAGGAATATATCTACAGCCTGGAAGCGGGCAAGGCACTCAACGAAACCGAGATCCAGGACGGCTACCAGACCTTCAAGACCGAGAAAAGCGCCAAAGAATTGGCTGCCATCGCCAACAAGCACGGATTGGAACCCCCCGCCCTGCAAGCCTTCACTGACGAAATCATGGGCCGCATGATATTCGATGGCGAAAACTGAGCGACCTGCTGGCCCCGCTCGAACTCGGCTGGAAGGCCCGCAGCCAAAAGGAACTGGCTTTGATGGCTGACTTGGTTCCATTTCTTCACAAACTCGCCCAAGGGCGGGATATATCTGGATTGAATGCTTATGAATAAGGAAAAGAAAATACGATTTGCCGATTCAAAGATTTCCCGGATGGGGCGCTCCGTCAGGGAAATCAATAATCCCATCTTGACAAAAAACGGGGAAGGAATGGGGTGCGGTTTGCGGAGTTTCGAGAGTGGGAATGGTCTTGCCAAAATGGAAAAGTGTTCAACCAGATTTCTAATAAGAATCATAATTCTGACCTGCCAATCCTTGCCATAACTCAAGAACATGGTGCAATTCCAAGAAATGAAATTGATTACAGTGTAATTGTCACGGATAAAAGCATTGAAAGCTACAAAGTGGTTGAAGTTGGTGATTTTATAATTAGCCTAAGGTCATTTCAGGGAGGAATTGAATACTCAAATTATAAAGGCATTTGCAGTCCGGCTTATATTATCCTTCGGAAAAGATTGATGTTGAAAACATTTTCTTCAAACACTATTTCAAGACGGATTTCTTCATTCAAGATTTAAAACAAAAATATTGAAGGCATTCGTGATGGGAAAATGGTTAGCTACAAACAATTTTCTGATTTGTTGCTGCCTTTGCCCTCAAAAAGAACAACAAAAAATCGCCGCCACCCTCTCCTCCCTCGACGAGCTCATCGCCGCCCAAAGCGAAAAGATCAAAGCCTTGCAAGCCCATAAAAAAGGGCTGATGCAGCAGCTTTTTCCGGCGGAAGGGGAAACGGTGCCGAGGAGGAGGTTTGGGGAGTTTGAGGGGGAGTGGGAGGAGAAGGCGTTGGGTGAACTTTTGGAGTTTAAAAATGGAATTAATGCCTCGAAAGAACAATATGGCAAAGGAGTCAAGTTCATTAACGTTTTAGACATTCTTAATAATGAATTCATAACTTCTAAAAATATCATTGGCAGTGTGGATGTTGATGCTATTACAGTTGAAAAATATTCTGTTGAATATGGTGACATTCTTTTCAGAGGAGTTCAGAAACCCAAGATGAAGTTGGTACAGCAAATGTTTACCTCGACAAGGAGCATAAAGTAACCTTTGGGGCTTCGTAATAAGAGGAAAAGAAAATTAGTGAATACGAGCCAATATTCTTGAATAAACTATTAAAAACAGACACAGCTAGAAAATCTATTTCTTCAAAGGCAGGGGGAAGTACAAGATATAATGTTGGTCAAGAAACGTTAGCATCAACTAAATTAATGTTCCCACCCAATCAGAACAGCAAAAAATCGCCACCTGCCTCACCTCCCTCGACGACCTCATCGCCGCCCAAGGCCAAAAGCTGGCAGCGCTGAAGGAGGTGAAGAAGGGGCTGATGCAGGGGATGTTTCCGGGGGGAGTTGTCTGAATCACGGATTTTACGGATTTTGGGATTCCGCTGAACGTGCGTGCCCTCATCCGTGAAATCATTTAATCTGTAAAATCCGTGATTCAGACGGAAAGTTGTCTGAATCACGGTGTGAACGAGCGTGCCCTATCCGGAAATCATTTGTAACATCCGTGATTCAGGAAGCCTGAATCACGTTAAAGTCCGCTGAACGTGCGTGCCCTCATCCGTGAAATCATTTAATCCGTAAAATCCGTGATTCAGACAAAAAACGAACAACTATGGAAGAGAACTTAAAACACGGCGACCTGACACGAACCATTATCGGGTGTGCATTTGAAGTACACAAGTTTTTGGGCAATGGTTTTCAGGAGGTCATTTATCAAAGGGCTTTGGCTTACGAATTCCGAAAAGCAGGATTGGACTTTGCCAGAGAAATTGAGCAGGAGATATTCTACAAGGAATTGGAGGAGCCAATAGGTACTCGCAGGGCAGATTTTGTGGTGGAAGGGAAAGTGTTGGTAGAATTGAAAGCCTTGACGAAATTGGAAGATGTCCACATGGCGCAGGCATTGAACTACCTGAAAGCCTATCGCCTTGAAATTGGGCTTTTACTCAATTTTGGCTCAAAGAGCATGGAATTTAAACGGCTTATTTTGAGCAGGTAAGATGTCTGAATCACGGATTGGACAGATTAATGGATTCCGCTGAATGGGGCATGTGCAGCATCCGTGAAATCTTTTAATCCGTAAAATCCGTGATTCAGACAAGAGAAGAAGATACATGAAAGAAACAAACCAACAACAACTCGGCAAAACCCTTTGGGCCATCGCCGACCAGCTACGGGGCGCCATGAATGCGGACGACTTCCGGGACTATATGCTCTCGTTCCTCTTCCTGCGCTACCTCTCCGACAACTACGAGGCAGCCGCCAAGAAGATGCTGGGGTCGTAGTACCCTAACTCACCGGGTGACTCAAAGTCACCCGGTGAGTCGCCCTTGTCCCTATGGTATGCCGCCAATGCGGAGGACGTAGAGGAATTTGAAAAACAGATGCGCCGCAAAGTGCATTATGTCATAGAGCCAGCGCATTTGTGGAGCAGTATCGCAGAAATGGCCCGCCTCCAAAGCGGGGATATGCTGCACACCTTGGAAGCCGGGTTCAAGTACATCGAGGAGAAATCCTTTAACAGCAGCTTTCAGGGCCTGTTCTCGGAAATCAACCTGAACAGCGAGAAGCTCGGCAGGAAGTACGAAGAGCGCAATGCCAAGCTCTGCACCATCATCCAGAAGATAGCCGAGGGCATCGCTGGCTTTTCCACCGACATAGACGTGCTGGGCGATGCATACGAGTACCTTATCGGGCAGTTTGCGGCGGGCAGCGGCAAGAAGGCCGGGGAGTTCTACACCCCGCAGCAGATTTCGAGCATCCTATCGGAAATCGTGGTACTGGACAGCCAAGAACCCAAGACCGGGAAGAAGAAGCGGCTGGACAAGGTGCTGGACTTCGCCTGTGGTTCCGGCTCCCTCCTCCTCAACGTGCGCAAGCAGATGGGCACGAACGGTATCGGCAAGATATACGGCCAGGAAAAGAACATCACCACCTACAACCTCGCCCGCATGAACATGCTGCTGCACGGGGTGAAGGATACCGAGTTCGAAATCCACCACGGCGACACCCTGCTCAACGAATGGGACATCCTGAACGAGATGAACCCCGCCAAGAAGCCGAAGTTCGACGCCATCGTCGCCAATCCGCCGTTCAGCTACCGCTGGGAGCCCAAGGAAGAAATGGGCGAGGATTTCCGCTTCAAGACCTACGGCGTGGCCCCCAAGTCGGCGGCAGACTTCGCCTTCCTGCTGCACGGCTTCCACTTCCTCGGCAAAGAGGGCGTGATGGCCATCATCCTCCCGCACGGCGTCCTGTTCCGTGGCGGCGTGGAGGAGCGCATCCGCACCAAGCTCTTGAAGGACGACAATATAGACACCGTCATCGGCCTGCCCGCCAACCTGTTCTTTTCCACGGGCATCCCGGTCTGCATCCTCGTGCTAAAGAAATGCAAGAAATACGAGGACGTGCTGTTCATCAATGCCAGCGAGTATTTCGAGAAGGGCAAGCGCCAAAACAACCTCCGCCCGAGGACATTGCCAAAATCGTGGACACCTACCGGGAGCGCAAGGTGGAGGATCGCTATTCCCGCCGGGTGACGATGGAGGAGATTGCGAAGAATGACTACAATTTGAATATTTCCCGCTATGTTAGCACGGCGAAAGATGATGTGGAGATTGACCTTGGGAAGTTGAATGCGGAGTTGGTGGAGATAGAGCGGAAGGCGAAGGAGGCTTTGGGGAGGCATAATGGTTTTTGAAAGAGCTTGGCTTGCCGCCTATACCAAAGTGAAATTGGAAGTGATTTGTTCGACCATCCTTGCTGGCGCAGCGTCTGTCCATTACAAAAAACGGCGTCGCTGGCGTCTGGTATCCAACCCAACCCCGCTACCGTTTGACCGCTGCAAGTGACCGCCGTCATGGCCTCATCCGTTAGTAGCTTTGACCCATCATAGCCTGAAAAAAACATCGTAAAAGCCAAAGACATAGCCCCCCAACCCCCCATTCTTCCATAATTTCGCCCAAAAATCACTACTATTCAAATGCAGCTCACCAAACCCATCATCTTCTTCGACATCGAAACTACTGGCACCAATACGGCTCAGGACCGCATCCTCCAAATCGGGGCCATCAAAATCACGCCAGATGACCAGCGGGAAGAGAAAAACGTGCTGCTCAACCCCGGCATCCCCATCCAAGTGGAGGCAAAGCTGTTGGATGAAGAGGCTACAGAACACGTTTTGGGTAACACTGACTACGGATAATATTCCAGAAGTGTATTTTGACCTCGAAATTCCAGCGGAAAGCGATGTAAGAAATGTAACTGACCTCATCATCAGACTTAAAGAAATATTGATTGTCATTGAAGTCAAGCGGAGAGGCCAGTCCGAGTGCTGAATAAAATCACCTGCTGGCTTTACCAAAAATCAAGGTGTAAAGCAATGTATGCGTTTATCTTTAGCAAAGAATGATAGCTGTGACGAAGGAGGGGGCGTTGTTTGCGGCTAGCAGCGGCCTCCGCGGGTATAAAGCCATCGTTGATATTATTGCCATGATGAAGTTTTCAGTAAAGTGTCTTTCACTTGCCATTTCAACCATCTTGTTTTTAGGATGTGCTGGCAGTTATCAAACTATAAAGCCACAACAGCTTGGTTATGGGCGGTCGTCCGCTGTCGTGGGCAAGGAAGGTATTGTCATTGCATGGCGCTACAATGTGCTCAAGGAGGCTGGGAACAACAAATATGCGAGGAAGGAGCGGCGCATGGGAGTTAGCTTAGTGGCGGTCAATATCAATAATAAAAGTGCCGACACCTTGTGCTTTCCAAGAGATATTATGGTATTTTCTGAAGAAGATACGCTGGAGGTGCTGACCTTGACTGCGGCTTATTTTGCCCTTTGCCAAGATGTGTACGAAAGAAGGAGAGGCATTGGAATGGCCGACCCCTCCATTATCATGATTAGGGACGACATCAACCGTTCAACCCAATCACGGGCCAATACGATTTTCATCAATGAGTTGTTCGACAACTATCTTTTTCAAAAGTGTATAGAACCGGGCGGTGCATTGAAAGGTTTGATATGCCTTACTGTGAAATCTGGAGCAAAGCTTCGCTTTGTTTATTCAAAAACTTAAGCAATGTACTTGCGAACGGTTTGCCTGATATCCCCACTGGCACCACCGACAAAGACGTGAAGGACTCCCCTTTTCCGTTAGATTGCAAAATCCTTTGCCCAGTGGCTTTCCGGCGCTGACCTCTTTGCCGGGAAACTGTAAGAAAAGGATTGATTGGTTTACTGGTCGTTCGGCAAGCACAAAGACCAATTGGTCACAGAGACCCGAGAATATGCCAAATGGGTGCTCGGCTCCGATTTCCCGCACGAGACAAAAAAGCAGCTTCGGCAGATACTCAAGCGATTGATGCCAGCCTTTTTTCGGTGTCGTTCGCCATTGATGTCAGTCCAATGAATACAAGCTTCTTTGAAGGTGTCCTCCGGATTGAAGACGTGATAGGTGGCAAAATTTTTTTTCTGAAGGCATGACGAAGTTTCATGCCGACAGCCTGAGAAAACAGTAACTATTATCTAAGTAGTTGTTACCGTTGATTGTTACCGTTAAACTAAAAAACCCCTACTATTGCAGGGGCTTTTAAAATCTGTGGTGAAAGAGGGAATCGAACCCCCGACACATGGATTTTCAGTCCATTGCTCTACCGACTGAGCTACTTCACCGTTTTTAACTGTTGACCCTTTTGTCAAAAGCGAGCGCAAAGTTAGGAGCTTTTTTATTTTTTCAAAATCCAAGACAGGTTTTTTAAAAAAACATCATTTGATGGATTGGTTCCAGGCGGTGTGTTTTTCTTTGTACCTCTTTGATTTCAAACGATATTATGAATAAAATTCAGCCTAAAAATTTATTGAAAAAACTTTTTATTGCCTTCGCAATAGCCGTTGCAGCCATGCTTGCTTACTACCAATTTTGGTTTTTACGGCTGCCGGAGCGTAGCATCCCGACTGATGGCAATGTATTCATCAGCCCGGCAAACGGCAAGGTGGCAGCGGTACTTCATTGGACAACCGATTCGCTGGCATGGGAAAAGGATGCGGGGGTTGTGCAAGTGATGACCTCGGGCGTGGATTCCAGCGGCTGGCTCATCGCCATCGAGATGGACGTGACGAACGTACACTATCAACGAGCGCCGATGGCAGGTCGTTTTTTGATGAACAACTATGTCAATGGTCGTTTCAACAATGCGCTTATTCAAACCAACCGCTTCGGCTTGCGAATTGAAAACGAGCGAAATGACATGCTGTTTGAAACAGAAAACACCGTCCCAAACGTTGTGCCTGGCCAGACCGTGACAGATGGTGAAACGGTAATTGCGAAGCAAAAAATCGAAAAATAACCTTGCTAACCACCGCTCACTTGTCACTGAATCCGATACGCTGCTGTTAAACCTGCCAGCAAAATAGCGCCTTCGCCTGTGTCTTCGCCCGTGGTTTTGACATTTATCTCAAAACCGAATGCGGCTGCGGGCGTAAGCACCAAGTTTTCGCCGAGGGTAAAAGCCCATCCGAATTCAACGGTAGGTTGCACCACCAAAATGTCCGAGGAGCCCTTGCTCTCGCCGCCCATTTCGAGTTTTGTCACCCAGTCAATCTTGTTCGCCCAGACGTCAGTGCGAAGGCCGAGGCTTGGCCCGGTGAAGTACCTGTTGAAATAGTGTTTGTAGCCGAGGGAGCCGCCAAAGCCACTGCCAGTTTCGTCATCGTGGAGACCCTGGTCGCGGTGGTCAATGATTTGGTAGCCCACTCGCACGCTGCCGAGGTCTCTTTTGGTGAAGCTTTTTTCTACCCGAAACCCAGGAATGTATCCGGTAGGGTAAACCTGGACCTCCAACCCAATGTCCATGACCCTATTTTGGCCAAAACCAATAGCTGCTGAGAGGAGTAAAATAATCGTAAAGCCTAGTTTATTTTTCATGTTTCAAGTTTGTATTTTGGGCAAATTTAGCGTTAAATCCAAACCACAGAAATTAACTTTGAGGCAGAAGGACATTTTATACAAAACATGATTTTGTTTGCTTTGCTCCACAACTCAAATTATGCCTATAAATTTCACCAACAATCCGGTTGTCGAGGAGGCGCTTCGCAAGAAAAACGTGCAAATCGAGGCCGATAGCCACGACCTGAAGAACTTGGCCGTGAAGGTGCCCACGCTTTTCATCGTCAACCAAGCCCTCGACGACGTGGACGAACTGGTGCTCATCCGGCTGCTCGACGGCAGTGTCATTCCATTCAAGGTCATCGAGCGGCACAGTTTGTCGGAGCCTGCACTTGCCCACTACTTTCTCCACCTCGACTACAATCTGTTGCAATGGGAAGATTATGTCCGTGCCATTTTCAAGGAACTCGTCAAGGCCAAGTCACATGGCTATTCCCTTTGCCTCATCCTCCATTTCACCGACCGGACGCTTGAAACGGCAGTGCGCAACCAATTCATGAACCGACTCATGCGGGCGGTAATGCGGGCGGAAATCCCGGTCGTGCCGATACGACTCAAGACACCGTTCCCGGGCTTTGTCAGGGCGAGCATCGGTGGTCGAATCGTGCAGTGGATGCGAGGCGAACCCCACAAAATTACTGTTCGGGTGGGCAGCCAGATTTCGGTAGAAGAACAGCAGAAGTTTGACAAGCCCAAGGATTTCAAGCGTTTTATCCAGTCCAAAATCTTCTCACTCGGCTCCGGGTTGGAAGTAAAGCCGTTCTACCTCCGCAACTTTTTTAAACTGCCAGAGCAAGAGGAGTCAATTGCTGAACCCATTGACAATCAATTGATTGCAGATGAAATCGGACATTTGAAATTCAAATCCCTCATTGCTTCGCAGGGCGAATACGATATTTTTGTGGTAGAGGCGAAGGACATTCCACACCATCCAAGAAATTGGGCGACTACGGGAACTGACCTTCCGGGTTGTTGGTGAGGGAACCGGAAAGACAAGAGACCTCGACGAATATGACCTTTACTATCGTCAACTCATCCTTTGGGACAGGGAGTCAAAACAGATTGCGGGCGGCTACCGGATGGGCATAGGCGACGAGATTTTCGAGCGGTACGGTGCTGCTGGATTTTATATCAGCAGCCTCTTCAAAATCAAGGAGGGCTTTCATCCCTACATGAAAAAATCGGTCGAACTTGGCCGCTCCTTTATCGTGCCAGACCACCAGCGCAAACGCCTACCCCTGTTCCTGCTTTGGAAAGGCATCCTTTATTTTTTGTTGAAAAACCCACGGTTCAGCTACCTCTACGGCCCAGTCAGCATCAGCAAATATTACTCGAACCTCTCCCGTGGCGTCATCGTGGCCTACATCAAAAAATACTTCTACAACAACGAGCTGGCGCACTTCCTAAAGCCACGAAAGCCTTTCAAGGTCAAAGTGGACAAAGGTGGACATCGAGATGCTGGCCGAGAACCTCGGCGACCAGGTTCAGTCGCTCGACAACCTCATCGAGGACATCGAGCCAGAGCACTTCCGGCTACCGGTGCTGGTGCGGCAGTACCTCAAGCTCAACGCCCGTTTCATCAGCTTCAACGTGGACCCTAACTTCTCCGATGTGCTCGATGGCTTCATCATGCTCGACCTCAACGATGTGCCCATTGCCATGATTGAATCGCTCAAGAAGGAGGTAGGGTAGCAGCGTTTGAGGGCTTGTGAGGTTGAGGGTTTGAGTGTTTGAACCTGAACCCGAATTGGTGTAGCTTTGCGGCCATTTTTTACAAAAATCGTTAGCTTTTATTTTCCAAACAATGAAGATATTGCGAGTAAGCTATCGGGCCATGATATTGGTGAGCTGCCTGATTTTCCATATCGTTTGGGTCGTAGTGCCAGCCATTTTCAGGGGGCGTGATCTCGACCACGCATTCAAAACTAGCCAGATTTGGCTGGGGTGGATGTTGGGCAAGTTGGGCATCAGGGTTGACAAACAAGGTTCCCCACCCAAAGGGCACTATATTTATATCGGCAACCACCGCGCCTACATGGATGGCATCCTTGCAATAGCAGATGTGCGGGCACTCCCAGTGGTCAAAGCGGAAGTTTCCAATTGGCCACTGATTGGCTACGGCGCAAAGCTCACGGGCATCATGTTCGTGAAACGGGACAGCAAAAAAAGCCGCACTGCTACCCTAGATGCCATTCGAGAGGCACTGAAAATGGGCTTTTCCGTGCTCGTTTATCCCGAAGGCACCACGCACTTGAAGCCCACGACGATGGACTTCCGCACCGGTGCATTCAGCTTGGCTGCAAAGGAAGGTTTCGGCATCGTACCAATGGCCATTGACTACAAGTACAAGAGCGACGCCTGGGTCGGCGACGAAACTTTCGTCCCCCATTTCATTCGGTGTTTTGGAAGAAAAAACACTTACGTCAAAATCCGTTACGGCCAGCCCATCTTTTCCGACACCGTGGATTTACTGGTGCAAACCACCAAGCAGTGGATTGACGAGAATATGTTGGCCATCCGACAGGAGTTTGAATTGGAAAAAACAAGCGAGCCAATTCCGGCGTTTGCCGAATGAAACTTTGATGAAATACCCCGCCTTAAATCTGAATATCCAGCATGAAAAATCTCTTAACGACGACCACCGTTCTCTTTTTTCCTTTTCCTTTTTCAGAAAAGTGCCGAGGCACAACAGCGATTCAAGGCTGGGCTGGTACTTGGCCTCAACGCTGCCCAAATCAAGGGCGACGACTCGGCAGGCTACAACCGGCTTGGTCTGCACGGCGGCCTGCGGGCGGTCGCAGTGCTGAAGGACAAAACTGATTTGATCATTGAAATGCTGTACTCGCAGCGGGGAGTTTTGACAATGGCCTTCAATTTGTCAACGGCGACCTCGACATCAGCCTCCGATACGTGGAGGTGCCGCTGATGTTGGCCTACAAGGATTGGTACAAAGAAGAAGAGGATTATCACAAAGTGCAGGTCACCGGCGGCTTCACTTTCAGCCGCTTGCTGGAGGCCAAAGCCATCGGCAGCAACCACGATGCCGAGGTGGAGAATTTTCACAAAAATGACTACGGTATTACCATTGGGGCAGATTTTTTCTTCTCCAAACATTTTGCCATCGGAGGCCGCTGGAACCGCTCCATCAACCTGCTTTACAACAACAAAAAACACGAAGAAAGCCTCGATGCCTTAGTTGGTTATTTCCTTTCCTTCAAGGGGATGTATATGTTTTGAGGGGTTGAGAGATTGAGGATTTGAGGGTTTGAGACACACTGACTCCCCTCAAATTCTCAATCTCTCAATTTCTCAAAATCTTCTCCCGGAGCCTGCGGCTCAAAACCAATCTCCCTTATTTTTCGCAAGTCAAAAGTCAGGTCGGCAGGCCGGAAAGCCGCTGTTTCCACCTCGTTTTGCGATTTTCCGATGATTTTTGCCTCCGGCAAAAGCAGCGCTCCACTGGACAGTTTTGCAAATTCATACCGGCTCATGGCCGTTGCACCGCCAAGGTTGAAGACTCCTTCCGCACCTTTTTCCAGCAAAAGGAAAAGCCCCGCTGCTGCCGATTGCCCGCTCAAGAACGACCGGATTTCGTCAAAAAATGCGGTCACTGCCTCGCCCCGCCGCCAAGTTTCGAGCCACTGTTGGAGGAAGTTCTTCGTGCCTGTACCAGCCTGTCCGTACATCACAGCTACCCGCACGATGGCCGCCGCAGGACTTACCATTTGAATGGACTTTTCGGCCTCAAGCTTCTGCCGCCCGTACTCGTTCCTCGGCGATGGGGTAGGGGTCTCGCTGAAAGGCGCCGCAATGCCATCGTACACCTGCGAGCTGGAAGTGAACAGCAGCTTGCAGCGGCGCTCGGCGCACATTTCCGCCAGCCATGTGGTGGCTTCCACGTTCAACAGCCTTGTTTCGTTTGGGTTTGCTTCGCAATGGGTAGGGTTCGAGGCCGCTGCCAAGTGGAAAACGGCGTCGGGATTCACCGCTTTTAGCGTTCGCCAGACGGCATCCCGGTCGGTGAGGTCCAATTGAATGGCTTCGGATTTTGGGTGAAGCCCGGCAGCATTGCCATGCCAAGTGCCCACTGTCCGCCAGCCCGCTGGGGCGTGTCGGGCCACATGCCAGCCAAGGAACCCGGATGCACCGGTGACAAGGAGTTTTTTCGTCATGGTTTCATTACTTTGGTTTTGTGAAGTTCAAGAGATTGAGCAAGTCTGATTTTTGGGTCAATCCTTCTCATCATCCCAACCAGTATATTATTCTATATTACAGCAACAGATTTTCTATCTTCGCCGGGATTTTTTGATTGAAAATTGGGTTGGCGAACAAACCTGAAATTGCCACAACGAAACTATTGCTAATAATTTACGATTAAAAAAAGGCCCAATCATTTTTCAAAAAATAACACCCATAACCCACGTCTTTTTATGTCAGAAGTTGGAGTAAGTTACGAACTAATTGAAGATGCCGAGGGGCTGGCGAGATTTGCCGCCGCCAATAAGGGCATCGAATGGATGTGCTTCGACACAGAGTTTATTGGAGAGAAGCGTTTCCTGACGCTCATCTGCCTCATTCAAGTTGGCACGCCGAAAGGCTTTTACCTCATTGACCCCTTGAAAATAAAGGACATCCAGCCTGTGATTGACCTGCTGGTGGACGAAAAGGTGCTCAAAATCGTACATGCTGGCGACAACGACTACCGCCTGTTCAACATCCAATACGGCATACTTCCCCGCAACACTTTCGATACCCAAATGGCCGCCTCGTTCATTGGCTACAAGCATCCCGTCGGCTTCAGCAAGCTGGTGGAGAGCGAGTTGAACATTGAGGTGAGCAAGGGCTACACGGTGACAGACTGGGAGCGCCGCCCTTTCCAGCCCAAGCAGCTCAAGTACGCCCTGCACGACGTAATACATCTCTACCAACTTTGGATAAACATTACCAAGCATTTGGAAAAAAGCTGGTCCTCGCATGGGCCTACGAGGAGTTCAAACTGCTCGAAGAACCCGAAAGCTATGAGACCGACCCCTACCGGGAAGTTCTTGAAAGCAACATCATCAAGAGCCTGCGCCGCCGGGAACAGGTTTTCCTGCTGCGCCTGATGCTTTGGCGCACCGAAGAAGCTGAGCGCCGCAACCATTCCAAGGAGATGGTGCTGCCCAGCAAGTATATCAGTGCCATCGTGCGGGCCGTACACTCTGGGCTGGATGCGCTGCAAAACGACCGACGACTACCGGATAGCTTGATTGGAAAGTTCGGCAAAAAATTCGTGGAGCTGTTCGAAGCGCCTGCCACCCAAGAGGAGCGGGACGTGCTCAGCCGCATCCCCCGTGACAACAGCGACAACCCCAAGCAGGACATCCTGATGGAAATGCTCGACCTGTTGGTGCGCTACAAATGCCTGCAAGAGGGCATCTCCCACCATATCGTAATGCCCCGCAACGTGCTGAAGAAGATGAAGAACGACAAGGACTACTTCGATGACGCCACCTTTTCCGGCTGGCGAAGGGAGTTCTTGGGCGACGAAATCGTTTCGTGGTTCAAGCACCGCCGCAACCTGGAAATCAAGTTCCTGGATGGGAAATTTGAGTTGAAAATGCAGGGAGTAGAGGTGTAGTTCGGCATTGCGCCAGCAAAAAAGAGAACCCAACCTTTTAAATTGGGTGGAGGGTAAACGGTCGGCTACTTCGTCGCAAACCACACCAGCCCCGCTATTGCTCCGCCAATAATCAGCAACTCCAAAATGTTGCCGAGCGTCCGGCTCCTTACCCGCATATTTATCACGGAAATCATGGAGATGATGAAGGCGATGGCCGAAATCACCAAAATCAGGCCACCGGTGGCCCCGGTCACTTCGGATGTGTTCTGCGACTTGGCGACGTCGGGGAACACGATGAGATAGGCCGTGGTCAGCAACGAGGACAACAATCCGATGAGCAGGCCACCGAGCAGCAGCTTCCAGGTTTCCATGCCCTTGACAAGGTTGTTCAAGCTGCGGATGGTGCTGCTGACCACCAACCAAAGTGCCATCAACATCAGCCCGATGGTGGCTTCGTCTGCGTATTGCCCGAAAAACCTAGCGAGGTTGTTTTGGAAGAAAAGCAGCGCGATGAAGATGGCAGTCAATATCACACAAGCGATGATGACGCTGCGAGCGAGGACGCTGTTTTCGACGCTGGAGACGGGTGCTTTTTCTGTGGCCATGTTTTTTTGTTTTTGGTGAAAATTTGCTGCAAAGCAACGTAAAAAACATGCTGCAAAAGGTAGATTTGCCTTGAATGTTTTGGCAACGGTTTTTACTGGTGCTTTGTCATCGTGCAACGACCCGTCCATGCTTTGAGGGACAACACAGGTGGCGTGGACGGTTCCATGCGTGATGACAAGGAACCAGTTCAAATCAACCCCACCCAACAATTCAACAATTCAAACAATCCAGCAATGAAAGCCGAAACGATGACGCCTACGATGCTCCCCGAAAACGCCCACACTGACATTCCCGGCAATCCTTCTACCGCCATCAGCAGCCCGATGAAGTTCAACGACCGCTCGAATGGGCAGCCGCTGCGGGTACTCTCCGAAGCGGACTGGTCCTTCTGGCTGCAAAACGGCTATGTGGTGGTGAAAAACGCCGTGCCACGGGAACAGGTGCAGCGCACCGCCGACTTTCTCTGGGAGTTTGAGGAGAAAGACGCCAACGACCCTACGACCTGGTACACGCCTCCCCGTGCCGAAATGCAGATGAAGGAACTCACCAACACCGGCATGGTGGAGGTCTACAACCACCAACTGCTCTGGGACAACCGCCAGTGGCCCCGCATTTACGACGCCTTCGTGGACATTTGGGGCACGGAAAAGCTCTGGGTGACCATTGACCGGGCCAACCTCAACCTGCCCATGCGCCCCGGCCATGAATACAAGGGCTTCATCCATTGGGACTATGACCCAGAGACCCGTCCCGTGAACGTGCAGGGCGTGCTCGCCCTCGCCGACCAAACGGACGAGAACATGGGCGGCTTCCAGTGCATCCCCGAACTTTTCAGAACCTATGACACCTGGAAGCTCACGCAACCAGCCGACCGTGACCACTTCAAGCCGGACACCTCGGGCTTCGAGCCAGTGAAGGTGCGCATGGAGGCGGGCGACTTGCTCATCTTCAACAGCACCCTCGCCCACGGCATTCGTCCCAATCGCACCGAAGACAAGGTGCGCATGGCCCAGTACATCGCCATGATGCCCGCTCAGGAGGGCAACGAAGCCCTTCGCCAATGGCGCATCAGCTCTTGGCGGGACCGCATTGCACCAGAAGGCTATGCCTTTCCCGGTGACCCACGGCGGTGGGAGCAGACTCGGTATGGTACCGCTGAATTGTCGGATTTGGGGAAGAAACTGCTGGGGATTGAACGATGGGAAAGCGAAGGGTGACGACATTGACGGGCTAAGTTGCAAGGTTGAAGCACAAAGTTCGAATGACTATGGACGGAGTTGGAACTCCAAGGTGCAGGGTTGCTAGTCAGGTCAGCTAAGTTGCAAGGTTGAGGCACAAAGTTCGAATGACAATGGACGGAGTTGGAACTCCAAGGTGCAGGGTTACTAGTCTGGGCAGCTAAGTTGCAAGGTTGAAGCACAAAATTCGAATGACAATGGACGGAGTTGGAATGCAGAATGGTTAAATTGCATAATGGAGTACCTAAGGTGAATCTTGCCTTTGTTCATTCATTCATTCAGCTCACTGTATTACAGCAAAAAAAACTCCTCCGGGATATCGAAGGAGCTGTCCACATTTGGTTGAGGGTTTAGGGTTGATTCAGGGGACTAGCGAAAAAATAGCTTGAACTCGCTTTGATATTTGAGGGTGGTGAGTGGGAAATCTGTTTTTCACTCACCTCCTTTTTTTACCAAAATTTTAGAAGTGAATTAAGTTATTTCAAAGCCTTTAAGACAGCTTGAGGATTCTTTTTCAACTCCTCTTCCGTAAAGGTTTTCACCTTTTTGGTTCTTGGCGAACTGGCGATGTAGCGAATGAGGCCCCCATCCATGACAATCTCCCCATGTGCCCAGTGTAATCCTATACATTTTTCCATAATCAAAACGTCCGTCTAAACCCGGTCCTGAATGATAGTCAGGAAATGTCAAGTTGGGAACCCACCAACTCGAAAGTGGCCCGACTGGCACTCCAACGCAACTACTTGTCCCCCAGTCATACTCGCACACTTCCCACCAACTTGAGGGACAGTTGGCTGTCGGTGTAGAAGTTGCACTAATGCGGTATTGTGTTGTACTGTATGGTAGCGTCGTAACATTGAAAACTGGAGCCGGGCAATTTGGAATTGAAATAAGGGCTATATTATCAACGCAAGGTCGTTTCCATCGCCGGGAACGGATTCGTCCAGAATGATTTTGATTGTCAAACTTGAACCCCAACCCCAGAGGCAAACTTGTTTAGTAAACTTAAACCAGTTACAAGCTCCCGCCGTGACATTAAGCGTTTGGGTTATGTTGCCTATGCCTGCTATTGAAAACTGGATTTCGAGTTGGGTTTGACATCGAAATCGCATTGCTCAGGTTTTGGCACTTGCACAAACTCGTAACATGTCCAATCCTTCAATCCGGTAAAACTTTGCTCCCAGACAACTCTTTTACCTCCACAAGTAGCTCCGTTCACAGCCAGGAATTTTCCGGAGGCATTCGAACATGTGCTTGGGTCTTGTGCAACCAGCCCGAACTGATGGTCAATGCCTGAACGCCGGTAACAATATTGTACTGTCAGGAAGTGTCGCACCGGCTGCGACGGTAGAATTATAGATGTAGGCGCTGGTGAAACCCGTATTGCCGCCTTCAAAGTCGCCGTTGTTGACCAGGTTTTCGCCGGGACAGCGGAATTTAGATTCACCAGGAATGGTTACACACTTACCCCCAAGAATACATGGACGTGGTCCGGTGCCAGGTGTACCATCTGGTGGAAGAGTTGATAGTACATTTAAAAAGGATGGCCATTGAGTAAATGTATTGTGATAAGGGCCACTTATTGGTGGTATCCCCATACCGCCTATTCCCAAACCGCCTAATGCTGTGGGAGTAGAATTAGAGCCTCCGCCGGGAACTGACACTAATGGTGGTATTCCAATATTTATGTACCCATAAAATGGAGCAATATTGCAGGAAGATGCGAATAAACCTCCACCACTATTTACAAAACTCGCTATATCTGCTTGTCGGGCTGATATGTCAAGTAATTCAGATGCCGTTAATTTACCAGTACCGTCCGCAGTATTGCAAATTGCAATCATAGAATATCCGGTAAATGGAATTGTCAGTATATCACCTGTTGAACTATTACTGTAAACTACACTTCTCAGTAGTCCTGTTCCTACAACTTGATTCCAGAATGAATGCATAGCGTCAGTCGTCGATGTACTTCCACCAATAACTAAAACAGGGCCAGTTGGATTTGCTGTAACATTGTTTAGAATTCCAGTTTGAATTACATTAGCCCACATCTGCAAATCTCCATGGGAGTTTGTCCACGGAGTAGGCCCACTGGTTGCTGGTCCTGTTGGCCAGCTTCTAAAGCCAAATTCAGTATCAAGTCCGCTAATTATTACCGGCCCACAGTGCTGACCACTCAGTGGGGTACAAAAAACCAAAATAGCGACTAAGAGGGCAACCATGAAGGTTGGGGAAGTGCTTTTAATCTTGGTTTGCATGGTAAGAAAATTTTTCATGATGAAAAAAATTAAAATAGATTGTTGGTTGTAGCGCCCCTATCAAGGCGGGCGCTTTTTCCTTTGACCTTTTTCTGCGAAGAGGTCGGTGCAAAAAAAAGAACCGGATGGCTCGCCAACCATCCGGCCCAAGGGTTCCATAGGGTTTGGTTTGTTGAGGGGCGAAGTGGAGTTTCGCCAAATATCAGTCCTTGCACAGGTTGAAGGAGAAACACTCCTTCGTCTGGGCGGTGTAGGAGATGGAGTAGCACACTGCCTCGAAGTGGAAACGAATACTTCCCGCCTTTGCACCACGGATGTAGAGCACGACTTCCCTCGTTTTGCAGGTGGGCTTGTTGTCAACCGCAAGGCCCAAGGGAGCCGAAACAAAGCGCACCGGGAGGATGCACTTCAACGGAAGGCGTACCATCGGGCAACAACGGCACCGGGTTGCCGAAAGGCATCACACGACGATTCGACCAATCATCAGGTTTTCAAAGGCGATGTTGGAGTAGCAGTTGCAGGCAGTGATGGCCAGCACTTCGAAGTCGTTGGCTTCCATGCACTCGCACTTGCTGTCGCCCCAGGTGATGGAGAGGCAGGGAGCAGCGTCGGGAAGTTTGACCTCCTTGCAGCCACCACAGGCATTGCAAATGACTTCTTGCAGCAGTTCGATGCACTTGTCCTTGTCGGCGGTAGCACTAAAAAAGACCTTGCCACCCGTTTTAGTACAGAGGTCTGTGTAGTTCTGGATAACGTTGGCCCAAGCACCAAGCGGATTGGTATGCTGGTGGGTCAAATGGTGCGCAAAAATGGTTACGTTGTTCAGGTTTGCCTCGTTGATGGCAGCTGATAGCGGCAGCTTCTTGGGCTACATTCCACGGGGGGTGATACTGTCAGTTCTTCATCACCAATGTAAAAATAGCCCGACAAGCACCATTCCGCCATTCGGCATATTTTGAAAGATCCTGGATGGCATTAGCACCTTGATCTGCCAACGAACCAACTGGAGGGACATCTGCTGCCAACGGAACAGCTCCAGGCAGGTCGGTGATGTAGTCACGGTGGCTGATAGTAAATATGGTACCCGACGTGGCGCCATCAACGCCGAGATAGGTAACCTTTAGGTCGGAGACACACTTGTCCTTCGCCTTGTCAATGGCGCTTTTGGCGGCATCGCTGACATCCGTCGCAAATGATGACATCGAGCCGCTGGGGTCAATAAGCACGATGAGATCCACCTTGGGAGTGGAGCCACCGCCGGAGCACGGGCAGTCGTCGTCGTGCTCGCCACAATGCTCCAGTTTGTTCACTTTGGAAGCCATGAGTTTGTTGAAATAGTCTTCCAGCTTGGAAGCAGTGACTCCACAAAGGTCTTTCTTTGAAGCAGGGGGCGTTGGAATGAAGGTGTCCTGTGGTCTGACGACAGGTGCCGCTGCCGTATCGGTTGGTTTGATTGACTTACTCATGATGTTAGTAATTTGGATGAATGCCTACTCTTTGTTGGGCTTTTCGGCGATACGCCCGGTTTCTCATGTACATTGTTTTCGACCCTTTTCGCGAGTGGTCGGTACAAAGGTGAGGGGAGGGAAAGGGTGAAGCCATTAGACTTATGGGCGGGAATTCCGGTAGACAACGCAAAAAGCGGCCACCGGGGAGGGTGGCCGCTTTTAGGAGTGTTTTTGGGATTAAGCCCCAAGTGTTCAATCAAGCGGGGCAGCTTGTGTTAAGGACAATGGCCTTTCCAAGAGCCACTACACCTTCTGTAATGGAATTCATTTCCTGTCGAGCCATGGAAGTTCAAGCCGAATCCGCCTAGATTGGAGAGGTCATAGCTGGGCGTTAATGTAAGGAAGGGTGCACTTCCCGGAATTACGAAATCAATATACGTATTATGATTGACCACAACGATACGACTGCCACAATTGTCTTCATCGTAATGATTTGAGTTTGTTACAAGTGTGGTCAAAGGCTAACTTACCCTTCTTTCAAAGCCCCGCTGGTGACCCATATTTCATAAATAACCCTTTTATATGGTGGAGGCGTTCCGGTAAAGCCGAATCAGGGAGGTTAAAGGTAATGTCGCTGGTTTCAGGACTATTGGGCCAGGTAGTTTCATTGACACAAGTGCAGGTATCCATGCCTGGCATCATAACGACATCATCAATAATAATGACACCTTCCTGAAGAAAGACTACAACTGCTGACATATCGCTATAATTGCCATTCCCGCATTTTGCCCGGACATCAGCTTTGTAGTAGTGGCCAGCCTCTAATGAGTCAAGACCAAGTTCAGGCAGGACGGTGTCAAAAGTATCCGAACTACATTGGTAGTTGTATCAGTAACGATGATGCGGTAACCAACTGCGCCAGGTACGGTATCCCATTGCAGGTGTGCTGAGTCAGGCATAACAACCTCAACGGCGAGGTTATTCGGTGCAGGTAGGTTGCACTTATCCTTACCACCGTCATTGACACAACAGCGGAAATAACAGATGATAGCTAGGATAATAATTCCGAGAAGGAGCAAATACGATTTTCATTTCTCTAAGTGTTTAATGATTGAAAATAGGGTGCGAGAATTTTTTTGAAAAAAAACCAACGCATTGTTGAATATCTTTGCCAAAGCTCAAAGGAACGGGCTTTTTTAGGAATCCCATTAGATTTTTCCCGGCAGTTTTTCGGTTGGATTTTATTAGGATAAAACTGTTTTTTGCGAATAAACACACGATGCAGCAAACGAAACTGATACGATTGTTGAAAACCCTTACGGAAAAGGAATTGCACCAATTGGAGCAGTTCATTCAGTCTCCTCTGTTCAACGATGGCAATAGACCACAGAAAACGAAGGCTTTGTTGGAATATTTGGCTTCATTTTATCACAACTTTGAAGCGGAAGGTTTAAAAAAGGGAAATGTATTTAAAACTATTTTCAAAGAAGAACCCTTCAGCGAGCCAAAATTGGACAAAGCAGCTACTTGAGAGGACTCGTACAAGTAATAGAAAGTATATTGTCGTTTTTGCTCTGAAGCTCTCTCAGAAAATCACTACTGGCTGGCACAAGCTCAGTATTTCAGACAAAGAGGTCTGAACAGTGAATTTCAATATGCTTTAGGTCAAATTGAAAAACTGCAAAGAGAAACATCTTTCAAAGGTGAAGATTATTTCTTTTGGCAATTTAAATTGGAAATGGAAAAGATGATAGATTTAGCCAATTCCAATGACCGCAAAAAAGATATTAATGCTTCCAATGTTATTAAGAATCTTGATATTTATTATATAATCGCAAAAATGGAACATTGCTCTTACTTGCTCATTCAGCATGGTAATAACAGCCTAAGGAACAATGAACAATCGTTTGTCTTGATTGATAAAGTATTAGAGACGGCTAGAGATAATTATCTAGATGTACCTGTTGTGGCTGCATATTATTATGCTTATGCCCTATTACTTCACCAACAAGAATGTAGTGAAGAAAATTATCTCAAATTAAAAACAGTTCTTAAGGAAAATGGTGGACAATTTTCACATAGTTCACTTTT
>JADJYH010000014.1 GCA_016719855.1 Saprospiraceae bacterium | reverse complement strand
TCGAAAGTGCTGCGAACTGCTGATTTTATTGAACTTCAAGCGCTTGGCAAGGCCATTGCTTTCAGCAATCCGGCTGTGGTGGACGCCTCGAAATTCAGCACCCAGTTGCCCGAAAAGCCGCAGAACTCGGTCGTGCTGATTGACGAGATTGACAAAGCGCCCCGTGACTTTACCAACGATATTTTGGATGAAATCGAGAACTACCGTTTCTCGATGAAGGAGCAGGACAACTACCCAATGGCCAAAGCGCAGGACAAGCACATCGTGGTCATCATGACGAGCAATTCGGAGAAAAACCTGCCCGATGCCTTCCTGCGCCGTTGCGTTTTTTACCATATTCCGTTCCCTCGGACGATTTGTTGCGGGACATCGTGAAAACGCAATTGGGCGGCAGCACCCACTTTACCGAGCAAACGCTGAACACCTTGCTCGAAAAATTCAACGCCGTGCGCAAACGGGCCGTGCGCAAACCACCTGCCACGGCAGAACTTCTTGCCTGGTTGCGCATCCTCGAAATGCAAAATTTTATGGAGGCAAAAGAGGCGCAACAACGGGCGCAACTGCTTGACAATCTGTCCATTCTGGTGAAAACGAGGGAGGATTTGGAGGCGGTGAAGGGGGTGTTCTAAACTGGATTTACAACGGTGAGTCCAGGTATTTTTTGAAAGTCAGAGATATTTCTGGTGTAAAGTTCAAGCCCATGGAGAAGCGCTGTCGCAGCGACCAACGAATCTCCAAGTTTGATTTTATGCTTTTGGCGGACTTCAATCGCCTTCGCCAAAACGGTTCTATCAACATCTATGATTTGGAGAATTTTAAAAACGCTTTCAAAATATTTTTCATCAACAGGGTGCAAATTTTGAAAACCGAAGGTTTCCACCAGCGAGATAGCGGAAACAAAATTAGCAGCATCCATTACAAGCGGGCGCAAGTAACTAAAAGCAGGATTTGCCGAGTAAATTATGATGTTGGAGTCAATTATTTTCATGATGGACGCGCAGAACGAGAATCATCACTCCGGTCTTCTTCGAGCCATTTCAACATTTCATTCATCCTATCTTCGGTCATTATGCCTCCGTTTTTAATGATATTTCGATGATACTCAAGGTCTTTTTTTTGTGGTTCTGACGCCCCATTTTTTTCAACCTGCTTGAATTTCAAGCCAAGCCGTTGAACCAGCATCAAAAGCAATTGTAGGTCGTTTTTATCGGAAACTTCTATCGAAACTGTATGCATGGCAGTAAAATTTTGATTGAACAATGAGAATATTAAAAACCACAGTACACAAAAGTAAGCCCTGAACCACTCAAATCAAAATATCACCTTCCCACTCGATACCTTCCTCCAACGGCTGGAACTGGCCGGGTTTTCCATCAGCCCGGCGGAGCGGCTGCGGGTGCTGAAGGTGCTGGAAAGCACAGGCCAATCGAACCTGAAATCGCCGGAAAAACTGAAGTTCCTGCTCGCCCCGGTGCTGGTGCAGGGCAGGGCGGAGCAGGAACGGTTTTACGAAATCTTCGACCGATACTGGGAGGAGGTGCAGCGGCCTTGGGAGATGCCAGTGACTGAAGTGGAGGTCGAAAAGCGACGACCCAATTGGTTGCGTTGGCTACTCGTGGCGCTCGTGCTGGGTGGCCTGATTTGGGCGGCAATCAAACTGGGCCAAAAAGAAAACCCACCCGCACCAAAAGTTTACTTCGAGCACCCACCTGAAGTGACTCTCGGCGATACCATCCATTTTACAAACCTTTCTGCAAATATTGACTCCTCGGCGCTGCTTTGGGAAATCGTCAATACCGCCACTGGCCAAACAGAACTCGTTGACAGCCAGTCATTTGACCTCAATTTTGTGGTAAATAAAGCAGGCGAAAACCCCGACCGGGAGGTTCGGCTCACCTGTCTGAAATCGCTTGACCCAAAGACCAACCAGCCCGTTTCCCATGTTTCCAGCTTCCATATTTTATGCAACAACCTGCCGGTAATTGATACCATTTTGGCGCAGCCCGGAAATAAAAATCAATGGTACTGCCCATTTTGAAGTGAAGCTGGCCGATGCAAAAACATCCAATTGGCCTGGGATTTTGGCGACAGCACCACGGCCACGGGCAACAAAGTTTCCCATCAATTCACCAAAAGCGGCCTGTTTGAAGTGCGCCTCACCGCCACCCGCACCGGCCTCGACGGCGACTGCTCCGTGACCAAAACCCACCGCATTAGCGTCGGGAGGGACAAAGCTTACCTCACCGCCAAAATCTTGAAACGAGACCAAGTGGATGCCATTGTGAACTTCTCCATTGGTACCTGGATTTTGATGGGTCTGCTGGGACTGGCCATCATCTGGTTTTGGGTGAAATGGGCTGCACGCAAACCGCCACTCTCGCCCGATGAGGCCGAAGAAGACCTGACCGCAGCAGCGGAGCGTTTCAAAGCATTGGACAAGGGGCCGTACTTCATTCCATTCCGACTGCAGGAGGGGTACGTGCGCATGGAGCCGCAATTTTACCGACTTGCCGACGTGCTGCGGCAGCGGCAGGAGGGTTTGCGCAAAAACATGGACGTGCCAGCTTCGCTGAAAAAAACCATTGCCGAAGGTGGCTTCCCCAATCTCCTGAGCAAGGCTGATGCGGTGCCGACGGAGTACCTGTTCCTGATTGACGAGCAATCGGCGGGCAGCCACCAGTCGCAGCTGTATACTTTTCTCGTGGATTTTCTGCGGAAGCGGGAGGTGCTGGGCGAGGTTTTTTATTTCAAAACCGAACCCATCCGTTTCTGGAACAACCAGTATCCTGAAGGCATCAACCCCGACCAATTGCATCGCCTTTTCCCCCTCAACCGGCTCATCGTGTTGGGCGATGGGCATGGTTTGCTCGACCCGCACCAGTCCTTGAAAGCGGGCGCACCGGCAATCCGCTCCGATGCTTTCGCTTTTTTCCGGCAATGGAAACAGCGCATGTTGCTCACGCCGATGCCCGTCATCTCGTGGACGTACCGGGAGGGGGCGCTGCACAACTTATTCGCCATTTTTCCCAGCGACACGGAGGGTTTGGGCGAAGCCATCAAGTTCCTCGAACGGGGCATGGACGGGGAGGACTTGCCCACTTTCGCCTCGTGGTGCGAGCGGCTGCTTGAAGGCCGCCGGGAGCCTGACCTGAACTACCGCCGATGGCGCACCGCCGCCGACCACCGGGACTACCTCAGCGCTTATCCAACAATTTACCGATGGGTCTGCGCCCTTGCCGTTTACCCCAAACCGGATTGGAGCATTACCTTGGCCATCGGGCGGGCGCTGCAGCCGATGGGCGTGGACGTGAACTACGACAATCTGCTGATAATCAGCCGGATACCTTGGCTGCTGTCGGGCGACCTATCACCCCGTTTGCGAAAGGAACTCCTCAACGACCTCGACCCTGAAGCCGAGCGCCTTGCACGGGAGGCCGTTCAGGCGGAACTCCAAGCCGTGGAAACGCTGGTGCGGGGCAGCCACGCCAACCAGGAACATCAGGTCAATTTGGTGCTGCAAAACTTCGCCGTGGCACCGGACAGCCCCGAAACCCAAGCCTCCGTTCGGGAACTGCTGGCGCTCCAACTGCTGACGCCGAAGCACCTCGCCGAGTTGAACCAGAGCGTGGAGCGGCATGTCGGGCAGAACCAGATGGCGCAGCAATCAAACCAGACATATTTTACTCCGCAAGCGCCAAATATTCAGCAGTTCTTGGGAGAAAATAAGCACAAGCCCGAAACATTAGAGAAGCCATTTTTTACCAAAGATTTATGGTGGACGGTGTTATTGATGTTGTTGTTTCTTCCCATTTTTCTGTTCGTCTGGAACTATGATGGTTCAGAGCAATTGGCCAATTGTGTCGATGCTACATACGATCCAAAGACGCCATGCAAAGAGACGAATTTATGGGGGGGATATTTAAGAAGGGAATGTGTGGCGGATAGTTCAGTTCTATACAATAATATTGGGGTTAAGAACTACTGGAATGTCTTTGGGATTGCTGACTCCACTTTTAATATTGACGGTAAAGGGCTATCTTATCTTTTGGGGTATGCTGCTGGTTATACGATGGGAAACTCCAAGGTGCCAAAGCCCAGCAAGAAAAAATTGATATTTGGCGAAAAGAACAAGAGTACATATTCACAAATTTTAGAAGAGCTATTCAGCTAAGAAATAATAACGGATATCCACTAGCACAAAGCAACTGGGATAAAGTCAATTATAATGCCGCTGTTTATTGGTACAACATGTACTTGGCCGAATATCAGGATTCTAATTTTCTGGTAAAAGCCCTTGTACATTTCTACCGTATTTTGAATTCAGACAGTATGTCGTTGGATGCCATGCACGGCACTGGGTTGGTTCATTTTTATTCGGGTAGGCAAGATTCAGCGCTTCTGTACTACGATGCCATTCGGGAGCGCACGGACAACCAGTTCTTCGATACGCTCAAGATGTACCCAAACCTTCAATCTCTGCTTGCCCGCAACGTGGAAGGCATTACAGAGCGCATTGCCGTCACGGTAACAGATGCGCAAACCGGGCGGCCTTTGAGAGATGTGATGGTGATTTCAAAAAACTCACGAGGGCAGACAGACCCTTCGGGCAAAATCTACCTTGAAATTCCGTTGGGCGAAAAACGGGTTTACGATTTCACCAAGAAAGGCTACCAACCCTTGGTTCGGGAAATTCAACCGACTGCTTACAATCTGACCTTCACGGTGCAGATGCGCCCGCAATTGCCTGAAAAAGAGCGAGATACGGACAAAGACGGTGTGCCCGATTCGAGGGACAAATGCCCAAAAGAGCCTGGCGACCCGAAAAATGCGGGCTGTCCAATCAAGGAAGAACCTGCGCAGTCGCTGCCGCCTGGCGACGACACTCCGCAGCAGCAACCACCGACGTTCCGTGAACCCGAAATGGTCTTCGTTAAAGGCGGCACCTTCCGAATGGGCTGCGACGAGAAGCGGGACGGGATTGCGAGGAGGATGAACTTCCTGTTCATGATGTTACGCTGAGTGATTTTTCCATTGGGAAATATGAAGTGACGAACGAGGAATACGCTGTTTTCCTGAATGAGTACGGTTTGACAAAGGTGAAAGATGGGCAATACAAAGGTGGGACTATGATTGAAGAAAACGAATGGGGCATTGCTTTCCGCTCCCAGGGTGACATCACAAAAGCGTACTACGAACCGCAAAAGGATATGAGCGTCACCCCGTCGTGAACGTAACCTGGTATGGTGCCGTGGCCTACACCGAATGGCTTTCCCAAAAAACAAGAAAAACTACCGCCTACCCACCGAAGCAGAATGGGAATACGCCGCAAGGGGCGGAGGAGCCACCCAGACCAAATATAGCGGCAGCAACAACTTGGATGAGGTGGCGTGGCATGATGGCAATTCAGGCAACCATACCCATGCCGTTGGCGGCAAGGTGAAAAACGAAATAGGTGCCTTTGACATGAGCGGGAATGTATGGGAATGGTGCAGCGATTGGTATGATGGAAACTACTACCAGAATTTTGTAAAGGGCGGGGCCAATAATCCTTTAGGGGCCGACTTCTGGCTCCAGCAGTATCCTTCGGGGTGGTGGCTGGAACAACAAACCAGCCCGCCTGCGTTGCGCCAACCGTGACCTCTATAGCCCCGACCGTAGGGACTATCAGCATTGGCTTCCGCCTCGCCCGTGATGAATACCGTGCCTCCGGCAAATAACCCAGCAATTTTTAACACAACTAACTGCCATGAAACATTTCCGCCCAATATTCCTCTTTTTTCAGCGCTGATTGTGCTTATCGGAGCGGCGAGCTACCACCAATCAGTAACCACTTGGAACCCCCACGCCGGCTACATCCCCTCCTGGACGGAAGGTGCAACGGTCACCGCCACCTCCAATGCAAAAGATGCTGCCAACGTCCTCGACGGCGACCCGAACACCCACTGGCAGTCGGGCGGGGTGGTGCCAGGCAAACCTGACGGCACATTGGAAAGCGTAACCATTGATTTTGGACAGGTTCGCCCCGTCGGGCAAGTACATACCCGGCACTGGGCTGGGGAGGTTGGCACGGCTACCGCCACGCAGCTTTACCTCAGCACGGATGGGAAAAACTGGCAAAACATCGCCACGCTCGATCCCACTGCGCTGCACACCGTCGCCACGATTTTGCCGAAGGAAATCGCCGCACGCTACCTCCGGTTGGAGCACCAAATGGTGGTGAAGGACTGGAACAAAGCTTTCATCTGGGAGGTGAAAGCCTACGACCGTTTTGGGCCGTATGGTCAAATGGAACCTCCGACGCAAGGCCATACCACCATCAAGGAACTGCTCGGCGTGAACGGCTACTGGAGCTTCGGCACCGACAAGTATTCAGACGAACTGGGGCCAGACGGCGGGCCATTTCGCTTCAAGCCCGTGGCTTCCCACCTCCGCAACTACCACGACATGACCTGGGACTTGAAGTCGCCCAACGACCCCATTGACTTTGAAAAAATGGCCAAGGGCGGTGGCACTCCCGCCACCGAATGGCTCAATTGGGACAGCGAATACCAAGTTTGGCACGAAAGCGCTGGCATGAACGTACAGGCCAGTCTCCAATTTTACAAGTTCAAACCGGAAGACTGGAAGCATCCACGGAAAGATGGCCGTCGGTATGCAGAGGCGTTTACCCGGCATTTTGGAGCAAAAAAAAGGCAACGGCCTGGTCTGTTCCATTGAAGCGGGCAACGAGCCGTGGCACTATCCAGCCGAGGTTTATCGGGGAAATCCTGCTCGGCATGGCCGAAGGTGCAGAGGCTGGCGACCCGACGGTGGAGGTTTTTCCGTGCGCCCTGCAAGCCGTTGACCCGCTCGCCGAGAAGCACGGCCAATGGAAGAATTACATCGGCGACCGCATCACACCGCAGTCAGCTTCGCTGCTCGATGGCATCAACATCCATTGTTACAGTTACACGTCCGACAAAAATGGCAAACGCCGGGCGGTGCAGCCGGAGCATCCTGGCAGCAGTTTTTGGGAGATGCTGAATGCCATCCGCTGGCGCAACCAGAACATGCCCGGCAAGAAAATCTACCTCTCGGAATGGGGCTGGGACAGCGACGGGGCAGGGGAGGACTGCACCCACGACGAGTGCGTGAGCGAAGCAGGCTGCCGCCAATTACGCCGTGCGTGGAACACTCATCGCCGCCCGGCTCGGCATTGACCGGGCCACGTGGTTCTTCCACGCCAACGACAAATCGCCCTCTTCGCTGTACACCCGGAGCGGGTTGGTAGGCTCTTCGAAAACCGGTTTTGCGAAGAAGAAAACATTCCTGGCCCTGCAATCGCTGGTGGAAAAACTGGGCAGCAAGTATTTTCATTCCGTCGTCCGAGAGGATGAAACGGCCTGGGTTTACCGGTTCGGGGATGCGGACGGGAAGGTGACGCACTTGGTGGCTTGGCGTCCAATCGAAACTGACGGTTTTCCGGCTCGGCCTGTCCCCATTCAACTTCCCATGAAGGCCAAAGCCGCATGGTTGCTGGACGGAAAGGATACTGAGGTGACATTGGGGAAAAATCAAAAGGAACTAACGCTGCCGGGGTCGGGAGCGGTGGTGGTGGTGGTGCTGTAAGGTTGAAAATTCAAGCTTTCTTTAGGTTTTCAATAATTTTCCGAGCCAAGTTAGGAGGTAACTTGAAGTTACCTCCTAACTTTCCCTCGCAAATCAAAAACAACCAAACGATGAAAATAGAAGCACTTCAGCAAACGCTTGGCAAGCCACTCGGGGAAATGGACATGTCCATTGAAATCCTTCTTCCTTCAAAGAAAAGTCTAATCCTGGGCAGTGGAAAACGCACGGCAGTTGTCACCGTCCACAACAATCGAGCAGCGAGAAGCTTGCTTTTTTGAATGAAAATGGGATTATCGAATCTTACCTCAGGGGCGACCTCGACATCGAAGGCTCGTTGATGGATGTTTTGAAATGCCGCAGATTTTTAAAAAGCGGGCATGGATTTTCATGGTTAGCTCGTTTTGCGATTCCGGCTTTTTTGGGGCAGGTTTTCACGAACCGGAAGGCTATCCAAAAGCACTACGAACTGGACCCTGAATTTTATTTGTCGTTTCTGGATTCAACTTATCCGGCCTACACGCAGGGAATATATGCAGCGCCAGATGAATCGCTGGCAACTGCTACGGAGCGCAAACTTGCATTTGCTGCGGATGCTTGCAAAATGGACGAGAATAGCCAGATACTGGAAGTTGGGCCTGGGTGGGGCGCTTTCATCAAATACCTGATGCCCAGGAAGGTGGGCATCACGGCGATCACGATTTCTCCACAATCGAAGGCATACCTTGAAAACAAATTTCCGATACCAAACCTCCAGATTTTGGACCAAGACTTCCTGACCTACCAACCAGCCCGAAAGTTTAACGCCGTGACCATCATGGGCGTCATCGAACACCTGCCGCAGTATGACCGGGTGTGCCGCAAACTGCGGGAAATACTGGTGCCGGGTGGCTTCGCCTATTTGGATGCCAGTGCGAGTAAAGTAAAATTTGAACTGTCCAAATTCATTTACAAGCACATCTTTCCGTTCAACCACTCCTTCCTGCACTTGGAGGGTTTTCTCAAGGCCGCCAAAAAGGAAGGGTTGGAACTGGTTTCCTGCACGATGACAGTTGGGATTACCAGAAAACCATTGAGAACTGGGCAAGGAACCTTGAATCGCACCGGGAAAAATTGGTGAGCCGTTTTGGGGAGTACAATTTCCGAAGGTTCCGGTTGTATTTGTGGGGGTCTGTCGTGGCTTTTGACGAGGGGACGCTTCAATGCCATCGTATCGTGCTTCGCAATCCGGGCTAATTGGCTGTGCAACTACTGGTAAGCCGACATGATTTTTCCCTTCAGCACAGCCTTTTTTTCTTCAGTTGTAAAAGCGTGTTCGATGGCCTCCAAATTGCACCGCAAAAAATGTGCTTTTCCCCAATCGAATTGGTCAATCAAAATCTGGTACTCTTTGGCGAGTGTGGTATCTGAAATGGTTCGAGCATCCGTATTCACGCTCATCGAAATGCCGTGGCGGTAAATTTGGTCAGCCGGGTGGTTTTCCAGCTTGTCCACCACATTGGTCTGCACGTTGCTGGTGGGGCAAACTTCGAGGTGGATATTGGCTTTTTTCAAGAAATCCAAAAGCCTGTGGTCTTCCACGCTTCTCGTCCCATGCCCGATTCGGGTGGGATGAAAGTGTTGCAGCGTTTCCCAAACGCTGTCTGCGCCCTTGGCTTCCCCGGCGTGGGCGGTGATGTTTAGTCCCTTTGCCTTGGCATAATTGAAGGCGCTCACATGCTTGTCAATGGGGTAGCCCGCCTCGTCGGAAGCGATGTCAAAGCCAACGACATTTGTGCCTTGGAACTGCTCCACCAGACGAACGGTCTCCATGCTTTCGGCCTCCTCAAAATGCCGTAGGGTGCAGAGGATGACGCCTGCTTCCACGCCCGTTTCGACCATGCCTTCCGTCGCCGCATCGTTCACCGTTTGGACGACTTCGATGGGGGTCAGCCCTTTTTGTACATGCAGCAGTGGCGCAAAGCGGATTTCGGCGTAAATCACGTTGTCGGCCTTTAATTGCTGGAACAAATCGAGCGTGACCAGCCGCAGTTCCTCCTTGGTTTGCATCAGCTCAATGCCGTTCACGGCCCTGCTGATATAATCTGCCAAATCGGAGCATTTGGGTGGCGCCACGAAGGAATTGCGGTAGGTCTCGTAACTGATTGAAGGGTTGATTTGCTTCACTACTTCGTAGCTCAGGGAGCAATCGAGGTGCAGGTGCAATTCAATCTTGGGCAATGTGGAAAATGCAAGATTCACGAGGCAACAAGTTGGTTTTAAATTGAGCAAATGTACCAAAGGCATCTAATCAGGGTGCATTATATTTGCTCGAATTGTGAACAACGATAAATCATGCAGCAACTATCGCCAACCGCCAGCAAGTACCTTCGTGACATCCAATCCGTTTGGAAACTTCGGCGTTATTTCTTCAAAAACCTGCCATCGGCATTGTGGTGGGGATTTCGGTAAAACGGGCTTCCGTTGAATCCACCGAAGTTACCATTCCCTACAACTGGCGCACCCGCAACCCGTTCAAGTCCATCTATTTTGCGGCATTGGCCGGGACTGGCGAGCTTTCCACGGGCGTCATGGCCAACTTGGCCCGCATGTCTGGTGGCGACGTTTCCATGCTCGTGTTGGAGCAACGGGCGGAGTTTTTGAAAAAGGCCAGTTCCACCATCACCTTCACTTGCGAAGACGGGGCAAAGGTTTTCGAAACCGTCAAATCCGCTGTTGACACCAACCAACCTCAAACGCTGACCATGTTAGGTACCGGTCGCAATGACCAAGGCGAAGTGGTAGCGAGGGTCTTCATCACTTGGACTTTCAAACTGCGGGGCTGAAACAGCATGGTTTTTCAACGCTTTTCAGGGATAAATCACTTTGGTTAAGTGATAAAACTCACCTGGCAAAACTTGTATTGGCACCTAATTTTGGCGTCATGAAAAACATTCCAAAATGGGCGAAATTGCTGGTCGTTTGCATCCTTTGCATAGCAGTGGTGACGGCGCTGGCATTGCTCCTTGATTTCATCAAAACATAAACAAAAAAACAATGAAAAAGAATATGGGCTCCACCGACCGCATCATCCGGGTCATCCTCGCAGCCGTCATGGCCGTCCTTTATTTCACGGGAACTGTTACAGGAACATTGGGCTTGGTACTGCTCATTTTAGCCGTGGTTTTCCTGGCGACCAGCTTTATCAGTTTCTGCCCGTTGTATTTGCCGTTTGGTATTTCGACCTCCTCAGAGAAAAAGTGAGAGGGTGAGCAGGTGAGCGGGTGAGAGCAACGATGAGAGGAGGAGGAGTCTGCGCTCATCTGCTCACTCTCTCACTCTCTCCTGCTCACTCTCTCTAAAAACCCCTTGACCTCCAGATTTAGCTTCCCTTTCAGCCCAATCCGCACACGAATGGCGTTGGTGGCAATGTAAACGTTGGAGACGGAGAGGTCGTCAAGCAGTCCGTGCATGTGTATGCCGGGTGCGAGTTCGTAGTCGTTAAGCGCTTCTTGGATTGACTTTTTGGAGTCTTCCAAATTGTATTTTAGGTAAAAATCAAGGTTCTCCTGAATCTGTTTTTTCATCGGGCCTTTGAAGAGCCAACTCGCACTTTTCATCAACGCCTTCTGGCTGCTGAAATCAAAATCCACGTCTTTTAGTTTGACTTGGTTCGCTTCGGCGTCGTACTCTGGCAAGGCGATGAGGTAAACATCGCCGTTGTAGCTGCCCGACAGGTTGGTGCGAATCACGAGCTTGTTGCCTTGGCCGTACAGCCCAATGTCCTCCACTTTTACTTGCTTGTTTTTGTAAGTATAGACCTCGCCGACCATGTTTTGCTTGGACAATTTTTCTGCCTCTTTGAATGGCACCTCGGTGTCGAGGAACAGGGAAAAATTGTCGGCCTCTGCCGTCGCATAGCCAAACTCGGGGAGTTTTCCAACAGTCGAGGCAGCCGGTTTTTCACCCAAAAAAATCTTGGGCTTCGTGACCACCACCACCGTGCTTTCCACCGTGGTGCCGTTCGATTTCAATGGGGTCATGCTCACCGATTGGGGATTGAGCAGCAGCCACGTGGCATACTCCTCCGACAACTGAAAAGGGTCGTGCATCTCTTTCCAGGTGCGTTCCATTTCTTTTTTGAGGTCAAACATGTTTTTCACCTCCTTGTCAATGGACTTGGCAAAGGTCGAGCGGCTTTGGTTGATGACCAGGTTGGCAATGGAGGTGATGGGCAAGTCGGCAAAACCGAGTTTCACGACTGGTTCTTTCAGCCATTTGTGGCCGGAAAGTTCTGTCTGGGTTTCCAATGACCAGTCCGGCTTGATGGTGTAGCGGGTCGTGAACTCCAAGGCCAGCGAGCCTTCCGCCTCCACGGTCGAAAGCACCACATCCTTTTTTATCCAAAGGTCAACGGGAACTCGGTACTTGATTTGAGTGGCGTCAATGTCAATGGTAATGTTTTCCCGCTTTTTTGCCCGCATGGCAAGGCCATCATCTTGAAGGTTTTTGTCCTCGTAGAGCATGTCCCCGATTTGGTCGTTGATGCTTTTCAGCAACTCAGACTTGTAAAACTTCAGGGGGATGTTGATGACCGAAGGTTCCGGTTCGAGATTTACGTTGTTGTAAAATTCCTCCGGTTTGGCGGGCTTGGTCGTTTTACAAGCAGCAAGAAACAGTACAGCGATGAGAAAAAAGGCCAACTTAGCGGTTGGCATAGGCGACTTCCAATTATTAAACATCTTTTTTGAAATTGAATTTTTTGGCAAAATTACACAGCCTCAGGGCATGGTGGTATGCAACATTTGGTTTCAAAAATTGTCCATCATGTTCGTTAGTCTAAATTTTGTAATGTTCACAAATCCCAAAGGGGAAATGCTGTGAGCCTAAACTTTTAAATGATTGAGATGAAAAAGATATTTTGCACTTCACTACTCGCTTTTTTATTGATGAATGGCGTGTTTGCACAATCTGGAGGCACCAGTTTTGACCAAAAATTGGAACGTCTCTCCGATAAAATTGAGGGATTTGCCAATAGGCTGGAAACAAAGATTGAGGCAACTGCCGAAAATTGGGAGGCCCGTTCTGAGCAAATCGGTACCCAAGCTGAATTGTTGGGCGAAAGGCTGGAAGGTGGCTGGGACAAAATTGGTCGGTTAAGTTGGACGGGCTAGGTAAAGCGATTGACCTATCATTTTGTCCGGAAGTTTCTTTCCTCGGCATTGAGACCCACATGGTTTCCATTGAAAAGGCCAAAAAGCTCGGCTTCGAGAACCGTTACGGAAGCTATGTCTCCAAGGTCATGGCAAAATCCTCTGGGGGAGAAAGGTGGCTTGAAGGCTTTTGATTATATTTATGGTGTTGATGAACAGCGCACCAGCGACAACCAAAGCCTTTCCGATATTTTAGAAGACTTCGAGATTGGTGATGAAGTCACGCTGCACTTCGTCCGGAAGGGCGAAAAAATGTCCGCAAAAGTCAAGCTTGCCACTTACGAGTATGATTTCGATGAGGACGAAGCCCAGCAAGCTTTCCTCGGCGTAAGTCCCACAGGCGAGCAGGACGAAGATGAACTCAACGGCGTCGCTGTGGAAGTTGTCGAGAAGTCCACCGCAGAAGAAATGGGCCTGAAAGTAGGTGACGTCATCACCTCCATCAACGGCTTTCCAGTGCTGGACTGGGATGATGTTACCACTGCCATCCAAAACACAAAGCCTGGCGAGGCAATCGAGGTTAACTTCAAGCGGGACGAAAAGGAACTTTCCGGCAAGGGCACTATCAAGTCCTATGATGAAGTGTATCCCGATGGCGATCGGGGCGATTGGAATATAGACGTGGACTGGGACGACATAGGCAACGTGACCATCGCTGGGGCCGACAACTGGGACCAGGAACAAGAACCTGAACAAGACGAAAACAGGGCATTTATTGGGATTTACACCGAAATGATTTCAAAAGAAAAAGCCAAAAAGCTTGGCCTTGACAATCCTTTCGGCGCTTATGTTACCGGTATCCTTCCAAACTCGGGCGCAGAAAAAGCAGGGATAATGCCTTTCGACTACATCTACGGCTTCGATGAGTATCGTGCTGGCGAGGAGCAGCACTTGGGCATTGTCTTAAAAAAATTCAAACCGGGCCAAGCGGCGACTGTGCATTTTATCAGAAAAGGTAAAGCCTCAAAGGCATCATTGACCTTCACTAAGCCATTTACCGCCGAGAAGAAAGTGCAAAACAGTTGTGAAGACACATTTCTCGGCATCATACAAGTCAATGAAGAAAACAATAATGACGGCGTAGCCATTTTGCCCGTGAAAGGTTCTACTGCCGCCGAGCTTTCATTGAAGGAGGGAGATGTCATCACGCACATCAACGGCTACCGGATGGTGGATTGGTTGGACGTCACCACGGCCATTGAAATGCTCAAGCCCGGCGAAACCATTTCTGTTGAGTTTTTGCGGGATGGCAAGTCCATGAAAGCATCAAAACCCATCATGAGCTATGCACAAACCAAGAAATGTGCAGATTGTGATTGCGGCGGAAGGGCGTCGGTGGTCATCGCAGCACCCTCCATTTCAGGAAGTGGAAGAGGTTGGGTGAATGAGCCAACAACCAAACCCACTACGCCCCGAGTGGACGTAAAGAACATTAAGCCCACAATTTCTGCCATCACTAATGAGGAATCGGATGCCTTGCAAAGCAAAGGTGTCCAGCTTTCAAACAACAGCACGCTTGCAGTTGAAAACTTGCGGCTCACGCCAAATGCCGAAACTGGTTTGTTTGACCTGTATTTCAATTTGCCAATGAGTGGCAATACCCTCGTTCGCATCTACAACCTCACCGGCAGGGTGCTATACGAATATGATTTGGGTAGTTTCAGCGGTAAATTCAGTGACAGTGTGGACATTTCTCAAAATGGCGCTGGTAACTACTACCTCGAGATTACGCAAAGCGGGAAAGTTTTTACAAAGAAAATCTCGTTGTCCAAGGATTGAAACTGGCTGGTTGGATGGTTGAAATTGCTGAGTTGTCCAAATGCGAGACAGCAATTTCAACCATCAAATCGAGCTCGAATGCCACACAATCCACCCCCCTCCAAATTTCTCCCACCTAAAGATTTTGAAATCACCCGGAACTATCTTTACATTTGCGCCGCTTTATAAAAAAGCGCACATGATTTTTTTCAAACATCATCATTAAGCTCCCCTTGTAGCTCAGTTGGTTAGAGCGCCGGATTGTGGTTCCGGAGGTCAGCGGTTCGAACCCACTCGAGGGGACTAAAAGCATTACTTCTTCGGGGTAATGCTTTTTTTTTAGAGCGTGAGCGAGTGAGAAGGTGAGAGTGTGAGCGGCTCACATATTCACCCTCTCAAAGCTCACCTCTCACCTTCTCACTCGCTAATTATGGAAATAGGCAACATTCCACGCAAAATCAAAGGCTTCCGGGACATAGACGCCGACGGGAACGAACTTCGGCAGACCATCATCCGGGAAGCGGCCAAGGTTTATCGTTCCTACGGCTTCGAGCATGGGGACACGCCCGTGCTGGAGTACGCCGACGCGCTTGGCAAGTACATGCCCGACGAGGATACCGTGGACAAGGGCGTTTACAATTTCCGAAACCCAGAGGAAGAGCCAGTTTTGCTCACCGACGGCTCCGAAATGCGGGATGCTGAGGGCAAGGTCGTGATGGAGTTCCATCCGTTGGCCATGCGCTACGACCTTACGGCGCCACTGGCCAGGGTCTATTCAGAGCGGCTTTTTATGGACGTAAAACGGGGGCAAATCATGGAATCCAATGCCCCGTTGTTCCGACGATTCCAGTTCGGACCAGTTTATCGGTACGAATTGAAGTTGTTGCCTGGTCGCTTCCGGGAGTTCTGGCAATTGGACTTCGATACGGTCGGCACTTCCGACGTGGCTGCTGATGCCGAAGCTTGCATGATTCTGTCGATGCACTCGAAGCAATTGGTTTGGAACGCAGCAGCTACATCGTAAAAGTCAACAACCGCAAGGTATTGAAGGGTTTTTTGGAGTCGGTAGGCATCGTGACCGAAGAGCAGGAAGGTGCCGTGCTGCGGGTCATTGACAAGCTCGACAAAATCGGTTGGGACGACGTTAAACTGGAACTTGGGAAGGGTAGGGAGGACGCCTCCGGCTCAAAAATCGAGGGGATTGGCTTGGCCGACGCTGTGATTGAGAAAATAGTATCGTTCCTAAAATTGGCCACAGGCGTTACAACCCGTGCCGATGTTTTACAAAAATTCGAGGAAGTTGCTGGCGCAAATCCTACGGCTGCCGAGGGCATTGCGGAGCTAAAAAAGATGGACGCCCTCTGGGCAAAGCTTGGCTTCGACGAGTCACGAATAATACTTGACCCCTCGCTGATGCGGGGCATGGCCTACTACACTGGGCCAGTTTTTGAGGTGGAATCGCTGCTCACTTACCGGGATGAAAAAGGCCGGGAACGCAGGGTCGGCTCCATGTGCGGTGGTGGCCGGTACGATGGCTTGGTGGAAAAACTGCTCGGCCTCAAAGTGCCTGCCACGGGCGCCTCCATCGGTGTTGACCGCTTGGCAGAACTGCTGCGCATGGCCAAACCCGGCCAGGTGACGGCGCAAGGCCCCGTTTTTATTGCCTATTTCGACGACGAATTGCAGGTGGAATACTACCGCATCGCCCGTTTGCTGCGTGATGCTGGCATCAGCGCCGAGGTGTACGTCGGCAACGCCAAAGGCTTTAAAAAGATGAAAAAGCAGATGGCTTACGCCGACGACAAAAATTGTCCGCTTGCCATTCTCATCGGTATGGACGAAGCAGACAAAGGCGTGGCTACGGTGAAAAACTTAAAGCTCGGCAAGGCACTCGAAAGCACCACAACTGACAAGCAGACCTGGATTAACCAAGTGCAGCAGGAGGTTCATTTGGACGATTTAGTGGATTACGTTCAAAAACAACTCGCTCAATGAAGTCAGCTATCAAGACCATCCTGCTCGACAGCATCTCCATGAAACAGGCGATGCTGCACGACGACCGATTGCTCACCATCGTGCAAGGCATTGTAAATCAAGTGATTGCGACGTTCAACAAGGATGGAAAGGTGCTGTTTTGCGGAAATGGTGGTAGCGCCGCCGACGCACAGCACTTGGCCGCCGAGTTGTCCGGCAGGTTTTACCAAGACCGAAAGGCGCTTTTTGCGGAGGCGCTCCATGTGAACACCTCGTTCGTGACGGCGGTGAGCAACGACTATGGCTTTGAGGCCGTTTTCGAGCGGGCGGTGGAGGCAATGGGGCGACCAGGTGATTTGCTCGTGGCCATGTCCACCTCCGGTAACTCCCCGAACGTGCTCAAAGCCATCGAAAAAGCCCACGAAATTGGGATGAAGGTGGTGGGGATGACGGGTGCCGAGGGCGGCAAAATGGACGGCAACTGCGATTTTTTCATCAAAGTGCCTTCAACGGATACGCCGAGGGTGCAGGAGGGGCATATTTTGCTGGGGCATATTATTTGTGCCTTGGTGGAAGAGAAGATTTTTGAGAAATGAGACCATAGACGGGGGCAAACAGTGATTTTCAGCGGTTTAGATACTCACCTTGAAAAACCATCCTCGCTGGGCCACAGAGCCAGATATTTTTGAAGCTTTTTACCTCGCTTTTTTCAAACCTAACTTTGAGTTTGCCACCTTTGGTGGAAATGGCGCCCTGATTTACTTTCAAATCTGGGTTTGCCAAAGAAAATGAAAGTGCTGCAGCCGTGACCCCAGTTCCGCACGAAAGCGTTTCGTCCTCCACGCCACGCTCGTAGGTTGCCACTTCGATGCCATCGGCAATTTTTTCCACAAAATTGACATTGATGCCCTCTTGCCGGAAACGGTCGGAGTAGCGGATGACCTGCCCGCTTTCCACGATGTTCATGTCCGAAAGGTCTTCGACGAAAACCACGTAATGCGGGGAGCCTGTGTTCAGCACGAAGCTGCCGTCACCTATTTCCACCTCGGTCACGTCGCCCATTTTTAGCTCGACCCAGTCGTCGTTGATGCTGGCTTCGTGCGGACCGTCAATAGCCAGGAAGCGGCAATTGTTCGCCAACCACGCCGAGGCTGTGCGCAAATGCGGCAATACAGCGCCCGCCGTTGCCACACATGGTACTCTCCCGGCCATCGGAATTGAAATAAACCATTTCGAAATCGTAGCCCTCAGCGTTTTGGAGCAAGATGAGGCCGTCCGCACCAATGCCAAAACGGCGGTCACAGATGCGTTCAATGAGCGCAGTATCCTGCCGGGTGAGGTATTGGGTTTGGCGTTGGTCAACCATCACGAAATCGTTGCCGGTGCCTTCGTATTTATAGAATGGTATTTTTTTCATCGAGTTGTAAACAAGCAATTGGAGCCTGCTTGCGTATGCAAAAGTATTTGACCCAATGAAAACTGTCGTCAAAAATGATTTTCTTTTCAAATTCATTTTTTTGCCATCCAAAATATTAAACTTGCAGCCTGAATGCAAAACTCGAGTGAATCAGCTTGCGTTTGGGTAAAATATGCTGGAAGCATCTAAAAGGCATTCGGTTGACTTTCCGGCCAATTTCCTGCAAATTGAAACCAAATTTTGAAATTAGGAATCCCGACTTTCATGAAAAAAATACTTCCAATCGCTTTATCTTCGGTTTGTAGCGCAGTGCTCGCCGTCTTCTTGTTCATTGTTTTCCAGCAGCCGAAAACAGTTTATATTGACAAAACGGACGGCTCCGCCATTTATGCCAACTATGGCGAAACAGAACCGATTTACGGCGGCGTGCAGCGCACGTTCCTGTCTTCTTCGCCCACCGATTTCATTGCGGCAGCGGAAAAAGTCACTTCAGCGGTCGTCAACATACGTGCGATGGAAAGCTCTTCCTATGGCTGGTGGGGCGGCAGTTCGCACGGAGCTTCTTCTGGTTCTGGGGTCATCATTTCTACGGACGGTTATATCGTGACCAACAACCATGTCATCGAAGATGGGAACAAGTACCAAGTGACAATGAACGACCACCGGGAATACGATGCAAAGCTCATCGCTACCGACCCGTTCACTGATATTGCGCTGCTTAAAATCGAGGAAAAAAACTTGCCGACCATCGTTTTTGGCAACTCGGATTCTCTGCGGGTAGGGGAGTGGGTGTTGGCCGTTGGGAACCCCTTCAACCTTGAAAGCACTGTGACTGCTGGTATCGTGAGCGCCAAGGGCCGCAGCATTGACATCCTGGAAGGGGAGTACACCATCGAGTCGTTCATCCAAACCGATGCGGCGGTGAACCCCGGCAACAGCGGTGGCGCATTGGTCAACACCAATGGCGAACTGGTCGGCATCAACACGGCCATCATCACCCGGTCGGGCAAGTACGAGGGCTATTCATTTGCCATTCCGTCAACGTTGGTACAAAAAATCATTCGTGACCTTCGGGATTATGGCGAGGTGAAACGTGGTCTGCTCGGAGTAAAAATTGGGCCAGTGGATGACCGCATTGCCCGTGAACTCAACCTGCCGACAGTGGAAGGCGTATGCATCAATGCAGTGACCCCGGACGGCGGGGCAGAGGATGCCGGATTACAAGCTTTCGATGTCATCGTAGGCATCAACGGAACGAAAATCAGGGCAATACCAGAGTTGCAGGAGCAGGTCGGCAGGATGCACCCCGGGTCGGTGATAAAGTTGGAATACATCAGGGAAGGCAAGCGTTTCGTTGCAAATGTTACCTTGAAAGACAAGGATATGGCCTCAAAAATCGTGGTGAAAAGCGAGGATGATGGCCTGTTGGGCAGCATGGGCTTCACCCTCCGGGAACTGACCACCGACGAACGCCGAAAACTGCGTGTTGCTGGCGTTTATGTTGAAAACATCAAAGTTGGGAGCATAGTAGAAAAAACTGAAATGGACCCAGGCTACATAATAACTAAGGTGGGTGAAGTGAAAGTCGGTACGGTGCAAGAGGTGTTGAACGAACTGAAAAAAAGACGTGGCACTGAGATTTACTTGGAAGGTTTTTACGAAAATTATCCTGGCGAATACTATTACACATTTACGGTAAAATAAGCCGGTGGCAACCGTAGTTTATTTCCCAAAACTTTTTCTTCTGTTTTAAACAATTGATAGTCAATTGGTTAACTTCTACATGTTCAAAGTTGGAAGTTGGTTGGTGTTTTAAAGTTAAGTCCAAAACCTAATTTCAGCACCTCGTAAACAACGGCTCTTTTGGCAGTAAATTGAAAATGACTTCTGCAAGTCCATTCTTCCAGCACTATCCTTTTATATTTGCGCCCGAATTGCGGCAACACCGCCGCAGATTGCAAAAATTCTTCGGAACAGGTTATGAAAAAAATTCTACTTGCGATTTTCACGCTCACTATACTCGTTTGTGCAACTGCAAATGCTCAAAAAGGCGGGGTGCTCCGTGGCAATATCTTTGACAAGAACACTGGCGAGCCAATGATTTTCAGTACAGTGGTACTGCAAGGTACAACCATTGGCACCACAAGCGACGTTGACGGATTTTTTAGCATCGGCAATATTCCCGTGGGCAGTTACACGTTGGTGGTAAGTTCCATCGGTTACGACAGCACCGCCATAAAAGTTACCATCAAAGAAGGGGGCATCAACAGCCAACGGGTAATGTTGACAGCTAGTAGCATCCAACTTGGCACCGTCGAGATTTCGTCCCGTCGGGAACAAGCACGCTCGGATGTGTCCATCTCCAAGGTGACGGTCACAGCCAACCAAATCAGGTCACTGCCCGGCACGGGTGGGCAGGCGGACATTGCGCAGTACCTGCCTGTTTTGCCCGGCATCATTTCCACGGGCGACCAAGGCGGCCAGATTTACATCCGAGGAGGCTCACCCATACAAAACAGGATTTTGCTGGATGGCATGACCATTTTCAACCCTTTCCACAGTATCGGTTTTTACTCGGTTTTTGAAACGGAGACCATTAAAACCGTGGACGTGCTCACGGCTGGCTTCAATGCCGAGTATGGAGGTAGGGTATCTGCCGTGGTTGACCTCAAGACAAGGGAGGGCAACAAGAAGCGCATTGCTGGTCTCGTGAGTGCCAACCCGTTCCAGGCCAAAGCGGTACTGGAAGGCCCGCTCAAGAAGTTTCAAGAAGGAAGCGGAAGTACTTCTTTCCTATTTACTGCGAAGCACTCCTACATCAACGAAACTTCGCCGCTGTTGTACTCTTACGCGGTGGACACTACATTTTACCCAACTTCAGACGCTGGGCTTTCTGAAAAAGACCGCAAGCGGTTGCCTTTCTCCTTCACCGATTTTTATGGCAAGCTGTCATTCCTGACCAACAACGGTAGCAAACTGAACCTATTTGGATTCAATTTCAACGATGACGTGAACTACATCGGCGTGGCTAAATTGGGTTGGCAAAACGTGGGCGGTGGTGCCAATTTCACGCTTATTCCCCCAAATTCTAACCTAGTCATTGGCGGCACCGTCGCCTATTCCGACTACAGCATCGAGTTGCAGGAAGCTGGGGAGCAGCCACGTTCGAGTGGCATTTCCAACTACAACGTTAAGCTCGATTTCACCTATTTTGGACTTCGCAACGAAATCAAATATGGCTTTGAGGTTATCGGTCTTGACACCAAATTCAAGTTCCGCAACTTTGTGGGCAACACCATCAGCCAGAACGACAACACGACAGAGCTTGGCGCATTTATAAAATACAAAGCGAGGTATGGCGACTTCATCTTTGAACCAAGCCTACGGTTTCAGTTGTACGCTTCGCAAGGAACCTCCAACTTGGAGCCTCGACTGGGCTTGAAGTACAATGTGACCGATGGATTCAGGCTAAAGGCCGCCGGCGGTTTTTACTCCCAAAACTTGATAAGCAGCGTGAGCGAACTGGACGTGGTTAACTTGTTCGTGGGTTTCCTCACTGGGCCTGAGGAGCAGGTTACAAAACCAAACAGCACCGAGTCAGCGCCCCACCGTTTGCAAAAAGCTTTCCATGCCGTAGTGGGTACCGAGATTGACCTATCCAAAAATGTTGAGCTGAATGTCGAGCCATATTTTAAGAATTTTACCCAGCTCATCCAAATCAACCGGAACAAACTCAGCCCCACCGACCCGAACTTCGTAACGGAAAAGGGCAAAGCTTATGGCATAGATTTGACCTTACGCTACGAAACCAAAAAACTGTACCTCTGGTCCACCTACTCTCTGGCATACGTTGACCGTAACGATGGGGAACAGAATTACCCGACCATCTTCGACCGCCGACACAACGTGAACCTACTTGGCACTTATAAATTTGGTGAAAAGTTGGAATGGGAGGCTGCCCTTCGCTGGAACATGGGCTCCGGGTTCCCGTTTACCCAGACCCAAGGTTTTTATGGCAACATCAATTTCAACGACGGTCTAAATACCGACCCACTCACTACCAATGGCGAACTAGGTATTGTATTGGATGGAAAACGGAATGGTGGCCGACTGCCTTATTACCACCGCTTGGATGGCTCGCTAAAACGAGTATTCAAATTTGGAAAATACACCAGCCTGGAAGTGGTGGCAAGTGCTACCAACATGTACAATCGGGAGAACATTTTCTATTTTGACCGGGTGCGGAACAAGCGAATCAACCAATTGCCCATCATGCCCAGCTTGGGTGTAACATTTATTTTCTGATAAAAAATCGGGTTATAGGTTAGGTGTTTGTCTCAAACCCTCAACTCCTTAAGCCTTCAAATTCTCATTTCAATGAATCTTCACGAATATCAAGGAAAAGAACTGCTCAAGCGATTTGGCGTAGCCATTCAGGAAGGCATAGTAGCCACCAATCTTGACGAGGCGGTTGACGCCTGGAAAACAATCCGGGAAACGACTGGCACTGATTTCGTCGTGGTTAAAGCACAAATACACGCAGGTGGAAGGGGGAAAGGCGGCGGTGTTAAGCTCGCCAAAAACCTTGACCAACTCAAAGAGCACGCCGGGAACATCATCGGCATGATGCTAAAGACCCCACAAACTCCGGGTGGCATGGATGGCCAGGGCAAGCTCGTGCGGAAGGTGCTGGTTACCGAGGACAGCTACCGTCCAGACTTCAATGCCTGCAAGGAATATTACATGTCCATCCTCATGGACAGGGAGCGGAAGTGCAACGTCATCATCTATTCCACCGAAGGTGGCATGGACATCGAAAAGGTAGCGGAGGAAACGCCGCACCTCCTGCACAAGGAATACATTGATGCCGAACTGGGTCTGCAAGCCTTCCAGTGTCGCAAAATCGCATTTAACCTTGGCCTCAGTGGTGCTGCTTTCAAGAACATGGTGAGATTTGTAGAAAAACTTTACGCCGCATTTATCGGCGCCGACGCTTCACTTTTTGAGATAAATCCAGTGCTCAAGACTGCCGACGACCGTATCATCGCCGTGGACAGCAAGGTTTCCATTGATGACAACGCCCTCTATCGGCATCCCGACCTCGAAGCTATGGCCGACACGGACGAAGAAGACCCCACCGAAGTGGAAGCCAAGTCCCACGACCTCAATTACGTGAAGCTGGACGGCAACGTCGGCTGCATGGTGAATGGTGCCGGCCTCGCCATGGCCACGATGGACATTATCAAACTTTCCGGCGGTGAGCCTGCCAACTTTCTCGATGTCGGTGGTACGGCAGATGCCAACCGGGTGGAAAAAGCCTTTCGAATCATCTTGAAAGACCCGGCAGTAAAGGCCATCCTCATCAATATATTTGGAGGTATCGTTCGGTGCGACAGGGTGGCACAGGGCGTGGTGGATGCTTACAAAAACATGGGTAACATCAACGTGCCAATCATCGTGCGCTTGCAGGGGACCAACGCTGACCTCGCCAAAAAATCATTGACGAGTCAGGTTTGAAGGTGCAGTCGGCCATCTTGTTGCAAGAAGCAGCGGACAAGGTGAAAGCAGTCCTTGAAGCCTGAGACGAACAGTAAACAAATAAGAAAAGCCCTTGCAACACTAGTCGCAAGGGCTTTTCTTTGTACCCCGTACGGGATTTGAACCCGTGTTAACGCCGTGAAAGGGCGCCGTCCTAGACCCCTAGACGAACGGGGCGTACTTCATTTCAAGTATGCTTTCTTTCAAAAGCGGGGCAAAGATAGGCTTGTTTTCAAAATAGCCAAGCCAAGGCAAATATTTTTTTCTGGAAGGTCAAATGCTTGCCCAAACGATGCAATAAATGGAAGCATGTGTTTACCTTTGCGCCACCCCAAAAACACAGGCTTTAACCATTTAGCGGCCAACTTTCGTTCCGCACCTTTCCAAATTATTTTTAGAAGCCAAATGGCTTTTTCCCTGTTCAAGCTTTGAACATTCTTCTTTACCATAAAAAAATCTTAAACCAGTAATCAACTATGGCTATCAAAATTGCAATCAACGGATTTGGTCGAATTGGCCGCCTCACCATGCGCAACTTGCTGAAAAAGGAAGGCGTAGAGGTAGTGGCAATCAACGACCTAACAGATAATCACACCCTTGCACACCTTTTCAAGTACGATACAATGCAGGGCAAATTCGACGGTGAAGTGTCCGCCGATGGCGAAAACTTGTTCTTCAACGGCAAGAAAGTGGTTGGCTTGGCAATCAAAAATCCTGCAGAGCTTCCGTGGAAGCAGTTGGGCGTTGATGTCGTGATAGAATGCACTGGCATTTTCCTCGACAAAGAGAAGGCTGGGCTCCACATCCAAGCAGGTGCCAAGCGGGTAGTGCTCAGTGCCCCACCAAAGGCCGACGACGTGCCGACTTTCGTTATTGGTGCCAACCACCAGGACATGAAGCCCTCCGACCTTATCGTTTCCAATGCCAGTTGCACCACCAACTGCCTCGTGCCGCTCGTCCTCGTTTTGGACAAAGCATTTGGTGTGGAGCAGTTCTTCATGAACACCATCCACGCTTACACCAGCGACCAGAACATTCAGGACGGCCCGCACAAGGACCTCCGCCGTGCCCGTGCCGCAGCTCAAAACATTGTGCCAACCAGCACCGGCGCTGCAAAGGCCGTCGTTTTGGTTGCACCGCACTTGAAGGGTAAAATCGCTGCTCACTCTTTGCGGGTGCCTGTGGCGACTGGTTCGTTGACCGACCTAGTTTGTACCCTCAAGACGGCAGCGACCGTGGAGGAAATCAACGCCAAGTTCAAGGAAGCTGCCGAAGGCCACCTAAAAGGCATACTTGAATACTGCACAGACCCAATTGTATCCAGTGATATTGTTCGGAACAACCATTCCAGCATCTTCGATGCTGGCTTGACCTAAGCCAACGGTAGCTCCTGCCGGGTAGTTGGCTGGTACGACAACGAAGCTGGCTACTCTGCCCGCCTCGCCGATTTGTCCGAGATGGCTGGAAAGCAGCAATAAAAAACGAATTAGTATGAAAGAGAGGCACTATCCGGTTTTAAGGCTGAGGTAGTGTCTTTTTTTGTTGGCAAACCAGCCTTTGGCTATTTGCTGTTGGCCATTGGGTTTGCAACCCGAGTGCCAAGGACAAACAGCCAACAGCCAATGACAATTTCTTATGAAAAACATCAATTTCCAGCATAAAAAAGCCATCATGCGGGTGGACTTCAACGTGCCGCTTGACAAACAGTACAACATTACCGACGATACCCGTATACGGGAGGCATTGCCCACCATCAAGCACGTGCTGGACGGGGGTGGAGCCGTCATTTTGATGTCGCACCTCGGCAGGCCGTTGGCCAAACTGAAAGAAGACGGCACGGTGAACGTGGAGAAGTTTACCCTCAACCACCTCACCAAGCCTTTGGCCGACATGCTGGGCACCACCGTAAAGTTCTGCCCTGAGACGGTAGGTGAAAAGGCCACGAAGATGGCTGCAGAACTGAAGCCCGGCGAAGTGCTGCTCCTTGAAAACACCCGTTTTCAACCCGAAGAAGAAAAGGGCGATATCGAGTTTTCCAAAAAACTGGCCGCCCTTGGCGATATTTATGTCAACGATGCATTCGGCACTGCCCACCGGGCGCACGCCAGCACGACCGTCATGGCGCAGTTTTTCCCGAAGGAAAATAGGACATTTGGGTTCTTGATGGAAAGCGAAATCAAGCACGCAGACAAAGTGCTAAACAACCCGGAACGCCCATTCACTGCCATCACAGGCGGTGCGAAGGTGAGCGACAAAATCGTTTTGCTGGAACGGTTCCTCGACCTCGTGGACAATATCATCATCGGTGGGGGCATGGCCTACACTTTCATCAAGGCGCAGGGTGGGCAAATCGGGAATTCTTTGGTGGAGGACGACAAAGTACCCCTTGCCATTGACCTGTTAGCCAAGGCTGCCGCAAAGGGAGTGCGCATTTACTTACCAGTTGACAGCATTGCTGCTGATAAATTTGATGCAGAGGCGAACTTCCAAAACGTGTCCAGCAACACCATCCCAGATGGCTGGTTGGGGCTTGATATTGGAGAAGAGGCCCGCACTGATTTCAATAAAGTAATTGCAAACTCAAAGACCATCATCTGGAACGGCCCAATGGGGGTCTTCGAAATGCCGAATTTTGCCAACGGCACCAAAGCAATTGCTCTTGCTGTTGCGGAAGCAACCAAAAACGGCGCTTTCTCACTTGTGGGTGGTGGCGACAGTGTGGCGGCCGTGAACCAGCTGGGCCTCGCTGATGAGGTGAGCTTTGTGAGCACTGGTGGCGGGGCGATGCTGGAGATGCTGGAAGGAAAGGAACTTCCGGGCATCAAAGCGATAAATAATTGAGAATGGAAAATGGAAAATTGAGAATGCAGACTTACGCTCAAAGCCTTTGCATTCTCAATTTTCCATTTCCATTCTCACATTAATTAACCTTAATTAACCCAAAATCTGCACCGCTGCTCGCCTGTTCCCCGACCTTTGCATCGGCAATTTCGCCTTCGGTAAAAATCTACTTAAAATGAAAATCGTGGCATTTTTGACCAGCCTGCTGCTGGTCGGGTTCACCTGTCTCCTCGCACAGAACGACAGCAACATTTCTCAACAACTCAAGACCGCGCTGAAAGAAGCCGAACAAAACGGCTGGGCTGGTTCCGTACTGGTCGCTCAAAACGGTAAAATACTGGTAGAGGAAGGCTACGGCATGGCCGACCGGGAGGCAAAAAAACCTCAAACAGCCCAAACAGTCTTCAGCATTGGAAGTATTACCAAGCAGTTTACCGCAGCCGCAATCATGAAGCTGGAAAGCATGGGCAAACTGAGCACGAATGACAAGCTCTCCCAGTATTTTCCGAAGGCACCAAAAGACAAAGCTGACATTACGCTTCACCAGTTGCTGACGCACACCGCAGGTTTGCCCTCGGCTATTGGCGATGACTACGACAACGTAGACGCCACTGCATTTGCTGACCTCGCCTTTTCCACCCCGCTCAACAATCCGCCGGGCAAGGAGTACGAATACTCAAACGTCGGCTACAGCTTGCTCGGCATCATCATCGAGCAGGTAAGCGGCATGGGCTATGAGCAGTTTCTTCGGGAGACCATCTGGCTTCCCGCTGGCATGACCCAAACGGGCTACTCCTTCCCGGCTTTGCGAAGCCAGACCTTGCGGTGGGCTATCGCAACGGTACTAGATGGGGAACGGCAATGGAAAAACCTTGGTTGAGTGATGGTCCTAGCTGGCACCTGCGGGCGAATGGGGGCGTACTTTCTACCGTTGGCGACATGCACCGCTGGTACTTGGCACTAAAGAACAACAACGTTTTGCCGAAGGCGGCCACCGACAAGCTCTTCACGCCACACGTGGCCGAAGACCCCGAAGGCCATAGCCATTACGGCTACGGCTGGGTAGTGCAAGACTTGGAAGGCGACCAGCTTATTTGGCACAATGGCGGCAATGGGGTGTACAATGCCAACATGACTTTTTTGCCTGAAAAGGACATCTGCATCGTGGTATCCTCAAACTCAAATAACAAGATTAGCGACGATGTCGCCATGCGCATGATGGGCATCCTGTTGGGCAAAAACTTTGGGGGGAATGAACAAGCAAACGGTGAGGAAATTGACTTCATGGACAACCCCGTGACCAATGCAATTTACAAGGAACTTACCGAGAAGGGAGCTGCAAACTTTCGACAAAACTGCCAAGCCATCCTCAAAAATGCAGGGTTTGACTTTAAAAACGACATGCTGTTGCTGGGCGTTGGCGAGCGCTTGCTGGATGGTGAAAAATGGAAGGAAGGCGTAGCGTTGTATGAAGTTTACACACAGCTTTTACCCAATATCGTGGTGGCATGGAACCACCTCGGTAGGTGCAAAAAGGGGCTTGGTGACCTCCCCGGTGCAAAATCGGCTTGGGAAAAGTCCGTTGCACTTCGCCCAAACAACAACCCGGCTGCGGGGTGGCTGAAGGGGATGGAGTGAGTCAATTTGGTGGAGAAACGAAAAGCCAAACGGTAGTTTCATTTCGAATGCATCAGCCCTTGTTTTCCCACCATTTGCCCTATCTTTGCCCGCATGACGGAGAAAATACTCATCCTTGATTTTGGCTCGCAATACACCCAACTCATCGCACGGCGGGTACGGGAGTTGAACACTTACTGCGAAATTGTTCCCTACAACAAAGTTCCAGCCATTGACGATTCGGTGAAGGGCATCATACTCAGCGGCAGCCCGTTCTCGGTGCGGCAAGAGGACGCCCTGCGGCTCGACCTGGACACAGTGATCGGAAAAAAGCCTGTTCTTGGCGTCTGCTACGGTGCACAGCTCATCGCCGACTACTACGGTGGACAAGTGCAGCGCTCCGAAAAACGGGAGTACGGCAAAGCGGCCCTCACGAAAATCCATACAAACGGCGCATTCTTGAAAGACGTGCCAGCCGACTCGCAGGTTTGGATGTCGCATGCCGATACCATCGTGAAGCTGCCAGAACAGTTCGAGTTGATGGCCAGTACAGAAAGCGTGGAGATTGCCGCTTTTCGTGCGAAGGAAGGCGCTTTCGCTGCCCCGGTTTACTGCATTCAGTTCCACCCGGAAGTGACGCACAGCCTGGACGGCATGACCATTCTCCGCAATTTCGTCATCAACATCGCTGGCTGCAAGGGCGACTGGACACCAGTCCATTTTATCGAGGAAAAAATTGCGGAGCTGCGCAAAACCATCGGGAAGGAACACGTGCTGATGGGCCTTAGCGGCGGCGTGGATAGCACCGTGGCCGCCGAATTGTTGCACAAGGCCATTGGCAACCAACTGATTTGTTTTTTTGTGGACAATGGTTTGCTCCGCAAAAACGAGTACCAGCAAGTGTTGGATGACTACAAACAGATGGGCCTGAACGTGGTCGGCATTGATGCAAAGCAACGGTTTTATGACGAACTTTCTGGTGCGACCGAACCAGAGAAAAAACGGAAAATTATCGGTCGTGTCTTCATCGAAGTCTTTCAGGATGAAGCAAAAAAATGCGGATTGATTGCAGCGGTTCGAGCAGCCGCCCCCGCGGCCGCATCCACAATCCGCAATCCAATGGCTTGGACAAGGCACCATTTACCCCGATGTGATTGAGTCCGTTTCCGTTCACGGGCCATCCGTAACCATCAAATCTCACCACAATGTGGGCGGACTTCCCGACTTGTTGAAATTGAAAATCGTAGAACCGTTGCGGTCGTTGTTCAAGGACGAGGTGCGCAGGGTGGGGAAGGAGCTTGGGATTCCAACCGAAATACTTGGACGGCACCCGTTCCCAGGGCCTGGCCTTGGCGTCCGCATCCTCGGCGACATCACGCCGGAGAAAGTGGCACTTTTGCAGGAAGCGGATGCGATTTTTACCAAAAATTTGAAGAAATTCGGCCTTTATGACGAAGTTTGGCAGGCGGGAGCGGTGCTGTTGCCCATCCAGTCTGTCGGCGTAATGGGCGATGAGCGCACCTATGAGAAGACGGTGGTGCTCCGTGCAGTGAACTCCACGGACGGTATGACGGCAGAATGGAGCCGGTTACCACACGAATTTTTGGCGGTGGTTTCCAATGAAATCGTCAATAACGTCAAGGGCATCAACCGAGTAGTGTACGACATCAGCACCAAGCCACCTGCAACAATTGAATGGGAATAGGCGAGTTGGCAAATTAGCGTTTTGGCGTGCTGGGTAGGTTCTACCTGAAACGCCAAAACGCCAAAAATCTAATACGCAAATAAAAGCAACATGAGAAAAAGGACGGTCAGTTTTGGTTTTATCCAGATGGCAATCATTGCCGTTGGCCTGGTTGTATTGTTGCCCGCCTGCGGCTGGTTGAAACCTGCAGGCGACCCTTCCAAGGACAAAGTTTACAAGGATGAAGAAGTGGGGACATTCAGGGCACGAAGGTTTACGACCCAGAAACGGGCACATATCGCACCGTGCATGAGGTGAACGAAAAGTGGATACGGTTCAATGGAAAGTCCTTGCGGAAGATAAATACCCGCCCATCAAAACGGACAGCCCGATGAACGGCGCAGGTGGCACCAAGCCTTCGACCGGTGACAATACGGGGGGAACAACTGGCGGCACCGGTGATGGCACGGGAGATGTTTCGTTGTTGCTGCCTTTTTTGGCCAAGGCGTCCTCGAACGGTGTGCCTGAGAACTCGCTTTGGGCAGTGAATTTTTACGCTGGGGCAAGGCTTGCCTACGACGATTTGGAAGCGGATGGAGCAAGGTTCAATGTAAGCATCTTGGACTCGGAGGCCTCCACAGCCACGGTAAACAACCTGCTGAAAAGTGGCGACCTGCCAAAGTCCGACCTAATCATTGGCCCCTACAAGCGGGACAACGTTGAAATCATGCAGGATTTTGCGAAGAAAAACAAAGTGCCGCTCGTGGTGCCCTACACCGCCCAAATGGGCATGGCGGAGAATAACCCCTTTTATATCCAAGTGAACCCTTCGCTGAAGACGCATTGCGAAGCCATGACCAAGCACATCCGCAAACAACACCAGCCGGAAAACGTGGTGTTGGTGGCTTTGGACAAAGCGGAGGAAAAAGGAAGGCTCAAGTATTTTCAAGATGCCAATACCTTGATTGAAAAGGGCAAAACAGGCAAGAAGTTCAAAGAATTACTGGTGCCCGAGGGCGCTGCCAACTTCCATTCAATTAACATTGCCCAGTTTATTAAATCCCGGCACAACGACTGTTTTTGTCGTGCCTTCCTGGTCGAACCAGACGTTCATCTACTCGCTGCTTCACCAACTGATAGCCAAGCAAGGCGAAGGCGAGGATATTGTCGTGTACGGAATGAGCATGTGGCTGGATTTTGAACAATTGGATTTTGAATACTTTGAAAAACTGCACTTGCACGTGAGCAGTGCCTTCTACGTGGACGACAATGATGAGCGGGTTAGGCAGTTCAAACAGAAATACTTCCAGTCCTATGGCGCCGTGCCTGACGAGGAAGCTTTTTTGGGTTATGATGTGATGCTGTATTTTGGTAAAATGCTGGCCAAGCACGGTAAAAATTTCACGCAAAAACTGGACGTCTCGCCATCTGACGTGCTTCATGGGCGCTTCGAATTCAACCGAGTGGTGCTTGATCCCTCCCGACACAAGGAAGACCTGAACTATTTTGACCAGTTGGAAAACACTTTCGTGCATATCCTGAAGTTTCAGGATTTTCACTTGCAGCCAGCGGATTAGACGTTAGACAAAAGGCTTTAGACCATAGATGACCCCCAATGACAATTGACAAATCGTAGCCGGAAGCACAACTTCCGGCTACTGTTTTTTATGCAAAAAAAGCGACTCGACAAATTCAAAATGGTAGTGAACCGGCGGCAGCCTGACCTGACCGTCATCCTCGAAAACGTGACGGATGTGCACAACATCGGTGCCGTGCTGCGCTCCGCCGACTCGGTCGGCATTTGCGAAATTTACATTCTCAATACCGATGCCCATTTGCAAACCGACAAAATCAGCATCGGCAAACGCACCTCAATGGGTTCGAGGAAATGGGTGGACGTAAACTATTTCACCGATGCGACCGCCTGTTTTGAAAAATTGCGAGGCAAATACAGCAAAGTTTTGGGCGCCATGCTCGGCGAAGGCGTCAGCGACTTCCACCACCTCGATTTGACGGAGTCCGTGGCGCTGTTTTTTGGAAACGAACACCGTGGCATCTCCAGCGTGGCCGAGCCAATGCTCGATGGCAAGTTCCTCATCCCACAAGTGGGTATGGCCGAGAGCCTGAACGTGTCGGTGGCCTGTGCCGTCACTTTGTACGAGGCATTCCGGCAACGGAAAGAAAAGGGATTTTACGATGAACCATTTAGGATGGATGAGGCGGAACGGGCAGCTTTGTTCGATGTGTACTATGAAAGGCACAAGGCGAGGGAGCGTGGCTCGATGTTGGCGTGGAAACAGAATTAACGGAGAATGGAGAATGGAGAATGGGGTGCAGGAAGAATTCTCCATTCTCCATTCTCCATTAATTTTCCACTCCTTGCAACACTAAATCGTTTTTCAAGCTCCGAAAATCCACGGGCGTCACCGCAGAAACGCCCTGCTCCGGCATGTAAACGCCATAAATCGTGTCCACCGCCGCCATCGTCTGCTTGTTGTGGGTGACAATGATGAACTGGCTGTCCCGCGAGAAATCCTTGATAATATTGTTGAACTTCTCGATGTTGGCGTCGTCCAGCGGGGCATCTACCTCATCGAAAATGCAGAAGGGGCGGGCTTTAGCAGGTAGAGCGCAAATAGCAATGCCGTGGCGGTCAGCGTTTTTTCGCCACCTGAAAGCTGATTGATGGTCTGCGGGCGCTTTCCTTTTGGTCGCGCCACGATTTCGATGCCGCTTTCCAGCGGGGTTTCTGGATCCATCAGGATGAGGTCGGCAGCGTCGTCGGCGGTGAACAGGCTGCGGAAGGCGTCAATAAAATAGAGCCGCACCTTGCCGAAGGCTTCGAGGAACTGCGCCGTGGCCGTCTCTTCGATTTCCTTGATGGTCTCCATCAGGTCGTCCTTCGCTTTCAAAATATCGTCCCGCTGCGTGGTGATGTTTTCGTGGCGCTCCTTCATTTCGTCGTAGGCTTCCATCGCCATAGGGTTTATTTCGCCATAGTTGTCCAAGCGGCTTTTGATGCGCTCCACTTTTATTTGCAGGTCGTTTTCGTCCAAACCGACTTTTTGTTCCTCGGTCAGTGTCAAGGCATCATGGTCGTTGATGCTCAAGTTAAATTCAATCCTTAGCCGCTCCGCAATGTTCGAGAGCTGGTACTTCGTGTCGCTGAATTTTTCCTTGAGGTTATTGATTTTTATCTGCGAATCCTGCGATTGGCGGGCCAGCCCACGCAGCTTGTCCTCGATTTCATGGATGCTGTTCCTTGCGCCAAAAACGCCTGCTCGGCAGCAGACAGTGTGCCTTCCCGCTCTTTGCGAAGCGCATAGTTTTCCTGCAAGCCCTTCACCAGCTTCTCAATGTCGTCATTGATTTGCGCCACCTCGCTGCCCGATTGGTCGAGCGAACGCTGGTTGGTGGCGAGGGTCGCCTTGGTCTCGTCCAGTTGTTTTTCCCGGAAGGAAAGCTCCCGTTGCAGCGCCGACACCTTGTTCTGTTGCTTGATGAACTCGATGTTCTTGTTGTTGAAATCGGTGCTGGCGTTGCTCATTTCCTCGGCCACCTTGCGGAAGCTGCCGTCCGTGTTGCTGATTTGCTTGCGGGCTTCGTCGGCCACTTGGAACTTGTCTTCGAGCTGTTTTTCGATGTCCGCATTGGCCGTTTCGAACGACTTGATGCGCTCCAAAGTCTGCGCCTTGCGGGCATCCACGTCCCGGATATACGACTCGAAGCTCTCCAATCTCGCCGCCATTGAAGCCCGCTCCTGAGAGACTTTGTTCAGCATTTGCTGCTCTTGCTGGATGGCTTGGCGTGACTGCTTCGACTTTAGGTTTTCGATGCTCGTCTTGAGGTTGTACATCTCGGTAGAGAGCACGTTTTCCTCCTCCTCGCCCCGTTTGATGGCGTTGTCGAGGATTTCGAGGTTCTTCTTCCGCCCGATTTTTTTACCCTCAAATAAGCCCACGCTGCCCCCGCTCAAACTGTGGCGGCGCTGGATGAAACGGCCAGATTTTGCCAACAAAGTCATGCTGTCGGTGGCCACTTGCTTCGCAACTTCTTCTTTTTCAAGGATAAAAACATTGTCCAAAAGGTAGCTGACGAGGTTGCGGTAGGCAGGGTCGCACTGCACTAGGTCGGTGGCGGGCCTCATGCCTTCGGTAAACATAGCGATGCTCTGCGTGAAGTCCTGGAAGCTATCGTTGACGAAGAAATTGGCCTTGCCTTTTTGGGCCGATTGCAGCAACTGTACGGCCTGTTGGGCGTCCTCAATGTTCTCCGTCACATAATAATTAAGGTAGGGTTCGAGGTAATTTTCGATTGCCACCCGGTAGTCCACCTCCACGTAAATCAAGTCGGAAAGGAGCGGCGCCTGCTTGGTCCAGTTCTTTGCATTGCTCAAAAACCGGATGCTCTCCGGGAAGCCTTCGAGGCTCTCGACCATGCTTTTGGTCAGCTTGTATTCGTTGCGCTTGGCGTCCAGTTCCCGGTGTATTTTCTGGATGCGGCCCTTGAGGTCGTCTAATTTGTTTTCGCCTTCGGCAATATCGAGGCGGCGCTGTTCCTCTGCTTTTTCGAGGGTTTCGAGGGCGGTGCGGCGCTCGGTTTCTTCCTTCTCCAAGTCCTTGATTTTTGCGCCCAGCGACTCGGTTTCCGTCTTGCGGTTCTTCACCTCTTCTTCGCCGTGGGCGATGTCGTGGCGGAGGTTTTCCATCTGGTTGGCGTTGACGGCCTTGGATTTTTCCAGTTCGTACAGTTCCCGCTCCACCTTTTGCTGGTTCTGCATGATGGCGTCCAAGCCTGCCTTCATTTCACCGTGGCTCTGGCGGATGTCCTGGAGTTTTTTCTCGGCGGCTTCGAGTTGCTGTTCGAGTTTGCCTTCCATGCGGCGGTCTTCTTGGAGCGTTTCCCGGTAGTTGGCGATTTCCTCCTCCAGCGTCGAAATGCGTGATTTTGCAATCAAAATCGCCTCTTGGGACTTGGATTTGTTCTGTTCCACAAAACTGATTCGCTGCTCCAACACCCGGCGCTCGTTCTCGGCATCCCGGATGCGCCCGACGAGTTGGTTCATCTCCCGCTGGCGCTCGCTCAGGGCCTGCTCTTGGTCGAGGTTCGATTTGCGCTGCTGCTCCAAGCCCGCCTCCATTTGCCGCTGCTCAATTTCGAGTTGGCGGTAGCGGTCTTCCTCTTTTTCCAAAGAATCCTTAACCTCCTTGTATTTGGCCTTCAGCGATTCCGATTTCAGGGCCGCCAGTTTGATGGCCAAATCCTTGTATTCCTCTTTGAGTTCAAAATACTTTTTCGTGCGCTTGGCCTGCTGTTCCAGCGATTTGAGGTTGTTGTTGATTTCAAACAAGAGGTCGTCCACCCGCTCCAAGTCGGCGGTGGTGGCTTGCAGTTTTTGGAGCGTCTCCCGTTTCCTGATTTTGTACTTGGAAATGCCAGCGGCCTGCTCGAACATCTTCCGGCGGGCATTGTCCTTGTCCGCCAGTATCTCGTCCACCATGCCGAGGGCGATGATGGCGTAGCTGTTGGAGCCGATGCCCGTGTCCATCAGCAGGTTGGTGATATCCTTCAAGCGGCAAACGACGCCGTTCAGTTGGTACTCGCTCTCGCCGCTGCGGTAGAGCCGGCGGGTGATGGCGACGGAATTGTACTCGGTGGGCAGCAGGTTCTTGGTGTTCTCAAAGCTCAGTGTCACCTGTGCCATGCCGCCCTGCTTGCGGGTCTTCGTGCCGTTGAAGATGACCGAGGTCATTGTGTCGAGGCGAAGCTCGCTGCTCTTCTGCTCGCCCAGCACCCAGCGGATGGCGTCCACGACATTGCTCTTGCCTGAGCCGTTCGGCCCGACAATGCCAATGACGTCCTCGTTGAAATGGATGACCGTTTCATCGGCGAACGACTTGAAGCCTTTTATTTCGAGGGTCTTGAGACGCATCTGTTCAATTTCGGGGGGCGAAGGTAGGGAGAAATTGGGGAAATTGGAGGGGGTGTCGGCAAGTTTGAAAATCCATTTCCAAGTTTGTATCTTTGGCTAAAAATCGATGATATGGTCAGTGAAAAAATATCGTTGTCGCCAGTAAAGCTCGTGCCTGAATCTTTGATTTATGAAATGGACGAAGGGCAACCAATTTACTACCGTGGCTACAAGGACGTTCTGAACAAAACAAAAACCCTCGAACAAATCATGGGAACCAGCATCCTACAATCCCTGCTCATCGAACTGATTAAGGATTCCATCAAACTGCAATTGGGCAAGGACTACACCGTGCTTTCCAGCGAATTGGGCATCCAGTTTTCCAAAAAATCATGGCGCAACACAGACATCGCCGTGTTTTTGAAAAAGGACTTGCTTACTGCTAAAAATGAGGATAAATACGCTGCCATTCCACCTGAAATCGTCATCGAAGTGGATACCAAAGCCGACTTGGAGGAAATGCCCGACCCTTTGGATTATTTCTATACTAAAACTGACCAGCTACTTTTGTTTGGGGTGAAACAGGTGCTTTGGGTTTTTACCAAAACGGAGAAGTTCATGCTAGCTGTACCGGGTAAACGTTGGGAAACGGGGAATTGGAGCGAAGAAATGGTATTAGTGAATGGCGTAAAGTTGAACGTGAAGAACCTGCTTGAGACATACTACGCGGACTAATTTGCCGTGGCCAGCAATCCAACCTACCTCCTCTACCGCAAAATCATCCACATTGACATGGATGCCTTTTTTGCCAGCATTGAGCAGCGGGACAACCCCGAACTGCGGGGCAAGCCCATTGCCGTGGGCGGCGGAGGGACGAGGGGCGTTGTGGCCTCGGCCAGCTACGAGGCACGGCGCTACGGGGTGCGCTCCGCAATGCCCGGCATGACGGCGCAGCGGCTTTGCCCGAACATCATCTTCGTGCGGGGGCGGTTCCCTGCTTACCAAGAAGCTTCCCGCCAAATCAGGGACATCTTCCTCGACTACACCGACCTCGTGGAGCCGCTCTCGCTCGACGAAGCCTTCCTGGATGTGACGGAAAACAAAAAGAGCATCAACTCCGCCATGCAGATTGCCATCGACATCCGCCGTCGCATTGAAGCGGAGACCGGGCTGACGGCCTCGGCGGGCGTTTCGTTCAACAAGTTTTTGGCAAAAGTCGCCTCCGACATCAACAAGCCCAATGGCATGAAGACCATTTTGCCGGAGGAAGCGCTCGATTTTTTGGCAAAACTACCTGTCGAAAAATTTCTCGGCATTGGCAAGGTGACGGCGGAGCGCATGAAGAAAATGGGCATCCGCACGGGCGGCGACTTGCGCAACTTGACCGAAATCGAGCTGTCGCAGCGCTTCGGAAAGTCGGGGCGCTACTACTACCGCATCGTGCGGGCTGAAGACCACCGGCCCGTGAACCCGCACCGCATCCGCAAGTCCATTGGGGCAGAGCGGACGTTTTTCGAGGACGTGAGCGACACCGCCGAGATGAAGGAGCGCCTCGTGCCCATCATCGAGACGGTGTTCGACCACATGGCCAAGCACGATAATTTTGGCCGGACGGTGACGCTGAAAATGAAGACGCCGGAGTTCAAAATCATCAGCCGGAGCAGGTCTTTCGGCGGTGAAATCCGCAGTTTGGAGGCGTTGCAGCAGGCGACTTTTGAGTTGTTGGATGGAAGCCGGGAGGAGTTCGAAGCGGTGCGGCTGCTGGGTATTTCTGTTTCAAATTTGGAACGGGAAGGAGCAGGGGAGGGGATGCAGTTGGAGTTTGATTTTGATGAAAACGAAAGTATCAAGCCCAAGCTGCCCGATTAGCGAGCATCCAGTTGCCTTCCACGTCGAGGTAGCTCGCCTCCGGGAAAATTTGCCGGAATTTTTCATCAAAAAAAGACTTTGTGGAGGCCAGCGCTTCAGGTGTGTCGGAAAGCCGATTGAATAGCAGGAGGCCGACTGGAGTGATGCATTTTTTCAGGTTCTGCAAAAAGGAGAGGCTTTCAAACTGCATGGGTACCACATCATCCAGGAAAACATCCATCACGACGAGGTCGAATTGTTGGCCACATTTTTCAATGAAATCAATGGCGTCACCGAGGTGCAACTTGACGGGATTGGTCATTTCTGGCAGCACATATCGCTCGGCCCATTCTGCAATTTTGCCATCAGCCTCCACACCCGTGCAGTGGAATTTTTGGAGAAATACCCGCTCCAACATATATGGCACACTGCCCATTCCGAAGCCGAGCACGAGTATGCTGTTGAACTTGTTTTTTGTGAAATCTAGCTTTTGAAAAGTCCTCAAGAAATTGTCGTATAGGTCGCCGTGGGAGTAAACAGCATTGGTGGTGGTGAGGTAGAATCGGCCATTGCGCAGCGAAAGTAGAAGCACGGGGTTGAGTGCTGTTGAAGCCGTGTCCAATTGAATATCAACGAGATAGCTAAGGATTTTTTTCAAAAAAAGCAAAATGGATGGGGCGAGATTTTAGGATTTTGATTCAAACAACTTAAAGAATTTGTGGCCCGTTTCCTCTGGCTGTTCCCATGGACGGTACTTGGCGGTCTCCTCAAAAACGCTCATCAGCAACAAACGGTCTTCGGCTCCGAGATGGTGGCCGTGTATTGCCATCATCCGTTCTACAGCCTCGAACGCCTTTTCAGGGATATAGGTAGTGAAATGGCCCGTGCCGCCCCACGAGAACGAGGGCATGAATTTCGGCAAAAAGCTACTTCCGAACAAATTGCAGCAAAGCCCAGTGACGGTACCTGTGTTGAACATGGAGTTGATGCCGCACATGGAGTAGTCGCCCATGAACAGCCCGATTTTCAGTTGGTCGGTCTGCTCGATTTGGCCGGAGGCGTAGTTCCAAAGTTTGACCTCGCTCCAGTTGTTCTTGAGGTTGGAGCAGTTGGTATCCGCCCCGATATTGCACCACTCACCGATAACGGAATTCCCTAGGTAGCCTTCGTGGCCCTTGCTGGAGTGGCTGAACATCACGATGTTTTTGACTTCTCCGCCTACCACGCAATACGGGCCGATGGCAGTAGGACCATAGATTTTTGCGCCCATTTTTACCACGCCCTCTTCACCAAGCGAAAAAGGCCCTCGGATGAGTGCGCCTTCCATGACTTCCGCATCCTTGCCGATGTAGATTGGGCCTTTGGTAGCATTCAAAGTGGCACCCTCCACCCTTGCCCCTGGCTCCAAGAAAATTGAGCCTTCGCCGATGATTTGATTTGTATTACTGATGGGCTGGGATGTCCTTCCTGCGGTGAGCAATTTGAAATCCGAAACGATTGCCTTTTCGTTCAACAGGAAAATGTCCCAGAGCCGGTTCATTTTCAGGACTGGGGCTTCCTTTATTTCAAAGCTGTTGAGGTCATCAATGTCGTCGTACATTAAGCGGTTGAACTGGTCTCGGTCGAGCACGGCTGCTACCAGCTCTCCATCAAGTAGCATAGCGCCTCCATTTTCCATCTGCGAAATCAACGAAACGATTTCGTGCGTTGGTAACACCGAGCCGTTTATGAGGTAGTTGACTTCGGAAATGATGATGTCGTAGCGTTCGGAAAGGTAGTCTTGGGTGATGTACGATGCCTTGCCGTTCATCCATTTTTCCCAACGTTCCCGATTGGTCATTGCCCCTAGCCTAATTTCGCAAACTGGGCGTGTGAAAGTGAAAGGGAGCAGGTGGTCCCTGGTTTCGTTGTCGAAAAGAATGAGATTTTTCATCAAAAATAAGCTTGGGTCGGCAGGCGGCTTAGTTCAGTATGCCCATATTTTTCTAGCATTTGCTAGGCGAGGCAATATTACAAAAAAAGCCTCAACGATGGTTGAGGCTTTTTTAGTTGAAGAATGCGGTACACGAATTATTCAGCTTCAGGTTTGTTGAATTTCGTATTCGCAAAACGCTTTTTGAACTTGTCGATACGTCCTGCCGTGTCAACAAATTTCATTTTGCCGGTAAAGAACGGGTGCGAGGCAGCTGAGATTTCCAACTTCACGAGCGGGTATTCGTTGCCATCTTCCCAAGTTATCATGTCCTTGGTATGGGCGCAAGAGTAGGTAATCCAAGATTCATCACAGGAGAAATCCTTGAACACAACTTTGCGGTAATTCTTTGGATGGATATCACTTTTCATGTCAGATTTATTTCGATTTTTAAATTAGCGGGCAAAGATAGTCCTTTTTCCTTTTTTGCAAAACCGTAGACCAAAGACATTTAAAAAATATTTCTTCTTCCCAATCATCAACTTTGACAGTTCGGTTAAAGTATGCGAAAATCATTACTGAATCCGTCTATCTGCATTTGCTGTAAACTTGGGCTGAGTCTTACTGGGGCTATCTTAGCAACGGCAATAACGGCGTTCGAAAGTCGCTGATAATCAACTCGATGTAGTTTCAAACGAAATTTTCCCAGGATTTTTTTTATAAAAACAACTGCAGATGATTTGGTTTTTACAAAAAGCATTATCTTAGCACGATAAAAATTAGAGAGAGCGTGTTTTCGCCGGGCTTGCAAGCATTTTTGCGCAAGCCCGGTTTTTTTTAGGTAGTAGGTCATCGGAAAAGTTAGCCCTTTAAGATTGATAGTGCTTCCTTTTCGAGCAATGTGACTTCGCCCCTGTCTTTTTAATTTTTCATTGATTTGCATTTTTAGTTTTCAGAAATACCCTACATTTGGGCGCCTCAAAAAGCAGACAAATTTTGAAGGATTAGGAGGCCAATCATTTCAATTCACTTCGGAATTTCTTGGCTTTTCTGACTTTTTAGGAAATGTTACCGAATACAGTCCAATGCATTTTTGGAAAGCGAAATGCAATGGATATTTTTGAAAAGGCATTTTACAAAAATCTTCATTTTGTTAGAAAATATTTTACAAAACATAGCTAAATTTTTATGAACCTACCAGTAGACTTAAAATACACCAAAGACCACGAATGGATACGTGTTGAAGGTGGAAATATTGCCGTAATAGGCATCACAGATTTCGCCCAAGGTGAGCTTGGCGAAATCGTTTATGTAGAAGTTGAAACTGTTGGCGAAACTTTGGCCAAAGAGGACATTTTCGGAACAGTGGAGGCGGTGAAAACTACATCAGACTTGTTTATGCCTGTCTCGGGCAAAGTCATTGAATTCAATTCAGCGATTGACGAGAACGGAGGTGATGACCCAACGCTTGTCAACTCAGACCCTTACGGTACTGGTTGGATTATCAAGGTTGAATTGAGTGACAAATCCGAATTGGATACCTTGCTTGACGCAACTGCCTATGGTGAACTTGTTGGCTGATTTTGGAAAAAATCAATCGCTTACACCAAAGTGTCAAGAAGTTGCATCTAAGCAGTATAAGTTGTTTGAATTGAAGCCTTTTATCCCAGCAGGTCTGTGGGCATGTATTATTTTCGTGCTTTCGACCATTCCAAGTATTCAAATGCCAGGAACGTTCATTGCCCCCGACAAATTGGGGCACTTGGTAGTTTACGGCATTCTCAATTGGCTGATATTTAGGGCTTTAGCTAAACGACAAACCTTTACAACTAAGAATGCCATCTTGGCAACCTTATTCGTGACTGGTTTCGGGATAGCAATGGAATTTGTTCAGTGGGCTTTCTTTCCCAACCGATTCTTCGAGGTTTGGGATATGCTAGCTAACTTTACCGGCGCTATTCTAAGTTATTTTGCATTTACATTTTACTTCACTAAAAAATAACCAACATGGATTTCGAAGTTAGTGGATCACTCGTTGTGCTCATTTCAATGCTGATTGTGGTACTGACTGTTGCCCTCATTATTATCGTGAAGGGTGTTTACAAGAAGCGTTCTGAGAGCAATCTCACCGCAAAACATGCCGGTACTACCTTCGGTTCTCCTTTGGAAGGGCGCAACAAATACCCAGAGGTGGACACCTTCAGCTTGGGTGGCACCTTCAAGAATTACGGTATTCTTGCTTCCGTTATTCTTATGATTCTTGCCTTCAGTTGGACCCAATACGAGAAGGTTATTGATGTATCGGGTTTACTCGGCACGCTGGATGAGGAGATTGAAATGGAAACGCCTCGTACTGCGGAACCACCGCCACCACCACCACCTCCTCCTCCTCCAGTCATACAGGAAGTTCCCGACGATATTTCTGTGGAGACGGTGATTCAGCAAGACCAATCAATTGAAGAAGAGAGTCAGGTGGTTGCGCCCCCAGTAATCGAAAAAGCTGCACCGCCACCACCGCCACCACCGCCACCTCCAAAAGAAGAGGAAGAAGAAATCTTCAAAGTCGTGGAAGACCAGCCGGCCTTCCCAGGCTGTGAGAATGTCTCAGATAAAGCCGAGAAGAAGAAATGTGCTGAAACCAAAATGCTTCAGTTCATTTACAGCAACATCAAGTATCCGCCGATAGCCCGTGAAAACGGTGTGGAAGGCACGGTGTATGTTAAGTTTGTCGTTGAAAAGGATGGCAGCATCACAGCGCCCGAAATAGTACGTGACATCGGTGCTGGCTGTGGAGATGAAGCACTTCGGGTTGTCAAGATGATGCCCAAGTGGGAGCCAGGCAAGCAGCGGGGTCGTGCAGTACGGGTACAGTTCAACCTGCCTGTGAAGTACAAACTCGAATAATTCTACAAACAATAACCTATCAAAAGGGCGATTGGCTGAGGCTAATCGCCCTTTTTCAGTTGAAGAATGGTCAACCAGACGCAAAAAATTCTGAATAAAATCCTTTGGGAAGGCAAAAGCAAATGGTTGCTACTTGGCGCAGCCCTTGGCACTTTCATCGGGTTATTCCTGCTTTTGAGCACCTTACAGTTCTATTTCGATGTACAAAAATTACTTCGAGGGGATGCAAATCCAGGTGACCAATATGTCCAAATCAACAAGAAAGTCAACCTGTTCAATACGCTTGGTGTCAAAGCTGGCTTTACTGAAACTGACATCGAGGAATTGAAGTCGCAGCCTTTCATTGAGACTGTTGGGAAATTTACGGCAAATGATTTTCGGGCAGGAGCTTCCAGTGACATGTTGGGTTTTTACACCGAGTTGTTTTTTGAGACCGTGCCAAATGAGTTTCTTGATGTGAATGAGCCATCGTTCCACTGGTCGGAAGGTCAAAACCAAGTGCCTGTGCTAATCTCTAGAGACTATTTGGCGCTTTACAATTTCGGCTTTGCTCCAAGTCAAGGGCTACCGCAGGTTACGCCTTCAACGGTTGGCAAACTGAACATGGAAATCACCATTAGCGGCCAAGGCCGAAAGCAGTCGTTCAATGGAAAGATTGTCGGATTTAGCGATCGCATCAATTCAATACTCGTTCCACCCGATTTCATGGCTTGGGCCAATGCCAATTTTGGCGGCGAGCCGGGGTTAACTTCAAGGTTGATTTTGAAGGTGCAAAACCCACTTTCAAAAGATTTTCAGTCATTTTTGAAAGAAAAAAATTACGAAGTCAGCGCCGGAAGGCTCATTGGAAGCCAGTTTGGGGTTTTGCTGAAAGTGGTGCTTTCCGTACTTTGGGCAATGGGCTTGCTGATTTTGGCACTTTCCATGCTCGTTTTTGCCCTGAATTTTCAATTGTTGATTGCGCAAAGCAGACCAGAAATCCGTCTGCTCCTCGAAACCGGCCACTATCCATCACAAGTCAGCGGGTTATTATCAAAGCGGTTTTCCATCCAATTTGGGGTGGTTCTATTTTTGGTGTTTGTTGCCCTTTTTGCCTTGCGCTATTGGCAAGTTGGCTACTTTGAGGAACAAGGTTTTGAAATCAAGCCCGGGTTGGACATCCTTGTTTGGATGATTGGGCTTGCATTCTGCACCGTACTACTTTTAATCAACGTTGCCAACATCCGTCGGTCAGTCTCACGATTGACCTAAAAAACGACCCGTTTTCCATGGTACTCGGATGTACCAACGGCCTCGTGTACCTTCTTCAAGTTATCCTTCGTCACTTTTCCTGCTGCCAAAACAGTGATTTTGCCCTTGGCAATTGCTTTCATCTTGTGCAAAACCATAGCTCCTTCAAGCGCAGTATCATGGCTCCCAGATGTCAGAACACGCTGAATATCAGTAATTTGCGTGAGCAAAGCAATGGCTTTGACCGGGTCTGGTGTATTGTCAATCGCCTTGTGAAACGTGACCAATAGCGGCTTTGCAAATGCGGCCAGTTCCCTCGTTTTCCCCAAATCCACTTCATTTTTTTCATCCAAAATCCCAAACACCACCCCTGCCACACCAGCTGTTTTGAAGAACTTAATCGAGCGTTTCATCTCTGCAATTTCTGCATCTGAGTAAATGAAATTGCCGCCCCGAGGACGTACCATCACCATGATTGGAATTTTCAGGGCGGAAACACAGTCGAGGGTCAATTCTTCTGAAGGCGTCATGCCGCCAACGCTCAAATCTCCGCAAAGCTCAATTCGATTTGCGCCACATTTTTCTTCTCCACACAGGCTTCCAAAATCAAGTTGCTTGTGCTCATTTTAACGATTTTTTACGCCGAACTTGCTGCAAATCAAACACTTAGCTGGGTCGTGACCACGAGCCGGGCAGTGCTCACGCCCAAAGAAAATGATTTGCAAATGCAGCTTGTTCCAACTGTTTTCCGGGAACAGCGCCTTCAAGTCTCGCTCCGTATTTTCCACGTTTTTACCATCGCTAAGTCCCCAGCGTTCGGCCAGCCGATGAATGTGCGTGTCCACGGGGAAGGCTGGAACACCAAACCCCTGCGACATCACGACCGAAGCGGTTTTGTGTCCAACGCCCGGCAGGGCTTCCAGCGCCGCCCAATCCTGAGGTACCCGACCACCATGTTTTTCAAGTAAAATATTCGAGAGGTCAAAAATGGCCTGGGACTTCCGGGGCGAGAGGCCACAAGGCCTGATGATTTCCTTGATTTCCTCAACATCCAACTTCACCATGTCACTCGGATTGTCGGCTTTGGCAAACAACGCTGGCGTCACCTGATTGACCCGCACATCGGTACACTGAGCAGAGAGCAGCACCGCCACCAGCAACGTGTAGTTGTCCTCGTGCCGCAACGGAACCGGCGTCTCCGGGTACAGTTCATCGAGGATTTCGGCGATGGCCGCTGCCTTTTTCCGAAGGGCAGGTGGGTACTTTTTTATACTGGAGGTGGGTTTTCCCATCTTTATTTTTTGATAAAAATCTGCGAATGTACACGTTCGCCGCATGCCACTTGCAAAGTAAACACGCCAGGTGCTAAATCCGAAACATCCACTTGGTTTTGGCCAGGCTGCATCTCCTGCTGTGCAACGTTTTGACCATAAGCATTTGACAACCAAGCAGTTGCGGTTTCATTTTCATTCAAGGTTATTTGCAAAAACTCCGTCACCGGGTTTGGCCAAGCTTCGATTTTAATACTGGAATCTACTTCGTGGCTGGCTGATGGCTTGTCGGTCGTCGTCACGTCGTCCACACAAAAATAGGTTGGCGTGTTGAGGCCAAAATCTCCGACATCTGAAGAACTGAGGGTGAACTCCAGATAGTCCACGTTGCCGAGCGGCGACAAGTCAAGAAAGGTCCAGTCGTTCACGATGTAGTCCTCGCTGTTGTTGGCGGAGCGGTAGTCCGCGAGGTAAAACTCGACGCTGTCGGTGCCAAGCTGCCCGTTCAGGTACTTTCGGACGGTAACTTTGAAAAAATCGGGGTCACTGCCGCTCTCGCCCCCGAATTTTTTGGCGAAGCCATCACCCTCCAACATGCTCAGGTAAGCGTAGGTGGTGTTCGTGAGGTACATCCCCATCACCCCGCCACCGACGGCATTGCCGGACAGGTTCCTCACCTCGCTGCCGTAAATATAGGTTACGGCATAGGTGGCCGAACCACCCACACCGCCTCCGGCAATGGCGCTGTACTGGTTCAGGTAGCCAGGCGTTGTTACGTCCGTTGTGGCGGAAATGGCCCAACCTGACCATGAATCAAAGGTCGCATCATAGAAATTCGGCAGACCAACGTTGCCACTGTTGAAGATGTTAGTGGCACCAGCGTTGTTGCCAAAACTTCCAACCGCTACATTTAAGTTTTCAAAATCGGCAACCGTTTGTGCCGTGAGTAGGGTAGTGAACATCAAGAAAATGAAGGTGTTGAGTGATTTCATGTTTGCTATTTTTAGTTGAAATGATTGATTATCAGTGTTTTGTAAAAATTGTGGACATGCCAACTATGAAGTTTCTGCCTGGCATTGGTCTGCGCTCGATGACCCGGTAATTGGTATCCCAGCAGTTTTCGATTTGAAAGAAAATGCGGGTAGGCCATCCGCCGATTGGCTGCTCAAAGTCAATCAAAACTGTCCCGATTTGAAACCTAGGCAAACTCCCCAAGTCCGTCCGAACCGACCCTGTGAAGTGGTGCCGATAACTGAATCCTAAGCCATTCAATTGGATTTCACCAGCCACAAAGCCTTGATTTTCAGGCACATAGTCCAGTTGTTGCCCGACTTCGGTTTTCGGGATTTTGATGACTTTTTGGTTGGTGGAGCGGGTGTAATCGTAGCCAGCATCCATTTTGAAATGCCATTTTCCATGCTGCAAAGCCCAGTGCAGGCGGTTCTCCACGCCCCGGCTCCATACCTCGGCGATGTTCGATGCCGACCAAAACGGCTGTACCTCTGTCGGGTGCCAGCGTAGCCAGTTTTCAATGGTTCGGTTAAAAATGGAAGTTGAAAAGCTAATACCTGACTGCTTTTTTTTCCATGAAAAATGGACGTTCAGTTCTTCGCTCCAACCCGATTCAGCAAGTAGGTCGGGGTTGCCGCCGGGTATCCAGTGGAGGTCGTTGAGAGTGGGCAGCCGGTAGTTTCGGCCGATTTTTGCGCCGATTTTCAGCCAGTTTTGGACATTCCGGTCCAAGCCAAACGAAGGCGTAATTGGTACCAGTTTGCCATCCACCAATTCGCAACGCCCGTCAAGCTGGGCGCTCCACTGGCCTTGAGTTAAGCGCAGCGAAGCAAAAACGGCAGATTGGCGGCGCTCCGCAGCACTTTGGTAGTTTTTGATGAATGCTTTTGTAAACGTTTGATTGCCAGCGATTTGCAGCGTGATTTTGTCGGAAAAATACCGCTGCCATTCCGCTTCGCTGATGCTCGTCCAGAAATGGCTGGGTGCATTCAGTCCAATTTGCCCATCTAGGTATCTGATGGCTTCCCGGAAGAGGGCGCTCCTCACCTGAATCGAATTTCTTCCGTAGTTGAGTTTCCAATTCAACGCTGTGCGCAGCACTTCGTCGGACTGGTTTGCCTCGCTGCGGGTTTGGGTGGTGGTGGGTGGTATTTCCCGGAAGGCCCGTTGCAGCCAGGTCTGCCATCCGAGCTGTTGTTTGCCGGAAGGGCGCCAATAAAACTCCTGCAACAGCCCACCTTGCCACTGTGCGGCGTTTGTTTGGTGCTTGTCGGGCAGGCCGGGCGAGGGTTCAAAAATGAAGTCGTTTTTCGCTTTTTGATAAAAAATGCGGGTGGCGGTGGCCCATTTTTTATTGGCAAATTTGGCAGTGGCCTCTCCGCTCCACCAACCAAAGCTGCCAATCCCAGTGCTCATTTTGACTTGCTTTTTGGTGTCGAAATCTGGCCTATTTTCCATCAAAACTGCGCCACCGATGGCCCCGCTTCCCCAAACGGCGCTGTTGCCGCCATGCTGCAAGCTGATTTCATCAGAAAAACTGGCGGGGAGCAACGACCAATCGAGCAGCCCAAGCATCGGGCTTTGCACTTGGAAGCCGTTCCAAAGCACCGCCGTCTGGCTGGAGCTTGCGCCCCGGATGGAGGTAGTGGCGAGGCTGCCGGAACCATAGCTTTTTAGATAAATACCAGTCTGGTTCTGCAAAAAATCTGCGACACTTTGACCAATTTGGCGAGAAAGGGTTGTATCCGACCATTTTTCACAGAAGCTACCGGGCTGTTCGTTTCGAAGCGAAGTGGCATTCACCTCTACTGTTGGCAATAGCACAAGCGTGTCACTTTGGGCAAATGAAGGCATTTGCGAAAGCAAAGGGAAAAGCAAAAATGGAAACTTGGATTTTGCCAAAACAACGCTCCAATGATGGGCTGGCAGAAGGATGGGCAGGTAGGAAACGAAATTGGCTGTAAAGCCTTGATTTTCAAGCCGTTGGCTACGGGTTGCGACGTTTCTTCCCCGGCTTTTCCTCCGAAAGCCCGATTGAGAAAATACGCAACGGCAGGTCTTCTGACTTGTTCCTTTTTTTGGCGCCTTCCCGGTTGTGATTGGGTGATTGTGCTATTGAATTATTGTGATATTCACTGGCGAATCAGCTTCCCGAATAACCCAATAACTCAATAACCCAATATCTCAATCCCATCCAGTGGCCTTTTGCCAAAAAAAATCAATGGAACTTACAGCAGCGGGGACTGCTCCGGATTTTCACCGGATTCCCTTTTCAGACTTGCGGCAGGGCCACAAATCACCGTAGCGGTGCAAAAGTAATAAGTTAGTTCGACAGTTCGGCGGTTTGGCAGTGCGCAGTCAAAAATCAGAGGATGGGACAACGGCGTTGGCTGCCCATTGCCCACTGTCGAACTAATTTTAGGCACCTTGTCTCATGGCGTCAACTGGGTCCATTCGGGAGGCTTGCATAGCGGGGATTACCCCTGCCAGGATTCCGACAATAATTGAGATTAACATGCCCCAACTAATATTTCCGAGGTCGAGGTACACCGGGAAGGGCAGACTTTTTTCAAGAACTGCCAGCAGGATATAGACAAAAACAAGCCCCAAGATGCCACCAACGATGCACAAAATCACAGATTCTATGAGGAATTCGAGAAGGATGACCCCGTTTCTTGCACCCAGTGCTTTTTTGATGCCGATGATGTTCGTGCGCTCTTTAACCGAAACGAACATGATGTTGGCCACGCTCACCATGCCTACAACTATCGCAAACATGCCGATGACGAGGCCTACCAAATTCAGGACGCCAAAGACATTGCCGAGCAGTTTGGCAATGATGGACATGGTGTTGAGCGAAAAATTGTCTTCCTCCTTTGGCTTGAGGTGACGCTCTTGCCGGAGCGTACCGGTCAGGTCATCCTTCATTTTTTCAATGTCAATGCCGTCGGCAGCCTTGACGTTAAGTGATGCACCGAATGGATTGTCCACTTTCAGGTTGGCCAATTTCTTCCCGAGTTCGTAAGAAATGATAACCCCATTGTCAAAATCCATGACCTTGAGCAGGTCTTTTCCTGACCTTTTGAAAACGCCAATTACCTCCATATCCCTGCCGCTCATCCTTATTTTCCTGCCAATTGGCTCTATGGAACCGAACAACTCCTCGGCCACTTTTGAGCCAATGAGCACCTTGTTGGCACCTTGCTGGTACTCCGCAGGAGTGTAATACCGCCCTTTTTCGTACTCTGGTCTGAAGATTTCGTCCATGTCGTAAGTGACGGCGACGCAAAACGCACCTTCAACGGAGTTGGAGCGGTATTTCAAGGTTTTCATGCCAATAAAAACATGAAGTGAGGCCGCTCCCACGGTTTCGGCTTTGGTTTTTACTGCCTCAAAATCATGGTAGTCAATATTGGGTCGGCGCTGGTACTTCCAGTAGTTGGTGTGCGGGTCTTCTGTCCACGACATTTTGCTCACATAAACCACATCATCGCCCAATTTGTCAAGGCTGCCCATAACATTGTCCTGCATGGAGTTCACTGCCGCCTGGATGGCGATGATGCAAAATATGCCGATGGTGATGCCCAAGAGAGACAGGAAACTTCGCAGTTTATTGCCAGACAACTGGCTCCATGCCTGCATGGCGCTTTCTGAAAATACACGAAGGAAGATGCGCATGACGGAAGAAATTTTTGCGAAAGTTACGCTTAAAAATAGGCTCGAAGTTGGGGGTTTGGTTTTTGAAACTTTAAAACGATTCGATAAAGCGGTATTTTTTATCCATGAAGGCAAAATATCGCTGGACACCCGCTCAAAAATATTGAATTCCTATGGTGTTTTACGCTTGGTTTTGGATTTCGCTTCGCAATATTTTTACTATTCAGCCTGCTAAAAGTGCTCAAAATACCTACTTTCGCAGCCCTGAAAATCAACCTTTTTACCAATTTTTTCTTTTGAAAAGAATCACCGCCACTCAACTTTTCCAGCTTGAACCCGACCGGGTGCTGCTTGACGTGCGCACCCCTGCCGAGTATGCCCAAGGCCACGTGCCAGGTGCGCTCAACCTGCCGTTGTTCAGTGATGAGGAACGGGCGGAGGTGGGCACGCTGTACAAACAGGTCAGTCCGGAGCGGGCATTCTTGCGGGGCTTGGACATTGCTGGCGCTAAAATGTCATGGTACGTGCGAGAGGCAATGCGACTTGCTCCAGGGAAAAAAATCGCCATTCACTGCTGGCGAGGAGGGCAACGCAGTGGTAGCTTGGCCACGCTGCTATCATTCGCAGGCTTCGATGTGGAGGTTTTGCAAGGCGGGTACAAGGCATACAGACATCACGTGCTGGAGCATTTTTCGCTTCGCAAAAGCAAGTTCGTGGTGCTGGGCGGCAAGACCGGAAGCGGCAAAACGGAAATCTTGAAGCAGCTCGCCGCACTCGGGGAGCAGGTCATTGACCTCGAAAAACTGGCCAACCACAAGGGTTCTGCCTTCGGGGCATTGGGCGAGGAGCCACAGCCGAGGGTCGAGCAATTTGAAAACAACCTGTTCGCTGAGTTGGAAAAGATGGACCACCAACGCCGAATCTGGGTGGAAAACGAAAGCCGAAGCATTGGCCGGGTAGCCATTCCCGCAGGGTTTTTTGAGCAGTTCAAGGCAGCACCAATCGTGCTGCTGGAGGTGTCATTTGACGAGCGGATTCGGCACCTGGTGGAAGGGTACGCCACTTTTCCGAAGGAAGAATTGATAGAATCACTGGTGAAAATCACCAAACGAATGGGCGGCAACAACGTGAAGGAAGCCCTCGAAGCATTTGAAGATGGCAAGGTGGAAGCGGCAACCGCCGTCGCCCTGAATTACTACGACAAGACCTACTCTCACTCGACCGGACAAGGCAATTTTTCGGAAACGATACCATTGGAAGTGCAAAAGTTGGATGCCTTGGACATCGCCAGCCAATTAATCATTTTGGCAAATGAACACGGAATTTGAAATGGAAGAAATAAAACTCACGCAATACAGCCACGGCGCAGGTTGCGGTTGCAAAATAGCGCCAAAGGTACTTGACCAAATACTCAACGGTTTGGGCGAACAAGCCTATTTCCCCAATCTTTTGGTCGGCAACGAGGGTCGTGACGACGCTGCTGTGATGGACATCGGAGGTGGGCAGGCACTCATCAGCACCACCGATTTTTTCATGCCCATTGTTGACGATGCCTTTGATTTTGGACGAATTGCGGCGGCCAATTCCATCAGCGATGTGTACGCCATGGGCGGTAAGCCCTTGATGGCCGTGGCCGTGCTTGGTTGGCCGGTAGAGAAATTGCCCATCGAGTTGGCATCCCGAGTGCTCGAAGGTGGGCGCAGCATTTGCCGGGAGGCAGGAATTCCGCTGGCTGGCGGCCACAGCATTGACTCGCCGGAGCCGATATTTGGCCTGGCCGTGACGGGGCTTGTGAGCCACGAATTTTTGAAAAAGAACAATACCGCCGAAGTTGGCGACTGGCTTTTTTTGACCAAGCCATTGGGTGTCGGCGTGCTTACCACGGCGCAAAAAAGAGGCGCATTAAGCCCTGAACACCAGCCACTTATGATTGAAAGCATGGCAAAGCTGAACAGGGTGGGGGAGTCGCTCGCAACCCTTCCGGGCGTGACGGCGATGACGGACGTTACCGGCTTTGGTCTGCTTGGTCACCTCGTAGAAATGGCCGACGGCAGCGGCCTGAGCGCTGAGATTTTTTACGAAAAACTGCCCGTGCTGGAAGGGGTGCGTGGCTACATCGCCCAGCGAATTTTCCCCGATGCAACTACCCGTAACTGGAGCAGCTTTGGAGAGAAAATCAGCTTCGGCCAGGGCGTAAACGTGCTCGAAGCCTTCACCCTGTTGCCCGACCCACAGACGAACGGTGGGCTGCTTTTTACTGTAAAAAATGAAAGCCTGGAGGAGGTAAAGTCGCTGCTGACCGCAAATGGTTTGGGTCAGTTCGTGGAGCCAATCGGTAGGATAGTGGAGCGTGGGGAGAAGGTTGTTTCTGTGCTACAATAATTCAATAAATTGATTTTCAACTAGTTAGAAATGGCGGGCCTCGAAAAATTTCGGAACAAAGTCTTTCAGAAAGACGTGATGCAAGTGCTTGCTGACTTGCCCGATAATTCGTTGACATGGTTTACGGCGACCCGGACTATGGTGTGGGAATCAATTACCACGGCAAAACTTACCTGACCAAGTGGAACGATTATGTGGATTGGTACATCGAATTGACGAGGGAGTGCATGAGGGTGCTCAAACCGACGGGCAACCTTTTCATGATGAACTACCCCAAGCAAAACGCCTACCTGCGGGTGAAATTCTTGGACGAAAACGCTTACGACGTGCAGGAATACGTCTGGATTTACAATACCAACGTCGGCCACAGCCCCCGTCGCTTCACCACGGCCCACCGTTCCATCCTCCATGCCACAAAGTCGAAGGACAACCATTTTTTTAAGGACCAAGTAGCTGAACCATACCAAAATCCGACGGACAAACGCATCCAACAGCGCATGGCCGATGGCCATGTTGGGCGGATGCCGTACAGTTGGTTTTATTTCGATTTGGTGAAAAATGTGAGTAAGGACAAGACCTTCCATGCTTGTCAAATACCGCTCGGACTGGTGGAAATGTTGATAAAATCGTGTACCCAAGCGCAAGATGATGTGTTCGTGCTGTTCGGCGGTAGTGGGTCGGAGTTGGTGCTTTGTCAGCAGCTCCACCGAAATTTTATCAGTTGCGAGCTGCACCCGGAGTACCACCAGATGATTGCGGAGCGGCTAGGAAACAATGGCGAGATTGGGGAGGAACACAAGATTGGAAAACGGAGGAAGGTTTGAAGGTATGAGGTATGAAGGTATGGTGGCATTTGAAAAACATATCTCCATACATCACTACCTGCCAACCTAATCGTAGCACCCTGGCCTGCGGCCACCCCGTCTCCGACTGCCCATCAGACCATTGTCGAGGAAATTATAGGAGGCGGTAACGCCAAGGATAAAATACCAATCTTTTTTGGCCGAGTCGCCCCGTTGAGTACCAGTGGGGACGATGACGGGTTCGCCGTTTTCGGTGAGTTCGCCAGTACGGTTGCCGAGGGCTGCGGCCAGTTCTCCATTACCAGACAAGAGTTCGGGGTAGGAAACGTAGGTGCCGCTCACGTCGTCAAGGTAGTCGGTGAAAGTGGGCCGAGCGCCCAGTTCAAGTCCGAGGTTGATGCGGTCGGTGAGGGGCATATTTTACGCCAACACCGAAGGGAATGGCGAAAGCAAAACGCTTGTAGGGTGAATCAAATCCAGCCATGCCTTGGCCTTCGGTGCCGAGGGGTTGCAGTTCCTCCCAATTGCCGAGGTAACGGGCCTTTGGGTTGAACTTTGACCCAGCAATTCCAGCGAAAACATAAGGTGAAAATGGCCTAGCCAAACCGTAAGGCTGGTAGCCGAGGATGTTGAACTCGCCGATGAGCGCAAATTCCAGGATGCTGGAACGGAAACTCAGGTTGCGGTCGTGTACAAAGTCGTCGTTGCGCACATTAGCATCTTGGCCGGATACCCTGGCCCAGTTGAAACCGAGGCGGGCGGCAAACAAATGGTTGAAGTTTTGGCGGACAAAAATGCCGGCAGCAGGTTTGGTTTCTTTCAGATAAAGATTGCCGGAGTTGTTGGACAAATCGCCGATGTAATTGGCACCGCCCAATAAGATGCCTGCCTCCAAGTGTTGGGCTGAAACTGCGATTGGCAGCAAGGCAAAAGCGAGGATTTGAAGGAAGTTTTTCATAAAATTTGTGGATGAGTTATGAGGTAGTCAGTTTAAAAAATGACTTAACGAAAATGTTTGTCTAAAACTTGCGCCATCTGCGCCTGAATTTCAAGCGTAGCAGTACGTGCTTTTTCAGCGAAGTCCTCGCCGTTGCTTGCAAAGATGATGCCCCGGGAGGAATTTACCAGCAATCCAACCTCACTATTCAAGCCGTATTCGCAGACTTTTTCCAACTCGCCACCCTGCGCACCGATGCCAGGCACAAGCAAGAAGTTGTCGGGTGCTACTCGCCGGATTTCCTTGAATTTTTCGGGGTGCGTGGCACCCGTGACAAACATCAGGTTTGATGTATTCCCCCAAGTCTGGGCTTTTTTCATCACTTTTTCGAACAATGGCTCGCCGTTTTCTTGCTCCGCAAACTGGAAGTCGTAGCTTCCCTTGTTCGATGTCAGTGCCAATAGGATGACCCATTTGCCCTTGAATTCGAGGAAGGGCTTTACGCTGTCTTCGCCCATGTACGGTGCAACGGTCACGGCGTCGAAGTTCATTTGTTTGAAGAAGGCCTGAGCGTATTGCGTGGACGTGTTGCCAATATCGCCCCGCTTTGCATCGGCGATGGTAAAAATATTTTCGGGGATGAGCGACATGGTTTTCTCCAGCGTCTGCCAGCCTCGCCAGCCCTGCGACTCGTAAAAAGCGAGGTTGGGCTTGTAGGCCACGCAAAGGTCGTGGGTCGCTTCGATGATTTGGCGGTTGAATTCGTAAACCGGGTCATCAAACCTGAGCAAGTGCGGCGGAAGCTTGGACAGTTCGCTATCCAAGCCAATGCAGAGAAAAGATTTTTTTGCTAGGATTCGCTCAAAAAGCTGTTGTCGGGTCATGGCTCAACGCTGATATTGCTGCTATTTTTTAATGGTTTGGTTGACTTGTTGGATGAAGTCGAGCACTTCCTCTCGACCCGTTCGATGCTCTGCGGAGGTGATGAACTCCTGCGGCATGGTTTCCCAAGTTTCCAAGAGCGCTGCCCGGAAGGCGGCGAGTCTCCGTTCCAATTGGGCTTTGGAGAGGCGGTCGCACTTGGTGTAGGCGATGGCGAACGGAACTTGGTTCTCGCCCAAAAAACCCAAGAACTCAAGGTCGTTTTTCCTCGGTTCGATGTTTGAATCAATCAGCACAAAGCAGCAAACCAGCGCCTCCCGCTTCAGCAGGAAGTTCTCAATCATCGGCCCAAAGCCTGCCCTGATTTTCTTGCCCGTTTTGGCGTAGCCGTAACCGGGAAGGTCCACCAAGTGCCAGTTTTCATTGATGAGAAAGAAGTTGATGGTTTGGGTTTTGCCCGGCGTGTTGGAGACGTGCGCCAAACCCTTTCGTCCGGTGAGCATATTGATGAGGGACGATTTGCCTACGTTGGAACGGCCAATGAAGGCATATTCCGGGAGTTTGGTCGTTGGGCAATCTTCTATCGTAACGAAACTCCCACTGTAATCTGCTGTTGTTATTTCCATGAGCCTCAAAGATGCAGAGAAACAATTTTTCAGTTGTCGTTTTGGAGCGAAAAGGCTCAACTTTGCCCAAAATAAATGAATTGAATGGTCAAAACAGTCAATGAAAATCGGTTTTACTTTGTTTTGCTCGCTGTGTTTGTCTTGGTTGGCGGCATTTATTTGAGCCAATCCAATAAGGCTGATGCTATTTATTACTTTAGTGAAAACAGGACTACCTTCCTTAACGGAGCATTCATATTCATAAACTATCTTGGTGAGGCGTACGTCTATTTTTTGATAGGAATCGCTGCGCTTGCAGTTCGGGTTCGCTATTCCCTAATGGTGGCCATAACGGGTCTAAGTGTGATGGCCACAAGTTTTGGCCTAAAAACCCTATTTGCCATAGACCGCCCATCGGCCTTTTTTGCCAAGCAAAATCTTATGGAAAAAATCAGTCTGATTGATGGGATTGAATTGCACAATGGCGCAACTAGCTTTCCCTCTGGGCATACCATGTCGGCATTTGCGCTATACACCCTGCTAATTTTATTGCTCCCTTCCAAAAAACGGTATGCGCTGTTACTCTTCACAATTGCCTTTTTGGTAGGCGTTTCAAGGATTTACTTGGTGCAGCATTTTCCGCCCGATGTCTATGCGGGAGGAATAATTGGGGCCGCCCTGGCGATGGCAATTTATTCGGTGCAAAGCCGGTTAGAAGCTAATCCTGAAGGTTGGCTGGACAAACCACTTTTTAGGGTGAGCTAGATTCGAATATCTGAAAATCAAGGCAATTCAATTCCCAGTTTCCAGTTCCCAATTTCAATTCTTGTTCTTAAACGCCGGGTCGTTCTCCAACGGCTCGAACTCGTACTCCATTTGCTTTTGGATAAAATGCGGCGGTAGCGTTCCGGGTGCAAGCGCAAATCCCTCAAAAGGTAATCCATGTTCTTGATGGTCGTCTCCAAGTTGGAGGCAAATTCCTTGTTGTTGAGCAGCATTGGAATGGCGCCGTCGCCCGATTTCAGACTTTGGAGCAGGGTGCTTAGGTCGGCGATGGCCTTGTCGCTATTCGCTAAGGTGGATTGCAGTTTTTGCATTGTGACCTTGGTTTCACCAACAAGTTGCTGCACGTCGGCATCTTTCAGGTCCTTTGACACGTCCTCTGCATTTGCCAAAATGTTCTTGATTTGCTGGTTGCTCTCCTTGAGGTTGGTGGTAATGGACTCGATGTTTTTGATGCTCCTTTCAATGGAGCCAGCCGAATTTTCCATCACCCTGTCCAATCGGTCGGTGGAACGGTGCAAGTTTGCAAGCGTAATGCGCACATCTTGGACGCTCTGGTTAATTTCCTCACTGTTCTTTAAGCGGTCGGAAAGGGTGTCGAGCATGTCTTTCAGTCCCGCATTCAGTTGGTCAACGTAGAGCCTGACCTCGTCCGGTGTTACCATCGAAGCCAGCAAGCCCTTCGTAAAACCTTCGAGGAAATCGCCATCCTTGACGCAATCGCCATTGGAACAAACACCTTTAAATACAAGGTCGATATGCGTTCCGCCCATTGGCCCATCGGAAACGATGGTTGCGATAGTAGATTTTGGCACCTTCGTACCCTGGTCTAGATGAAGTTCAGCGGTGATGACGTTTGGGTTGTCACCGCTTTGGAATATATCCGAAACCAAGCCCACTTGTAGCCCATTGATCAGGATGGGCGTTGAAACTCGAAGCCCATCCACCCGCTGATAGTTGGCGTACACCACCAAGTTTTTGCTCAGAATATTGAAGCCCTTCAAGAACTTGTAGCCCCAAATGGCCATTGCCACCGTGATGATGGAGAAAATTGCGATCTTAATTTCTTTACGCATTCTTAGGTACAAAGAGGTCGTCAAATTTATTTGGCAGACCAAAATTAAATGGTTCACCAAATGTCCCAATAGCTATCGGGATGGCGACCAAGGTGGTTATTTAATTCTAACGCCATTTTGGTAAGTGACCACAAAAGCATCACTAAAACCGATGGCTCGCAGCTTTGTTTTGGCGGCGGTTGCCTCTTCTTGGGTGGCGAAATTAACTACTTGGTATTTAAAGAGGTCATTTTCTTCGATGACTTGTATCAAATATTCCACCCTGGCCCATTTGCCTGTGTTCAAATTCATTTGCTTGGGAGAGGCTGCCAACTGCACACGGAATTGAATATCAGCGTTTTGTACAATTGGTTTTTCCGTTTTTGGCGCTGATTCGGAGATAGGATTGTCAACCAAAATTTTTGATGGGGCGCTTGGTACCTCAGTCTTTTTCTTTGGTGAAACAACCATTTCAGTCGGTGGCTTGGCCTCCTGTTTTGTATCCTTTTTTGGTTCCGACTTTGGTTCTTCGACCCTGGGTTGCGGCTTCGGCCTTTCAGGCTTTGTGTTCGTTTGGGGTAGCTCGCTTTCTTGTTTTACGGGTTTTACGAATACCGATTCACCTAGTGATGGCCCAGTACTGGCAGCAATCACTTCCTCCGAAGGTTCCGTAGAAACATCTTCAGCCGACTGCTCAGCACCGAGGAGGGCGAGTGGGGCAGGGGCGCCTCCTTCCATCTCTTGCTTATAATCGCTAAACGCTATTAACAGCGAATTTGCAATTGCTTTTTGGCCAGCCTTTGTCCTTAAAAAAGATTCCTCGGTGGTGTTGGTCAAAAAGCCCGTTTCGACCAACACGCTTGGCATGGTGGCGTATTTGAGCACGATAAAACCAGCTTGCTTCACGCCCCGGTTTTTGCGCTTGGCCACTATGTTGGTGTGCTGCTGCACCTTGTCGGCAAAGCTAAGGCTCTGCTGCAAAAAGGCATTTTGGAACATCGAAAACATGATGTGTGCCTCTGGCGAGTTGGGGTCGTAGCCATCGTAGTTTTTCTCGTAGTCCTCCTCCAAAAGTATGGCTTCGTTCTCTCTTTTTGCCACTGCCAAGTTGGCCTCGGTTGCATGAAGGCCAAGCACGTAGGTCTCCGTGCCCATCGTTTTGCTGGCGTTCACGATGGCGTTGCAGTGGATGGAAATGAACAGGTCGGCCTTGTTTCTGGTGGCGATGGCCGCCCGCTCGTTGAGTGGAATGAATACGTCGCTGGAGCGAGTCATAATCACCTTCACGTCCGGGAAGTTCTGTCGGATGGCTTCTGTCAGGTATTTTCCAACAGCCAGGCAGACGTGCTTTTCCTTTGTGTTGCCGCCACCGTGGCAACCTGGGTCGTGCCCGCCGTGGCCGGGGTCAATGACCACTGTTTTTACTTCGTAGCTGCCCTTCCGGCGTGAAATGGTCAGCTCGGGTGCGCCCACTGTGTCGGCTTCGGGGAGTAGCGTCAGAAAGTCTGTGCTGTTTGGTGCAGCTTTGATAATTTTGCCCGCCTCCCCGCCATTGGTGGGGATGTTAAGTTTTGGCAAACTCCAAGAGGAGCAAAACAGCATCAACGTTGGAAGGAAAATGATAGCCTTCATTTTGAAGATAAATAAGGTTCTCGGCAGCTTGGTGGGTTGATGAAAGTTTATCCGGGTTGATGAGGGTTGATAAAACTGTGGGTCGTGCAAGTTCCCGTTCATTTATCAACCCTCATCAACCCAATCAACCCTTATCAACCTGAAAGCTTCAATTTGAGTTTGCTGGGTATTTTATTCCACATTCCCGGCTTTCAAACAAACTTCAATCCAAAGATTTGCCCGCAAAGTTAGTCATAATTCTTTCTTTTATAATGCTTGGCGCAATTGCAATGCAAGCACAGGTGCAACCATCGCAGCGCCCAACACCCGATTCCCTCCGACTATTGCTCGATTCCCTCCGGCGTGCGCCATTAAACCTTGGGCAACCTCCCCAACCCAACATTGGACAACTTACCCAGCCGCCTAGCGCCAACCTCGACAGCATCACTATCTCAAAGGACGCACTGGATGACCAGATTGACTACACAGCAGCGGATTCCATGTATTTTGACATCAAAAACAAGCAGATACACCTGTATGGGCAGGCCGAGGTCAAATTCCAAACGATGACCATTCAGGCGAACTACATCTTGATTGATTGGAAAGGAAACACCATGTCCGCGGAAGGCAAGCGGCTGGCAAATGGGGAATGGCTTGGCAAACCGCATTTCACCGAAGGTGACCAAGACTTCACGACCAGCAGCATGAGGTACAATTACAAAACCTACAAAGGCATTATCTACGACTCGCAAACGAAGCAGGAAGGGATGAACATTTTGGGCCAAAAGGGCAAGTTTTTCGGTACAGGCAACGACACGACTAAGCACAACATAATTTACAACAAAAACGCCGATTTCACGACCTGCGACTTGGACCACCCACATTTCAGTATTCGCAGCAACAAGCAAAAAATCGTGCAGGACAAGGTGGCGGTGGTAGGCCCTTGCAACCTCATCATTGGCGACATACCCACGCCGCTGTGGTTGCCGTTCGGGTTTTTCCCGTTGAAATTGGGCGTGCGCACCGGGCTGATTTTCCCCCAAAACTACGAGTACTCCGAGGCTTGGGGCTTCGGGTTGGAACGGGTCGGGTACTATTTGCCCATCAACGACAACATGGACCTCCAGCTCACGAGCGATATTTACCTCAAGGGCACGTTCCGTCTTCATGCGCTTTCAAACTACAAAAAACGCTACAAGTACAGTGGCAGGGCGAACCTTGACTTTGCCTACCAGCGCACGGAGGACGCCGAAGGTGGAATCAGCCATGAGCCTTCTGGCAGCCTGCAATGGTCGCACACACAGGATGCCAAGGCGCACCCGTACCGCAACCTCGGTGGAAGCATCAACATCCAAGCAGGCAACTACCAACGAAACAACCGAACGGATGCTGCCGCTCGGTTAAATACTTCATATAGTTCCAACATGAGCTTCCGGCAGCGTTTCGACAAGCCATTTGACCTGAGCGCCTCTTTCAGCCACTCGCAAAACACGAACACCCGCAACGTGACCATCAGCTTCCCGACGGTCAATTTCCAGACACAAAACCTGTATCCATTTAAACGAAAAGTGAAAACGGGCGGCGAAAAATGGTTCGAGCGGATACAGATGCGTTACACCTCGGAGGCTAGGAACCAATTCACGGCAAAGGACAGCACCCTGTTCAAGCAATCAACGCTGGACAGTGCCAAGTTCGGCTTGCGGCACAACGTGACAACCAGTACCAGCTTTAACTTCCTCAAATTCTTCAACATTTCGCCCAGTGCCAGCTACAAAGAAGTGTGGTATTTCAAAACGCAGAACAAAACCTTTGACCCGAACTTGACCATACAAATGGACACCACTTGGAACGAGGACTCAACAGACTTCATCGTGACCAACGACACGACGAAGTTTGGCCATATCGTCACCGATGAAATGTGGCGGTTCAAGCCACTTCGTCAGTTCAACGCTGGGGCGAGCATGAGCACCAAGGTCTTCGGTACCATCCTGTTCAAAAAGGGAAAACTGCGGGGCCTGCGCCATGTGATGACGCCCACGGTCGGCTTCAACTACACGCCCGACTTCACCGATCCGGACTGGGGCTATTTCAAAACAGTAAAAAAAGACCTGCGAAACGACGAACTGCTACGGTACAGCATCTACGAAAACAATCGGATAAGCGGGTTCGAGCAACCCTCCACGGGCGGCAAGCAGATGGCGTTGAATTACGGATTCAGCAACCTTTTCGAAGCAAAAGTCTTCTCCAAACGAGACTCGACACTGAAGAACGTCAAGCTTTTTAACTCCATTTCCGTCAACGGCAGCTACAATCTTGCGGCGGACTCCCTGCAATGGAGCGTGGTGAGCATCGGTGGAAACACCAATTTCTTCAACAGCTTAACCTCCTTCCGATTTGGTGTGGTGCTCGACCCCTACGACTTCAACCGAAGTACTGGAGGCCGAGTGAATCAGCTCAACCTAAACACCAACGGGAAGCTACTCCACCTCACTTCCTGGAACGCCAACCTCAGCACCAATATCACCATTGAGCGTCTGCGTGACCTGATAAAAGGCGAGGACACCGATAAGAAATTAACCAACCGACCCAGCTCCGACGAAGACGGCACGGAGACCGCCATCACAAATGCACAAGGCCCAGAGGACTTCCTCAGCCTGTTCGAAAACTTCACCATCGCCCACAATTTCACGGTGGCACAGCGATACTACTCCAAAGCAGGGAAGGATTCCATTGCCATCACGACGCACACCATCTCCAGCCGTGGCTCCATAAAACTGACACCAAACTGGAACATCTACGTCGGCAACTTCGGCTACGACTTCCAATCAAAGAAAATTACTTACCCCGATTTCTCCTTCGCCCGTGACCTCCATTGCTGGGAGATGGGCGTGTCCTGGCAGCCGCAGTTCGGCTCCTACAGCTTCTTCATCCGGGTGAAGCCTGGGAAACTGGATTTCATCAATATTCCTTACCGGAAGGGGTTGCAGGATAGTCGAGGATTTGGTGGGTTTTGAGTTCGTCGGTTTAATTTCCCCTTAATTATTGCGCGGTCTCTTCCTTCCTTACCTATCAATCCAATCCACCTTCTCATGCGTCTGCACGGGGCCGCAACCTACTTTTTGCAAGAGGAACAATAAGAGGATTGCCCCGATGACATAGAGCAGCCAGCTAGGTTTGTTGGATGGCGGAAGGCCGCTTGGCTGCTGGTTCGGCTGGTGGTGTTGTGGTGTGGACATACTGCGAAAATAGCGGGTTTACCATCAAATGATTTGTCAAATTTTCAAGCTCCCATGCTCACCTCTCTCACCCGCTCACTTTTCTCACCTTTCTCATTTCTTAAAAGGCAACCCGTTCACCGCCCTTCCGATTTGGTAGCCCATGCGTACGCCTTCGTCCGCATCCATGCGGAAGTGGACACCAAGGGGGATGCGGGAGTAGGCGTTTTCCTCTGCCATTTCGTAGAAGCTGTCGAAGCTGCGGGGCATCCCGAAGAATTCCGTACGGTTTTCATGGGTGTGGTCGGTCATGCTGTAATTATAGCCAAAGATATTGGACAGCACCTCTGCCGCTGCCCCTCCAAATGAAGAGTGGCCAGATGGGTAGGCAGGGAAACTGGGCGTACTGGTCAAGTAGTGTACCTGCCAATTTGGGTCAATGTTTCGCTGAATATAGCTTACCGGACGCTCAACATTGTAAACATACTTGGAATACCAGCAAGCCACACTTGCATCGTTCAGGGCGATGGACACCCTTGGCGTAGGCGTAGAGCGCAAGCTCAAGGCTGGCGTCTTCTTTTTCCAGCACTTGGGTGGTGATGGCAATCCAGCGGGCAGCCGGGCTTAGTGCCATGCCAGTCACATCGTCGCTCCAAAACTGGGCAATCCATTTGTTTTCAAAGTCCAACTCGTTCACGGTCAGGTAAACTTCCTGTGCTTGGTTGAAGAAAAGTGAATTGGGGGATTCACTGAATGCAATGGGTGGCTTGGCCAGCTTGTCATCTTGTTGGATAGCAAAAGTGCGGGCCTGCCCCCAGTATGGGAAAAGGGCTTTCCCGTAATCGGGTGCTGTTGGTTGCCAGAGGCCGGGGCCTTGCGGCGGCACGTAGGAGCTTGGCCGGGGATTCAAATATATCTCGTGACCAAACGGGTCAGTAGTTGACCACTCCCAAATGGCCTCGGCCACTTCGATGCCTCGTTGCTTGGAGCGCTCAAAGACATCCTTGCCTGCCTTGGCCCGGAAGGTCTCGTTGAAGTCTTCTTCCAAGGTCAAAACTTGGAACTGGAGGTTAGCTTGCTGCGCTGGCATCAAGATATTGCCGGGAACGAAATGCTTGAAAAGGGTAGCGTACACTGAATTTACCACCGTCGGCCAATGGTAGGTCTTTGAATAATCGGCTTTTTGCATGTCGAGGCCCGTGAACACGCTTTCCAGCGATTGGTACTCCGGCATACTGATCATGGCCGCTTCATAAGCACCAATGTTGATGTATGCCAAAGCACGGGGACAAGGCCCAGGTCGAAACCCTTGGGCGTACCGGTCGAGTTCGGTGTAGAGCTTCATCCATGCGAGCGGCACGGCGGCGTCCTCGTTGGCGGCAAGATTCTCCTCTTTAGTTATTTGGTTGTCGTCATTTTGGCAAGCGGGAAGCAGAAATACTAAAAGGATTGCAAAGGCGGCAAATTTGCTGAAGGCAGAAAGTACTGATTTGTTCATAGGTCTGTTGTTGTGCTGAGTTGTTTAGAACTCGGTAAAATTCGCTCAAATTTAGTGGAAATACATGGCATGCTCGCCCTAATTTTTTTACGACCCAAGAAATACCGAGATACTGGTATCAAGAAAGCGTACCTTTTTTTCATACCTTTGTCCCTGCTGTGCGACGGCAATCCCACCAGGACATATTACCCCTGCTTTTTTCTGCGGTGAACAAAAGCAGTCTTTTTCTGAAACAAGGCGAAGTTAACTTTCAATGCGGTGCGTGTTGCGCAAATCGTTGAGAACCAGCAATTTGATAAGAAATTGCACCCGCTTCAAGTGCTTCCAGCCAACCACACCTAAGACCTCCCACACTACACCGGGCACAGCGATTTTTTTGAACAACCTACACTGCTGAACAACCAATATGACCGTTTTTACCCGAAGTCTTTTTTTCCTTTGGACATGTCTGCTTACCAGCATTAGCTCCATTTTTGCCGACACGAATCCGCCAATACTGACCAACCCTTCTGCTTGCAGCCTTGGACTTTTTATTACGGAGGCAGGCTGCGGACCAGCCAATGAGTTTCAGGTGGACGTGACCACCGCACCCGGCACCAGCCTTGGCACCGATGTTTACCTCAAGGAACTTCGCTTCATTATCAGCCACGAATGGGCCGCTGACCTCGATATTTACCTAAAATCACCCGCTGGCGTTATGGTGGAAGTCACGACCGACAATGGCGACACCTTCGACCACTACGGCAATCCCAACGATGGTACTTGCGGGGAATACACTGCGTTTCGTGCCCACACTTCTGTGGGTGCTTGTAATCTCATCAATGTGATGGACGGCGCTGCTCCGTTCATCGGCGCTTATTTGCCAGAGGGCAATTTCAGCGACTTCAACGACGGCAGTTCGCCGCTCGGCCTTTGGACACTGATGGTTTGCGACGATGGTGCTGGCAACTTGGGGCACTTGGAGTTCGTGGAATTGGTCTTTGAAAGCACAGCTTGCCTGCCACCTACGCAAGTGACGGTCTTGGATTCCGATTCGACTTCGGCTAAATTGGCTTGGGTAAAAGGCTCCACTTGCAGCGATGTGGTTTTTGAATTTGGTCCAATCGGGTTCGTGCCCGGAACGGATGGTCAGCCCGGTGTTGGTGGCACGGTCAGCACTGGCAGTTGCCCAATGTACCTGCTCTCTGGACTTGCCCCAAATTCCACTTACGAAGTTTATTTGAGGGAAAACTGTGGCCCCGGCGTCTATTCCATCAACTCCTGCCCGGTGATTGTCACCACCTCTTGCTCTCCGCCTCCCGCCACCATCGTCGAGAACTTCAACAGCCAAGCGCTTTGCGTGCAGTCGTGCGGCGTTACCTGCCCCATCGTTGGCACTTGGCGAAACGCTTCCAACGACAATTTTGATTGGTTGGTAAACACCGACACCACCATCACCGAAAATACCGGCCCCAACGGCGACAATCCCGGCGGCGGCAACTACGTGTATTTGGAAGCCTCCGGCAACGCCTGCACCAATGGCAAGCGGGCGGTGCTAATCTCCAACTGCATTCAAGTAGTGGCCAATGCCGACACCTGCGACCTTTCGTTCGACTACCATTTTTTTGGGGTTCATATCGGCGGCATGTCATTGGAATTGAGCGTGAACGGTGGCACGACGTGGACGACGCTCTGGAACGTCTCCGGCAACAAAGGCAACAAATGGCGTCGAAAGTTCATTGACCTCGATGCCTACGATGGCATGACGGTGCAATTCAGGTTTGGTGGAAGGGGTGGCAACGGCAAGTTTGCCGACCTCGCCCTCGACAACGTGGCCTTCTACGGTTCCGTTGACCTCGGATTCCCCGATTACGTGTACTACCTCGATGCCGACAGCGACGGTTACGGGAATCCCGACCTCTTCATCGCTTCCTGTCAACCCGCCTCCTTCCCCGGCTACGTGTTAAATGGCGACGACTGCAACGACCAGGAATTTTTCCAAAACTCCGGCGAAATGGAAATCCTCTGCGATGACTTTGATTCCAACTGCAATGGCTTTGACGACGAATATTTCGTGACACCCGTCTCCACGGTGAGCAGCGTGATTTGTAGCGGCGCAATGGGTTTTGTTGCTGCGCAACCCGTCAATTTTGGGGAAATAAACTGGTACGAAACGCCAACTGGTGGAAGCTCGGTTGGTGTAGGTGATACGCTGTTCCCAAGCCCTGCCTTGCTGGTCAACAACAGCCTTGATACCTTGGAGTTGGTTTTTTACGCCGAGGAAAACACGGTGGCGGGCTGCATATCCAATGAGCGAACAGCCGCTACCATCACCATTTTACCTAGCCCAAAACTCGTTACCACCGACACGCCCGGCAACTGCGCTGGCCAAACATTTGACCTAAACACCATCAACGTAACGGACGAAAACGGCCTGAATGGAAGCCTTTTTTATTACGACGAATTACCATTCATGCCCGGCGATGAAGTCGGCCCATTAGTGACACCAACGGTCACCACCAATTACTACATCGTGTCGGAAGCAATCAACGGCTGCCGTGACACGTTGACCGTGGCCTACACATTGCAGCTCGGCCCCATCGCCCATATTCCCGATGTCCCGACGCTCTGCCGCAATTCTGCCAAGCAGATTTCCGTGCAAAACATCGGAGACGGCACGTCGCCGCTCCAATACAGTTGGAACACGGGGCAAACGACGGATACGATTTCCATTTTCAGTGATAACATCCTTGGCACGGTGAACACGTACGCCGTGACCATCAGCGATGCCAACGGCTGCTCTAGTGCCGACACCCTGGCCGTGACTACCATCATCAACATCAGCCAAATTATCACCTCCAGTAGCCCAGTAACTACCTGTAACGGCAGCGACGGTGGTATCAACCTGACGCCGCTGGACGGCACGCCGCCGTTCACTTACGAATGGGCGGGGGCCCCAATCCCAAGCCAGCAGGGCGGTTTGATGCTGACAGGTTTGGCACAAGGTTCCTACGCCTTCACGGTGACTGACGGTTCTCCAGAACAGTGCCGGGTGGTGGTGCCAGTGGTGGTGGTGAACGGGCCTGCTGCCAGCGTGGAAGTGGACGAAGTTCAGCCCGTGAGCTGCCACGGTGGCAGCGACGGCTGCATCACGCTTGACATCATCGGTGGGCCAAATACAACCGTAGCTTGGAGCAACGGCATGAGTGGTGCGAGCATTTGCGGCCTTGCCGCCGCCGAATACACGGCCACCGTCACAGAGGGCAGTTGTCAAAACATCATCACGATTCCAGTCGGTCAGCCGGAGGCCATGCTAGTGAAGCCGGAGACAAGGCACGTCCGTTGTTTTGGGGGAAGTGATGGGGAAATTGGGCTGACCATTTTCGGCGGAACGCCGCCCATGAGTTACCAATGGAGCACCAATTCCACGTTGCCTTCCATCTCAGGCCTCACCGCTGGGTTTTACGACCTCACCGTGACGGATGACAACGGCTGCACGGTGGTGCTGTCTCAAATACCCGTCGTGCAACCGACGCAAATTTCGCTGGCTTCGCTGGGTTTCCAGCAGCCCACTTGTTTTGGGAAAAATGATGGCAGCATCAGCATCACTGTGGGTGGGGGAGTGCCGCCCTACGTTTATACCTGGAGCAATGGCGGGTCGGGGGCATCGCTGTCAAATATTGCCGCAGGCAGCTATACCGTTCACGTTAGAGACCAGAACAACTGCTTCTTCAACCAAACCGTCAACCTGCCCAGCCGCAGCCCATCGCCATTACGCCCACCGATATTCATCCGCCTGACTGTGCTGGCCAGATGAACGGCAGCATTGACATCAACGTGGTGGGCGGAGATGGCAACTACCTATTTGATTGGAGCAATGGTTCTGCTTCGCAAAACCTCACGGGCATCGGCAACGGAAGCTACTCGGTCACGGTTACTGACGGTTTTGGCTGCGTGGCGACCTCCGCATTTGGTCCAATTTCCTCGCCAGAGTCGCTGACAGCGGGAATCGCCCAAGCGGCCCCATTTTGCATCGGTCGGGATGAGAACTGCTTGACAGCTTTTGTGGCAAGTGGCGGGCAGCCGCCGTTTTCCTTCGATTGGAGCACCGATAATTCCGGGTCGCAACTTTGCGGGCTTTCCTTCGGCGATTACACCGTGACCATCACGGACGCCAATGGTTGCGAGAGTATCCATTCCACCACGATAGACTCGGTGCAGGTGCTCACACTGGGATTCCAGGCATTTCCGCCGCTCTGCTACGGGCAGACCGGGCAACTGGCCATCACGGTAGCTGGTGGCACGGAACCCTACCAAGTAGTTTGGAGCGATGGACAAACGGGCCTTGTCGCCTCAAATTTGCCGGCGCAAAACCATGCGGCCACCGTCACCGACGCTACGGGTTGTGTCAACGCACTTGACATCATCCCATTGCTGGAACCCTTGCCGTTGTTGGTTTCTTTGGATGATGTCGAAGACATCGCCTGCTATAACGGCAACGAGGGCACGGTTGAAATCAGCACCACGGGCGGCACCTTGCCCTACCATTTTCAGTGGTCAAATGGTGCATTCAGCGAGGACGTGGCAGGTCTTTCCGAAGGAAATTACAGCGTAACCATCACTGACGACAACAATTGCACCGTCACTTTGGAAGGCATTTTTGTGGATGCCCCAGAGCGGCTTGAACCGAGTTCCAGCCTTGGTCTGCCAAGTGGCAATTGCCAATCCGTACAGATTGATAACGTCTGTGTCAGCGTCAACGGCGGGGTAGCGCCCTTCCAATTCGCTTGGGACACTGGCGACTCCACCAACTGCCTCATCAACCCGCTCCCTGGCGACTACCACGTGACAATCACGGACAACGCCGGTTGCACCATCGAATTCATGTCCGTGAAAGTGCCACCTGAGTACACCTCGGTCACCGTTCAGCAGGTGCCCACTGGGAACGAAGTCATTTGCTTCGGAGCTTCAACCGGACAACTCAGTGTGCTCATCCAAGGCGGCGTAGCCCCCTACCAGTACAACTGGAGCAATAGCCTGCACGGACTGGCCAGCGGCCAAACCCTGCTGAACGAAAACCTTCCGGTAGGACAGTACAGCGTCACCATCACCGACAACACGGGCTGCACCGCCGTTTCGACCCAATTGCCCATTTCGACTTTTGGTGCCGTAAACCCAACCATCGCAGGCAACCAAGTAATGCACATCCGCTGCAAGGGTGGCGCTGATGGCGCCATTCCACTCCAGGTGAGCGGCGGCCTGGTGCCGTACAGTTTTTATTGGGAAAATGCGGCGGGTGATTCCATTTTCAACGCCCAAAATATCAGCGGGTTGGTTGCTGGAGCATACTTTGTCACGGTGACCGACCAGCTTGGCTGCACGGGGCAAGCCTCCACCTTGTTGCTCGAACCAATGACCCAGTTTGTGCTCAATTCGGCGCTCGTGCAGGATGTCGCTTGTTTTGGCGACATGACCGGCAGCATCTTCGCCTTACCGCAAGGAGGCGACCTTCCGTACCATTTTCTTTGGAGCAACATGGCCGTCGAGCAGGGAATAATGAACCTGACGGCGGGCGTTTATTCTGTTACAGTCACCGACGACAACGGGTGTGAGCAAACGGATACCTACGTAGTAAGCGGCCCTGATGCCCCAATCTTGGTGACGGTGCTCGACTCCGCTGGGGTGACCTGCTTCGGCGGCAGCGATGGCTTCATTGACATTGCCATTTCGGGTGGTACGCCCGGCTATGTTTTCAATTGGAACGCCATTTCTGGAATGCAAAACTTGGCCGATGCTCCTGCCGGGAACTATACGCTCATGGTTTTTGACAGCATGGGCTGCCCGTTCACCGCCCAATTTAGCCTCGGCTCGCCGCCGCCACTTCAACTCAGCGTGAGTGCCACCAACCAGACGCAGTTGGTGCCGCCCAACGGTACGGCCACTGCCAATGCTTCGGGTGGCACGCCTCCGTTTGAGTATTTTTGGAGCAATGGCTTGATAGGTGAAACCATCACCGATATGCCAATGGGCCAGTATGGCGTGACAGCCGTGGATGCCAATGGTTGCGAGATTTCGGATTGGGTTTTGTGGATTTTACTTCTGAAGCTGTTGACAATCAGCGGGTTGTATCGTGTGGGCTATTCCCGAACCCGACGGCTGGGCCAGTGAATTTGCAGTGCTCGACGTTGGCTGGTCAGGCCGCTGACCTTCGGGTTTTCAACCAAATTGGGCAGCTTGTTTTAGAGGAAAACACAGTGCCGTTGCAGGGCGACCGCCTCCGTTTAGACCTCCAACATCAGCCGCCGGGCATCTATCAAGTGGTGGCTTTGAGCTCTGGTGGGATTGTTTTTGAGGGTAAAATATTGGTGCAGCGTTGAGCTTGAAACAACCTTTTCTCACTTCGTCACCTCTCTAATCCGTTCCATCAATTCAATACCAGCATGAGTTCCATCTTGTTTTTGCTTTCAACGGTGCTTTTTGCCCAAAATGCCTGGCAGGAATATATCAGCCCGGAAGGTCACTTCCGAATCATGCTGCCCGGTAGTTTCACCGAAAAAACGGACTCCGTGAAAACGGACGTCGGCGACCTCGTTTACCACACTTTTTCCTCCAGACAGCCGACTCGACAGCGGAGAACCTGTTCTATATGGTCAGGCTACTGCGACTACCCGCCCAGCGTGGTCTTCGCCGATTCGACGGGCTTGGCGGAGGAGTTTTTCAAAACGACCATCGAAGCCGCCGCCGAAACGATGAAGGGCGAAGTTGCCTATTCCGCTGATATTCAATTGATACGCACCCCGGCAAGCAATGGCGGATTGATTACCTCGGCGGCAAAGCCGTGGTCAAAAATCGGGCTTACCTCGTGGGCAGCCGCTATTACGCACTTCAAACCATTTCTTGGAAGGAAAAAAGTCTCAACGTCGAAGGCACGAAGTTTTTTGATTCGTTCAAGCTGCTACCGTAGTTCATCAGTAGACCATTCTTCACCGAACGGCGGTTACCTCGCCCTCCCGGAAAATCCGCATTTCTTCCCCGGCACAGTCCAGTACCTGGCTGAAATAAACCACGCAAACACTGCTCCACACCCCTTGCCTCGCTTCGCCGTCCGCGTCCTCGTTTCCTTGCCTCGACCCCTCGTTGCCCCTTTTTTTTTTTTTTTTTTTTTTTTTTTTTTTTTTTTTTTTTTTTTTTTTTTTTTTTTTTTTTTTTTTTTTTTTTTTTTTTTTTTTTTTTTTTTTTTTTTTTTTTTTTTTTTTTTTTTTTTTTTTTTTTTTTTTTTTTTTTTTTTTTTTTTTTTTTTTTTTTTTTTTTTTTTTTTTTTTTTTTTTTTTTTTTTTTTTTTTTTTTTTTTTTTTTTTTTTTTTTTTTTTTTTTTTTTTTTTTTTTTTTTTTTTTTTTTTTTTTTTTTTTTTTTTTTTTTTTTTTTTTTTTTTTTTTTTTTTTTTTTTTTTTTTTTTTTTTTTTTTTTTTTTTTTTTTTTTTTTTTTTTTTTTTTTTTTTTTTTTTTTTTTTTTTTTTTTTTTTTTTTTTTTTTTTTTTTTTTTTTTTTTTTTTTTTTTTTTTTTTTTTTTTTTTTTTTTTTTTTTTTTTTTTTTTTTTTTTTTTTTTTTTTTTTTTTTTTTTTTTTTTTTTTTTTTTTTTTTTTTTTTTTTTTTTTTTTTTTTTTTTTTTTTTTTTTTTTTTTTTTTTTTTTTTTTTTTTTTTTTTTTTTTTTTTTTTTTTTTTTTTTTTTTTTTTTTTTTTTTTTTTTTTTTTTTTTTTTTTTTTTTTTTTTTTTTTTTTTTTTTTTTTTTTTTTTTTTTTTTTTTTTTTTTTTTTTTTTTTTTTTTTTTTTTTTTTTTTTTTTTTTTTTTTTTTTTTTTTTTTTTTTTTTTTTTTTTTTTTTTTTTTTTTTTTTTTTTTTTTTTTTTTTTTTTTTTTTTTTTTTTTTTTTTTTTTTTTTTTTTTTTTTTTTTTTTTTTTTTTTTTTTTTTTTTTTTTTTTTTTTTTTTTTTTTTTTTTTTTTTTTTTTTTTTTTTTTTTTTTTTTTTTTTTTTTTTTTTTTTTTTTTTTTTTTTTTTTTTTTTTTTTTTTTTTTTTTTTTTTTTTTTTTTTTTTTTTTTTTTTTTTTTTTTTTTTTTTTTTTTTTTTTTTTTTTTTTTTTTTTTTTTTTTTTTTTTTTTTTTTTTTTTTTTTTTTTTTTTTTTTTTTTTTTTTTTTTTTTTTTTTTTTTTTTTTTTTTTTTTTTTTTTTTTTTTTTTTTTTTTTTTTTTTTTTTTTTTTTTTTTTTTGGGGGGAGGGGCAGTCAGGTGAGAGGAGAAAAGGCACCTCGGCTATTCGACCAACCGATAAGATTCCTTTGAGCTATCCTATCGCTACATCGCCATGACAAAATCATCTTCACAGGCCATCGTGGTTGTTGAGCAACAGGCGAGCATCCGATACCTTCGTTGCCAAGATTAGACATCCTTCCCATGGCTGAACATGACCAACATCAACACCTCAAGCTTTCAAAAATGAAAAACTCCATTTGGGTCGCTGCATTTATACTGCTCTACTGCTGTTTCAGCATCGAATCCTACGCCCAAAACACCGAGCAAAAGAACCGAATTTGGGGCTATTCCTTTGGCGACTTGATTTACAAGGCGCAAGGCGATACGTTGTTTTGGGGCAATACCGAATATGCCGGGCTGGAGGAAAAAACCATTGGTTCCAACCTGCGGCGCTTGTTCATCGGTTATGACTACAAAATCACGGAAAACATCAAGGCCAAGGTCTTGGTGGAAAGCAAAGCGGCCACCACCACCAAGGAGGGCCGGCTCGGCCTGGCGGTCATTCACGGGCAGCTTGAATGGAGCGAACTGGTGCCCGCAATCCCTAATTCCAGGGCAAGGGTCGGACTTATCCCCACCCCCATTTTTGCCTTGCCAGAAAAAACCTGGGGCTATCGTTCGGTAGAAAAAGATGCGCTCGACCTGCGGGGTCTCGGCAAGGTCATTGACCAGGGCCTTTCCTTCTCCGGGGACTTCAACCAACAAAAAACAGCGGGGTTTAGCTTGATGGTCGGCAACGGCACGGGCAACAAACCCGGGGTTGACAAATACTTGGAATATTATGCCTCGTTGTACAAAAAATTCTGGAACAACCAGTTGACCGTAGAGCTTTTGGGCGATTATGCCCGCAAGGCACCGGAATCCCAGCAAGCACTGGTGCGGACTTTTATTTCGGTGGAAAAGCCGATTTGGACTTTTGGCGCCGAGGTGTCGCAAGCATATTTGGACGAAGAAGTCTCCGGTAAATTACAAGCGGTGAATCCGTTGTCCGTCTCATTTTTCCTTTCCAACAAACTCGGTTTTTTGGGTGAAAACTGGCGCAGCTTTATCCGTTACGACTTTTACAACCCCGCCACCAAATATGATGCGGAGGGCACCTATGCCGGCCCATCGCAGCATTACAACGAGCATTCCTATTGGGTGGGACTACACTACAAAATGAAAGAAAAAATCCATTTTATGCCCAATGTCATCATCAACCAGTACGAGCGCAAGAACCAAACCGTCACCAAGCGCATCAGCGACATCGTGCCAAGAATAACGGTGTATTTTCAGTTTGGAGATTAAGTCCCTTAAACCCAAAACCCATTTGCAACCTTAAACCGCTTTTCCCTATCTTCGCCGTCAACAAAACCCAATCTTTATGTCAAATGCAGTAAGAAATCTCGAACCCCGACCATTGTGGAACCACTTCGCCGACCTCAACGCCGTGCCCCGGCCTTCCAAGAAGGAAGAGCGGGTAATCAAGTTCATCGTTGATTTTGGCAAGGGGCTCGGCCTGCCCACCTCGGTGGATGCCACTGGCAATGTCATCATCAAGAAACCGGCGAGCAAGGGGATGGAAAATAAGCCCGTGGTGCTGCTCCAAAGCCACCTCGACATGGTGCACCAAAAGAACGCCGACACCAAATTTGACTTCGATAAAGAAGGCATCCGTATGGTGGTGAAAGGTGATTGGGTGGAGGCGGAAGGCACTACGCTCGGTGCCGACAACGGCATTGGCGTGGCCAGTATCATGACCATTCTGGCCAGCAACGACATCCCGCACCCGCCCATCGAGGCACTGTTCACCATTGACGAAGAGACCGGGCTGACGGGCGCCAAGGGTTTGGAAGGTGGGCTGCTCCATGCCAAGTACATGCTCAACCTCGACACCGAGGACGACCAAGAACTCACCATCGGTTGTGCTGGCGGCATTGACGTGACCGGCACTGGCGATTACATGCAAGAACCTGTTCCGATTGGTATGGCCGCTTTCCGCCTTGGGGTGAAGGGGCTGACGGGCGGCCATTCTGGCGTGGACATCCACCTTGGGCCGGGGCAATGCCAACAAGCTCGTAAACCGGCTTTTGTCGGGTGGCGCTTCGCAATTTAACCTCCGCATCTCCTCCGTGGATGGGGGCAGCTTGCGCAATGCCATACCGAGGGAGTGCTTTGCCGTCGTGCTGGTCCCGAACAATGAAGTTGCTGCGTTCCAAGCATTTGTCCAACAAGAAACCACTTCGCTAAAGGCCGAGTACCGCACCACCGACCCTGATTTGGCCGTCGTTTGCGAAGCGACCGATATGCCCCCCAGCGTGTTGGCAAAGGCATTCCAGAAAAAGTTGATGGCCGTCATTTACGCTTGCGCAAATGGCATTTACCGCATGAGCCCCGACATCAAAGACTTGGTGCAGACCTCCAACAACCTCTCCAGGGTCTTGGTCAAGGATGGCCAGTTCAGCATCCAGTGCCTCACCCGCAGCTCGGTGGACACCGAAAAGGTGGACCTCGCCAACGCCCTCAAAAGCACGCTTGAATTGGCGGGTGCCAAGGTCGCCTTCGGAAACGACTACCCCGGTTGGACGCCCATGCCCGACTCTCGTTTGGTGAAGTTGATGAGCGGCCTCTACGAAGAAATGTACAACGGCAAACCGCACGTGAACGCCTGCCATGCTGGCCTCGAATGTGGCATCGTCGGCACCAACTACCCCGACATGGAAATGATTTCCTTCGGCCCAAACATACGTGGCGCCCACTCTCCAGACGAAAAGGTGCAAATCAGCTCGGTACAGAAGTACTGGGGGTATTTGTTGCGGACGCTTACAGAAATTTGAATTGATATTGAGATATTGGGATATCGAGTTATTATCCCAATATCCCAATATCCCAATATCTCAATAAAATGCAGGTTTTCCTCGGCGGCACTGCCGGACATTCTACTTGGCGCAAGAAAATCGCCATACCCATCCTTGAAGCAGCAGGGGTAACGTATTTCAATCCACAGTTGGGCGTGGGGGAATGGACCCCAGCGCACCAGAAAATCGAATCGGAGGCCAAGGAAAAAGCTGAGGTCTGGCTGTTCGTGGTCTCATCGGAGACTAGGGGTGTTGCGAGTTTGGTTGAGGCAGCCTACCGTATTGGTGCTGGCGGCAAATTGGCACTGGTCGTTCAAAAAATCGAAGAAGAAGACCTCTTCGATGGCCTACCGTTGGGCGAATTGGAGCGCAAAGACCTAAACCGTGGTAGGTCGTACTTAATCGAAGTTGCAACGCAAAATGGTGTGCCGGTTTTTGAGGACGTGGCGGAGGCGACGAGGTATGCGATTAAATTGAAAATGGAGAATTGAAAATGGAGAATTAGCATGACCCCAATTTTCAATTCTCCATTTTCAATTTTCAATTTCCATCGAACTGGTGCAAATCTAGCTCCTCAATTATTTGGATTAGCTTCTTGTCATAGTTTTTGTCCGTCGCATAGCCAGCCTTTTTGAGGCCCCTTGCCCATCCTTCGTAGTCCTCTGTCCCTAGTTTTTTCAGGTGCTTGTAACGGTCAATTTGCAGCAACTTCGAGTGCTCCCGAAAGCTTTCCCAAGAGGTGTCGAACACACGGAACATGTCGTACACATCGTCGTCGGAATAGTTGCGACAGGTGCAGTGGCGGCATTTGCTGCGGCACTTGATGCCGAAATGGTTGTTCGAATCCGTGGCGAGACGGCTGCTCCCGGCGTCGGTTTCGATAAGCCCCTGCGCCAGGGTTATGCTGGCCGGAACGCCGTATTGCTTCATCTCCGAGATGGCCGTGGCTGCGAAGCGCTCAATGTATTTTCGGCAAGTCTTGAGTTTTTCCTTTACAATTTCATCGTCCACCGATTTGACGTTGGCCATGCTTGGGTCAAGCACGAAACTGAGGTTCTTGAAGTCAGAGGATTTCCATTTTTTGGAAGGCGCTTTGACGGGGCGGTCGTCGGTAAGAACCACGGGCAAGGCAGCCAACTCTTCCACAAATGCGGCGTTCACTTTTTGCGCCTTTCCTGTGTTCGCCAACGCTTGTGCGTCTATCATCTGCACGGAGGTTTGCACTTCCCGGTTGGCATAAAGCTGCCAGGTAAAGAAGACGATGCTTACGTGAAACCAATATTTACCCACCCATTTGAGCAATTCCTTTGCAGTGCCGGTTTGGAGGGGTTCCTGTTGTAGCCGATACTCTGCCATGATTGAAACAAGTTTTTGTTTGAATTAAAATGAATTACAGCAGCAAAGTAAACACATTTGTTTTGAATTGTCAAGTTTTTTAAAAACATTTTGTTTTTTATTTTTGACTCATTCGGATTGTACCATGCCATGCAATTTTTGGGCGTTCAACGCAGGCAATCCTTTGAAAGGCTTTGGCATATCATTAACCATTGATTCAATAAACAGGGAAAAACAACCATAGAAAATGGGAATGTCTTAGGATTGACAATTATTGTAGTAATTACAAAAAGCCTGTTCCTTTCATGAGCGAACACATTTTGATGGAGCGTAAAACCAACAGCTAAAAAACACCTCACATTCAGATAAAATGGAATCAAACAAAACATCAAAATCAACGACAAAAAATTACCGAAAACGCTCGGTCGCATTTGCATTTTTTTCCTTGGGCATATTGGCGACCATTGCAATCGTTGCATTAAAGACCAAGCTGAACGACAAATCCGAAGATGTAATCGAACTAGGCTCACCAGATGACATAAAATTTTATGACATCAAGCGGCTGAAGGGTTTCAACAATATCCAACCAGTGGTCACGGTAGAGCCACAAACAGAATCCACCAAGTTGCTGCCCCTCAAGAATGAAATTGAAATGCTGATAGACAGCCTAAAAAAGGTGGGAGCTATTTCGGATGTCTCCGTTTTTTTAAAAAACTTCAAAAGAGGAGATTGGATTACCATCAATGAGAAAGCAGTTTTCCACCCTGCATCACTGATGAAGGTTCCCTTGATGCTTGCCGTCCTGAAAACTGCCGAGGCAACGCCTGGATTGCTAGAGAAAAAAATCGTTTACAAAAAGGCGTCTGAAAAAGTCATGTTCCAGCAGTATTTTCAAGGCCCGACTATCACTGAAGGGAAAGAATATACCATCCACGACCTTATCTTTTACTGTGCTGCCAACTCCGACAACAATGCCACCCACGCACTGGAGACAAATGTTAACATCAGCAGTGTCATCAACTTATTCCAGGATATTGGACTTCCCAAGCCCGATATGAGTGACCCCAACTACAGCATTGGTGCAAAGGATTATTCAAGGTTTATGGAAACCATTTTCAATTCAGCCTTTCTGAGTCCAGAATATTCAGAATATGCTGCTGAAATGTTGACCAATTGCAGTTTCAAAGAAGGGTTTTCAAAGGGGGTGCCTGAAGGGGTAAGGAAGTGGCATAAATTCGGTGAGTGGACTAGGCCCAACACTTCCGAAGTGGAATTGCACGAATCTGGTGTTTTGTTTCTAAATGGCAAGGCTTATCTACTCACAGTAATGACCCGTGGCAAAGACCTTGATAAGCTCTCAACCGTCCTTCAAAAATTTCTGGACTTGTAGCCAAGCTAGCCGTAAAATACCCATTCAGCATTGCGAGGGCAACAATGTTGGCCAGAAGCTCGACCTGCTGAGAAACACAAGATCCAAGTTTGGCCATCTTTTTTGGCCGCATATTTTGCTTGCTCAATACATGGCGTGCGACAGTTTTGCCTACTACTTTTCGCTTCGATTGTATTTTTGCCTACCTTTCCGCCACAAAAATTCACACCTCGTAAAGCATTCTAAAACTAACTTTTTTCATGAAAAAACTATGGTTTCCCGTTCTCGCCGTTGTTTCATTTGCAGCCTGCAAAAACGATGGCCAACAAAACACAACTGCAAAAATGGATTACCCGGCGATTCCCGTTAGCTACCCAGCAACAGCAACGGAAGACGTAAAAGACGACTACTTCGGTACCTCGGTGGACGACCCCTTCCGTTGGCTCGAAAACGATACTGCCGCCAACACCGAAGCTTGGGTGAAGTCACAAAACGTCGTCACGCAAGACTATCTCGGCAAAATCCCGTTCCGAGATGCCGTGCGTGACCGCTTCGAGGAGTTGTTCAACTACCCAAAATACGGCGCTCCCTATCAAGTTGGCGAGTATTATTTCTTCTCAAAAAACGACGGTCTGCAAAACCAATCGGTGCTCTACCGTCAAAAAGGGCTTGATGGTGCTCCTGAGGTTTTCATTGACCCCAATAAGCTTTCGGACAAAGGCACAGTCGCCATCAGCATCGCCGGGGTTTCCAGTGATGACAAATTCCTGACTGTAAGTCGCTCAGAAGCTGGCTCGGACTGGAGCGAAATCCAAGTTTACGAAGTGGCTACCATGAAACAAATGCCCGACGTGCTGAAATGGGTCAAGTTCAGCGGCGGCGCTTGGTGGAAGGACGGCTTCTTCTACTCCCGCTACCCGGAACCCGCCAAGGGCACCGAACTCAGCGGCAACAACATGAACCACTGGGTCTATTACCACAAGCTCGGCGAGCCGCAGAGCAAAGACAAGCTGATTTACAAGGATGACAAAAACCCCAGCTACTACCACAACGCCCAAGTGACGGAAGACGAAAAGCACCTTTTTATATATGCTGCGCCGGGCACGGATGGTTACGCCGTTTTGCACAAAGACCTGAACACCGACGGGCCAATCAAGACGCTGTTTGAAGGATACAAAAACAAGACCTCGGTCGTGCACAACATCGGCAACAAAGTGCTGGCACTCACTGACATTGACGCCCCAAACTACCGACTCGTGGAAGTGGACCTCTCCAAGCCGGACAAGGCCAACTGGAAAGAACTCATCCCCGAATCGGAGAACCTGCTGGAAGGCTGCTCCACAGGCGGCGGCAAGCTCTTCGCCAGCTACCTCGAAAAAGCGACCAACCGCATCTACGAAATGAATTACGACGGGACCGGCAAAAAAGCACTGACCCTGCCGGGCTTAGGCTCTGCCGGGTCACCGGGGGGCAAGGAGTCGCACAAGTCGTTGTTTTATACCTTCACCTCGTTCCTCTACCCGCCCACCATTTTCAAGTACGATGTCGCCTCGGGGCAGTCTTCGGTTTTTCAGGAGACAAAGCTGAAGTTCAATCCAGCGGACTATGTGGAAAACCAAGTGACCTACACGAGCAAGGACGGAACGCCCGTCACCATGTTTGTGGTGCATAAAAAAGGCCTGAAAATGGATGGCAGCAACCCCTGCCAGCTTTACGCTTATGGCGGATTCAACATCAGCCTAACACCCTCTTTTAGCACTTCGAGAATCATGCTGTTGGAGAATGGCGGCGTATTCGCCATGCCCAACTTGCGTGGCGGCGGCGAGTACGGTGAGGCTTGGCACAAGGCTGGCATGTTGATGAAAAAGCAAAATGTATTTGACGACTTCATCGCAGCTGCCGAATACCTTATCGCCGAAAAATACACCACGAAGGAGCGCCTCGGAATCTCTGGTGGCTCCAACGGCGGCCTACTTGTTGGTGCTGCTATGACACAGCGGCCCGACCTCTTCGCCGTAGCATTGCCCGCCGTTGGCGTAATGGATATGCTGCGCTACCACAAGTTTACCGTTGGTAAAGGCTGGATTCCAGAGTACGGCTCCTCGGAGGAAAGTGCCGAGATGTTCAACTACCTCAAGGGCTACTCCCCTGTACACAACCTGAAACCAGGCGTGAAGTACCCCGCCACGATGGTCACCACTGGCGACCACGACGACCGGGTGGTGCCTGCGCATTCTTTCAAGTTTGCCGCCACGCTTCCAGCAGGCGCACAAAGGCGACAACCCCGTGCTCATCCGCATCGAAACGGACGCCGGGCACGGTGCTGGCAAGCCCACTTCCAAGGTGATTGACGAGGTTGCCGATATCTATTCGTTCTTCTTCTACAACACGAAGACGCCTGTGAAATACATCAAAGGGCTAACTGTGAACTGTGAACTGTGAATGGGAGCGTTCACAGTTCACAGTTCACATTTCACAATTTTTCCCGTTCTAAATAAGTCCCTTCCTACAAAGTGATGCAACTCATTTTTGATAAAACCATTTAAGTAGATACATTTGCCCGGCGTTTTTGCAGCTTGGTTGCTGCCGCCGTTTTGAAAACATCAACAAAACGAAGTTGAAGATGAACAATTGGTTTTTTGGATTTCTCACTTCTTCCATTGGCAAGAAACTTTTAATGGCCTTGACGGGCATTTTCCTTATCCTTTTTTTGGTGGTACACCTTGCTGGAAACCTCCAGTTGCTCCACAACGACGATGGTAAAGCCTTCAACATCTATGCTGATTTCATGGGCCACAACCCATTGATTCAGTTCATTTCCAAAGGGAATTTCTTCTTCATTTTGCTGCATGCCTTCTTGGGCATTTTCCTTTGGGTAAAAAACCGTGGCGCTCGTGGCACTCAAGGTTATGCGGTAACAAAAACCCGTGCTACGCAAACCAATCCGGTAATGGCCAAGTACATGTGGGCTTACGGAACGGTGATTTTTGTGTTCCTCATCATCCACTTGGTTCAGTTTTGGGCGATGATGCACTACGGTGAAATCGGCTACGGCGTTGAGTTGGTGAACATTGACGGAAAGAAGTAAGAAACCTCTATATCTTGGTTGAAGAAACCTTCACGAATTTGGGCTTTGTGGTTTTCTACGTGATTAGCATGGTCGTGATTGCCTTTCACCTCTGGCACGGCTTCCAGTCGGCCTTCCAAACGATGGGCCTAAATCACCCAAAATACACGCCCATCATCAAGTTCGTTGGGGCGGCCTACTCGGTCTTGGTACCGCTGGGATTTGCGGTGATACCTCTCGTGTTTTATATGCGCCACGCTTAACCACTTTTGACTTAATCCTTTTTACTTTTTACTTTGTAAAATATGGAACTAAACGGTAACGTACCTCCCGGCCCCCTCGCCGAAAAATGGACGAAATACAAGAGCAGCATGCCGCTCGTTTCGCCCGACAACAAGCGCCGCCTCGACGTCATCGTGGTGGGTTCTGGCCTCGCCGGAGCCGCCGCCGCCGCTGCATTGGGCGAGCTGGGCTACAACGTGAAATGCTTCACCTTCCACGATAGCCCCCGCCGGGCGCACTCCATCGCTGCGCAAGGGGGCATCAACGCCGCCAAGAACTACAAGAACGACGGCGACAGCGTCTATCGCCTGTTTTACGACACCATCAAGGGGGGCGATTACCGTGCCCGTGAGTCCAACGTGCACCGACTCGCAGAGGTGAGCGCTGACATCATTGACCAATGCGTGGCGCAGGGCGTGCCTTTTGCTCGGGAATACAGCGGCATGTTGGACAACCGCTCCTTTGGTGGCGTGCAGGTGCAGCGTACTTTCTATGCTCGTGGCCAGACTGGGCAACAGCTTCTCATTGGGGCTTACCAAGCACTCAGCCGCCAGATTTCATTGGGCAAAGTGACCATGTACAACCGCCACGAGATGCTCGACGTGGTCTTGATTGACGGTAAAGCAAGGGGCATCATCACTCGAAACTTGGTGACTGGCAAACTGGAACGCCATGCCGCTCATGCGGTGGTGCTTGGTACTGGTGGTTACGGCAACGTTTTCTATCTCTCCACCAATGCCATGATGTGCAACGTGACCGCCGCTTGGCGGGCGGTGCGCCGTGGCGCATTGATGGCGAACCCATGCTACACCCAGATCCACCCGACCTGCATACCGCAGTACGGCGACTACCAGAGCAAGCTTACGCTCATGTCCGAGAGCTTGCGCAACGATGGCCGGGTTTGGGTGCCCAAGAATATTGAAGACGCCAAAGCCATTCGGGAGGGCAAAAAAAAGGGCAAAGACATACCCGAAGCCGACCGTGACTACTACCTGGAGCGCCGCTACCCGGCCTTCGGTAATCTCGTGCCACGTGACGTGGCCAGCCGTGCCGCCAAGGTCGAGTGCGACAAAGGCCACGGCATTGTTCCAACGGGATTGGGTGTTTACCTCGACTTCAATGCGGCCATTGACCGTTACGGCAAGTCCAAGGCGCACTCGATGAACCTCGAAAACCCAAGTGCCCAGCAGATTTATGACATGGGCAAGGCAGTCGTGGAGGAGAAGTACGGCAACCTCTTCGAGATGTACGAAAAAATCACGGGCGAAGACCCGTACACGCATCCGATGAAAATCTACCCGGCAGTCCACTACACGATGGGCGGACTTTGGGTGGACTACAATTTGCAGACGAACATCCCCGGTCTGTTTGCCACTGGTGAGTGCAATTTCAGCGACCACGGTGCCAACCGCCTCGGCGCCTCGGCGCTGATGCAGGGCTTGGCCGATGGCTATTTCGTGATACCGTACACCATCGGCACCTTTTTGTCGAAGGAAATCAGGACACCAAAATTCAGCACCGCCACGCCTGAGTTCGAAGAAGCTGAAAATGCGGTGCGGGAGCGCCTTAGCGGCTTCATCAACAACGGTGGCAAGCAGTCCGCTGAGAGTTTCCACCGCCGCCTTGGCAAAATCATGTGGGACTACTGCGGCATGGGCCGCAACACAGAAGGCTTGACCAAGGCCCGCCGCATGATTCAAGAACTCAAGGCCGAGTTCTATGCCGACCTCTACGTCCCCGGTTCGATGGATGAGTATAACCCCGAACTGGAAAAAGCCACCCGTGTGGCAGACTTCCTAGAACTCGGCGAGCTGATGTGCCTTGATGCCCTCCAGCGGAATGAAAGCTGTGGTGGCCACTTCCGGGAGGAGTACCAAACGGAGGAAGGAGAGGCACTCCGTGATGATGAGAACATGATGCACGTAGCCGCTTGGGGCTGGCAGGATACTTCTTTGGAGCCTGAACTGAACAAGGAGCCGCTGATTTACGAAAACATCAAAGTGGCAGCGAGAAGCTATAAATAAGGTTGATAAGGGTTGATAAGGGTTGATAAGGGTTGATAATGGGCCCCATCAACCCTTATCAACCCTCATCAACCCTTATCAACCAAAGTAAAATGAAACTAAACTTAAAAATCTGGCGTCAGAAAAACGCAAAGGATAAAGGCCGCTTCGAGAACTATCAGGTCATGGCCAACGAGCACATGTCGTTCCTCGAAATGCTTGACGTGCTGAACGAAAGCCTCGTTTCCAGCCAAAAGGAACCCGTGGCATTTGAGCACGACTGCCGGGAAGGTATCTGTGGCACATGCAGCCTCGTCATCAATGGCCTGCCCCACGGCCCACAGACCGGCACGACCACCTGCCAACTGCACATGCGCCACTTCAAGGAAGGGGAAACCGTCGTCATCGAACCGTTCAGGGCAAGGGCTTTCCCCGTGCTGAAAGACCTCGTGGTGGACCGCTCCGCCTTCGACCGCATCATCCAAGCGGGTGGCTACGTGAGCGTGGACACTGGACAGGCACCTGACGGCAACACCGTCCCTATTGGCAAGGACGTAGCGGGCAAGGCGTTTGAAGCCGCCGCTTGCATCGGCTGTGGCGCCTGCGTGGCCGCCTGCCCAAACGCTTCGGCGATGTTGTTCGTGAGCGCCAAGGTATCGCACCTCGCCCTGTTGCCGCAAGGCCAAGTGGAAGCCAAGCGCCGTGCGCAGAGCATGGTACACCAGATGGACGAAGAGGGCTTCGGCATGTGCTCCAACATCACGGCTTGCGAAGCGGAATGTCCGAAAGAAATCTCAGTGGAAAACATTGCGAGGCTGAACCGGGAGTACATCGGGGCGTCGTTTACTTCGACTGACAAGTAGGTCGGAATTCTTTTCCGAGTCAATAAAAAAGGGAACTAGCCTCGTGCAAGTTCCCTTTTTTCATTTACCATACCGCTGAAAAATGGTCAAAAAATAATTTCCTCATCTTCCGGTTTCAACATCGGGGAGGTTCGAAACCTCCCCGACGTTGAAATGAATTTTCACACCTCCAGCACTGTCCCGTTCAGCTTGACTTTCAAGCTTTTCCCTGTGTGGTTGGAGATGGACGCTCCCGCTGCCGTCATTTTCAATTCGATGACGTGGCCCCGCCAGCACACCTTGAAAGCGTATGCCTCCCACCCAGTCGGCAGCCACGGGCTGAACGAAAGCATATTTGGCTCCACTTTCATCCCACCAAACCCCTTGACGATGGCCAGCCAAGTACCCGCCATTGCTGAAAGGTGAAGCCCTTCGGTAGTGTCTGCGTTTTCTCCATTGAGGTCTTGGTGTGCGGAACGGAGTAACAGGTCCAACGCTATGTCCTTCTTGCCCAAACGAGCTGCCAGCAAGGAATGGACTGCTGCCGAAACCGAGCCTTCGTGTACGGTGCGAGGTTCGTAAAACTCAAAATTGCGGCGCAAATCTGATTCTGAAAATTCGCCATCGAGAAAAAATGGCGCTTGCAGCACATCGGCTTGCCGCAAGAAGCTGGAACGCAAAATACGGTCCCACGACCAGTGGCGATGCAGTGGCTTGTCGTCTTCGCCCAAGTCGGCGACGGTTAATTGTTCTTTGGCAAGGTAGCCGTCCTGTTGCTCGAAGATGCCTAGTTCCTCATCCGTGGGAAGGTAGATTTTGGCTGCAATATCGGCCCAGCGGGCGGTCTCCGTACTGCCCTGGTAGTTCAGCCGCTTGAGCAGCGCAGCACAGTTTTCACGGGCCACCGACTCCACGATTTTCAGGGCTTCGAGGGTGTATTCTAGGCACCAAGCGGCCATGCGGTTGGTGTACCCGTTGTTGTTGACGTTGCGCTCGTACTCGTTGGGGCCAGTGACCCCGTGCAGCAAATATTGCTGCTGGCGCTGCGACCAATGCACCCGCTGTGACCAGAATCGAGCGATGCCAATCAACATTTCCAGCCCATAATCTGCCAAGAAATCTTGGTCACCGGAGTATCGGACATAGTCGAAAATGGCAAACGCCACCGAAGCGTTTCGGTGGAGGGTTTCGAGCGAGATGTCCGGCTCGGGGTGGCATTCTTCGCCGTTCACCGTGGCAGCGGGGTACAACGCAGCCCCATCGGCAAAGCCTAGCCGAATACCGTTTTCAATCGCCTGCGGCAATTGCTTGTGCCTGTTAATCAACAGGTTGCGAGCAAATTTTGGCTCAAAAACGGATTGAAAGAACGGCAACAAAAACGCCTCTTGGTGCCAAATAGCCCCAGCCACTGAACCCCGACCGGCTGACGGGCAATTGGCCAGCCCTCCCGTCGTAGTTCTGCAAAAGCTGAAACAGGCAAAACCGGATGCCCTGCTGTGCTGCCGGATTGCCATCCACTTGGATGTCGGCAGCTTCCCACCTTGTGGCCCAGGCTTCCGAATGCTCCTTCAGCATTTTGTCAAAACCATTGGCGAAGGCTTTTTTCACCACTTTTTTACATTCAGAAACCAATTTGTTTTTCTCATGTGCCAGTGAACTGACTACCCCGACGTATTTGAACAGCGTCAGTTCATCACCCGCCTTGCACTTGAGTGAGGCCGTGCAGGCTGCAAAACTGTCGTCCAACCTTCCGTTGGTATCCAATTTGACCTCGCCCTTGTTCTTGAAAACAATGAACTTCATGCCGATGCAAGCCCGCTGCTGGGTCGAGGTAGTTTCCATGATGAGGTAGCAAGAGCGCTTCCTGACCGATTTTTCCACCTCCACCCAAACCGGCTCTTCGTGGCTGCCGATGTTGTTCGGAATGTCGCCGTCCAAGTAAGGCGTAAAGGTCACTGTGCCATCAAAATTCAGTGCCTTCACGGAATACCTGATGGCACTCGCCGACGGTTCCACGATGCTGCAAAACCGGGTTGCCCGAACCGACACCTCCTTCCCACTCAGCATTTTTACGGTAAAAATGCGCTCCAAATAGCTCTCTCGCATGTTGAGCGTCCGGCGGAAATCCTTGACTTTGCAAACGGCGAGGTCGAGCACTTCCCCATCAATCAAAACATTGATTCCCAGCCAGTTAGGAGCAACCAGCGAGTGGGTGGAATAAGCCGGGAAGCCGTTTTTACCGCTTGGTATGGGCAGCTTTTCTTTGTGGTAAATGCCCGAAATAAAACAACCGGGCTGGCTGCTGCCTGAGTACTGCTCCTCAAAACTGGCCCTATGTCCGATGCTCCCGTTTCCGAGTGAAAAACAGCGCTCGGTCAGTTCGTTTTGTGCTGGACGAAACTCCGTTTCGATGATGTTCCAAGCGTCTTCTGTGAAGTGATTTTGCATTTTTATGGTGGTCAGTGAGTGTCTTTTTTAGAACCAAAAACGATTTTTTTTTGAATGCTTGTCCCCTGCGCTTCATGCTGGGACACCTAATGACACACAAAAGTAATCCGTAGCGGGAGTTCGGCAAGCACGGCATCGCCCTCTGGAAAAAGGCCAATGCCCAGGATGACTCGCCCGTGGTGCCCTACCACGACTGCCAGAAGCCGCCAACCGGGTGAGAGCCGACGAGTACAACTTTCCGCTGCTCAAAGTAAGGGTGCAATCAACACCGCCATTCCTCACCCAGTTGGCTCATCGCTGTCATAATATTTGATAAAATCCAGCATCTCCCGGATACGGGCATACAGCGAGAAGATGGAATTGGCAAAATAGACCTTGTCCGCATATTTCTCCCGGTTGATGGAGAAGTGCGCCCCGAAGTACAAGATATAGCAAGCAATGCCGTCCATATATTCCTCCATGTACAAGGAAGCAGCGGGGTCCGTCACAATATCGTCGAGCACCGCCAAGTCAAAACGCTCCGTCGGTATGGCATCGCCATAATGAATATAGTGGACGTTCTTGAAAAAGTTTTTGGAAAAAAAGCGCTCAATAGCTGGCCTGCGTTCCGCACGGGTCACCACCAGCAAGCGCTCGTGTACCTCCTCCCGTAAGTGCCGCACCTCCGACAAGTCCTCCTCAGTCAAATTATCAATCAAGTTCAGCACCGCCACGCTCAACTTCGACAGTTCCCGGCTGTACTCCTCCCGGGACAGCAGGTTGTTGAGGTTGTCCTTTTCCAGGCGGTTGAAAGCCGACAGCAGGTTCAAGCAGTCGTTGTACACTGCCCTCGTCGGGTCCAGCGATGCTTCCAATTGCTTGATGCACTGCCCGATATTGTCGGCAATGGTGCGCTTTAGCGCTTGCTTGAAGTTAAGGAGGGAAGTGGGCATGGGTGGTCAAATTTATAGGTCAAAGATAGCTTTGAATTTTGGTAGAATTAGATTTAGGAACAACCTTCATCCTTATTCTTCCGCCAACCTTTTCAACTCAGTCAACCGCATCAAACACTCCAAAAGCACTTCATCATATTTCTTGACTTTGAGTGTCCAACTTTTATAGCTATATTCTCCTTTTACTTCTTGAATAGATTCGCCGTTTTTTACTAACCCAAAGCCCTAGATTCAACACTAATCCTATAACAAAAATACCAGCAATAGATAAAATCCAGCACAAGGGGCCAGCAAATAAGGCAAAGTACAATGCTTTTAAAAGTGACAATTTACTTACCATTAAGCCACTTAAAGCAGTGAGCGGAATTCCACTAGATTTGCTGTGCCATTTATTTCAATCGAGTAGTCCATCATCCACCGACCATGCATTTCAAGTACTTCGAACATCCCGAAAAATTCGCTGTCTGGCTAAAGCTGCCCACCCGCTGCGATTTTTGCGGAGCCGAAAAACGCTGCTTCGATGGCGCTGCTTTTCTGGGCAGTGAGCCTTTTACCGCCATCTGCGAGGAATGCCTGCTGGCGGGTGCGTTGCGGGAAAAGGACGTTTACGCCTGCGAAGGCGACATCGCCGAACTCCAAAAGCAGTTACAGGCGCTGAAGCCGCACAAGTCGGCAGGTTCGGTCAACCGACGGGCCGGGGAAATCACCGATGACCTGGAGCGTACCACGCCGCCCATTTTTACCCACCAAAATTGGTACTGGCCTTGTCACGGCGGCGATTACTGCACTTTTTTGGGCTATGGCTCAAAGCCCCTCTACCACCAGCTCGCCCCGGATGGCGATGGCGAGGAGTTTTTCAAAAATTCCCTGTACCATACCGTGGAAGACCTTTCCGACGTGGACGAGCTTTGGGAGGAGAGCCTGCCTGAACAGACGATTGATTCACTAGCGGCAGCCAAGCCGTTGGAGACGTTGTTTTATGTTTTCAGGAGCCAACAGGGGGGACAGGTGTATACGGTTTGGGATAGGCGATGAAGTTGGATTCTCCATTACCTCAATAATAACGGTAGCTTTGCTGAGTCAGGAAGCCGTTCATTATTCATGAAACTAAACTGCCATGAAGTCAACACTAACTTTTTGTTCAATTGGCGTCCTTACCTTTTCCTTCCTCCTTTTGTTTTCATCGCCGTGCAAAGCTGTAATGTCCAGCATTACCAAACCAACCTTGCAACAAGCTGGACAGGGCGAGGCAACCTCCTTTCGTGGTGAGGGCAAGGTGAAAAAGCTGGGGTTTTTCAAAAGAATCAGGATGGTGAAGGATGTGAGGTTAGCGATGAAGAAGCGGCCAATTGAAGGTGAAAAAGCAAGTAAGTTGGCTAGAATTGCCTTGTATTTGTTTTTTGGCGGGATTGGGCTTAGCACTATTTTGTCCGCCTTTGCAACTTCGGCTATTCTTTCGACCCTAGTTTCTTTGGCCCTGTTGGCAAGTATTGTCATTGCCTTGATTGTTCTTTTCAGCGATGAAAATCGAAGGTCGAAAGCCATTGCAAAAGCCATACTGATAATTTCTGCGATAGGTATTCTGCTTTCGGTCTTGTTCTTATATTTATTGTTGGTTCTCTTTTCAGGGTTTTAGTCTATTGCGGACCGTAATTCATCATTCCTGTTCCGTCAACTTTTTCAACGCATTCAACCGCATCAAACACGCCACGGGTGTCATGGGGTTCACGTCTATTTCCAGCAGTAGCTCCTATTTGTTCTTGCAAGTTTGCAACTTGCAAGCGCAGACTTTAGCAAATTACGATGGCTGCTTTTTCGGAATCATGGACTTTTGCCAGAAGAAATGACTGCAAAACCGCTCATGTGAAGCCTTGCAAGTTGCAAACTTGCAAGAACTAAGTAACTTTGAGATTGTCAAAAACAGACTTGCAACAACTGGTATTTTTTGACCTCCGTGGACAGGGAAGCACAAACTATTTGTTGCTGGAACTAGGACTTATGCCTGCATCAATCATACTTGAAACAACTGTTGAGGCCAGATTTGACAAATTTTGAAAATTTTCACAGACAAACAAAATATAAATGAAACTTGTAGCTCATTGTTTTGCAGAAAATACTCAATAACTCCGGCAAGAATCGACTTTAAATTTAAAGACTATGACGCAAATATTTTGTCAATAGACGATAAGTTGACGCTTCAAATTTCAAAAATTATTAGCTCTGATGAGTTGCTTCCGTTTTCAGAAAAATTATCTCATCAACCGAACCTATTGACATTGTAGATGATAAATTGGAAGCAAGGCTAAGGCCTTATAAATTAGTTCTAACTGAGGCCGCACAACTTTTTGAAGGTTTACTTTCACTTATATATGCAACAACTCCACCTCACTTTGACACGATGCGAATTTATGTTAATCTTTATTCCCAAACAGATGATGAACAGAAAATGCTGGACGAAGGGACAATTATAGGTGGCGGTGGCTATGTGTTAAAGTCAGACAAAAAGAATTATAAAATTGACAACTCACTATATGATTTGATTACACCCTCTTTAAATCACATTCCATCCTTTTCCTTTTTTTTCACATGCCTTAAGGTCTTTAAAAGTAATGAGAATGAAGTTGCGTTCTTTCTTTTCTTTAGATTTTGGATGGATATTTTTCCCTTTGGTGCAAAAGACGTGGAAAAAGAACTTATTAAAAAGGAAAAAGAACTTAGTAGGTTTATTCCTTATGAACCTAAATTAATAAATTCAATTAAAAAGATTTTAATCAATATGGGATTACCTTCCAATAGTGAGAATGACTTTAAAGGTTTAATTACTGACATAGTTAAAATTCGCCACAAATTAACTCATTTTTCTTCGGTGCAAGACCAAGCTCATCATAGTCCGACCATAAAATTCGAGTTAAGGACAGTGAATACATATTTGTATAGTTGCTGCTTTAATCTTCTGCGTGAAAAGATTAGTTCTCAGATAACACCATAAAAAGGCTACAGTCCACGATTGGAATCTAAATTCCCCACGTCTCCGACGTGACTGCGCCATCTCTCCGCCAGCCTTTTCAACTCATTCAACCGCATCAAACACTCCACGGGCGTCATCACATTCACGTCCATTTTTAGCAGGAATTCCTTATACCTGCGCCAACGGTTATCAAATTTCTCACAACAAATGCGAACTGAGGTAAAGAATCACAAAGATTGCGTTCAAACAAAATCCCGCCCATTTTGCAAAACTTGATGGCTCTTTTTTAATCAAACTGATGATAGAGGCTATTACCCCTAATATGATAGTACCGTTTGTGATTGTCATTAGCCATTCGGGTGCGTATTCATCCAATGAAGGGTCTTCCTCACTAAACCAATAAATAACACCATGAAAACATAGTGAAGTCAATGAAAAAATACCAAATGCTAATGCAACCTTGGAAAATGTTTTTTTTACTTTTTTCTCAATTGGCTCGTTATCAAGTAGATTTTCCATAAAGATAGTTTGATGATAGGTATGACCTAGATTTAGTGGGTAACTCAAATTACGGGTGTCATCGTGTTCACGTCCATTTCCAGCAAGACTTCCGAAGTCTCAAAGACTTCGGAAGTCTGCCACAACCTCCTCCGCCAACCTTTTCAACTCATTCAACCGCATCAAGCACTCCACGGGCGTCATCGTATTCACGTCCATTTCTACCAGTAGTTCCTTAATTTTCCCCACCTTCGGGTCAAACGTTTCGAAAATGCTCAACTGGTAAGTCGGCGCTGAAATATCGTTGGTGCCAGCCTTTTTCACCTTGGGACTGCCCGAAGTGAGGCGGTGACTTGAAGTCACCGCCTCACTTGAAGGCTCAATATGCTGCAATTCCAGTTGAGCGAGAATATCGTTCGCCCGCTCCACGATGCTGCGGGGCATCCCGGCCATCTTCGCCACATGGATACCAAAGCTGTGCTGGCTGCCGCCGGGCAGTAGTTTCCGAAGGAAAATCACTTTTTGGCCCAGTTCCTTCACCGCCACGTTGAAGTTCTTGATGCGGGGGAACTTGTTGGCCAGTTCGTTCAGCTCGTGGTAGTGGGTGGCGAAGAGCGTCTTGGGCCGCAGGTCGTTGTGCGAGTGGAGGTACTCGGCGATGCTCCAAGCGATGCTGATGCCGTCGTAGGTGCTCGTTCCCCGCCCGATTTCGTCGAGGATGATTAGGCTGCGCTCGCTGATATTGTTCATGATGCTGGCCGTCTCCGTCATTTCCACCATGAACGTGGACTCGCCGCCGGATAGGTTGTCGCTGGCGCCCACACGGGTGAAGACCTTGTCAATCAGGCCGAGGCGGGCACTCTGGGCTGGCACGAAACTGCCCATCTGCGCCATCAGGCAAATGAGCGCCGTTTGCCGCAGCAGCGCCGATTTACCGCTCATGTTCGGACCGGTGATGACGATGATTTGCTGCTCCTCGTTGTCGAGGAACACGTCGTTTGGCACAAAGCTCTCGCCCAGCGGCAGGTGCTGCTCGATGACCGGGTGGCGGCCGTTGCGTATGTCAATCACTTGACTGTTGTCGAGCAGGGGGCGGGTGTAGTGCTGCTTGTCCGCCACTTTTGCGAAGCTCAACAGGCAGTCCAACCGGGCGACGATGCTGGCATTATGCTGCACGGGCTGGATGTAATCGTTGAGGGAAAGCACCAGCGCCTCGAAAAGCTGCACCTCCAGTTCCTGCATCCTTTCCTCGCCGCCGAGAATCTTGGTTTCCAGCTTTTTCAGGTCGTCAGTGATGTACCGTTCGGTGCCAGTGAGCGTTTGTTTGCGCACCCAGTTGTCCGGCACGAGGCCCTTGTCCTTGTGCTTGTTGGTGACTTCGAGGTAGTAGCCAAAGACGGAATTGAAGCCGATTTTCAAGTTGTCAATGCCCGTGCGTTCGGCCTCCGTTTGCTGTATGCCGACGAGCAGGGCTTGGCTGTTTCGGGCGGTGTTGCGCAGGTCGTCCAGTTCGGCATGGAAGCCATCGGCGATGACGCCGCCTTTGGTCACGAGTGAGGGCGGTTCTTCCACCAGTTGCCGCTTGATGTCGTTTTGGAGGGTCTTGCAGGGGTTCAGCCCTTCGGCCAATTTCTCGAAAAAAACATTGCCGGAGGCAGCCAACAGCACTTTCAGCGGCTCGGTGACTTCGAGCGCACGCCGAAGCTGAACCACTTCCCGGGGCTGTATTTTACCCAAAGGCACCCTCGAAATTAGCCGCTCCAAATCGCCCATTTGCCGGATGTAGCCGCTCACTTCGTTCGCCAAGTCGGGGTTTTGCAAAAAATAGGAAACCACTTCGTGCCTCGCCTCTATTTCCTTCAAGGAGGTCAGCGGCAGTACCACCCATTTTTTCAAAAGCCGCCCGCCCATCGGCGACACGGTCTGGTCGAGGATATTGATGAGTGGCGTACCACCCTCGTGCGGGCTGTGCAGCAGTTCGAGGTTGCGCACGGTGAAACGGTCGAGCCAGACATACTTCTCCTGGTGTATCCGGCTGATGGCGGTGATATGCTTGAGGTTCTTGTTCTCGGTGGTGGCGAGGTAATGGAGGGCAGCCCCGGCAGCCGTTTGCGCCAGCTCCAAGGTCTCGATGCCGAAGCCTTTGAGCGAAGCAACCTCGAAATGTTCCTTTATTTTTTCTTGGGTAAAATCGTGGGAGAAGGCCCAGTCGTCAAGCGTATAAGTATAAAAACGGTCGCCGAACACCTGCTCGAAGAGCTTCGCAGCGCCTTTCGAGAAAATGACCTCCGATGGGTTGAAGCCTTGCAGCAGCTTGTCCATGTAGGCCATGTCGCCTTCGCTGACCATGAACTCGCCAGTGCTGATGTCGAGAAAGGCGATGCCAGCTTGGTCTTTTTTGCCGAAAAAAATGGAGGCTAGGAAGTTGTTGGTCTTGTGGTCGAGGAGTTTTTCGTCGGTCGTCACGCCTGGCGTCACCACCTCCACGATGCCACGCCGCACGATTTTCTTTTCCGGCGACGGCTTTTCTAACTGCTCGCAAACGGCTACCCGGTAGCCCGCCCGCACAAGCCGAGGCAAATACACGTCCATGCTGTGGTAGGGAAATCCGGCTAGTTCGATGTCCTGGCCACCGTTGTTGCGGCTGGTGAGGGTGATGCCGAGCGCACGGGAGGCCTTCACGGCATCCTCCCCAAAGGTCTCGTAAAAATCGCCGACCCGGAAGAGCATGATGGCCTCCGGGTGCTTCGCCTTCATCTTGAAGTACTGCTCCATGAGCGGCGTTACTTTCTCCGACTTTTCACGGGGTTGTCCGCCTACGATGGTCGTGCTGCTTCTTGCCACAGGTGTTTGTTTTGGGTGGCAAAGATAGGATGGATGAAGGGTTTGCGGGTTTCACAGTGGGAAGTAATGGAAACATTCAAATGGTCTGAAAATCTGGTTTAGCCTATATCGTTCGGAATCTTATATCAAGTTATGCTATGCGGGCAGTTGAATACCCTGATAGCTTTCGACGATTATCTGGTTGGCTTGGTTCTTTGCTGAACGCAGTCACAGGCAATCGTGTTGATTCGACCACGATTATCAGGGTGTTACCCAGAGCCTAATGACTGCATTTTGGATGGCCTAGGCCAGCTATCAAGCCAGTCCAAAACTTCATCTATAATGAGGAAGATACTTTGCATTTCAACAAGCTTGCTTTTTCCTTCAACAAGAAATTGGCGTTTATACGCGACAATGAATTGGCATTCTTGAGGCTGTTGGGCACCTCAATCTTGATTTTTAGCCCTTTCAGTTCACCCAGCCACTGGCCCAAATATGTGTGTGTGGAATCATTTGCCAAGGCTTCCCAGTTATTTCCCAGCAAGAAAGGCTCAAATGGGTTTATATACGATTTCACCCTTCGCTTTTAAGGAAGATCGTGACCTGCGCCGGTTTGCAGTGCTTTGTTTCGGGCAAGAAAGCTGGTGGAGCGCATTCATAATCAGCGCTTTGTTTTCCGCCGACAATTGGGAAAAACTGAAGGAATTGACTTAAGCCAATCGTTTCGACTGGTATGGTCAACATTATTGGTCGCATTCCATTTCACAAGATAAAATTATTTGCAAACGCTGTAGCATTTAATGCACTTTTGTTGAACACCAACGATTGCCGTGGTTATGAAAACTCATGGATTATTACGATAAGCTTAGTTCCTAAAGCTACCCCCAACAACATCAATTCCTCCCCATCCCCCGGTACGGTAATTATCCGTTCGAAGCGCAGCCCGACTTTCTCCAAGACCCGCTGAGATGGCTTGTTGCTTTCGATGGTGATGGCTTCGAGACGAGGCAATTTCAGGTCTTGCTTCCCAAAATTGAGGACGGCAGCGGCGGCTTCCACGACGTAGCCTTGGCCATAAAATTGCGGCAGCAGGGCGTAGCCGATGTCCACGTCGTCGAGGTAGTCCCGCTTGATGAGGCCGCACATACCAAGTTTTGCGGAGTCGGTCTTTCGTTCCAACACATAAAAGCTAAAACCTTTCAACCTGCAGTTGAGCCAGATGCGGTAGATGGCATATTTGCGGGCATCGTCAAGGTTGCGCACATTTCGGTCGCCAATATTTGCAAGCCAGTCGGGTGTGTTCAGCAATTCGAGGAGGTAAGGGGCGTCGTCGCCTGGTATGATTTCACGGAGGCGTAGGCGCTCCGTTTCCATGATGACGGCACCAAGTGGTGGTCGGCAAAGTGCGTAAACGCTGTAAATTTCTTCCACGCCCGTTTTTACAAATCCTGCCTTTTCGAGCAGTTTGACCGATGCGATGTTGGCAGTTTGAACATAAGCTTCCAAAATGGCAGCCCCGATTTTTTCGAAGCCAAAATCCACCACGGCGGCCAGCGCCTCACTGGCATAGCCCTTGCCCCAGTGGTCGGGATGCAGCGAATAGCCCAGTTCTGCGATGGATTTTTCGGGCTGGAAGTTCCACAAACAGATGGTTCCAATGAGCTTGGTTTCGTCCTTCAGGCAAATGGCCCAGTTCATTCCCTCGCCATTCTCCATGTTTTTTTCGATCAGATGGATGAATGCGAGAGCATCTTCCAAAGTCTCCGCTTTTTGGATTGAAATATGTTGAAGGATGCGCTCGTCGGAGCGCTGGAGAAAGATTTCTGGCGCATCCAAATCTTGAAAAGGGCGAAGTTCGAGCCGATCGGTGTAGAGGTTGGGGTAGGGTGCGAAATGTGTTTGCATGGAAACGGGTTTTGTCACTGGCGAAAGTAGATAATCCTCAGATACTGTGGGGTTTTGAGTTGCGATTCAATAGCTCCATTTTACTCGCAGGAAGGCGAGGTTGCCTAGGTTGGCAAATTCGCCTTGGTCGTTTTCTGCAAAAAATACTTGCCCGATGAGGTCCAGGTTCCAGTTGTCGCTGAGGGAATAGCTGAGGTTGGGGAGCAACAAAAGCAGGTTGATTTGAGGGAAAAATCACGGAACCGCCAACGTTCAGGATGGGTGTAACGCCTTTTTGGGCTTGTGCGGCAATGGTGTATTTCCCTGGCATGAGGTTCTTTGGCGATAGACGGAAAGCCAGCAATTGCGAAAGGCTGACGGCCTCCGACTGTCCGCCACTGTTGAAGAGCAATGAACCGTTCACGTACCAATCGCCCTCGAAAAGATAGTCGGCCTGTGCGGTGATGGTAATGACGGTGTTGGTGTCTTTCCAAGTATCGGAGGAATGAAACCAGGAGGCCTCGCCCTTGAACCCAGCTTCGCCAAGGTTACCTGCCCAGCCCATACCCGCCACCAAGTCGTTTTTGAAATAGCCGCCGAGCACTTGTAGGTCGTACTTTTTGAAATTGAAGAAATACTTCAAGGCTGCCACGGAAGCTTCGGCGGAGTCGGCAGGGTTCACTGCGAGGTCAAAACCAGAGAAGCCGCTGGTCAGGTACTGCACCCGGATGGCATCGGAGCCGGGGCGCTCCTCGTAGTCGAAGTCCAGGAAATTGTATGCGTTGAAGAGGTCGTTGGGATTCCAGGTGGTTGCGATGCCCCAGTTGATTCGCTGCCGTCCCGTGCGTACAACCCAGCGCTCATTTCTCCATTCGACCCAAAACCGGTCGAGGGTGGTGTGCAACAAGGTTCCGTTCGAGCTGGTCAGCACCCAGGAGAGGTCAACCAGGTCGGGGTCGTCATTCAGCATCCGCTCGAAGCTTGGGGTGTATTTGACGGTTTCTCCGTAAAAAAATCGGCTGCGCAACTCGGCATCAAAAGTGAAGTTCTTGGATGGGAACCACTTGAAATTCAAACGGTTATGAAACTGTCCATCGGTCAGGGTTAGGTCGGATTCTGGCAAGTTGGTCAGGGATTGGAGGTTTTTCAAATAGCCGCCAAACTGCAATCTGGGCGAGTTTTCTTCTTCTTGGGCGAGCATTGGCGTAGTGCTTGTCAAAGCCCAACCAAAAAAGAATAGGATGCGAAAAGCCTTCATGTGCAAATGTTATTGTTCAGCATGAAATCAATGCACCGTACTTACAGCAGCCGTGTCCGACGAAATACGGCCATCCACCAGCGTGATCACCCGCCTTGCCCGCTCGATGACCCGGCTGTCGTGGGTGGAAAAGAGGAAGGTCATGTTTTCTTCTTTGTTCAGCATGGCCATGATGTCGAGCAGGTTGGAGGCGGACTTGGAGTCGAGGTTGGCCGTGGGTTCGTCGGCCAGGATAAACTGGGGCTTGGAGGCCAGTGCCCGGGCTACTGCTACCCGCTGCTGTTGGCCACCGGAAAGCTGCGAGGGCATGGTGTCAATCTTGTCCGCTAACCCGACTTCTTGGAGGAGGCTGCGCACACGCTCCTCCCGTTCTTTTTTTTCGATGCCCTGTAGCAGCATGATGAACTCAACGTTTTCCTTCGCCGTGAGTACGGGGATGAGGTTGAACGATTGAAATACGAAGCCGATATTGCGCAAGCGAAAATCAATCAGCTCATTGGTGCGCATGGCGGTGATATCCGTACCATTGATGACGATGCGACCTTCGGTGGGTGCATCTAGCCCGCCAATCAGGTTCAACAGCGTGGTTTTGCCAGAGCCTGAGGGTCCCACAAGTGCCGTGAATTCGCCCCGCTGCACGTGCAGGTGTACGTTGTTCACCGCATACACGGGAATGGTGTCGGGGTTGTATACCTTACTGATATTGTGGGCATCTATGACGAGTTCCATGATGGTTGTTTTCAAATTCAAATTTGATGCAAGTGAAGCCATCACTTGTATCATTGCTTAATTGCTTCCACTGGTTTCAATCGCACGGTTTTCATAGCCGGGTAAATGGAGGCAAGCAATGCCGCACAAATGACGATGATAACGACTTGCAACACGCTGTTCCACGGCAGTTCTGGGTACAAAATGGCGCTGAACCCGAACTCGGACATCATGTCGTTTGCGAAGACCGAAAAGTCAATGCCTTTTTTGGAAAGCCATTCCACAGTTGCCCAGGCAAGTAGCAGCCCCACGGGCACACCAATCAGCGTGAGCATGCAGGTTTCGGCGACGATCATGGTGACCAAGCGCTCTTTTCTCATACCCAACGCCATGAGCATCCCTATTTCACGGGTACGCTCCAGCACGGCCATCAGCATGGTGTTTACGATGCCAAAGGCCAGCGCAATGACGATGATGGCGACGATTATCATGGCCGATTGCCCAGTGTAGGAGGCGATGAGGTCGCTTTCGGGGGAGATTTCACGCCAGTTTTCTATTTTCAAATCCGGCAAAATGGCCTTCAATTTCTGCTGGACGGTCGGCAATAGTTCGTCGTTTTCCAATAAAACCGCCACCTCGTGCGCAGCCTCGGGCGTGGCGAGCAGTGCGTTCAAATCCTGGCGCTGCACGTACAGGTTCATTTCGTCCAGCTTGGCATTTTTTGATTGGTAAATGCCTGCGACCTTGAAAGCGCCGGAGGTCAGGTTGTTTTATCTGCCGCCGGTTCGATGCCGATGACCTGTACGCCCGCACTGCTGTTGGCATTAGCCAACATGCCCCTCGTCAGACTCCTTGCAGAAATGGCCTTCACGCCCTGGACTTCCTTGATTTTGCGTTCAAGGTTAGCCGCATCACCAGCGACGTATTTTGCCTCATAATCCTCCTGAAAAGCTGGGTGGTGGACTTGCAAATGGGAGATTTCCTCTTGCACGACTATCCTGATTCGGTCGGCTGCCATGCCATTATATAAAGCAACGATGAACACCCCTGCCCAAAGCCCAACCATCACTGAGCAGATAATGACGAGGCTGCGGATTTTGTTCCGCCAAATATTTCGCCAAGCAAGGATGAATAGCATGGTTAAATGTTTGAAAATCAATGGGTTACTTTCGCATTGCCTTCACAGGGTCGAGTTTCAAAGCTTTCACAATGGGAAAGGCCGACAAGGCCAGCCCAATGACGAGCACGATGATTCCTTGGTTGATAAATATTTTGGGGTCTGTGGATGCGGGCATGACTGCCTCAAAACCAAACCGTTCATAAACCTCCGCAAATTCACCTGAAAACCGGATGGGGTGGCTCTTGAGGTAGTAGGCCAGTGGTATCCCAGTCAACATGCCCATGGCGCAACCCGTAAGCGTGACCAGCAGCGACTCGATGGCGAGCATCCATGCCAGTTTGCGTTTTTTCAGGCCGACGGCCACCAACATCCCGAACTCCGTTGCCGTTCGGACACCATCATCAGTAGCGTACTGAAAATGCCAAAAGAAATGACAAGGTACAAGACGCCGAGTATGATGTAAGTGCCCGCCACGTCGGTCTCGATATGCTGTACGATTTCGGGCATCATTTCCTCCCAGGTCATTACTTCAAAAGCTGGCCCTGCGCTATTGCGGAGCTTGTTGGCGAGCAGGTTGAGTTGCGTGGTTTCCCCAGGGGAAATGACGACCGAGGTCACAAATCCTTCTGCATCAAATAGGGTCTGAGCCGTGGGCAACGAGATGAATAGCATGTTGTCGTTCAGCTCCGGCGAACCAAAATGCAAAGGCCCCGAATGGCGTACTTACCAGCCGCCACTGAGCCATAGTAGCCTTGCCCCAGCAGCACAATTGTGTCATTCAGTGCCAACGAAAGGCGCTTTGCCAAGCCTTCGCCCACCATGACGCCTTGGTCGTTTTGGGTCAAATATTCGCCTGAAACCAGCTTTTCCCGAAGGCTGATGATGTTTGCTTCATTTTCGGGCACGATGCCGGCAGCCAAGCACCCCTTGGTTTTTTCACCAGAAGAGGCCAGCACGAAAGACTCCAGGCGGGGCGATGCGGCGGTCACGCCATCGGCGGATTGGAACTGCGTTTGTAGGTCGTCGGTAAGTTGAAATGCATTTTCAAGGGTCTGTTCTTCCCAGTAGCCTTTCTGGTGAACCTGGATGTAACCAGTGTAAAATCCTACCACGTTCTTTATCAAGTTGTCAAAAACGCCACGCTGCAAGGCTGCCATTACAATCGCCAAAACCACGGCACAAAACACGGAAGCCATTGTAATGAGCGAGCGGCTTTTATTCCGCCAAAGATTTCGCCATGCAAGCATTAGCAACATGTTGCTTGTTTTAGGATGAAGCTGAAATCAGCACGTCTGTCATTATTTCAATCGTTTCATTTTTTCGGTTGAGAAGAATCCGTCATCAATATTCTTATCAAAAACAATGGTTTTGTAAACGATGATGGTCTTGTGACCCTTTTTGTCCGCAGGCGTCATTTCGATGACGCTGGGCAAAAGTCGGTCGCCAAACTGCTTGAACTCGCTGCCCATCACCGTACTGGACAGGTCGCCCTCGTCGTCGTACAATTCCGTTCGAAGTTGCATGTAGTCCTTTTTGTCCACCCAGACCAATACTTTGCCCCAAACAACGGCTGCTTCTGGTTTTGGAATCATCTCTATTTTGTGGCAGTCCCTGTCTCCAATCATTTCGCTACCCAGCAATTTATGTTCGTAATCGTCCACCATGGACGACTCCTTGACAAAATCGTCGTTGGTGAAATCCGTTCCCATCCATGATTGCGACATCATGGAGGGTGGCAATTTGATGACCCGCTCCAAATTGGGCAACCAGTTCCAGACTTCTTTTTTTCGTTTCAAAAAGGTAATGCCTTTATCCTTGGCAGGAGACAAAATAAGCACCATGGCGTATTGTGTGCCCTTAGACCACATCCGCACGTTCATTTCCCGCTTCCATTTGGGCCTGATAGTGGTGATGGTCAACTCGCCCTGGGAGGTTTTTCCACGTACCTTCTCATCGGCCTTTTGAATGATAAGTCGGGCATCTTGGGAAAACAAGCTTATTTGAAGAAAAGCAAACAGGAGAAATGGCAAGTATTTCATTTTCAATCGGTTATGATGATGGAAATATGCCTTACGCCGCATTTTGCAGCAAAGTTATTCGGCTGTCAATCTTCATTTCAGTGACAAATGCCTTGGGATAAAATGATTTTTCTTCTTACCCCAACCATTTCCCCAAAAAGCCCAACATCGCCTTGTAGAATTCAAAGCGGTTTTCCTCGTTGTGGAAGCCGTGGCCCTCATCGTATTTCACCATATACAGCACCTCCACACCCTGTTTGCGAAGCGCGGAAACGATTTGGTCGCTTTCATCAATGTTGACCCTGGGGTCGTTGGCGCCTTGTACCACGAATAGCGGGCATTTGATTTTGTCAATATGGAAAACCGGGGAAGCCTCGTACATGGCATCTTTATCCTTTGTTGGGTTTCCGACCATCTCGTACATCATGTCGAGGTAGGGCTTCCAATATGGTGGGATGGTGTTCATGAAAGTGAACAGGTTGGAAACGCCCACGTAATCAATGGCACAAGCGTAACGGTCTGGGGTAAATGTGACACCTGCCAGCGTGGCATAGCCGCCATAGCTGCCGCCGTAGATTGCCACCCGCTTAGGGTCAGCAATTCCCTGCGTCACTAGCCAATCCACGCCCTCCGTGATGTCGTCCTGCATTTTCTTGCCCCATTGTTTGAAGCTGCACTCCCAGAATTTTCGTCCATATCCAGTGCTGCCCCGGTAGTTCATTTGTAGCACGGCGTAGCCTCGACTTGCCAATAACTGGATTTCAGGATTGAAGCCCCAAGTGTCACGCACCCAAGGCCCACCGTGCGGGTTGATGATTACGGGGAGGTTTTGGGCGGGCTTTCCGGCAGGCAGGGTAAGGTAGCCGTGGATGGTCAGGCCGTCGGAGGTTTTGTAACTAACAGGCTTCATTGAGGCCATGTCGTTCTCGTCGAGCCAGGGCCTTACGTCCACGATTTTCGTTAAGGAATCGGCCTTTTTATCAAAAAATAATAAGCGCCCATTGAACGGTCGCTGTAAGTCCGAACCATGAACTTGTCCTCGTCCTTGTTCATGGCTGTGATGACGATTTCGTAGTTGCCTAGGTCCTGTTCCAGCCGCTTGAAAATTTGTCGGGTATCCTCGTCGAGGAAATGCACCTGTCGCTTGTCTGTGGTGTAAACGATTGAGCTAAGTTTTCGTCGCTTGCGGGAAAAGCCGAGGTGTGTCACGTCCACTTCGGGGTGGGCGAAAAGAGGTTCGCCGATTTCTTCACCCGTGAGCAAGTCAATCTTGGTGATGACGCTGCGGTCACGGCCTCGGTTGGAGGCAACGTACAACTGGTGCTCGTTTTCAAAATCAAAGAATAGGGGCGAGACATTTTCCCGGAAGTCCGTGGTCAGCACAGCGCGGAAAGGTTCGTCCTCAGTAGGCCGATAGAGTAGGGTGGTGTTGGTGCCTCCGAATATTTTATTGGCGATGCGAAGCTTGCCTTCATGGTCGGTCATCCAGCCGTCCAACGGCTCAACTGGGTTGGGGTTTTCGGCCAGTTGGTGGATATCTCCAGTGGAGATGTTGAGGCGGTAAGGTTCGAAAAGTTGCGGGTTGTTCTTGTTCATCGAGATGATAATTTCATTCTCGATGTCCTCCAGGTCGTCAATCAAATCAATCCGGACGCCAGCGAATGGGGTTAAGTCCTGCAGATTATTGCCGTCTCTGTCCACCGAATACAGGTGGAAGTTTTCATCCCCTCCGTCGTCCTTTGCGAAGACAATACGGTTGTCCTTCCAAAAGAACCAAGCAATGTCTCTGTCGGTGACCTCCGTGATACGGCGGGAGCGCTTTCCGTTTGATTTTTGCACAAAGATGTTCAACCGCCGCTTGAAGGGGCCGAGGTAGGCAAAATAATTGCCGTCGGGAGAGAGCAGGTACCTTGATTTCTTGGGCAACCGAAAGAAATCCTCCACGGTGTATTTCTGCGACTCGCCAAGGTTTTTGCAAAGGCTTGCTATTTCTGTTTTTGAGGAAGGAAGCGCAATATCTCCTGGTAAAGCGGGATTGTCGGTTTTCTTTTTATTCATTTTGATTAAAAGATTTGAGTTGCAAAGTTGGCTATTTCAGTCATGTAGCAGGAGTTTTGGCATTTTTTTGCCGCACAAAATTCAAAAATGATTGATTTTTGTCCATGATTTTCCATTACTTGTCAATCGGAATTGCAATACCTTGAATATGCCAGATACCTTGTGCCCCAAGCACAAAGTTGATGGAAATACCCGAAGCAATTGCAACTTGTTGATTTTCAAATGGTTTTCTCCATGTCGTTTCCACTCAACTATCTCTTTAAAAAATGCACACAGAAGAAGAATTTTTGAAGGCAAAAAAACGGGTAAAAGCTAAAAAAGCATTTTACCAACACCTCATGTCCTATGCCATCGTGAACCTGTTCTTGCTTGCCCTAAATTTGATTACCTCGCCAGGAAGCTTGTGGTTCGTGTTTCCAATGCTTGGGTGGGGTGTAGGCTTGGCTTTTCATTACGTAGATGTTTTTGGGATTCCAGGCTTTGATATCTTGAGCAAGGAATGGGAAGAACGGCAGTTGGAACAAGAATTGAGACAGCAAAACCAGCAAAACCAGCAGAATAGGCCAAGGAAATCCCCAATTCCAATGATGGTCAAAAAGATGGAGGCTTGGAACTGAAGGAGTTGCGGAAGAACTACGACGACGCTGACTTTGTCTAAAATACAGGTAAATTAAATCCACTCGGAGCATGTACAAACAACAAGACATCCATCAAGAAGCCCAACTGAGGGTGAGAAGAAAGGCCAAATTCTACAAGCACTTTTTCATTTTCGTGGTCATGAATGGCTTTTTTTTCACGACGGCCCTTTTTCAAGGGAACCCATTTGAGCCGTTGGTGGTGACGTTCTTTTGGGGAATCGGCTTAATGTTTCATTACCTCAAGGTTTTTGGATTGCCTGGGAGCGGGGTGTTGAGCAAGGAGTGGGAGGAACGTGAATACCGACAAGAATTGAAGCGATTAGAAGGCAGGCAGAGACCTGTCCATCAAGTTGAAGAGCAACTTGAACTGAAGGAAATGGCAAAAAAATACCGAGATTCAGACCTTGTTTGACGATTTCAAAAGTTAGGCGTTAAAAAATCATAGGGCGAGTACTATTGTTGGCGGAATGTTGTTAGGATATTTGATAAATTTTCAAAAATAACATTGTTATATCAAATGTTTCGCTGTAAATTTGACTCATCTTTAAAAGTAGTTTTTGTGTTTATTTGTTTGGGTTAAAGACCCTCGGCTCCCCGCCGAGGGTCTTATTGTTTGATGGCTAGGGCTGTATTTCCCGTTCTACTTTGTTGAATTATCCTATTTTTGTGGCCGTTTAAAAAAATCAACATTGATATGAATAATCAAGTTAACGCACGTTGGGGCATAGTGGCCATTGTTGTTTTGGTAGTAGCGATGAGCCGTTTGATACCCCATGCCATTGCCTCCAGCCTGTTCAACTTCTCTCCGCTCGGCGGCATTGCCCTGTTTGGAGCTGCCTATTTCAAAAATAAGTACATGTCATACCTGTTGCCTTTGGCGGCGCTGTGGGTGAGCAACTTGCTGATTAACAATATTTTTTATGCCCAATATTTTGATGGGTTTTCATGGTTTGCCAATCCAGAAGTCTATTTTGCCTTCCTGCTCATCGTGCTGATGGGTTCTTCATTGTTGAAGAAAATATCCGTACCTCGTTTGGCGTCCGCAGCGGTATCGTCCTCGCTCGTATTTTTCATGGTCACCAATTTTTATGTTTGGTTGAACACCGTCCTCTATCCAAAAAACATAGCTGGTCTAGCCAGTTGCTACGTTGCCGCAATTCCTTTTTACTGGAACACGCTTGCCAGCGATATTTTTTATGTGGGTGCGCTATTCGGGTTGTTTGAATTTGTAAAACGCCAGTACCCGTCCTTGGTGCTGGAAAAAGCTTGATTGGACATCAAACGTATTGATTTGTCAATTAACCAAAAAACCTGTTGGGCTGAGTGCCAACAGGTTTTTTGGTTTCACCCATCCGATGAATTCTTCAAATCACAATATTTCGAAACCGCTGAAACTCGAAGAGGGTATTGATTTTACCATTGAAAATGGCCTCTATGTTTTCACGGCTGAATACCTGCGAAAACGTGGCTATTGCTGCGAAAGTGGCTGTCGAAACTGCCCGTATGGCTTCAAGAAAACAAAGAATAGTGGCCAAAATTGAGAATTAAGCCACTGTCTCCTTCTCCAAGAGCTTCCTGGCCAAAGTGCCAGTCTGCGCCCCCAACCCGCCGAGCAGTCCACCAATAAAGCCCGTAATTGGAATTAAAAATCCCTGTCCGATATTAAATAGTTGCCCGATTTGGCCTGCCAACTGGCCTGCGTTGGCCGAGTTCAAAAACCCAGCATAGCAGCTCCAAAGCAGGGTGACGGCAGCTAAACCCGCAGCAAAACTGGCGGCGCTGTTCTCGTACTTGAAAAAGAACCCCACCACCGCAGCCACAACTGCGATGGACCAAAACGGAAAAAAGTATTGTGCTATCGAACCAAGCACCAGTATGATTAGCGTTTGAAGTCCAAATTTTTTCATTTTTACCTTGTTTTTTAGCCTCAAATCGGCTTTGTTTTCTAATTAATTTCGATTGAGAAAAGAACGGGCTTGCGGCTGTCTTCCGCATTTTTCATAAAAAACAGCTCGTTGTACTCGCCCGCCACCCATTTGTCCAAGCCAGTCGTGTAGTACGGGCTGCCCGGATTGCCGGATTGGCCGCCAGGAAAAACACCCCAAGCTTTCACCTCGTCGCCCAGTTCTACCACCATCCGCCAAGATGGCCCATTGCCACCCGAAACAGCATTCAACGCCTGACTGTAACCGCCTATCGGCAAGTCCATTTTCGAAAAAGCTGGTATGCGGGCGAGGTGCATGATGGAAGTTTTTTTGTAAACCGACCACGTGAAATCAGGCTTGAGCAGGTCATCGGCCAGCGCTTTGGTGGCGGCAACAAAGGAGGCGGTAGCTATGTGCTTGGCCGTTTCACGCTCCGGTGTTTTTTTGTCGTCAAAGATTAGGTCATTGGGGCTGTTCGCTGTCAGTTCGATGACCCGCCATTTTTCGGGCATGAGCATGGGCAGTGAATCTTTCCACACTATCACCTCGTCGAAGGACATTTCATAGAACTTTTCCCACCAAGTGGTGAACACCACCGGCTCGATTTTATCCTTGTCAAACCTGAAATCCCAATTGCGCAGCTTCGACAAAATGCCTTTTTGGACGGTGTTCAGTTGTGAGGTATCCAGTTGGTTCAGCATTGCGGTAAGCCCCTCAGCTGCATGGAGGCTGAAATTGTCGTTTTGCAATTTCATCATGTCCTCGGCAGTGATGCTGTCCATTTCGGCCAACCGCTGGTTGAGGTACCTGCCACGATAGTAGTCGAAGTAAGGGCTGTTGTAGTAGTAGGGGTAGCTTGGGTCGGTAGAGTTTTGGTTGGCGGATGCCACAAAACCCCGCTTCGGATTTTTGACAGAAGGCACTTGCTCCCGTGGGATAAAGTCCGTCCAGCCGTTTTTCGTGTTGGAGCCATCCTGCAAGAAACGGCCTTGTTCCTTGTTTTTTATGGGTTAAAGGCCGTTGGCAGTTATGGCGATATCGCCTGTTTTCGATGCAAAAACAAAGTTTTGCGCAGGGTAGTCGTAGGTGATGAGAGCTTGGCGGTAGTCGTCGTAGTTTTTGCCGCTGTCTAGCCCGAGGAATGTGAACAAATCCCGTGGGTTTGGCGATTTAAGCCCAATCCAGTGCATGGCCAAGTCGTGCCAAGCCTCTTTTTTAGATTCGTAAACCACTGGGCCCCATTCCGTCCAGCGCACGGTATCGTAAACTAGGTTGTCTTGACCTTTTACCCTAAAAGAATCCACCACAATATTGGCAGTCTTCACGCCACCGTCGTAATTGTAAGTGGTTTTGGCTTCGTCTGTCCATGAAATTTGATACCAGTCGTTCACGTCATGCCCCACATTGGTTTCGCCCCAGGCAATGTTTTCATTGAACCCAATCAAAACACCCGGAATGCCCGGTACGGAAACGCCGTAAAAATTGGCCTCCGGCGTGTGGATTTGAATTTCAAACCAAATGGATGGCAGCGTGAGTTTCAGGTGCGGGTCGTTGGCGAGTATGGGCTTTCCCGACAGGGTCTTGCTGCCCGACACCGCCCAATTGTTGCTGCCAAGCACCCCACGCTCTTTTTCGTAAACTTTGTGGTGAATGAGGCCAATTGCCTCTTCCACCACTGGCTTTTGGTTCGGCTTTGTGGGCGAAAAATTCCAAGGCGTACCCGCTGGGATGACGGGGGATTGTTTTGGATTTTGCTCCGGGTAGAGTTTGCGGAACAAATCTTCGCCCAGGATTTTCAAGGCATTCGATGATTCGAGGTCGTCCTCGCCGAAGCACAGGGTCTGGTCCATGTACTTTTTCACCAAGGCCGACTTGAAAAAGTTCCACTGCTCTGGCTGATAGCCCAGCAGCTTGAACTCCAGCGGATAATCCTTGGGTTTTAATTCGGACACATACTTGTTCACGCCTGCCGTGTAAGCGTCCATCATGGCAGTGACGTCCTTGTCCTTTTTCCAGCTTGCCACAGCTCGCTCTGCACCCACCGTCATGCCTTGCCTGCGCTTCAATTTGTCGTTTTCCAAAGCAACAGATCCGACGACCTCCGCCAGCCTACCACCGGATGCCCGGCTCACCAAGTCCATCTGAAACAAACGCATTTTGGCGGTCACATAACCTTGCGCAAAGATGGCGTCTTGCAAATTCTCAGCGAAAATATGCGGCACAAGGCGCTCGTCGAACACGATTTTCACCTTGCCCTTCATCTCTGGCACCTCGATTTTGATGGAAGTCAAATCATTGAGCGACTCGGCATTTTGCCAAAAACCGGAAAATGGGCTAAAGAATGGCCCAAGCGGCGGCACGGTCGTCTCCTTGAACTTGCCTGGCTCGTCGGCAATTGGCTCTTTCAGCACGATGGGCTTGTTCAGGAAATAAATTGCCCCGAGAAGTGCGCCAAGGGAAAGCAGGAATTTTATGATTTTCATAAAAATTGGTAAGATGTTTTGCTGCGCAAGTCAGCGCATGTGTTGGACTTTTTTTCAGTAACAAATCACTCAATAATCGGGTTGCCTAGCGAGACTTTAACCTCTGGTGAAAATCGCACCGAGACCCTAACCGTAAGCGGGTTTATGGCTTCAATCCTTGCTTTTTCATGCAACAAAAGTGTGGTTTTCACAGCGGTAAAAACAAGGTTGACCGGGGAGCTGCCCTTGTTCTCTGCCAAAATTGCATCTACCCGGCCAAGTGGAAAAGCTTCGTGGTCGCTTCGCATCTCGATGACCAAAGTTGGGTTGATGGAAACTGACATCGCAAAATAGGTAGTCTTGAAACCATAAGCCTCCAGCTTTGGCAGCGTAGATATCCAGCCATCAATGATTTGATAGCCCTTTTCCTTGGCAGCCTCGCCCAAGGAGGTCGCTTGTTCCTTGATGGAATCCCCGGCGTCGTTGATGGTTTTCTTTATTTTCTCAAACATGGTCAGTATTTTTTAGCACCCGTCAAAGATAGAAAATTTGTTTTACACTAAAATCAAAGCCTTCGGGCACTTGCTGCGTGTTTTTCGTCGAAGAAAGGACTGGCAATAAATCGGCATCGTATTACCTTTAGCCAATTCAAAACCAATACCTTTCACATGGCAGTATTGCAAATAAATGGACTGACGAAGCGCTACGGTGCCATCACGGCAGTGAACAACTTGAACCTGCTAATCGAGGCGGGCAATGTTTACGGCATTCTTGGCCCGAACGGAAGCGGAAAAACAACGACGCTCGGCTCGGTGCTTGGCATCATCAGACCGGATAGCGGCACGTACACTTGGTTTGACGGCCAGTACGGAACCGACGAGCGGATGCACATTGGCTCCCTCTTGGAAACGCCCAATTTTTACCCGTACCTCTCGCCGGTCAAGAACCTCGAAATCACTGCACATATCAAAAAAATTGCGTCTCCCAAAATTGACCCTTTGCTCGAACTGGTCAACCTGGCCCAACGTCGTGACTCCCCGTTCAGCACTTTTTCTTTTGGGATGAAACAGCGCCTGGCCATTGCATCGGCGCTTATCGGCGACCCTGAGGTGCTAATTTTTGACGAACCCACCAATGGCCTCGACCCACAGGGCATCGCCGAAGTGCGGGAAATCATCCTGCGCATTGCTGCTGAAGGCAAGACCATTATCATGGCCAGCCATATCCTCGACGAGGTGGAGAAAGTGTGCAGCCATGTGGCCATCATCAAGCGGGGGAAGCTCCTGGCAAGCGGCGAAGTTGGCGCTATCCTCAGCAACGACCGGCAGGTGGACATTGCCGCAGAAGACTTAGGCAGGTTGCGGGAATTGCTTGCAGGTTTCGTGGGCGTAAACAGCATCACGGAGAAAAACAAGCTGCTTCAACTGCAAGTTAGCCCTGAACTCACCGCAACCCAACTGAACAAGCTCGCCTTCGACAACGGCTTGGTAGTCAGTCATTTAGTCATGAAACCCAAAAGCCTCGAATCGGAGTTTTTGGAAATAACTGCCGGGAAATAAACCATTCATCAATTTGCATTTTCAACAACTCAAACCAACTCGACCATGCTTCATCTTCTCAAGCTGGAATGGCTCAAACAGAAAGATTATGTGCTCTTTCGAGTATTGTCAATCGCATACGTGGTGCTGTTGCCTGCGGCGCTTGTTGTGGGTAAAAAAATGGACCTTGGCAAGGATGCGCCATTTAACCCTCAGACGCAGTTTTTCCATTTTCCTACCGTCTGGAATTGGCTTGGGTATATCGGCAACTGGATGGTCTTCTTCGTGCTTGGGTTCATGGCCGTGCTGATGATTACCAATGAGTACTCCAATCGGACACTGCGGCAAAACGTGATTACGGGCTTGCATCGGGACGAGTTTTTCAAAAGCAAACTGATTTTTATGGTCGTTGTGGCGCTTGCTGCCACGCTTTATTACGCCCTTTGCGCCGTGGTGATTGGCTTGCTGCATGTGGACGACACGCTGTACTTTTCGACGGTGTTCAAAAACGTGGACATGGTGCCGAGATATTGGCTGATGAGTATGGGATACATGAGTTTTGGGCTGTTGATTGGCCTGCTCGTGAAGCGGACGGGGATTGCGCTTTTTCTCTACTTGGCTTACGCAATGGTGATAGAATCCATTCTGAGATGGGTGGTTCACCTTTATTTTTTCAAGAACGCAAGCATGAATTTCTACCCACTAAATGCCATGGAGGACTTGGCACCGCTGCCCGTTGCGGAATTTGCAGACGATTTGCTGAAACAGAATGGGTTCAGGATGCTCCTCACACCGATGGAAGCGGTAGTTGCATCGGTAATTTACACGTCACTGTTCCTTTTCTTGAGTTATAGGCGGTTGAAAAACAGCGACTTATAACCGTGGTAGCGCTACCACATTGCGGTAAATTTTTCAAAAAGCTTACTGATAAACGTCTTATCGTCCGTGACGATTTCGGCCTTGCCGCTCATTTGTTGATAAAAAATCGAGCTTGCGGTTTAGCGTGGTCACCAGGCCATTTTCGATGAAGATGTCGGCGTAAAAAGCATTGTCCTTGGCGACTGGATATACCTTGGTCACTTTTGCCTTCACCGTCCCAAATTCACGAAAACGATACCGGTCAAACTTGATGTTCACCTGCTGCCCTTCTTTCACCTTGCCACTTCTGTCAACAGGCAATTCGACCTTGCCAACAAACTTGGTCCCAGTGTCCTCGGGTAGGATGGAAAATAGCGCATCGCCAACACTGACAAACTGAGGGGCTTTGATTGGCATGTAAATTTGGACGATACCATTGCTTGGAGCCAGGAGTAAGTAGTTGTTTTTCCAATTTTTTATTTCTGTCTTCAGGTCGTCTAGCCGTTTGTTGAGATGGAAAATGGCCTCTCCTGCGCCAGACTTTGCCTGGGTTTGTGCCTGCAACTTTCGAATGTTCGACTTGGAGATTTCAGTCTTAGTAGCCTCTATCGAGTTTTGAATCCTTTTGTATTCAGCTTCTTTGTTTTTGATTCTTGAGTTCACATTGAAAATGATGGCGGCATAGGTGGTATCGGTAGTTTTGGCGTACATGTGGTGTGCATTTTTCAGTTCCGTGTTCAGGGCTTCTAGCTCGGTTTTAATGCTTGGCAAGGATGACTCAAGCGATTTTACCTCTTGTTTGTACTGCAAGCTGGTATTTTCCACCGCCGCAACGGTTGCGTAATCAATCTCGCCGGTTTCGTCTAATGGCACAAGTTCAAAGGCCGTGATAAAATTCGAATAGGCTTGCCTCAACTCTCCGATGTTCAGGCTTTGGTTTGGAGTGTAGCTGCGCAATTTCTCAAGATCAAGCTGGCCAACCGTTTCAATATCAGCTTCCAATTTCAGCACGTCCCGATAGTCGGCATCTGAGGGGAAGATGGCCAACACATCGCCCGATTTAACCACCATGTTGTCTTTTACCTTTACCTCGGAGATGTATTCAGATTTTGGCGAAACAATCATCACCGGCGGCGTCTGGGTGGTGATGGAAACATTGCCTGTTACAATCTCTGGGTAATGAAAAATGCCACCAGCAAACGCAATAAGCCCCACCGTGCCCACCAAAAATGCGATGCCCCACGTAGTGACCCACGAGGGCGGAGAGGACAGTATTTCCTTCACTTCTCCACTTAAATATTCGATGTTGTCTTGCTGCATTTTAGGTCGTGAATTCTGGGAAAAACAATTGTCTCGCTCAGTTTGATTGTAAAACTTCTTCAAAATTGTCGGGTAATACGTTGCCGTTTCCGCCTTTGGAATCGGCCAGCACCGAACGGTTTTCCACCCTTGATTTTGGTGGCGCCAACGGTATCACATGGTCTATCCGAATCGGAAGATTAATCCTGCTGGTGAAAATCACCACAGTTTTTCCTTTGAATGCTTCCTCGATTCGGTTGAGCACGAGGGTCTCATTCTGCGAGTCGAGGTCGTTGGTGGCCTCGTCGAGCAGCAGTATTTCTGGTTGTTTGTAGATGGCCCGTGCAATCAAGATGCCCTGCCGCTGCGCTTTGCTCAAGCCGACCCCGCCTTCTCCCACCATGGTGTAAAAACCATTTTGTAGCCGCTCAAGGAAGGGCAGGATGTTGGCGATTTTGGCGGCCTCAATCATCCGCTTGCTGTCAATGGACTCCTCACCCAACACGATATTCCTTGCGATGGTGTCATAAAACAAGTGGCCCTCCTGCGAAACCACGCCGCAGTGACCAAGCCACGTGGACGATTGGAAGTCGGCGAGCCGTATTTGCCCAAACTTCAAAATGCCTTCTTGTGGCTGCTGGAATCCAACCATCAGATTGAGCATCGTAGATTTGCCACTGCCGTTCGGGCCTACCACCGCTGTGATTTTGCCCTTCGGGATTTGGAAATCGAGGTTGCGAATCACCCAGGGCGAGTGCTCCCCCTCGTAGCGGAACGACAGGTTTTCACCTTCCAAAATGCCGTCTTGTGGCAAAATATCTATTTTTTCTCCCTTGGCTTCCGTGTCGTAATGGAAGACTTCGTTCATGCGCTCCAACCCCAGTTTGGCCTCTTGCCAGCCGAGGAAAAACTCAATCAGTTGCCGAATTGGGCCGTTCAGTTGGGTCAAAATGAACAGCGTGGCTACCATCACCCCAATCGTCATGCTGCCTTCGATTACCGCAATCGCAGCGAAGTAGATGACCAGGATATTGCGAAGCTCACCCAATGAAAATGGTATCTGGATGGACAGCTCATCGGACAGCGAATACGAGCGACCCACTTTGAACAACTTGGCCTCTGAACGTTCCCATGCCCAGCGCTGCGTTTGCTCGGCATTGGCCAATTTGATGTCCCGTATTCCACGGATAAGGTCGGTCAGGCGGCTGTACCTATCGGCGCCAAGCTGGTGCCGGTTGTAGTTGAGCGTTTTTCTTTTTTTGATAAAAAAGCGGACGAATAGCACTTGAACAGCTGCAAAAATTGCCACTGTTAAAAAGATTTTGAAGCTGAAAGCAAGCAAAACCAAAAAGAAAAGTAAAATAATCAACGAGGAATAAATAACAGATACTGCTTCCCTCGTAAAAAACCGGTGAACCCGTGGGTTGTCGTAAAGCGTCTGCATCACGTCGTCGGTCATTCTGGACTGGAAAAACGTGGCCGGCAATTGCAGCACCCGGACGATGAAGTCAGTGAGGAGTTTGATGTTGAGCTTGGCACCGACGTGGAAAAGCAGCAAGCGCCGAATGAAATCCAACCCGACCTGACTAAAAAAAAGCATTATCCAGGCAATCAGTACGTAGGGAAGCAAGTCCGTGTTTTGCTGCTCAATACTCTCGTCAACGATGAGTTGGATGATGAACGGGAAAGTGACGGCCAGCAAAGCGCCAACGACGATAGCGGCTGAAAGGAAGACCAACAGTTTTTTGTAACCCTTGAGGTTTTCCCAAATGAACATGGGCTTGTTGCGGTCGGCAGGTTTGTTTTCGCTGGAAAAAAAACTGGCCGTCGGTTCCATCAGCAAGATGATGCCTTCTTGGTCGTAACCGTTGGCATTGTTCACCCAGCCGCTCAGGAATTCATGGGTAGGAATCGTGGAAAGTTGTTCTGCATCCGGGTCGCCGATGGTCACTTGGTGCTCACTGGCTTCATACACCACGACGAAGTGGTTTTCTTTCCAGTGGGCAATGCCGGGCAGTGGGATGTCGTCAATGAGGCGGCGGTAGGTGAGTTTGGCACCGACGGTGTGCATGCCGATTTGTTCGCCTGCTTCGCTCACGTTCAGTAGGCTGACACCTTCCGCTTTTTGGTGCGCCATGGGGCGCAGTTGCTCGGTGGAGTAAAACTTGCCATAAAACTGCGCCACCATGCGAAGGCAGACAATTCCGCAATCCCGGGAGTGCAATTGCTTAAAATGAGGGTACTTTTTAGACATAGCTGCTTGAATACTTCGGGAAATACCGGCAATACTAAACAGCAGCCAGCGCTTTCATCTTTCCCGAAGATAAAACGTGTAACGGAATTTTGCCTCCCTGTGTAGTCCCTCGAAAATATTTATCTGATTGTCAAGCGTAAAAGCTTAGTAATCAGGCGCAATAACCGTACCGAAATGGAACGATGCCTCGCATTGCGCAAGCAAATTTTTCTTGTTGGGTGGTAAAATAGCTGTGAGTGGAATTAAGAAAATTGGGCAGGTATCGAAAGCGTGTGGTGGTTAGCTGGCGCAAATATAGGTTTTGAAATTAATTTGTGTAAGTTTTTCACGCAAAAGCTGGATACCTGGCCTTACAGGTACTTTTTGCCGTAAAGCTCCCGCAGTTTTTTGAGCAGCCGCAACAGCTTGAGGTTCAGCGTTTTGCTGCCGTTGAAGAAAATGCCGTTGATAGTTATCCAGTCCTCTTGCCGTTTGATTTCTTCCAAGTTTTTATAGTAAACCCGCTGCTTTTTTTCAAATGGCATTTTCCAATAAATACAGTCACGGGTCATGGCGAAACCGTCCTTGCAAGCGCCGAACGTGGAGAGGTCGCAGATAAAAAAATAGTCTCACCCTTCTGCGGAAACAGGAAGTTTTGGGCGGCGTTTTTGAGTTTGTTGGCGGGCATGGTGACGAAGTCGGTGTACACGGTTTCGCCTTCGTGCTCAAAGTCGAGATAGTCCAAAATCAGCTCACCAGGTTGTATTTTTTCAGCTAGTTGGCCCTGGTATTTCAGTATTTTTTCGCTAAAAATGGCCTCGTTGAGGTCATCGCAATACCGGATGATGAAGTAGTCGAGCAGCTCCTCGAAGGCTGACGCTGCGAAGCTGAATTTTTGGTCGTTGTCAGGATTTCGCTGGGCTTGTTCGGCCAGTTGCTTGATGCGAAAATCAACACTCGCCCTGAATTCACTTTTGTAAAAACGGTCAATATAAGCGTGGTGCAACGATGGGTGGTGCTCCTCCTTCAACCGCTTTTCGAAGGCAAGGCTGAACCGGTCGGCAATTGCCTGCTCCAAGCTTTCTACGTGCGAGTTGTCGAAAATATCGCTGAGTTTGGCTTTCGGCGGTTCTTTTTTTTCTGGTGTGAAAACAAGTTGGCAGTTCGAGCAGGCAACGGCGTGCAGGTCGTTTTCGCTGCCGCAACGAGGGCAGTCGAAAGTCTCCACAATTACGGGAGTGCCGCAGGCTGGGCAAAACCTCGCATCATCGGGCATTGGTTTCTGACAGGCTCGGCAGTTTTTCATGATTCCAATGAATGAATGATTGGATGAAAGAAAGGGCGAATCACAGGGCAGGGAAAATTCCCATAAATTGGCCTTTTTGATTGGCGAAGGTAAGTAAATGCCGTGCTTTTTTGCAAAACCAAGCTTGCGCAGCGGTGTTTGGTGTGCGAACTGCTTTTCATTTAATCACCTGATTTGTGAAAATCGGCGAAATTCGTGGCAACAAACTTCCTGACATGAAAAGCAAACTGCCTGAAAAGGCTTACAGCGAGTACGACAATTTTGCGTTCCATCCTTATAACATCATGCTCATGTTGGTTTTGGCTGCCATCACGGTGCTGTTTTTGGGGCTGTCGGCAGCGTTTGTTTACACGAGGGTGCAAGGCGGCATGGGCGCAGTGAAAATACCCTGGCTTTTTGGGTTCAATACCTTGATTTTGTTGGGCAGCAGCTACACAATGGTTCGGGCAAAAAAGGCCTACCTGAACGACGAAACCCGAGTTTACCAAAATTGCCTGATAGCGACCATCGCTTTGACCCTGCTGTTTTTGGTAATGCAATTTGTGGCATGGAGCCAACTTTTCAGCGTCAATATTTTCCCCGAGACAGACAATTCAGCGGGATACCTGTACTTGCTCTCGGGCCTGCATTTTGCCCACGTGTTGGCTGGGCTGCCGTTCTTGGCGAAGTTCTTATTCCGTTCAAAAAAGCAGATGATTGACCCCGTGACGGTGCTCGTCTATTTCAGCGACCCAGAAAAACGGCTTCGGCTTCGACTGCTCTCAATCTACTGGCATTTCCTGGATGGGCTTTGGATTTTTTTGGTGATATTCTTATTGGCAAACCAAATTATCGGCTAACAACCCTAACTTTTTCCTTTTTCCTTTTTCCTTCAAAAAATGAATTTCCTCGCACATATTTACCTTTCCGGCCCTGACGAACATCTATTGGTTGGCAATTTCCTTGCTGATTTCATCTCCAACAAAGAGGTGGCCAAGCTGCCTCCCAGTATCCAAAAAGGCGTACAGATGCACCGCCAAATTGACTCGTTCACCGACCGTCACCCGATGGTGAAACAGGGCGCAAGGCGGCTGCACCCGTCGCACGGCAAGTATGCCCCGGTCATCCTTGATGTGTGCCATGATTTTTTGCTGGCGCAAAACTGGGAACGCTACTCCGATAAGTCCTTGGAAGCTTTTTCTGCGAATGTGTACGAGGTGCTGCTTCGGCACCTGCCCATCATGCCAACCATCCTTCATGACCGCCTGCCAAAGATGGTGGCAGACAATTGGCTCGTTCGTTATGGCACGGAGGATGGGCTGCGCTTCACGTTCAGTCGGGTAAAAATGCGCAGCAGTGCGCCGCATTTCTTTGAAAATGCGGTCGAGAGTCTGACAAAACACTACGATGATTTCAACGATGAGTTCAATTCGTTTTTTCCTGACATTATTGATGAGGTGAATCCGCTACTTTTGCCTGCTTAACAATGGTTTAGAAGGTTGCTTTGGCTAAACACACAATTTTCTAGGCATGTATTTATTACCGTTTCACAAGATTAACTAGTATGAAAATTCAAATTTTTACCCTTTTTATGGCAATGGTGGCTGCTTTTGGCGGCCAGGCGCAGGACTACAATATGGCAGTCCGTTCCTCGATGGAGTTTCCAGGACAAACCTTGGCCAACGTTTGGGGCTACGCTCAAGATGGCAAAGAATATGCGCTATTGGGCGGCCAATTGGGATTGATTGTCGTGGATGTCACCGATCCAGACAATCCCTTTCAAATCACGCAAGTACCGGGGCCTAACAATCTCTGGAAAGAATTAAAGACTTACCAGCACTACGCTTACGTCACCACAGAGGGCGGCCCTGTGCAAGTGGTTGACCTAAGCCCATTGCCCTCGCCAAACCTTCCCGTGAACGTTTACGCTGGCGACGGCGCTATTGCCAATGCCATCGGGAACGTCCATGCGCTGCACGTGGATGTGACAAAGGGATATTTGTACCTCTACGGTTCTGGCGCTGGGGTAACGGGGACTGGAGGTGCATTGGTTTGCGATTTGAACCCTGACCCTTTTCATCCGCATTTTGTTGGGGAGTTTCAAACGCTCGGTTATATCCACGATGGGTTCGTTGACAACGATACGCTCTATGGGAGCCATATTTATACGGGCGAAATGTCGGTGGTGGACATGTCCGACAAACAAAACCCGGTGGCATTAGGCACGGTGCTTACTCCGAGTGCATTTGTCCATAATACATGGCCCACGGATGACCGCCAGACCGTGCTGACCACCGATGAAGTGGACGGCGCATATTTAACCTCATTTGACGTGTCCGACCCCACCGATATCCAGGAACTTGACCGCTTCCAATGTACACCAGGGTCTGGCTCGGTACCGCACAACACGCATATCTTAAACGATTATGCCATTACAAGCTGGTACACTGACGGCGTGAGCATCGTGGATGCCTCCCGTCCAAGCAACCTGGTCCAGGTAGCACATTTCGACACGTATCCTGAACAATCCGGCCCAGGTTACAATGGCTGCTGGGGTGCCTACCCGTTTCTGCCCTCTGGCAATATCATCACTACGAACATCCCAGTAGCTTTCGCCGTGGGTGATGGCAAAATGTTCGTGCTGACGCCCAATTACAACCGAGCATGCTGGCTTGAAGGCAAAGTGACCGATGGCTTGACTGGACAGCCATTGAGCGGGGTCACCATTGATATTGATAGTCCAGATCCGCTGACCGCTACCTCCACTGGATTGTTGGGCAATTACACTACTGGGCAGACTACACCTGGCAACTTTCCAGTTAGTTTTTCCCTGAGTGGCTATGAATCCAATAACGTGAACGTGATACTGGCCAATGGGGCAGTGACCGTGCTGGACGTTCAATTGTACCCACCAGGCACCAGCGGAACTGACTGGGTGGATAACGATGAGGTCGAATTGAAGGCAAGCCCCTCCATGTTTTCAAATGAAACTACCATTGAGTTCAAATTGCCGGGGAATGTACCTGACGCAGAACTGAACCTGACGGATGCAGTTGGCCATTTGGTTTGGTCAAAACACGTGGACAAACTGACAACAGCTGTCCAATTCAATGAGGCAATTGCAATCGGTAACTACTTTTTGACCCTAAAAGTGGGTGGCAAGCAGACCAAAGCGTTGCAGGTCACTAAAGTGGATTGAGAAATTTCATTATGATATGTGAAAAGGCATTTGACGCAATTTGCATCAAATGCCTTTTTTTCTTCAACATCTCGCCAGCCCTCACCTGCCCGCCCTAAAAAACTTCATCCGCTCGCTGCAAGAGGTTCTGGCCCAATGGCCAATGCCGAAATTGAATTCCACCATAAACTCCGCAAATGCAGGCCTAGTGACAGCATCGCTTTCGTAATTGCTGGACGGGTTAGGGAATCCCAACTCCTTTCCCCTGTCGTTGACAAAATCGGTGAGTCCGTAATGCAGCCGGATTCCAAGACCCAGTGAAAATGTCTCCGCTCCGGCCACGTATCCACCGAAACCCAAGACTCCTGACAAGTAGTTTTTTTCGTAGTTATCCTTCGGGTTGGTCAATTGGGTTTCGAGGTCGAATTGTTCAACGGAACGCACAGTGGAATACATTGGCCCTAGCTCAAAGTACACCCGGTTGTTGATGTGTCGGTACAGCAAAAGCGCATCCAGGCTTTTCCAGGAAATCTTGTTTTCGTAATCGCCAAGCGGCGACGGCAACGAGTAGTCAAAGTCCTGGCCTGCCTTTGTCAAGAATCCTTCCAATGAAATCCCATTGAATGGACCGAAATTTACGGCCAATTTGCCACCAAAATTGTAGGCTGGGGTCGCATGGTAATTGTAGGAGTCGTCGTCCAGGATGTTCTTGTTCACGAGGAAGGATGCACCATAGCCACCTTTCAGTGCTGCTTCCAGCCAGACTTCTTGGGCAGTTAGGGAAATGGCGAAAATCAGTAGGAAGAAGGGTAGGGAGAATTTTTTCATGTTCATTGTTTTTATTAAAAAGTTGGCAATGGTGCTGATTTTTTCTGAGTGAAACAAGTTTTAGCGGAACAAAACGGGGATTTGAAAAATATTGGACATGCGGTTTGTCTACGAAAAGGATTTTCGGGTATAAAAAGCAAAAGGGCATAAGCCTTTCAACGCTACGCCCTTTTTGAAAAAGGTATTGGATTGCGATTTATTTCACTCTGAAGGTGTAGGTAATTGTACCACACTGTTTGTCCGGCCCGCCAGCATTGAACTTGTACTTTCTCGCATTTTCAATGGCGATGCTTTTCAGTTTTGAGCTGGGCGAAGACGAACCTTTTTGGGTGTACTCGGCGCTGGTTACACGACCGTTTTTGTCCACGCACACATAAACTGCCACGGTTCCAGTTTCCTGTGAGTCGTCACGAGGAGCGGCAGGCTTGGTAAAGCCCCTGCCACCAAAACCCTCTACCACGCCTGAACCGGTTGTTTTTCCGCTCAAGATGTCAGAATCACCACCGTTCGGGTCGCCTTGGTTGCCCGGCTTGCCGGTGTCTCCTTTTCCTGGGCCATTGCCTCCACCTTTTGAAGGTTTGCCTAGGTCTTTCAAAGCATCCTTCTTTCTGGCTTCTTCGGCCTTGCGGTCTGCTTCGGCCTTCGCTTTGGCGTCAGCTTTTGCTTTGGCGTCGGCTTTTGCTTTAGCATCCGCCTTGGCTTGCTCATCAGCTTTTTTCCTTTCTTCCTCTTTCTTCTTTTTAAGCGCTGCTGCTTCGGGGTCTTCCGTCTTGACCACGTCTTTCTTTGGCTCTGGCTTTGGTTTTTCTTTAACTGGTTCTGGTTTCTCCTTTACAGGTTCCGGTTTTTCCTCCTTGACGGGTTCTGGCTCCGGTTCTTCTGCTGGTTCAACGGGAGCTGCTTCTGGCGCATTTTCATCGCCTTGCCCAACATCCGGGACACCAAGATTCACCAAAATACCGGCGGCCTCTGGTGGCGGATTTTGAAACGTAAAGCCGTACAATGCTGCTAAAATAATGACCAAAACGTGGAAAACCACACTGAATATCAGGCTTTTTTGCCTGTTGCCTTGTTCTGCCCTCGTTGAATCTTCCATAATAAATGATTTTTATTCTAGTTTAGAACGAGAAACCTAGGGGTTTTGGTGGGTGGGTGGGAGCTATTTTGAAAATATTTAACAAAAGCCCGCTTATTTCTCTTCAGCTGCGAGGATGGCGTTTATCTGAAAACGCATGGCTATGTCCATAACAAATGCAACATGTTTGATAGCGGTGCCTGCCTCTGGGGAGATGGTTATGTCAAGTTTGTCGGAGGCGGCTTTAGCTTTGCGCTCCAAAGCCGCTTCCAAGTCTGTTTTCGTGATGCGTTTGCCGTTGAGGTAAAAATTGCCGCTCTTGGTAATACTAACATCGTCTGTATTCGAGTCAATTTGGACACGGGACTGCGACGAGCCAGGCAACTTAAGGTTCAGCGAATTGGGAGCGACCAAACCCGAAGTCAGCATGAAAAAAATCAGCAACAGGAAAATCATGTCCGTCATGGACGCTGAACTGAACTCGGTAGTGACTTTGCTTTTCTTTTTTAATCCCATGTCAACCTTGAGTTTTGGGTGAAGTTGCCAAAATGGCCTTGATGCGAAGTTCACCAGCCACCTTTATCACCTCCGTCACATTGTCGAAGGGGGAATCTTGGTCGGCAGCGATAGTCAGTGTGAAGTCTTTCGGATCGCCCATCTCTTTTTTCTTTCTGGCAATGGCCGCCTTGAGGGCACTTGGTGACACTTGCTGTTTGTCCCAAAGGATTTCTCCATTTAAACCAACCTCCACCACAGCAGAAGTTGGTGCCACCGTTTTGCTATCGGATTCTGGCAACTTGAAATCCGAAATTTGGACAAAATTCGAGGTAAGCACAAAGAATATCAGCAACAGAAAGATGATATCCGTCATGGAAGCATAACTGAACTTAGCCTCAATCTTATTTCTTCGCTTTAAACCCATTTTTTGAATAAAATACTAGGTAAAAGTGAACTGCCGCAATGTCAAACCTAAGCTTGGCATTGCATCGCAATTTAGCTAAAGTCAATGGTAATTAAGCAGTTGGCTCTTGGAGTAAATCCATGAACTCTGTGGTGAAACGCTCCATCTTATAAACCACTTTGTCAACCCGACCTACCAAGTTGTTATAGCCGATATAAGCGAAAATGCCGACAACCAAACCAACAGCAGTCGTAATAAGTGCTTGGTAGATACCACCTGCAAGCACCTGCGGGGTGACATTAGTGGCAGTTGCCATTTGTTGAAATGAAACAATCATACCCGTCACCGTACCCAAAAAGCCAAGCATCGGGGCGGAGCCAGAGATGCCTGCCAAGGTAGAGAGGTTCTTTTCTAGTTTGAAAATCTCTAGGTTGCCCACGTTCTCGATGGCGGCATCAATGTCGTGCAGTGGCTTTCCGATACGGGCAAGGCCCTTTTCCACCATCCGGGCTACCGGTGTGTCGGTGCTTTGGCACAGGGCACGGGCAGCTTGGATATTACCGGAGCTTACGTTTGACCGGATATTGTTCATGAAATTCTGGTCCACTTCGCCTGATTTCTTGATGGACAAATACCGCTCGACGAAAATATAAAGGGCAAGAACGGATTGGATAAGCTGAATTGCTACTATCACAACGCCAATCCAACCGCCAGAGAACAACAGGTCGAGCAAAGACTGAGATTCGGTGGTTGTGGCAGGAATGTCAACTTCCTGCAAAAACAAAAGGTGCTGAAACATAAAGCTGATTTTAGTTTTTCACGTATTGTTTGTGGATGTAAGTCTTGAAAACGACCTGCAAAGATTGCTTAGTGTCGAATCGGGGCGAAAGTTATTGCTTTTTATTAAAAATCAATGGTTTACATAGCGAATTTTGTTTGGAGGGTTGTGTAACTGGTGTATTGGCATGTTGGGTGGTTGGCGTATTGGGTGGGCCCTACCCAATACGCCAACCACCCAACATGCCAATTTGCCAAAAAACCATTTGCAACTTTGAGAATTGGTTGTCGTTTGTATTTTTGCAATCCACGGCGAATTTTCGCTGAGTTTTCTCAACTCTCAACCTTCGATACTCCACCATGAGAAGAATTACAAAGGTAGCGGTGCTTGGTTCTGGCGTAATGGGTTCGGGCATTGCCTGCCACTTGGCCAACATTGGATTACAAGTTTTACTGCTCGACATTGTGCCGCCAAACATTGCCGAAGGCAAGGTCAATGACAAGGCCACTCGGAACAGTTTCGCCAACAATTCCCTGGCTGCTGCCATCAAATCCAAACCTGCTCCTCTTTATGATTCGGCTTTCGCTTCAAGGATTACGACTGGAAACTTCGACGATGACCTCCCCAAGATAAAGGAGTATGATTGGGTCATCGAAGTGGTGGTGGAACGGCTTGACATCAAACGGCAACTTTTTGAAAAAGTGGACCAGTTCCGAAAAAAAGGAACCTTGGTCACCTCCAATACCTCCGGCATCCCCATCCACATGATGTTAGAGGGTCGGAGCGAGGACTTCCGTGAGCATTTTTGTGGGACGCACTTCTTCAATCCTCCCCGCTATATGCGGCTTTTGGAAATCATTCCCACCAATGAAACCCGGCGGGACATCGTTGATTTCTTCATGAAATACGGCGATGTGTACCTTGGCAAACAGACCGTTTTGGCAAAAGATACGCCGGCATTCATAGCCAATAGGGTAGGGGTCTACGCCATGGCCAAAATCTACCAACTGACCACCGAAATAGGGTTGAACATCTCCGAGGTGGATGCACTCACTGGTCCGGCCATCGGTCGCCCAAATACTGGCACCTTCCGGCTTGGCGACCTCGTAGGCCATGATACTGCTGCCAAAGTTATCCAAGGAATAAAAGACAACTGTCCAAATGATGAGCAAGCTGGCGCATTTGAAATCCCAGGATACCTCAAGTTTTTGTTGGAAAACAATTTTTTGGGGAACAAAACTGGACAAGGTTTTTACAAAAAGACAAACGAAAAAGACGAGAAGGGCAAGACAAAGGTGCTGGCACTGAACCTCAAAACCCTTGAATACGAGCATAACTCCAAGCCCAGTTTGCCGAGTCTAGGCGTTGCAAAGCAAATAGAAGACCTGCCAAAACGAGTCAAAGCCGTTTTCGCTGCTGAGGACAAAGGAGGCGAACTGGTTCGCAGGTCGTTGCTCGGATTGTTTGCCTACGTCTCCAATCGTATCCCGGAAATCGCCAACGACCTGTACAGCATTGACGATGCACTGCGGGCTGGATTCGCTTGGGACCTTGGTCCCTTTGAATATTGGGATGCCGTTGGAGTGCGCAGTGCCTTGAGTCTGGCCGAGGCCCAAGGCGAAAAAATTGCGCCTTGGGTCAAGGAAATGCTGGAGGCTGGCAACGAGACATTTTATAAACGTGAGGCTGGCAAACGGTTTTTCTACAACATCAATTTAAGGGCATACAAAGAAGTACCGGGCACGGAGAGCTTTGTGATTCTGGACAATTACAGGGACAAAAAACCGGTCTATCAAAACCCGGAAGCTACCCTTCACGATATTGGCGACGGTGTGCTTTGCCTAGAGTTCCAAAGCAAGGCAAACACAATCGGGGAAGGCGTTTTGCGAGGCATGAACGACTCGATAAAAATTGCCGAAGAAGGCGATTGGAAGGGCTTGGTCATTGGCAATAATGCCAAGAATTTCTCCGTTGGCGCCAACCTGATGATGGTGGCCATGATGGCTTACGAGCAGGAGTGGGAGCAGCTTAATTTTGCAGTGAAAATGTTCCAAAATACCACCATGCGCTGCCGCTATTCGAGCATTCCGGTGGTGGCGGCCACGCAGGGCTATGTTTTTGGCGGTGCTTGCGAGACCATCATGCACTGCGACGCCGCCATTTGCGCAGCGGAAAGTTATATTGGCCTCGTGGAAGTGGGCGTTGGTTTGCTGCCGGGCGGCGCTGGCACCAAGGATCTTGCTGTCCGTGCCAGCGATTCCTTTTTCGAGGGCGATGTGCACCTTCCAACGTTAATTGAAAAATTCAAGACCATCGCGCTGGCCCAAGTGGCTACTTCAGCCCATGAGGCTTTTCGTCATGGTTATTTGCTTCGCAACAAGGACAGCGTTGCTTTGAACGCCATGCGGAACATTGCGGAAGCAAAACAGAAAGTGCTGGAGCTTTCCGATAATTACGTTCAGCCAATTGAGCGGCAGGACGTGACGGTGCTCGGGAGGGGCGGCTTGGCTGCGTTGTACGTCGCTGCCAATGAACTCAAGCTTGGCAACTACGCCTCCGACCATGACATCAAAATTGCGAAGAAAATCGCCTTTGTGCTTTGCGGCGGTGACTTGACGGGTAGTCAGCAGGTTAGCGAACAGTACCTGCTGGACTTGGAACGGGAGGCTTTTCTCAGTCTTTGTGGAGAGCAAAAGACGTTGGAAAGGATTCAGTATATGCTTACCAATAATAAACCTTTGAGGAACTGATGGATTAAAAGTAGCGAAGGATTGGAAAGCCCGATAGGGATTTCTAAGCCTGAGCGGGCCGAGGTTCCGAATCCAATTTGGCAGTAAATAACTAGCAGGTTGGGCTTTCCAATCCCTTCGGGCTTAGAAATCCCTTCTGGCAAAAAATCGAAGAAAATGCAAGAAGCCTATATAGTTAAGGCATATCGTTCCGCCGTTGGCAAAGCAAAAAAAGGTGGATTTCGCAACTATCGCAGCGACGATTTGGCGGTGGACGTCATCCAGTTTTTGTTGAAAAACACGCCTGAACTTGACCCAGCTTTGGTGGACGACCTCATTGTGGGCTGCGCCAACCCGGAGGGCGAGCAGGGGCTTCAAGTTGGTCGGCAGATTTCGCTTCGGGCGTTGGGCAAGACCGTGCCCGGCATGACCGTCAACCGTTACTGCGCCTCGGGCTTCGAAACCATCAGCATCGCCACGGCCAAAATCCGCGCGGGCATGGGCCAATGCTACATCGCCGGCGGCGCCGAAAGCATGAGCATGATTCCGATGACTGGCTACAAATTGTCACCAAACTATTCCGTGGCCATTTCGACGCCGGAGTACGTCACTGGCATGGGAAATACGGCGGAGGCGGTCGCAGCCAAATGGAACATAAGTCGGGAAGCGGCTGATGAGTTTTCGGGCATGTCTCACCAAAAAGCGGCCAGGGCGATTGCCGAAGGCAAATTCAAAGCTGAAATAGTGCCCGTGTCCGTGACAGAAGTTTTTGTTGAAAACAACAAGCGCCAAGAAAAAAGTTATCTGATTGACACAGATGAAGGTGTCCGAGCAGACACAAGTTTGGAGGGCCTTTCAAAACTGCGACCAGCTTTTAAAAATGGCGGGGTCGTCACAGCGGGCAATTCATCGCAAACTTCCGATGGCGCTTCATTTGTGCTGGTAATGAGTGGGGAGCTGGTAAAACAATTAAACTTGACGCCTATCGCCCGATTGGTTTCGTGTGCCGTAGCGGGCGTTGAGCCTTTGTACATGGGCATCGGGCCTTGCGCTGCTATTCCAAAAGCTTTGAAACAAGCCAACTTGAAGTTGGACGATGTTCAACAAATCGAACTGAATGAGGCGTTTGCTGCGCAGGCATTGGCGGTTATTCAGGAGGCGCACTTGAACCCTGAAATTGTCAACGTGAACGGAGGGGCAGTGGCGCTTGGGCATCCACTTGGCTGCACTGGAGCGAAATTGTCAACCCAGTTGTTCAATGAAATGCGCCGGAGGAACCAGAAATACGGCATGGTAACAGCTTGCGTGGGCGGTGGCCAAGGCATTGCTGGCATTTATGAACTCTTGTAGGAGTGTGAGGGATAATCAAAAAAAATAGGGCAGTATCGAGTTTCACTCGTTACTGCCCTGTCTTTTTTATGCTGTGCGCTATATTAGTTCTTGAAGTAAGGAGCGCCGACATCTTGGCCAGCCCTGGCTTTTTCCAGGCGGGTCTTAAATTCCTTGGATTTTTCCAAATCGCTTGTCCCGCCCATCCTGGCGTAGATTTCTGAAAGTGCAATCAAGGTGTTGATGTCGTTGGGTTGCATTCCTTCCGTTTTTTGAAAAAAGGGCAATGCTAATACCATCAATTCTTTCGATTCGTCAGTCAGTAACTTATATTTTTTCTGGCTTTCCTTGTCCATCGGCAGTGCGTTGGCGATTTTAATGAGTTCCACCGCTTTGTTGAAGTACAGCGAGCCGATGCTGTAAATGGCGTCAAATTGCTTTGGGTCAATGCTTATCGCTTGGTTGAAGTATTTCAACGCCTCATCAAAGTAGCCTTTGGCAGCCGCTGAAGTGTTGTCCTTTGCGTATTCTTCGTTGAATAGGCTCATGTAAACATTGCCAAGGGCAGCATAAATCGAAGGATTGTTTGGTTCTGCTTCCACAGCCTTCGAAAGCATTTTCTTCAGGGCATCGTAGTCCTTTTCAACAATTTTGGCATTTATGCCAGAAAAAAGGATTTCGGTGCTGGCAGGAAACTTTGCCTGCCCTTTTTCAAAGACTTTCCAGGCTTCGTCCTTATTCCCAGCTTGATAAAGAATGTCAAAATATTGGGCATAAACAGCCGCTTCTTCGCTGCCGGCATCATAAAGCTCTTTGTAAAGCTTGCCAGCCGCTTCCTTGTTTCCGGAAGCAGATGCACAAAAGGCAACGACGTATTTGTGGTTTGCCATATCGGCATCAGCAATTACCGGCTCCCCACCATGCTTTCTCACGGCCTCGTCAATCTTCATCACTGTCAAGAGTGAATTGAATGCACCGCATAGTCAGCTCTTTTGATTTGGCTGTTTCCGATGTTGTTCAATTTTCCAGAGGCTTCTGATAGGCCCTTGACTGCGTCTTTGGTCTCGTATTTTTTAGTGGCCAACTCGATGGCTTTGAAAAAAGACTCAGCGGCAACAACCGGGGCATTCGGGAATTCGGGTACGAAATCCGGATTCTTTATCATGTTGGTCAAGTCCTTGTCAGCCAAGGCGTTGTAAATTTCTCCTTTGGTTTGCCAAGTCCTAACTTTCCCCTTGTTGATGTCTGCACTGGAGGCGAAATCAATCAATTGAACCGCCTCTTTGAGCTTGCCATCGCTATTGCTGGGGTCAAGATTCTGCGAGTACGCAGCCAAAGCTTTGTCAGCTTTACTGAGTGCTTTCTCAGGGTCTTCCTGAGCTGAAACGAAATTTGCGAAAAAAAACATGGCCAATAAGCCGGTTACAACTTTTTTCATGTTGATGTGAATTTAATTTTATGTTCTTGTCTCTGATGTTCTCAAACTAGAGAATGTTTGAATCTTTCTAATGACGGAACAATGCACTAAATGGCATTAACTGAACTGTTAATATTCCTATAAATATCCCAATGGGGATTACTTAAAGCCTCAATTTTCAACTTCTGGGTCTGGCGTTGTGACACCGTTTTGCCCTTCATTACCAGCTTCCAATGGGACATCCAATATTTCTTCCTCATCTTCATGAGGCACAACGGTTACGTCAGCAATTGCGTCATCGCCATCCAACCGGATGACCCTAACCCCTTGGGTAGCCCGGCCCATCACCCTGATTTCATTGACCGGCATACGAATAACAATGCCCGATTTGGTAGTAATCATCAGGTCTTCGTCCTTGGCAACTGACTTGATGGCGATTACGTCGCCAGTTTTTTCAGTGACCTCCATCGTTTTGACGCCCTTGCCACCACGGTTGGTCAGTCGGTAATCACCAGCCATGGTACGCTTGCCAGTGCCTTTCTCAGAAATGGTCAATATCGTGTGGGTTGGGTCGTTGTGTTCAACGATAGCCATGCCCACCACCACATCGTTTTCATCCTCCAAAGTAATACCGTTGACGCCGCTTGTGTTCCTGCCCATGGGCCGGACATTTTTTTCCATAAAGTGGATGGCATTCCCTGCTTTTGTGGCAATGAAGATTTCGTTGTTGCCGCTGGTAAGACGAGCCTCCAACAATTGGTCGCCTTCATTGATGTTGATGGCAATAATGCCCCCTTCCCTTGGACGTGAATATGCCTCGACTTGTGTTTTCTTGACTTGCCCCTGCTTGGTGCAGAATAAAATGTAATTATTGTCCAGGAATTCCTGGTCGTTCAAGTTTTGAACGATGATGTAAGCCTTGACTTTATCATCCGATGGGATGGAAAGCACGTTTTGGATAAAGCGGCCACCTGAATTTTTCGTGCCTTCCGGTATTTCATAAACCCGCATCCAGTAACATTTGCCTTTCTCCGTGAAGAACATCAAATAGTTATGGTTGCTGGCTATGAACATGTGTTCGATGAAATCTTCCTCTTTTGTTTTGCTGCCCCTTGCTCCTCTGCCGCCTCGGCTCTGGGTGCGGTATTCCGTGACTGCCGTGCGCTTGATGTACCCGGCATGTGAGATGGTAATCACCACGTTTTCATCGGCAATGAAGTCCTCCATGTTGACTTCGCCTTCTTCGTAGGAAATCTCCGTGCGGCGCTCATCCCCAAACCTCTCCTTGACTTCCAGCAGCTCATCTTTGATGATTTGCCTGCGTATTTCATCGCTTTCGAGGATGGCTTTCAGCTTCGCAATGGTTTCCAGTATTTCCTCGTACTCCTTGCGCACCTTGTCTCTTTCGAGGCCAGTGAGTTTCTGCAACCGCATATCGAGGATTGCCTTTGCCTGTATTTCAGAAAGGTCAAAAGTACTCATCAAACCTTCCCTGGCTTCCTCCACGGTGCCGGATCTGCGAATCAGCGCAATGACTTCGTCCAAGTGGTCAAGCGCAATTAGCAAGCCTTCGAGGATGTGTGCCTTTTCTTCTGCTTTGCGAAGGTCGTACTTCGTACGCCGAATGATAACCTCCAACCGGAAAGCAATGAACTCTTCGATGAGGTCCTTGAGGTTCAATATCACTGGCCGGCCACGCACCAATGCCACGTTGTTGATGCCGTAAGAAGTTTGAAGTGTCGTTAATTTGTAGAGGTGGTTGAGGACGATGTTGGCCATGGAGTCCCGCTTGACTTCCACCACTATACGAAGACCATTACGGTCGCTTTCATCCCTCACATCGCTGATGCCCTCCACTTTCTTTTCATTGGCAAGCTCGGCAATTTTGGCAACCAGCACTGCTTTGTTTACTTGGTAGGGGATTTCAGTAATGATGATGGATTCACGGCCCGTAGCAGAATTTTCAATAGTGGCACGGCCTCTCAGCACGACACGGCCTCGGCCAGTTTCGAATCCTTCCTTTATTCCTGCGTACCCGATGATGATGCCACCAGTTGGAAAGTCAGGTGCCTTGATGAATTTCATCAATTCGTCAATACTGATGCCTGGCTCGTCTACCGTTGCAATAATGCCATCCACGACTTCACGAAGGTTGTGCGGCATCATGTTGGTGGCCATCCCCACCGCAATGCCCGAAGCTCCGTTGATCAAAAGGTTCGGAATTCGCGTCGGCATGACCGTTGGTTCTTCGAGGCTGTCGTCGAAGTTCAACGAAAAATCAACGGTTTCCTTTTCAATGTCAGCCAAGATTTCGTCGGCTATCCTCCGCATTCGGGCTTCGGTGTACCGCATGGCTGCTGGGTTGTCGCCATCCATTGAGCCAAAGTTGCCTTGTCCATCCACCAATGGATACCGCAAGGACCAGTCCTGTGCCATCCTGACCATCGTGTCGTACACGGAAGCGTCACCGTGCGGGTGGTACTTACCCATAACCTCACCCACAATACGGGCGGATTTCTTGTGTGCTTTGTTGTAAGAGAGACCAAGTTCGTGCATCCCGTACAAAACCCTCCTGTGTACTGGTTTCAAGCCATCCCTCACGTCCGGCAGCGCTCGTGAAACGATTACCGACATTGAATAATCAATGTAGGCGGTTTTCATTTCATCCTCAATATTGATAGGGATAATTCTTTGTCCTGAATTCATCAAAATCTTTCTGGATTTGGTATTTCAATAAGTTTGATTCAAAAGCGGTGCAAAAGTAGTAAAAATGCGGTGGCTTTCAACCATTTGGGAAGCTGAATTTACAAGGAAAAAAGTAGTTGAAATTATGGGAATCAGGCTGTCTTTTCCAGCTTGGAAACTGCGGGATTATTGCTCTTGTCAAACATGGCTAGCAATGTGGAAAGCCGCTCCCGCAAATCTTTCCGATTAACGATAAAATCGAGAAAGCCGTGGTCCATCAGGAACTCTGAAGTTTGAAATCCTTCTGGCAAGTCCCGCTTGATGGTCTCCTTGATTACCCTTGGCCCTGCAAATCCTATCAGCGCGTTGGGTTCTGCAAAGTTCATGTCACCAAGCATGGCGAAGGAAGCCGTGACGCCACCGGTGGTTGGGTCTGTCATCAATGAAAAATAGGGAAGGCCAGCTTTGGAAAGTTGCGTCAATTTGGCGGAAGTCTTGCCCATTTGCATCAGCGAAAAAGCTGACTCCATCATCCTTGCGCCACCCGATTTTGAGATGATCAGGAACGGACAACGAAGTTCAATGCTCTTGTTGATGGCTCGGGCTATTTTTTCACCAACCACCGAGCCCATCGAGCCTCCAATGAAGGTAAAGTCCATTGCCGCAACCACTAGGTTTCTACCATCAATTTTTCCAACTGCAACGGAAATTGCATCGGTAAGCCCAGTTTTGGCATGTTCTTCTTGTAGTCGCTTGGTGTAGGGTTTTAGGTCAACAAAATTGAGGTGGTCTTTGGAAATGAGGTCATCGAACATCACCTCAAAATTTTCCTCAAAAATGATGTCGAAATAATCGTGAGAGCCAATGCGAATGTGGTAGTCGCATTTCGGGCACTTGAAAAAATTGGCACGAACCTCCTTCATGGTACTCATCTCGTTGCATTGTTTGCACTTGTACCACAGTCCGTCTGGAGTCTCTTTTTTATATTTCGTGGCGGTCTGGATGCCGTCCTTCAATCTTTTGAACCAACCCATTTGAAGATTATTGTTTGCAAAAATGCGGTGGCGTTGCGGCTGCAAAGAAAAGCAGGAAGGTCGAAATTCAAGTATTTAATTGCGGATTGTACCTAAAAGGGCTGGGAAATTTAGACCGAGGCATCAGTAACAAAAGCTTTTCACCGAATCTACGAAGCATTTTACATTGCTCAATGGGGTATCTGGGTAAAGGCCGTGCCCAAGATTTACAATATGTTTTGACTTGAAATCAAGTATCATTTGCTCTGTAACCTGTCGGATTTTTGGTGCTGGTGCATACAGTGCGCATGGGTCGAGATTGCCTTGCAGCACTTTTTTTGGCCCAACCCATTCTCGTCCCAAATGTGGGTTCACCGTCCAATCGAGGCCGATGGCCTGGCAGTCGAGGTAGGCCATTTCGGTCAAGGCAAACCACCCATCTTTGGCGAAGACGATTTTTGGGACTCCTTGCACGTTGTCGCAGATTTTTTTGATGTAGGGAAATGAAAACTCCCGGTATTGTTCAGGAGAAAGTACCCCTGCCCAAGAGTCAAAAAGCTGCACGGCATCTACCCCCGCTTCAATTTTGAGGTTGAGGTAGGAAATAATTGTGTTAGTCAGTTTGTCGAGCAATTGGTGTGCAAGTTCGGGCTGGGTGTAAAGGAATTTTTTGGCCTTTGAAAAAGTCTTGCTGCCTCCACCTTCCGTCATGTAGGCCATCAAAGTCCAAGGAGCGCCTGAAAATCCAATCAATGGCACTCGGCCTGCCAGCGATTTCTTGGTCAATTTGACGGCTTCATACACGTAATCCAAGTGAAGTGCAGCAGCGTTACCTTCCAACAAGTTGGCGACATCGTCTGCATTCTCAACGACTTTGGGAAAACTGGGTCCCTTGCGTTCTTCCATTTCGTAGCCCAAGCCCATCGCCTCTGGTATCACAAGTATATCGGAGAAGAGAATGGCTGCATCAACGCCAAGTTCGTCCACAGGTTGCAACGTGACTTCGGCAGCCAGCGATGGGGTCATGACTAATTCTTTGAACCCAGACAAGCTGGCCCTCAAGCTTCGGTACTGTGGGAGTATTCTCCCTGCCTGCCTCATCAACCAAACTGGAGGCCGCTCAACCTCTTGACCTTGGAGTGCCCTGAGCAAAATGTCATTTTTGATCATGGCGCAAAGTTAGGTCGTCGAACGGAAGCTGAACGGCCATTGCTCGGCAATTTGACTCATTTTTTACAAGTCAAATCACGGCTAAGAAATCAGGATGAAATTGTTTTGATTTGTGCGAAAGGGAAGGGGGGAGCTTGGTTGGTGCTCAGCTTGTGACTTCTTCGATTGTACCGTCACTTTTTTGGCGCTTGATGATGTTCAACTTACCTGTGTCGCCGTAAAATTCCTTGGACTTGCGATTGTAACCTAAAGCTGCCTCCTCTGGCGTGTCGAACATGCCAATGTGCACGGACTTGCCGTTAAGCGAAATGACAGCACGGTATCGGTGGTTCTCTTGGTAAACACCAGTGTAACCAGTTTTGCTGCTTGTCTTACGCTTACGACTGGCCACTGCCCTTGAACGATAGACGATGTTCTCAAGCCGACAATCCAATTTGTTGTTGTTCTTGGCGCCAACAAGATTTTCCGTCTTGGTCTTGGTGTTGATGAGGAATTTTTCCGCAATTACTTTGTGAAGATACAAAGTCTCCGTTTTGAAGCTGCCATCGGCTTTTTTCCAAGTCTTCTGGAAAACTGCACAGCCACTTGAATGCTTACGAAGATTGTTGATGAAATCAACTTTGGCAAGGTACGGGTCTGATGTTAGCCACTCATAGACCTCAGCGTCTAGCAGAACGTTGTCGTCTGCATTTTTGAGTTTGATTTTGTAAAGCACGTGATGTGAATTTTTGTTTGTTGTTACTACTCTAGCTTATCCATTCTACTGAAAACTTATAAAAAAACGATTAGTTGCATAGGTTGTTCTGTGGGGCAAATGTTGAAAATATTAATTACAAAGCTATGACTCAAATAGGAAAAGTTTTGTAACCTACTTGTTTGATTTGGAAAATACGTAAAAACACTCAATACACCAGTTGTGCAGAATTAATTTGTACAAACCCCTGGGCATTTCGATACTTTCAGACAACCTTGTCTGCGCATGATGAACTGGCAAAAGCATCAGGCTTTGCCTTGAAGACAAACCCCATGCTGAGGATGTAACCCATTGCCTCCTTGAGGGCTGTGTTGGACTGGAAGGATGGGTCGGTGTTAATGTCCGCATGAACTTCCAGCTCCACATGGTAGAAGTCCAACAGGTCGCAAAGGCTGTAGGCCACTTCAACCGACTTTGCAACTTCCGAAATCATGCGCTCTTTCAAGCTCATCGTCCTTATCGAACGGGAATTGTTGATGAACATGAATCCACCTTTTTTTTCTCTCAAAAAGACAATTACGGTGGCAAATTCAATGATTCCGTTCCGCACTTGAGAGTCGGAACCGATGCACACCTTCAAGCGGTGACCAGCTTCTTTTTCTCGGATGATGGTAGCTTCTACAGCTTCTTTTATCGGAGCCTCAATTACTTGACCGTTTAATTTTCTCCAATTTTCCATGGGCAAAACGTCTGGTAGGTTATTTGACAAAACTAAGGAACTTGTTGACAGTTACTTATTTTACAAAGATAGTTTAACTTTTAAATCATGCCAAACAACCATTAATATTCTGCGATAGTTCCAATTGGCAGGTAAGTAGCGCTGTTCTTACTTGAAGCGAATTGCCTTGACGGGGCTGATGCGGGTGACCAGCCAAGAGGGGAAAATTAAAAATAGGAGGATGACAATCAATGCCAGCATATTTAGGCTCAAGACACTGAACAAATTCAACTCGATGGGCGCTTCGGACAGGTAGTAGTTTTCTTCCGAAAGCCGAATGAATCCGTATTTTTCTTGCAAATAACAAAAACCAATGCCGAACAGGTTTCCAAAAAACAACCCTAACAATATAATATAGGAGGCATTGTACAAGAACACCTTCCTGATGCTCCAATCAGTTTGACCGAGCGATTTCAGGACTCCAATCATGTTGGTACGCTCCAGAATGAGAATCATCAACGCTGTGACCATGTTAATGAGGCCTACGACCAGCATTAGTGTCAGTATCACCACTTCGTTGATGTCCTGCAAAGCCAGCCAATCAAAAATGGCGGGGTATTTTTTTCGGATGCTTTCACAGTAAAGTTCGCCGGGCAATTCTTCCATGTAGATGTAATCGGAGAACACTTCCATGTCCTGCAAATTGTCCACAGAAACCTCGAAGCCACCTACCATGTTGGGTTCCCAATCGAGCAGTTCTTGCACATTTCGGATGTCAACCATGGCAAATTTGCGGTCGTATTCCTCCAATCCCGTCTTGTAAATGCCCGTAACTATGAACCTTTTTGCCAATGCCTCGCCTTCCCGAACATAGTAAAATATGAATTTATCACCCACGCCAAGCTCCAAACGGGTGGCAGTTTGTTTTGACAAAACGATGCCGCTCCCTGCACTATCGGGAAGCTCAAGCCGATTGCCTTCGATGAGAAACTTATCGAAAAAAGTCCAGTCAAAATCTTTTCCGATGCCCTTCAAAATAATGCCTTCAATTTCCTTCTTCGTTTTGATGATGCCCGGTTTTAGGGCAAATACTTGAATGTGACGGATGCCCCCCTTCGTTTTTCGTTCTACTTGCCAGGGCATTTCCATGCCGAAGATGACCGGATTTTCGGTGTAGGTGATTGGGCCAAGCGTATCGAGGCTGGGGTAAAAAGTTTGGTCAATGCTAACGGGAACCGATTCGCCGGTGGTTCGGTTGATTTGGGTGTTCGTGATGTGGATATGCCCCCAAAACCCAAAAATCTTTTCGCCAATCTGATGTTTGAACCCAGAAATTACAGCAGTAGAAACAATCATCACTGCCAAGCTCAATGCCACAGCTACGATTGCGATGCGGACAATCAGGCCCGTGAACGAATGGCGATTGTTCAAGGAAACCCTTTTGGCAATGAAATAAGGTAGGTTCATGTGGGCAAAGATATTTGAATTGACGATTGTCGTCCATTTTTTAGCCGAAGGCTCGTACATGCTTTATTTTTCAGCATGACAAATCTTAGTGTTACTTGGCTATTTTTGCCCCCTCAAATTCAAAACTCAGAGTCATTCAACATTTCAACATGAATTTTATTGAAGAATTGCGCTGGCGCAACATGTTTCATCAGGCCACTGATTCCGCCGAGGAGCACCTCAACTCAGGAATGCGAACTGGGTACATCGGTTTTGACCCAACAGCGCCGGCATTGGGTATTGGCAACTACGTTCAAATCATGATTTTGACACTGTTCCAGCGGGCAGGGCATCGGCCTATCGTGCTCATGGGGGGCGCAACGGGTAGGGTAGGAGACCCTTCTGGAAAGGACAAGGAACGAGAGCTGAAGTCGCTGGAAGAACTGGACGGCAACCTCGCCCGCCAGAAAGCCCACATGATGCGGCTGCTCGAATTTGGAGACAAGGGCAACCAGGCCATCCTTCGGAACAACCTCGATTTTTACAAGAATATGAACGTGTTGGATTTCCTTCGAGATGTTGGCAAAACGTTGACCGTCAGCTACATGCTCTCAAGGATAGTGTTCAAAACCGCTTGAAAGTGGCCTTTCCTTCACTGAATTCAGCTACCAATTGCTCCAAGCCTACGATTTTCAGTGCCTTTTCAAAGAACATGGTTGCACCGTTCAGATGGGAGGCAGCGACCAATGGGGGAATATAACCTCTGGTACTGAATTCATCCGCCGCAACCTTTCGGAAAAGGCACATGCCATCACCACGCCGTTGCTCACAAAATCTGACGGGAAGAAATTTGGAAAATCTGAAGAGGGGAATATCTGGCTTGACCCCAACTACACTTCGCCCTACAAGTTTTACCAGTTTTGGATAAATGCCGACGACAAGGATTTGCCCAAACTAGTGCGCTATTTTACCTTAAAAACAAGAGAAGAGGTAGAGGCTTTGGAAGCCGAGCATGCCAATAACCCAGCAGCTTTGAAGCGAATTTTAGCAGAAGAACTTACTGTGCGGATACACTCAGAGCCTGTTTTTAAAGCAGTACTGAATGTCTCTGAATTGTTGTTCAATAGCCGGGCAGGCAAGGAAACGCTTTTTGAACTGGGAGAGAAGGACCTGGAAACCGTTGCGGGTGAAATACCAAGTTTTGTGGTTGCAAAATCTGTGCTGGCAAATGGGGTAGGAATCGTGGAGTTGATGTCGGAAGTGACAAACATGTTGCCATCCAAAGCGGAGGTAAAACGGGCAATTCAAGGGCAGGCTGTGTCGGTCAACAAGGAAAAAATCACCAATTTGGAGGCAGTCATAAATCACGAATCCCTGTTGCACGGCAAATACATCATGCTTGAAAATGGCAAGAAAAATAAGGTAATGTTGGTGGCGAAGTAGAGATTTGGTGGGGTACTAACCTTTGAATGGATTGCGGGCAACCCAATCGGAAGCGGGTTTCAGGTATTCTACGATTGGGGGCAAAACCTTGTTGGTCAGCCTGTTGTTCGCCCGGATGTAGCAGAGCATTTCATGTGCCTCAGCGCCTAATGTACTCTTGATTTCCATGGCGGTTCGAGCGTAAACAACCTTTTTCATCTTGTTTTCGATTCCCAATTTCAGAATATCGAACAGCATGTTGTGGTAGAGATGGTATTCACGGTTCAGCCCAGCTTCAAAGCCCAGAAAATGCGCCTCCAGTTCGTGATAGTTAGTAATTGTGGTGAAATAACCAATCAACTCGTCGTTCAAAAAGTAACCATAAACTTTGAAATTATCTCCGAGTTGCCGCTTTAAGTTGGGCAGGTATTTTTCATTGAGCGACACCATGTTGAAGTCTTGGTTGTCTACTACGGATTTATAAAGTTCATAAAACCTGTCCTGGAAGCTAAATATCTGATTGTCAGTGAGTTCCTTTTTTTCTATTCCATCCAAACACTTGAACGCCTTGCGTGCCCGCACCTTGTATTTTGAGGAAATATCGTCCATGTAATCCTCAAAGGTTAGCCAGTTTTCCCGCAATTGGAGCACCATGTTAGGGTGAAAAGTGAACTCTTTGAACTTGCGATCCACCAGCACTTTCATTGGTGCCCTGTGTTCTTCAGCGATGTCCTTGATAAAAATTCCGTCAATATTGATGTCTTTTGATTCCAGTTCGGCCTGGGTAAGAATAAGCGCTTCTTCCAGCAAGTCAAAAGCCGTGGCTTTATCAATGGAGGCAGGAAAATGAAAGCCGTGCTCACCGGTGAGCAGCAAGTTCCCACAAACGAGCAGGTTTCGGTTTTTGCCGGCCACTAGGTTCCTAACTATCCTGCCAAAAGCCCGCACCAAGCAGGGGTACCTGTCCTTTTCATCCGAAGATTGAATGCTTTCACCAACACTGAACGGGGTCACTTGGCAATAAGCAACACCGATTGGTTGGTGGTTTTGATAAAAAATAAGGTAGGAAAACTTCATCCCAATTGGGGGGGCATCTTCCAGGGCGCTGAGGTAAGGGATGTGGAGGAACGTATTGTCATCTGGTGCGGCAGCAACCCAATCCTTAGGCAAATCCCCCACATGGTGGAAGATGTTAAAATCGAATCCCGGTTTGGAAAGTGGCTTTTTTTTATTCACCAGAAAAATGGGTTGGCTGATTTTTCAAGGGAAGGGCATCAAGTATTGTGAAGCAGTCGGCTTCACATCGGCACCCAAAACCGTTGCCTGGCATACTTCAACTGATAATTCTGAAAACTTGTTTCAGCTTTTCTCGAAGAAAACAGAGAAGCACATTGATAGTTCTATCACTTCCAAAAGAAGTTTAGAGTAGTCTGGTTAGAGGCTGGAACGAAAGTTACTGGTAAATCGAATTTCTCAAAACCTGCCTGGTTCTGCTTCATCCATCAGCTTGAAGATGGTCTCGTAAACATCTTCTGGGCTGGGCTTTGAAAAATAATCACCATCGGAACCGTATGGCGGTCGGTGCGCTTTTGCCGTTAATGTAACTGGTGGGCTGTCAAGGTGACGGTAGCCGCCTTGGACTTCCAGCACTTCCCGCATCATGAATCCAGTAGCACCACCGGGCAAATCTTCATCCATGAAAACTATTCGGTTGGTCTTTTTCAAGGATTCAACGATGATGTGTTCAAGGTCGAAGGGGAGCAAGGTTTGAACATCAATCAGTTCGACCGAGATGCCTGTCGGTTCAAGCAATTTCATGCCCTCCAAGGCTATCCTAATATTTGAACCATAAGTAACCAAGGTGACGTCGGTTCCAGTACTCATCACTTCTGGAACACCGAGCGGCACGGTGTACTCTCCAATATTGTCGGGCATTTTTTCCTTCAAGCGATAGCCGTTCAAGCATTCAATTATCAGGGCAGGGTCGTCGGAGTGGAGCATCGTGTTGTACATGCCCGCTGCCTGCACAAAATTGCGGGGAGTGAGGACGTACATGCCACGCAATGAGTTAATTATCATGCCGATTGGTGAGCCAGAGTGCCAAATTCCTTCCAGCCTATGTCCCCTCGTTCGGATGATGGCAGGGGCTTGTTGCATCCCGTTGCTTCGATATCGAAGCGTAGCCAGGTCGTCGGACAAAGGTGCTAGGCCATAAATAAGGTAGTCGAGGTACTGAATTTCTGCAATTGGGCGGAGGCCACGCATCGCCATGCCAATGGCTTGGCCCATAATCGTCCACTCCCGGATGCCAGTATCAAAAACACGGGTTTCGCCGTACTTGTCCTGCATTCCCATGAATCCTTGGTTGACACCGCCTATTTTGCCAACATCTTCGCCGAAGGCGAACAATTCTTGGTGCTTCTCCAATGCCAAATCAAAAAAATAGTTTAGCACCTCAAATCCATTCTTAATTGGCGAGCTTTCGGAGTAGGTGGGCGGAATTACTGGAACGTTCAGTGCAGCGTATTTGCTGGAACTGTACAGATGGGAATGATAACGTTTGTGGGCAATGTTCCTCGCCTTGTCGAGCCAAGCTTCGAGGGCTTTTGCACCTGTGCCTGTTCGTTTTTTTAACTGAAAAAGGAGTTGGCGTCCGTTTTTCACAAGTTCAGAATAATGCGGATTCATTAGGCTCCCAATTTCCTTTTGCAGGGAATGGATGTGCTCGTTCGTTGGGTCTTCGCTTAAAATTTGTGCGTAAATGCCAACAAGTGCTTCTTTTTGCAATTTGATTGGATCATTGTATGCCCTCCACGCGCGGTCTCTACATTCCTTTACGTAAACGGTGGCCTTTTTCTCCAGCTCTTCGACTTCAGTAACCGTTGCCAAGCCAGCATCCACAATCCATCGAGCCATAACCTTGTTGCAGTCGTACTCTCGTTCCCAAGCTAGGCGTTCGGGTGACTTGTAGCGCTCATGCGAGCCGGAAGTTGAGTGGCCAAGTTGTTGGGTGCAATCCTCCACGTGAACAATAGCAGGAATATGGTTGGACCGTATTTTCTCTGCTGCCATTTCATAGAGTTCGCAAAGCGCGGGGTAGTTCCAGCATTTTTCCACATAAATTTCAAAACCCTGTTCCTTTTCGTTTAACCTAAAGCCTTCAAGAACCGTTGAAATATTGCCTTTGGTAGTTTGGTACTCACGAGGCACTGAGATGCCGTAGCCGTCGTCTCAAATCGAGACCAACAAAGGGAGTTTCTGGACGCCAGTTGCATTTATTGCCTCCCAGAAAACGCCTTCAGATGTAGATGCATCACCAATGGTGCAAAAACAGAGTTCGTTGCCATTTTCAGAAAACCGGGTTGAGTGAGCAAGTTTTGGGCTTTGCCGGTATCTCTTGGAAGCAAGCCCCAAGCCAACTGCCCGAGCCATTTGCCCGCCAGTGCTGGAAATGTCGGAAGAAATATTGTGTTGGGAACGGTGGTCCAGCCATTCGCCGTTTTCATCAATCAATGGAGAGGCGAAGTGGCTGTTCATCTGCCTTCCTCCTGACCAGGGGTCGTTTTCGGTGTCAGCATAAAGTTGGGCGAAAAAATCCTCGACCGTTGATAAGCCAAGTGCAAACATCAAAGTTTGGTCCCTGTAGTATCCCGAGCGCCAATCACCATTTTTGAATGCCCTAGCCATCGCCACCTGAGGCACTTCCTTGCCATCGCCCATGATGCCAAATTTTGCTTTACCTCCCAAAACTTCCTTTCGGCCTAAAATGCTGGCTTCCCTGCTGACACAGCAAATCCAGAAATCACGTAGCACTTCCGTCTTGTACCTTTCTTCGACAGATGCACCTTTCTTTGTCCCGATTATGTCTGAAATTGGAGCTTCAATCATGCTGAAATAATTGGTTGTTTAGCTAATTTTTAGGTTAAGGCTGGATGGAATTTGGTAGAAAACAACGTGGGGTTAACAAAACAAAATTTTAATAGGGGTTGGTAATTTGCCGCAAAAATATAGAAAAGTTGGAGAACTAAGTGTTGCGTTTCAAGAATTGTAAACCGCAACTTGTTAACAACAGTGCGGGCACAGTTAACATGTCGTTAACCGCCAAAAATAGCCTAACCCCTTTCGGCTTGTTAATTATTACCCTACTTTTGTATCGTCAATTAGACATCAACTAACATTAAAATTAATATCCAATGAAAAGTTTTCTTTCAATTTTCGCTTTCCTAGCAATGTTTGCCACCTTGTCACTTGCACAAGGTACAATAAATGGTGCATCAAATGGTGCCGCTACTGGAGGCCCCGATGAAGTTCGAAATGACCGAAATCAATTACGGCGACATCCTTCAGGGCAAGCAGAGCGATGCTGAAGCTGTGCGTACTTTCAAGTTCACAAACACTGGCAATGAACCGCTAATCATCAGCAATGCTAAAGGTAGCTGCGGCTGTACCGTTCCAAGCTATCCAAAAGATCCAATTCTTCCCGGCAAATCAGCCAATATCGAGGTACGCTATGATATTGCACGCCTTGGCCCATTTCAAAAAACAGTTACGTTGACTACGAACGAAACTAACCCAACGCACACGCTTACCATTAAAGGCAAGGTAAATCCGAAGCCTTCCGAGGAAAGTGTTCCAGCAAGCCAAAGCGGTTTTGGTGGGTAATTTGTCCGAAAAAGAAACAAGATGAAAGCCCATGGATTGAGAAGTCCATGGGCTTTCTTATTTTCACGCTTTCATAAAACAGCGTTGTAATGTTTCTACAAATTGCCCGGCAGGGTCAAAACAAATGGTGGCTTTATCTGGCAAGCCTAGTTGTCATCACCCTCGGCGTCTTTGCAGGGCAAATGCCAATCTTTCTCTATCTCAAAATCATGGGATACCAAGATTTTGAGATTTCTGAAATGGCCGAAACGCTCAATTTTGAGCCTGCTGGGGTTGGCCAGAACTTGACATTATTTTTCATGCTGTTAGCCTTTGTTGGTGGATTGATTGGTCTTTGGCTCAGCGTGGTTTTCATCCACAAAAAAAAATTCCGTTGGCTCATCACACCGCTAGAGCGAGTCAACTGGCGAAAAATCCTGTTCAGCTTTGGGCTTTGGATGGCACTAACCATGGTTGCAGAGTTGGTCATGTACGGGGTTCACCCAGAAAACTATGAGCTTCATTTCCAGCCGGATAAATTTCCTGGCCTCTTGCTCATTTCGTTACTCATTTTCCCGCTTCAAACATCTTGGGAAGAATTGATGTTCAGAGGATATATCTTGCAAGGGACAAGCCTTTTGGTGCCAATGCGTTGGATCCCGTTGATTTTCACAAGTGCGCTTTTCGGGTTTATGCACATGATGAACGAGGAGGTAAGTGCATTTGGTGTTGGTCCAACGATGGTGTACTACATTGGCACAGGACTTTTTCTTGGAATCATTACCTTAATGGATGATAGTTTGGAATTGGCGCTCGGAGTTCATGCGGCAACCAATATTTACAGTTCCTTGTTCGTTACATTTGAAGCTTCCTCTTTGAAAACTGCGGCTATTTTCGAGATGAAATCCGTGGATATGAATGAAATGCTGGTAGCGTTTTTTGCGATAGCAGCCATTTATGTTTGGATTGTTGCCCGAAAAAATAACTGGTCAAATTGGACGGCAAGATGTCTTGGCCCAATTCAAACGCCGCAAATCGAGCAAGTTTGACGTTATGTCTTGGAGTGGAGCAGGCAACTAGCCATTTTGGAACTAACTTTGACATTCATTTCTTTCACCCAACTTTCATTTACCATGAAACAACTGATTTTAATCTTCGGACTTCTTTCGCTTGTGGTGCTTGGCAATAGCTGCAAGGACGACGATGCTGAGTTCAGCGACTGCTGGAAAGCACCCAACAAGACGCAACTCAAATTGACCTTGCTCGAAGGGCCGACCATCAGTCTCCCTTCAAAAATGTCCATTTTCTTCAAGGTGACTGACGCCAACAACAATCCTGTCGGCTATCTGAAAGAGGAAAACTTTGTCATTTATGAAAAAGGCATCAACGACAGTTGCCCTCGTGTCATTTCTTCGTTTGAGGCCAAACGTAAAATCTCAAGCAGGGAGCAGGTTTTCAACCACACCACCTTGCTGGTGCTTGACTTGAGCGGAAGCGTGCTCCAGCAATCGCTCCAGCAAGTGAAAGATGCGGCCAATGCATTCGTAGAGCAGATTGTGCCACCACTGCCCGACCCTTCCATTTCGATGGGGGTTTATTGGTTCGACGGTGAGGACGTTCTGCATGAGCTGGAGCCGGTGACAAACAGTCTCGTTGACTTGAAAAATGCCATCAACGGTGTCACTCAAGATATCAGCAACGACAATTCGACTGACCTCTACGGCGCAGTAATCAAGGCGGATGCAAAAGCCGATAGCCTACTTGCCCTGTACCAAGCCGCTGATGTGACTTCTGCCACTTCGGTAGTGCTATTTACCGACGGCGAAGACCGGGCGAACCGCTACCCCAAACAAACGGCCTACGATGCAGTTGCAAACTCACCCAAGGAAATCTCTTGGTTCACGCTTGGCGTTGGCAACGAAATCAATGTGCCGGACTTGCAGAAGATTGGCCGCAATGGCTTCTTCCAGGCTGCCTCTGTTTCGCAATTAACGGATGTTTTCAAACAAATAGCAGACGTGGTCAACAACGAAGCGAATAGCTACTACTTCTTCGAGTATTGCAGCCCAATCCGCAATGGAAGCAACAATGGCCTTGTCATTGAAGCATACGAAGGAAATGAAGTCGGTTTTTGACAGGCAACATTTGATGCCACTGGGTTCACTGGGGGCTGTCAGTTGTAACCAATTTTTTCTAGTGAGGCGAAACGGGAGGTTGTGCAAACAGCCTCCCGTTTTTAGTTTGAAAAAATGGCACGATCCTGTTTGAAAAAAATTTCAAGTCCCTTGCTTACCTTGCCCCAGCATTTTTAAACAACAACGAAAAATTCATGAAACTTACCACTCGAATCCAGCTTTCGACCATGATGTTCCTCAATTTTTTCATTTGGGGGGCTTGGTTCGTCACGATGGGCACTTATCTCGGCAACAACTTGAAGGCCTCCGGCACAGAAATCGGCATCGCCTATGGTACCCAGTCATGGGGGGCAATTCTCGCTCCGTTCATCATTGGCCTCATCGCCGACCGTTTTTTTGCTGCGCAAAAAATACTCGGCGTTCTGCACCTGATTGGCGCCGCAATGATGTGGTATATCTCCTCGGCACCAGCTTTTGGGCAGTTTTCCCTGCACTCTTGGTGTACATGATTTGCTACATGCCAACTTTGGCACTGGTGAATTCCATTTCCTTTAAACAAATGACCAACCCGGAGAAGGAATTTCCAAGTATCAGGGTGCTAGGAACCATCGGTTGGATTGTGGCAGGGTTGATAATCGGCTGGCTGGCTTGGGAGAAAACAGGCTCGCTGGAACTCACCTTTAAAATGACAAGCATCGCATCTCTTGTTCTCGGCATATTGGCCTTCACATTGCCAAATACGCCACCCCCCGAAAGCTGGCCAAACCGTTACCTTCGGGGACATCGTCGGGCTGGACTCACTTTCAATGCTGAAGAACCCGTCGTACTTGATTTTCTTCTTGGCCTCTGTGGCAATTTGCATCCCCTTGGCATTTTATTACTCGTTTGCCAACACATTTCTCAACGAACTTGGCGTGAACGCTGCCGCATCCAAGCAAAGCCTTGGGCAGGTTTCGGAGGTGATTTTCATGTTGTTGATGCCGTTGATTTTTGTGCGTTGGGGTGTAAAGCGGATGCTGCTCGTAGGAATGGCTGCATGGATATTGCGTTATGTTTTTTTCGCCTACGGCGATAATGGTGCAAACGCTTGGATGCTGCTCGTTGGCATCTTGCTTCATGGTATTTGCTATGATTTCTTCTTTGTAACCGGACAGATTTATACGGACACTTTCGCTGGCGAAAAATTCAAGAGCGCTGCCCAAGGCTTGATAACCTTGGCCACCTACGGTGTCGGAATGTTGATTGGCTACTCCATTTCTGGGGTCGTAGCCGATGCCTACAAGACTGGTGATGCCACCCACAACTGGCTCAACATTTGGCTCGTTCCAGCCGCAATCGCTGGTGTTGTTTTGTTGGTTTTTGCATTAATGTTCAAGGATAAAAAAACGAATGCCTAATATCTTTCTCAGGCCAAATAAAGACGAAGCTGTACGCCGCTTCCACCCTTGGATTTTCTCAGGTGCTATCCAAAGGATGGAAGGACAGCCTGTCGATGGCGACACGGTCGAAGTCTTTGGACCGAAAGGCGACTACCTCGCCACTGGCCATTTTTCCGCTGGCAGCAGCATCGCCGTTAGGCTTTTTTCTTTTGAAAAAACTGAGGCTGGACTTGATTTTTGGATAAAACGGCTTGGTGCGGCATTCCATTACCGCAAATCAATAGGCCTAATCGGCAAGGCCGAAACCACCTGCTTCCGCCTCATCCACGCCGAAGGGGATGGGCTGCCTGGGCTGATTGTTGATGTTTATGGAGCAACGGCAGTCGTGCAATGCCACTCAGTAGGCATGCACCGGCAGCGCCAATTCATCACCGAGGCATTGCTGGAAATTGGGGGTGGGGTAGTGACCGCTGTTTTTGACAAAAGCAAAGAAACGCTACCGCCAAACTACGCTTCAAAAGTGAGCAACGGCTACCTTGCCGGGCAAGCCAACGGTCAGGAGGTGGTGGAAAATGGCCATGTTTTTTTCGTTGACTGGGAACTTGGCCAAAAGACTGGGTTCTTCCTTGACCAACGTGATAACCGGCAACTATTGGGGCGCTACGTGGAGGGCAAATCGGTACTCAACAGTTTCTGTTACTCAGGAGGGTTCTCGGTTTACGCACTCGCAGCTGCGGCAAAACTGGTTCATTCAGTGGATGTTTCGCAAAAGGCGATTGACTGGACCAAGAAGAACCTTGCACTGAACAATTTTGACCCCGATGTTCATTCCTGCATCGCTGAGGACGTTCAAAAATACTTACAAGATTGCCCAGTGTACGAGGTGATAGTCGTTGACCCACCTGCTTTCGCTAAAAACATCAGCAAGCGCCACAATGCCGTACAAGGTTACAAACGGCTCAATGCAGCAGCCATTAAAAGGTAGCCCCTGGTGGAATCCTTTTCACCTTTTCTTGCTCACAAGTAGTGGATAGGGAACTGTTTTACAACACAATCGTAGCGGCGGCCATCGAAGCGGGGAGGCAAGTCAGGGTCATGCACCATCTTTCACAGCCGCCCGATCACCCGGTCAGCCTTTTCCACCCAGAAGGTTCCTATCTCAAAGGGTTGGTTTTGTACGTGGAGTGAACGTATGCCGGAAATCTTTTCCGGCGGTGTAGCAGTTTCCGGCAAAGATTACCGGTTTAAAGAACAGCGGCCCCGCCAGTAAACTGGCGAGGCCGCTTTGCTAATGGGAGTAAAGTTGTATTCTCAAAGAATCATCATGGCATCGCCATAGCTGAAAAAGCGGTATTTTTCCTTGATGGCTTGTTCATAAGCTTCCATCACGAGTTCGTAGCCACCAAAGGCGCATATCATGATGAGCAAGCTGGATTTTGGCAGATGAAAGTTCGTTATCATCGAGTTTGCTATGCTAAAATCGTATGGCGGGTAAATGAAAAGGTTCGTCCAGCCCTCCGCTGGTTTTAGCAAACCCTCCGCTGAAACTGCTGTCTCGATTGTGCGCATGGAGGTAGTGCCAACGGCACAAATCTTTTTGTTGGCCAATTTACCTTTGTTCACGGTCTCAGAGGCCTTCGCGTCTATGCGAAAATATTCCGCATCCATTTTGTGCTTCGACAAATCTTCAACGTCAATGGTGCGGAAAGTGCCAAGGCCAATGTGAAGGGTCACTTCGGCAAAGTTAATACCCTTGATTTCGAGCCTTTTCATCAACTCCCGGCTGAAGTGCAGACCTGCGGTAGGTGCAGCGACTGCGCCCAGTTCCTTGGCATAGACCGTCTGATAGCGGTCACGGTCCACTTGTTCTTCGTTTCGGGTAATGTACTTTGGAAGCGGGGTGTTGCCGAGAATATCGAGGTTGTTTCTGAACTCGGTTTCGGGTCCGTCAAACAAGAACCGAATCGTTCTGCCACGGGAGGTAGTGTTGTCAACGACTTCGGCCACAAGGATTTCGTTGCCTTTTTCGTCCATGAAATAGAGCTTGTTGCCCACCCGGATCTTACGGGCCGGGTCAACCAGTACGTCCCAAAGGCGTTGGTCGGAATTCAGTTCACGGAGGAGGAATACTTCGATTTTTGCGCCGGTTTTTTCTTTTTTGCCATACAATCTAGCAGCGAAGACTTTTGTGTTGTTGAAAATCATCACATCGTCTTCGTCGAAGTAACCAAGCAAATCTTTAAAAACTTTATGCTCGATTTTGCCGGTATCACGGTGCAATATCATGAGCCGAGACTCATCACGATTTGCAGCGGGGTGTTGGGCAACCAGGTTCTTATCGAGTTCGTAATTGAATTGTGACAGTTTAGTCCTCATTGAACTTTCAGGTATTTTATTTTTGGAAAATTGGCCTTTTTTAAAAAGCCCGCAAAAGTAACTAAATTCGGCAATGTATTAGCAGCGCCTTGCAAATCAGCTAAGTTTTTTTCAAAAATTCTTCCATTTCGTCCCATTGACAATTATTATTTCAGAAATGAAATAAAAGTGACCAATGTCACCCTCCCATTCCCAATAGTTCCTCAGCTTTACGGCCACTAGATGACAACACGATTTAATCAATCATTCGTATGAAATACGGCTTTATCATTGACAACCGGAAGTGCATCGGTTGCCACGCCTGCACCACCGCCTGTAAATCTGAGCACGAAGTACCCGTAGGAGTTTTTCGGACTTGGGTTAAACAGGTCGAAAAAGGTGAGTTCCCGCATACCCGCCGGGTGTTCTCCGTGATGCGCTGCAACCACTGCACCGATGCCCCTTGCGTTGAAATCTGCCCAGTGGAGGCCCTTTATTTCAGGCCTGATGGCATTGTTGATTTCGACAAAAACCGATGCATCGGCTGCAAGGCCTGCATGCAGGCCTGCCCCTACGATGCGCTCTACATTGACCCAGATACCCACACCGCTGCCAAGTGCAACTACTGCGCCCAACGGGTGGACATCGGCCTGGAGCCTGCCTGCGTCAATATCTGCCCAGAACATGCCATCATCTCCGGTGACATGGACAATCCCGAATCAGAAATTTCACAACTCCTTGGTCGAGAGACAGTTACGGTGCGAAGGGAGGCCAAAGGCACCCGCCCAAACCTGTTTTATATTGATGGAGACGAAGCAGCGCTGAATCCAATTGCTACTGAAAAAACTTCCATTTCGCTTTGGGGTGCGCAGACTCGTGGCGTTGGCCATTTTGCTAAGCAAACAGAAAAACTCGCATTCGACGGTGGCGACCTCATCACGGCTTTGGCGAGCGAGAAAACAACCGGCATCGATGAACTGAAAACCAGCGGCCCACAAAAATCGGTGGAAGTGCTGATGAACGGTTCAAAACCTGACAATCCTCGTAGGGTTTATGATGCCCCAAACAAGGGCTTACTGTGGGGGTGGGAAGTGAGTGCTTATGTTTTTACGAAAGCGATTTCGACCGGGGCTTTTTTGGTGCCGCTTTTGGCTATTGTCCTTTGGGATAGGCTGAAAATCGCCACTGGATTCCTGGAGCCTATTGGAATGTTTTATGTCGGCTGCATCATCGCACTGGTATTCTTGGGCCTAACTACTGCATTTTTGGTGAAAGACCTCGACCAGCCCAAGCGCTTCCTTTACGTAATTCTGCGGCCACAATGGAAAAGCTGGCTGGTTCGTGGAGGCTATGCACTATCCATTTTTGGTGGTTCGGTGACCTTGCTCTTCATTACCACCATGCTTGGCTGGGATGCGTTAAGCACGGTGTTCCTTGTTTTAGCGGCTATTTCTGCCGTGATCACCGCCGTTTACACTGCCTACCTTTTTGCGCAAGCAAAAGGACGTGATTTCTGGCAAAGCCCAGTATTGGCGTTGCACATGCTCATCCATAGCTTGCTGGCTGGCGGTGCCATATTTGCGGTGCTGGCCATCTTTGATTTGCCTTCAGATGGCTGGATGAACTACTTGCGCTGGCTGATGGTACTAGGAATTGGCGTCAACTTGCTGATAATGTTCGTCGAACTGACCACTGCACACATGACCCAAGAGGCAAAAATGACCGCAGCGATGATAACGAAAGGCCGCTATTCTCGCCTGTTTTGGTGGGGAACGGTAATTATGGGTAATCTCGTCCCGCTCATTTTGATGCTTTCTGGGCTTGAGTATGGCATCCAAATCGCTGGCATTTTGGCACTTGTTGGTATCTATTTCACCGAAAAAATCTGGGTGGAAGCACCCCAGCAAATACAACTGAGCTAGTATTTTGACTTATCGACCATAATTACTGCTCCTCAATTTTTGACAAACAATTCAACAATGGCACATCATCAAATCCTCATCATTGGCGGCGGCAACGCAGGTCTGTCCATCGCCTCTAAACTGCTAATCAAGGACAGTTCGCTGAAAATCGGTATTATTGAACCTTCCGAAAAACACTATTACCAGCCAGCTTGGACGCTGGTCGGGGCCGGCGTTTTCGATGTGAACGACACCATTAAACAGGAGAAGGACTTTATTCCGAATGGCACAACCTGGATAAAAGACGCCGTGGCCACGTTTCAGCCAGAGCAGAACCAAGTGACCTGCAAAAGCGGCGACAAGCACACCTACGATTACCTCGTCGTGGTGCCGGGCATCCAGCTCGATTGGCACAAAATCAAGGGGTTGAAAGAAACGCTTGGCAAGAACGGTGTGACCACCAATTATTTGGTGGACTATGCCCCCTACACTTGGGAGTGCTTGCGCAATTTCAAAGGCGGGAATGCCATTTTTACCAACCCAAGCACGCCCATCAAATGCGGTGGCGCTCCGCAAAAAATCATGTATTTGGCAGGTGATTACATTTTGAAAAATGGCCTCCAACCCAAATCGAACATCCATTTCTACTCCGGTGGCGGCATCATTTTCGGGGTGAAAAAATACGCCGATACCC
>JADJYH010000013.1 GCA_016719855.1 Saprospiraceae bacterium | reverse complement strand
TTCGGATGCTGCTCCCCACGCAGCCCACCAGCTTCGACTTGCACGGGTTTTGGCCCAGCGCCGCCGCCAAATTCATGCTTTGCCCCGTTGAACACCCGCTTTTCATTTCCCCGAATAAATTATCTTTGCGCCCGGCTGTCAACCGAGCGTAACGAGTTGACATGCTCCATTTTCAACCTTCAATTCTCATTTCCATCATGTTCGACAGTTTATCCGAGAAACTTGACCTTGCCTTCAAATCGCTCACCGGGGAGCGCAAACTCACGGAACTCAACGTTGCGGAGAGCATAAAAGAAGTGCGCCGTGCCCTCGTGGCGGCGGACGTGAACTACGCCATCGCCAAGGAATTCACCGAAAAAGTACGGGAGAAAGCACTCGGCACCGAAAACGTGCTCAAGTCCGTGAACCCCGGCCAGTTGATGGTGAAAATCGTCAGCGATGAACTAACAGAGCTGATGGGCGGCCAAGCTGCTGGTATCAACCTGAAAGGCTCGCCAACGGTCATCCTGATTGCAGGCTTGCAGGGTTCCGGCAAAACGACGTTCAGTGGCAAGCTGGCGCACCACCTCAAAACCAAACGCCAGAAGAAGCCGCTGCTCGTGGCATGCGACGTGTATCGCCCTGCGGCCATTGACCAGTTGAACGTGATTGGCGAGCAAATTTCCGTGCCCGTTTTCAAGGAAATCGAGAACAAGAACCCGGTGGACATCGCCCTGAAGGCCATCGTACATGCCCAGGCCCACGGCTTCGACGTGGTCATCGTGGATACCGCTGGCCGCCTCGCCGTGGACGAGGAGATGATGCAGGAAATCACCAATGTCAGGGACGCCATCTCGCCGAACGAGACGCTCTTTGTGGTGGACTCCATGACGGGCCAAGACGCCGTGAACACTGCCAAGACCTTCAACGACCGCCTCAACTTCGACGGCGTGGTGCTGACGAAAATCGACGGCGACACCCGTGGTGGTGCGGCGCTTTCGATCAAATACACGGTCGGTAAGCCCATCAAGTTCGTGAGCATGGGCGAGAAGATGGACACCCTCGATGTGTTCTACCCAGAGCGGATGGCACAGCGAATCCTCGGCATGGGCGACATCGTGTCGCTGGTGGAAAAGGCGCAGGAACAGTTCGACGAGGTGGAAGCCAAGCGGCTGGAGAAGAAAATCATGAAGAACAAGTTCGACTTCGAGGATTTTCTCAGCCAAATCAAGCAGATACGCCGCATGGGCGATATGAAGTCGCTGATGAACATGATACCAGGCGTTAGCAAAGCCATCAAGGATGTGGACATTGACGAAAGCTCGTTGAACCGGGTGGAGGCCATCATTTTCTCCATGACCCCACAGGAGCGCAGGAACCCCGAATTGCTCAACATGAGCCGAAAAAAGCGGCTCGCAAAAGGCAGTGGACAGGATTTGAACCAAATCAACATGTTCATCAAGCAGTTCGACCAGATGCGCAAGATGATGCACCAGATGACCAAGATGCCCGGCTTTTCCTCCGGCAAGATGCCTGCTGCGCCGAAGGCAGGGTTTAGGAGGTAACTACTGCGTTACAAATTCCCTTTTTCCTCCCCCCCCCGCCACCCACCAAACCCGGAACCCACCGGCCAAAAGGGGGAAAGGGTCCCCCCCCCCCCCCCCCCGCCCCCAACGCCCCCAGTGTGGGGGGGGGGGGGGCCCGGCCCTCCCAGGGTTTCGGTGGGGGGTTGTGGGGGTTTCTCCCCGGGGTGGGGGGCGGGCCCCTTTTCTTTTTTCCCCCCCCCCCCCCCCCCCCGCACGCCCCCCCGCCCCCCCCCCCCGGCCGCCGGCGCCGGGGCCCCTCCCCGGGGTTGTCCTCGGCCCCACTTTTCGGGCGGGGGGGGGGGGGCGGGGGCGGGGGCCCGTGCCCCCCCCCCCCCCCCCCCCCCCGTCCCCCCCCCCCTGCGAGAATCGTGCATTGACCGTTTGAAGGTTGATGCACGATTTTTTTTGTCCAGTTCACAACCAAAATCGGTTTTGGCATGAAACAAACGCAAGAAGTTTTATTGAACTGATTTTCAGAATAAAAATGTTAACCAACTTTTTATTCTTAGGTGAGCCTTCGCATGACTTTTAAGTAGCCCTCCTTTTTTAACCCACAAACTATAATTTTGAAAAAACAGAAACCAACGTAGGGGCTGCCAATCATTTCCGTGTCTTTCAATTTGTAAACTCAAATTAGTTATCACAGCAAAGAAAAATTGAAAGACATGACAGCAACAACTACACACAACGGCATCGCTCCAATCTCTGAATTCCCACTTTTCGACTGCCTTACCTTCGAGGAAAAAGAAAAACTAGAGGCAATGGCTGAGTACCGGGTGAAGCCCAAGTTCAGCTATATCTACCTGCCAGACGAGGCTTCCGACCAGATTTTCTTCTTGGCAAAAGGTATCATAAAAATTGCCATGCACTCTGACGATGGCAAGGAAATCATCAAATCCTTGTTCCAACCACTTGCCATGTTCGGTGAGTTGGGCATCATCGGCGAAACCCGCCGCCAGGACCTCGCCCAAGCGCTGCGGGAGGAGGTACATATCTACTGCTTGAAAGTGGATGACTTGAAGCGGCTGATGCGCTTGAACTTTCAGCTTTGCGACCGAATCATGACGCTATTTGGCAACCGCCTCATGCGGGCAGAAAACCAGTTGGAGTCGTTGATTTTCAAAGATGCCCGTACCCGTATCGTGGAGTTTATCAAGGATTCAGTAGCGAAAACAGGCCGCAAAGTAGGTCTGGAAATGCTGCTCAAGCATTCCCTCACCCACCAAGACATCGCCAATATCACCTGTACGTCCCGCCAGACCGTGACGCTCGTTTTGAACGAGCTGCGCAAATCGGATTTGATTTATTTCAACCGTGGAAAAATCTTGGTGCGGGACATGACCAGACTTGCTTGAAAGACGCTCTTACATATTCAAAAACAGAAAGGCTGCCCAATTGGCAGCCTTTCTTGTTTTTTGTGGTCGCCCAATTTATTGGGCAGACCGAATTCTTATGATGCTAACCGGTCTGCCCAAGAAATTGGGCGACCACAATCCTATCAAGTCATTTTCACCTCGCTCACCAGCTTCTGCAACGTGTCTTTTGCATCGCCAAAAAGCATCTTGGTCTTGGCATGGAAAAACAGCGGGTTCTCAATACCAGCGTAGCCCGACCGCATGCTCCGCTTCATCACGATGACATTTTTGGCCTCCCAAACCTTGATGACGGGCATCCCGTAAATCGGGCTGCCGGGGTCGTCCTCGGCGCTGGGGTTCACCACGTCGTTGGCGCCCACGATGATGGCGACGTCGGTACTGTTCATCATTCCATTGGCATCCTCCATTTCAATGAGCTTCGGGTAAGGCACATCGGCCTCAGCGAGCAGCACGTTCATGTGTCCAGGCATACGCCCCGCCACTGGGTGGATGGCATAATAAACTTCCACACCCTTTGACTCCAGTTGTTTTTCCAAATCATGGCAAATATGCTGCGCTTGCGCAACGGCCAAGCCGTAGCCAGGCACGATGCACACCCGAGTGGCGTAGGAACAAAGTATGGCCGAGTCCGTCAAACTGATTTCCTTCACCGTTTGGTCGCCCCTGGCCGCAGCAGCACCCGCAGCGCTACCACCGAACGAGCCAATGATGACGTTCAGCAAGGAGCGGTTCATGGCTTTGCACATCAGTACCGTAAGTATGGTGCCTGCCGAACCAACAAGGATACCCCCCGTGAGCATGATTTGGTTGTCGTACAAAAAGCCGCCAAACGCTGCGGCCATGCCTGTCAAGGAGTTCAGCAGCGAGATAACTACTGGCATATCGGCACCTCCGATGGGCATCACGAAAAGGACGCCGTAGAGCAGGCTGAGCACCAACAAAATCCAAAGCACGTTAGGGCCAAAGGTTTCAGGCGAAGTGACAGCAGTGACCAATATCCCGATGATTACCGCCAACAGCACCAGGTTGAATACCGTGAGCCATTTGGCAGAAAAGTCCTTTATTTTTTCATCCAGTTTGCCGAAGGCTATCATGCTGCCGCTGAATGAGACGCTGCCAATGACCAGCCCAAGGAACACCACCAAGAAATAACCGGCCGCCCCTTCAGGATGCGAATGGTATTCCACGATGGAGATGATGGCCGCACAAGCACCGCCCATGCCGTTGAAAAAGGAGACCATTTGAGGCATTCCGGTCATTTTGACCTTCATGGCCATTGTCCAACCGATAGCAGTGCCAATGCCCATGGCTGCTACTATCCAGCCGATGTTGCCGATGCGCTCTCCGTTGTGTTCGTGGAATAGGACGGTAGCCAGAATAGCCAATCCCATGCCCGCCGCTGCCAACAGGTTGCCCTGCCTGGCCGTCTCTGGATGGCTTAGTTTTTTCAAGCCAACCACAAATGTGATGGAACCGAGGAGGTACGAAAGTTCGAGGAGAAATGCAGTCATAATTGAATTGAGGATGAAGAATGGAAAATTGAGAACGGAAAATTGAGAATACCGGGACACGCCATTTTCAATTCTCAATTCTCAATTCAATTTCACTTTTTCTTTTTAAACATTTCAAGCATTCTGTTGGTGACGACAAAGCCACCGACCACGTTGAGGGTGCCGAGTACCACGGCGAGGAATCCCAGCGTAAGCGCCAGGTAATCGTCGCTTTTGGCATGGCCCATAACGATGATGGCACCAATGATGACCACCCCGTGAATGGCGTTTGCACCCGACATGAGGGGCGTGTGCAGGATAGCGGGCACGTGGGATATAACCTCAATGCCGAGGAAAATGGACAGGATGACGATATAAATCATGTCCTGATTTTCCAGAAAAAAGTTGGCTAAAGCATCCATATTTATTTGGATTGTTGGATTGTTGAATTGCTGAATTGTTGATTTAACCTACGCAGTAGCCATCAAGGTTTTTAGCCTTGGGCTGATGACTTGGCCTTGGTGCGCAATGCACGTACCCTCGATGATGTCGTCCTCAAAATTGAGAATCGTCTCACCTTTTGGGGCAAGTATTTTCATAAAGTTCAGCACGTTCCTGCTGAACATGGCGCTGGCGTCACGTGGCACGGAAGCAGGGAGATGGGAGTCACCTATTATTTTCACGCCATTCACGACCGTGGTTTTACCGTTTTCGCAGTACTCGCAGTTACCGCCCGAAGAGGCAGCAAGGTCAATTACCACCGAGCCGGGCTTCATGGCTTCCACCGTAGCTTTTCGGAGCAAAATAGGCGCTCGCCTACCGGGAATCTGAGCCGTGCAGATAATAATGTCAGCTATGCTTGCATGCTTGTGTACTGCCTCGGCTTGTCGCTGCTTAAACTCTTCGGACTGCTCGATGGCGTAACCACCCGCAGCCGCACTTTCCACAGCACCTTCCACCTCCACGAACTTTGCCCCAAGGCTCAAAACCTCTTCCTTTGCCGCGGTGCGCACATCGAAAGCTTCCACAACAGCGCCCAATCTCGAACATCGGGAAAAAACCGCTAAACTCAGTGGCTGCCACCAGCACGGCTTTGTACCCAGCCACTGTTGCCATTGAAGAAAGTACGTCCATCGCCTGCGCCCGTGTGCTGCGTGGCAGCATATCCAGGCTAAAGGCAGTGATGTTTCCACTGAGCAGTGGGTTTACAACCTCCCGGTTCGTGAGTGGATTGTACTGGCCGAGCAGCATTTGTTCCGCCTTGAGTTGGCCAGCTTGGGCTACAGTCAGTGGGTTTATTTTCACCACGATGTCCGCTTTGGAAAGTACATCCTTTTCCGAAACAACCTGCGCACCTTGTGCAACGTAGTCCGCATCCCGATAGCCAGCACGTTCGCCGGCACCTGCTTCGAGCAGGACTTCTTTGATGCCGAGTTTGAGCAGGGAAGCTACTGTCTCTGGAATGGTAGAGACTCTGTTGTCAAAACTATCCTCTTTTAAAATGCCAAGAATCATAATGATTTGGGTAAAAGTTGGGAGGTTCGAGAAGCAGGTTTTAATCGGGAAACTACTACTAGTTTTCCCACAATTTCCTGATTTCCCAAATAGCTCCAATTTCAAAAAACACGTTTTAAAAATCGGGGCTGAAATTAGTGGTTTAATGCATATCCAAAAGCTTTCGGCTCTAATTTCTGTGATTTGTTCCGTAGTTTGGAATCAATAAAAAAAAGGTTCAGGTGGTAAAGCCCAGCCAAACTGGACATTTTATCACGCTGAACCTTTTTACGGGAGAAATAGCGGAAGGGTTACTTTCCAGCCACGCCCAGTTCGCTCCAGACATAAGCCTCCACGAGCTTGCCATCAGCTTCGGTCAACTTGGCCTTTTCCTTAATCATCGGCTGCAAGACCTGATTCCAGCGGTCAATTGTTTTGGATTTTACATCGTGCGCCGGATGGCATTTGCCGCATTTTACTTGATAAATGGTCTTGCCCGCAGCAACATCGGCAGCATGTGCTGCATCAGCCGATTTTTGGGCTGACTTCACGCCGCAAGCGTAAAATGCTATTAGCAAAGTAAAAACTAGAAAAACGTTCTTTTTCATAATGATTAACAGGTTGGTGAATAAATATTTCGAAGAAATTATGTTCAAAACTGGTTGGTCAGCCTTTTGCCAAATGTGGGTCAAATCAAACCTAGCGGTGAAAACTTTGGCTAACAAACTTCAGCACTTCTGGCAAAGCCGTCCGCCAGTAGGTCCAGTCGTGGATGCCGTCCCGTACCCGAAACTCGTGCGGTATTCCCTTCTTTTTCATCTCAAGGTGCAGTGCCATGTTTCCCTCTATCAAAAAATCGTCGTCGCCGCAATCAATATAGTATTTGACTTTCTTCAGCTCGTCTGCATTGCCGTTTTTGACAATATCAAGGCCATTGTTTTTGGCAAAATGGCCTTCTGTACGGGCTTCACCTTTCAGGTTGGGGCCAAAAATATCAGCAAACGCTTTGTCCCAAAAATCGTCTTGGATTTTGGCAATCTCCTCGTGCGTCCAGAACGCACCACTCAACGGTGCACAAGCTGTGAACAAATCGGGATGTTTGGTTGCCATGAGGAAACTGCCGTGCCCGCCCATGGATAGCCCGGCCACTGCCCGGAACTCTTTGGTTGGTCGGGTGCAAAGCCGGCGTCAATGTGCGGGATAAGTTCTTTCACAAAGAAATCCTCGAACCTCACCTTCCCATCGTAGCTGTTGATGTACCACGAAACGCCTGCATCGGGCATGACGATAATCATGGGCGTGGCATCCCCCGAAGCGATGGCCTTGTCGGCAATGTAGGGTGCTTCACCAAACTGCACCCAACCCGTTTCGTCGTCGGTGTAGCCGTGCAACAGGTAAAGCACCGGATAACGGCGGTTGGTGGTTTCGTAGTCAGCAGGCAAGTAAACGCAGTACTCGACATCCTTGCCGAGTATGCTGCTTTTGACCTTCAGGCTTTCCTTGATGGTCCCTGATTGGTTGAATGCCTGAAAAAAACTCAAAACAAAAAGCAAAAAAAAGAGTGATGAAAATGAGGTTAATTTTTTGATGCGAATAAACTCCGTTTCCGAAAGAAAAAAAAGCTTGGTAGATATTTCCCGAAAATATGGTGATGAAAAGGTGGAACAAAGCGATATTAAAATCAAAGCTTCCAGAAATGCAAAGCGTATTTGACAAACTTCGCACAAGCATTGGTTTTCGTAGAAAAAAACGGTGCGAACCGCCGCTGTTTTCCCTATTTTGCTCCCAAACTTCAGAAGAATCCTTTCAATCATCAACAATCAAAATTTCAAGATGCAGAACCACGAAATTGACTACAAACTTTTTGGCGAAGAAATGCAATTCGTCGAAATCGAGCTAGACACACAAGAATCCGTAGTGGCCGAGAGCGGCAGCTTCATGATGATGGACGCCGACGTTACGATGCAGACCATCTTCGGCGACGGCACCCAGCAACAGGGCGGGATTTTTGGCAAACTGCTAAGTGCTGGCAAGCGCATCCTTACTGGCGAGAGCCTGTTCATGACCGCTTTCACCAACCTCAGTCAAGGCAAAAAGCGGGTCAGCTTTGCAGCGCCATACGCTGGCAAAATCATCCCGCTCGACCTTTCAAGGCTCGAGGGAAAGATGATTTGCCAAAAGGACGCCTTCCTCTGTGCCGCCAAGGGCGTTTCGGTGGGCATTGAATTTCAGCGCAAATTGGGCACTGGGCTATTCGGCGGCGAAGGTTTCATCATGCAAAAACTGGAGGGCGATGGCATGGCCTTCGTTCACGCAGGAGGCATGGTCATCGAGCGGGAGCTTGCCGTCGGCGAGGTGCTGAAAGTGGACACGGGCTGCGTGGTGGCATACACCCACAGTGTTGACTTCGACATCGAGTTCGTAGGTGGTGTGAAAAATACCATCTTCGGTGGGGAGGGGCTTTTCTTCGCTACCTTGCGTGGGCCCGGTAAGGTTTGGATACAGTCATTGCCCATCAGACGCTTGGCTGACCGGATATTGCGCTATGGAGGTGCTGGAAGGCAGCGGGAACAAGGTGGCCCACTTGGCGGGCTTGGCAATCTGCTGGAAGGAGATAGGTTTTGAGCTATAGCTTTAAATCTTATCGGCTTTCTGTTCAGCCTCGGTGGTCGAAAGCAACATTTCTTTGGTCAGGGGTTTTACCAAAAAGTCCGTCACGTATTTGTTTGCGGCTGCTCGTTCCATGTCACGTTCATCCACAGATGATGAAAGGATGTAGATTTTCAGGCTATTTTTTATCCTATCGTCAAGTTTTTCAAAGTACTCCAAGAATTCCCAGCCAGTCATGGAAGGCATGTTGATGTCAAGAAAAAGCACGGTTCTTGATTCGTTTTCCACTTCGATAAATTCGGCCTTTTCGATAAAATCGAGACCGGATTCGGGAACCTCAAATGTTTTGACTTTTGACTGGCCTAAATTCTTTTTGATCATCATGCTGCAAAACATGTTGACCAGTTTATCATCGTCAATGATAATATAATTTGTTGGACTTCTACACATAGACAATATTATTTTAACGCTCTAATACGATTCGAAACTCAGTACCCATATTCACTTCACTTTCTACCGTAATCTTACCTCCAAGTGATTCTACTTGTGTTTTCACCATAAAAAGCCCCATTCCCTTGCCTTCGGCCACTTGTGTGTGAAAACGCTTGTAGAGTCCAAATACCTGACCGTTTTTCTTTTGGAGGTCAATCCCCAATCCGTTGTCGCTAAAGCACAACTCGATTTTATCCTCAAGCCCGCGGCTTTTGATTTCAATGATGGGAGGAACGTCTGGATTCCTGTACTTGATGCTGTTGGAAATGAGGTTGTAAAAAATGCTGTGCATATAGCTCTTCAGCGTGAACAACTCATCCACCTGTTCAAAATCAGTTTTGACGACCACTTGTTCTTTAGCCATTGTATTGCCAATACTAAGCGCAATATCATTTACGAGCATTGATAAACGGATGGTTTCTTTCATCCCGTTCACCTCCTTTTTTACCTGTAAAATATTGTTCAGGTCCATAATGACATTGTCCAACCGCTTAATAGAGACATCAAGACCGTTCAACATTTCCCACTTCTCATCTTCGTTCAAATCTGTATGCAAAAGCGCATCTGAAAAGCCCACGATATTGGCGACAGGAGCTCGCAGGTTGTGAGAGACAATATAGGCGTATTGCTCAAGGTCTTTGTTGCGTTGCACAATCTCGGCAGTCATCTTGTCCCTTTCCATTTGATATTGATGTCGTTGGGTAACATCTTTTGAGGCAATGCAGATACCTAGAATTGATCCATCCTCGTTCCGAACAGGATACCGCCTGACACTAAACCACTTTTCAGTACCATCTGGGGTGCGATATTGGGCTTCATGGACAAGGTGATGTCCTTCCAGCACACTTTCCAAGATGCGTTTTCCCTCTTCTTTCTTTTCTTCCTCCAAATAGGTAATAATGGATTCTCCTTCTTTAAACTCGGCATTGTAAACAAGTTTGGCCCATTCAGTGGCAACCGTATTAAAGGACAGAATGCGAAAGTCTTTGTCAAGTAAAATGTAGGCCCGGTCGGCGTGGTCAAAGATGGTGCGAAGGTTGGCTTCCGATTTCAGCAGGGATTCTTCCGCCTTTTTTCGAGCAGTCACATCTTGCATGGCCCCAACCATACGAACCGGCGTTCCGTCTTCCTTGTAAATGATATAACCCCGGTCATACACATCGGCGATAGAACCGTCATACTTCATGTACCTGTATTCTCCTTGCCAGAAATGAGAGGTCGGGTCAGTGATTTCTTTATGTACGGCAGACCATATCCGTTCGACATCGTCGGGATGGATTCGTTTCGTCCATATCTCATTACTTACGGCATTTATGTCTCTTGGGTAGCCGAACAGATTTTCATAACCTTGACTCCAATATACTTCATCTGTCAGCAGGTTCCAGTCCCAAATGGCATCGTTGGTGGCTTTGGTCACCAACTCGTAACGCTCGTTGCTGAGCCTAAGCGATTCTTCGGCCAGCTTTTGTGCAGTGATATCCTGCATGGCTCCCACCATACGAACCGCCACTCCCTCTCCATTGTGAACAATGTAACCTCTGTTGTTCACGTTGGCAATGGAACCATCGGATTTGATATATCGGTACTCTCCGTGCCAAGAATTGGATGACGGGTCACTGATTTCTTTTTGTAGTGAAGACCTTACCCGTTCATAATCATCCGGATGTATTCGCTTTGTACAGGTTTCGAAAGTGAAACCCTCCTCTTCCCTTGAATAGCCAAACAGGTTTTCATAACCTTCACTCCAGTAGAGTTCACCTGTCAGCAGGTTCCAGTCCCAAATGGCATCGTTGGTGGCTTTTGTCACCAGCTCGTAGCGCTCGTTGCTGAGTCGTAGCGACTCTTCAGCCTGTTTTCTTTCGGTAATATCCAACACGGTACCGACCATTTTCAATGGCTTTCCTGTATTTTCATTCATGATTATTTTTGCCTCCTCATGCACCCAGCGAACCTCTCCATCAGGCTTCAAAACCCGGTGATGTATGGAATAGCTGGAGTTTGTGTCAATGGCTTTTTGGACAGCCTGTCGAATGGGTTCCCTGTCTTCTGGATGCACAGCTTTGAAAAAGTTATCGATGGTGACTTCGTAACTCCCTGGCGTATAACCGAAAATACGGAACACCTCATCAGACCACCTCAAGGAGTTTTCCAAGAGGCTGTCCACGTTGTGCAAATCGTGTTCCCAACTTCCGAAGTGGGCGATGCTCTCCGCGGCTGCCATCATTTGCTGGCTCTGCAAAAGGAGCCGTTCGGACTCCTTGCGTTTGGTAATATCCCTGGAATAGCAAGCCGCACCGATGACCTTGCCGTTTTCCCAGATGGGATTAAAAGAAACCTCTGCCCAATACTCGAAAGGATTATCCCGATGCACTACTTCCATGAATTGCTCCCCGGCAAGGGCCCGATTGAATTTTGCGGTCCAATACTGAACTTCTTCCTTAGAATAGGGAATGGTGAGTAACAATGAATCACCGGACCTTAGGTCAACATTTGATGTTGTTTTTATTACTGACAAAAAAGCGTTGTTGGCAGTAATGAGCCGCATTTCAGCATCAATGCTCCACATCAAGTCCGTGGTGCTGTTGATGAGGGCATCCCGGTTCCTTCTGTGGAAGTCTATCTGCAAATCGGCGAGCTTGCGATCCGTGACGTCCACATGATAAACCACTACACCACCTTTGTTCCTTTTGTAGAGTGGGTACACGATTACTTTGAACCATCTTTTTTCGGTATCGGAGTGGCAGGTGTACTCCAAGGAAAACTCCGCTACTTTGCCAGCAAGTACATCCCTTATCCCATTCGCCACTTCTCCGCCGGTTTTTTCGCCCGCACAGGCTGCTTTCTCTGATATTTCAACATAGTTGTCGCCTACTCCATAGTTTTTGCTGACGAGTTGATTGTCATCGGCAAACCGTTTCCAGGCTTCGTTCACTTCAATGATGATTCCATCTTGGTTCAACAAGGCAATGTTGGCCCGAAGGGAGTTGATGATGGCGCTTTGCCTGTCGTCAGCTTTGATCAAATCATGGACGGTGTTTTCCAACTCAATTTCCAATTCTCTCCTTTCGGTGATGTCTTCGTAGTTGACCACAAATGACTTGATGGATGGCTCATGCAACATGTTGGTGTAGTGGCAATGAATCAATTTCCAAATGCCTACTTTCGATTTCATCCGATACTCAATCTGGTCGCTTTTGCCGTATTGAGATGCAAGTTTTTCGGAAAAACTGACGACGGCACTCAGGTCGTCTGGGTGTACCATGCCCGGCATCCCTATTTCAACCATTTCTTCAAAAGTGTAGCCGAGTATGCGTCCTACGGAAGGCGAGATGTATTTCAGCCGACCGCCTGCACTGAGCATGGCGATGCCATCGTGGCTGTTTTCGAGCAGGGAACGGAAGAGCATTTCACGTCCTTTCAATTGCTCTTCGGCTATTTTGGTACTAGAAACATCTTTGGAATAGCAGGAGACACCTATTATTTCGCTGCCCTGCTGGATGGGTGTGAAGGTGGATTCACGGTGAATGGTTTTGCCGTCAACCACGAATTCCGTATCAACTTTGAAAGCTTCACCTTTCATTGCTCTTTGGATGCAATTAATAGTAGGGTCTATGAAATGCTGGTTTTCACATTTGACGAAGATGGAATCTCCCGGCTTAATAACTATCCCAGTAAAGGCAAACGTTCGCTCCCGAAAGCCTTTGTTGGCAGTGATTATTCTGTAATTGCAGTCAACGGAAAAGACGGAATCTTGGATGCTGTCGAGGATGGAGATGAAGCTTGCTTCTCTTTCTTCTATTCTTGCATGTACACATGAAGCGCAGGCTTCACATATTACCTGAGCAGGAGTATCAATTTTGTTAGCCATCACTTGAGTTTTAGCTACTAGTTAACCTTCATTAGATAGCAACACCTGTACGCTGGAATATTTTTTCCAAAGCGTTGGTGTTTAGTTGGGGATGGCAAAGCACTTTATTTAGATGAATTCAATACTGACATCTTTCATGCCAATAAACCCCTCAAAGGCATAATGACTTTACTGAATGTTGTTAACAATAAAAAAACCTTGCTTTTGGCAAAGCAAGGTCTGAATCTGGTTTCAAAATAGTTTCACGAATCAATAAACTATGAATAAAATCTTTTTTTTAAAACCCCTTGCTCTCGATGGAGCAAGTGTTGGTAACAAATTTGTAAGTAATCTATGATAGATGGTACATGACATTCAAAAACGATCCTTGTCTGAAGAACAAGGATCAAAAATTGCATAAACAAAAATTATGAAGTCTAACATTTTAACCTAGTAAAGTAGAATAGATACGTGCCTTCCTCGGAATGAGTGTAAGTGCATAGGTGTGAGGTTTTGTTTTGAAACCGTTGAGCTGCTGCGCTCTAATCAAACTTTTTTGTTTTTGTTTTTAGGTTTGAAGTAGCGCTTGAGTCCTGGGTAAGTACGTCGCTGAGGTGCTCCGATGCTTGGCATTCGTCGGTATTGTTACCTTATTTGGAAGAATTCTATATTGACAGCTATCGTGCCAATAAATCCATCCAAGACGTAAAGGCTTTACTGGACTTTGTCAACACTATAAAAACCTAACTTCTAGTAACCCGAAAGTTGAATTTGGCTACAAAACACCACTTCAAAAGAATAAAAATGAATCAACACGCTTCTAAAAACCCTTGCTCCCGATGGAGCAAGGGTTGGATACAAGTGTGTCCGAAAATTATGATAAATTATACGTGACATTCAAAAAAGACCCCAGTTCTTCCAACAAGGGTCAAAAATTCCGTTAAAAGAAAAAAATATGAAATCTCTAATAGTAGCCATTCAAAGGGGGAATTGTTAGGTGTCTTCCCCAGAATGCGTGTAAGTGCATAGATGTAAGATTTTGTTTTGACCCGTCTATGCTGCTGCTTTCAATTCAGCGGTCTTCGTTTTCGTTTTTATGTTCAATGTAGCCCTCGAGTCCTGGGTAAGTACGACGCTGATGTACTCGGATGCCTGGCCTTCGCCCGCAGTGGTGCCATAAGCGACCTTAAACCAATATTCCATGTTCAGTGTCAGGTTCGACACCTTGCGCCGGTGTGAGTTGTTCGTCGTAGGCAGGTTTTGCCAGGTAGCGCCCTGGTCTTCCGAACGCTGCCAGTTGTAAAAAATCTTGTGGTTGCCCTGCTTGTACACAGGGGCTTTCAGTTCAATTTCGCCGGTGTTGACCGTTGGCAGGTACGAAGGCTTGCCAGCGGGTGGCGGCACTTCGGCCCCCGAACGCTCCTTAAAAGGTGTGTATCCGCTCGTCTGAATCATTTCAAGGGTCAGGTCAACCGTCCCTTCGATGTAATCAATCCAGTCCATGTGACCAGCGATCAGTGCTTCCAGCGCCGTTTGCCTCGCTTGGGTGTTCAGTATTGAACGCACCTGGCGGGCCAAAGAATCTGCATCCCGGAAGTTCTGTCCAAGTGTCTTCATCGCCAAAACCGTGGGTGTTGGCGTAGTAAAATAGGGGTTGCCCGCCATGTTTGCACCACGGTCAGCCGTGTAGGTGAGCAAATCACTGGTGTTCAACAATTTGATCAATTGCCGATTAATTTTTAGCGGAGTCATAGGTCCTGTTGGTTTTAACATTATCACTGATGGGCAGTGCTGGGGTAAACAAAAAAACGGGTCTTTTGTAACATTTGGCCACCTAATGACAAGGTTGGTGAGTATTAAAAAAAGTTTTTGTCGAAAGACGCCACAAAGGTGGGGTGGCTTCTGCGCAGAAAAATTGCCATTATCCATCTTTTGTGACTAGGGAGATACACTATATATTTTGAAGATTTTAGATGGTTTTTTTGTGGAATGTATGGCATCACCAGCGTCGCATGGAAGCCCCTGCCAAGCTGCCTGCTAGGATTTTGATTTATAAATCGTCAAATATTGGGGAAAATGCTGAAAAGCTTACTCAAAATTGCAAAACCCGTGCACAACGGCAATTAAAACTTGCTCATCGGTGCAACAACCTTGCACAATGGTGCAGCCTCTTTGTTTATCGGTATAAAAACTTTGGACAATGCTGGAGCAACCTTGCTCATCGTTACAAAAACTTTGGACATGGTTGGAACAACATTGCACAAGGATGGGACAACCTTGTGCATCGGCCGTAACCAAAAGTACATTGTTAAAACAAAGTGTTTAGGTCAATGGCTGTGACAAATTCCCGTAGTGTAAGTGTAAAAAATTGGATCGGTTATCTGGGCTTGAAATAACCCCGGGGTCTGTTGGGCGGGAGCGGGGCTTCGGCTATTTTCAGGAACACAATGAATCCTGTGATCGCCCTTATCGGTTTAGTGGTTTGTAGTGCAAAACTTAATTATTTAAACTGTTACAGATTTGAAATGGGCCGTGCACCTAACAAGGCCGGCCAGGATGCCGTTCAAGCCACTTTGACTTTGCAGAAAAAGCCTATGCACCAGCAATTGCTCCAGTGGCTTTCGCCCCCCGGCCCGAACACCGCCGTTACGCCATTTTCAAACAAGAATTCATAATCCTGCTGTGGCACAACGCCACCCACCACCACGAGGATGTCCTCTCGCCCCAGTTTTTCCAGTTCGGCGAGGGTCTGCGGCACGAGGGTGCGGTGGCCAGCGGCGAGGCTGCTGATGCCCAGCACATGCACGTCGTTCTCGGCGGCTTGGCGGGCGGCCTCGGCGGGGGTTTGGAAGAGGGGGCCGATGTCCACGTCGAAGCCGAGGTCGGCGAAGCCGGTGGCGACGATTTTGGCACCCCGGTCGTGGCCATCTTGGCCGAGTTTGGCGATGAGGATGCGGGGCCGCCTGCCATCCATTTCTGCGAACTTGTCTGCCATTTTCCGGGCCTGTTGGAATCGTTCGTCCATTTTGATTTCTTTAGAATAAACACCTGACACACTGCGGGTTGTGGGCACGTACCGCCCGAATGCCCGTTCCATCGCAAAGCTGATTTCGCCCAAAGTGGCTCTGAGGCGGGCAGCTTCGATGGCTAAATCGAGCAGATTCCCATCGCCATTCAATGCTGCTTGAAATAACGCTTCCAGCGCCAGCTGCACCGCCGCCTCGTCCCTCGTGTCCCTGATTTTTCGCAAACGGCAACCTGCCCCTTCCCGCACCGCAGTGTTGTCTACTTTCAGGATGTCGAAATGCGAATCTTCGGCCACCTGGAAAACGTTGACCCCCACGATTTGGTCAATGCCTGCATCAATCCTCGCCTGCTTTTTGGCGGCTGCCTCCTCGATGCGCAGCTTCGGCAAGCCCGCCTCGATGGCCTTGGCCATGCCGCCCAGCGCCTCCACTTCCTCGATGAGCGCCCAGGCCTTCTGGCAAAGCTGCTCGGTCAGGTACTCCACGTAGTAGCTGCCCGCCCAAGGGTCAACGACCTTCGTCACCTCGGTATCTTTTTGGATAAACAACTGCGTGTCCCGTGCTATTTTGGCGCTGAAATCGGTGGGCAAGGCGATGGCCTCGTCCAATGCGTTGGTGTGCAGCGACTGCGTGCCGCCCAGCACCGCAGCCATTGCCTCGATGGCTGTGCGAGCTACATTATTAAAAGGGTCTTGCTCGGTGAGGCTCCAGCCACTGGTCTGGCAGTGGGTGCGCAGGGCGAGCGATTTTTCGTCCTTTGGGTTGAACTGTTTTACGATTTTCGACCAGAGCAAACGCCCCGCCCGCAGCTTGGCGATTTCCATAAAATGGTTCATGCCGATGGCCCAGAAAAAGGAGAGCCGGGGGGCGAAGTCGTCAATGTCCAACCCGGCGGCAATGCCCTTGCGAAGGTACTCCAGCCCATCGGCCAGCGTGTAGGCCAGCTCGATGTCGGCAGTCGCGCCGGCCTCCTGCATGTGGTAGCCACTGATGCTGATGCTGTTGAACTTGGGCATCCGGGCGGCGGTGTACTTGAAAATATCGCCCACAATCCTCATGCTGGCTGCGGGTGGGTAAATGAACGTGTTGCGCACCATGAACTCCTTCAGGATGTCGTTCTGGATGGTGCCGCTGAGTTGCTCCGGCTTCACCCCCTGTTCCTCTGCTGCCACGATAAAAAAAGCTATCACTGGAATCACTGCCCCGTTCATGGTCATGGACACGGACATCTCGTCGAGCGGTATTTGGTCGAAAAGGATTTTCATGTCCTCTACCGAATCAATGGCGACGCCCGCCATGCCCACATCACCGGGCACACGGGGGTGGTCGCTGTCGTAGCCTCGGTGCGTGGCTAGGTCAAAGGCGACGGAGAGGCCCTTTTGCCCTTGCGCCAAATTCCTACGGTAAAAAGCGTTGCTGTCCGCTGCGGTGGAGAAACCTGCGTACTGCCGCACCGTCCAGGGCCGAGTTAGGTACATGGTGGCGTATGGCCCGCCGAGAAACGGGGCGATGCCTGCCACGAAGCGCTGGTGGTCGAGGGTTTGTGGCTCTAACGAACTTGGTATCTCGATGCCCTCTGGGGATTTACGATTTTCGATTGACGATTGACGATTGGAGATGTCAGGCATGGGCATGTGTCAGATTTTGGGGCAAAGTTGGGGAAAATAGGGATAGGGACAAAATGCAAATATAGCATACCATGCGAGCCAGCAAATAATGCTCAAAACGGATACCCAAACGCCAAATTCACACGCAGGCCAGTACCACCAAAGCCTGGTTGCCCAATCAAACGGCTGCCCAAAGGCAGGTATGGCTTGGTGATTGGGATGGCCAGGTCAAGGCGCAAGATGAAAAAACCAAGCGTAAATCGGATGCCAGCGCCAGCGCCAGATGCCAGTTCCTTGTAAAAACGATTGCCGGAAAACTCACCGCCCGGCAATTTCTCATCAGGTTCCGTCAGCCAGACGTTGCCAGCGTCAACAAAGGCCGCCACCTCCCAGCTTTTTCCAAGTTTCCGGCGCAGTTCCACATTGCTCAACAACATCAAATTCCCAGTATGATCCGTCAGCAGGCTAAAAACATCATCTGACTCGGGATCATCGAACGGAACCGAAGCGCCTGGGCCAATGGACCGGGGTGCGACCGACCGCACACTCGAAGCGCCGCCAACGGTGTACAAATTGGTGGGCGAGATGATGCTGCCTTCCTTGACAGGCAAACCTGCAAACAGCGAAAACCGCCATGCAAGCGTCGCTTTTCGAGTCACATTGATGTATTGCCGGAAGTCGCTTTCGGTGAAAATATTTAATGAAAAGCCCAAGTCGGCGACGGCATCAATATAATCGGGAAGCAGGAACTTGCTGCTCAGGAAGCTGAATCTTTGCCGGAACAAAGTTGACCATTTTCGGGGTTCGCCCAGCCGGTCGTCGAAGACAAAAGCATAGTTCGGTTTAATTTCCAACAAGGTGGCGGCAAACAGTGCGTCTGACAATTCTTTCTCCGTTTCGGCTACCAAAATATTTTCCAACAAACGGTTCTTAACGCCAGGGATGCTGATGTTCACGAATCTGAGTGTCAGGTTCAGCGGGTTCAACTCGTGCGTGATCGTGCCTTGCCGATTTTTTTTCCAAACAAAGCCACCCTCTGCTTCCAACTCGTTAATGGCGATGCCGATTATTTCCTCCTCCATTACCGAATCAACAAACGGGGTACGGTAATACAACAGGTTATGCGCCAACGAAAACTTGGTTGCCGAGAGCGCATTGTTTCGGCGGCTGCGCAATCCCGGGATTTTTTGCGGCAGCGTCAATTGCGTTTTTGTGTCGCTGCTGAACAATGTGCTTTGGGTATCGCCATCCTTCAACCGCAGCAAGGCGCCATCCCAAACGAAGCGAAGGTTTTCGGCACTGCCAAAAGCATTGCGGTGCTGCCAGCTTAGTCCTGTCTGAGCACCAAAATAATTGTTGGGCGAGAAAATGCCTGAAAGCGATGCCTCCACTTTTTGCGGCACCGCCGGGGTAAGCAGCACGTGCGCCTCCAGCAGGCTGTCGGACAGCATGGATTGCTCGAAACGGATGTTCACGAACTTGAAAAACTGCAAATTGAGCAGCCGGAACAAGGATGTCCGGTAGTTTTCATTCGAAAAATAGTCACCACAACCGAAGCGGAGATTATCAAGAATCATCGAGGTTTTTACGCTTTTTCGCTGTAAACAACGCCAATGCAGTCATCCACCTCATCCATTTGCTGTCCCATTTGTCCAGCGATTTTGAGGTCGTAATCGGGGTAAATGAGGATTTCGCCGATGCGGTAACGCCGTTTTTCCACCATCGTCACGTCGTCCTTGAAGCGCAGCGTTAGCCGAACCTCGCCTGTTTGCTGCAAGGTGTCCGCCAGAAAAAGCAGGTGGTCGGGCGAGAGGTAGAACCATCCTTCGTTGCGCAGCGTGTCAGTGAGCCGCATCCGCTCCAGCTTCAGCATCTGGAAATTGTAGGGCATTCCTGCTTTCAGCAACGTGCTTGTTTTCAATTGCATCAGCCGCTGCTCCACAGCTCCTGAGTCGGTCGGGAAGCTCAGGTTGCCCAGTATTTTGGCGGGTTTCAGCAGGTGGACCGTGTGCTTCAGTTTCGTTCTTTTCCCCAAGCCGGCTTTCTTCGTCACCACGTTTACGTCAAAATAACCAAAGTCGGCGGCGACGGCGGTGAGCGATTTTTGGTGCGTGGCCGCAATGTCTTCCGTGAACAAGACGGGTGGTTTGCCAAGCTTCTCTGCAATCCAGTTTCTAAATCCTTTTTCCTTGTTGGGGTTGTGAAATGTGTTGTACACCGCCACCCCACCCCGAATCCAGCCGAGGTGCCTATTGGGGCGTGGCAACACGATCGCTTGTGGCAAGGCAGCTTCCAACTGGCCGGTTTTCCATTTTTTATCAGCGGCTTTCACCTTCACTTTTGCGCCCGTGTAAAGCTGTTCGCCCTTGGGCAAAAGCAAGGTGCCTGTGCAGCTTGACAGCAACAACACGACCAACAGGTAGCCGAGAAAATGTATGATATGGTTGGTTTTCAACTGATTGGAATGTATTTTGTTGTACCTGTCCCGTTCCGTAGAACGTCATCTCCCCGCCATCTTGTGTTTCCGTTCCGTAGGAACGTACCGTCTACGGAACGGAAATACCGTTTGGCAAATTTACAAAGATTTCTCCCATGACGTGGTAAACTTTCTTTTTTATTTTTCTTCCGCCTAAACAACCGCTTGAACTCTTTGGTGAACAAAACCCCAGCGCCAGAATTCCTCGACCCGGCGGCGTCAAGCAATTGGAGGCCATCTTCCGAAAATGCCCGAATTTTGAAGATACCACTCGGCGTCAGTGAGTACTCAACGGAGGCATTTTCAAATGTGCTGCGCCATTGCGATTCCGTGCCCCGGTCTTCCGCTGCGCCGCCGCTCAGTTTGAAGACCAAGCGGTCGTTGAAAAAGGATTTTTGCAGGCGCAGGTTGTAGTTCGTGGTGCCCGTGTACTGGTCATCTTCCCCGAAGGTGGCATCTTCCTTTGTCTCCAATTGCACGTCCACGAACGTGAGGTACTGGTCGGCAAGCGTATTGAACTGGCTGGTCAGGAAACTGTTCAGGCCAGACGAAATCGCATCTTCTGTTGCCGACGCCGCACCTCCCGTATCCCCCGAAAAACGATTGAAAATCAGCAAACTGAAAACTTGCTGGGAGAGCTGCGCTTGGTCTTGGTTGACGGAAGTGATGGCAGCTTCAATGTCGCTGTTGCCGGAATTTGCCTGAATAGTGGTACCTGAAAATGCCTCGCTGTCCGTGTCGGGGTATTCCAGGTCAATCTGAAGTACAGGGCGCATCAAATCTCCACTTACTTTAAAATTTAGGAAAAATGTCTGAAAATCCCTGCCGCTTCCCGAATTCAATTCCTCGATGTCTGCCCCCCAATTCAACAGCAGCGGATACGGAGACGTGCGCACGATGTACCTCGCCGTTATTTGAAGGTCGGGCTTGAACGGGTCGCCTGACCAGGAAAGGTTGCTGCCGGGCGCCACTTCGAATCGGCGTTTCACAATCTGCTGGTAGGTGTAGCGGTAGTCGCCTTTTTTCACTTCGCACCTGCCCGCCAGGTTCATTTTGCCATCGGGGAAAATTTCGAGGCTCAACCTGCCCTCCAGCGTCCCCTCGAAATTGTCGCCAGAAACAGGGTCGGCTATTATGTCCAATTCAAGGTTATCGTTGAGGTCGAGGTTCAGGTTCAGGTGGAACGGGTATTTTTTGGAAAGTATCTTTCGTTCCGTTTGGGCCGCCCCAGCGGGTTTCACAAAAACCACCACACCGTTGCCTTCCGCTTTATTTTGGGCAGCGTCGTGCAGGTAGTGCATCATCGAGCCTTTCACCGGGCTGACGGTCAACGAGATATCCGGTTCCGAAAGCGGCCCCCGCACCGTGCCGTTTGCATTGGCGACCAACTTGCCGTAGTATGCCACATTTTGACTTTTTTTCGTGTTCATCACCAGCCAGTTCCTGGCAGAAACTTCGAGGTCGTAGCGAAGTCCGCTCCAATCGGTCGTCTTCAATTTGCCCTTGATGTTCAGCTTGTTACCTTGTGGATCGGTGAGTGTCAGGCCGGTCAAGTCAACGCCATCTGGCTCAAATTCCAATTTCTTGTCACTCAGTGCGTAGCGCACGTTCGTCATGGCCAAGGTCGCTTTCACTTCGTTCAAAGAAAGGCTGCCAGAGGGTTTTGGGGCGGCCACTGTGCCGCCAATGTCGAGCTTGCCATCTAACCAACCAGTTGGATTTTTGAAACTGCTCGCCAGCAGTGCCCCGAAGGTAGCGATGCCCAGGCGCTCCATTTCCACCTGAAACCCAACGAGCGGTTGCCATCTGCCAGCACCTTGGAGGTACCGTCGAGGCGTAGGGCTTGTTCGCCGTTGGTGAGGTGGAAGCTTTTTATCGTAACTGCTTTGCTGGTGTAGTTCACGCTGTTGGCTTCGGGCAAGGTCCAGTCTTGGTAATCAATGAGTTGCGTGGGTGAAAAATGCGCTGTGTAGCCTTCCTTGAAGTCGTTCGTTTCGGCAAAAAGACCCAATCGGTAGCGTTCCTTTCCCATGCTGTCCAAGGCGGTGAGCGGTGCAACTGCCCTGGTGCCGTCGAGCGTGCCGTCGAGGGTGAGGTCTCTGACGAACGCCTCGTCGTATTGCTTCACCGATGGAATCTTCAACTTAAAAGCTGCCGTTTTGCCATTGCCATCGGCATGGAACGACAAGTCTTTCATGTTCCATTCATTGTAATTAGAGTGCGGCAAGTTGGTGTCGAAAACAAACCGGAAGCTGCCAGCGTCGAAATTGCCAGATACAGAAATAGTGTCGAGCTGCGACAGGCCGGGCAGGATGCCGCTCGTGAAGAGGTCGGGATGGGCGAGTTTTAAACCGAATGCGAGGGTGTCTGTGGATTGCGGATTTCGGATTTGGATTTCGGATTCGTGATTGCTTGCCCCTTTTGGGATGATTGAGCAACGGCCTCCATTTGGAAATAATGTTGGAAGAAGTCATTGGCCAAATGCGGCAAGTTCGCAGGGTCAAAATTGCCCCGCATCCACGCGTTCAGCCAGTCCGAAGTGATGGCGAGGTCGTTGTTGCCTTGGTGCATGGAGGCCACAAACTTCACGTCGCCCGGATGCAATTTCAGCGAATCAACCTGAAGCTGCATGTCTTCCAAAAAAACAAGTGCATCGAGCGTGTCCATGGAAAGCCCATCGGCATTGCCCCGCAAGCGGAAGCATGCGGTTGCGTTTTTTTCGGAAATTTTAAACGCTTTTAAGTCCACGCAATCGAACAGTGCATTCCATTCGAGCTTTGGTTTTGCACCACCAAAATCGCCGTTTGCCACCAAGTCGAGGTGTACCCGGCGGTCGGGACTGGTCAGATGGGCGTCGAATTTTTTGCCAGTCAGGTTGCCGTTCAAAACGGTGTTTTCAAAGGTCATTTCCTCCCAGGTCAAGGAGGGGATTTTGCTGGTGAGCGTCAGGGTGGCCGTCTTTCCGATGTCAAATCCTTGGCCTTCAAGCTGCGCCGAAATATTGAGCAGACGAAGTTGAGGCAGCAGGCTGTCGACAGCCAACTCGCTGATTTTCAATTGTTTGCCTTCAATGTTCGCCCCATATTTTTCGCCCTTCCGGTAGCCGTCGAGTGCCAACGAACCTTGGTCGCCCAACCCAAGTGTCACGGCAGCCGTGAGGTTTTGTACCCTTCCTTTTGCCTTGCCATCGAGCGCCACCACGGGCGGCAAGTCGAGGTAGGGCGTAACGAGCGAGTCGGGCACGTAACCGAAAATCTCACGTTTGGCCACTTTGCCCGAAAAACTGAGGTCAAAGCGCAAGCTGTCCGGTTTGTCAAGGTGCTGGAAGTTCCCCAGCACTGCAAGGTTGCTGGCCGCCCCTTTGCGCCGGGCAGCGAGTTTTAGGTCGGCAAACATATCGTTCATGCCGCCCTTCAGTTTTCCGGTCAGGGAAATGCTATCGGGCAGCGTCATGTTTTTTGGCACAAAACCCGCAAAATGGCTGCCTGAAGCTTCAAACTGCCGGATGTCCAGGTCCATTTGCATGGTTTTCGGGTTGGCCAAGCCCTTGATGTCACCGCTAAGGCTGAACCGTGCAATAGCTGGGTTGGCAGGCGCTACCGCCAACGTGTCTATGCTTCCAAAGCTACCCGTCAGGTTGATGTTGAGCTTGCCAGCCCTGCCACGCACCGTGCCGGTCGCCTTTGCGAAGGCGGGAAGCGGCAAATTTTTCCCCTTCAAGTAAAAAGCTAAATCTGCCTTGTCGAAATTGAAATCGGTAAGCTGCAAATCGGCTTCGAGGCGGTCGAGCGAACTGATGTTGGAAATGCGACCGGAACTGTAAGCCGGGTGTTTTTGCCAAAGGCGACTTGCAGGTTTTCGGCTGTGATTTGGTCCATCGTCCCTTCCACTTTGCCGGATGCCGACCACCTGTTGTTGGCCATTTTTTTCAAATCGGCCATCGAGGGGTTGTCTGGAAGGAATTGCAGCAGGTCGCCGATTTGCCCACCCTCCTTCCGCTCCGAATTTCAATTCTACCGAACCTTCCAGTGTGGTTGTATTTGCGGCTAAATCAATGTCTTGCAGGGAAAGTGCCGCTGGGGAGTAGGCGATTTTGCCTTCCAACCTACCTAAGTCAAGCCCTGATTTGTCCTTACCAGTCAATTCCACCACGTTGACGCTCAGGGCTTGGTTTTGATAGCTAAAATTGGTCAAATCAGCTTGAAGGGTTTTAAGGTCAAGGTCGGCGGCGTTGAATTTGCCGGGAGTTTGCGGAGTACTTTTTTGCCGAAAGGCGATGTAGGAATCGGCCAACTCAAACGCTTTTGCATTGATGGAAAGCCCTTCCGCATTGGATAGGAGGCGAAAATCGTCCAATATCGTTTCGTTGAGTTGGGTGGTCAGGGCGAGCGAGTCGGTCTCGTAGAAAATTCGGCTGTTGTTGATGTTCCCGTTTTTCACCAAAATATCAAAAAGCGTAGCTGTGCCGGAAGTGTCAAGCGGGGCTAAGCCGAGGTCACGGTAGGAAATATCGGTATCGGAAAGCGTCAATTCATCAACTGAAAAAAGGGTGTTTTTAAAGTCGGCTTTATCCGCTTCGATGAGCATTTTGCCAAGCCGGGCTTTGATAAACTGCTGACTGTCAAAGTCTTGCCAAGAAAAAGCGACTGCCTCGAAATCCACCTCAAATGGTTTCATCACCAATCGAAAGCCACCTGAAGTATCGGTGGGAGTTGGGGGGAGTTCGGCTTCGGTTGGCGTGGCAAAGGCTTCGACGATAAAGGCGAAATTGGAACGCCCCGCTTCTTTTCGAAGGTTAACGGAGGCGTTTTTCAGTGCTATTTTCTGGATGGTGATTTCGCTGTTGAAAAGCCCCCACATTTCCAAATCCACCAACAAGCTTCCCACCCTGAGCAGGGAGTCTCCTTCGGGCGTTTTCACCTCAAACCCCTTGATTTCCAGTGCTTTGGGAAAACGGATGCTGACACCTTCGACCTTGACCTCGGTTTTCAGCTTTTGCGCCAGCCAATTCTCCAATTTGGGCGTAAGCCACCGTTGCGTAGCGGGAAGTTGCAACACAAATAGCAGCACCGCCACCAGCAAGAGCAGGATGGCGAGCAGCTTGGCGATTATTTTCAACGGACGGCGTAGCTTCAAGGGCAGACTTAGTTATGCTGCAATAAGGTGAAATTACATGACTTGTTCACTAGGCCGGGCAGAAAGTTTAGAGGGTTAAGAAGGTTTAGGAGGTTTAGGGGTGGGAATTTAAATCTCCTAAACCTCCCAAATTCATTGCACCAGCGCCTTGCCTTCCTCCAAGGTCTTGACCATCGTCTCGAGGCTGGTTCGGTTCAATTCGTCGGGTGCTTGGGTAAGGGCTTTGCGGGCATGTTCGAGGGCTTTTTTCAAGTCTCCCACTGCCGAGTACCCCCTAGCCAAACCTACATGGGTGGGCCATGTATCGCCGTTTCGCTTATAATTCAGCTCAAATGCAGCAAGTGCCTCCTTGTTCTTGCCTTGTCCTATTAACTGCCGACCGTAACCGTGCAATTCCAAAACAGTGGCTTTTTCGTAAGCCATGGACATGGTTTTATCGGCTTCGTCCGTTTTGCCCAGTTTGCGAAGGATGGCCGCTTTGGTGGAGAGTGCATTGAAGGTTTGAACGCCACCGAGATTCGGTTCAGTTGCACTGTTTATCCAAAAAAGTGCTTCCTCGTAGTTCACGTCGTTGGCCACGCACCATTGGGCTGCGGCTTGGAGGCTGGGCGGGTCGAAGCCCAAGCCGCCGCTCATCTGCCGCTTGATGTAGGCGAGCGAGGTCGCCACAAAATCCGTTTCCACTTTGAACGGGATTCGCCAGCGCTCCCATTCCAAAGCTACCACCACTGAGTTGTTGGTGGGCTCGGAAAATGTGTAGGCCAGCCATTCCCGGCTTTGGGGAGGTTTTTTTGTTGGCGCACCGTTACACGCAGGGCGTCTTCTTCGGGCTTGTAGAAATAAGTGCCCCAGCCCGACGAATTGCTGGAGAAAATGAGCACGCAAGAATCCGGGTAAACAGCGATGGCAAACCCGTACTTGCCCGCTGCCAACTTTTTGCCCTCAATGGTCACGTCGTTAGAGCAAGAAAATATGGTGTTTTCATCCGCACCGGCCCGCCAGGGCGATTCTTTGGCGGAGCCAAAACCAAGGTTGATGAAGCCGTAATTTGCCACGTTGGTGCCCCAGATTTTTCCTTCACGCCCCTTGACGCCAGGTGCACCCCAGTTGATATCAATGTCAGTGGCACCAATGGTAATCCCAGCCCTTGACCTTGGGTTGGTGGTATTGGGCAGTTTGAGGGCTTGGGCTGCGGCATCGTTGTTCCCAAAAAACAAGATGGCCAGTAGGCTGAGGAGTGTAAATTTTTGCATGATAGTATTTGAATTTTAGTGAAAAATGACCGTATCAACTTGCCTCCAAATTCTGAAATTTCGAGGAAACAAGCACCTGAACGACAATCTTTTTGTAGAGGGGTGACAAGGCTAGCCAAAGCTGCTTTAAAAATAAGTCGGTTTCCCGGTGCTAAGTTGGCCCACAGGTGCATAGTTTGATCTAAAAGGCACAGATAAGTGTTAGCTTTGCCGAATTCATGGGATTTTGGAAGATTGGTAGTCACCACTCCGGGCCATTTCCCGCTTTTTTCATCTCAATATTCAAAATGGCAAAATCACGAGAGACGTACAGCAAGAAAGAAAACGAAAAGAAGAAGCACAAAAAACGACAGGACAAGGAATACCGGAAGGACCAACGTAAATCGGAGAAGGGCGAGGGCAAGACCTTTGAAGACATGATTATGTACGTGGATGAAGACGGCAACCTTACCTCTTCCCCACCCGACCCTACCAAAAGGAAAAAAGTCAAAAAGGAAGATATCGAACTCGGCGTGCCGAAACGGGAAAAAGTGGATCCCATCCGCAAAGGAAAAGTCAGCTATTTCGACGACGCCAAAGGCTTTGGCTTCATCATTGACCGTGAATCGGATGAGCGGATTTTCGTTCACCTCAACTCGCTTGAAGAGCCGGTGAAGGTGAACGACAAGGTAACTTTGAAATTGAAAAGGGCCAGAAAGGCCCTGTGGCAGTCAATGTGCAGTTGGTGAAACTGTAAGTTAGCGCCATTGGAGGCATTGATACTTTGCCTCCAATGACCTATTGATTATTCTGGCAATTTCCCGTTTGCGATGTTCAGTGCCTGCAAGATAGCGGGCGTTATCCGCTCAATGCCGGGGCGGTCGGCCAAGTATATTTCGAGCTGTTTGTCTTCCCTTACCAGCTTGCCGTCTTTGATAATTTCCACACCCGTTTTTCCATCTTTCACGAAGACTTTTAGCCCCGGGAATTCACCCGGCTCCTTATCTGGAATGAGCATCATGCCACCTTGGGCATTGTTCAGGTTCTTCAAGTTCACCTTGGTTTGATAGGTGCTGCCCTTGAACTTGTTTTCGATAAGCAGCGTGTAGTTTTCATCCACGAAGATGTTTACTTCACCTATGCCAGGCACCTTGCCGTTGGCTTTGCGGTACTCCTCCTGCAATGGCACGAAAGATTGGCGCACACGCTCCAAATAATTCGATTCTTCCAGCGCCACCGCCTTCAACTGTTCAGACGGCGAAGCATTGGCTGGCACATCGGGCGAGTTGGCTTCGACTTGCTGGAAGTTGCTGTCTTTTGGGTCGCTGTTGCAGGCAAAAAACATTGCTACTGCCAGCGAAAACATCAGTTTCTTCATCATGATAAACTCGATTTTAGTAGTGGTTGATAAGTGTTGATGAGGTTGATAAAGGTTGATAACCAGCTAGTTATACCACTACGTTCACACCACTTGATTTGGAATTATTTATGCTCAAAAATGCCAAGCTTTTCGGCACTTGAATATTAACGGCAAAACTGAAAAGGAGTTACGGTTGTTGACTAACGACTTTCCAAATCCTCAAACCCTCAAATCCCAAAACCCTCAAACGCTTTTACTTCACCTCAATAATTTCCACTCGCCGCTCTCTCGATGCTCCAACGCTGTAGATGGAGTTGCGTTCATCAAACAGGTCGTCGCTGATGCCACTGGCTGACTGCGATTCCCCGAACGGAGCTTCCGAAATCACCAATTTGCCGTACTTCAGGTAATTCTCAAAAACACCGCCCCGCCATCGCTCGAACTGGTTGCGCAGGCTGCTGATGCGACGTTGGGCGAGGAAGTCGTTGTAGTCAGATTTGGCACGGGGGCTGGTATAGCCCTTGATGACGATTTCTACACGGTCGCCTCTTTCGAGGCGCTGGAGTAGGATTCCACTGAAAAGTCCAAGGTGGTCGAAGCCTTTCTTAACCTCATTTTCAAAAAAATCGGTGATGTTCAGCGTGGCCTCGTCCACCTCTTCCTCATTGGTAATGGGCTTAGTGTACTGTTCAATGAAATCGCCCTTTCGAGGATAAAATTTCCCAAAAGTTTCCTCGTACGTTTTCTTGGTGGTGGTACGATTGGTGCGTTTGTCCGGCTCGTCGTTGTCGAAGTACAGAGCCAGCGGCAGAAAGTCCTCCAGTTTCTCAAAAGTGGGGGGAGTGGGCGGCGTTTCCACCACGATGGGTGGCGGCGGGATGCCATCTGATGACTTGGGTTTTTCTTCGTAAACGACCCGAAAAATATCGTGGCAACAGGCCTTGTTGTCGGGGTCGAGGTAAAATGAACCAGGGCGGTTGGACGAGACGAAACCACCCTTTGCGCTATCGTCTAGGGAGTAATAAATATCGTGGTAGCTGGAGTTCACGGGCTTGCCAAGGCTTCTAATCTCTCCCCAAGTTTGCCGTTTTTCCATGCTAAAAACATCGAATCCACCGAGTCCGCTCCGCCCATCGGCGCTGAAATAAAGCGTTTGCGAAGCGACATGAAAATAAGGCGAAATGTCGTTTTCAGGCGTGTTCGCAGCTTCCAGGTTCTTCGGTTCGAGGAACTTGTCCTTTTCCAGTTCGCAATACCAAATATCGAGTTTGCCCTTGCCGCCAGGTCGGTCAGAGACGAAGTACAGCACTTCTTTTTGCGCCAGCGAATCAAAACCAATGCTGGGCTGCGTGGTGGTGAAGCCTTTTTTGTTGACGATTTCAGGCAGTTTGATGGGTGTTTTTTCCCAACGGCCTCGTTTGTCCTTGTCCCGGTACACGATTTCGCAGCGGATGTCGGAGGCGTTCACATATTCACAAAGCGTGAAGTAAATCCGGTTGCCGTCTGCACTGAAAGCCGTGTGCGCAGTGAGCTTCTTTTCGTCGTTGAAATCCCGACCCATCACCTTGCCCTTGGCCATGTTTTCGGAGGTGAGCAGTTTTGAGAGTTTGCGTTCTGGTGTATTTGCATCGCCTGGATACTCAAAACGGTAGGACGAATAGTAGGTCATATTGCCCACCTGCACCGCCCCGAACTCTGAGAACGGTGTGTTGATTTTTTTGTCCAAATGCTCCACCCGCACGATTTTGTCGGTGGGTGCTGCTGGGTCGGCGATGGCCCAGCGGCAAGCGTTCAACTCCTCATTGGCCCATTGGGAGTAGTAGTCAGCCTCGGTGCTATTTTTCAAAAAAGTCTCAAAAAGCTCTAACGCATCTTGGTATTTCCCGAGGTTTTTTTTCACCTGCCCCAGCCAAAAACTGGCCAATGGGAACATTTGAGTTTCCTTGCTCGTCACCACTTTGGCGTAATATCGCTCGGCCTCTTCGTAGGCGTTGAACTGGCGGGTGACTTCGGCGTATTTGTACCAAAGCCCGACATCGTTTGGCGAGCGCTCCATCGCATCCCGAAAGTGGACGAAAGCAGTGTAGTAGTCTTTTGCGGCAAATGCCTTGTCGCCTGCCTTCTCGTAGGCACGGGCGGATTGGGCAATCAGCGTGAAAGCCCCGATAACAGTCAAGAAAATGGACAGGGCAAATCGTTCAAATTTCATGTTCGGTTAATTTTCAGCCAAAGTATTGAAAATCGTGGAATGGTAAGGCTACCCAACCATTTTTCACTGTCGCCCAATAGTCAGAACGCTTCAGTTTTCAATTTCCGCAATCAAATTCGGGTAATCCGTGATGATGCCGTCCACCTTCCAGCGGCGCAGTTTCTTCATGGATTTCAGGTCGTTGACGGTCCACGGAATGACCTTGATGCCTTGTCGGTGCAACGCTTTCACGTCCCGTTTGCGAAGCAGCTTGTAATCCACGCTGTAAATATCCGGCTGAAAACCAAGCAGTTGCAAGTTTTTTTCAAACCCGTCCTTGTTCTCCACGAGCAGGGCGAGCGTGAGGTTTGGGGCAATTTTTTTCACCGCCTCCAAAGGCCGCACATCGAAGGACTGGACGCAGGAACGGTCACTGATTTTGAGGCGCTCCAACTCAGCGACCACCAGTTTTGCAAAGTCGTCCACCTTCGGCGTGAAGATGCCGTCGCCGTCCGGATGGCTCTTGATTTCGATGTTGAAGCGTGGCATTTTCATTTTTTTCGCTTCGCAATGTTGCCGCACGGCCATCACCACATCTTCCAGCGAGGGCTTGTGTACCTGCATCGGCTGCTGCTGCGGGAAACGGGCATTGCCACGGCTGCCACAGTCGTACAGTTTGATTTCCTCGTAGGTCATGCCCATGATTCTCAGACCCATCGCTTCGGCTTTGGTTACTGGCATTCCGTCCGGTTTGGAGCAGGTGGCTTCCGACATCCAAGGCTCGTGGCTGACGATAAGCTCGCCGTTTTTGGACACAGCCAGGTCGAGTTCAAGCGTTGTCACCTGCGGGAATTCGAGGGCTTTGAGGAAGGCTGGGATGGTATTTTCGGGCAGCAGGCCCCGGCATCCACGGTGGCCTTGCCAATCGAAATCTTGGGCTAACAAGTTGGTTGCAGTGGTCATTAGTAATAGAATTTGGGTGAGTGCCGAAATTATGGATTTCATAAGTCTTGATTTATTTGTGGGCGAAATTAAGCCCCGAAGATTAAGCCTAAATTTAAGTTTTCATCAAATGATTGCTATTTTTCGCCCAACTTTCTAAAACCCTTCAAATGCGATTTTTAATCTGCACACTTGCTATCCTTGTTTCAAACCTCCCATTGAGCGCACAATCGGAGGCCATCAAAAACCTGGAGGGCACGACCACCAAGCTCTCCGGTGAAGATTACCTGAACAATGCCTTGACCCTCGCCGATTGGCTGTACAACGAGGGCTTTTTTGAAAAATCGGTGGAATGGGCCGACAAAGCTGCCAATGCCGCCAAAAAGTTGAAGCAACCCAACTACCTCGCCATCAGCCTCAACCAACGGGGCAAGGCGCAAATGAAAGTACCGAGCCGCCGTGACAACCTGAAAAACAAAGCCTTCAAGAGCTTTGAAGAAAGCAATTCCCTCACCACCGATGCCGAACTCAAGCTGGACAACCTTGTGAATATGAAGGAGTTGGCTACACAATTGAACAAAAAAAAGGACTTGGAGCGCATCGAGCGGGAAATCGCTGTGCTGTCAGGCGGGGATGCCAGCGTGTCCACTCCGGGAGGTGGCGGGCTTTTTTCAAAAAGAAAAAAGCACAGGAAGATTTTGAAAAAGCACAGGCACAAAACCAGCAACTCTCTGCCGAAGTGAGCAACCTCTCCGAGGAAAAGGCCAAACTGGCCAACCAGCAACAGGGTCTCCAGAAGATGATTGCAGCCAGGGAGGCCGCCATCCAGAACATGTCGGCTGCGCAAATCAAACAACAGGTGCTCTTTTCGGAACAGTCCAGGATGCTGGATTCGATGCAGTTCGCCGGGGCAATGGACTCCATGAATCTCGCTCAAAAAGAGGTAGTCGTGCAGCAACAACAAGCTGAACTGCAACAAAAACAGGCTGAAATCGAACTCCAAAGCAGCCAGCGCAACCTGCTGCTTGCGATAGTTGGCTTGGTACTTTTCTTGGTGGCGCTTTGTTCTTTCGATACCAGACCATCAGCAACCACAACGTCGTGCTTTCAGAAAAAAACCGAATCATCGAGGAAGAACGCAGGCGCTCGGAGGAACTGTTGCTCAACATTCTGCCCGCCAGCATCGCCGATGAGTTGAAGAAAAATGGGGCTGCCGTGGCACGGCGCTATGAATCTGCGACTGTACTTTTCGCTGATTTTAAGGGGTTCAGCGCCATTTCAAAGCAGCTTTCAGCCGAGGAACCGGTGTTCGACCTCGATTATGCTTTCAAAAACTTTGACCGGATTATCGGAAAACATGGTCTCGAAAAATCAAGACCATTGGCGACGCTTACATGTGCGCTGGCGGTCTGCCTGACCACGACGGCCACCCTAGGGACGTGGTGAAGGCTGGACTGGAAATCCAGCAGTTTTTAGAAGAATGGAACAAAGAGAAACGGCAGGCCGGGGAGTCACCATTCGAGGCCCGTATCGGCATCCACACTGGCCCGCTGGTGGCAGGGGTAGTCGGTTCCCGCAAGTTTGCCTACGACATTTGGGGCGACACCGTAAACGTTGCCTCCCGCATGGAAACCAGTGGCGAACCTGGTCTCGTCAACATATCCGCCAGCACGTTTTCCTTCATTAAAGATGAATTCGACTGCGAATACCGTGGCAAGGTGCCCGCTAAAAATGTGGGAGATGTGGAGATGTATTTTGTGAGGGTTTGAGATGGTGAGAGAGTGAGCGGGTGAGCGGGTGAGAGGAGCCATCGGCCTTCGTGTGCTCACGCTCTCACTCGCTCACTCGCTCACCCACTATCAAGAGACTACATCGCTGTGGCTGTAGAGTTTGAGCAGTTCCCGGTACTTGGTGAAGATTTTTTTCTTTGAGACAAAGCCGATGAAAGCGCCCTTCTCACTTAGCACAGGCAGTTTCCAGACCTTGGTTTCGTCAAATTTGTGCATCACATCCGCCATTTTTTCACCCAAAACCAAAGTCTGCGGAGGGCGCACCGCTACGTCCCTGGCAGTTAGTTTGTTCGACCGCTCGGGGTCGAACAGCAGTTCCTTCAAGTCTTCCAGTAGCACAATACCAGCGAATTTATGCTGTTCGTCAATCACGGGGAAGATATTTTGCTTGCTGCTCAAAAAGCGATTGATCACCTCCCTCACATTGAGCGAGGCTGGAATAGTTTCTACATTTTGCTCCAAAATTTCCTGCAAGTCAATGCTGTTCAACAAGAAAGTATCCCGGTCAGCTTGGAAGTAGTTTCCATCTTCTTGCAATGGCCGGGTGTAAACGGAGGTGCTGTCGAAACTACGGGTGATGAAGTACGACATGGCCGCCACAATCATCAATGGCACGAAGAGCGAGTACCCACCCGTGATTTCGGCGATGAGAAAGATAGCCGTCAATGGGGCGTGAACCACCCCGGCGATGACCCCGGCCATGCCCACCGCGACGAAGTTTGACTCCACTATTTTCAACATGCCGGAAAGACTGACGAGCCTGGCAAAAACAAATCCTGTGAGCGCCCCCGTGAACAACGAACCTGCGAAGATGCCACCGTTTCCACCGGAGCCAACCGTCAGCGAAGTGGCGATTACTTTGAGGATAGCCAACCCGGTCAGAAAAACAAGCAGCATCCATTCTGATTGCATTGAGCCGAAAAGTGAGCGCTGGAGGAGCAGGTTTTCGTTGCCATTGATGAGCTTTTCGATAACGGTGTACCCCTCGCCGTAGAGTGGTGGAAAAACAACGATGAGTAGCCCCAGCATTGCCCCACCAAACACCGCTTTGCGCATCCGAAGGCGGAAGCGCCCCATTATTTTCTCCAAATAATGGGTCATGCGGGTCATGTAAACCGAGACAAGGCCGCAAAGGATGCCCAAAATGAAGTAGAGCGGAATGCTTTTGAGCCGCCAGCCTTCTTCCATGAGGACGAAGAGGCGGCCATGATAAAAGAATTGCGACAGCACCGAAGCGGCGGCCGCCGAAATGAGCAGCGGTACAAAAACCGGAATGGAAATTTCGGTGAGGAGCACCTCCGCCGCAAAAATGACCCCGGCAATCGGAGCGTTGAAAATTGCAGAAATTCCCGCTGAGGCGCCACACGCCAGCAGCAGCGTACGCTCTTTGTACCCGAGTTGTAATTGCGAGGAAATATTGGAACCAATGGCCGCACCCGTCAGTACGATGGGCGCTTCAAGGCCGGCACTGCCGCCCATGCCCACTGTCAGGGCGCTGGTGACGAGGTGGCCGTACATATCCCGTTTGTCGAGTTCGCCCTTGCGGCGGGTGATGGCGTAGAGGATTTTGGTTACGCCCTTGACGAGCTTGCCGCCAAGAAACCGCTGCTCGTACATGACGCTCAACACGATGCCGACGATGGGCGTTAGGAATAGCCAGATATAGTTCGATTGGTGGGAGCCAAGTCCCTGCTGCACCCGCTCCTCCACCCAATGCACCATGACTTTCATCACAACAGCAGCCAAACCTGCCACTATGCCAATGAGGATACAGGCCAGAATAAGGTAGTTACGCCTAGTCAGTCTATTGAGCAAATACCCATTGATTACCTTAAAATATTCCTGTATTTTGATTGATTTCATGTTAAAGCTCTATCCAAATGTACATACCCACCATCAATCACCCACCACTGTCCGGTGATATGCGAAGCCTGTGCCGAAAGCAGAAATGCAGTAGCTGACGCAATTTCGGCGGCAGTGGTCATGCGGTGCTCCAGCGGGATTTTCGAGACGATGGATTGCAGTTTTTCCGCAGGGTTTTCAAAAGTCTGTATCCAGTTTTCGTAGAGTGGCGTCATCACCTCGGCTGGCAGGATGGCGTTCACACGAATGCCAAAGGGAAGTAGCTCGGCGGCCCACTCACGGGTCAGTGCCAGTTGAGCACCCTTGGAAGCGGCGTAACCGCTGGTTCCGCCCTGTCCGGTCATGGCCACTTTGGAGCTGATGTTGACGATGCTGCCCTTCGAAGCCTTGAGCCAAGGCAGGGCAAAATGCACAAGGTTGTAGTAATGGCTGAGGTTTTCCGTGAGCGAAAGCATGAAAGTGACGGGATTGCCGGAAGCCAACCCTACCCCATCGTTTCGACCTGCGTTGTTCACGATGGCATCAATGCGGCCAAAGCGCTCGGCAGTTTCCCTTGCGATTTTTTCACAAAAACCCACCTCACTCAGTTCACCAAGAAAACTGTGCGAAAGCTGTCCATTTGCCATCAATTCCTGCTGAAGCGCCGCATTTCGGGCCTCATTGCGCGAGGCGATGACTGGGATAGCACCCTCTTCGGCCAGTAGCCTCGTGATGGCCTCCCCAATGCCGCTCGAACCTCCAGTAATGATGATGACCTTGTTTTTGAGTTGTAAATCCACGATATGGAGTTATGAGTTATGAGTTATAAGTTTCGAGTTAGAAATGTCCAACTCAAAACTCATAACTCATAACTTTTTCAGACTGCTACTTCTGCTTTGATATGCGGGTGCGGGTCATAGTCGTGTAGGGTGAAGTCCTCAAATTTGAACGAAAAAATATCTTTTACGTCGGGATTGATTTCCAGGCGGGGCAACGGGCGGGGCGCACGGGTGAGTTGCAGGTTCGCCTGCTCCACGTGGTTGAGGTAAAGGTGAACGTCGCCAAAAGTATGCACGAACTCGCCGGGCTGTAAGTCGCAAACCTGCGCCATCATTTGCGTGAGCAAGGCATACGATGCAATGTTGAAAGGCACGCCAAGGAACACGTCGGCGGAGCGCTGGTAGAGCTGGCAGGAGAGCCGACCATTGGCCACATAAAACTGAAAAAGGGCATGGCACGGGCTAAGGCGCATTTGGGGCAGGTCGGCCACGTTCCAGGCATTGACGATGATGCGGCGGCTGTCGGGGTTGTGCTTGATTTGGTGTACTGCTTGCGCAATTTGGTTGATGGTACTGCCGTCTTTCCCTTCCCAAGCCACCCACTGTTTGCCGTAGATGGGGCCAAGGTCGCCGTTCTCGTCTGCCCACTCGTTCCAAATTTTCACGCCATTGTCCTGCAGGTATTTTACGTTTGTGTCGCCCATCAGAAACCAAAGCAGTTCGTAAATAATGGATTTTGTATGGAGTTTTTTTGTGGTCAAAAGCGGGAAGCCTTCTCTTAGGTCGAACCGCATCTGGTGGCCAAAAACGCTGATGGTGCCGGTGCCGGTTCGGTCACCTTTTTCGGAACCATTTTGGATAATATGCTGGAGCAAATCGAGGTACTGACGCATGAGGTTGAGGATTTGAGGATCTAAGAGTTTGAGGGGTTGAGGGGTTCACCTTGAAGGTCAGCCTGTTTTAGAAGTTGAATTTCTGTCATCAGGTTTGTGTACTTTCAAGGATTTTGCCCAAAAGTAGAAAACCTTGGAAAATCTGACTCAACATTTCGGGGTTCAATTCGTTCTAGACCAATCATCATCGTCTTTATGAAAAATACACCTTCCACTTTCCTACTTCTACTTTTAACCTTATTCGTCAGCAGTACCATGCTCCATGCGCAAGATTGGGAACTAAAACGTGACAAAGGCGGCATCAAAGTTTATGTACGTGACCAACCTGGCACCGCCATTAAGGAACTGAAATTTACCACCACCGTTGAAGCGTCCATGCAAACAATCGCCGCCGTGCTGACCCATGTGGAGGGCTTCGACGATTGGGTTTATGCCTCGCTTAAATCGAGAACCATCAAGCAGGTTTCTGAAGGCGAGGTTTATTATTACACTTTGATAGATTTCCCCTGGCCACTCTCCAACCGTGACCTTGTTCTCCACTCCACGGTGTGGCAGGACAAAAAGACCTTGGCACTGCATTCCAAAACGACCTCATGCCACTGGATGGAAACCGAAAAAGAGGATGTTGTGCGCATCAAAAAAGCAGAGCTAATTTGGATATTCACCCCGCTCGACAACGGTAAGGTACGAGTGGACTACACCCTCAACTCCGACCCCGGTGGCAGTATCCCAGCCTGGATGATCAACCTCGCCGCTGACCAAGGCCCGCTTCAGTCCATGATCAAGTTCCAAGAAATGCTTGAACGGGAAAAGTACAAAAATACCAGGCTTGCTTTTGTGGTGAATGCGAAGTAGGTGAGAAAGTGAAAGGCTTTTTCAATTGCTTTGGTGGAGAGAATGAACTTACCCTGGCCAAACTGCACCCTCGCCCCAGTTTGTACAAACAGCGATATTCCTATGCCAATTAGGAAAATGGTACAGGAGTACGACAGAAATACGGTTTTGGATAGTTTGCCACAAGGTTGTATTTTTGAACCAAGATTAATGGTTGGCATCGCCAACTTACCGTCTCCAACAAATTTTCGCCATTAAATCAAAACGATGAAGCCCTTCTTAACCCTTCTCCTTTTTACGCTTCTCATTTCTGCTTCGGCATTCTGCCAGAAAAAAGCATTCAATACTAAGTATGGGAAACTATCCGACAAGGAATTGTCAATGACCTCCTATGAAGGTGACCCCGCTGCGCCTGCTGTGGTGCTTTTCGACAAAGGTATTTTGAGCCACAGGTATATTGAAACTGCGGGTTTTATGATCGAGTTTGAGCGGCATACCCGAATCAAGATTTTCAAAAAGAGGCGTTGCACCTAGCGAATATTGTCGTCCCCCATCACAAAGACATGGAAGTTGGCGAGATAAAAGCCTCCAGCTTTAACCTGGAAAATGGCAAAATGGTGGAGACGGAACTGGAAAAAGCAAACGTTTTTGAAGAATCAGTAACCAAGAATTATCTGTTGACCAAGTTTGTCATTCCCACTGTGAAGGAGGGGAGCATCATTGAGTTCACTTATACCTGGAAAACAAAAGGTGGCATTGGCATGCCCGACGAGTGGGTGTTTCAGAAAGAGAAAATCCCAACGATTTGGAGCGAGTTCGAAGCATCAGTGCCAGCGTACATCGAGTATAAAAAGATGTCGCAGGGCTGGGTGTCTTTTTCACTGGCCGAGGAGGGCCAAAAAAATGAAACCTTGAACTTGAAAATAAAGGACAGGAGTGCAGGCCGTGTAGTTTCGACTAATATCGAAAATATCAATTTGGAGTACACCGTGAACAAGATGCATTTTATCCAGGAGGATGTACCTGCCCTGAAAACCGAGGATTATGTCAATTCTCCAGCGGACTATTTGTCAAGAATTAGTTTCGACATTCAAACGGTTTATGATACCGATGTGGTGCCCAGCGGCCCTGCCTACAAGATAGTGAACACCCTCCCGACTGCCTACAACCGAACTTGGTTTGTCTTGGGCAGGGAACTCCTTGACGATGTTTATGAAAAGGATTTGGAATCGTCGAAATATACGGAGGAGATGGCCAAAGCTTGCACGGCTGGAAAAACTACGAACCCCGAAATACTGACGGCCGTTTACGAGCAAATCGGCAAAAACTTCGTGGTAAAAAACGACTTTGACAGAATATTCAAATCGCAAACGATGGAGTCGCTCGTAAAGGACAGGAAAGGAACACCGACCGACCTGAACCTGCTTTTAATCAACATGCTTGGTAAAGTTGGCGTTGAGGCTTGGCCGGTATTGATAAGCACAACCGACCATGGCCAAGTACTTTCGTACAGGGTTTCGCTTGACGAGTTCAACCGGGTTATTGCGGCTGTGAAAACGGAGGATGATTCGTATATTTTGGTGGATGCTTCTGTCTTCCCCAACCCATTGGGGCTACTCGGAAAGGAAGACCTTGGCAATCAAGGGCTTTTGCTAAAATCAAAGGAAGATGTTTCTTGGATTCCTTTGCAAAACAAAGTGTCAGTAAAATCTGTCGTTATTGCCAACATGAGCTTGGACGCAACAGGTAACACTGTGGGTTCGGTCGTAAATTACGAAAGTGGCTACAATGGCGTTACGAACCGGAAAACAATCAAAGAAAAAGGAGAGGCAGCCATGGTTCAGGAACAGTTCAAGGATTGGTTTGACGATGGCAAATTGGTGGAGCTGAAAGTACAAAATGCCGACAACTGGAACGAGCCATCCCTTAAAACAGAGTTCAAACTCGAAACTGCTGCCTTCACCAATGTTTCTGGCGATAAAATTTACCTATCTCCAATGGCTGGCCTGGGCCTGCATAATAATCCATTTAAAAACCCTGAAAGGAAATTCAATATTGACCTTGACCCCAATGGCGAGGCTAATTACAACCTTTCTTTCAAAATGCCCGAAGGGTACAAAGTCGAGGAGCTTCCAAAACAAGCCAAGGCTTTTTTTAACGAGAACGCACTCAGCTTCGAATACTTGACCGAAAATACTGCGGGAGTTTTGAAGTTCAACGTTCGGATAAAGCAGAAAACCAGTACCATCGAGGCTGCTTCTTACTCGGAACTTCAGCGTTTTTATGAGTTAATGACTGCGAAAATGGAAGAGCAGGCAGTGCTTTCAAAAATCTAAAACCAGCATGAATCAAGCCATTCTTTCCGTTTTTTTGTTTGTTTTGGGTAGCACAGTACTTGGTGCCCAAGCTAATTATCCTGCCGACGCCATCCCAGAAACGCTGTTGAAATATGCAGATGCCGTGGTGCGAAAACATGAAGTGAAGTTCATGGTGGCCAACAAGGGTGAGGCCATAGAGACGGAGCATCTGGTGCTGACCTTGCTCAACAAAAATGCGGATAGGTTTAGCGAGCCAGCATTTAGCTATTATGAATTCGAAGACATAAAGGACATCGAGGCTTCGGTGTACGATGCTGATGGCATGCTCGTCCGAAATTTGAAAAAAAAGGACATCGAAGATGTAAACCCACCTTCCTTCGCTGTCAACGATTTTAGGCTCAAAGTCCTGCACCTGCCGGGGCGTTCCTATCCTTATACCATTGAATACACAGTCACGAAAAAATACAAGGGGTTGATGTTCTACCCTCGGTTTCAGCCCCAAGTGTTGCCGTCCATCTCCGTTGAGTATGCCAGTTTTGAGGTCACGATGCCCACTGATTTGGAAGTCCGGTTTAAAGAGGTCAACCTGCCCTCTGGTAGTAAGACCGGTTCCAATAAATGGGAAATGAATAACATTGCAGCCTTTCTTCCCGAACCCTATTCTACTAGGAAAAGCTTGAATTTGGCAGAAATAATAGCCGCTCCCACTGAATTTACATTCGGGGGCATTGATGGCGATATGCGCACATGGGAGTCGTATGGGGAATATTTGGAGAAATTGAATAGTACACAAACTGACCTTCCGGCAGCGTTCAGGCAAAAGCTCAATAACATAGTGCAGGACTGTCCAGATACTTACTGCAAAATTCAGCGCATTTATGAGTACCTCCAATCAAATACCAGGTACTATTATGTGGGCCTCGGTATTGGCGGTTGGCAACCGGCACCAGCTACCAAAGTTGACCAATACAAATACGGCGACTGCAAGGGATTGAGCAACTATACTGCCTCCATGTTGAACGCAGTGGGCATCCCTGCCCGCTACGCAATTATCAGGGCGGGCGAAGAAGAGCAATCCACGCAATTCCCAGACTTCCCAAACGCCTGGTTCAACCATGCGGTTGTCTGCGTGCCGATGGAAAATGACACCCTCTGGCTGGAATGCACCAGCCAGACAGAAAGCTGCGGCTTTTTAAGCAACTTTACCGACAATAGGATGGCGCTTGTCGTAACTCCAACGGGTGGTCAAGTCTTGCACACGCCAAAATACGACGAGACGGTAAATGTCGCCCGGCAAGAAACCAGTGTTACCATGCAACCTGATGGGAGTGCCAGCTTGCAATCGAAGGGGGTGTTCAGCGGAATTTCGCAGCAAGGCCCTGCTTATTTGGAAAGCCTGCACGATGAACTCAGACGGGAATACTTTTATAAGAAACTCAACCTGAACAATTTCGAAATCAGTTCCATTGAATTCAAAAGGAACAAATCCCGCTACCCAAGCGTGGAACAAAACTTAGTGCTCTCCTTGTCAAGTTTTGGAACGGCCAATGGAAAAAGGCTTTTTTTGCCAATCAACTTTATGAGCCATAAGCTGGAAGTACCTATTGCCGACGATAAACGCCAAGGCGACTTTCAACCCGATGAAAGGGGATATACGGAAAGCGACAGCATTACCATTTCCATTCCAAGTGGATATACTTTGGAGGGGCAATTTGAACCGGTGGTTGTCACCTCAAAATTTGGAACTTTTGAAAATTTTGTCAAAGTCAACGGCCAAAGCCTGGTGATTCAAAGAAAGTTGGTCATCAATGCCATCGTGCAACCGAAAACGGAATTCCCTGCTTTTGTGACTTTTCTAAAGATAATTTCGAAGGCTGACAAAGCCAAACTGGTGTTGGTAAAATCTGAGATTAAACCTTAATGATGATTGCTTGTCTTGCCACGCTAATTTGGGGGTGGCTCCCGCTGCACACCTAAACCCGCAAAGGAAATGACAATGGAGAAAAGGGCTTTCTTATAAAAATTAATGGCGCTGAATGATGGACACGAAGGTTTCTGACCTGCGGAAGTTTATTGGCTTGAATTAGGAAAGGTTGAGATATATTTGCGGGGAGGCAAATGAGAATCCAACAGCATTTTGTGATTCCAAGAAGAACTACCCAACACATACTAAGAAAACTCAAAAAGCAGCATACCAAAGGTTGCCTGTACTGGCAGCCAAAGTTCTATTGTACGATGCAGGTTAGTGGCATCAAAACCCAAAATCACAATGGCAAAGGAATTGAAAAACCCAAAGGACATTGCTATCCAGCAAACTGGTCTAAAGCTCAAATTCAACACTGCTTATGTAGTAGCATCCCTTATCCGCTCCGCTGCGGACTATCTCAAAAAGAAGCCATCAGAAGCCACTTTTGCAGAATGGGCCAAAGCAAAGATGGATAGCTTCCAGATGGCAACAGCCCAAGCCGCCGACTTTGCCAGTGATTTCTCCGATTATTTCGCCTACGAGTTCAGTATGTTGCTCAATTCCCAAAAGGGCGACTTTCAAAGTCTTTTGGATTGGTGTCAAAATCCCTTTTAATGAGCAGGCACAGCGGATGATAGCCCGAAAAATACAAGGCCGAACTAAAAAAGAAATACCACCAGCCCGCCCTTGGTGAAAAACTGGTGGCACTGTCGGATGTATATATCGAGCCGGGCTTTTGGTCTATGAAAAGTATTGCCCAAAGCGAAGTTGGAGGAGTTGAGAAAAGAAGAGAAAAGGGAACCACAAACGCCATTCTACAAAATTGGCTACCCAGGGAGTATCCATGACTACTTGTTGAAAAATTTTATCCCGAGAAAGGCTAGTGAAGAAATCGGTTCAGAACGGGAAACAGGGAAGTTGATGGTGGTGCTGGGCCATCCGGGGCATGGCAAGTCCTCGTTTTGTTACCGCAGCATCCACGATTTGCTAAAAGACCCCAAATTCAACGGCAATGCCTTCTTCCTGCGCTTGCAAGATGCGAAGAAAACGATATTGGATGCCGACATCGAGGAATTGGAGAAGCTTTTGCCGGAAAGCCAAACCATTGGCTTTGCCGATTGGGGTGGACAATAAGCACGGCCAGACCAATTTACTATTCTTGGATGGCCTTGACGAATTCTGCATGGCCCAAACCCCGTCAGATGACGATGTGAAGCAATTCATTCGTAATTGCAAAACGCTGGTAAATGAGAACGATAACCTATATATTATCATCACTTCCCGATTCCTCTACGTGGAAACCAGCAAGCTGCACCAAGAAGATTGCTTGGTGCTCAGTTTAGATGTATTGAACGAGGAACAGCAAAAGACCTTCGTGCAAAATTTCACGGCAAAATGGCAGGAGGATGGATGTACGCTTACGGATACACAAATCGAGAACATCAACAAGGAGCGCAATCTCCAACATATCAAGGAACTGATAGAACTACCCATCCTGCTGCAAATGGTGCTGATGGCCAAAGTACCATTGGAGGCGTCCGCTTCAAGGGCGACCATCTACGACCAGCTTTTCGACCAAGTGCTGCAACGCAAATGGGACGACAACAAGCGCCTGAAAAAATATTTAAAGGAAGATTCGGGCTTTACTAAGGAAGATTTGCGGGAATACCTTGCCTTCCTCGCCTATAAGACCTTTCAGGGCAAGAAAGGCTATTTGCGCAAATCGGAAGTGGCTAAGTACAAGGAAACTATCCAATTTGCCAAGGACTTTCTCCAAACGTATAAGGATGGGCAAAGCATGAAGCAGGTGCTAAAGGACATCCTCACTTCCTTCTACCTGCAAGAATCACAAAAGCGGCCCGGCGACCAGCCAGAAGCGGACAAGGAATACAATTATGTGATAGAGTTCATGCACAAATCACTCTACGAATACCTCGCCTGCGAGCATATCTGGCAGAACACCCTCGATTTTTTCTTGGAAAAGAACAACAAGGGCAAAACCAAGACCCGTTCCCTGGAAGATGTGCAAAAACAAATGCAGGTAACCTACGCCACCATCCGGCATACCAGTGAGACGATGGAGTACATGAAGGAAATCATCGCCAACAAGACGAAGCAGCACCGGGAACTTGCCTAGCAAATGGGCATCCACTTCCCCGGCCTATTGGAGGAAGGTTTTATTTTCAGCTACCAAGCCAATGCACAAGCCGAGGAAATCCGCTTCAAGCCAGAGCAATTGGTTTTAAATGCTTTTCATACTTATTGGTTGATTTTTGGGAGTTTATGTTTGTATGAGGTGGAGGTGGGGAGGTTTATGGAGGTGGAATGGGAGGAATTGGTGGAAAAGGAACTGACGAAAGCAAGGCTTGATGTAATGGTGATGGCTTATAATGAGGAAATAGATGGGATGAAAAAAAGGATTGGCGGGGCAATGATATCAAAGCAATGATGGAGGTAGAGAAGTCCGTTTTTTCTTCGTGGATAATGGCGCTACAAGTGCCGGGCAAAAAAGACACTGAGCCTAAGCAGGGCAGTTATAAAGCATGGATAAGGCGGTATTTGTTGAGTGAGCAGGCTTTTAATATAATGGAACATCAAAACAAGGCAACAGCCGGGAATTTGGAGGAACTTTCCCGATACTTACGCTTGGTAGCTGCCGAACAGATGGAGATGGCCTTGAACTTCCAGTATATTGACTTGCAAAAAGTAAACTTTAATGGTCTTCTATCAAGTGGAATGAATTTGTTTGGTGCAGACCTTAGAAATGCAAGTTTAGCCAACGCTTGTTTCGATAAGGTAAACTTTGAAAATGCAAACATGAGCAATGCCAATCTTGGATATAGTGATTTATGGGGGGTAACCTGAACGGTACGAATCTTTATGGTGCCTTTTTGGGAGGAGTTAATCTCAGTAATGCCAACCTATTGAATGCTAATTTGGAGTTAGCATACCTTGAAAAAAGTATCCTTCGTGGCGCTAATTTGGGATATGCTAATCTAAAGAGCACCAATTTTGAAGACACCAATTTTGAGCATGCTAATTTAATTGGTGCTATACTTAATAATTCAGTTATGAGCAATGTAATATTATCTTTTGCAAAAGTAGCAGATATAAATTGGCTATCTAATCTTGAGCATAATTGGGTACAGGGTTTTGAGAAGTTAAAGGAAAAATACCAAGTTAAGCAAAACACAGGTCAGTATGTTTACAAAAGGGAGGGCTTTGGATTGGGTATTTGATTGAAGAAAAACAGAAAATTCAACGATATAAAAGAACGGAGAAATGCTTAATTTTTAAAAATAAAGCAACATGGCAAATGGGGAACATTTGGGGATATTGAAGGAGGGGGTGGAGGTGTGGAATAAGTGGAGGAAGGAAGATGTGAACATTATAAAAGGCAATTAAACTTAAAATTACAATAACATGGAATCTAACAACATTGAAAGGACAATCATTGCGATTTACGGCAGACAAAATGAAGGGAAGTCGGCAACGATAAAAAAGACGTGTGAGACTATTTTTCGTAATTATCCAAAAGCCAAACAACTGTTGCCGCTCGAACCCATCAACTATGATGGTGATATTTGCGTCCTTATAGAGATATCAGGAATCAAAATTGGCTTTTCTAGTATTGGTGACCCCGGAGATTATGCCTTGGGAAGAAGTTATGATGAAGTATGGAAACTTGCGCAAGCTAATTGTCAAATTATTATCTGTGCAACAAGAACTAGAGGCGACACGACATACAAAGTTGACGACATAGCAAGTAATCATGACTTCGACTATCATACTTTGTGGATTAGCAGTTTCTTTAGTCCGAAATTGAACTATGAAGTTTTGAATCAATTGGCTGCTGAAAATCTGGTAGAAATAATCAAGTCATTGATTGTCGGTCGTTTATGAGCCAATCCCTCGCCGCCCAGCAATCCAGCCCAGACCTTCAAAGTTTGTGAAACTTTGAAGGTCTATAGTAGTCCAAGCGACTACTACCTCATCGGCGATTTCAAAGACTGGCAGGATGATGCGAAGTTTGAAAAGGCATTGGATACGCTGGTGGCGAGGTTGCCTGCGGCAATGACAGAAAGGGAGGAGGAGCGGGTGGTGAGTTATTTGTGAGGGTGTCGCCTGACTACCCCTGACCCCTAAAGGGGAACCATGGACGCACAGGAGTAGGAACTTCATAACGATGGAGTTCCTAGGAATGGACAGTTTTAGGTTCCCCTTTAGGGGTCAGGGGCCGTGGTCGTGATGGACTGGCCCGAAGCTGCGAGGTTTAAAAAGCATTGGATGCGCTGGTGGCGAGGTTGCCTACGGCAATGACAACAAGGGGTGAGGAGCGGGTGGTGAGTTATTTGTAGCCAAACGTCGGGGAGGTTTTGAACCTCCCCGACGTTGCACACGGGGCTGCGCAGCCCGAAAAAGGAATTGGATGCGCTGGCCGCTTGTTTTGCTAAAAGTCCAACCAAAATTTTAAACAACAAACAACATTTTAAACGCTTTAAAATTAATTAATCATGAAAGGAAAAATTACAGCATGGATGCTTTCTATGGCATTGTTAACGACCATGAACCAGGCAAAAAGCCAAATCGTGTTGAATGAAATAGGTTCAGATGGCCGCATTGAAATCAAAAATATCGGCAGCACAGGTGTGAATGTGTTGGGATACTTTGTTTGCAATGGTGCAGTTTGTTATCAATTGTCACAGTTGGGGATAATTTGTCCTTTTCCACCTGCCACTATCAATCCTTTAGCACCGGGGTCAATATTGGTTGGAGAGTCGGACCTGGTCGAATTGGATGGCGGTGAAATTGCCTTGTTCAGTTCTTCGAACACGACAGACCCGTTAGCGCTTGTTGATTACGTACAGTGGGGTTCTTCCGGTCATCCCAATGAATCATTGGCTACCACTGCGGGCATTTGGCCAACTGGCGGCTTCACCGCCGCCATTCCTGCGGATGGTTCCTTGGAATATGACGGCAGCGGGAATGAGGTAGCAGATTGGGCTCTTGCTTTTTCACCCTCTCCCTGTGCAGAAAACGGTTCTGGCTGCCAAGTAATTGCGGGCACTATCGAAACGGACGACCCAACGCTTGTGTGCGTGAATGATTCAATTGCCGACTATGTTTTCGTTAGTTTCTCTGGAAATTTGAGCCCTTCATGGTACTTCGTTGCAACGGATTCGGTCGGAACAATCCAAGACTATGTACCTGAGTCAACAAGTTTAAATTTTGAAGGTGCACCAACGGGTACCTCGTTTATACACCTGCTCAGCTATGAGGGCCAATTGATTGGATTGGAAATTGGTGGCAAGCTGGACGACGTGCAAGGGTGCATTGACTTATCCGACAATACGATTGAAATCACAAAAGTGGGCTGTGTATCTGGAACCCATGAATGGGAGCAGGAGCTAGCTCAGCTTGTATTGTCGCCGAACCCTGCTGGCCAAGTGCTGCATTTGTCCAATCTTCCCATCACGAAGGGCGAAGGTTTGACATTTGGCGTGTACAACGCTTTTGGCAAGCTGGCATTACCCCCAGTAACTGTTCATGCGGTCAACGAGGATATATTAATTGATACAGACCAATTACAGCCTGGAGTATATTTTTTGATGATTTCCAGTCATGGATCTTTGGTCGTACGGAAGTTTATCAAACTGTAATTGCCACAGGCAGTACGATGCCAAGTTCGAAATGGCTTTGTATGCACTGGTCGCTGCGCTGAATGCGGATAGGGGGGAGGAAACCATCCCTTCATACCTGTAGCCAAACGTCGGGGAGGTTTTGAACCTCCCCGACGTTGCTGCCCGAAGCTGGGAAGTTTGAAAAGGTGGTGGAGGGTGTCTGAACCACAGATTTTTAGATTTTTGGAATTCGCAGGACGTGGTACTCGGTTTTTCGTGCTAATTTTGAAATCACGTAGATGCTGATTCCGACGGTATGGGCTAGAGGAGGAAACTACAATTACAGTAACAATAAACCAATAACCGAGACCCTCATTTTATTGAAATTCAACCTATTCGCATGACTTTCAAACACATCGCTTTAATGATTCTGGTGTTTGCCGTCATCCCAGCGGCCCAAGCCCAGCGCCGCAAGACCGACCCGAACACCCATAAAAAAGGGTTTTATGACCGACAAGGGAAGACCCTTATCCCTTTTGAGTACGATGAGCTGCCAAGTGACTGGGACAGCATCATGGTAGCCCAAAAAGGCTCATATCGTGGCTTGATAAACGGTCATGGTAAAGTCATCCTCCCTTTTGAGTACCAGCAAATTCGGCTTCACCTCAAGCGTGGCGGTTTCAGCTTGGTGAAAAAGAAGACCTCCACTTGGGGCATCGTCAATGCACGGGGCGAATTCATTTTGCCGATGCGTTTTGAGAGCGTCGCTGTGATTGACCAAAACCTGTTGTCGGGCCGTGCGGCGGGAGAGACGGAGGTCCAGTTGTACGACGGTAAAGGGGTGCCGCTTTATAAATTGCCGGGCAAGACCGTCGAACCTGGCTTCGACAGCAACTCCCTGAAAATTCTTGGTCATGACAACAGGTCCCGCTATACCGACCGGCAAGGACGGCCCATATTCCCAGCGGCGATGCCCAATGCCCGCTGGACGGACGGTGATGTGATTATCTCTGGTTCCTACGACGACTACGGGCTGCTCAATTTTAAAGGCGATACCATTTTGCCGTTGAAATACCGGTCGGTCCAGCCTGCCCTGCCCGGCCAGTTCATGGTGAGCACTACCGACTATAAACACGGGGTGGTGGATAAGAAGGGCCGTCCCATTGTCCCGTTGGGCACCTGGCAAGTATTCAGGCATGAAAAATATTACCGGGTAGAGGATGTGGCGCACAAGTCCGGCCTGTATGCACCCGATGGGCAGGTCATCCTTCCCATGGAATACAATATCCGTGAACCGGGGGTTTACAACCCCTACAAGGACGACCCTGATGCCCAACCCCAGCGTTATTTGCTGATAGGCAATCCGCAAGCGCCCTATCTGAAGGGCTTGTATTCTGCCAGCGACGCCTCGGTCATATTGCCCATTGAGTACAAAGAAATTTGGTACCGTTCCGAAAATCAGCCACTTTTCGCCTCCAAGGAACCGGCGTGGCCTGCCAAGCGGGAGGTGATGGCTTTTGATTTGACTGGCAAGCCGATACTGGCATCGCCGTTCGCCGTCTTGTCGCACACCAGCAACCCCCGCATCTTGTTGGCGAGCCGTGGGGGCGACGGCTTGTTCGGTTTCCTGCACCTCGATGGCGACACGGCGCAAACGGCGTTTGAGCTTCGCCATGTCAATGAGCTTCGCCCCGGCATCTATATGGCCTTGAAAGACAGCTTAGCCGTGATGTTGACACCGGAAGGCAAACAACTTTACCAGGGAAAACTCGATGGGGCGACCAAGCCCTATGATTGGCAAAAACAGATTTTTGAAAAAATGCCAAATGCAACTGGCGAACTACTTGTGGTTGCGCCAAAGCCCGGCGGCGGCTGGATTGGAGTTAATAACGAAGGAAAGGAGTTTTATCTCCCTGATGCTGCCGCCCCCCCAATGACTGCACCTGTTGTCCCAGACCATCAGCCCAATCCCCCAAGTTCCATCGCCGAAGAAGTACAGCAGCCAGCAAACAACAATTTTCCAGTAACGAAGAAGGCCACTGAAGTACCCAAAAACCAGGTAGATGAAGAGGGGGTGGCCATACTAACCATAGAGGTACCTCCAATCAAGGAAGAAATCTGGGAAGCCGAGCAAGTGGATACGCCTCCACAGTTCCCAGGTGGGCCGGATTCGGCAGCGGTGTTTTTCCCAAAACGCCTACAGCCCTGTGAAGTCATGCGGCAGACCAAGGACGAAAGGTATGGCCATACAAAACTGGAAATCGTGGGGAGGGAGGATGGCAGCTTCTCCAATATCCGAAGCTGGAGCCCTTTCGGCAATAACTGCAACCGGGATGTAGAGCGTGTAGCCGGGCAGATGCCTCGGTGGGTGCCCGCCAAGAAAGATGGTAGGGCGGTCCATTGCCGGTGCTTTTTAGTCGTGAAGCACAGGGCGGAATAAGTTGCAGAAATCGTTAGTTATCAACTGAACCTTATAAAACAAATTGCTCAAAATATGCAATACATGAATAAATTCAATACGCTATTTTTAATGCTAGTCTGTGTAACAAGCCTACAGGCACAGACGCAAACAGTGTTGGACAGCCTATCGGTGCCCTATACGCAGGCACAGGTCTGGAATTCCTTTCATTTGGACGGGCAGGTAATAAATCTGTACGAACATTATATTGAACGGATAGACTTCACCAGTGGGAAAATCAAAAGGGACAGCATTCCACATGGTTTTTTAATGGAAACGGCGCCAGGTTCGGGCAAAATGGCTGGCCTTAGTTCCATGCTCTGCAATGATTTGAACCTCAATTATTCGGAGGGGGACTTGTTTGTCAATTTCTACCATTACCTGATAAACGAAAATAAGTACAGCCGGAATACCATTATGATGAAGGACAACAAAGCGACTACCAGCAGTTTGAAGACACGCTATGCCGGCACATCTGCACCTTATACTTGGAAGGATTATTGGGTGTATTTTGATTTAGGTGTCAACAACCACTTGCTGATGGTAAACTCAAAAACGGGCAGCGCTGTGTACCAGACGCCCTCGACCAAATACATTACCTCCAGCGCTACCAACGGGCAGTTTACGGTGAAAGGCAACGAGGCCGCCTATGTAGTCAAAGATGCGGGCGCTGGAGAGGCTGTGTTTTGCCTGCTCGACCTTGAGCGAAAGGAGGCAAAGGCCAAAAAATAGCCCTGCCGGATTTGCCATCAAAGGGCAGTTTCAACAAAATAGTCAGCAGCGGCGACCGTCTTTATTGCATATACACCTCCAATCTGGAATTGCCGGGTGGGAAACAGGGCTTGAAGGCATATTTCGTGGAAGTGGATTTTGGGAAAGGAACCGTCCGCACGGCCTGCATCACTGACCATATCAAGGACCTTGGCCGCTTGGACGGTACGCCCCAACGTTTGATAGTGGAAGAAGATTTTGCTTACCTGTCCATCACCCGGCAAGATAATGTAGCCCCCGAAAACCGATCCATGCCTTTTTTGAAGGAATTCCTGCGTATTGACCTGCCAACCATGCAGGTTCACAGATTATTGGAAGAAAGGTCCAAAATGGCCGATGAGATTTTTCCATCCAATGGCAAGTACCTGACCAAGCACCATCGAATGAAGGATTACAAGACCGTCGAAGCAGTAGTGTATTACCTCCGTGAAATCTGAAAGAGAGCAGACGGCTGTATTTCTCCGACTGTTGCGACGGTATTTGGCCGAAGAAAACTTGAAATAAGGCCGCCGCCCTACAAGCCGACTTTCAAACCAACCTACTCCCCCTCCTCCAATCCTGCGCCAATGGCCAGAAGCACGGCTTACGGGAAACGATAAACCTTGGCCGTGACCTTCCAACTTTTGAAAGAGGAGCGGGTGGTGAGTTATTTGTAGCCAAACGTCGGGGAGGGTTTTGAACCTCCCCGACGTTGCTGCCCGAAGCTGGGAAGTTTGAAAGGGCATTGGAGAAAAAATAGAATTAAGCCTAACAGGATGTGACATTGTGGCTGCTACCTGACGCCAATGAAGCTAAGGACGACTACCGCCCCCCTTCCCAAATATTTTTCCCAAAACCCACCCTCCCCTACTTAGAATTCCCAATCTTTGCGCCCACTGTTGCCAACAACTTAAGCATACATGATACAGGTTTTCATCACAGGGGGGACTTTCGACAAGGAGTACAATTACATCTCGGGGGGGCTGTACTTCAAGAGCACTCATGTGCCCACCATGCTCGAAAGGGGGCGCTGCACCATTGACCTGGATGTGAAAACGCTGATGATGGTGGACAGCCTGGAGATTCAGGATGCCGACCGGGAAATCATCGCCCACAACTGCAAACGCTGCCAGTTCGAAAAAATCCTCATCACGCACGGAACGGACACGATGGTGAAAACCGCTGAGTTCCTGGCAACCTACGGTTTAGAGGACAAGACGATTGTGCTGACCGGGGCGATGGTGCCGTATGCTTTTGGCACTTCATCCGATGGGTTTTTCAACCTTGGGAGTGCCTTGGCATTTTTGCAGACCCTGCCTCCGGGGGTTTATGTGGTGATGAACGGGCGGTATTTTCCTTGGAACAAAGTCCGTAAGAACACAAAAACGGGTTATTTTGAGGAAACAACTTGACCAGCAGCCCTTTGGGAGGCCAAGTTTTTTTATTATTGCAGATTGATTCAAACTGTTTGCTTTCAAACTTATTTTGAAAACAGCTTTTGAGGCATAAACCATTGATTTTCAAATAATTATTTGAAAACAAATCTGATAATTGTTATTTTCAAACATGAAACATTTTTCACTATCCCTGTTTTTTCTTTTGTTCGGTGGTCTTCAAATCGCCATTGCGCAGACAAAACCAGCACCTACCGACCTTTTCGCCACTGAGAAGGTGCAAGACATAAACGTTTCCTTCAAACAAGCCAACTGGAGCTACTACCTCGATTCCCTCCGCTTCAACGGCGACGGGCTTTTGCCTGCGGTGGTAGAACTGAATGGCCAAAAGTATGAAAATGCGGGTGTGCGTTTTCGGGGTTTCAAGTCTTTTGCCCCCGGCACCCCTCGCAACCCGCTGCACATCGTGCTGGACATGAAGGACAAAGTCCAGACCTACCAGGGCTACCATGTGCTGAAACTCTCTAACACACTCCGTGACCCCAGCTTGTTGCGGGAGGTTTTGGGCTACGAGATTGCCCGCTCCTACATGCCAGCGCCTAAAGCCAACTACGCCAAAGTGACCGTCAACGGCAAATATTACGGCCTAATGGCCAACGTGGAATCGGTGAACGAGGAGCAGTTTTTGAGCCGCTATTTTGCCAGCAGTGACAATGCGTTCTTCAAGGCCAACCAAGACGCTGGCCCTTCACCTGCCGGATGTAAGAACAACCTCTTCGGCTCGCTGGAGTACGACAAACTGGTCAGTTGCTACGAGAACAATTTTGAAAAAATCTCGGAACACGGCACGAAGGAACTGATGGAACTTGCAAGGATTCTGAACGAGGATCCCGACAAAATCGAGACGGTGCTGAACGTGGACGTGACGCTCTGGATGCTGGCCTTCAACAACATCATCGTGAACCTGAGCAGCTACTCCGGCCAGCACAGTGTCAACTACTATTTGTACCAAGATGACGATGGGCGTTTTTATCCAATCCTTTGGGACCTCAACTTGTCTTTCGGTAGCTTCAAAAACATCGGCACTGGCTCCGACCTCAAGCTGAAGGCCTTGCAGGAACTCAACCCGCTGCTGCACATTGACAACACGACCAAACCGTTGATTAGCAAACTGTTGGAAGACCCCAACTATAAAAAAATATACCTCTCTCACCTGCGCACAATCATGCAAGATTGGTTCGTCAGCGGCAAATTTGAGAAGCGGGCCAAGGAGCTGCAAGCAGGCATTCGCAAGGAGGTAGTCGCCGACCCGAACAAGTACTACACCATTGCTGATTTCGATGCCAGCCTAGCCAAAACCGTCGGCAAAAAGAGTAAAATTCCTGGGTTGTTGGAGCTGATGACCCGCCGGACCGCCTTTTTGAAAACACATCCCGAGCTTTCTGTTTTTCCGCCCGATGTGTTGGAAGTCCAGGTGGAAGGTCGCAAGCCCCTGTCCAACCAGAAAGTGGAGCAATTTCATATTACCGCCAAGGTGGACAAATACCCTCGCCGGGTGGAACTGTTCTACCGTCTGGACGGCAAAGGCCCATTCAGCCAAGTGACAATGCTGGACAACGGCAAATACGATGATGGCACAGCGAACAACAATGTTTTCGGCGTGACCATCGTGCCACAAAACGGGGAGCAGTCCATAGAATATTATATCCTTGCAGAAAACCCCGGTCTGGTAAGCTACAGCCCGGCAAATTATATGTGGGAGAAGCATAAATCCACGCTGGAAGCGTTGAATAAATAAAGGAGAATGGAGAATTGAAAATGGAAAATGGAGAACTGTGGCAATCCCTAATTAATTCTCCATTCTCATTTTTAAATTCTCAATTCAGTTCTTATGAGAAAATCACTGCTTTTCCTCCTCACATTTCTCTGTTTTTCAACGGGTTACACGCAAAGCCTCTACAGTCCAGACCATATCCCGGTCATAAAAATCAACTTTGATATTTCGGATTGGAACAAAGAACTCGACTCCCTAAAATCGGCTGGCAAAAAAGACCGAATGGCCGCCACGGTCGAAATTGATGGGGAGGTTTTTAAGGGCGTGGGTGTGAGGTACAAGGGCAACAGCTCCTATAAAAACCCTCGCAAACGCAACAAGGCGAAACTCCCATTTAACCTAAAAGCCAACTACACGGACAAAGACCTCCGCTTCCCCGGCGGATACGAGACGCTGAAACTGAGCAATGTATTCATGGATCCCAGCTTTGTTCGGGAATACCTTTCTTACGAGATAGCTCGAAAATACATGCCGGCCCCGCTCTGCAATTTTGTCAAAGTTTACGTCAACGACGAGTACGTCGGCCTTTTCAACAACACCCAGGCCGTGGATGAAAAGTTGCTGGAAGATAGCTACGGCACCTCCGAAAGCACCTTTTTCAAGTGCGACCCCGAATGGGAGGACGTTCAGACTGCCCCAAACGGCTGTAAGGAAGCCGAATTTTCCTCACTTTTTTATATCGGCGACAACCCGAAATGCTACGCTGGCTGGTACGAACTGGAAAGCAAAAACGAAAAGGAAGGCTTCAACGACCTGATAAACCTATCAAAAACGCTGAACCAAAGTCCCGACAAAATCGAGTCGGTGCTGAATGTGGACATGACCCTCTGGATGCACGCCTTCAATCATGTCGTTGTCAACCTCGACAGCTACTCCGGTCGTTTCAGCCACAATTTTTACCTCTACAAAACTCCCGATGGACTGATGACGCCCATGGTTTGGGACATGAACATCAGCTTTGGCGGTTTCCGCCTCGACGGCGAAAAACAAGGCGAACTGACAAACGAAGAGCTGCAAGAGTTCAGCCTTTTCACCCATTTCAAAAACAAAAACCCCAAGCGTCCGCTCATCACCAACGTGCTGACCAATCCTTTTTGGCGCAAAGTGTATATCGGGCACTGCCGCACTATTTTAATGGAAAATTTCGCCAACGGCGAGTACCTGAAATTGGCCGAAAACATGCAAGCCTTTATCCGGGATGAAGTGAAGGCTGACCCCAACCGCCTTTATTCCTTCGAAGACTTCGAGCGCAACCTCCGCACAACGACGGACGTTGGCAACACCACAATCATCGGCATCGAGGAACTGATGAAGGTTCGCACAGCGTCACTGCTCAACCACCCCTATTTTTAAAGGAAAAAACCCTACGGTAAGCGAAATGAAGCACAGCGTCGCTGGAGGAAAAGTGACCGTCACAGCCAAAGTGAAGGATGCTCAAAAGGTCTGGCTCATGCACCGCAGCAGCCCAAAAGAGCCATTCAAACAGGTTGAAATGCCCACTGCTGGCGCACTTTACAGCATCACGCTGGACAAGCCCGCTGGCTTCCAATACTACGTCATTGCCGAAGGCGACAGGCTTGCCGTTTGCTCGCCAGAGCGGGCTTCGTATGTTTTTTATGAAGTAAAATAAGCGGGTGAGCAGATGAGAGAGGGTGAGACGCTCACCTGCTCACTCTCTCACTCTCTCACATCTCTCACATCTCTCACTCTCTACTTCGTATAAAAATGTGTGATTGGAATGTCCACCGAAAGGAGGAATCCAAAGCGCCAAGCATTCGTCGTGCTCACATCCAATCCAAGTTCAGGGTCTATTTTGCGTAGGTTGGGGCCTAGCTGCGCCCCGACGCCCAGGGAAACTGGAATGTTATTGCCAAACCCATAGATTAAATACCCACCCGGTGCCACGATGTTTTGGAATTTCAGTTCGGGAATCTGCTCGGTATCACTGCTGAAACGGTAGGCGAAAATGGCACCCACATCAATCACTTGGGCGTAAATGCTCAGGCTTCCAGCATCATTTTTAAGTCCGAAATTGAGGTCAATGCCCAATGGGGCATACGTGGAAAGCACGTCTTTGTCCTCAATCGCATCGTCCACCATGTCGTTCATGTCATGCTCCCAGCCGTAGGCCAGGCCACCGTAAGAGTTCAGCGACACGCTCACTGCCGACTGCTTTTTCATCCTCGAACTGCCTGGTGGCAATGAGAACAGTTCAATCGCCGCAGCCACTTCCCTCGAATCCCTGGCCTCGGCCACATTGGCCATGAAGTTCACGTGCTTGAGAAATTTTTGCTTGTATTTGAAGTCGTCTTTGTTGAGCACCTCGCTCAAAAAGCGAGTCAGGTTGGCCACGGCGAGCGTGTACCGCTCTTGACGTATATTGAATTCCAGGTCAAAAAGTTGGTGTAAAATGGTAAAAATCTTGCGCTCCATCGTATCCACTTGGACATTGACTGGACAATTGGTTCAGTGGTAGGCTGCTCTACTGGCTTGCCATCCAAGATTTTCCAATCGGGTAAAATTATCTGGTGCCGAAAGCTGCCTGTCTGCTCCAAGAAGTCGAACACCAAACCCGCAAATCGCAGGTAATCGTCGTTGAGAAAGGATGCGGTATCCGATTTTGCAAGCAAATTCTTAAAGCTTTTCTCCACCATCTTGCCCGTTTGCGCCAGCGAAACCAAATAATTGCGAAGCGCAATAGGCGTCTGCGTCATGGTAGCCATCTCACCGAGCGAGCCACGAAAATCAGCACCATTGCTGAACCGAAGCCCGTTTCCCTGCTGCCAAAGCAGGCCGAGGTAAATATAAACATGGGAGATGTCCCGCATCTGTGCGCTCACTTGGTCAGGGTTGACCCAGTCACCGCTTGGGGTGGTCATGGAGGTAGCCAACAGGTGCAGGGTGCGCAGGCTGATGGCCATATCCTGCATGGCTTGACGGGTTTTGGGCTGCGGAATATCGGCCCAACGCAGGCTGTCCTGCATCGCTGCCGAGGTGGCAAGGAAGTCCAAAATGTCCATCGGGGCAGTGCCGTCAAAAATCATTTGGGAAGTACCTAACAGGTCTTCGAGCGCAATGCGGAACTCTGGTTTTTTGATAAAATTGTTGTCCATCGAATACTGGCGGACGTTCAACGGCATCACCTTCAGGTCGTTGATGAACCCCTCTCGCAGCGTTTCGATATAGGCGTTGTAGTTGTAAATTTCAGTGCCGATGACGTAAAGCAAGTCGTAGGTTGCAGGGAACAAAGCCTTGTAGGTTGGCTCTTTTTCCATGGCCGTGCGCAACCCGTCAAAAAAAGCGGCATTCAGCTCTTCCTTCGTTCGTTTCACCAAAAAAATCGCCAGCCCATCGGCGAGGTTGGTGATGAGACTGCCACCGGACAAGCCGCCACCTGGCCTGCTTTCCTGAGTACTCGGACCATCGGACTTCAATAGTCGTGGTAGCCGGTTGCTGAAATCGGACTGGGCATACTGCCGCAAGGAAAGGAAGGGATTGCCCTCAAAGCATTTCGTAAGATTGACCTTGAAATCCTCTCCATCCGGTGACACCGCATCCACGCAATACCGGGCAGCGATGGCCATGATAGCCTCCTCGTCCACCTCCGTCGAGTTGTCAATCTCTGCCCTAAACCGAACAGGGTCGAACTCGAAGTACTCGTTCAGTTTCACGGCATCTTGCCAAGCATTTTGAGCCGTTAAAAAACTGGAAATGAGCAACAGCAATGTGGCGGTGATGAAGGTTTTCATTGGAAAAAGAATTTGTAGGATGGTTATGCAAATCGTTGATTACCAGGAATTTCGTCATTCATTTTGCTCCACAATCTTTATTGCCGAGCTTGTTTCAGGTACGACACCACGGCCTTTCGGATATCGCCCCGCAAATCCTTGGGGTCGCCCTCCTTCGCCGTTTCCCAACTCAGAAAATTCTTTTGGTTGAAAAAATCGAGGCGGGATTCTTTGCCCTCAAACACGTACTGCGAAACGACGATGCGGTAGGTTTTTCCCTCGTTCAGCGGTTTGCCCGCTATTTTCCACGACTTGCTGGCCGCTAGGTATTCGATGCCGTGCCACTGCAAATAACCGCCAAGGCCCGTGTTCTCTATCCCGGCGTTCAGTGCTTTTTTCAGGATACTGCCTTTTAGTTCCACCTCGTACAGACCTCCTCCAAAGGGCAATGCCCTGAACACGTCCACTGCCGTGATGTCTCCGCTCAACTGGTCGTCCAAACGGATGGAGCCACCGTTGAAAAAGGCAGCATCCACGGGCTTTTTGGCCGAGGCTGCCATCCCGGCGGCGATGATTCCGCCGAGGTTGGTCTGCTTGTTTCGTACCGATTTCTCAAAGCCATCGAGCGGCGTTTTTGCTTGGTAAATCACCTCATCCGGGTCGTCAACGATTTGCGAAATCTGCTGCGTCAGCACAGCTTGCCAGCGTTGCACGATTTCGTCCACCACTGGCTCGGAAGAAAAGGCGTCAGTGATTGGCACCAACTCGGAAGCTAGCGAGGTCGTTTTTGTATCGGGGTAGTAGGTAAAGCGGTGTACCCAAACCGACTTGACGTTCGCATCGGCCTTGGCAATGACCACGTTGCCGATGGAGTCCAAGCTGTTCTCGTGCTCGTGGCCGCCCATGATGAGCGCCGTTTTGGGAAGAAGTGCCGCCAATTTCATGTCCTGCCCCAGTTCCAAATGGGTCAGGCCAATGATGACGTTGCAGTTTTGCACCAGTTCCAAATAGGCTTTGGTGGCCTCTGCGTAGGGGTCTTCATAATAAACCCAAGGCTGCTCGTTCGAGTTGATGGTGGCGCTGTAAAAACCTACCCGAATCGGCTTGCCACCGTAAATGTTTTCAATCTCCCAGACGTAAGTCTCTGGTGCAAAGTACTTGTAGTCGTAGCTTTCCTTGTAAAACGGCTCGATTTTGCCGCCCTTTTGGTGCAAAACATTGGTGCCGAGCCAATCAAAGTACGACTCGTTCATCCGCTCTTGCAATTCCGCCTCCTTCACGTCGAACTCATGGTTGCCGAAGGCCACCAAGCCCACGCCAAGGGCGTTCATCACTTCCACCATCTGGCGGCCCTTGATGGATTTGCCCTCGTACTTCATGGTGCCGAGCAACGATGGACTGAGAAAATCGCCAGCCAGCACGGTCATCAGGTTGTAGTTTTCCTCCAAAAGTTGGTTGCGGAAGGTGGCGACCCTCGCCATGCCACCTACTTTTCCCTTTTCGAGCGGAGCGATTTCGTACACGTCGTTCAGTTGCATGATGTTGAAACTGATCGGCGTAAAATTCTCCTCGCCTGGGTAGGGGTAATCTACAACCGGTGGTTGGTCGGTGCCCATGCCGCCCATCAGCGTTGAGCAAGCAGTAATTGTCAAGAACACCCCGCTCACCAGCATTGCGGCAAGGCTCTTCCAATAAAATGTCGAACTGTTTTTCATGGATAAATCTTTTGGTAGATTCAAAAGTAAGAGAATTTCTAATTTTACCTTTTCGTAGCAGGCGGATACTATTCGCTCAATCTCCCAATAACTCAATATCTCAATCAATAAATGCTCTGGCAACCATCCAAAGATTTTATCCAGCACTCCCACCTCCGCCACTACTTCGATTGGTTGGCACAAAACTACAATTTGAAATTCCAAAACTACCATGAAGCTTGGCAGTGGTCGGTGGAAAATATCGAAGACTTCTGGGAGAGCATTTGGAAATACTTCAAGGTCATCTCGCACAGCCCCTACAAACAAGTATTACTGGAGCGCAAAATGCCTGGTGCGGTTTGGTTTGAGGGAGCTACGCTTAATTATGCGGAAAACATTTTTGAAAGACCGACCGGAGACAATAGACAGAAGACATTAGATAATGAAATCGCTATTGTTTTTTCCTCCGAAAGGCATGATTTGGTGGAGATTTCTTGGGGAGAAATGCGCAGCCAAGTAGCATCTATGGCCGCTTATTTGCGCAGCATTGGCATTAAAAAAGGCGACTGCGTGGCAGCTTACTTGCCAAACATCCCCGAAGCCACGTATGCTTTTTTGGCCTGCGCCTCCATCGGTGCCATCTGGTCGAGTTGCTCACCTGACTTCGGAACCAACAGCATCGTTGACCGATTTGTGCAGGTTGAGCCGAAGGTGCTTTTCGCCGCAGATGGCTACACCTACAACGGGAAACCGTTCGACAAGATGCAGGTTATCAATGAGTTGTGCGAAAAATTGCCAACCGTAAAGCACCTCATCATCGTCCCCTACCTCAACTCCGGCGGCCTAAAATTCGGAACTCCAAAAGAGTCAGAGACTAGACTGCCAACTGCCATCCCGAATGGTCGGGACAAGACCTGCCGAACTGTAAACTGGCCCGACACTTTCAAACTCAACACCTCGCTAACTTTCGAGGCCGTGGACTTTGACCATCCGCTGTACATCCTCTACTCCAGCGGTACGACCGGGATGCCCAAAGCCATCACCCACTCGCATGGCGGCAACCTGCTGGAACACCTGAAATACCTACATTTCCACAACGACGTACACCCCGGCGAACGGTTCTTCTGGTTCAGCACCACGGGCTGGATGATGTGGAACTTCGTGAATGCCAGCCTGCTGGCAGGTGCAACCATCGTGCTGTACGACGGCAGCCCCGGCTTCCCCAACCTCAACCGACTTTGGGAACTTGCGGAAAAAGCCAAGATTGCCCATTTCGGTACCAGCGCCCCGTTCCTCAGCGCCTGCATGAAGCAAGGCATCGAACCCGGCAAAACCACGACTTGAGCGCATTGCGCAGCATCGGTTCCACTGGCTCGCCGCTCCCACCCGATGCCTTTACTTGGGTGTACGAGCATGTAAAAAAAGACCTCTGGCTCAGTAGCATGGCCGGTGGCACTGATGTCTGCACCGCTTGGGTCGGCGGAAATCCGATGGGGCCAGTCTGGCTCGGCGAAATCCAGTGCCGCTGCCTCGGAGCAGCCATCGAAGCTTGGGACGAATCGGGAAAGCCAATAAATACTGGTGTCGGCGAACTCGTAGTGACGAAGCCCATGCCCTCCATGCCCGTGTTTTTTTGGGGCGATAAAAACCATGAACGATACCTCGCCAGCTATTTCGACACCTACCCCGGCGTGTGGCGGCACGGCGATTGGATTGAAATCACGGAACACGATGGCGTCATCATCTACGGCAGGTCGGATGCCACGCTGAACCGTCAGGGCGTTCGCATCGGCACAGCGGAAATTTACCGGGCGATGGACAAAATCAGGGAGGTGAAGGACAGCCTCATCGTCAACGTGGAGCTGGAAGGTGGCGGCGACTACATGCCGCTTTTTGTTTTGCTGAACGATGGCGAAAAATTGACCGATGATCTGCGCAAAAAAATCAACCAGACCTTGCGCTCAGACTATTCGCCGAGACACGTGCCAGACGACATCATCGTTTGCCCCGACATCCCGTACACCATCAGCGGAAAAAAAATGGAAGCGCCCGTAAAGAAAATCCTGATGGGCAAGGCACTGGACAAAGCCGCAAACCTCGACTCGATGCGAAACCCAGACAGCCTTTTTTTCTTTGAAAAATTCAAAAAACAAGCATAAAAACGCAAACTTGGGCATGGTTTGGTTTCTTTGCTCCGCAAATCAGCATTTCAAAAAAAATTACAACATGAAAAAGAACTTCTCTTCATTGTTTTTATCTGTCTGGCCGTTCAGCGGCTGTTGACTGCACAAGTCGCCGACCAAAAAGCATCGGAAAAATGGGACCCCAAGTTCACCGAAGCATGGGAAGTTGTGCCCAAAATCGTGACACCGGGCACTGGCACTAGTGCACCCAGCGATGCCATCGTGCTGTTTGATGGCACGAACCTAAACGAATTCACCCACGAAAACGGCCTGCCAGCGCAGTGGGAAGTGAAAGACGGTGCCATGACCGTGAAGCCCAATTCAGGTGGGATTTTTACCAAGAAAGTTTTTGGCGACTGCCAACTTCATATCGAATGGCGTGCACCGGTAGTGGTGAAAGGCGAAGGCCAAGGCCGTGGCAACAGCGGCATCTTCCTGCAAGGCAAGTACGAAGTGCAGGTGCTTGACTGCTTCAACAACATCACTTACCCCAACGGGCAAGCTGGCTCCATCTACAAACAAAGCGTGCCACTGGTGAATGCCTGTCGCCCGCCCGGCGAATGGCAGACTTACGACATCATCTACACCGCACCTCGCTTCAGTGTGGACGGCGTGAAGGTTGCATCGGGCCGAGTGACGGTCATCCACAATGGCGTAGTGATACAGAACAACACGGAAATCAAGGGGACCAGTGAGTACATTGGATTGCCCAAGAACATCGCACATGGCGATGGGCCGATTTCCTTGCAAGACCACGGGGATTTGGTGAGCTATCGGAATATTTGGATACGAAAGATGTAAGAATTGGGCTGTTGGATTATCAGTTTACTTTCTTTTTCAACATCTCATAAAGTCTTGAGACACTAATTCTTACAAATAAGTAAGGTAATAAAATAAATAGAATCGGCAATAAGAGAATTGCTGGAGAGTCGTTAATGCCATTTTCAAAAATGATCACGAAAAAGATAGGAAGATTGAAGGAAGGGCAAAAAGTTACAATAAACCAATTGAATCCAGTGACTTGAATACAAACTATTATCCTTCCATCGTCCTCAATAAAACGACCTTTGGCTTTTGCTAAATTACTGCTTACATCAAAAAAATGCCACTTTTTCCGCACTATAAAACCGTTTCTTGAGATACGACCCTTTAACTCATTTTTATTGTTTAAGAAGATATCAGCCAGTCGTAAAACCAGCAAAGGCTTGCATTGTCAACGACTCTTGACAAATTATCCAAGAAGGCTTCAATGCTGAATATCGTTTCAACTTTGAATTCCTTGTACAATCCAATGGAGGTAAGAAATGTTTTCATGCAAGAGATATTTTTCCTAAGCTTTCCTCGTCACAAAATTCACCCCAAAGAAAAAATACTCCCGCAACAAGCCATACCGCTGCCAGAGCATTTGCTCCTGTTTCATCACGTCGTCCGGTAGTTTTCGTTGGAAAATGGAAGGCGGGAACAGCCGGACATAATTGAGTTTGTCTTCTTCCATTTCAAAGCCAGCCTTGATGAATTCTGCCCGCCAAAGCGGATAAGGACGTATGTTCTCGTTGCCCATTGTCACGGTGCGGCCAAGCCCTTCGTCGTAGTAGTCAATGATGCGGTTGTTGCCACGTTGGCGGTACAGTTTGAGCCGTTGGATGAGGTTGTTGCCGTTCTCTTCGATGGCGATGAGCTTGCCGCCGGTGCGCAGGGTTTTGTAAAAAATGGACAGGCTGTTTTGCAGCGGTTCGAGGTGGTGCAGCGTGTCCTGCACAATGATGATGTCCTCGGAGCTTTCGTTGATTTTGGTATCAAAAACATCCTCGTAGCTGACCTTGACCAGCTTCATGTCACCATATTTTGACCAATAATCCAGCCGCTTGGGAATCTCTTTGAAATAAAATTCGAGGGTGGTGCCACGGGTTGGTATGCCGTTGAGCGCCAAAAAAATCTGCGTGGTGGCGTAGCCACAGCCGCAATCCCAGATGTCCAGCGTGTGAGCGGGTGAGCGCTTGAGCGGGTGAGAGAAGGATTGAATTTGGTCGAAAACATACTGTAGCCGCTGGCAAAAATAGGCCTTGCGGAAGGGGAGTTTCGAGGGGTCGTCGTGGAATTTGTAGTACTCCCGGAGCTTGTCACGGGATTTTAATTCTTCCAAAAAAAGCTCAAAAAACTGTTCGACGGACATAAAGGCAAATTGGCGTTTTAGCGTGTTGGCGATTTGGGATTTGCTGGGCAAAAGTAGCAATTAGCGCCAAAATCAGTTTTTGGGCTTTTTTAACACAGCGATTGTCACAAGTGAACGAAATGCTCCATTTCTTTGCCAAAACTAACACCACCCAAATGCAATCCACCACCACGCCGCCACCACCGTTCAGTTGCACCTTCACGCCAAATCTACCAGAACTCCTTCGTCAATTGAACTGCACAATTGCCCTCAGCACCTTCCAAGCGGGCAAAGTGATTTTCCTTTCGGCGAAAAACGACGACGAACTGACGCAACTGCCCCGCAATTTTGCGAAGCCAATGGGCATCGCCTTGCATGGCAACAAAATGGCCATCGCTTGCCTAGACGAGGTAATTGTGTTGGCAAACTCGCCACAACTTGCCGCCAACTACCCAAACAAACCTGCGATTTACGATGCGTTGTACATGCCTAGGGCCAGTTATTTTACGGGGCAAATTGACATCCACGACCTTGATTACGGCGCTGACAATCAGCTATTTGCGATAAACACCTCCTTTTCTTCCATCATAAAAATTGACGACAATTACAGCTTTACACCCATCTGGAAACCCAAGTTCATCACGAAACTGGTCAGCGAAGACCGCTGCCACCTGAACGGCATGACCTTGCAGAACGGAATGCCAAAGTACGTAACCGCATTCAGCGAATCGGATACGCCTCAAGGCTGGCGGGAGGTTGTTACCACGGGTGGGATTCTGTTGGACGTGGAAAGCAGGGAAACCATCACCCGAAACCTGCCAATGCCCCATTCTCCAAGGTTATTCAATGGAGAACTGTACATTTTGCTTTCTGCCGTAGGGGAATTGGTCCGCTTGGATGTCAATACTGGGAAATATGACGTGGTGACCCAACTTAACGGTTTCGTTCGGGGTCTTTGCAAACATGGCGACTATGTCTTCATCGGCCTATCGAAGCTTCGAAAAGTTCGTCCACCTTTGCGAAGCTAAAATTCGCAGAAAAGGCAACAACGGCAGGTGTTTCAGTCGTCCATTTGCCCACTGGCGCATTGGTCGGCGAAATCAGGTACCAGACCTCCGTGGACGAAATCTACGACGTGCAGGTGCTTCCCAGCTGCCATCGTCCCGGCATTTTGAACACCCAAAAACCGGAATACAAACTGGGGCTTTCGACACCGGAGGCAACTTATTGGGCAGCTCCAACGAAGGATTGAACTGCAATTTTTTGCAAAAAAATTATTTATTCACCTTAAAATATTCAACCAATTATGCACGCAAGCCACGTACCATTTTCGGCGCAAGTAAGGCGCTACAAGCACCTTGCAAAAAAGGTCAGCCGACTATTGAAGGACGGCACCTTTCAACTCCTTTCCCTTCGGGAAAAGCGGACATTATTGACCAAGTTACAAGACCGACTCAAGCGAATCGGCCACCTGATGCCGCAGTCCCGGCTGAAGGGTGCATTGGCGGGTATCGCCTTGCTGCTCGGAACGGCATTGAACTGTGCCCAGACTTTCTCACCTGTGGTTATCTCACCATTCGGCATTGCGTCTGGCTCAACATGTGGCTACTCCACTTTGCAGACTTGGACGGAGACGGAGACCTTGACCTATTGATTAACAGCTGGCGGTGATATCGTTTTCGCCTGTTTTCTTGTTTATGCCCAAGCGCCACAAGTTCCAGTATTCACTGCCACAACTATGACTCAACCCATTCAGTATTGCTCCGATAGGCGACTATGGGCAGCCGATGCTTGCCGATTTTGACAATGACGGCGATTTGGACTTGATGGATCGGAAATCTTTATGAGGTGATTTTCAATTTCAGGAAAATACCGGTTCTGCCACTGCGCCTGATTTTGAGAATCCTTTAACAAATCCATTTGGCCTTACCCAATGCCGGGCTTATTTAATTTTGCAGCAGCCATTGATTTGGACAGTGATGGTGATTTTGATGTTTTGGGTGATGGGAACGGTGGTCACTCAATATTTTGAGAACACAGGAACGCCACAGCACCATCATTTTCCGCGCCAACCCTAAACCCTTTTGGGTTGAACATTCTGCAACGATGATTATCCCTAATTTATGTGATTTGGACGGAGATGGTGATTATGACATGCTGTTACTTGTGATTAGAATTATTATTCAACCTTTTATATTCCTATGTTGAGAATATTGGCACTCCTACCGCTCCAGCGTTTGATACTGCTGTCAAAAACCCTTTTGGAATTATTGCCTAATGGAATTAGATGTTCCAATCCCATCCTCAGCGGATATTGATGGGGACGGCGATGTTGACGTTTTCGTGAACGATTATTATGGGAATTCCATCCATTTCTACGAAAACCTCGCCATCAACGTGAGCTATCCACCTACGTCTGCGGACAATTCCATCATCATGCCGGAGGACGGAATTTACCTGTTCCAGCCCGATGACATCAGCTTTGCCGATGGCAACCTCAGTGACCAACTTCAAGCCGTTCAAATTACGGCGCTTCCAACATTGGGCCTCCTGAAAATTGGATCTACGGCTGCAAACGTCAATGATATTATTCAGGTAGCACAATTGCCAAATTTGATATTTGACCCAGACCTGAACGAATTCGGCCCAGACTACGCCAACTTCAAGTTCAAGGTTTCCGACGGTGGGCTTTGGAGCGTGGATGATTACACGATGACAATCAACGTGACGCCCGTGAATGACGCTCCCTTCTTCCAGGATGCAGAAGTTACCGCCTCAAACGACTTTCCGTATGTTTTTGAGGCGGCTGATTTCCCGTACACAGACGTTGAAAACCAGCCATTCGATGACCTAAATATTCTCACTCTGCCAGCCAAAGGCAGCTTAACCCTCGCTGGGAATGCCGTCACTGCTGGTCAGAATGTTCCCGCTGCACAAGTCGGTGAACTCAGCTATTCGGCCATTGCTGGTGAGTTTGGTGCTGCCTACACCTCCTTTGATTTTCAGGTATCAGACGGAAGTGCATTTTCCACGATTTCCACCATGACCATCAATGTGCTGGAAACATCTGGCAGTAAAGACCGGACGCTCCAGGCCACCGTGAATCTGTCACCAAACCCAGTTTCGGACTTGCTCAACATTCACTTGGAATCGGTCAAGCCGCTAGCTAACCCAACGATTACGGTTTACGATGCACTCGGTCGGAACATCATCTCCAAACAGTTGAATGGCGAGCTGCAAATCCTTGATTATCAATTGAATGTAAGTCAAATGGCGGCAGGTTTTTACTTCGTAAAAATCGAAGCAGACGGCAAGACTTCCCTGACGAAGTTTGTCAAAAAGTAAGCTGGATACAGCATGAAAATGGCCTTGCGAAGCAATCCGCAAGGCCATTATTTTTTTGTGAAATGAGGGAAAAATCAGTTTCTCACCAATTTTATAAGCTTTCGAACAAATGGATTGAGCGCCGTGCCTTCCACTTCGGCTTCGGCCTCCAGACGATACTCAGAGTTAACGGCTCGCATTTTCTTGGCAAGCGAGACAAGGCCACCCGTTAGGAAATTTTTGTCCCCGAAATCATCCACGTTCGATTTGTGGAGCTGAAACGGAAGGGTGAATTCAACACCAATCGGCTCCTCGGCTGGAACTTCGATGCGATGGTTCAGCGTGATTTCGCCCAACAGGTATTCGTCCACCAGCTTTTCATGGCCACGCCCTCGGCTGTACTTTTCAATCATTTTCAGGTGAACGGAGCGCACTACCTGCTGGTTTTTGGAATGAAAGACCAACTGGCCACTCACCGCACCGACTTGCTCGAAGGCCATTTCGGGCAGCAAAAGCTCCACTTTCACGCCTTCGATGCCAAGCCATTTTTTTACTTTTCCAAACATGGATTGAATTGCTGTATTGTTGAATTGTTGAATTGCTGTATTGTTATGATGCTCCAAACCAATCATAACAATATAGCAATTCAACAATTCAGTCTTAGACAAACCTCCGGTGCCAGCTCTTGTTGAGCGGCTTGAGCCAATTTTCTTCCAACTCACCTTTTGTCTTGACCAAATTGTCAAAAACAAGGGTGTCTGGGGTGATTTTGCCCGCTTGGAACAGGCTTGAAAATTCTTCGCTTCCAGCTGTTTTTACGGCATCGCCGTCCATCCAAGCAAAAGTCATCCGGTCAAACAAGTCAATGCCAAGTTCATTTTCGAGCTGTTTCAAAAAATGAACGCTCTTGTCAATGGAGCAGCCGCTTGCATCTGCCTGCCCTTCGTCCACTGCCAACAGGATGAACTGGTCGTGCAGCACATCGCCGTGCGCTCGTAACTGTCGGTTGTGGCTCACCCAGTTTTGTGCGAAGCGGTCAACGACGTCCTTCAATTTGGGGACTACCTCCGCTGGGAATGGCTTGTTTGACTGATAAATCCAAACCCTGGTGTCTGGTGGAAAATGCTGAAAACTGTCCATTGAGCATTAATTTTTTCCAAAATTACAAAATCCTTGACAACACTTGGATGGTCGTATCTATCTCGGCAGTTGTGTTGAAATAATGCGGAGAAAGGCGCAACGCCCACCCCACCCCTTTTTCCGTAAAATCAATCTGTGCATTGGTGGCCGTGCCGATGCCTGCATGGATATTGGCATCGTCGAGCGCTTTTTTCACGGCTGCCGGGGTCTTGCCCTTGAAATGAGCAGTGACGATGCCGCATTTCTGAACACCCCTGTCGAGCACTCGAACGCCAGGCAGTGCCGAAAGTTGACTGCGGGTGTAATCCGCCAAGCCCGTCACCGCACCTTCAATTGCTTCCAAACCAAGGTTGTTGGCATATTCAATCGCTGCTTTTGAGCCAAGGACGAGGGCGTAATTTTTTTCCCATTGCTCGAAGCGCTTGGCACTTTTTTCCAGTTCGTAATGGTCTGGCTCCACCCAAACGCCACCAGCCATGTCCGGGAAGATTGGCTCGAATCCTGCTCCAAGTGCCAAATCGGACACGTATAAAAAGCCAGCACCACGTGGGCCTCGCAGCCATTTCCGCATGGTGGCACTGAGGAAGTCGCAGCCGATTTTGGCAACATCCAGTGGCATCTGACCAGCCGACTGGCAGGCATCCACGAGGTACCAGACGTCTCGTTCTTGGCACAATTGTCCGACTGCTTCCACGTCCTGAACCAGCCCGGAGTTGGTCGGCACGTGGGTCACGGCCACGAGCTTGGGCTGGTGGGCGTCCATCAGTTCATTGACCGATTGTGGGTCAACGCCGCCTTCGGGCAATTTTTCGGCGCGCAACAGCTTGATTTTGAACCTTTTTTGTAAAAAAAGAAAGGCAATCTGGTTGCTCACATAGTCGTCGTCGGTAGTGAGCAGTACATCTCCCGGCTCGAACGGAATGGACGACAGCGCCCGAAAATAGGCATCGGTGGCACTCCCGGCAAAGGCGATGTTGTGGGCATGGGCATTCAGCAAACTGGCGGTGGCATCATAAAATCCAGCGATTTGAGCTGCATGTTTCGCAGCAACTTCGTATCCGCCGTGGAGCGATTCTTCGGTCAAATAATCCTGCACAGCTTGGATGACGGGCATTGGTTGGAGGCTCGCCCCAGCGTTGTTCAGGTGGATATGCAGTGAGCAACCGGGGGTGTCATTGCGAAGTGCTTGTGTGTCCATTTTCGAGTAAAAAGTAAAAGGTTAAAGTGAAAAGAGGGATGCGGAAGTTAGGCACCTTACTTTTTCCTCACCACGAAACCCTTGCCGACGCTGTATTTTGAGTGCTTGAAAAGCGCAAAATCCAATTTAATAATTACGTCGGTGAGCACGGTTAGGGCAGGCTCCTTGGCCGAAGGCCGCAGCTTGACTTTCTTCTCCGACTTTCCAGAAACATTGCCGGCATTTTCTTTGAATAGCCGCTGAATCAAGCCTGTCCAATACATTTCGAGCAGGGCGATGAGGTAGCCGCTGAGGTTTTTTTCTTCCAGTACTTCCATCCCGTATTGTTCAGTCCAATGCCGAAACAAGGCTGGATCCACTCACTGGTTATAAGTTGAAAACTGCCGTCTGGAAAGCTGAGGTTCAGTGCGTCTTCGATTCGGTAGGTGAGGTTTAGGACGCCGCTGTTCATTTGCTTCGCAAAGGAAATATCGTTCTCGTTGATGTCGCAAGCGATGAGCTTTAGGCAGCGTGCTGCAATCATTGGGTCGTAGTCGCCCTCGCCGGTGCCAAGGTTCAGGCCTGCGGCAAATTTTGGGCTGCTGCGGAATTTTGCAAGGTTTTCACGAATGAAAAGATAACGGTTACGTTAGGTTGGGAAGAGGAGTTTGTAATTCATTTTTTGAATGGGAATGCCCTGTTACTTTACAGGCATTTTCAGATTTTCGAGTAACGAAATCAGGGTTTGAAGCTCGTCAATAAGCTCCAGCCTTTCCTTCTCAGTGATGGCTTTTTGGGAAATTCTTTCCTCTATTGCTTCGCCAATCATCTTTGCGTTTCTCCGAGTTTCGGCCAAAATACTTGTAGCAGGTTTTGCTTTAGAAGCATTCATAACTTATTGAATTTAAGGCGATTAGTTCTTAGCATCGTATTTTTCCAGCAAATCAAGTTTCTCTTTTAATTCATCGAGAATTTCGTCCTTCCAAGCTTCCAACTCCTTCTGTGAAACCCTTTTCAGAAAATCGTCTTGCTCAATCAACATCAAAGTCAGTTGTTTTTTGAGCAATTCGATTCTATTTATCAAGTCTTTTCGACTCATGGCTTTTCGTTTAGGTTTCTACAAATTTAAGCGAATTTGAGATGTTTCAAAAAGCTTGACATAGATGGGTTCACAGGTTCTTTGCCGCCTCCCGCACCTGCTGTGCATTCGCTGCATTCCCCTGCTGGTCGTAGGATTGCGCCAGCCGCTCATAGGCATTTTTGATGTTTGGGAGCATGTCGCTTTCCAGTTTCATCGCTGCCCGGAAATCGTCGGCTGCACCCGCCAAATCACCGCCGTATAGCCCGGCAAGTCCACGGTAAAACAACCCAGTCGTATTGCCTGGCGCCACTTCGATAGATTTGGTGGCGGCGGTTTTCGCCTCAGCCGGTTTGCCGAGATTCAGGTTTGCCATTGCCATTTTGAGCCATGCTTGTTCATTGTCGGGATACTGCTGGGTTTCCTTTTGGAAGGCAGTAATTGCACCCTGAAAATCCTGTGCTTTCAGCAATTTTTCACCTTCAAACACTGCGCCGCCGCCCTGTTCAATCGCTGTCAGCGGCACACCGTTGGCAGTAATAGTGAGGATGGTTCGTTTGTTTGGCCAACTGCCGGAACGCAGGTGTGGCCCCTTAATGTAACGGGACGGAAAGATGCCGTAGTCCCAGTCCTTCTCGTAACGGGAACCGAATTTGACGTAGTTGACCTTCACTTTTCCATTGAATTTTTTGTCAACATAAGCATGAGCGACGTACGAAAACGAGGTGCCAATGGTCACCGTGTCCGTCATCGTTGGGCTGATTATACCTTGGGCTTCCAGCCAGTCAATTGCCTGTTTCATGCTCAGGCCCCAGTAGTCAGTCTCGTAATTGCCGTAGGCACCACTGATGCCGCCACTAACCGGATTAAAATAGGTGTAAGGAAACTTGGCGTTTCGAGCAATGAATACTGCTGGCTCCGCCATCATCAGGCCTAGGACGACGTACAGGGCATATTTTCCAACCTTGTTCTCTTTGAAAATGCCCTCCAATTCGAGGAAAAACAGCGCCGCAACTACCGTCATTGTTGGATAGACAAAAGTCAAGTGACGCCAGCCATCGTGGAGGATACTGTCTTTGTAGATGATGTAAAACAGTGGGAACAATGCCGCAAAAAAGGCAATGAACACTGGCAGCGGCTGGTATTTTTTGAAAAACCTGCCCAAGAAAACCAAGCCGCCCAAAAGGCCAATCAAACTAAAAAGTGGAATCGTTCGCCATATCCAGGTGAGTGCGTAGTTCCATGGCGTCTCGTCGGACATAAGGTTTTCGCCACCAAACAACACCCGGATTTTCACGCCCAATTTCGAAAACTCGCCCAGTGCTTCGAGGGGATTGCTGATGGGCGATTGGATCGCAAATGGCCAAAAAAGCAGTGCCAAGATGTAGCCAGCGGCTGCGATGCCAATTGTCCAAATAGCGTATTTACCTACGATTTTGCTTTCAGACGTGATGCCGCCCAAGCCATTTTTTATCAAAAAATCGAGGCCAGCAAAGAGGAACAGAAATGCTATCAGCAACAAGCCACCTGCTCTTGTCGCTATCGCCAAGCCGATTCCGAGCACGATGCCAAGTGCGGTTTTCCAATGTGGCGTGGGCATTTGTTTGAAAAAAAGCGCCATGTAGTAAAGGGCGATGGCGTAACCGGCGGCAAAGGGGATGTCCTTTGGGTTCATCAGCGAGTCGCCGAGGAAGCGGGGCGAGAGGAACATAAACAGCAGTGTGAGGATGCCCGCCCGCCAACCGGCGATTTCTTTGGCCAAAAGCGCCGTGGACAGCATGGCCAGTACCCCAAAAATGGCGTTGAAAATATGCCGGACCGAGTGGTAGCCTGCGTCTTGCCAAGTGAAGCCGAGCGCCTTGTTGGTGAAGCCCGTCACGATGTCGAAGAAGCCGCCATAGTAGTGCATCTTGCCCTTGTCAATGTACAGGGCCGAGCTGTCGGCGCCCATGGTCGAGTAGTAGCTGACGAGTTTGGTGGAGTAGTCGTTTTGGTATTCGTCGTCGCCGTTGATGCCGCTTCCGAGCGCTAACACAATGGTTGTCAGCAAGATAGCAAGGCTCAAGCCGATAAATATCTTTTTGTAAAAGCCGTCCTGTTCGGTGGCCGTGGAAGCCCGGTCAAGCCATTTGGCTGGATTGTACAATGATTTTTTCGCACTTAGCGAAGCTTGGGGACGAATGGGCTTGGCAGGTTTCTTACTCATGATACGTTGTTGTTTTGGCGGCGCAAGATAGGAAAAACATGATTTTATTTTGGCAATTGAAGTTCGCTGGCTGTAATGGGTTGCACGATGCTAACGCAAGTTCACAACTGCAAGGAAATCAAAAAAATGGCAACAAGGAGCAAGTTGTAAGTGCCCCAAGTTTTCCAGTGAATATAATCTCCAGGGGAGATTTTCAGCACCTGCCAATTGTACCAAATCAGCACCGCACGGTCTACCATGAAAGCCGCCACTGCCGCCCAGGCAATGCCCTCCAGGCCGAACGATTTCCCCCACCAAAAACTTAGGCCGACCAACACCACCAACTCAGTCAAAGCACTGATTATCAAGATATTGTTCTTGCCAGCACCCATCGTTACCACTTGTGGCAGCAGTATCCGGCTGGCCAGCAGCAAGGTGAAAATATTGAAAATACGAGCCGATAGCTTGAAGTCCTGGTTGAAAAAAATCGGGAACAAAAACGGTGCAGCCAGCATAGACAACATGCTGATTGGATACAGCCAATGTGACAATTTTCGGGTTTGTTTTTTTATCCGTTCGAGTCCAAGTGCCTGATTTTCAGCCATTTCTGGGATGAGAGCGGTGGCAAGGGCGCCTACCATCAGCACCGCCAACGGTAGTTCACGAGCGCCGTATCGGAAGATGGCGAAGACTTTTTCGTCCTCGAAAAGCGTAGACACTGCCACGCCACTAACGTATTCCGACCCCTTTCCGATGGCTGCAAACAGCAAAAGTGGCCAAGCCAGCGACAGATATTTCTTCAAAAAAACCACGTCGAACTGCCACTCCGCATGGCGATAGACGACCACGAAGCTCCAAATCAGTTTCACCACTGCCCAAACTAACAAACCGTACATGGATTCCCGGAGGGAAAAATGGAGAAAAATGGGCACCACCACCAGCACCAACTGCAGCCCAAAATTCACTACGCCGAACACGACGAGCTGTTGGTATTTTTTCAACAAAAGATAAAAAATATGGAGTAAAAAGCTCGGCGAGTTGAGCACGAGGAACAGGGCAAGGAGGTTGAGCAGCGGCATTTGCTCAAAGTTCGTAAGGTGCTGACCAACAGGATTTTGGTACAAAAAAAGCAAGCATCCAGTCACTAAGCCAGCCAACGAAAAAGGAAAAAGACATTAAAAATTGCTCGTTTTTGAGTGGCTTCGTCCAGCTTTGCAAACAACTGAAGCAACGCATTTTGGCCACCCGCTACCCAAAAAAAACAGAACAGGCTCGCAATGAACATCAGCGCCTCGTAGACTGAAACCAGCGAAGTCGGAAGTCCAGCCTTAACCAGCAAAATGCCAATCAAAACAGCCGTGCCGAACTGCAAAACCTGGAAGATTTGCAGGGAGTTTATTTTGTCGAAACGAGGCATTTAAGCATTTGGCAATCAGTTGTTTACGACCTCCTCGTGCTCATGAAAAATCACGCCATACTGCTTGAGCTCTTCCAATACTGGTTCGTATATTTCCTTGCGCACGGGGATGTTGACGCCAGTTGTCACAATTTTGTTTGTCATCAGAAATTTGGCAAAAATGCCAAGTGGTAGCCCCACCAATCTTGCCATCGCCGTGTCCTCTGCGTCCTCTCCCTTTAGCGCCATGGTCGAAGTGAGGTGGTATTTTTTTCCATTCCAATTCGTACTCGAACTGGTGCTGCATCAGGATGAGGTCCTTGTCTTTTGGGGCAAGTTTCCATTTTTCGAGCAGCAGTTCCTCCAAAATCAGCGCAGGCGTGGCATTTGGGATGGTGATTTTCTTTTTGCTGAAAAGCCCCAGCCAGTCCAGTTTTTTCATCACGGGCGAAAACTCCGTCTCGCCTAGCATCTCCGCCACCCGTTCCTTCACGGACGCGCCTGGCCTGCCCGGCTTGCTCAAAAATGCTTCCATCAACTCGTGGTAAGTGATTTTGTCGGAATCCATGATGGGGTACGTGCCGTCGGTCAGGCCGATCTGCACCAACGCATTCCAGGCATCACAAAAACCCCGGTAGCGAATAGTGCCACGTGAAAGCGATGGAATGTCGTCGAGACCGTAAGCCTCCCGGTACAGCAGCGAATCACGGTTGGCGTAAACTTCAAACGGCTCGTTGTAGCCAGGAATTTCTATCAGTTTGTACTCCTTGAACAAGCGGTTGTATGGGATGTACTTGAACTTGCCGTTTTCGAGGTATTGTGCAGTTCCTTGGCCAGCTTTCACCACGTTTCGGGGGTTCCAGGTGAACTTGTAGCGCCAAGGGTTTTTCTCCAAATTATCGAGCGCCACCAGGCCGCCTGCATTGGAACTGAAGGCAGTTATCTTACCTCCTTTCGCCTTGATTTCGTCAATTTTTTGCATCGCCGACATGTGGTCTATGCCAGGGTCGAGGCCCATTTCGCCCATGAAAATCAGTTCCTTGTTCCGAAACTCGTCGCTGAGTTTGTGGATGTCCTTGGAGACGTAGGAGGCCGTAATCAAGTGCTTTTTCAGGCGGATGCAGTCGTAAGCAACTTCCACGTGCATGTGTGGCGGGAGCAAAGAAATAACCACGTCGGCCCTTGAAATTAGCCCCTGGCGCTCCTCGGCCTTGGCAGCATCTAGCCACACGGCACGGCCATTTGGATGACTGGCCACCTTTCTGGTGACTGTTTCGAGGTCAGAATCGGCCACAACGACCGACCAATTGTGCTCCTTCGCATTTCTGAGGACGTATTGAATGCAGGCATTGGCCGAACGGCCCGCCCCTAAAATCAAGATGTTATTCATTTTTCAATAATGTGATTAAAAAGTGGCCGCAAGGTACACATTCGTTAAAACTCCCAGCAAACCGAAAAACGCAGCGGTTTTGGCCACCTTCAATTGATTTTCAACAATTACCTGTATGTTTGGCCTACCGACAACCCGATTTCCATGAAAAAACAAACGTTTCATACTGAATTCATCTGCTACGACTCACTGGACGAGCTGCCTGAAAGCGATCGCCAACTCTTGCTTTTGGCCAAAAAATCACTCGAAAACTCCTACTCGCCGTACTCCAACTTCAAGGTCGGGGCGGCTGTGTTGCTCCGCAATGGGCAATTGTTCGGAGGCAGCAACTACGAGAATGCCAGCTACCCGCTCTGCATCTGCGCTGAGCAAACGGTGCTTACCACGGCTGCAAACATGCACCCAGGCGTGGCACCACTAGCACTCGCAGTGGCCGTTCGCAACCCCAAGCGGGTGATTGACCGACCCGGCTTGCCCTGCGGTGCCTGCCGTCAGGTAATTTGTGAAACGGAAGTGAAAAACAAACAACCAATCCGTGTAATTTTGCAGGGCGAAACCGGATCAGTTTTCGTTTTTGAAAATGGGCTGGACTTGCTGCCTCTGGCATTTGATAAGACGTTTCTTTAAAGGTATGAGGTATGAGGTATGAGGTATGAATTGGTAGACGACGCCAAACTTTTACCTCATACCTCATACCTCATACCTTTCCAAAGTGTACAAACTCATTCTCAAGCCCATCCTTTTCCTTTTCAATCCAGAAAAAGCGCACCACATCACCTTGTTTTTGTTGAAAATGACGCTGGCCATTCCGGTGGTGGGCTGGTTGTTCCGTCGCAGCTTTTCAGTGGAGGACAAGCGACTGGAACGCAAGGTTTTTGGCCTAAGGTTTCCGAACCCTGTGGGTTTGGCAGCGGGTTTCGACAAGGATGGGAAACACTACGAGGCCATGTCGGCACTGGGATTTGGCTTCATCGAAATCGGAACCGTGACGCCGCTCGGACAGCCCGGCAATCCTCAACCTCGGCTATTTCGGTTACCTGCCGACGAGGCGCTAATCAACCGAATGGGTTTCAACAACGAAGGTGTGGATGCACTGGTGCAGCGACTAAAAAACCGCAAGCCTGGCAACTTCATAATCGGTGGAAACATTGGGAAAAACAAGACAACTCCCAATGAACAAGCCGAGCGTGATTATGCAATTTGCTTCGAGGCGCTTTTTCCTTACGTTGATTATTTCGTGGTGAATGTGAGTTCACCCAACACGCCGAATCTGCGTGATTTGCAAGAGAAAGCGCCGCTCACCGCACTCCTTACGGCGCTTCAAAACTTGAACAAGCAGAAGCCAACCCCAAAGCCAATCCTCTTGAAAATTGCCCCGGATTTGACGGACGGCCAGCTCGATGACATCCTCGACATTGCGCAAGCAACAAAACTGGATGGCGTGATTGCGACAAACACGACCATCTCCCGCCATGGCCTAAAAACCAATGATTCAGCATTGGAAAATATCGGCGCAGGCGGCCTGAGCGGCAAGCCTGTGAAGGCACGTTCGACGGAGGTCATTCGCTACCTGCACGAAAAATCGGGCGGAAAACTGACAATCATCGGCGTGGGGGGTATTGCATCGCCGTCGGATGCATTGGAAAAAATCAATGCTGGTGCAGCATTGGTACAGGTTTACAGTGGGCTGGTTTATGAAGGACCTATGCTGGTGAAAAAGATAAATCAAGGTATTTTGCTGGGCAAAAACTGAATGATTTGGGGCATCTTCCAGGCAAAAACAAATTATTAAAAATCCTGTTGGCATCCTATTTGAAAATAGGGCTTTATCTACCCGTCATAATTCTCCTTCCTCATTTACACATTTACAGTTAGAGTTGCCCGATAGCAGGGCAAGCGAATTCTTTATTTATCAAAAAACACAACACATGAACAGGCAAGAGACCATTCTGAAGGATGTACGGCTATGGATAGTTATCATCAGTGCCATCATTTTCTTTACCATGATTTTCAAGAGTTATCCAATGGGCTGAACCAGACTTTGGTTTTGCCAAACAGGGAACAGCCGCTCAGATTATCAAAGTTTTACCAAAACGGAAAAAGCCACCAGGTTCGCACCTGATGGCTTTTTCTGTTAGCGTTGCACAGCAATTATTTTATCTTCAAACTCAAATCCAGGCTGGTGGCCGAGTGCGTCAGCGCTCCCACGGAAATATAATCCACCCCCGATAAAGCCACCCTGCGCACAGAGTGGATATTGATGCCGCCAGATGCCTCCGTTTCAAAACGATTATTGACGGTGGCCACTGCCTCTGCCAGCAACGGCATCTCAAAATTGTCGAACATGATGCGGGTCACGTTGCCAGCTTCCAGTACCTGATGCAATTCGACGAGGTTCTTCACCTCCACCGTCACGCCCAAGTTCAAGCCGTTTGCCTTTTGGTAATCGGCCACTTTGAGGATTGCTTTACTCACACCGCCACAAGCTTTGATGTGGTTATCCTTTATCATGAACCATTCGGAAAGATTTTCCCGATAATTGTAACAACCGCCGATACGGACGGCATATTTTTCCAAAAACCTGAGCAAAGGCGTGGTTTTTCGGGTGTCGAGGATTTTCACGGGCAGGTCTTCCACTTCGAAAACGAACTCGTGCGCCAGCGTGGCAATGCCGCTCATTCGCTGCATGATATTAAGCGCTACCCGCTCGGCACCTAGCAAGGCTTGGGTGTTGCATTCCACTTGAAAGGCCACATCGCCGTAGCTCACGTGCGTCCCGTCCTCGATGAATTGGGTAAAACCGGCGCTGGGGTCAACATGCAAAAAAATGCGCTTCGCAACCTCCACCCCAGCGAGGATTCCAGCATCCTTCACCAGCAGGTTGGCGGTGCATCTCGCATCGTAGGGGATGCAAGCTTGGGAAGTTCTATCGCCTTGGGGAGCATCTTCGAGGAGGGCATTTTTAATAAAATTGTTGAGTTGTTGCTCAAATCCGGGTTCAAATGTCATTGGTGTTTGTTTTTAAAACAGACGATAGACGTTAGACTTTAGACCGGGCATAAGGCTCTGTGCCGTCTATTGTCTAATGTCTAATGTCTATCTTCTTTCTAATGTCTATCGTCGTTGCGTCTTTCAATGCAAATTAAGTATGTTTCCCATGCTGTAGCAAGTGCGGCAGCGGGGTTCGTAACTTTCCTTTTCTCCAAGCAGTACCGTTTTGCCCTCATTTGCCAGCCTGAACGAGTGGGTAGCGAGGTTGCCGCAGTGTTGACAGATGGCGTGAACCTTGGTGATGTACTCCGCCACAGCCAACAAGTTGGGCATTGGACCGAAGGGCCGACCCTTGAAGTCCATGTCGAGGCCGGCGACGATGACTCGCTTACCGTCAAGCGCCAGTTGCTGGCAAATTTCGGGCAGCTCGCCATCAAAAAACTGGGCCTCGTCAATACCAACGACTCCTACCCCTTCCACCATTTCGAGCAGCTTGCGCGAGTGGTCAATCGGCACTGCCAAGATGAAATTTTCGTCGTGGGAAACCACTTTTAGCTCGTCGTAACGGGTGTCAATTTTAGGCTTAAAAATCTCGACTTTCTGGTTGGCAATCTTCGCTCGTTTCAATCGGCGAATTAGCTCCTCGGTTTTTCCGGAGAACATGCTACCGCAAATGACCTCAATCCAACCGCTGCGCTGCCCTTTGAAATGTGGTTCGAGAAACATAGGTTCAAGTAAAAGGTAAAAAGGCGAAAGTAAAAAGTTCAGTCACAGCAACCCTCAATTTGAATCGGGTTTTGGCTGATTTTAGGGGCCTTCGGCAAATATTTCCTGTGGCATGGGAGTTTGGTGAGCAGGAGACGTTGAACGAAAAGAGCGGCAGTTGGGCGTTTGGTATGAAAATTCCTACCTTTCGGCCATGAATTTTTAATTGGGCTGGCGAAGGTAACTGTTTCCCATTTTTTTACAAATAGAAATGGAAAACGGGGTGTCTTGGTTGATTTTTGAAAGTAGCCCAATTCATCGGATTGCGAAAATAAGCGGCAGCATAAATAATTGACCGTCAAATCATTAACTTGCAGATTAGCGCTTTTTCAGATACCTATTCAATTCAAAATAAAACACGATTCACATCATGGAATTTCAAAAAAGTAAAACCCTCCTCGATAAAATCAACGCACTTTACAAGAATATCAGCGGCGATCCCCGCAATGTTTCGAGTATTGAACGAGACCTGATGCGCAGTTACATCCTGCAATTTTACGAGTCGTTTTTCGAAATGCCAACCGTGGCTGAAGCTGTAACGCCAGCACCCGTTGAGCCAAAGGCGCCTGAGCCAAGGATCACTTTGCGCAAACCAGAAACCAGCTCCCCGCCGCCACCGCTGAGGCCACAACCAGAGCCGCCAAAAGTGGAACGCACACCAGAACCTGCACCAGAACCTCCAAAAGTGGAGCGCATACCGGAACCTGCGCCTAATCCTACCCCTCCGCCGCCAGTGGAAAGGGATGCTTTGACAGTGGTACCTCCACCTCCTCCCGTGCATGTTGAGGCACCGCCAACTGCCCCGGCTCACAAAGCCCCGGCAAGCACTGACCCAGAACTTGAGGAGCTTTTCGCCTTCAAATCGGCAACCGAATTGTCTGAAAAATTGAGTGAGTTGCCCATCGCAGACATCAAAAAGGCAATGGGTCTCAATGAAATGATTTCGTCGCAAAAGGAACTTTTCGGTGGCGATGCTTCGGCTTTCGATGCCACTGTTTCGACCCTCAACCAGCTCAAAAACTACAACGAGGCGAAGGACTACCTCTTACGCAATGTAGCCGTCAAGTACAATTGGACGTCGAAGGAAAAGAAAGAAAAAGCGAAGAGTTTTATCAAGCTTGTGAGACGGAGGTACTGATTTTTTCAAGTCCGAAAGTTCGGCAGTTGGCAATCTTCAACTGCCGAACTTTTCAGGCTTTGACCATCTTCAAGCTGAAAATATGGGGTAGCCTGACGCCGAAATTGCCCCATGCAAACCGACCCGGTTCTCGTTCCACCATGTTGGGAAAGCAATTGTATGGTGAGAAATCAAACTCCTGAAAATCAACTACTTGCAGCCCATTTTTAAGCAGCGGCGTCATCACTTCCGAGATGCTGTGGTTCCAAAAATATTCCAATCCCTGCACCCCTGCGTAGCGGTCGGCATACGTGCCACTGATTTCTTCCTCGTATGGATTTTTTTCGGTGAAATAACCGTACTCGACCTTGTGGTTGTCAAAATTGAAAAGGTAAAAGGTCGGATGAAATTCCGCTAGGTAAAAAATGCCACCGGGTTTGAGGAAGTGGCTGACCACACCCGCCCATTTGTCAAGGTCGGGAAGCCAAGGGATGGCTCCAAAAGTGGAGAAAACGATGTCAAATTGTCCTTCCAAAACTTCCGGCAAGGCGTACACATCAGACTGGATAAAACGTACATCGAGGCTAAGTTCTGCGTTGATTTGGCGGGCAGCTTCGATGGCTTTTTCCGAGAAATCAATTCCCGTAACCTTTGCACCCTGCCTAGCCCATGACATGGAATCTTGTCCAAAATGGCATTGGAGATGGAGCAGACTTTTGCCGCTCACATCGCCCAGTGCATTCGCCTCGATTTCCGTCAATGAGCTTTTGCCAGCCATGAAACCCGGCTGGTCGTAGAAGTCAGATTTCAGATGGGTCTCTACCCGATCGTTCCAGACTTTTTGGTTTTGGTCAAAGTAGGATTGCCATTGGGTTTCCATTGATTTTGAATTTTAAGCTTAAAAAAATTGGTTTGAAAGCAGGCGAAACCATTGCCCATTGGAAAACGTTCCAAGATTTTGCACTCCCGGCAAATATGTAGATATTGCCGGACTTTTTAATAGAACCCGGTTCGTCACCAAAAATTAAATCATCCATGTCAGACAAAAAATTGCACCCGGCCAACTCAATATCGAGCTTCCAGAAGACATTGCCGAAGGCCAATATTCAAACCTAGCCGTCATTTCGCACAACCATTCAGAGTTTGTGATTGACTTCATCATGATGGCACCAAACGTCCCAAAAGCCAAGGTCAAATCACGCATCATCCTCACGCCACAACACGCCAAGCGGTTGATGATGGCGCTCGCTGACAATATAAAAAGGTATGAAACGCAGTTCGGCCCGATACATGAGCCTGAAACGCCGCCCTACCCTACCATGAATTTCAATACACCGACTGCCCAAGCGTAGTTGGACCTCACGTGGTTCGGGTTGATATTATCTTGTTGCAACCATTAACCCGAACCACCTGATACTTTTTTCAATGGCTTCGTTAAGTACCCAAATTCTTTAGAGCCATTTTTCATCCATAAAGAATTTTTCAAGGCAACCCTTCACTTGGGTAAAACGTCCTTTCTTCATTTAGCAAACTGAGAACCAGTGAGACTTTGTAGTTTCTTTTGTAGAACCTGAGTTTCGCTCCAAACCAACTGAATCTTATATGCCCACGTTTTCCAAACTTTCCTGGTCCATCCTTCTTTTATCATCGGTTCTGATTTTTGGCGCCTGTAGTGGCGGTGGCAAAGGAAAATCACAATCCAAAAGCCTTTCTACCAAGGTGAAGAAAGGTGAGTTCAAAATCTACGTAGCCGCAACCGGCGAACTAAAAGCAAAAAATTCCGAAGAAATAAAAGGTCCCAGCGGCATGAGGTCAGCGCAGATCTGGCAGGCCACCATCACCGACATGGTGCCCGAAGGAACTGTGCTCAAGGCTGGCGACTACGTTGCCACCCTCGACCGAACAGAGTTGGAGACCAAGCTCAAAGAGGCTCAAACCGAAATCGACAAGACGCAAACTCAATTGGAACAGGCCAAAATTGATACGGCCATCGAACTACGGGGCATTCGTGATGACTTGGTCAACCTGAAATTTTCGATGGAGGAAAAAAAATTGCAAGTAGAACAGAGCAAATACGAACCTCGGATGGTCATCCAGCAAGCTGAGATTGACCTCGAAAAATCGCTTCGTGATTACAAGCAATTGGAGAAAAGATACGAACTGACGCAGACCAAGTCCAAGGCAAAAATCAGTGAAATACTGGCCTCGCTCACTCAGGTTGAGCGGCGCAGGCAAATGCTGGTTGACATCTCCAACCAGTTTGTGGTGAAAGCACCGAAGGACGGCATGGTGATCTATGCACGAAGTTGGAACGGCAAGATTGGCCCCGGCTCGCAGATCAGCACCTGGGACCCCGTCGTTGCAGAGCTGCCCGACCTCAGCACCATGATTTCAAAAACCTACGTCAACGAGGTGGACATCAGCAAGGTGCAAAAAGGCCAGACCGTAAAAATCAAAGTTGATGCGTTCCCTGACCGTGACTACACTGGTCAGGTCATCACCGTTGCAAACGTCGGTGAGCAATTACAGGGCTACGACGCCAAGGTTTTTGAAGTCACTGTTCAACTGAGCGAGGTGGACTCCATCCTTCGCCCAGCCATGACGACGAGCAACGAGGTACTTACCTATACATTTCAAGATGTGCTTTACATTCCGTTGGAAGCGATCCAGAGCGATTCAATTTCCTTTGTTTACAAAAAAATGGACGGCAAAATTGTGAAGCAGGAAGTCATCACCGGAGAAACAAACGACAACGAGGTTATGGTTGAGCATGGTCTGAAGGAAGGAGAAGATGTGTTGCTGATTATCCCGGACGACGCCGAGAGTTTGCCGCTAATCCCCATTGACAAAAAAATAAAAGAAGACCTGCACAAAAAGCTGGAAGCCGAAAAGAAAAAACGGCAGGATGAAGCATTGAAGAAAATGAAGGAAGTCAAAGAAGACTACCAACCCAAAAATGATGCTGGCGGTGGCGGCATGATTATTTTCGGCTAAACCATCTAACAGACTCCAGCACCTAGCTTCCAATTCAATGCAACGCACCATTTTCAATTTTATACTGGCCATGGAGGGCGTAAAGGACAACATCCTCCGCTCTGTGCTGACGGCACTCGGCATCGTGTTCGGGGTGGCTGCGGTCATCGCCATGCTGGCCATTGGCACAGGGGCCAAGCAAGCCTTGCTCGACCAGATGAAGTTGATTGGGACAAACAATATCGTCATCAACTCCTTGGTGCTCAAGGAAGGAGAAGAAAGCGAAGCAACCGCCAACACCGCCCAAGCATCGAGCAGCAACAACGGCAAGGAGGGCAAAAAACCCTGGTCGCCAGGGCTAACTTTGGAAGACTTGAAGGCCATCGAAAAAGTGCTACCAGGTGTGGACAAAATAAGCCCGGAAGTAGTGGAACAAACCAACCTCGTGCAAGGCGGCAAGACCGGGAAAGCAAAGGTAGTGGGTATCACCAATGCTTTTTTTGAACTGAACAACCTCGGCCTCGCCACTGGAAACTTCTTTCACGATGAACACATCGAAGGTGGAAAACCGGTCTGCATCATTGGGCAGACCGTGCAAACGAAGTATTTCCCAGAGACCGAGCCAATCGGCCAATGGATAAAATGCGGTACATCCTGGTTCAAAATCATCGGAGTGCTGGAAAAACGGCTTGCGAGCAAAGAAAGCCTGGAAAACTTGGGCATCCGTGACTACAACGCAGATGTGTACATCCCTGTGAGCAGCGCCATGTTGCGCCTAAAAAACAGGGCAAAGGTGACCGCCAGCAAGCTCAAGCAAAACGACTGGGACGATGGGGAAGGCAATAAAAAGGAAGAAAGCTATCACCAATTGGACAAAGTGGTGGTTCGGTTGGAGGACTCTGGCACCCTGCAAGTTTCGGCAGAGGTGATTGCCAAAATCCTAAAGCGTCGCCACAAAAACCTCGTAGATTTCGAGGTGGAAGTGCCGGAATTGCTTCTCCAGCAGCAACAAAAAACTCAGGACATCTTCAACAGCGTACTAGCCGCCATTGCGGGCATCTCGCTGTTGGTGGGCGGCATTGGCATCATGAACATCATGCTGGCCTCGGTGATGGAGCGCATCAAGGAAATCGGAGTCCGCCGCTCGCTCGGCGCACGTGAGGGCGACATCGTGCTTCAGTTCTTGTTTGAAGCCGTCATCATCAGCCTCATCGGTGGGATACTTGGCGTGGGACTTGGGGTCGTTTCAGCTGTACTCGTTTCAAAATATTGACAGATACCGACGATGGTTTCGAATTAATCAATTGCCTTGTCCTTCGGCGTAGCGGCTACCATTGGCTTGGTGTTTGGGCTTTTTCCAGCCCGAAAAGCCGCCAAACAAGACCCGATTAAAGCGCTTCGTATCGAATAAAAGCCTCGTATTTCATAAAATCAAATCCTACGTTTACATGAGAGCCACGTTTTTCTTCCTTCTTTTTTCTGTTTTTTTTGCAAAAAACCTTGCTGCACAAACCGACACGATGTCGGTTAGCTTGGAGGAAATCGTGACGCTGGCGCAAAGCGAAGCCCCAGATGCACTGCTGGCAGAAACGAGGATGAAGAACAGGTACTGGTTTTATCAAAGCATTTTGGCTGACTACAAGCCAGGCTTGAACTTTGAGGGAACGCTGCCCGACCTCAACCGCTCCATCGGTCTGATTGTACTTCCAGACGGGACCAGTACATTTGTTCAGCAGTCGCAGGTGGTAAATTCGGTCGGCCTTTCCTTGCAACAGCGGATTGCAAAGACTGGAGGAACCATCTTTGCCCGAAGCAACCTCCAACGCCTTGACCTGCTTGTTCCAAAGGCGCCCAACGAAACCTCTTATTTTTCCACTCCATTTTCAATTGGGTTCAACCAGCCAGTTTTTGGGTACAACCAGCTCAAGTGGAACAAAAAAATTGAACCGCTGCGCTATCAGGAGGCCACTCGCTCCTATGCCGAAGAAATGGAGAACGTGGCCTACGAAGCCTCGGATTTGTTCTTCGGCGTCTTCATTGCGCAGCTAAACTTGCGGTCAGCACGTCAGGACAAAGCAAATTCCGATACACTTTTCAATATCTCAAAAGGCAGGTTTGAAGTGGGAAGGATTGCCGAAACCGAACTACTGCAAATCGAGCTTGGCTCCATGAACGCCGATGCTGCCGTGCAGCAGGCATTACTCGACCTTCAATCGGGTACGGAGCGCTTGCGCAATTTTTTAGGCGTCCGAAAAGCCGTTTTTTTTAAAATGGAGGCGCCGGAAGCCATTCCGGCATTTACCGTCAAGCCAGAAGAGGCACTTCAATATGCCAGTCAATTCCGCAGTGATGTGATTGGTTTTGAGCGGCGGTTGGCCGAAGCGGAGGCTTCAGTGGCCGAGGCAAAATCGAACCGGGGTTTTCAAATGGACATTTTTGGACAATTGGGCTACTCACAAAGCGGCAAAACCTTAAACGACGCATACAATTCACCGGAAGATTATGAGCGGCTTTCCATCGGCATTACAATGCCGATACTTGACTGGGGCCGAGGCCAAGCCCGCCTCGAAACCGCCTACTCCAACCGGGAACTTGAGCAAATGAATGTGGAGCAGGAGAAAGTCAATTTTGAGCAAGAAATTCTTTTAAAAGTTAAGCAGTTCGACCTCGTTCGCAACCAAGTGGCCCTCGCAAAACGTGCATACGATGTGTCCCAAAAAAGGGAAGAAATGACCCGTAACCGCTATTATATTGGCAAGATTGACGTGCTCGACCTAGGCATTGCCGTTACCGATAAAGAAGCTGCTCGCCGTAGTTACATGACCGCACTCCGTGCATTTTGGCTCGCTTATTACGACCTCCGCCGCATCACTTTGTACGATTTTGAAAGAAACGTCTCTCTCGTCCGTCGGGTAGAAGGCTATTGAAACGGCGGCATTTTACAACATTCTGGTTTTGATTAAAATATTTGGCGCTCAAATCCTATCTTTGCCAGCGATTTGAAAAGCTGTTGTTCAAAATCAGATTTTGTGGCAAAAAAAAGTATTCAAACACCAGCAAACTTTCTGCCCGACTTCGGCTCGTCCGAGCCTTTGCTTTTCCAATTTTTTACCAAATTATCAAAAAAAATTGAACGCATGACGCAAGTTCCAGCGGTACTACTCCTTGAAGACGGCACGGCATTTTACGGTAAATCAGCCGGTAAAATTGGCACCACGACTGGCGAACTCTGCTTCAACACGGGCATGACTGGTTACCAGGAGGTATTCACAGACCCTTCGTATTTTGGGCAAATCCTGGTGACGACCAATGCACATATCGGCAATTACGGCACCCGCATTTCTGAAACGGAGTCTGAAAGCATCAAGATTTCAGGGTTGGTTTGCAAGAACTACACTTGGCAGTACAGCCGCCTGATGGCCAGTGAATCCATCCAAGATTATTTCGAGCAGGAGGCGCTTGTCGGTATTTCAGACGTGGACACCAGGGCCATCGTTCGGCATATCCGAAGCAAGGGGGCGATGAACGCCATCATCTCTTCAGAAATACATGATATTCAGGTACTTAAATCCCAACTGGCCAAAGTACCCAGCATGAACGGCCTTGAACTGGCCAGCCAAGTGAGCACGACCAAGCCGTACTTTTTAGGCAACCCGGATGCCCGATACAAAGTAGCCGTGATGGATTTTGGCGTGAAAAGGAACATCCTGAACTGCATGGTGGAGCGGGGCTGCTACTTGCAGGTTTTTCCAGCAAAAACAACTTTTGCGGAGCTAAAAAAATGGAACCCTGACGGCTACTTCCTTTCCAACGGCCCTGGCGACCCTGCCCCAATGGGCTATGCCGTGGAGACCACGAAAGCAATTTTGGCAGAAAACAGGCCGCTCTTCGGCATCTGCCTCGGCCACCAGATACTTGCCCTGGCGATGGGCATTTCCACCTACAAAATGCATAACGGCCACCGGGGCATCAACCATCCCGTGAAAAACGTGCTGACTGGCCACTGCGAAATCACCAGCCAAAATCACGGTTTCGGCGTTCGAGCCGACCAGTTGATGGAACGCCAAGACATCGAAGTAACACATATCAACCTGAACGACGATACCATCGAGGGCATTCGGGTGAAGCAAAAAAACGCTTTTTCGGTACAATACCACCCGGAAGCGTCGCCTGGGCCACATGACGCCCGCTATCTTTTCGACAATTTTGTGCAAATGATTGCGGAGTCGAAAGGCGAGACTGCGACTCAACCAGCATTTCATCATGGTTGATAACAAGTTGATAAGGGTTGATAAGGGTTGATAGATGCCTGCAAATCTGCAAAAATCTACCAGCGACCCCTATCAACCCTTACCAACCTTATCAACCCTTATCAACATAAACAAAAAATGAGTGCAATTTCAGACATCATTGCGAGGGAAATCCTCGATTCAAGGGGCAACCCCACCATTGAGGTTGAAGTTTTGACTGAGGAGGGCTACTTTGGCCGGGCGGCTGTGCCATCAGGTGCATCCACGGGTAAGTACGAGGCCGTGGAGCTTCGTGATGGCGACAAAGAGCGCTACATGGGCAAGGGTGTACAAAAGGCAGTTGAGAACGTGGAGGAAATCATTGCCGACCACCTGGTTGGTGAGGAAGTCACTGACCAGCGCTATCTCGACCAGCTAATGCTTGACCTTGACGGCACGCTGAACAAGAGCAAGCTTGGTGCAAACGCCATTCTCGGCGTTTCGCTCGCCATCGCAAAAGCCGCAGCAGAGGAGTGTGGAATGCCACTGTACCGCTACATCGGCGGTGCTAACGCACATGTGTTGCCTGTGCCAATGATGAACATCCTCAATGGCGGCTCACATGCTGACAATGGGATTGATTTTCAAGAGTTTATGATTGTCCCGGTTGGGGCTGACCGCTTTTCGGAGGCGCTGCGAATGGGCGTGGAAGTTTTTCACCACCTGAAAAACGTACTCAAAAGCAAAGGATATTCCACGAACGTGGGTGATGAAGGAGGATTTGCACCAAACATGAAATCCAATGTGGAGGCTATGGAGACCGTACTACAAGCCATTGAGCAGGCAGGTTTCGTGCCTGGTGAAGACATTATGATAGCATTGGATCCTGCATCCTCAGAGTATTTTGACGAAGAGGCTGGTGTTTACCATTTTAAAAAATCTACCGGTGAAAAACTCACCCCAGCTCAAATGGTGGATTTTTGGACGGATTGGAGCAAAAAGTACCCAATTTTTTCATTAGAGGATGGAATGGCTGAAGACGATTGGGACGGCTGGAAGGAGCTGACCAAGTCCATTGGCAAACGCGTTCAATTGGTGGGCGATGATTTGTTTGTCACCAACACCGTTCGCCTCCAGCAAGGCATTGACAAGGGCATCGCAAACTCCATATTAATTAAGGTGAACCAAATCGGCTCCCTTACTGAGACCATCAACGCCGTACAGCTGGCAACCCGCAACAGCTACACTTGCGTGATGAGCCACCGTTCCGGCGAAACGGAAGACACGACCATCGCCGACATCGCCGTCGCGTTGAACACCGGCCAAATCAAAACCGGCTCCGCCTCGCGCTCCGACCGGATTGCCAAGTACAACCAACTGCTCCGCATCGAAGATGAACTAGGCGATGTGGCGTTCTACCCTGGCAAGGCGCTGCTGACTAGGTGAGGTAAGGGATGAGGGATTTTGGGGATTTTCTCCAAATACAATACAATCAAAATTTAGAGAAGCCCGGACGGTTGTTCGGGCTTTTTTTATTTGACAAATTTCTCAGTGAACCTGACTTAATTTTTCTTATCCAAGTTTGAACCAAAGCCAATTTTTCACGTAGGACAAAGAAATTTAAATTATTTTTTTAGATAAATAGAAAATTGGAATAATGTTTGAAATATATGCTGTCGTGTAGATGTTTAACAATCAGATTTTTACAAAATCAATTTTTTACAAATTATTTTTAAAAAACTGAAACCCAAACCACCACCCATCACGTTATAAGATTCTGAAAGCATCCAGATGGGATTTTAAAAGAAACTTTAACCGCAGCAGGAGAACACAGGAAGAAAGGCTAAAAATACAATTTCTTATAAGGCTTGGTTTTCTGATTCTGGTGCTGCCTATAACCGGGTCCCATGAACAGCATGACAAAAAAATTGCCCGCTATCATTTCAGCTTCGGCTGTTGTCGCACTTACCCTCGTTGCCGTCATACTTTACCAAGGCGGCTTCATTACAGAACTTAAACAAACATTAGCAACCAAGGACAAGAAGCTCGTCTTCGTAAGTCAGCAGCTCGTTGAGCAAAGATTGCTGACCACTGAGCTTCAAACAGAACTGCAACTGTACAAGGACAGTGTGGCTGTGCTACAAACTGAGAACCAGCGGCTTCATGCCAAAATTGGTGAGCTTAAAAGCACGATTTCAAAGCTCAACAAAATAGTTCAAAAGCACGACGATAAAGTCGTTGAATTGACAGCCGAGATAAACCGCCTTAAAGAAGGCGGCAAGAAAAACGCCGAGAAGGTGAAGGAACTGGAGCAGAAGCGGGAGGAGTTGCTCACTAAAATGGAAACGATTGACAAGGAGCGCATCGCACTACTTGAAGACAAACGCCAAAATGAGCAAACCAAAAAGGTGAACGATGACAAAATCGTTTCCTTGGACAAAGTGGCTCAGGAAAAAATAGACCAAGTTGCCGACCAAGTACCTCAAACTGCACCTGCGCCCATCATTAACCAGTCGCCTTCCGAACCACTAATCGCCACCGGCCCAAAGGTTTCGGAGGAGTTGCAAGCGGCCATCGTCTCGAGGAAGCAAGAGCGTCTCGCCAACATCATGGCGAAAACGGAGGTCAAGTTTTCCTCCATCTCGCTCCGCAACAGGGAAGGTGGAAACGAATTGAAAAAGATAAAAAGTGAGGATAACTGGCGTTATACTTTCATTGATTTTGACCTCGATAACGTTGACAAAGAATCAATTATGGATGAAACCTTTATCATACAAGTGTATGACCTGGACAACAATGTAGTCGTCCCTTTCAACGAAAAAAACTTGCAGTTCCCAAACAGCGAAATGGGAGCCATTGGATATAAGTTCAAGTATGACGGCAAGCCCGTCTCCGTCAGGTACCTAAATACGCAGCCGAAAGAAGGCCGCAACTACGAGCTACGGCTCATTTATTTCAAGAACGACCTGACTTTTAAGTTGGCAAACGGCACGAAACGGATTGTGGAAGATGGAAAAGTGGCCGTGAACTGACGCACTAAATTTGGAAAGCCTTTATCTCAATAGAAGTTGTTTTTGGGCAGTGGCTTTAGGGCTACTGCCTTTTTTTATTCCCCCCGCCCGTACTTCGAGCCGCTTTTGTAATTTGCAGCAAAAACGCAATTCACCACATGTCGTACCGGCTTGTTTCTATCCTAATTTATTGCTTGGTTTTCTCCGCCTGCCATGTTGGTCGTACCCTCACCGTGCAGCAAGCAGCCCAGCCTGCCAAGTTGCCCAGCGGAGCGCCCCAGTACAGCGATGTCTGTTTTTCAAGCCGATGGGAGCGGCCTCGCAACGCTGAAGATAGCCTCGAAACCTTCCAATCAGCCCGCAATTTTCACGCTACCTACCTCAACTGGGTATATACCACCAATCCGAATTTCATCAAAAAAGCCGACTCGCTGGGTTATCGCCTGCAAGTGGCGCTTACCCCTTCCCTGCCCGACCTGCCACTTGGCAGCAGCACCAACGAGAAAGGCCGCATCCTCAACAAATCCGGCCAAAAAGTGACTGCCCCTTGGATGAAAGGCTGGAACAATTGGTGGGGCTGCGTGAATAATCCCGACTTTCAGGATAGCTATTTTGCGCACATGGAGGCGGCAATCCAAGCAGGAGCATACGGGTTCCAGGTGGACGACCCCGCCATGGGCTTTTTGTTGCTCCGCAACAAATGGGAAGACGTTTGCTACTGTGATTTCTGCCAAAAAAAGGCTGACAGCCTTGGTGTGCCACCCACTGATATTCAGGAGGTTTCGGTCAAGGATTTTCATCGAAAAATGAAAAAGAAGCCGAGAAGCTTGCAGGTCGGGAAGTACCGTTCTCCTGCAACAATTTCGAGGGGATTGGGAGCTTTTCCCTTTTGGTGAATTTGATTTTGGCGTAGCCGAAATTCCTGAAAGACGGGCGAACCCCGAGTTCATATACGCAACCATCCGGGAAGCAAGAAGGTTGGGCAAGGCACAGGTATTCACCTTCTCCAACGACCGTGACTGGCTGGTGCAAAAAATGATAGCCGCCACCTACGCCTGCGGCGGCAACATGCTCGTCCCCTGGGACGTGTGGCAGGGTGGTGGCAAAGACCGCTACTTTGGTAAACCTGAACAATTTGCCCCCATTTACGGCTTCGTGCGGGCGGTCGCAAAATGGCTGGATGGCTACGAAGATGCTTTTTACACCACCTCACAAGATGAACCTCGATTCGTAGAAACCGAGAAACTGCCTGTGAGTTTTGACGATTACCGTCGGCAAGTCCATGCATTCGTTCGGGCAAAACAAGGGAACAAATCCGCTCCTATCGTGGTGCATTTGATAGACTGGCATGTGCTGATGGAGCCATTCGGTTTGCGCCTGAACGAAAAGCGTTTTTTCAAAAAAGGGATAGCATCCATCCAACTTCTCACACCGACATCCTACGATGAATTTTTGCACCAAAAAGCAGAAGCAAGTGGGGATTTTTCAAACTTGGTTGCTTCGCAAACGCTTGATTTTCAACGAGATGGCAATCTACTTCGGTTGAAAATCCCGAAACTCGAAAACCATTGGGGCATCCTCATCGTCATGCCAAAACCGTGAATAAGTTTTGGTCAACAAATCTAGTCCAAGCTTCCCTACCTTTGCCCGATGCACCTGCAGCAAATCAAGCTCACCAATTTCAGGAATTACGAGTTCCAGTCCATTGACTTTTCGGAGCGCCTCAACCTCATTTTAGGGTTGAATGGCATGGGCAAGACCAACCTGCTCGATGCGGTGTACTACCTCTGCATGGGCAAGAGCCATTTCCAAAGTACCGACAAAAATGTGGTGAGAAAAGGTGAGGCATTCTTTCGATTGGAAGGCCATTTTATGCTCGATAAAATCGAAAAAATTGTCGCCAAAGTTTTGCCTGGAGAGCAAAAAACGATTGAACGCAACGATACCCCCTACCCTCGCCTCTCAGACCATGTGGGTCTGCTGCCTGTGGTTTTCATGGCCCCCGACGATACGGCCCTGGCACTGGAAGGGAGCGAAGAGCGCCGCCGTTTTATGGACAACACGCTTTGTCAGCTAGACCACAACTACCTGGAATCGCTTGTTACCTACAACAAACTGCTGGAAAAACGCAACGCCTTGCTTCGTCAGTTCGCAGCGCAGGGTGGGTTCAACCTACTGCTGGTGGAAACTTACAATCGGCAAATGGAAGCACCTGCTGCCTATATTTTTGAAAAAAGGAATTGGTTCATCGGGCAATTTCAGCCCGTTTTCAACCAGTTTTATGCAGCCATCAGCAGTGATGCAGAGCCGGTGGACTGCATCTACCGCTCTCCACTTGAAGCCGCCAGCCTTTCCGAACTCCTTGAAAAAAGCTTGGAAAAAGACCGCCTCTTGATCAGGACGACCATGGGCATTCACAAGGACGACCTTGTTTTTCATTTGAAAGGCCTCCCGCTGAAACGCTTTGCTTCGCAAGGTCAGCTCAAATCGTTTGTTTTGGCCATGAAGCTGGCACAGTATGAACTTCTGCGCCAGCAAAAGCAAAAACCCCCAATCCTTTTGCTCGACGACCTGTTCGACAAACTGGATGACACCCGCGCAAGTCAATTGATTGAACTGTTGGTAAAAGGTGATTTTGGGCAAGTTTTTATCACGGACGCCCATCCAGCACGGGCTGAGGAAATCGCCCGCAGCTTCAGCGGTGATTACAAAAAGCTGGTGATTGAAAATGGGGAGGTGGTGGTGTGAACCCTAAATTTTCGCCTTCGTGTGCGTCCATCTGTGCGCTGACCTTCCAACCTGTAGCATCCAACAGCCTAAAATTGAACTGGACAAGAATTCATCCCCAACCATTAACCGCATTGATTTAGAACAAACATTTTGTAAAAACAAAATTGACAACTTGATGGATGGTGAGACAAAATACTATACCTTTGCGCCGCTGTAACTGATTTCCGTAATCACTAACGGCTAAAAACAGGCTCATGGAATGAGTTGGCGATTGGCAAAGCTGGTTTTTTTTAACGGTTTGCTTCGCAAAGTTTCATTATCCAATTTGTTGAAAGCCAACAAGTTACAGCACCTTGAGCGGTGTTTTTTGCGCAATTTTTAAGTTTAAATGGCAGTTTATCTAACTCTCGAGAAGAAGCAAGAAATCTTCACAAAGTACGGCGGTAACGAGCACAATACTGGCTCCATTGAAGGTCAAATCGCACTTTTCACCTTCCGTATCAAAAGCCTTTCCGAGCATCTCAACAAATTCAAGAAAGACCACGCTACCCGTCGCAGCCTCATCATGATGGTTGGAAAACGGAAAAGCCTGCTTGAATACCTGAAACGCCACGACATCAACAAGTACCGTGCGCTGATTCAGGAACTTGGTATCCGTGGATAAAAAGACTGAACCGGGACATGTTTCCGTCATTGGGGCATGTTCCGGTCAATCGTCCTCTTTCCAAAACAACGAACAACGCAATTCGAACGCTAGTATGCTTTGAGCGCAGCTTTGCGATTCGAAGATTGCCTTGAGTTTCTGGCATTGGGAAATGCCGGACAATGAAATGTTTACAACAATATCTTAAATAATCAGGTCTGGCAACTGGTCAGGCCACAATCACTCAAGTTTAAAAATGGGTAAACAAATTCCAACCACCACCTCATTCAATTTGCCGGACGGCAAAGAGGTGACCATTGAAACGGGCAAACTAGCTGCCCAAGCCGATGGATCGGTCCTTGTGCGAGTTGGCAACACCATGCTGCTTGCGACCGTCGTCGGTGCAAAAGAAGCCAAGGAAGGCCAAGCTTTCTTTCCGCTTTCCGTGGACTACATGGAGAAGTTCGCAGCCGCTGGCCGAATCCCCGGCAACTTTTTCCGCAGGGAAGCCAAGCTTTCGGATTACGAAGTGCTGACCTCCCGCCTTGTTGACCGTGCTATTCGCCCACTGTTCCCAGATGGCTACATGTGCGAGACACAGGTCATCATCCAACTGATTTCAGGTGAAAAAGACGTACCGGGAGATGCTTATGCAGCTTTGGCGGCATCGGCAGCACTCACCCTCTCCGACATCCCTTGGGCAGGCCCCATCTCCGAGGTAAGGGTAGCACGTATTGACGGTCAGTTCGTCGTGAACCCCGGCAAAACCGCTTATGCTACCTCTGACATCAACATCATCGTGGCAGCCGACAAGGACAATATCATGATGGTGGAGGGCGAGTGCAAGGAATGTTCCGAAGCAGACCTCGTGGCCGCCATCAAAGTAGCGCACGAAGCCATCAAAGTGCAATGCGCAGCACAGCTTACCTTGGCCAACATCGTTGGTGGCAAGGCGCTCACGCAACGGGAGTTGGTTCCAAAACCCCAAAATGAGGAAGTCGAAAAACGGGTAGCAGAACTTGGCAAGGACAAGTTTTACGAAGTGGCTAAAGCGTTCCTTGAAAAAAGTGCCCGGAAGGAGAAATTCACGGAAATCGAAAAAAGCATCATCGAAACCCTCACTGCCGAAAAGGGCGAAGAGTTCATGGTAGAGAATGCTGGCATTGCCAAAGGCTATATTGATACCCTGAAGAAGAAGGTGATTCGCAACATGGCCCTTACCGATGGCGTGCGCCTCGATGGCAGAAAGCCTGATGAAATCCGTCACATCTGGTGCGAAACGGATTACTTGCCTTCGCCGCACGGCTCGGCTTTGTTCACTCGGGGCGAGACCCAATCGCTGACCACCGTTACCCTCGGCACCAAGCTGGACGAGGCAATGATGGACACGGCGATGGAGATGGCTTATGAAAAATTCATCCTACACTACAACTTTCCGCCATTTTCTACTGGCGAAACCAAGCCCCTCCGTGCGCCTGGTCGCCGGGAGATTGGGCATGCCAACCTTGCCAGCCGCTCCTTGAAAACGACTTTGCCCGAAGGATTCCCCTACACGATTCGGGTAGTTTCTGATATTTTGGAGAGCAACGGCTCATCTTCCATGGCAACCGTTTGCGCTGGCTCGCTGGCGCTGATGGACGCAGGTGTTCCTGTGAAAAAAGCCATTTCGGGCATTGCCATGGGCATGATTGCCGAAGGCGATAAGTTTGCCATTCTGAGCGACATCCTCGGCGACGAGGACGCACTGGGTGACATGGACTTCAAGTTGACTGGCACTGTTGATGGAATTTGTGGCTGTCAGATGGACATAAAAGTAGAGGGCTTGAGCTACGAGATACTTGAAAAAGCACTTTTGCAAGCAAAAGCAGGCCGTTTACACATCCTGTCAAAATGGCTGAGGCCATGTCCGAGCCAAGGGCTGACCTCAAACCACATGCGCCCCGTATCGTGGAGCTCTTCATTGACAAGAGCTATATCGGTGCGGTAATCGGGCCAGGTGGCAAAATCATCCAGGAAATCCAAAGCACGACTGGCACCATCATCAACATCGAAGAAATCGGTGACCAAGGCCGCGTGACGATTGCCAGCCCGAACAAATCGAACATAGACGCAGCACTCGCAAGGGTGCGCCAAATCACCTTCACGCCGTCTGTCGGCGACGTGTACGATGCTGTGGTTAAAACGGTAATGCCCTACGGCGTATTCGTTGACTTCAGCGGAAAAAGCGGCCTGTTGCACGTGACCGAAATGTCGCATACCAGGGTTGACAATGTCGAAGATATGTACCAAGAGGGCGACTCCGTAAAGGTCAAGCTCATCGGCATAGACAAGACCACCGGAAAGTTGCGGCTTTCGAGCAAGGCGCTAATGGTCAAGCCGGACGGTACGATGCCCACTGACGACGAGTACCTTGAAGAGGGAGGCGGCGGTGGAGACCGTCGTGGTGGCGGAGGAGGTGGCGGCTTCCGTGGTGGCGGAGGTGGCGGTGGAGACCGTCGTGGCGGCGGAGGCGGCGGTGGTGGCTTCCGTGGCGGTGGAGGCGGTGGCGGAAGAAGGTAATAATCTTCGCCTATCCATTGCCTTTTGCAATGAATTGATATCCAATTATATAAATAGCGGCCAGATTATTCAATCTGGCCGTTTTTCGTTGGTGACATTGGGTTTGTTACCTAGTTTTTTTAAAATATTTGGCGCTAAGCAATCTACGATATACCTTTGAACGAGTGGATTAACCATCGCTAAACCTAAATTTCTTAACATCCTGATACTCACCAAAATGAGAAACCGTGCAATAATTACAAACGTAAAACCCCTACTGGCAGACGGCAGTTATTACCTCAAGCGGATACCAGGCGAGGAGGTTAAAATCACTGCCGACATTTATTGCGATGGGGACGAGGTGCTTCGTGCTTCCATTTTGTACCAACTTGTAGGTGAAACTGCATGGGAAGAAACTTCCATGAACCCAACCGAAAACGAACAATGGGAAGGTAAATTCAGTGTGGCAAAAACTGGTTTTTACCAATATAGAATCGAAGCTTGGGTTGACCACGTCGCCACTTGGTACCACGGTTTGCAATGGAAAAACAATGCCGGTCAGGACCTGTCCAACGACTTGATGATTGGCACGGTTTGGCTGAAAAAGGCCGCTGACCAAGCTGACAAGGCGACCTCAAAGCTATTGCTAGGTTGGGCCAAATTGATGGAAAGCCCTTCAAAATATCAAGAAGCCTGCGAGGTGTTGTTGAGCGAAGAGGCTGAAAAAGTGTTTGGGAAATGCCGTTTGAAGCAGTTCCCAACGGTTTTCGACAAAAACATGCTGGTTCGGGTTGGGCGTCCGAAGGAGCTTTTCAGCACTTGGTATTTGATGTTCCCTCGTTCGGCCAGCCCAGTTGCTGGAAAACACGGTACGTTGAACGATTGCAAGGCATTGCTTCCCCGCATTGCCAACATGGGCTTCGACGTGCTTTTCTTGCCACCGATATTCCCCATTGGCAATACGAATCGGAAGGGGAAAAACAACCAAGTGGAAGCCGAGCCTGATGATGTCGGTTCGCCATGGTCGGTGGGAAATGCCGACGGTGGACACATGACAATCAATCCCCTCCTAGGCACCCTGAAGGATTTCGAGTCGCTGGTAAAGGAAGCCGGAAAACTTGGGATGGAAGTCGCCTTGGACATCAGCTTGCGCTGCTCCGCCGACCACCCCTACACCAAGGAGCACACAGATTGGTTCAACCTGCTGCCCGACGGCAGGTTGGCGGTGGAAGAAGTGCCGCCGCTGAATTATCAGGACATTGTTGACTTCAATTTTGAGTGCGACGATTGGCAGAACCTTTGGGAGGAGATGAAGAAAATCTTCTTGTTTTGGGCAGGAAAAGGAGTGCGGATTTTCTATGCCAGCACTCCACATCACCAGCCGTTTGGGTTTTGGAACTGGCTCATCGTGGAGGTGCAAACGGCCTACCCAGACGTTATTTTCCTTTCCGGTGCATTCACTCGTTCGGTCATTCAAGAGGAACTGGCCAAGGCTGGGTTCAACCAGTCATTTACCTATTTCATCTGGCGCAACTCCAACAAAAACGACCTCCAACGGTACATCACCGAGCTAATAAAAGGTGACACCAGTGAGTACCTGCACCCCAATTTTTTCACCAACACACCAGACATTCTGCCGAGCTACCTAGCCGATAAAGGCATGAATTCCTTCATGCTCCAATATGCATTGGCCTCTATGATTTCATCCAATTGTGGGGTGTACGGGCCTGCGTTCGAGCTGATGTACAACCAACGATTCCCTGGGAGCAAGGAGCGCTACAACCACTCAGAAAAATACGAAATTGCTAACCACGACTGGTCAAAGCAAAACGAGGTCACCGATTTAATCACCAAACTGAACAAAATAAGGCGAGACAATCCGGCGATGCACAACATGTTTAACCTCGAATTTACAGGCACGGACAACGACCGTATTATCAGCTTTGTACGGGCAACTGATGACAAGAAAAGCATCATCTGGTGCATCATAAACCTCGACCCAGAACACAGCCATTCCGGCTACGTGGAAGTGCCAAGGGAACTACTTGGCCTGAAAGGTAAATGGTTCAACCTGGAAGTAACCGACCTACTGACTGGTGAAACCTACCACTGGTTCAATGATTGGAATTTTGTGGAGCTACGAGTGGACAAGTACCCGCTCCACATTCTGAAAATGGAAATTTAAACACAAAAAAAAGGGGCGTTTCTTTCGAAGCGCCCCTTTTTCATTATTCATCAATTGGCCTCAACACCGCCGAAGGCTTGTACTCCCATCCCATCAGCTTGAAAAAATCAAAAGCATGCGGGTTCAGCAAGTATTTGCTGGCCTTTTCGTAATCGTTTTTGTTCAGGACGTGCAGGTCGCTAATCACCATCCTGGCAAACTCCGTGTTGATGTCCACCAAACGGGGCGGAATCTTGCCCGTTTCATCCTCAATATCTTTCATAAAAATCGGCACAATCTCCGCCATCCTGGTCGTGGATACGATGCAGCCCTTGTAGCCTTCTTCATACAATTTTTTTACGCCCATCCCCAGCACTGTGCAGAGGGTCAGGTCGTAGGCCACCGGGCGGCAGCAGCGGAGTTCATAGCCCAATTCCACTGGGCGGCTCTTGATGTCAATGCCAAGTTCCTTGAGTTTCCGTTGCAGCAACACGTTGATAATGTGCGCCTTACTCACGTTGCCCAACTCCGGATGGCCGTGCGCATCGAAGGTAAAAGTGATGCCACAGTTGCGGATGTCTTCTTCGTCCATGATATGAAAAACGCCCTCGCTGACGATGGCCACACCATGTTCAATATTGTTGATTTTGCGCTTCACCATCGAGGAAATAATGAGGTCAACGATGATGTCCAAAGTCACTTTTACCTTGTTGAACATCTCCGGGATGATGATAATCGGATAGTGGCAGCTCGCCCCGATTTCAAATGCCAAGTGCCCAGCCGACCGCCCCATCGAACTGATGACAAACCACGTGCTGCTCGTGCGACTGTCCTCGTAGATGGTGTTTCCGATGCGCACGCCCTCGTCCTTCGCCGAGTTGAAGCCAAAAGTGGGCATCAAATCTGGCAACGGGATGTCGTTGTCAATCGTCTTTGGAACGTGAATGTTTTGAATGTTGATGTGTTGACTTTCGAGCCATTTGGTGAGCCTGTTGCTGGACGATGCCGTGTCGTCGCCGCCGATAGTGACCAACAGTTTGACATTGTTTTTGGTAAAAAAATCGGCTGAATACTCATGGTCCTTCGGTTTGTAGCGGCTCATGCGGAGCGTGGAGCCGCCCCTCGGAAATATCCGGTCGGCGTAGTGGAAATCAATGTCTACCACTTCGGCGTTGCCATTGAAAAGATTCTTGAAACCATCATGAATGCCCAGCACCTTGTAGCCGTCTTTCAGAAAGACTTTGGCAATGGTGCTGATGACAGTGTTGATACCCGGAGCAGGCCCTCCGGCACAAAGAATGGCAATTGATTGGTGCATCTTATTTACTTAGTTAGTGTGAATGAAACTACAAGTGCGAAATGTAGGAATATTCAATGAATCAAGCAGTGATATTTTGGTTGATACGGGTTTATAAAGTTGATAAGGGTTGATAATGCACAATGACACTATCAACCCTTATCAACTTTATAAACCGCAACCACCCGTTTTGACTCAATTGAAATCAATGATGACCGGCAATCGTGCCTGCACGCCCTTCATGGTCAACCAACTTTTCACCTGGCGGTAATTCGGGTAAATTTCACCCAACTCCTTTTCCACGGCCTTGGCATGTATCCCCTTTTCGCCCCCCTCTCCCGTGATTTCGTTAATCAACTCTTGGATGGGGTCTATTTGCTTCGGGTATTCCAATAGCCGATATTTTTCGATACCGGACAATTCGGCAGCAAGTTCAATGGCTCGGTCAAGGTCGCCGATTTCGTCCACAAGGCCGATTTGTTTAGCCTTCTCGCCAATCCATACCCTACCCTGCGCAATCTGGTGGACACTGTCCGTCGTCATTTGACGCCCATCGGCTACCCTTTTGAGGAAAGTAGCATACATCGCCTCCGTGGAGTATTGCAAGTGCTCCGCCTCCACTGGCGCAATGTCGTAAAACGGGTTCACGCCCGTGCTGTACTTCGCTGTTTTCACCGTGTCCCAGTGGATGCCGAGTTTTTCCTCAAACAACTTCGAGGCATTGGGCATCATGCTGAACACCCCTATCGAACCGGTCAATGTGTTTGGCTCCGCAACGATTTTATCTGCATTGCAGGCGATGTAGTAGCCACCGGAGGCAGCGTAATCGCCCATTGATACCACGATTTTTTTGCCCGCTTCCTTGGCCAATTGCAGCTCCCGCCAAATGTTTTCGGAAGCAATGGCACTACCACCGCCGGAGTTAACCCGCAGTACGATGGCCTTGATTTTCTCGTCCTTCCGAATTTCACGGATTAGCTTCACGTATTTTTGGTCAACGATGCTTCCCCGTTCGCCCTTGTCCATCAGGATATTGCCTTCGGCAAAAACAAGTGCAATCCTGTCTTTGGCCTTGTAGTCTTTTTTCTGCGTAAAACTCGTGGCATAATCTTCCAGCGAAACCACGTTTAGTTCATCGTCTGCTTTAATGCCCATTCGCTGCTTCATGTCGGCAATCACCTCGTCCACATAGCCAATCTTGTCGGCTAGTCCGAGCGCCACAGCGTCTTCGGCAGTGCGCACTTTCAGTCCATCGGCGATACCCCGAAGGGTTGCCACGTCCTTTTTCCGTGAGGCACCTATGTCCGTTAAAAAATGGGTATAAACAGGCTCCAAGAACGCTCGCATTTGAAGGCGGTTCTTGTCCGTCATTTCGTTGAGGCGGAACGGTTCAGTGGCGCTCTTGAAATCGCCTGCATAAAACACTTCCATCTTGATGCCCACCCGGTCGAGCATGTCCTTGAAAAACGGAATCATGGCCGAAAACCCGTGAAAATCAATGCCCCCAAGCGGATTGACATATACGGTATCGGCAGCAGAGGCAAGGTAGTAAGCGCCCTGCGTGTAGTATTTTGAGTTGGCGATGACGAACTTGCCGCTTTCCTTGAACTTGACGATGGCCTCCCGAATGGTTGCAGCGGAGGCCAGCCCCATGCTCAGTCCATTTTCAGGATTGATGTAGATGCCCTTGATTTTATCGTCTTTGGCGGCATGCTCAAGCGTTTCCACGATGGCGTTCAAGCCAAGGATATCGTCGCTTTGGAAGGCCAATGCACCCATTTCAATATTGTTGGTTTGTTCAGGTACAGGTTTTCCAAAAGTCAGGTGCAGCACAGAATTTTTGCCCACCGATACGGACTTTTCTCCACTGCTTCCCGCCAAGGCGCCTACGAAAAATATGCCCAGGACAAACAACAGCAGAAAGGCCAACGTGACTCCGAGGCAAGATGAAAAGACATTTTTGAGGAACTGGCTCATGTATTAATGGTGAATGATGAACGGTTGAATGATGAATTATCCCTAAACAACGAAAGTACCAGGCAGTTTTGGCACGGTTGATTTTTATAGATGAAACCAATTAATGCCAATACCAAGGGGAGGTTTGGGAGGTTTAGGGAGTTAAGAAGGTTTAGTTTGGTGTTCTGTCAAACCTATTTCTCTGGCAAAAAAACCTCCGCCATCATGCAGCGGGCACTACCGCCTCCGTAGGTCTCGATGGTGGGAATTGGCGATGCCAAGATGTTGGTATGCTTGCTTATTTGCGCAATCTGCGACTCGTCCAAAGAATTGAATGCCTGACTGGACATGACCAAGAATGTTTCGCCCTTGGCGTTGCGCACTTGCAGCATGTTTCCCGCAAAATTCATCATCTGGTCAAGCGTTATTTCAATGACCTCCTTGCCTGTTTCAGCAAATTTGTTGTGCAACAATTCTTCCTCAATCTCACTCTGGACGGTATCAAAACAAATCACCACAAAGGTTTCCCCAATCGCCATCATCACGTTGGTATGGTAAATTTCAAGCCCTTCTTCGTCCACTGCGTGGAATGGCACAGCCGTGTAACCCATCAATTTACAAAACCTTACGAGCAAATCTGGATGGGTGCGGGGGCTGAGGCAGGCATAGACCAGCCTATTTGGGCGGTCAATTATCATGCTGCCCGTGCCTTCGAGGTATTGGTCAATGTCTTCGTACTCTTGCAATTGGATTTTCTGCTCCACCCTAAACCGCTCCTGAATGCTTCGGATGATGTCGTCCCGGCGCTCCAAGCGGCGCACGGAAGCATACATCGGGTACGTGACGATGGTGCCATTTTGGTGAAACGTCACCCAGTTGTTGGGGAAAACGGCATCTGGTTTCAGTGGGCGGTTCGTGTCTTCTGCCACGATGACGTCCACGCCTGCGGAGCGCAGCTTTTCCACAAATGCATCGAACTCGGCCAGTGCCAGGCGGCTGACCTCAGCATTCGACAGCGACTCGTCCTTGGTCTGGAAGGCGTTGCTTGCCGCCGTTTCCTCATTGAAACCAAAATTGGCGGGCCGTACCATCAGAATATGGGAAGTGGTTTGTGCAGTTTCTTTTAACATTGATTGCTGTATTGTTGGATTGCTGTATTGTTGCATTGTTGGAGGGATTCAAGCTCAACTGTTCTCAATTAAACCTTAGCCTCATTTCCTGTCGCAAAGAACCCACTTTTTCAATAAAAACTGTCCATGAAAATGATGAAATGACAACAGCTTTTATTAGAATTGCTTCCTCAATTTCTACTGTCACCGGTAGCAGTTAAGTTTCATCATTTTTTCTGCAATTCAACAATTCAACAATATCGCAATTCAACCATCAAAACATGAAAAACTCCCGCCGTTCCTTCGTCAAAAAATTCGCCGCCGGGGCGGTTGCCGCCGGTTTTATCCCAAGACAAGCATTTGCCGAAGGCAAAGTCAAAGTGCTTGATTACGAAAAGCAGGTGCATAAATACTCGCCCAACGATAAAATCCGGGTGGCTGGCATCGGCCTCGGCATCATGGGCTTCAACAACTGCCGCACTACCGTCAAAGTGCCCGGTGTGGAGCTGGTAGCCACTTGCGACCTCTACGATGGCCGTCTCGTGCGCTCCAGGGAGGTGTTCGGCAACCACCTTTTCACCACCCGCAGCTACCGGGAAATCCTCGACCGCAAGGACATTGACGCCGTCATCATCTCCACTTCCGACCATTGGCACGACCATATCGCCATCGCCGCCATGCAGGCAGGCAAGGCCGTTTACTGCGAAAAACCGATGGTGCAGCACCTCGACGAAGGCAAAGCCGTGATAGATGCGCAAAAAAAAACAGGCAAAGTGCTGCAAGTGGGCAGCCAGGGCGTGAGCGGTCTGGCACAAATCAAGGCACGGGATGTGTTTGCCTCTGGCGTCATCGGCCAGTTGATTTCGGTGGAAGGCTGGAACGACCGCCAATCTGCCGGAGGCGCCTGGCAGTACTCCATCCCCACCGATGCATCGCCGAAGACGGTGGACTGGGACAACTTCCTTGGCGATGCGCCCAAAATGCCCTTCGACGCCACTCGCTTTTTCCGCTGGCGCAATTACCGGGACTACGGCACGGGCATCGCTGGCGACTTGTTCGTACACCTGTTTTCAGGCATTCACAACATCACTGGCTCGGCGGGGCCGGAGCGGATTTATGCCAGCGGCGGCCTGCGCTATTGGAAGGATGGTCGTGACGTGCCAGACCTCATGCAGGCCATCTTCGACTACCCAGCGGCAAAGACACACCCTGCCTTCAACGTCCAGCTTCGGGTCAACTTCACCAGTGGCGACGGCGGCGGCCAGAAGACCCGCCTCGTAGGCTCCGACGGCGTCATCGAGCTGCGGGGCGACAGCGTCGTGGTGCGCAGGCACAAGGTCGAGACAGTGCCGCCGATGGGAGGCTGGGATACCTTCGATACTTTCTCCAGCGCCCAGCAAAAAGAATTCGAGGCATGGTACAAGGCCAAATACCCGAGCCTTCCACCCGTCATGCAAGAGCCTGCCGAGCAGGTATATACTTCTCCAGATGGCTACGACGACCATTACGACCACCATTTCAACTTCTATGACGCCATCCGCAATGGCAAAACGCCCGTGGAAGACGCCGTCTTTGGGCTGCGGGCGGCTGCGCCTTCGCTGGCCGCCAACCTCAGCTATTTTGAGAACAAGGTGGTGAAATGGGATCCGGTGGGGATGATGATGAAATGAGAATTTTGAACTAGAAAAATACTACCCTGTTGGCAATCGGTTTGTCAGCAGGGTTTATTTTTTGGAGAAAAAAGCACAAACAATTCCCGTCGCCACCGCCGCATTGAGCGACTCGGCCCCGCCCACTGGACCTTTTGGGATGGAGATTCGATGGGTCAACTTGGCCTGAATTTCAAGCGAAAGCCCCCGGCTTTCGTTGCCGATGGCAATGATGGCAGGGATGATTGGTGTGGTGTCAAAAATGGAATCGCCGTCCAACACTGTTCCGTAGATGGGAAGGTTTGGCAGCTTTGAAAGTAGTTCGTCGAAGTCCATTTCCACACATTTTACCCGTAAAAAAGCGCCCATGCCCGCCTGCACCACTTTTGGATTGTAAGCCTCCACACTGCCCGGCGAGCAGAATACCCACGGGATGCCAAACCAGTCGGCGATGCGGAGGATGGTGCCGAGGTTTCCAGGGTCACGGATGTCGTCGAGGTAGAGGGAGAGGCCGTTGGCCACCGATTTTTCATCAAATGCGAGGTCGGGCTGCTTCACCACCAAGAAAACCTGGTTTGGCGTGGTGAGCAGCGAGATTTTTTTTAGCTCCCCTTCGGCAACGGGGATGATGGCTTCCACATTACGAAGCAAAGCCTTGTTCGTTTCCAGCCAATCAGTTGTTGCCACCACCGTTTCGACCTGATGGGTATCCGAAAGCAGCAGTTCATTGGCCAATTTCACGCCTTCCACAATGAAATTGTGATACTTTTGGCGGTGCTTCCGCTCATGCAATGATTTAAGATACTTTAACTGGTTGATTGATAATTTCATGCGGCGGATGGGGGTTTGAGGATTTGTGAATTTGAGGGTTTGAGGGGTGGCATCAACTGTCAGGTTTTTGGGTTGGGGTTATCAAATTATATGAAGCTTTCTGTACAACATATCATTTCTCTACTGCTATTGGCAGCGCTTTGCGGCTGCAATACTACCCAGTTTCTGGATAAATCGAAAGGCGAGAAGTACCTCCACAAGAATGTCATCAAAATTGACGAGTCAAAAGGCAAGATAAAGAGCAAGTCCAACATGACTGCGGAGCTGGCAAGGCTGTATGTCAAACGGGAGAACCGGAAGATGTTCGGTGTGCCTCGCCAGTACTACTATTTTGTGTCGCAGGACACTTTTGACAAGTCAAAATTCGGCCTTGCTTTTGAACGCTGGGTTGCCAACCGGGGCGAACCGCCCGTCTATTTCGATTCGACCTCCGCCCAAGAAACAGAGGTGGCCATGGAAACCTACCTAAAAACCCGGGGTTATTTCTTCGCCGATGTGGCGTACAATGTTGATTTCAACAAGCAGAACACAAAGGCTACCGTCACCTATATCGCACATCCCGATGGCCGATATGTGATTGACTCCCTGGATATTCAAAGCAAAGACACAGCGGTGTTGCGGATTTTGAAAAAAATCGCACCTTCTTCGCTCATCAAGAAAGGCAACCCCGTGGACGTGAAGCTTTACGACCAGGAGGTTGCACGGATTACCAAGCACCTGAGGGACAATGGCTACGCTTATTTTTATCCACAATACATCGCCACACTGGAGGGTTTTGACAGTTCCAATGTAAGGAAAACCGTCAGCATCCGAATGAAAGTGCTGACCCCGCCGAAGCTGGAAAGCCATGTAAAATATACCGTTGGCAATATCTACGTTTTCCCAGATTATGACCCCACCACCGACCGCCTCGTGCCTGATACGTTGGTTGATGGCTTGTTTTTTGGCACGGGCGGCAAGGAGTTTAGGGTAAAGCCCCACACGCTCGCCAATTCCATTTTCATCCGCACTGGCGAGGTTTACAACCAGGAAGCCTTGGACAACTCCATCCGGCAACTTGGTGCGTTGGGTGTGTTTCGCCCACCAACGCTGCGGATTCAGGAAGATACGCTGCACCCCGGCAACTTGAACATGTTCATCTTTCTCACCGCCAACAAAAAATGGGAAATTGGTTGGGAAGGCGGGTTCAGCACCACGGAGCGGCCAGTTCTAGGAAACAAAAACCTGATTGGCGTATCTTTTAACCCTTCGCTTCGCAACAGGAATTTCATGAAGGGCGCAGAGCTGCTGGTTTGCAACTTGAATTTTGGTGCAGAGTTCAGCTTTTTTAGTGGGAAGAAGGACCTAGTAAACTCGCTTGATTTCAGGTGGCAAAACGACCTTTACTTTCCCCGTTTCAGCGACTATTTTGGCATTTGGGGCCGGATGCAAAAATGGAAAATCACAGGGCCGGAATTCAACAAAAACCTACGGCAAAAGGCTACAAGTAGGGCATCCGCTGGCTACAACCTGCTGAATTTGCTGGGCAATTACAAGCTGCAATTCGTCAACCTGTCCTATGGCTACGATGTTCCTGTGTCCGTGAACCACCGGGTGTCCATCAACCATTTTGGGGTTGATTTGGTGCTGCCAGAAATTGTCCCACGTTCTGCGTTTGATTCATTGCTGGCCAACAACCCCGCCCTGCGCACCAGCTTTGACAAGCAGCTGATTACCGGGCTTTTGTTCCGTGACATCAATTTTATATACACCAGCCCCCCAAAACCGTCTGGAAGTTCTTGGTATTTTCGGGGTTATTTCGACTTATCGGGCATGGAGGTGATGACGGCTAATGCCATCTACGACGGCATTTCGGGAAATCCGAAAGGGTTCAAGGTGGGCGGCGTGGATTTTTCGCACTACGCCAAACTGGAGCTGGATGGCAGGCATTACTGGCAGTTCGGTGCCGACCGAAGCTTGATAGCGAGGTTGAATGCGGGCATGGCACTTCCCTTCTACAAGTCGAATTCCATTCCCTACGTCAAACAGTTTTACGTGGGCGGCCCCTACGGCATCCGAGGCTGGTACACCAGGGAGCTTGGGCCGGGCCTCTACAAAGACCCTACCACCAGCAGCGCCAGTAATCGCAACCTCTTCTACCAGGCTGGCGACATGAAACTGGAATTCAACCTAGAATACAGGTTTTTGTTGACCAGGCCTTTCGGCTTGTTCAACCTGTACGGAGCGTTGTTTTTTGATGGTGGAAATATTTGGACGAAAGATTTTGACGCATCAAGGCCAGGTTCACGGTTCACCCTCGATCGTAAAACAGACGAAAAAGGCATAATAACTGAGGATTTGTTCCTGCGTGAAATGGGCCTATCCACCGGCTTCGGTGCTCGCATAGATTTCACTTATTTCGTTTTCCGCCTCGACTTTGGCACCCCTATCCGAAATAATTATCCCGATGAGAAAAGGGGAAACACCTACTTCGTTGACCCGAAGCTCTGGGGAATCAACAAGTTTGGGGATATTTTTCGCAAATTCAACAACAACATCAGGTACCAGTTGGCGATTGGCTACCCGTTTTGACATTTTCCAAATCAGTTTTTCCGAAGAAAATCAAGCATAAAAATCAAGGATAACGGCCCCACAGAAAATCAGGCTCGCCACGCCGTTTGTCGTAAAAAAGGCAAGGTTGACTTTGCGCAAGTCGTCTGGTTTCACCAGCGTATGCTGATAAAAAAGCAAGGCGCAAAAAAATGCAACCGCAAAAAAGCTCAACCAACCAAGCTGTTCATTTGCCTGTGACACCTGCCATGTTGCGAAAACGATGACTACCGAGCAAATCAGGTGCAGCAATTTCGCCAGCCGAAGCGCTTGTGCTTTCCCCAAATAAGCAGGTACCGACTTGAGCTTGTGCTCCCGGTCAAACGATTCATCTTGCAAGGCGTAAATAATATCGAACCCGGACACCCAAAGAAAAACGGCGAAGGAGTACAAAACTGGCTGTACTTCAAAGTATCCGGTCACCGCCAAGTAACCGCCAATGGGTGCAAGTGCCAAGCCCAATCCCAGTACGAAATGGCACAACGGCGTGAAGCGCTTGGTGTAGCTGTAGCCCAACACTACGGCCAGCGCCACCCAACTCAGCATAAAACAATTAAAGTTTAGAAACCAGGTAGTGGCCACAAATAAACCAGCGCTGATTATCGTGAAAGCGAGGGCAGCCCCTGGAGAAATCACGCCAGCGGGAATTTCCCGGACGGCAGTCCTTGGATTTTTTGAGTCAATTTCCCGGTCGAGGTAACGGTTGAAAGCCATGGCTGCACTTCGTGCAAAGACCATGCAGAGCACCACCAAGAAAAGCAACCTCCAACTTAGATTCGAGGCAACAGCCTGAGTGCCCAAGACAAAGCCCAGCAGTGCAAAAGGCATCGCAAAAATGGTATGGCTGAACTTGATGAGGGAAAGGTATTTTTTCAAAACAAGAAATTTTGCACGCAAGGTTAGCAAAAAAACAAAGTCGGGCGGAATGGGTTGCCAATTAGCCTCAAAAAAAAAAGCCTGCGCAGCGGTTTGCTGTGCAGGCTTGGTGTTACTTTTTGAATCAGATTATTGCTTCTGTGGAGCAGTACCACCACCAGCAGGTGCTGGTGCAGCAGTTGCTGGGTCACCGATTACGTCACCTTTGATGTAGATGATAGACTGAACCGGGTCGGTGTTGGCAGTGATGGTAACCTGCTTGGTTTGCGGGCCACTCTTGCCTTTGCTGTCAAAGTTAACCTTGATTTTAGCAGAAGCACCCGGTGCAATCGGCTCTTTTGGCCATTCCGGAACCGTGCAACCGCAGCTACCTTTGGCGTTGCTGATGACCAACGGCTCTTTGCCAGTGTTCTTAAAAGTGTACTCGTGCTCTACCTTCTCGCCAGCTTTCACTTTGCCAAAGTTGAACTCGGTCTCCGTGAAGCTCATGACCGTGGTAGGGCCAGTGGGAGCAGCAGGTTCGCCCGGTGCTGCAGTTGGGGCTGTAGTAGAAAGTCCGTTTGCAGCTGTACCATCTGTAGGTGCGCCAGGCTGTGCCATAGCATCGGTAGTGGTGCCAGTGGTAGCAGCAGCAGTGTCAGCAGCGTCATTTTTGCAGCTTGCAAGAGCAGCTACAGTCATCATCGTGAGAAAACCAATTTTGATTTGCTTCAACATCTTCTTAATTTTTTTGTGATGAGAAATTTTTTTGTTGCGATTGAAATCAGCGGTGCAAAATTAGGGAATTTTCAGAAAGAAATCATTCCTCCATTTCGCCCTGCAAAATTAAGCCAAACTCATGCCCAGCTTGATATAATAGCTGTCCAACTTGTGTTAACGGCTTGTTAAAAACGGCAAAGCGCCCGGCAAATTCATGCCGGGCGCTTTTGAATATCATGTTATTGATGAAAATCAATACTTGATGGAAACGTTGTAGTGGTCATCGTTGTCACCAAGTGTAGTAGTTTCGGTAACGCTGTTGACAACTACGAGGTAGTAGGTGCTGGATGAGCTTTTGTAAACAGCAAACACATCGCCTTGCGTGACAACGTCGCTCACTTTGAAGGTGCCCCATACATCAATATTACCAGTAGAGATGGTGTTGGCAGTAATCAGGTCATCGCCACCATCAAAAAGTGCAACGATAGCTTCCTTCGATGCAACTGCACCAAAGTCAGCGCTACCGCTGGTGTTGCCAACGTAACGTACTTCGGTGCCGTTAATCCCACCGATGCGACGGCGCCAGTTGTCGCCTGAGCCAGCCAATGAGTCAATACCCATGTCACGGAGTTCAGCTGCCACGTCGTTCGTGCCAGTGCCACCACCAGTGTCAAGGTCTATGGCACCTGTGCCAACTGGGCCAGCTTGGTTCCAAAGGTTGATGTTCACGCCTTCGATAGTTTCTTCGATGGCTTCTTCAACGGTTATTTCGAAAGTGGCTTCGTCGGTTAGGCCACCTTCGTCTTCAACAACTATTCTGTAGGTTGCTTTGCCTGCATCAGCTTGTACTTCGATACCAATATCCCAAGTCATTACATCAGTTGGGGTAGTGATAAGCAGTGGGTTGCCATCAAGCGTAATGTCATTAAGAGAAAGTTTAGTGTCACCTTCATAAACGGTTACAGAATGGAGTGCTTTTGTGCCTTTTGTAGCTTCAACGGAAACCGTCACCGTAGTGCCAACACCAGCTACAACCGATTGGGGTGTAGGGCCAGCGGTGATAGAAACTATAGGGGCGAGGTCGGTAGTTGTTTCGTCTTCACCGCAACCGGTGGACAAAAAGGCAACAGAAAGCAGCAATGCGCTAGAGAAAATCCAGAGAATTTTTTCATGTTGAAATAGAAATTTAGTTAAGTGATTATGGTTTATGAGTTTGAAAGTTTCTTGAGCCTGACTTTTAGGATTTTTGCGAGTGATTCCTTTTGTCAAATTTGTGAACCTGTTCAAACTAGATTTACCTTTGACTTGATACTCTAGTAAAGAGGTCACAATTGTGTTTTGTTCATTTCTTTTGTGTGAATATTTTGTGGCACGTTTAATTTTCGCCCCGAAAACGTGCAGAATGGTAGGAATGATGCCTGATAATAGATTAATATTTTGTTAAGGGCGACGCAAAGAAACGGCATTTACTAGTGGTCAACAAGAAAAAAGCTGTTTTTTGTCACGATAAATAGTCTCGCCAAGTCCTTATTTTGTGCCGAATTTGTAAGCAAGAAATCTACAACTCATTGATTATCAATACTTAAATAAATACCATGTCCTTAAAAATTAAGCACACCGTACTTGAACGCTTCCTTCGCTACGTGAAAATTGACACTCAATCCGACCCGGAATCTAAAACCATCCCGTCCTCTGAGAAGCAAAAAAATCTTGCAAAAATCTTGGTCAAGGAACTTAGGGCCATCGGCATCACCGATGCCAAACTCAATAAATACGGCTACGTCTATGGCACCATTCCATCCAATACCAGCAAAAATGTGCCCGTCATCTGCTTCTGCTCGCACATGGACACCTCTCCGGATTGCAGCGGGGAGAACGTGAAGCCAATCGTTCACAAAAGTATAAAGGTGGGGACATCGTGCTACCTGACGATACTACACAGGTGCTACGCCCGAAAGACCACCCGCACCTTGCCGACCAAATTGGCAACGACATCGTCACCGCCAGTGGCACTACCCTCCTCGGTGCCGACAACAAGGCGGGCCTGGCTGAAATCATTGATGCCACAAACTTCCTAATGACCCACCCAGAAGTGAAGCATGGCGAAATTAAAATCCTGTTTACGCCAGATGAGGAAATTGGCCGGGGCGTGGACAAGCTGGACATGAAAAAACTGGGCGCCAAGTTCGGGTACACGATTGACGGTGAAAAAGCTGGCTCCATTGAAGACGAAACCTTTTCTGCGGACGGCGTGCTCATCACCATTCACGGCGTGAGCGCCCACCCTGGATTTGCCAAGGGCAAAATGGAAAGTGCCATCAAGATTGCCAGTGAAATCGTGGCAGCACTGCCCAAAGATGGCCTCTCCCCCGAAAGCACCGAAGGCAAAGAGGGCTTCGTGCATCCAGTAGTAATGGAAGGCATGGTCGAAAAAGCCACCGTCAAGTTTATCATTCGGGATTTCACGGACGAAAAACTGGCCGAACATGAGGAGGTGCTTCGCAAAATCATGAACAAGGTGCTGAAGGAATATCCAAATTCAAGTGCTGAATTCAAGGTCACCGAACAGTACCGCAACATGAAAAAAGTGCTCGACAAGCACCCAGAAGTGACGAACAATGCCATCGAGGCCATCCGAAGGGCAGGCCTCAAGCCTGATAGGTCGAGTATCCGTGGCGGCACGGACGGGTCGAGGCTGTCGTACATGGGGCTGCCCTGCCCAAACATCTTTGCAGGTGAACACGCCTTTCACTCCAAACTGGAATGGGTTTCCGTGCTGGACATGGAGGCGGCGGTGCGAACCATTGTGCATTTGGCGATGATTTGGGAAGAGAACGGGTAGTTGGGTGGTTGGCGTTTTGGCGTTTTGGTTAAAAACTGCTGCAACCCTAGGAGCCAGCCAACACGCCAACACGCCAACCACCCAACATGCCAAATCGCCTTCAATTTTGTTACACCGAATCGTCGAAATAACCGCTTTTAACTATTGCGGACAGGCGTTAAAATTTCTTAACGGCCAAGCCCTTTTTTTTAACGTTACATTAGAAGGCATTGGGGAATGCCCACTACCTTGCTCGAAAGAATCCAGATTATTCCATCAAAACGATTAGGCCATGTTTACGACATCATTAAAATCCATCCTGTTTGTGTTCTCTGCATTACTGGTCTTGAGCGCTTGTTCACGTCCTGCAAAATTGCTTGAGCGAGGCGAGTACGAAAGCGCCATCTCTGCCAGCGTCAAAAAATTGTCAGGGAAAAAGAAGAAAAAAGTGAAGCATGTAAAGGTGCTGGAGGAAGCCTTTGCACGGGCCACCAACGTGGACATGCGGGAAATCAAGGTGCTTGAAAAGGAAAACCGAGACGAAAACTGGGTGGAAATCAATCGCATCCATCGCCGAATCCTGCTCCGCCAGCAATTGATAGAACCGCTGCTCCCGCTTTATGCCAGTGATGGCTACAAGGCCGAGTTTAAATTCGTAAAAATCGAAGACCTGGAACTGGAGTCGAAGCAAAAAGCGGCCGATTTCTATTATGCCGAGGGTAAGCGTTACCTCGTTGACGCCGAACGAGGCGACAAAGCTGCCGCCCGCAAAGCCTATGAGCATTTTGAAGACATTCAGCGATATTACAAAAAGTACAAGGACGAAGAAAAACTGAAGAACCGAGCAAGGGAACTCGGTACCATCTATGTGCTTTTCAAAATGGAGAACGACAGCCGAACCATTTTGCCCAAGGATTTTGAGCGGGAAATCAAGCGCATCAGTGTCCGGGACCTCAACACGGATTGGCGCACCGTCCACCTGAACCCGGAGGGAAATTACAAGTACGACTATACAGTCGTAATGCGGTTGACGGAAATTGATGTTTCACCTGACCTCATCAAGGAGCGGGAGTACATTGACGACAAGACCATCGAGGAAGGTTGGGAGTATGTGCTTGACGACAGGGGCAATGTCAGGAAGGACAGTGCTGGCAACGACATCAAGATTCCGAAAAAGGTGCTCATCAAAGCCCGAGTTTTCGAATCGTACCAGCACAAGGAAGCCCATGTTGGCGGCAGGTTGGAGTTTTTCGACAATATTGACCGGGAGATAATCCACACCGAACCGCTTGCTGTGGATGCTATTTTTGAAAACTACGCCGCCACTTTCGATGGTGACAAGCGGGCGCTGTCAGAAGAATCGAAAACGAAAATCGGCAACCGGCCTAGGCCATTTCCAAGTAGCGAATCATTGATTTTGCAGGCCGCCGAGCTTTTAAAACCTGTGGTCAAGGACAAAATTTCGAGGAGCCGGGTATTGATTTAAATGAGGACCTTGCGCTGAATAAAAAAACCTGTTAGTGCTTCGAAGCACTAACAGGTTTTTTATTCAGCGCAAGGCAAAAGGTCAATGTGCTTCGGCGTGAGCCATTTTTTCACCCTTTTTTTGCTCCGCAATGCCCTCCTCCAGCAGTACCAGCGACACGCCCGGCTGTTTCCACCAATCGTTTTTGAGCAATTTTTTCAGTGAAACAACGCCTTTTCGGTAATGGAAGGCCCGGCCCGAATAGTACTCGTGTATCTCCTCGAATGCATCCACTGGCAGCATCTGCCAATCTTGAAAACTGACGTAAACGTTGAGTTTCACCTCCGAACATAGCACAGACGGCTCTTGGAGCAACAGTTTTTTGTACTCGTAGCGGTAATCATAGCGCAAGGCCGAGAGGTCAGCGAGGATAGCAGAAGCAGTTGGGAAACCGCCCGCACCTTTTCCGTAAAAAAACTGCTCATCGGCCAGGGCGCTGGTCAGCACCACGCCGTTGTACTCGTTGCGCACGGTATGCAGCAGATGGGGCGGTTTGACAAATTGCGGCAGCACAAATGCAGCTATCTCACCGTTTTCCTGCTTCATGGCCCTGGCCACCAACTTGATTTGGGCACCCTGCGCAGCAGCCACCTCGCTGTCAATAGCGTTCAACCGATGGATTCCGTGCCGGAGCAGCTCGGAAGGGTGCGCCACGATGCCGTAAGCATGCGCCAACAGCAGGCACAACTTGTTCAACGCATCATGGCCTTCCACGTCGAGCGAGGGGTCGCTTTCGGCGAAACCCAACGCTTGTGCCTGCCTCAGCGCCTCACTGTATGGCAGTTTTTCGTCAAAAATCTTCGTCAGTATAAAATTGGTGCTGCCGTTGATGATGCCCTCCACACCGTGCAGCAGGTCGTTGTCGTAATACTCCTCCAAGTTGCGGATGACTGGGATGCTGGCACAACAGGCCGATTCGTAGAGCAAGGGCGTACCGTAGCGTTGTTGCAATTCCACCAATTCCGCCAGGTTTTCGGCCACCATTTTCTTGTTGGCGGTGATGACCGCTTTGCCCCTTCTGAGGCTTTCCCGAACGATTTTAATGGCGGCATCGGCGTCGTCCGTCATTTCGATGATGACGTTAATCGCCTCATTGTCAAGGAGTTCTTGCTTGTTCGTGGTAAAAAATTCGGCAGCGATTTTCCGCTGTTTGCCCGGGTGTTTGATGCAAATCTTCGTGACACTGGCATTGAGCGAAGGCGTGTGGGTAAGCACCTCAAATACAGCGCTGCCGACCACACCGTAGCCGAATAGGCCAATGTTCAGACTTTTTTGATAGGACATTTTTAAAAGGAAAAAGGAAAAAGGAAAAAGGCGAAGGGAAAAAGTGAAGGGCGAGCTTGCGCACTGAGTTTTTCACTTGACATTTTCCTTGGTAAATGTTGATGATACAATGAAGTCTTGCTCCGAACATTTACCAAAAAAAAACTGCGCTTGGTAGCGCTTGCCAAAATGAAAAAAGCTCATCCGGCAAGTCACCGGATGAGCTTTAATATTTTGAAAAAAGGAAATTTTCAGCGGATTAAACACTCACAGCGACCTATCTGCCCCTGCTGTCAGCGCAGGGTTGGAATTGACACCTTATCCCGACCATGGGTCGAAGACAGGTTGTCAAGGCGTCGTAGGGCCATATCCCTCAGCCTTTCTTGATAAGTGTTGGAGCTCAAAGAACTGGTGGCAAAGGTAATCGGTGTTTGGCAAGTATCAAAACCACGGTTAAAGCTGTGTCAATTATTTTTACCTGAATATGGTTGGTTGTCCATTCAATAACAGCTAGATACTTGAATATTAATGTATTATGCCAGCCTTAGGTTTCATGAAAACGCCGCCCCAAGCCCCCTTCGCAAAACAAACACCCATCATGCTTCGAGCAAAACTTGCAACAGCTCCTGCCTCAATTTTTCCTTGTCCACTGAAACAACGCCAGTTTTTTCGACAACTTGGCCTCCAGCCAGATTGGCCAACAAAGCAATCTCCGGCGATGACAAGCCTGCTGACAAAGCCAACGCTGCAATGCTGATGACCGTGTAGCCAGCACCGCAAACATCGGCCACGGTTCGGGGATGGGTTGGAAATATTTGTGCCAGGCTGCCGTCATCGAGAAAAACGCCCTGCTCGGACAAAGTAATCAAGGTGATTCGGCATTGGTTGCGGTCACGTATGGATTTTGATGCCGATTTCAGGGCAGCGAAATGAGGCGAAATATTGGTTTGCAATGCGTCCCGAACTTCCTTCAAGTTGGGTTTGAAAAGGTCCACAGCTTGGTAGCTCCAAAAATTGTGGCGCTTGGGGTCAACAGAAATGGGAATACCGCGCTTTTTGGCCGCATGGATGAGGGTCTGGATGACAGCCTCGGTCAATACACCTTTATTATAGTCCTGAAAAATAACGCCCGTGATGGCTTCCCGCTCCATCAGTTCAATGGCATTTTCCAAAAACCGGGTCGAATCGAAGTTGGAGAGGTCATGCGTCTGTTCTTTGTCCAGGCGGAGCAGTTGTTGTTTCCCAGCAATGATTCGGGTTTTGACGGTGGTAATACGGTCAGCACTACCAAGGACCCCACCCGCTGCTATCCCGTTCTCCTCCATGCACTCCAAAAAGTGAATTCCGTCGGCATCCCTCCCCACCACGCCACACAAAATCGTCGTAGCCCCAAGTGATTTCAAGTTCAAAGCAACGTTGGCAGCGCCACCCAACCGGCTATCTTCCTGCTCAAATTCGAGCACAGGCACAGGAGCCTCTGGTGAGATGCGATTGGCACGGCCAGTGACGTAACGGTCAAGCATCACATCGCCGACCACCATGACTCGTTGATTTTCAAAGGAATGGAAGATGGAATCTATGTCGAGGGAAGGTTTGGGCATGAAAACGATTGTATAAAACAAAAAAGCCGACTTCCAATGAAGGAAGCCAGCTTATTTAACCCCAAAAAACCAAATCTTTGAGCAAATCACTTTGCTCTTTATTTCTTAAGTTGGTAGAACTTTCAATTTTGTGTCGCTGCTTGAGCGGCTATATTGATTAAATCAACGATGCAAAGAAAAGAACTTTTTGTTATTCAACCAAAATTTTTTTCAATCTTTTTTAAAAAAAATGTAGCTACATGTGTTGCAATTCTGAATGTTGCTGATTTTACTGGGTTCTTAGTTCAATGACATTCTCGATACAATCACATTGGAAGAACGCCTTGTTGTCCAAATGGTTTTCTGAAGGCAAAATTTTTAGATGAAGAATTACTTAACAACAACTACCTTTACACGTAACAATCAGTTATTGAAAAATTATCCAAGCACTAGTGAAGCTACTTGTTTTCTCCTCCATTTTAATGATTGCCGGCGGTTTTTATTGGAAAAAAAACCTTCCCGCCACGTCCCAGCTAATTGGCGACTCCCCCAAAAACATCATCCTGATTATCGGCGACGGCACGGGGCTGGCCCAGATATCAGCAGCACTCTACCATAACAACTTGAGGTTAAGCCTTGAAGGCTTTCCTGTGATTGGTTTTCAGAAAACCTATTCGGCAAACAACCTCGTAACGGACTCAGCGGCAGGTGCCACTGCAATGGCATGTGGCCAAAAAACCAACAACAATGTCCTCGGCCTAAACAAGGACGGAGAACCCTGCAAATCCATCTTGGAAGAAGCCATAGAAAATGGATACGCCACTGGGATGGTTGTTACTTCCTCCATCCAGCACGCTACGCCAGGAGGTTTTGTTGCACATAGAAAGGCACGGAACCTTTACGAAGAAATTACGGAGGATCTCCTAAGTTCTGGTATTGACCTTTTTATTGGGGGAGGAAAACAGTTTTTCGACCGGCGGGAGAGGGACGAACGGAACTTGATTGATTCGCTCAAGTACAAGGGGTTCAATGTCTATGATTATTTCAACCATGATATATTCACGGTGAAGCCCGACCCTTCCAGAAAATTTGCGTTTTTCACAGCAGACAACCAGCCCCTGCCTGCATTTCAAGGCCGTGACTACCTACCAATGGCTGCCAAAATGGCTGCCGACTTTTTGCACCAACGCAGCGAAAAGGGGTTTTTCCTGATGGTGGAGGGTTCGCAAATTGATTGGTCTTGCCATGCGAACCAGGTTGAGCCACTGTACAGCGAGCTGGAGGATTTTGACAAGACCATCGAACAAATCCTCCAATTTGCCAAGAAGGATGGCGAGACCCTTGTCATCGTAACCGCCGACCACGAGACTGGCGGGATGGGCTTGAACGGCGGCACCCCCAGAATGTTGAATCCCAAATTCACCACCAAAATACACTAAAAACACCTAACTCAATGGTTCGTAGGTTTTTGGTTTCAAGTTTCAGGAAAAAGTCTGCTACATCCATTTTTTAAGGGGTTGATTTGCTAGCAAAGTCATTTTAAAAATGCACGCCATTTTCAATTGACGAGAGCCCCCGTGAAACCTGAAACTTGAAACCTTCACGAACCATTGTAACTATATCAACCAAAACAAAGAAAGATGACCGCAGATTTGATTGACAACCTAACGATGATTGAGCAGAGCGCCAAGGACTTTGCCGAGGCGCATATTCGCCCCAATGTGATGAAATGGGATGAATCACAGCATTTCCCAATGGAGATGTTCCACAAAATGGGCGAATACGGTTTCCTTGGGGTACTGGTGCCGGAGGAGTACGGAGGCGTCGGGCTGGGCTACCAAGAATACATTTCCGTGATTGTGGAGATTGGGAAAGTCTGCGGTTCCATCGGCCTTTCCGTGGCTGCCCACAATTCGCTTTGCACCAACCATATTTTGACCTTCGGCAACGAGGAGCAAAAACAAAAATACCTCCCCAAGTTGGCGACCGGCGAATGGATTGGCGCATGGGGCCTCACCGAGCCAAACACCGGAAGCGATGCTGGCCGGATGCAGTGCGTGGCCACCCAAGACGGCGATTATTTCGTACTGAACGGCACCAAAAACTTCATCACCCACGGCAAATCAGGGCATGTGGCGGTCGTCATAGCCCGTACGGGCGAACTGCTTGACAGCCACGGTATGACGGCCTTCGTGGTGGAGCGTGGCGCGCCCGGTTTTTCCGGCGGAAAAAAGGAAAACAAGCTAGGCATGAGGGCCAGCGAGACCGCTGAAATGGTGTTCGACCATTGCCGCCTGCACAAAAGCCAAGTGCTCGGGAAAGTTGGCGATGGCTTCGTCCAATCCCTGAAAGTGCTGGATGGTGGCCGGATTTCGATAGCCGCCGTCTCCCTTGCCATCGCAAAAGGTGCTTATGAGGCGTCCGTAAAATACGCCCAAGAACGGGAGCAGTTCGGTCAGCCCATTTCCAACTTCCAAGCCATCAGCTTCAAATTGGCGGACATGGCCACAAAAATAGATGCGGCGGAGTTGCTCACCCGCCAAGCCGCCGTCCTGAAAAACGCTGGGAAAAAGTGTACCAAGGAGTCGGCGATGGCGAAATACTACGCTTCGGAAATTGCCTGCCAAGTGGCCAATGATGCCGTTCAGGTCTTTGGCGGCTACGGCTACACCAAGGACTTTCCCGTGGAGAAGTTTTACCGGGACGCCAAGCTTTGCACCATCGGGGAAGGGACGAGCGAGATACAGAAGGTGGTGATTGCGAGGAGTTGCTTGAGAAGTTTAAGCTTTCATGCATCCCGATTGTTAATGCAAAATTAAATGTGATGGCCGTGGTTTGAAAATTGCATTTTCCTGAAAATGCTGCGCTATATTTGGCCTTAGAATTTCGTATCATGAAGTGTAGGGTGCTTTTGTATAAAATCTTACAGATTGTTTCGCATAAACCGTTCAAATAAGCACCTCACCATTTAATATCCATTCAATATATTGGTTCGCATAAATGCAAAAGTAGCTTGCTATGGGTCAACTTCCTTTTGGTTGGGATTGACAGCAGGTCTATTATTGAATAACCACTAAATTTTAACCATGAGAAACTGGAATTTATTCTTGAAAGTGGGGTTGGTCGTTTTGGTGATGGGCAGTTGTGCTAAGATTTCAGGGCAAACGAATCAATTCTTTGATGGCTCCGGCATCTTTGCGCTTTCTGACTCTAGGTGGGCTACTACTTGTATTGCTGGCACTTCTGCTTTTACGTCTGGTAATATTGTGAATTTTTGCACTGTAAATGGCACATGCGCGGGTGGATCCATTATCATCGGTGGCATCACTGCTACCGAAAACCTTACTCTCTCTTCTCCTAGCGGAACAATAAGCAACGCAAGCAATGGTGTAGTAATTATTGACGTATCAAGCGGGAAGACATTAGATTTTAGCTCACAACCCTTTACTACATCTGCAACAGCAGGTTATACTAAGAATAATAGTGGTACTCTTGCCTTAGCAGGCAATACTTACGGAGGCGGGTTCACTTTAAATTCTGGTACTATTATAGTTCGTGGAGTCAATGCAATGGGAGGTGGAGTGGGTAATACGCTTACAATAAATGGAGGAATAATTGCAGCAAATGCTACTCGGGATTTAACAGGTAAATATTCGGGGGGAATCACCTTCGGCGGAAACTTTGCTTTAGGAGCCACTACAGGCTTAGCATCAAGTTCTGCAAACTTAACTTTTACAAACAATGTCAATCTTGGGGATGGTTCTACAAGAACAATAACAATCGGTGGTACTGGAACCTATTCCTTCTCGGGAATAGTTAGTGGTGTAGGTTCAAATTTGGTAGTCAATTCTAGTGCAGCAGGTACAATTTCTTTGACAGGAGCATGTACCTATTCAGGGTTAACAACAATGAACGGTGGTACACTCAGTCTAGGAAGAACAGAAGGTAATACTATCCCCACTACAAATAATGTCGTTGTGAACGGAGGCACTTTGCTCATTTCAACGAGTCAAACGCTTAACAATTTAACCATAACGTCAGGTGGTACAGTATCAATAGCAACAGGTGCGACGCTAACTGTTGATGGAACTATTGATTGTGCAGCCACAGGCATTGTGAGTGGTGCCGGTAATTTTACGTTACCCTCCGGAGCTACAATAAAAACCGCCAGTGCTACAGGCATTATAGGTTCAATAACAGTATCCGGTGTTAAATCCTTTGACTCCGCCGCCAATTATGAATTCCAAGGCTCCTCCACAGGCACTTTCACCACAACGCCAGATGCAAACACCGTCAACAACCTCACCATTAACACTGGTAGTGGCGTAGCTCTTGGCCAAGATTTGACAGTTGCAGGTACGTTGACACTTACCGCAGGCAGGTTCAATATTGGCGCATTCAACCTAACCTCCAATACGATTTCTGGTGCACCTGCGTGGAGCAATCCATCTGCAAAATACATCATAGCCGAGGGGAGTGGTAAATTAAGTCGAAACAATGGCACAGATATCCTCTTCCCAATTGGCACTTCAGCTGATTATATGCCATGCCAGATTGATGGTGGCTCAGGAACTTTCGCCGTAAATTTATCAAATCCAACATCAGGCTTAGACGAAACAAAAATCCTCAAAAACAATGGAACATTGACAAATGCAATTACTAGTATGCCAGATATTTCATTTCAATGGCCCCCAAGCAGTACCACAGAAGGCTCGAACTTTCCAACTACGGGAGATATTAAGCTTTATAAATACAGCGACATGAGCAATAGTTGGTCTATTGCAGGTACTACTCCAGCACCATCCGATGACCCTAAGACTGCTTCTTTTTTATTAGTTAACTGCTGTTCTGGTTTCACAGTTGGAGCAGAAAATGCCTTACCAGTAGAATTAGTTACTTTCAAGGGTGCTTTGGCTAATAAAAAGGTCAACCTAACCTGGCAAACCGCCTCCGAACTCAACAACTCCCATTTTTCCATCGAAAGAAGCACCAACGGCACCACCTTCCGTGAAATCGGAACCGTGCAAGGCCAAGGAACCAGCTATGAACTGAATGACTACTCCTTCACCGACGAATCGCCAGCCCGTGGCCTCAACTACTACCGCCTTAAACAAGTGGATTTCGATGACAATTTCGAGTACAGCAAGGTCGTCTCCGTAAACTTTGGTGGCGGCAAGGGGCAGGTTCAGCTTTTCCCCACCGTAGCTTCCAGCGAAATCCAAGTCCGCTTTCCAGCACCAACAGAAGATGCTGGCACCATCCAGGTTTTCGACCAAAGTGGCAAGCTCGTGAAGCTAGTAAGCTTTGATGCTGAACTTTCCGACTTACCGATTTCTGTGGAGGAATTTCAGAGCGGCGTCTATTTCGTGAAAGTTCAAAATGGGCAGCTGTTTGAGACACTACGATTTGTGAAGCAGTAGCCGCCAAACTTGTTTGGCAGGCTGACATAGCGTATGCTATTTTTCGGTGTGCCACCCAATCATCAGGGGGCAGCCAAACAAGTTTGGAGGCCACAACCAAAAGAAAAAGGGTCATCTTCAAAAATAATTGAAGATGACTCTTTTTTTGTTTGGTAGAATGGGATGCGTTTTTACCTTTGCCTGTCTTCTTTAACCTACCTACATTTATTTTCCCATAACATTCTCATTGTCAACCTTTTTGTACTATGGATGCACTGATTCGTATTGAATCGAGGAGGCTATCCTAAAACCGATTTATACCGGCGGCTGCTCCCAAAGCAGTGACCTGCCAACAAGTTCACGCTCTTTTTTTTCTTTTTCTTGTGGTTTACTGACACAGATTTTCACAGATTTCACAGATTTTTCTTCGCAATGTTTTTTGACGTTCTTCAATCAGTGAAATCTGTGTGAATCTGTGTCAAAACTGATTCATGCCTCGAAAATTTTCAATTCTCCATTTTCCATTTTCAATCAATACCCTTCCGCATGGTCGTCCGGGTTCCGGTTGTCACCAACGCCTTGGAGCTTGCCGTCTGGCAGCACCAGCACGGCCTTGATGAGCGCCATCCGTTCCACGTTTTCCAGTTTATGGCCCATGCCCCAAAGTTGTTTTCGTACCGTGGTGTCAATGGCCGTTTCCTCGCAGGTAATCACGTTCGGCAGCCATTGGTGGTGGAATCGAGGAGCCCAGACCGCCTCGTCCATCGTCATCCCGTAGTCGGTGACGCCGAGCAGGGTTTGCAGCACCGCCGTGATGATGGTCGAGCCGCCCGGTGCACCCAGCACCATGAACAGGCTGCTGTCCTTTTCCACGATGGTCGGGGTCATGGAACTTAGCATCCGCTTGCCCGGCTGGATGGCGTTGGCCTCGGCGCCAATCAGGCCGAAGTAGTTCGGCACGCCCGGCTTGGCGCTGAAATCGTCCATCTCGTCGTTGAGGAAAAAACCAGCGCCCTGCACGATGACTTTTGAGCCGTAGTTGAGGTTCAGGGTCGTCGTGACCGAGACAGCATTGCCCGCTTCGTCAATGATGGAAGTGTGCGTTGTCTCGAAAGTCTCTATCCCGATTTTTACCGCAGGGCCGATAGTGCCACTTGAGGTGGCTTTGGTCGAATCAAAATCCAGCATCTTGGCCGTCAAATAGGCGGGGTCGAGCAAAGAATCAACGGGGACGGGATAAAAGTCGCTGTCGCCGAGGTACTTGGCACGGTCGGCGTAGGCTCGCCGCTCCGCCTCCACGATGACGTGGATGGACTTCGCCGACTGAAAACCGTATTGCCCAAGCGGAAATTTCTCCAATATCGTCAGCATTTGCATCAGCACTACTCCCCCACTCGATGGCGGCGGCATGGTGATGATTCGGTAGTTTTTGTAGTGCCCGATGATGGGCTTCCGCCATTTTGCTTCGTAATTTTCCAGGTCTTCGAGGGTGATGAGGCCACCGCCACGCTTCATTTCTGCCACGATTTTCGAGGCCGTTTCGCCTTCATAAAACCCAGCGGCGCCCTTGTCACGGATAAGTTCGAGCGTGTGGGCGAGGTCGGGCTGTTTCAGCACATCGTTCATTTTCCAGACTGCGTCCTTCACGAATGGCCGGGCATCGGGGTTCGCTTTTTGGAACTGTTCCTTGTACTCGTTCAGCCGTGCCGCCTCCGATTCCGTGAGGGCGAACCCCTCCGTCGCCAGCCGGATGGCAGGCGCCAATATTTGCCCCCAATCCTTGATTTTGCTGTATTTCTGGAAGGCCAACTCCATGCCCGCTACCGTGCCAGGCACACCCACGGACAGGTGCCCCTCCTTGCTCACCGCTTCCATCACGTTGCCTTCGCCATCGAGGTACATGTCACGGTGGGCGGCAGCGGGCGCTTTTTCCCGGTAGTCGAGCGCATCGGAAGTGCCATCGGCCAGGCGAACGACCATGAAGCCGCCGCCGCCGATATTGCCAGCACGGGGGTAAACCACCGCCAACGCAAACTGCGTGGCAATGGCCGCATCCACGGCGTTCCCACCTTTTTGAAGGATTTCCTCGCCTACCATCGCCGCTAGTGGGTGCTCTGCAACGACCATTGCTGAATCCACCACAGCACTTTGAACCACTTCGTAAGGTGGCTTTGGCTTTGCAAACTGGCAGGCGCTTGAGATTAAAACAAATGAAAATATGCAATAAATGATGTTCCGTTTCATATTGGTACGGTAGTTGGTAAATATTACAATGTATTTGAATTGAATTACTTTCTCAAGTAAGTCAATCGAGAGGCCACGCTGAAAACTGCCTTGTCCCTCGCACTTTGAAACACAAAATCACCGGGATGCTCGGCACGGCATCCCCCCGCTGTAAAGGCTCCCGGTGACACTTTTTTTGAGCTGCGGGTTTTGAGGTTTGTGTGGGCTGCCTTTCCCCAAAAAACAAAAATTAAAGCCAAATTCAACTTGGCAAGTTGCCCGATTGGCAGCCTAAAAAGTTTGGTTAATTATTTTCATGGTTATGTTGTCGTGCCATCATTCGATGGCACTTTTTTTTGCCCAAAATCGAATCCAATACCAGCTCCTTTTACTTTCTCCTTTTACTTTTACTTGGCCTCAAGCCTTACCTTTGCAGCAAAACGAACCACCAATGCTCACCGCAATTTCTCCGATAGATGGCCGCTATGCGGGTAAAACAAAGCAACTTTCCGAATATTTTTCCGAATTCGCACTGATTAAATATCGGGTGGAAGTGGAAGTCCGCTATTTCAAGGCATTGTGCGAACTGCCGCTGCCGCAGCTTGCGCACCTCGACACTGGAAAGCTGCGGGGAAGTGGAAGCCATCGGGACCAATTTTACCCTCCAGCAAGCCCAGCACATCAAGGAAATCGAACGGACGACGAACCACGACGTGAAGGCGGTGGAATACTTCCTAAAGGAAGAATTCGATCGAATTGGCCTGGGCGATTTCAAGGAATTCATCCACTTCGGGCTGACCTCGCAGGACATCAACAACACGGCGACGCCGATGCTCACACGGGATGCCGTTCAGGGTGTTTACCTACCGGAAATGAAGCGTGTACGTGACCTGTTGCTTGCAGCTGCGCAAAACTGGGGCGACATCCCCATGCTCGCCCGGACGCACGGGCAGCCCGCCTCCCCCACCCGACTCGGCAAGGAGTTCATGGTGTTCGTGGAGCGGCTCGACGAGCAGTTGCGCCAGCTAAACGCCATCCCCTGGCGGGGCAAGTTCGGCGGTGCCACCGGCAATTTCAACGCCCACCACGTGGCCTATCCCTCGGTGGATTGGGTGGCCTTCGGCAACGGCTTTTTGGAAAAACACTTGGGGCTGGTGCGCTCGCAGTTCACCACGCAGATTGAGCATTACGACAACCTCGCCGCTGTTTTTCAGGCGATGGGCCGTATCAACACCATCTTGATTGACCTGTGCCGGGACATCTGGACGTACATCTCGATGGAATACTTCAAGCAAAAAACGGTGCTAGGCGAAATCGGCTCTTCGGCAATGCCGCACAAAGTGAACCCGATTGACTTTGAAAATGCGGAGGGCAACCTTGGCCTCGCCAATGCCATTTTCGGTCACTTGGCGGAAAAATTGCCCATCTCCAGACTGCAACGTGACCTCACCGACAGCACCGTGCTGCGCAACGTGGGCGTTCCGTTTGGCCATACCATCATCGCCTTGCAATCCATCGAAAAAGGGCTGGGCAAGCTCCTGCTCAACGAAGCCAAGCTACGGGAAGACCTTGACAACAACTGGATGGTGGTGGCCGAAGCCATCCAAACCATCCTGCGCCGGGAGGGCTATCCGCAACCCTACGAGGCCCTGAAAGACCTGACCCGAGGCAAAGCCCAAGTGACCCGAGCCGACATCCACGAGTTCATTGATGGACTGGCGGTGACGGAGACAGTTAGGGCGGAGCTTAAGCGGATTGAGCCAGGGAATTATGTCGGGGTTTGATGGATTATTGGTCAATCCCAAATTCTCAATTTTCAATTCTCAATTCTCATTTTTTTAGGTTCGTCTAAAAATATTTTATAGGTTTGCCGTAAAATATTTTAACCCATGCGGAAGTCGCTTGAAGAAGTACACGGAACGATAGATACCACTGGCAACCTCACTTGGAAGCAACGGTTTCTGCGGTTTTCAGGCCCTGCCTTCCTGGTAGCCGTTGGCTACATGGATCCCGGCAACTGGGCAACCGACATTGCAGGTGGAAGCCGATACGGTTACTCGCTGCTTTGGGTCCTTGTCATGTCCAACCTCATCGCCCTGCTGCTGCAAAGCCTTTGCGCACGGCTGGGCGTGGTGCAGGGCCGTGACCTTGCACAATCGAGCCGGGAAACCTATCCCAAAGTCGTCAATTTTTCCCTTTACGTCCTCGCCGAAATCGCCATCTGTGCCTGCGACCTGGCGGAAGTGGTGGGCATGGCCATCGGCCTCAACCTGCTCTTCGGGCTGCCCCTCATCTGGGGCGTGAGCATCGCTGTCCTCGACACCTTCCTCATTCTTTACCTTCAGAGCAAGGGTATGCGCTACATGGAAATGTTCATACTCAGTCTCGTGGCGGTCATCGGGTTTTCCTTCCTCGTGGAGCTGATTTTTGCGCAGCCCGACATGGGCGAAGTGGCCACAGGGTTCATGCCCTCCCTCCAGGACTCTGGGGCGCTGTATATCGCCATCGGAATCATGGGCGCCACGGTGATGCCGCACAACCTCTACCTCCACTCCTCGCTCGTGCAGACCCGACGAAGTAAGAAAGACCACGACAGCATCCGAACTGCACTGCGCTTCAACTTCCTTGACTCGGCGATAGCGCTCAACCTCGCTTTTTTCGTCAATGCGAGCATACTTGTACTGGCAGCGACGGTTTTTTCAAAAACGGCTACCACGACATCGTTGAAATACAGGACGCCCACTCCATGCTATCCCCGCTGCTTGGCGAACGGCTGGCGCCAATTCTCTTTGCAATAGCGCTCATTGCCTCTGGCCAAAGTTCCACCATCACGGGCACGCTGGCCGGTCAAATCATCATGGAAGGCTACCTCGACTTGCGCATAGCGCCTTGGTTGCGGCGCTTGATCACTCGTTTCCTGGCCATCATCCCGGCGTTTTTCACCATCATCCTGGCTGGCGAAGACCAACTGGGCGATCTGCTTATTTTAAGCCAAGTGGTGTTGAGTTTGCAGCTTGGATTTGCGGTGATCCCGCTCATCCATGCCGTGAGCAACCGCAAGCGGATGCGGGAGTTTGCCATCGGTATGCCCATCAAGGTGCTGGCCTGGTTGAGCGCAACCATCATCGTTTTCCTCAACCTCCGGCTGGTGGCCGATACCCTGTTCGAATGGCGACAGGCTATGGCAGACTACGCCTGGGTGTTCAATTTCGTCATCGCTCCGGTGGCTATTTTTTCGCTCGGCCTGTTGGTATATATCACCTTCCAGCCTGTGTTCGGCAGGCGGATGGACCAGCAAATCGCCTTGCCGCACGGCAGCGCCAAGCCATTGCCCATGTTCAAAAAAGAGGTGTTCCAGCGCATTGCCATCTGCATTGACTTCTCCGCCAGCGATATCAAGGCCATCGCCGCCGGGGTATCGCAGGGCAATGGCGACGCATCGGAGTACTTTCTGCTTCACGTCGTGGAGTCGGCGGGTGCTCGGGTGGCTGGCGAAGACATCGAGGACTTCGAGACTGACACCGATGCTGCCAACCTTCGCCGCTACGCCGAAAGCCTTCGTGCCCAAGGCTACCGGGTTACCGACAAATTGGGCTTTGGTAGCCCCCGCTCGGTCATTCCCAAGCTGGTACAGGAATGCAACGCCGACCTGGTGGTGATGGGCTCCCACGGCCACAGAGGACTAAAAGATTTGATTTATGGAGAAACAGTGAGCCATGTGCAGCACAAGGTGGAAGTGCCGGTGCTGGTGGTTTAAGGGCTGTAAACACAAGTCAGTTGCGAACTACTATTTGCGATTGAACCACTTCCCCATCGGCTGTAAGCACAATGAAATTTAATCCATCCACCAAATCATGGATGACCAAATTCTTGCTGCTTGGTGTGAGTATGTACGATTGGGTTAGCCTACCGACCGAATCGAATATTTTGACCTCGGCTTCTGTGGATTGACCAAGGTTGAAGTGTATCGCACAGGAAGACGAAGTCGATTTGGATAAATATTGAACCCTGTCTTTTCAGCTTGAATTTCTTCATCATTTACGAAGAAGTCGCCACATGCCACGTCATTGCTGGTGTTTATGTCGCTTTTCCCATCAGGCATGGATGACCAAAAGCACAATTCCAGATTGGTGCCAGATGGGTAATCAACGAATGTTGCAGTGAATTCGTCCCAAGTCAAGGTTGTGCTTTGGCCCGGTTCCAAGTTCAGATTATTGAATTGTTTGAAAAAATGCTGCGGTATTGGACTTGGTTGCATTGGCCATTCCATTGGCAAATCCGGGAACCGGACATTGACACGAAATGAATTTAATACCGTGTCGGCATAATTAAAGACTTGGAATTTGACATCATGGAACCTGACCTTGTATTTACCATCTTGTGGCCAAACATCTATGTCAGAAGTCGGCTGAATGAAAGCCAAGCCAATGTCCCGCTGTGCAAATGGGTCAAATCCATCACTGGCATATTTTTTAATAAAAACTGCGCCGTTTCCGTTTGGAAAAACGCCATAATGGTGGTCGCCCGCCAATACGATTCCGTCTTGGTCAGGCACTATATTCTTAAAAGTTAAATGGCTATAATCCAATTGAAAATCACTGATGGGTAATAAATCGTGGTCGTATAAATAAACATGGTTTGACTCCGTCAACACTGCCACTTTTCCTTCCATTGATTCCATGTCTTTAACCACCTGCCCAGGAATCGGTGCTTTTTGAATAACTTCAAAATTGGAATCAAAAAGATAAATCGTATCGATTTAGCTCCAACCAGATTTCCGAAGGAAATGGATTCTACGTGCGTGAAGTCAAAATCAGTTAATAAAGTATCGGGTTGACCTATAGAATCTACAACCCAAACACCTTGTTCCGTTGCAGCAGATGTATTTAAAAAGGTATCAGTTGCAACATCCAAAATTGAAATACTATCATCCCAAATTCCCCAAATTTCGCTTCCTAAAGAATCATTTTTATTAATTCCACTACCCAATTTATCATAAAGAATATAGCCACCATCACTAGTTTTCTCTCCAAATGAACCGTCAAAGAAATTGCCTCCAAAATTTTGTGGTTCCCAATTCTTATCATATTTTGAAGTGGATATAATGCCAAACCAGCCCAAGCCATCAAAACTGAAACCCCTCCTGTAAAACCACGGAGGTATCTATCAAATCAAATACATGTCAAAATATCCTCCAACTCGTTGCTGCAAGTTTCGTAATAATTTCTCCATTTTCGTTTAAAGGCTATGCCAACTCTATCATTATATATCATTACATAATCCCCTTTAGCGTCCGCAAAAACATTCGTATTTGTTTTGGAACTAACGCTTTCAAACTGTGCATTTGCCCCAAAATGCAAGAAAGCAATCATAAGAGCAGCTTTTTTCATTAAGTTCAGTTTTAAAAGCGAGTCCCAATTTATCGCTTTCCCAGCAAAACAAAGCAGCTTTCGTCTATAATTTGTCCCAATCAAGACAATTTCTCCCAACAAAAAGCCCGTCCAAGTTATCAAAACTAGGACGGGCTTCTAATCTATTGTCTAAAGTCTCCAGTCTAAAGTCTCTAATCCAACTTCAGCACCTCAATAAACGCCTTCTGCGGCACCTCCACGTTGCCGATTTGGCGCATCTTCTTCTTGCCCTTCTTCTGCTTTTCGAGCAGCTTGCGCTTCCGGCTGATGTCACCACCGTAGCATTTGGCGGTTACGTCCTTGCGCATGGCGGAGATGGTTTCCCTTGCGATGATTTTGGCACCGATGGCGGCTTGTATGGCGATGACGAACTGTTGGCGGGGCAACAGGTCCTTGAGTTTTTCGCAGATGCGGCGACCGAAAGCGTAAGCTTTGTCACGGTGAACCAACGCAGAGAGGGCATCCACCGGCTCGGCGTTCAGCTTGATGTCAACCTTCACCAGGTCGCTCTCCCGGTAGCCGATGGGGTGGTAGTCAAAAGAGGCATATCCCCGGCTGATGGATTTGAGGCGGTCGTAGAAGTCGAAGACGATTTCGGCAAGCGGCAGTTCCAGCGACATCTCCACACGGGTTGGCGTCAGGTAGCTCTGGTTCAGGAAGATGCCCCGCTTGTCGAGGCACAGCGTCATGATGGCGCCGATGTACTCCGGCTTGGTGATGATTTGTGCGGCGATGTACGGCTCCTCCACGAAGTCGAGGTTGGTCGGGTCGGGGAAGTCCACCGGAGTGCGCAGGAAGATGACCTCCTTCTTGGTCGTGTGGCGTAGTAAGATACGTTGGGGATGGTCGTGATGACCTCCATGTCGTACTCCCGGCTGAGGCGTTCTTGAATGATTTCGAGGTGCAACATGCCGAGGAAACCGCAGCGGAAACCGAAGCCCAGGGCCGCCGAGCTTTCCGGCTCGAAGGTCAGGGAACTGTCGTTGAGTTGGAGCTTTTCGAGGCTTTCCCGCAGGTCTTCAAAGTCCTCGTTTTCAATGGGGTAAAGGCCCGCAAACACCATCGGCTTCACCTCCTCAAAACCGTGGATGCCCTCCTTGCAGGGGTTCGCATGGTGCGTGATGGTATCCCCGACCTTGATTTCCTTCGACTGCTTGATGCCCGTGATGACGTAGCCCACATCGCCTGCCCGCATCTCCGGTTTGGGAATCATGTTGATTTGCAGGATGCCCACCTCGTCGGCGTTGTATTCTTTTTCGGTGTAAAAAAAGCGGATTTTGTCGCCCTTCTTCATCGTACCGTTCATGATTTTATAATAGGCAATGACGCCCCGGAACGAGTTGAACACCGAGTCGAAGACCAGGGCTTGCAGCGGTGCATTGGGGTCGCCCTTTGGCGGTGGAATGCGCTCCACGATGGCCGTCAAAATATCTTCTACACCTTGCCCGGTCTTGCCGCTGGCCAACACGATGTCCTCTTTTTTAACGCCGACCAGTTCGATGATTTGGTCCATCACCTCCTCAATCATCGCATTGGGCATGTCAATCTTGTTGATGATGGGTATGATTTCGAGGTCGTGGTCAATGGCGAGGTACAGGTTCGAGATGGTCTGCGCTTGGATGCCCTGCGTGGCGTCCACCAGCAGCAGTGCGCCCTCGCAGGCAGCGATGGAGCGGCTCACTTCGTAAGAAAAATCCACGTGGCCCGGCGTGTCAATCAGGTTGAGGGTGTAGACTTGGCCGTCCTTGTGGTGGTGGTAAAGCTGAATGGCGTGGCTCTTGATGGTAATGCCCCGCTCCCGTTCGAGGTCCATGCTGTCGAGGGCCTGCTCCTTCATGTCGCGGGCGGCGATGGTCTTGGTGGTTTCCAACAAACGGTCGGAAAGTGTGCTCTTGCCGTGGTCAATATGAGCGATAACGCAGAAATTGCGGATGTTTTTCATAAAAAAAGTACAAAGGAAAAAGTACAAAGGAAAAAGTGAGGGAACCCCTGGACTGCTACTTTTTACTTTGTCCTTTTTACTTTTTCCTTCAAAATGGGCGCAAATGTACGCAAAAATCGGGAGGGAAGTTGCCACATTTTCATCTACATTTTACAGCGCTTGCCCCTCAAATCCTCTAATCCTCCACCCCTCAAATCCTCGTCTTTGCCTACCTTCGCCCCCGAAATGGACATCATCTTCCTAAGCCTCCACGACTGGTCATTGCCCATCAAGAACCCCGTGTTTCTAATGTGCGTGTTGTTGCTCACAGTGCTCACCGTGCCAGCGCTGTTGCAGCGGTTCAAGCTCCCGGGCATCATCGGGCTGATTTTGATGGGGGCCATCTTGGGACCGCACGGCATCAACCTCCTGGAGCAGGGCGACGGCATCAAATTGCTCTCCAAAATCGGGCTGCTCTACATCATGTTCTGGGCGGGACTGGAGATAGACATGGCCAGCTTCCTCAAAAACAAGCACAAAAGCGCCACGTTCGGGATGCTCACGTTTGGGTTGCCCATGTTGTTTGGGGTGGCTTTGCACCTTTTTTTTTAGGACTGAATTGGCTGGGCACTGCTGCTGGCAGGCATGTTTGCCACCAATACGCCTGATATCGTACCCCATCGTTAACCGGCTTCGGATTTCCCGCAACGAGGCGGTCTCCGTTGCCGTAGGCGGCACCATCATCACCGACATACTGGCGCTAGTCTTGTTGGCAGTGATTTCTGGCATGGCCCAGGGCGTGGTGGACGGCTGGTTTTGGCTGCGGTTGGCGCTTTCGGTTGGGGCTTTTGGGGCGCTGGTTTTCGGCCTGCTGCCACGCATTGCCCGTTGGTTTTTCCGAAGGGTGGAGAGCGACATCACCAACCAGTTCGTGTTCGTGCTGACCATGCTGTTCGTGAGCGGCATACTTGCCGAGTTGGCGGGCATCGAGGCCATAATCGGTGCGTTCCTGGCGGGCTTGGTGCTCAATCGGCTCATCCCACACAGTTCGCCGCTGATGAACCGCATCGAGTTCGTGGGCAATGCCCTTTTCATACCCGCCTTCTTGTTCAGCGTGGGGATGCTGATAAACCTCCATGTTTTCATCGAAAACCCGCATACGATAACCATGGCGCTCGTACTGACTGCCTTCGCATTGCTGTCGAAATGGCTGGCGGCGTTTTTTACCCAGAAAATCTTTGGCTATTCTGCCGACCAAGGCAAGCTAATATTTGGCCTGACCAGTTCCACGGGCCGCGGCCACCATTGCCATTGCGCTTGATCGGCTACCAACTCAAATTCTTCGACGAGGGCATTGTCAACGCCACCATCTTCCTTATCATGGCCACCTGCTTCGTCAGTAGCATCGTCACCGACCGTGTGGCACGGCGCATGGCCACGGCCAGCATTCATCCTGCCAGCGATTCCGAAACCCCGCAACGCATTCTCGTTCCCATCGCCAATCCGGCGAAGGTGGCCAACCTCGTTGATTTTGCTTTTTTGATAAAAACGCCTGGGAAAAAGGAGCCTGTTTATCCACTTTCCATTATTTTGGATGAAAAGGATGTGCGGGAAAAAATCAGGCAGAGCCAGCAATTGTTGGAACCAATTGTGAAACATGCCGCCGAGCGGCAGATCGCCCTGTCGCCCATCCACCGGGTGGACGTGAGCGCCGTCAGCGGTATCCAACGGGCAGCGGACGAACTGCTGGCCACCGAAATCGTCATCGGTTGGCACCCCAAGGCCAGCACCAGTGAGCGCCTCTTCGGCACCAAGCTCGATAACCTGCTGGACGAATCGCCGGAGATGCTCTTCGTGACCAATATGGTGCGGTCGCCCTTCACCTTCAAGTCCATTCGGGCCATCATCGCCGAAAACGCCTACCTCGAACCCGGCTTTGGGGAAATGCTGCGCCGCATCGAGAACATCTCGCTGAACCTCGACCTGCCGCTTACCCTCATCATCTCGGACACCGCCGGACCGGAAGCCGCCAAGTTTTTCCCAAAAAACGCTGGGACGCCTGAAAATACTGCCGCTTGAAAAAGCTAATTGGTGGACGCTGCACGAAAGTTTGCCCAACGATGAACTGGTCGTGCTGCTCTGTGGCCGCTACGATTCCGTGTCGGCGGAGCCGTTCATGGAAAAAATACCGGCCTACCTGGCGGAGCATTTTGTGGAGAAAAATTTCGTTTTGGCGTACCCGGCGTTGTAGCCGCCAAACTTGTTTGGCTGGCTGTTCAAGTTGCGGTTTTGAGCCAGCCAAACAAGTTTGGCGGCTACAAGGGCGTACCAAAATCCATTTTCATCGTTATCTACAAAAATTCAATGATGATGAGATTTTACTGCCTCGCTGCTGCCCTTTTTACCCTTCATATTGCGCTGGCGCAAACCGCTACCAAACCCAGTTTCTCCACCGAAATCTACTTCGACTTTGCCAAGCACGACCTGCGCCCCGCCGCCGATTCGTCATTGACTCAAGTGCTAGCATTCACGAAGGGCAAGGACAATTTCACCATCAAAATCACTGCCCACACTGACTCCATTGGCTCGCTGGCCAACAACCAAGCCCTTTCACAACGGCGGGCAACAGCCGTCAAGGATTTTTTGGTAAAAAACGGTATCGCAGCCGAGCGTATCAGCTTCGCTTTTTTTGGGGAGAAAAAGCCTGCCACCGCCAACAACTCTGAGGAAGGCCGCCAACGAAACCGCCGGGCCACGGTTGAGGTAATCCTTACCGTGCCGATGGTCACCATCGAGGGCATCGTGACCGACGAGGCAACTGGCCAGCCGCTAGTCGCCGACGTCATCATCCGAACGAAGGAGGCAGCCGACTCCATCCGCACCGGAACCGATGGCCGTTTCAAGACAACTGTGCCGTCGGGAACCGTGGTGGGCATTGACGCATTTGCCAAATGCCATTTCATGAAATCGGAAATGGTGAAGGCGATGCCCAAAATGGCTGCCGTGGCCTTGCCGCTGAAACCCGCCAAAACAGGCGCCATGGCCGACATTGGAAATCTCTATTTTGTGGGAAATCAACCTGTGCTGCTGGAAACATCGAAGCCGGAATTGCCCAAAATCCTGCGTTTCATGCAACTGAACCCAGCTATGAAAATCGAAATTGCAGGGCACGTGAACCTGCCGAATGCGCCCCCTGTCTCCGAGAGTGCCTGGGAATTCAAGCTTTCTCAAGACCGAGCAAAAGTCGTTTACAATTATCTGCTCGATAACGGCATCGCCACCGACCGCATCAGTTGGAAGGGCTACGGAAACCACGAAATGCGCTTCCCAAAGGCAATTTTGGAACGGGATCAAGCACTCAACCGCCGGGTGGAAATGCGGGTCATCGAGGGTGGGTGCGAGTGAGCGCATCCATTGATGGTTACGAGACCGCCTCCAGTGCGAAATTTTCGACGGGTTTCGTTGCTCCAAAAAAGTCTTTCCGGTACTGTTTCAAAAAATAGTCAATGGTTTCAATCCGAAGCTTGATGGAGCCTTTGGGCTTGTTTTCATCAATA
>JADJYH010000012.1 GCA_016719855.1 Saprospiraceae bacterium | reverse complement strand
TTTGATTCATGCGATTCCTTTAAATCTGGCGCTAAAATATCGTGTATTTTATGACTTTTACAAGAAAGCACGGTTTCTGTTGGGCAAACCTGTTTTAATGCTCAAACGACCACATTTAAAAAGATTTGAATATTGTCCGGCCGCGGGTGTAAATAGCCGCGTATAAATTCAAAATCTTTTAAAAAACCTGCCTTTAACAATATAAATAGGATTATGATTTACTATATTATTATATAAATAGGTAACTTCTTTTCTCGTAACTTTCTGATTTACAGAATGTTGAGAAAGCTAAAAAACGACAAATTAGGGTTTTAACGACGACAGATTAGGGGTGTTAACATGGAAGAGAAACGACAAATTAGGGGCTAATAGACGACAAATTAGGTGTTTTTTGGGGTTGATGACGACAAATTAAGTAGCTTACCTATAAAAAGACGACAAATCAGGGAGAGTACGGAAATGCAACAAATCGCACATTGAATTATCAAAGAAGCTGATGCTTCGCCACGAAAGCAGTCAAAGACGACAGATTAGGGCAAGAATCGGTGGCAAAAGTCGCTAACGGGCTGTTAGCGGCACGAAAAGGAGTCAAAAGACGACAGATTAGGGCAAGAATCGGTGGCAAAAGTCGCTAACGGGCTGTTAGCGGCACGAAAAGAGTCAAAAAGACGACAGATTAGGGCAAGAATCGGTGGCAAAAGTCGCTAACGGGCTGTTAGCGGCACGAAAAGATTCAAAAGACGACAGATTAGGGCAAGAATCGGTGGCAAAAGTCGCTAACGGGCTGGTAGCGGCACGAAAAGAGCCAAAAGACGACGATTAGGGGCCAAGAATCAGTGGCAAAAGTCGCTAACGGGCTGTTAGCGGCACGAAAAGGAGTCAAAAGACGCAGATTGAAAGCAAGAATCAGGCCAAAAAGTCGTAACGGGCTGTTAGCGGCACCTAATATTTGGACTCTCATGCCTTCTACTCTGATAATAAAACGACAGGGAATAGTATTTAATGTCGTTTTTGTTAGTTTTGCACTGAAATAGTACAGTTTAATTATGCACAGTCCTTCTACACAGATACTTTCAGCAAAACCGGATACTGCTTGGCGGACAGACTATCAACCTGCGAGCACGTCAAATGGTGTACGCCCTAGCAGCAATGATGGACAAGGAAAATCCCACTAACGAAATACTTATTAGTGCCCGTGAATTTCTGGATTTCATCAACAATCACTCTGGCGAAAAGTGGACAGATATCTACGGCCTGACTAGTGATATCTTTGACCATCTGAACAAGAACCCAATCCTTATCAAAGAGTCCCGCAAGAAGGATTTTATAAAAATAAACTGGCTGAGTAGCCTTGGCGTAGTGCAGGGAAATATACGGGCGAGATTTTCTACCGAAATAGCCGAATACTTCCTTTACAGACAGGGATTACCGTATACCAAGCTGCTTTGGGATTTGCGCCCCTATAAATCCAACTTTACAGCTCGCCTACTAGACCTGTTTCAAAAGTACCATATCAAGGATTCTGGCATCACTGATTTTGAATTTGATTATGACCTCGAAGAGCTTAAGCTGTTCTTTGGCGTTCATGAGAAGTACGAGCGTTTTTTCGATTTTGAGAAACGAGTGCTCGAAGTCACGAGAGCAGAATTGGAGGAAAATGACTCGGTGCCCTACTGGTTTAGTTACGACAAGATTAAGCAAGGCCGCAACATCTCTGCCATTCGGTTCACGGTCTATGTGCGCCCACAGATTCTACTCGATCTGGTTCCAGACCTGAAGGCACTAGGCAGCGGAGATAATCGTCAGGCCACGATTTTCGATGCTCAACGCGAAATGACCTTTTCCGAGAACCAGAAAAAGCTGTTTTCAAAGTAGGTTGACGATTGTGGATTGAATCGGGCGTATGCACAGCGAGTCTTGAGCTTACTTACCGAGTCGCAGGCATTTGGCTACTATTACCTAATACAATACGGCGTCAACCGTACTCTTGCTTATACCATTCTTCGCGAGCACTGCTCCTTCGGTGAACTGGAGGGCAACGAACACCAATATATTAAGTATGTACTGGAGGAACTTGAAGCTGCGCGCAAAAGCGCATTGTTGAGGCAGAAAAGGGCGGTGCAAATAAGCGGGTGACACCTGATGACAAACGCGGGGGACTCGCTAAAAAGGTTTTTACCGATAGACAATATTTTTCGGCATTTATGGAGCGGCTATCGGAGGCAAGGAAAGCGATGGCAGGAAACCAATTTCGCAATCGGGAAACTTCGACTATCGGGAGTATTTTGAAAAGCCCCTACCCTACCCCGCCGAAAGATTCGGATCAAGTACAATATTAAACGTTTTGACGTTAAAGTGTCATGTTTTTAACTTAACCTGACTGTTTGTCAATTTCTATTGCGGAAAAATATTTCTTGAATTAAAAAATAACGTCAAAACGTTAAAATGTTTTTGCGTTTAAGCGCTTTGGTGTTGATTGAAAAATAAAAAGTATTTTATTGATTCTCATCAATGGCAATATTTGCGTCAGAATCATTTTTTTATACCTCGCCACCGGTTTCCTTCTCGATGAGATTTGATGCCGCCAGATGGCTTAAAAATAGCTTTAAATAGAATCCCATCTGCTGGCGAGAAAGTTAAAATGTCAAATTAACTCGAACTGAACTTATTTTACGACGCAAAAACGCTTTGACGTTAATTTGAAACTTACAAGCTCACTGGATTGCTTAATGTGATAAAACATAAAAACGTTTTAGTGTTTAAACGCTATTCTTATTTACGTTTAAACGCTTTAACGTTAGGTAATTTTAGAAATTTTGGCGCTAAAACGTTTTAGCGCCAAAATTTCTATATCACCTTCAAATTTTCAGGTCGCGGCGGATAAGTTCCTCGATATAGGCAAGATGCGCTGCCGTCGTTTCCGGCAGTATGGATTTTGAAAGCCGGAACACGTCCGAAGGTAGCCAAGGGTGAAGCGCTTTTTGTCCACTACCTTTGGCTGTTCAACCAATTCTAAGGTGGGGGCGACTAACTCTTTTACCTTAGTTGCTGGCTCCTTTGGTGAAAAAGTCTGTGGGATGGGTTTTTTTCCACTTTTCTGGGCTGGAACTGGGCGGGATGGTATTGCTCTTTGCCATAGGTCAATTCAATTAGAGTTTGTCAAATAATTTCTGGATTTCGTTGGTGAGGTTAACCACTTCGGCGGAAGCTTGGGGTCATCCTGCTCGTACACGCCCTGTCCGTAGGGTTGGCCGCGGCCGTAGGTTGCGCAGGTGGAGACATGGTTTCCAGTATGCCCGATTTTGTAGGCGCGGCTGTGCTCCCAGCGCCTCGATGAACATCTGATGTACCTTCAGGTTGGGCTGTAGGCGGTTGATGACGAACCAAGAGGGTATGCGCTGGCCCTTTCCTCCGATATGCGGTCACTCCTCTGCAATTTGCTCGGTGGACCAGATGTCATTTCCACCTAGTTGGGAAATGGAATGGAAAGTGCGAGGTGGCTTAGGCTGATAATTTCCCGGCACTTTTTTCAAGCGAAGGCGGGCTGTCAATAATAATGGTGTCGTAATCTTCATTGTTGTAAAGGTCTTCCACCGTGCGGCGGATGGTCCGGTGGTTGCTGTTGTAGAAGACCGGGATGCGCGGCTCTTTGTCGCCGCGGGCGTCGAACCAGCGCATGCTGTTCTGCGAGGTGTCGGCGTCCACGATGCAAACTTTAGCCCCGGTGGTGGCATAACAAACTCCGAGGTTTTGAGCGATGACTGTTTTTCCAGTTCCGCCTTTGTGGTTGATACTTGCAAGAATCATTTAGTGATGTTTTGCTGCAAAGGTAATAAAAATGACGTCAAAGCATAAAAACGTCATAAAATTTTGTATTTTAACGTCATAACGTCAAATAATTGAATTAATTGGTTTTCCTTCTCTACATTTGTGCAGACATAAAAATAGGGTAGGGTAGGGTAGTGGCGCTTCAGAAAGCTGGGTAAACTCCTCGAATTCGAGGAGTTTGGCTGGGTGCAAGAATCTTGAATACTTCAGAGAGAAGCCCTGTGGTCAGTACGTTGTAAACTTTGTTAAACTTATTTTCAAAACATCATGGCAAAACAGAAGCATTCCAAAATTACGGTAGAAGGTGCTGAAATAAATATCATTGAGTTCAACGATACAGATTTTTTTTCCTTGACGGATATCATGGAAGTTCGATGATGACCAGATTCTCTATCGCTGGATGCGGAACAGAAATACGCTCGAATACTTGGGAGTCTGGGAGCAGGTTTACAACCCAGATTTTAACACTACCGAATTCGATAGGTTTAGATTTGAATCAGGGCTAAATACCTTTTCCATGTCACCTAAGAAATGGATTGAGAGTACGAATGCAAAGGGCATTGTTTCGAAGTCCGGCAGGCACGGTGGCGGGACTTACGCCCATAAAGATATTGCACTCGAATTTTGTTCGTGGATAAATCCGGTGTTCAGGTTTTACATAATTGGGAGTTCCAACGACTTAAAAAGAGGATGAAGCAAAACTCAGCAATCTTGAATGGGACGTGAAGCGTATCATGGCTAAGGCATCTTACCCAATACACACGGAGGCAGTACGCCAGCATCTTATCCCGCCAAAAATTTTGCGGACCAAACTCGAAGGTCTGTACTTTGCCAATGAGGCAGATATGCTCAACGTTGCGTTGTTCGGTATGACCGCAAAGGACTGGAAGCAACAGAACCCTCAAGCCAAGGGAAATATCCGAGACAATGCCACGCATGAACAGCTTCTCGTTTTATCGCTGTTGCAAGGACTAAATGCCAAGCTGATGGAGTGGGGGAGTGATGCCAACCAGCGCTTGGAATTACTTAACAAAGCAGCGATTGATTGGATGGAGATTGTTGTAAACAGTAGCAGCATGAAACAGCTTTCTGGGGAAGGGAAGGGCCTCAAGGAAGGTTGATAATAAAATGGGAGCGAGATTTTAGTTTTAGATGTAATAGCCTTGATCAGGCCAGGCAGCAGCAATATTTCTGGCACTAAGAAATTGACAGATTTTCCTGAATAGAAAGGATGGGTACTTCAGCTTCCTTTCCCGAACAGCCTTGTATGACGACCTTGTAGGTGTCGAAATGTAGCGTTGCCAGATCCGTGGAATGCCCATTATATAAGGGCTCGCATAAAATCGCACCTGCCATCACAAGACATATAGAATCTGTAAGTTCCCACAATTCCTGGAGAAGTGGGAACTCGAAGCATCGATTTTAGTTTTAAAAATAAACATTATAATGCATTTCAACTATTTACATATTTAAAAATTTACCTCAGACAAGGTGACTGCCTCTCAGGATGTCTCATAGTGGGAAGTACCTCTTACTTGTTACTTGGTAACTGGACTTTTGACATGATTTTGAACTAAAAAATCAGACAGATTTGATTTTTAGCGACAAATGAATTTTAGAAATAATTATTTGACGGTTTGAGAAGAAGGTATGTTTTCCCAAAACCCCAAATAATTATTTCAACAATCTGTAATTCACCCTCTCTTAGGGCATTAGTTGCAAGACCTCATTGAAAAAATTCATGTCAAAAGTCCAGTTGGTAAGTTGGTCTAAGAAAATTGAGGTGGTCCAATTTAGCCGCACACATTGCTCCATTAGAAAAATACTGATTTTACAATAGGACTCCGAAATTTGTTTTCCACATTTTAATACCTGGCACAAAAAATTGAAATTTTTTGTGCCGAAGGTGTTGAAATTGTGGTAAACAAATTTCAGCACAAACTTTGGGCTCAGTTCCTTGACAATTTCTGGGCATCCTCCCAAGCCCCTTCGAACGCCTGCAGGGTCTGGTACCCGATGCCGGAATGCCTCCTTTGGGTATTGTAGTAGATTTCGATGTACTCGAAAACCTCCGTGTAGGCATCCCCGAAGCTGTCAAATGCCCCCTTTTCCATCAACTCGGCCTTGAAGCGGCTGAACAGGCTTTCCGCCATCGCATTGTCGTAGTGGTTGTCCCTGCGGGTCATGCTGGACAAAAAACCATTGCCTTCGAGCAGCTTGAGAAATTCGTGCGAGGCATACTGCCCGCCGCCGTCGCTGTGCGCAATAAGCCCCTGGGCAGACCTTCGGCGTTGAATACTCTTGTTCAACGCATTGATTACCAGTTCACTGCGCATGTGCGGGAGCAGTTCCCAACCGACAACCTTCCGGCTGTACACGTCCTGCCAGCTTGCCAGGAACAAAAACTGCCATCGGCCATCGGTATGTAGGTAATGTCCCCGACGAACACCTCGTTGGGGCCTTGGGGCGCTCCCTGTCCAGCAAACGGTTGGGGCTCCTGCCCAACCTGTGTTGAATCCGTCGTTTTCGGCACAAAGCTCTTCGGCTGTATCGCCTTCAGTCCTTGCCGCATCAGGCTCCCGGCCTGGTGGCGCCTACCGAAATCTGCTGCGCCTGCAGTTCCTTGCTTACCCGCCTGGCCCCGTACCGTCTGCGATGTGTTTCAAACACCGTTTTTTGACTTGGGCGGCCAGTGCTTTTTCGCCTCGCCCAGTACATGGCTCTCACCACGCTTCCACGCATAAAGGCACTGAAACAGACGCTTAGGACCTGGCACGGTAGCCGGACCCCGTACATCGCCGACAATGACCCGACTACTTTGTACTGGCTCACAATGTCCCCCGTCCGAAAATGAGCAAGGCTTTTTTTAAAATATCCCGCTCCGTTTCCGCAGCCCGCAATTGCTTGCGCAGCTGCTCGACTTCTGATTGTGCAGCCGCATCAGTGGCCGAAAGGCTGGACTGGTGCTCTGTGCGTCATTTGTACAAAAGGTTTTCCCCAATGCCTATGGCCCTGGCTACATCGGGGACGCTCCGCCCATTGGACACCATTTTCAGGCTTCGTCTTTGAACCCCTTGTCATACTTGCGGCGCTTCATCTTGATGGCTCTTTTTCCATGTTCACACAAATTTAAGAGTTTTGTGTGCGTCCAAATTCAAGCCATCTCAGTCTCAGTCTCAGTCTTATCTTAATTGGGCTTGGGAATAAATTGTATTACATCAAAATAGGTTGACAGATATATTTCGTTTGCGGCATTGTCTAGATATCGTCTTTCCGCTTGATTTCCATGTAGTTGTGGATTGCGTGTAGACGCATATCCGGACGTGACCTTTTGAGTTCATAATTTAGGTTATGTTGAATAAACATAAAAACGACCTGTCTTGTCCTGAAAATGGTTGACCACTAAAAGTGAGACTGATATGGGACCACACAGGAAAAGCCCTATTAGGGCAGACAAGGAAACGGGGAGTAGTCGGTCAGGACGTTCCAGCGCCACCAAGGTGGCAGCTAGGATATTTTCAAAATATGAAACGTGGAAGAAGTCTCATTAACGGCTTGTTTTCTCATAGTAATCGTTCAACACTGAAAATATTTCTAATAAACATAAAATTAATATAATGTACACACAAAAAAATATTACATAATTTATCAACTTTTTCAATTTATTTTTAATTTTGCCAAAAGGTGTATATCTAGTTACACGCTCGTCCAGTATTTAAGATAATTTACTTTAATGTCATCTAAAGGCGAAAGGTTACCAAATAATATTTGTTGCGTTACCAAAGCGTAGTGTGATGACTCTATGGTGTTAAGTCCAGTTGGTGGGGACTGAAAGGGCGAAGCCATGCTTTTACTTCCTTGATTAATACTGCCTTTTTCCAGAAACATCTTTTCAAATTCTTATTTATTTTACTGCACAGTTATTAATTATTAATCTCCCTTTGAGGCCATTCTGACAAGCCTTGCTGCTGCCAGCCTAATCGAAAATTTTTCATCCATCCTCATAACAATTTAATAATACTTCCATGCCAACGCAAGTAAGTTACCCTGGAGTCTATATTGAAGAGATTCCCAGCCAAGTCCGAACCATTGCAGGTGTATCTACTTCTATCACGGCTTTTGTCGGCAGAGCGAAAAAAGGTCCAGTGAATGAACCAACCTCCATATTTAATTTTGGTGACTATGACCGTGTTTTTGGTGGACTTTGGGAGTGGAGCACTATGAGTTTCACTGTCCGAGATTTCTTTCTGAATGGTGGTGGAGAGGCTGTCATCGTCCGTATACATGATAGTACTGCAAAGCCATCTGAAATAAGGTTACCAACTGGTGCTGCTGATCTAATGATGAACTTATCCTAGAGGCTGCGAATCCCGGAAGTTGGGGTGATAAATTAAGTGCTGAAGTGGATCTGACACGAAAGATACTTAGATTTGAAACAATTCAATCTCGGGATTACAGATTTAGAAACAGGAGCAACTGAAAATATTTTAACGTATCCATCAACAATGAAGTTGCTGAATATCTCCCTCGCGTTCTTGAACAAAAATCAAGCAATACGTGTAAAAAAAATGAGGCAGGTGAGTTTAAAATACCCAATGTACGCCCAGTTGAAACGAAGTCAACACCATTAAGCCCACCTGGAAGTCCACCAATGAGCCCTCTTGCAGTGAATTTAACTGCATCTGGCAGTGACGGAGGACCAATATTTGACGAGCATTTATGTGGTGAGGCATTGGTAGATGACAAACAGGGAATGTATGCACTTGAAAAAGCGGATTTCAACTTACTCTGTATGCCTTCTTATGCAAACAATGCTTTTCCTGCGGCTAAACTTACAGGTACGAACAAGGCTACTGACGTATCCACCGAACTTATCGCAAAGGCGGTGAAATACTGTAACGATAGAAGGGCCTTCTTCGTCGTAGACCCACATAGCACTTGGAGCGACATGCAAAAAGCTAAAGGAAAATTTACCGATACTAATGATGCATATCCAAATACGAATAGTAACTACTCTACCTTGTTTTTTCCCCGTTTGAAACAATCGAACCCATTAATGCAAAATCAGGTGGAAGAGTTTGTGCCTTGTGGCGCCGTTGCAGGCATAATGGCTCGGACAGATGCACAACGTGGGGTATGGAAATCTCCGGCAGGCATTGAAGCAACACTTGCTGGTGTAAGTGGCTTGAGTGTGCCGTTGACGGATGATGAAAACGGAAAATTAAATCAATTGGGCATCAACTGCCTCCGTAACTTCCCAGTATATGGGAAGGTGATATGGAGTGCCCGTACATTGGAGGTGCGGACCAATTGGCATCTCAGTGGAAATATTTAGCCGTCCGCCGCACAGCCCTTTTCATAGAAGAAAGCCTCTATCGCGGCACACAATGGGTTGTCTTTGAACCAAATGATGAGCCACTTTGGGCGCAAATTCGCCTCAATGTTGGAGCTTTTATGCATAACCTGTTCCGTCAGGGAGCTTTTCAGGGAACCACGCCAAAAGAGGCTTATTTCGTCAAATGCGACAAAGAGACAACTACCCAGAATGACATCAATCTTGGCATCGTTAATGTCGTCGTTGGGTTTGCACCATTGAAACCTGCCGAATTTGTAATTATTAAAATCCAGCAATTGACAGGGGATATAGAGACGTAATGACATTGCGCTTAATCTTCAAATGATTTTCAATTTCAACCTTACATTCTATAAAAATCTATGGCACAATTTTCAGTCAACCCGCAGCGATTCGACCCATATCTAAACTTCAAGTTTCGGGTCAAGTGGGACGGTAAATACGTCGCTGGCATCAGCAAAGCAGGTGCTTTAAAAAGAACTACTGAAGTGGTTCCACACCGAGAAGGCGGAGATCCCAGTAGCAATCGTAAATCACCAGGCCGCACCGAATACGAAGCTATCACACTGGAAAGGGGGGTGACCCATGACCCAGAATTTGAAAAATGGGTAAACAAGGTCTGGAATTTCGGCTCTGGCCTCGGGGCGGAAGTTTCAATCAAGGATTTCCGCAAGGACATAATTATCGAAATGTACAATGAGGCCGGTCAATTGGTCATCGCCTATAAATTCTATCGATGTTGGGTGTCGGAATATCAAGCTCTGCCCGAACTTGATGCTAACGCCAATGCTGTTGCCATTCAAAGCATCAAGCTGGAAAACGGGGATGGGAAAAGCGATTATGCGGTGGCAGAACCAGGGGAAATCAGTTATACTGAGGCCTTGATTATGCGACCACTTGCAGCTGCCGAGCTTCTTTCAGTATGGGAAAATTGCATACACAAATCCCTGCTCGACAAGTCACTTAATTTGTTAGCGGCAGCTTGCGCAATTCCTGACTTAGAAGACGTAGCGAAATTGAGCATCGGCGAACGGGATGCTCGTCTGTTGCAGCTTCGGGAATGGCTCTTCGGTTCGCAATTGAAAAATGTAGCCCATTGCCCTCTTTGTTCCGAAAAAGTAGAATGGGAAAATGACACTTCTACGTTTCGTTTACAGACCTACAAGTCAGATTTACCTACCTCCAAAGTTTTCCAATTGGATTTGTCAGATTATCAAATCAAGTTCAGGTTGCTGAACAGTGCGGATATGAAGCGGGCAATGAGTGACAGGGCTTACTCTGAACAGCCCAGCAAATTGTTAACTGAATGTATTGTTGAGTTGAATGGGAACGAAACTGCTGTTTTGGAAAGAGCAGAGGAGTTACCTCAAGAAACCTTCGAACTAATGAGTAAGCAAATGGAAAAGGAAGACCCTCAATCAAACATCCTTTTGCAAATGAATTGCCCCGCCTGCCAACATAGCTGGACGACCAGCTTCGATATCCAAAGTTACCTCTGGGCTGAAATTGATAACTGGGCAAAGCACATTCTTCGGGAAGTATACTTGCTTGCGAGGGCATTTGGATGGTCTGAACAGGATATCTTAAATATGAAACCTATACGCAGACAATTGTACCTTGAAATGATTGGTTTATGAGCGGCTTCATTCAAAACTTGCTTGCCCGCCACTTTGAGCCTATCCAAGGCGTAAGGCCACGCCTACGGGGTTTGTTCGAGCCTCCTGCTAACGCATTAGGCGTATCGGCTTTTGATGAGCAACGAGTAGTATCACCGGATTGGCAAGATTTCCCTTCAGAAGAGGCCGTACCGCCTTTGACTAACAGATTGCGCCAATCGGACAGGGAGTCTAATAAAGAACCAACACCGGAAGGTTTCCATTCAAATTTGCAGCCTACGCCAATTATCGAAAATCAGGAAGTGGATTTTGAAAAATCCACTCTTCCCAATGACAGTGAAAAAGACCTTTATAAAATTCGTCCGGTGCTCAAATCCGAAAAGATTGAAAATCCGAAAAGATTAGCAACTAATCATTTTGAAAAATCCACTCTTCCCAATGACAGTGAAAAAGACCTTTATAAAATTCGTCCGGTGCTCAAATCCGAAAAGATTGAAAATCCAGAAATATTAGCAACTAATCAGTTAAAAAAACAAGCGGGGACGACAACTCAAACAGATGCTCTAAATGGGCGCCTGCCGCATGTTCCTTCCAGTATCCAGCCTGCTCTGGGCAAAGTAGAAAATTTGGCTACCAGTTCCGAAGGTCTATCTCATTTGAACGTTGATCTTCAGGAAATGCTTCCGGAAGCATTCCGTCGCAGTATCAGAATGGAAAACAGACACTCCCAACCGTCTGCACCCGTAGTCAAAATCAACATTGGAAGAATCGAGGTCAAAGCGTTAAAGCAACAAGTCCCCGCCAGTCAGACACCCAAGACAAGAACTGGAATCAAACCCAAGCTCACCCTAGAAGGTTACCTGAAAAAGCAAAATGGGACAACCCAATGAGTTCTCCACTTGCCATAGCCTCTGTGACACATGTCTTGAAAGATTTGCTGAACGACGGTCTCCACGACAATGACCTGCCTGGCAGTATGGGCGGTCCTGTTGTGGTAAGTTCGCTTCCGCCGGACCGTCTCGAACTTCAAGATGGGGCATCTGAGACCAGCCGCCTGAATTTATTCATGTACATGGTAAACTACAACCCTGGTTGGCGTAATCAGTTTCTACCATCTCACAACGCCAAAGGAGACCGTGTCAGCAATCCACCCCTTGCGCTTGACTTGCATTACCTACTCACCGCTTACGGAGAACACGAGCTACACCATGAAATTCTCTTAGGCTACGGAATGCAATTGCTTCATGAAAATCCGGTGTTATCTCGTAAAGCTATCCAAAAATCGTTGACACCTCCTACCCAAGTTACCCCAGGGACACTCCCTTCTGAATTGCAAATCCTTTCTAACTCAGGATTGGCGGACCAAGTCGAACAAATCAAGATTTCACCTGAAACCCTGAATGCCGAAGAAACCTCCCGCCTTTGGACTGCATTCGGAGCAAAATATCGTCCTCATGTTGCTTATAAGGCCACTGTCGTGCTGATTGAAAGCAAGAAAATAACCAAACCAGCCCTTCCTGTTCGCCAGCGAAATATTTATGCATTGCCATTTAAAAAACCAACTATTGAAAAAATTCGAAGCAAAACAGAATCATCAGGTAACATTTTCGATAATAAAAAATTTTGGAAGGGCACTATCTTGTAATTGAAGGAAGCCATTTGAATAACGAGAATGTATTTGTCAATATCGGGGGTATTTCAGTTATGCCAGATGCCAACAATAAAAAGACAATCAAATTATCCTACAGCTCACCAATCCGCTGAACACCAGTCCGCCAGAAGCCCTAAAAGCAGGTATTCATGGAGTGCAAGTGATACATAAACTTAATATAGGCACACCGCCCTCGCCTCATGAAGGATTCAGTTCGAATGTGCAAGCGTTTGTGCTCAGTCCAAGAATCGTTGTCCAATCTCCTCCCACTCCCTTGGTCCCTGTAGGCGGGGAAGTTAAACTCCAAATTAAGCCTGCTGTCGGGGCGTCACAGCGTGTCGTATTGTTTCTCAATCAGATTACTCCTGTTTCGTCTAATCCTGCTACGTACCGTTTTGAAATACTGCCTCAAAGCCCGCCGACACCATTGACCGAAAACATTTCTATTCCTATCGGAGATGTAGCATTTGGTACTTATCTGATGCGTATTCAGGTGGACGGTGCCGAAAGCCCGTTGGAGTGGGATGCTGATACAGCACAATACATTGCCCCAATATTGCAAGTGCCATGAATCCGGATAAGCACACCCAATGGCTCGAAGCCAATCAGCAGTACCTGGATGCCTATATCAATGTGGTGCGGCAGGAGTTGGAAGCTTATCTGAGCAAGTCTGGGATGGAAATGAAAATAAATGAGCCTCAAGGCTTTTGGAAAAAGACTTGGAAAAATTAGGATTTGAGAAGAAAAAACAAGCTAACTATTCTAATCGGCATGTAACTGATGAAAAAGAAGCTGGTGACGCTAATGAATGGAAGCTTGATTCCCCTTCTGCTTTGGATACCCTCATAGCGACTTTCGGGTTATCTGAATTTGAAACTAAAATACTGATTTTGTGTGCTGGTGTGGAATTGGATTCCCGATTCAGCACATTGCTTACCCAATTGAACGGCGGCAAAAATGGAAGCAGTGTGCGCCTAACATTTGGTATAGCAATGGCGGCTTTCGCCAATGCGCATTGGAGTGCTATTTCGCCAAATTCACCGTTGCGATATTGGAATTTAATTTTGCCAACTGATACCGAACACGTCACCGGAAGTAACCTCCAGATTGATGAAAATGTTCTGCATTATCTGGTGGGAAATAGATACATGGATGAAAAGCTAACCGAAATCCTTGACCCTGTTTATGTGGAATATTCTTTAGCGCCATCGCAGGTAAGTTTAGCCGGGGCCATAGCGACATCCTGTAGGACAGTAGTCGAAAATGGCTCAGAACTTTCACATTTACCTTTCATCCAATTAAGGGGAGATGAGTACTCAGACCAAATGGCCGATGCAGACTTAGCCTCCTCAAAGTCAGGTTACCATTTATATAAACTCTCCATTCTTTCTTTGCCTGCGAACCCAAAAGAGGTATCCAATCTATTGCGTTGTTGGAACAGAGAATCAGCGCTCAATACCAGTATGCTTTATATTGATTGTGCCAAACTGAATGTGCAAGACAAATTACGTGTACAATTGGCAATTAACTTCATTGAAAATGTGCAGGGATTCCTCATCATTGGCGGATTTAGTAATGATGTAGCGGGAGGAACTAAACGTTGGAAACTTGAATATGAGGTGCAAAAACCAAGTATAGAAGAGCAAATGATTCTTTGGAAATCACAGCTTGGCGAAGAATTTACTCAAAGGCTTGACGGGCAATTGGAGAAAATTGTCTCGCAGTTCAATCTGAGCGCAAAAGCATTGCTGCGATTGCTTTGAAAGCTAAGTCTTCACCGCCCCCAATCATCCATGACGAAAAGTTGGAAAACGACAAAGATAGCGACACCCCGTTTGACGTGCTATGGAAAAACTGTTGTGTGCAGACACGCCCTGAATTTGGCGACCTAGCGCAACGTATCGAGCCAATAGCGACGTGGAATGATATTGTGTTACCCGATGAACAAATACGTTCTCTGAAGGAAGTTGTTAACAGGATAAGAAACAGGAACAAGGTCTATAGGGATTGGGGTTTTGGAAAGATGAGTTCAAGGGGTTTGGGTATTAGTGCCTTGTTTACCGGGGAAAGCGGCACTGGTAAAACAATGGCTTCGGAAGTCCTGGCTAACGAACTTAAATTGGATTTATACCACATTGACCTTAGCCAAATAGTGAACAAATACATTGGAGAGACCGAAAAGAATCTCAAACGCATTTTCGACGCAGCGGATGAGGGTGGTGCTATCCTTTTTAATTGACGAGGCAGATGCTCTTTTCGGCAAACGAAGCGAGGTCAAAGATGCCCATGATCGCTACGCCAACCAAGAGGTCAGCTACCTGCTCCAGCGCATGGAATCATATAAAGGACTTGCTATTCTGACTACTAACATGAAAAAGGCAATTGACCCTGCGTTTCTCCGGCGGATTAGCTGTGTGGTACAGTTCCCTTACCCGGATGCTGGCCATAGGATGAAAATTTGGAGTCGGGTATTCCCATCAAAGCCTGAATTTGAAAGTATAGATTATGAAAAACTCTCCCGGTTGAGCATCCCTGGCGGTAATATTAGGAATATCGCCCTCAATGCTGCTTTCTTGGCTGCTTCCGAAGGGGGGAGGATGGCATTCAGAAGTCGCACTTGTTTTCAGCAGCCCGGGGGAATACCGAAAATTGGAAAACCTTTTAGCAACAGCGAAATGGAAGCCTTTCGATGAAACCAGCTACAATTGAATTGAACATTGAGGAATTGCTACATGGTTTTTCACCACATGAAGCCTTTTGGATTGAACAGGCACTTGTGAAAGAGTTGAGCCGCCTTCTCAGGGAGCAAGGTCTTCCCTTGAATTTGACTCATTCACCGGAAGTGCAGATAAGCAATCTTGATGTAGGAACTATTTTATTACCTGAGAAAGCCGCTGCCAGAGTAGTAGGACAGGGTCTGTCAAAAGCTTTGCACACAGGTTTTCAAAAGGAGCTTTCTCTACAACAACCTTTGAAAAATAACAACCATGAGTAGTTTTCCTTACACATCACATTTATTTAAAGAAAGTATTCAACTGCACAACTAGTAAGGATAGTAGAATGCATCATCATATTGCAATACAACATTCAATAACAATTCAGTTTTTTCTCCCGCTGATAAAGATTCATAGCTATGCATGCCTTTACACCAGCCATAAAATTTGGACAACAAGATAGAGCGACGGATACCGTCAAGAATCCAATCTGGAAAGGGGCAGAACAGGGTCATAAAACTAAACGATTATTTTCCGAAAATCCGGGGCGCATAACTTCAGGCCAGGTTGCTATTAATTTTAAAAAAGTTCCTGTTTTCGCAAATAAAGAGGGCGGCATCCTCCAGCCAAAGTTAAAAATCAATGCGCCGAATGACAAATATGAACAGGAAGCCGACCAAATGGCCGAAAATGTAATGCGCATGTCGGACAACAAATTCATTCAGCGAAAATGTGCAAAATGCGAAGAAGAAGAAAAGAACAAAATACAAATGAAAGGAAATACTTCTGTGTCTTCAGTTTCCCCGGAATTTCAAAATCATTTAAATGTTTCAAAAAACGGAGGACAGCCTTTGCCAACGGATACCAACCAGTTTATGAGTAAGGCATTCGGGTTCGATTTTAGTCACGTGCGAATCCATGATAACGAAGCTGCTCACCAGCTCAATCAAAAAATTCATTCCAAAGCGTTTACTTATAACTCCAATATCTATTTTAACAAAGATCAGTTTTCGCCCGCTTCGCACGAAGGAAAAAAGTTGCTGGCGCATGAGTTGACACATACAGTGCAGCAACGGCCTGAAATCAGAAAACAGCCTTTTAATCAGTTTGGACCTCCCCCGATTGATTATGACTTAATTACTGACCCATTGGAAAGAAAGTTAAGAATGGAGACTGACGCTAAGGTTATTATGTGGAAAGATGCAATGAAAAGATTGGAAAAAGGAGAACTCACAAACGAAGACCTTAAAAATGACCGTCTGATGAATCGTCTGACTGGTCTGCAATCAACTGAAGTAATCGCTTTGATAATAAAAATTAAGGATTTTCAAAAAAAGAAAAGATGGAGAGAGAGTTACAGCTTCGGAAGAAGAGCGGAAAACCATGAAAGAGACAAAAACAGATAAAATTATTGAATGGCTCGAAGTTAGGAAGGTTATCTCCACTCCTTTGAGCGACAAAGCCACAGTGACTTACAACGCATTAAACGAAGTCACAGATTATAAGCTCACGTTAAAGGACATAAATATCACGGTACAAAGAGATACAACCGGCAATCCTGGCAATGTAACAAAACCCAGTACAAATTTTGAAGGCAATTTTACATGGATGGAAGTTGGAGGAAAAATAACTCAACTAAAAAAGATGGCAGCAACTTTAACCCAACTTCACTCGATGTTGAAATCGTAACAAAATATGATGAGAGTCCCGATGCTACTTCAGCTTATGGCAAAGGAACCACAGACGAAGACAAAGCTGAAAAAACTACCACCCTGCGTGTTCATAGAAGGGCAGCATGGGACCGACTATATTAATTATCTGACAAATAATCCGTTACCGGTAAACATAAGTGGGGGAATTAACGGAAAACTAACACCTGCGAGAATTTAAGAAAATTCTGGACTATCTAAAGGAAATCAATAAAGAAACATGTGAACTAACCGATCAGGGCGGCTTCTCTCAGGACGAATTTCTTCAAACTGATGAAGGGAAGAAAAGTGGAATTAAAAGTTGCAGAACACCATAGAACAACCATATGCTAAAAAGAAACCATCTTCAACTCATCTAACCGAAGCAGACAATGTGTTGTCCCGGTCAGCTGAATAATAAAGTAGCTTATCATATTCAAATATAATCAAGCATTCATTGACCATTTAGCCTTTTCTTTCAAGATTCATAGCTATGCACACCTTCGCACCTGCCACTAAATCCGGACAACAGGACAGAGTTGCAGATACCGTCAAACTTCCACTCCAGCAACGGGAAGGGCAAAGCCATGAAGTAACCCATGAACATACTGAAAACCTGAGGCGCATGCCTTTGAGTCAGGTTGCTTTCAATTTTGGACAAATCCCTGTTTTTGATAATGGACACAGTGGTATCATCCAGCCTAAATTTAAAATTAATGCACCGGGTGATAAATATGAGCAGGAAGCGGACAGGATTGCCGAACGGGTGATGCGGATGCCAGATACAAGAGTACAACGTAAATGTTCGAAATGCGAGGAGGAAGAACAAATCCAGCGAACCCCCTTGGCAGCGCAGATAGGTTTAGTAAATCAGAACAGTTCTCAGACAACTTCTACGCGGCTAGGTCCTTCCATATCTCATATCCAGCGCAAATGCAAGGAATGTGAAGAAGAGGAAAAGGATATGATACAAACCAAAGGCATTCATACCCTAACAAGCGGGTCTGCTTCGCCGGCGCTGACCCACCAGATCAAAAATACTCACGGGAGCGGTCGGGTTATAGATAGGCCAATACAATCCTTTATGTCTTCCCGTTTCGGTACCGACTTCAGTCATGTACGCATACACACAGATGCGAAGGCAGTGGCGATGAACAAGGGCATTAATGCCAAGGCTTTTACTGTTGGAAGTGATATTTATTTCAATCAGGGAATGTACAATCCGGGATATCATACAGGGAAGCAGCTTTTGGCACACGAGCTAGTGCATACCATCCAACAGAAAGGCAGGTCACAGGTTATTCAGCGGTCGGTGGAAAGTGTAGAAATTAATTGTGCTGAAGAAGTAATCTCGTTTAACCATGATCAGGCACTACTAGTTATCGGCTTAATGAATGCGAAGTGACAGAAGGAACCTATAATGCCAGTGTTACACTGAGTCCCAGAAAAGTAGATTTCAGAATGAAAGATGCTCCACGAAACGCAGTTTTCCATTTCGGGTATGCTATCGGACCTAGGCAACCCAACCCAAACACCTTTTTCCGTGGGCAAAGCTCCGTCGTCATACGATGTACTAATTTACCTATTTCCACTTCACGAGATTCCGATTATTCAGGAAGCACAGAGGATACCGGCGGATCAGAAGCCTTTCGAGCAGGGTAGCCGCATTCAAACGATTAGTGCTTAGTGCTGCGAGAGTAAAATTGAGCTTTAACCGTGCCAACTTGGCCGAGATGGAGAACTATCGTGGAAAATCTGAGTCTAGGTGACCACCAGCAAAGAGCTATCCAAGCTGCCCAACCTAGAAACGGCTCAAAGACGTGGGGGAAGGCCAAGGGATTGTTGACAGGTACTTGTCGGAATCAAACCCCGCACGACGGGAAATCCGGCTAAATCAGACTGAGGGTAGGTGGAGGGCCTGTACCGGCTGCCATGCAGAAATTGAAGCAGACCGCATTGAGCATGAGACGCCGGAAATTGTGCGGCAGACCAGTCAGGCATGGAATCCGATGTCGGATCAGCTTCTAGGTGTAGACAGACGAGAGGGGTGGCCAAACTCACGTTGGTTTGATACTTCCTCTGCCACCAATCCTCAGAGACCTTCTCCACCATCAGGGTCTTCGCATCAGACTGGAAGCCATCCAACTTTCCAAGGGCCAAGCTCCAGGTCTCTCACACCCGAGCAAAGGGAACAGATCAATGCTATCACGGCGCGGTATAGAACCATCATAAGGACCTTGGGCCCCGAAGGGTACCAGGTTTGGACTGATAGCGCCATCTCGTGGGATTCTGCAAACATTGAAGCGATTCGTCGGGGTATTCTCAGCCGAATTGATCAAAGACAAAGTGATTACCTTGAACTAATGAGGATGATTTCGAGCGGTGAACGAGACTACCTGGAATTTAGGCCGATTTTGCAGGAACTCCTGCCACTTGCTGACGTAGATGTTCGACAGGCTATACAGGCTGAATTGGATGCCGCAGAAAATCTGTCGTTGGCAGAATCAATTATAGTGGGTGTTGCTTCCATTGGACTTTTACTGCTTACTATCTTCCCGCCCACATCGGCATTGGGAGTTGCTGGCTTAGTAGCTCTTGAAGTGGGTTTGCAGGAGCACATGCCATCACCAGAGGTGCCCAAAGCATGGAACAAAAAGGACGTGCCTGCAGTAAGGCCGAAGGAACACAAGGAATTTATTCTCAAGATCCAGATTGAGAGTAGCAGTTCCATGATATTCTCGGTTTTGTGAGTGTTGTCACTGGTCCGCTTCTGGTAGCCAGCGGCATGTTGCGGGGGCTGGGGACAGCTACAAGGATGCTTGAATCCGGCACAGCCGCTGAGGCTGGCGCTTCCCGTGCCCTGGCAGAAGGACCGGGAGCCTTAGCCGGCAGTGGAGAACAGGCCGTACTTGGTCCGCAAACCATCCGGCGAGGACAGTATATTTTGAGCCTAGAAGCAGATGGCACCATTGTCGCTACAATGGAAAATAATCCGAACGTTTTATTAATGGTAAGAGAAGGGGAAGCAATCTTGTATGAAAGAATGGCTGGCGGAGGCTTGCGGCTCGTTCAACGTGCCCCTTTGAACCAGGCTGCAGGTGTCGGTGCTGCTCCACGCACCTTACCGCCGGGGCCTCGTGGGCAATTGCCGGCCAGTGGTGGTGGCGCTCCGCAACTTCCTGCGGGTGGTGGAGCTAGACCGATAGGCGGACCTGGAGTTCGTATGACGACATTATCTGGTGATGAAGTAGTTGTTGATTCCAATATAGCTAGAGCTATCGATAAGGCGGCTAGAGGTAAACCATTGCAAACTGGTGAGCAACTGATGGTCGATTATGCACGAAATGAAGGCATTGTTGTAACTGATAGGACGGTGGGAGAATTATCTGTTAGGGGAGGGGTAGGAGACACCTTAAATGTAGGCCAACAGATACCGGTTGGCGGAGCAGAAAGCAATTCCATCACAAGAATACTGGAAGGTGCAAACGTTGGAGGTGGAGCGGCAGACAGACAAATTGTTTTACAAGCTCTCCTCACGCAAACACAGGGAGGGGCTGCCCCACTTTTTGCAACCGCTGATCGTGGAATAATTAACGGGCTTGCTAGGCTTGGGGGAATTCGACCAGATCGCCTAGGGCAATATAGGACTATAGCAGAATATCTGCACTATGTAAGAAATACTGATAGATTTGAAGTAATTTTCAATGGACGCCGTTTAATAGTCCGGCCAGTTCAGCCAGTCCGGCCCGGATTATAATATACATAAATGGGAACCTTCGATTACATCTGCCACAACCTAACGTGCCCAAATGTACTTACATTAATAAAGACCCTTGCCGAAATTGATCTGCAAACTAAGTTGTGCAGCAAGGTCGTGCGTAACTACCAAGTTGGAGACATTTAGTAATCATTGATAACCCTAGAGAAGGAGGGTTATTTAGAGACCAAGGAACTACATCCTGAAAACATTATTACAGTAATAGAGCCTTGGTCCTGTCAGGTTGCGTTAAGTAGTTTCCTCTGGGAAGCTCGGTAACTATCGAAAAAAACTTTCTTAGCTCGGTAGAGGCAGTTGAATTAAATGAAGGGATTTTGGCAACTGTTGACTATATAACTAGTGAGATTTTGAGTGCTATACCTTTTGAAAAAATTCTTTTGATCAAGAAACTGTCCCCTGCAAAGCTTATAAAAGCACTTATTGAAAATATTACAATTTAGACTAAATGTCCTCCTTCCCCCGCTCCCCCCGCCTCCTCAAAGGCGGCATCGTCCTCCTCAATCCGCAGAATTCGGTGGTGGAGCGCATCATCACTTTGCAGTACAATCCAGATACGCTGACTCGCAGTTTACGGGTACAGGATGTGGGCGGTGAAGGCGGCGACCGTTCCGATGCTATGCGGCTAACAGGCCCGCCAGTGAAACGTATAGTCTGGAAGCGAGAGATGCCACTGACCGGTTGGAAACCGCTGATGCAGTTGCTGTGGAGGTGGGCATCCAACCGTCCTGTTTAATGGAAACCATCCTCTATCGACAGTCGCCAACTGTTTTCTAATGAAGCGCTGGCGAGTGCAGGTACGCTGGAAATTGTGCCGATGGAGTCTGCACTTTCTTTGTTTATTTGGAATAAAAACAGAATTGTGCCTGTCCGAATCACGGCATTCAGCATTACGGAAGAAGCCTTCGATGTCAATCTGAACCCCATACGAGCAAAGGTCAGTTTGAGCATGCGGGTGCTGAGTGTGAATGATTTGGGCTTTGGCCACCAAGGCGGGCATTTGTACATGAACTATCATCAAAACAAAGAGCGACTGGCGGGGATGTTCACCTCCGGGCAGTTGCGTGATTTTGGCATCAATTCCATCACATGACCAATCCACTGGAACTTTTAATGCAACAGACTGGCTTAGGTGCCAGCCATTTTTCGTACAAGCAGGTATCATGGCATCGAAGCGACCACCATGGAACTGGAAAACGGGAAGACAGTGGCCTACGTAAAACGGCGCTTTATTGCACCACCTGAAAACTACCAACTCTTGCAGGAGCATAGCGTTTCGCAAGGAGAGCGCCCCGACCATCTCGCTACGCAATATCTCGGAGACCCGGAGCAGTTCTGGCGTATCTGCGATGCCAACGTAGTCATGCACCCGGATGAGCTGACCGACACCATTGGAAAAAAGGTTCGCATTACTTTGCCCGAGGGTATTCCCGGAGCGAATCCAAATATTTAGGCTGTTGCCCCCGAGCAATAATCATGATGCTTAAAGGAATACAATTGACATTGCTGATTGGACCAATTGTACCAGTTCCAGTACCGAAAGTGGTATTGGAAGCACTAATGGATATATCTGTTTCGCACCAAGAAGACGGGAAAAGTGGATTTCAACTTTCCTTTGAAATCGGCAAAAACTCACTTTTACAAACGTTGTTCTTATTGATCGGAGGACAACAAATCCCGCCTTTTCTTCGGACAATTATTATTGTAACTCTGAATGGTTCGCCCACTGTCATTATGGACGGGGTAATAACAAACACGGAACACCGACCTCCAAGTGCCGCAGGCGCAAAATCACTATTGACCATAAGCGGAGTCGATTTGTCGAGTATCATGGATAGACAGGATTTCAGCGGCTTTCCTTTTCCCGCAGTGCCAGCTGAAGGTAGGGTAGCCCTGTTGATAGCGAAGTATAGTTTTCTGGGGCTTATTCCGCTGGTTATTCCGAGTGTATTAATTGACGTACCCATACCCACGAGTCGTATTCCTTCTCAAAGAGGAACGGACTTGTCTTATATACAACATTTGGCTGAAGAAGTGGGGTATGTTTTTTACATCGAACCCGGGCCTGCTCCCGGAACCAATTTCGCTTATTGGGGCCCACAAATAAAAGTCGGTGTTCCTCAACCCGCTTTGAATGTGGACATGGATGCACACAATAATGTTGAGTCCTTGTCTTTTAACTTTGACAATTCCCTGAATTCCATTCCTACGGTCTTTTATTATGATGAAATATCCAAAGCAGTGATTCCTATACCTATTCCGCCTATTACGCCGCTCAATCCGCCGTTGGGCTTGATTTCCCCCATTCCAACGAAACTGGAACCAATACAGGGCGGGCTTTCCAAATATTCCATGCCAAAAGCTATTATGATTGGCTTGGCCAAGGCATCCAAATGGGCAGAGGCTGTTAGTGGGGAGGGTGAACTGGATGTATTACGCTATGGACGCATTTTAAAAGCTCGCCAATTAGTGGGCGTTCGAGGAGCAGGCTTGGCATTCAATGGTTTGTATTACGTGAAAAGCGTCACCCATAATATAAAACGGGGGAGTTATAAGCAAAGCTTTGCGCTATCCCGCAACGGACTTATTTCAACATTGCAAAGAGTTGTACCATGAATGATGAACACCGTTATTACGGCAAATATCGAGGAACAGTTATCAATAATTTTGACCCAGAAAATCGAGGGCGCATTCAGGCAATGGTGCCGGATGTGCAAGGTTTGATTCCTACAACTTATGCAATGCCATGCTTTCCTGTCGCTGGTAAGGGAAGCGGGGTTTATGTTTTGCCTGAAATTGGTTCCGGTGTCTGGATGGAATTTGAGCAGGGCAATCCCGACTATCCCATCTGGACAGGTTGTTTTGTGGGGCTTACGGCCGAACTTCCTGAAATGGGCATCGCCTCTCCAGCCCCTACACCAAATATGGTTTTTCAGACTACTGGACGCAACTCCATCACGGTTTTTGGTGCACCTGGAGGCGGCATCACCATTGCTGCAGGGCCTATTGCCAGCCCTACTACCCCTCGCATTATGGTTACTCAAGCGGGTATTGTTATTACCAATGGATTAGCAGAAATAGCATTGGCAGGACCTTCCGTTACGATTAACAAAGGTGCTTTAGTTGTTATTTAAACTGTCTTTTCAATTCAATAAAATTCGATAAAATGCCCGGTTTTTTACTTCATCAAGGCGCTGTCGTCCTCTGCGCTCACGGCGGTCAGGCACAACCCACCTCCCCCAATCCAAAGGTCACTGTCAGCGGTATGCCCATTGTAATGCAGCCTGCACCATATACCGTGGCGGGTTGCCTTTTCAATATTTCTGGCGCACCTTCTCCTTGCGTGACGGCCAATTGGGTAACCGCTGCAACCCGGATTATTTCCAATGGAATGCCTGTTTTGTTACTGGATAGTCAGGCTATATGCGTTCCCAATGGTACCCCTTTGATGATAACAACTACCCAAACTAGGGTGACCGGTATTTAATGTGATTGGGGGAATTTCAAAATGATATAAATCTAAACTTCCGACACATGAATCTCGCTGTCAGTTTACAATTCAATAACGAGGGGGGGGACGAGAGAAGTAGATGAGGAGATGCACATTCGCAACCTGATTAAGCAGGTATTATTCACCAGTCCAGGTGAGCGGGTCAACCGCCCTGACTTTGGAAGTGGTTTATTGCAAATGGTGTTTCAACCCAATAGCAGCGAATTGGCAACCACCACGCAGTTTCTGGTACAAGGTGCACTTAATCTGTGGCTTAGTGACAGAATCGAAGTCCATAGCGTTCAGGTAGAAAATGAAGACGCAAAACTTTTGGTCACAGTTGCTTACACTGTTTTAAAAACTGGGGAGACTCAAACCGCTCAATTTTCAAGCTGACTTTATCCATGATTTTTACTTGCTGCAACGAAAACCGGAAAAACATCGTCCGAGAACATCCGACGCTGAACGGTATTGATTTTCTTGAAATAATTGATGCGTCGCAGACTACTCTGGAAGTACATTTTCTCAATGAACTTAAAGTAAATCTTGCTAAAGAAAATGTATTTATCGAAGGGGGTATTAGAAACAAGAACATTAAAATCGATGACGTGACGGTGGGTGCTATGCAGTCACCTCCTGCGAATGATTTATTGATAGTGAAAGTAGTAGCACCGGGGGATTTTTCAGATTACACACTGCGTCTTGTAACCGATGAAAAGAATTTAAATCCCCCAGCTGGGTTTGATGCTGTTCTTTCTTCCATAGTATTTTCTTTCAAAGTCGCTTGTAACAACGAATTTGACTGCCAACCCGATTGTGATTGTCCGCCTGAAACGCACCCTGTCCCACCCGACATCAACTATTTGGCAAAAGACTATGCCTCTTTCCGCCGCTTGATGTTGGATCGCATGGCCCTACTCGCTCCCGGCTGGAAGGAGCGCAATCCCGCTGACCTCGGCATCGTACTGGTGGAATTGCTGGCTTATACAGCCGATTACCTTAGTTACCGCCAGGATGCTATCGCTACCGAAGCCTATCTTGGCACTGCTCGCAAACGTACTTCCATCAGGCGGCATACAAGGTTGGTGGATTACCGGATGCATGACGGCTGCAATGCACGAGCGTGGTTACATATTCAGGTAGGGAAAAATGTCAATGGAGTGAAACTGGAAAGAGGTAGCGGCAACTCGACAACAAAGGTATTTACGAAAGTGGAAAGCTTGACAGCCTCCATTTTCAATGCCTATTCGGAATATCACAAAAAAGCCCTCGCGGCACGCCCCAAAGTGTTCGAGTTGATGCACGACATCGAACTCTATGCACCGCATAATGTGATGTCTTTTTATACCTGGGGAGAGGAATCATGTTGCCTTCCCAAGGGGGCGGCGAAAGCAACTTTATTAGGGCATTTTCCAACTTGAAAGCAGGGGACGTTTTGATTTTGGCGGAAAAATTAGGACCTGATACTGGGAAAGTGCAAGATGCAAATCCCCAGCGCAGGCACGCTGTGCGGCTGGTGGATGTCAAAACTACTTGCGACAAACTCTTTTTGGAAGATGACCTATATAGCCCACCATCAAGTCCGCCTGCCAGCCCACCAGATTGTCAGCCATTCAGGAGGGTAACAGTAATCCATTGGCACCCGCTTGATGCTTTGCCATTTCCATTGTGTATTTCCACTCAAAGATTTGATAACGTCAGCGTAGCTTGGGGTAATATTGTCCTAGTCGATCATGGCATGACAATCGAAGATTCAGGTGATATGAGGTCACTGTCGCCTCATGTCGTTCCATCACCGAAAATGAAATATGCCGTTGCAGATGAAAGCTGCCTATGTCAAGATGCACCCTCAACTGTTTCCGTTCCATCGGTTTCGCCCCAAGTTGAAAAGCAGTCCTCTCACTGTAGCCAATGAAAAAAAGTTCCAAAAAGACTTTGCATCGAAGTCGAAGACAGTTGCTGCCATCGAGCTTATACAACAATCGCCTCGGGAAGCACTTCCGACTATTTCACTTATAGATGCCAGTGCACAAGACTTGGAAGGTGCGCCGGGCAGCCCACCAGATAGTACTGTTGAAAGTCTTCCAGATGTTGAAAAATGGATGCCGCAATGGGATTTATTAAATAGTGTTTTCAATAAAAAAGAGTTCGTGGTGGAAACGGAATCCGAAGGCACTTCTTTCCTTCGTTTTGGCGACAACCTACAGGGAGAAAGGCCTGACGAAGGAATGGATTTTAAGGCTACTTACCGTATCGGCAATGGGTCGCAAGGCAATGTGGGGACAGGTGCTTTGGCGCATATCGTTCCCAGTGTTGCTACTTCGCTCGAAGTCGATAGCGTCAGCAATCCTATTCCAGCACAAGGTGGAACCGACCCAGAAAGCATGGAGGAAGTACGTCAATTTGCACCAGAGGCGTTCAGGACGCAAGAACGGGCAGTGACTCCGGCGGATTATGAAGAGTTTGCAAAAAAGCCACTCTGACGTGCAGAAAAGTTGCCACTACCCTGCGCTGGACAGGCAGTTGGCGTACCTTCTTTCTCACAGCTGACCGGATGGGTGGACTAGAGGTGGATGAAGAATTTGAGAAAGATTTGCGCAGGCGGCTTGAGCGTTACCGGATTGCCGGATTTGATTTGGAAGTGGACTCGCCGCTCTTTGTTCCGTTGGAAATCGAAATGACAGTATGCGTCCATCCTATATTTTTTGCTAGTGAAGTAAAAAAAGCTTTGCTGGAAGTTTTCAACAACAAGAAATTACCAAATGGTAAACTAGGTGTATTTCATCCTGACAATTTCAGTTTCGGCCAGACGGTTTATTCTAGCCCTTTAATTGCAGCGGCAATGAATGTTGCTGGAGTAGCTTCCGTGGAAATTACAAAGTTCCATCGCCAAGGGACACCAGACACTCTGCCACTTGACGAAGGGAAGCTGACGTTAGGCAGGCGGGAAATCGCGCAATGTAATAACGACAGGAACTTCCCCGACCAGGGTGTATTCAATCTCATCATGAAAGGTGGAAAATAAGTTTATGGAAAAGTTAGATACCTGCAATTGCTGTGAAGGGTTATCCTTCGAAACGCCTGTAAAAGTACATAACCGCCCCGGTTTGAGTGCTATTTCATACCGGGTGGGTGACTATGGTCGATTCAAGGAAAGCATGCTGACGCGGTTGTCGAAGTTGCCCGTCAGACCACCTACTGCTCCTGGTAAATCGCCTACCCTACCAACTGAGGTTTTGCATCAACTAACCACCGTAACAACGACGATTTCAGCATCGCCCTGCTCGGCGCGTGGGCGGTGGCCTTAGATGTACTGACTTTTTACCAAGAACGAACTGCCAATGAGTCCTTTTTAAGCACTGCCACAGAGCAACTTTCAATCGTAGAACTCGCTCGGCTTATCGGTTACGAACTAAGACCTGGAGTTGCTGCTTCCACATTCCTCGTATTTACTGTTGAAGAAGCTTCTCTTGTTCAGTCGCAAACCGCTGTTACTGGGATAGCGAGGGGTAATGAAGAAAACCTGCCCATTTTTATTGAACCTGGAACGCGGGTGCAGAGCATTCCAGCCCAAGATGAAGAGCCACAGAATTTTGAAACCATCGAGAGAATCGAAGCCCGTGCAGAATGGAACGCCATGAAGCCACGGCAGTCGTTCTTCCTGATATTTTAAGCAACGGAAATAGCTGTAAAGGTGTCGCCCAATGACCTAAAAGTTGGGGATATTTGCTGATTGTGAAAAAGTAAAGTGGTGAAAAAACTTTGAAAAAAATTATTAAAGTCGTTTTGATTGAAGCTGAAAAAATCACATTGCTGGTGCTGGAATCCGGTAATCCCCCCTCCTATTCGCTCAATATTAGAGCGGTAATGAATGCAAATTTATTGTATTCACCAAAAGCGATTCACCAATCCTGGATTACTTCCCTGTTGTCAAATACCTTGAACAATGCGGACATAGATTCTTCAATCAAAGTGAATAAATATTTGAAGGATGATGTTAGAAACAGCATTAAGGCGGAATTATCAAAATCGCCCACAGAAAATACCCTACACGTTTTTCGCAAGCGGGCGGCGGTTTTTGGACACAATGCACCTAAACAAGTTATTTATACTACTAGACGGCCATATGTTCCAGAGCCTCCTGCGAAATGGGAAGAATTAGATTTAGCAAAAGATGAAGAGAACAATAAAATTTTTCTAGACAACGCTTACGAACAAATTTTGAAAGGAAGTTTTATTTTCATTCAAAAGACGAGCGCGTTTAATCCTGACGACGTTTTTGAAGTTTCATCCATAGACACTCATCCGAGAAACGCTTATGGAATAAGTGCCAAATCAACTGTAATAACCACTAAAGACAAAGGTTGGTGGAACAAAAACAATAAAAACCTGGGTACTCTTCGCAGATATGTTGTTCATGCTCAAAGTGAAGAACTTTCTCTTGCTGAAATCCCCATTGAAACTCCTGTAAGCGGCCTGACAGTGGAGTTGTCCAGTTTATATCAGGATTTGAAAAAAGGAAAACCAGTCGTTATTTCAGGCGAACGAAGTGACCTGGCGGGCGTCTTTGTCAGTGAAATTAAATCGTTAGAAAACGTTAAAACTGTGAGCGGCAGGACGGTGCTTACATTCAATACAAAATTAGAATATTCATACATCCGAAAGTCCGTCACTATCAATGCCAACATTGCTGAAGCAACGCATGGTGAGACCGTTCGAGAGGTACTCGGCAGTGGCAACGCCACTCAGACTTTTCAAAAGTTCGTCCTTAAACAGCCGCCTCTCACCTTTGTCAGCGCCGCCACGCCGAGTGGCGGGCAATCCACCCTCGAAATCAGGGTGAACAATTTGCTTTGGCACGAAGTCTCCTCATTTTATGGGCGAGGACCTACAGAACGTATCTACATCACCCGCCAAGACGACAAAGGCAAAACCACAGTCATGTTTGGCGATGGTAAGAATGGTGCCCGCCTGCCGACTGGGCAAGAAAACGTAAGGGCCATCTATCGGAAAGGCATTGGCGATAAAGGGTTTATTAAAAGCTAATCAACTTTCCCAACTCGTGAGTCGCCCGCTTGGCCTGAAGGCAGTAACCAATCCATTGTCCCTAACGGTGCTCAAGATGGGGAACAACTCACTGATGCCCGTAAAATGCAAGACTCACTATTTTCACATTGGGGCGGGTAGTTTCGCTAATGGACTACCGGGATTATGCGAGGGCTTTTAGCGGGATTGCTAAAGCTCTGGCGACTTGGACTTGGAACGGGCAACGGCAAGAGGTATTTCTAACTGTCGCAGGTGTCAATGGAGCAGAGGTGAAGGGAAATCTATATGACAAACTGTTGGAATCCTTACAAAATGCAGGTATTCCTGGCGTACCCTTAAAGGTGGCCTCTTACGACCCTGTCTTTTTTCAGCTTTCAGCCAAAATTCAATTATATCCTGATTTTCTACAGGAAACTGTTTCACAAAACATCGAAAAACGACTGCGTGAGCACTATTCCTTCTCAGCCCGTGAATTTGGGCGGCCAGTCACTTCAAGCGAAGTCATTTCTATCATTCAAAATATTGATGGCGTCCATTGGCTTGACCTTGATGAACTGTTCACGGGAACCCTCCATGAAAAATGAAAAGATTGTTGCTCGATTCCCTGTATCGGGAGATGAAGCGCCGATAGCTGCCCAATTACGACACTTGATGACCGTCCTATCCAATTGACTTTCCTAACATGACATTCGATTTACAAAGCTATGACCTGCTGCCTGTCCTGTATCGCTTGCGTGACAGCGAACTGGCGGAGCAATTGTCCGGCAGCAATGCCAACGAGGAAGAACTCTACGGCCCACGGCGGCGCTCTTGTCCGTTATTGCTGAACAGGTCAGGTGTTGGAGAAAACCTTGACCAATTATACGACGACCAATTCATTGAGACTTGTTCTGAATGGGTCGTTTTTTATATCGGCAATTTGGTTGTACGGGGTTTTGTTGAGTTTCCCGGACGCTCCCATTAGTGAACGCGCGCAAGTGGCAAACACAATAGCCTACCGCCGCCGAAAGGGCACTGCTGCTGTCATCGAGCAACTTGCCCACGATGTGACAGGTTGGAACGCCAATGTGGTTGAGTTTTTTCAGCGATTGGCCACCACACAATACATGAACCATATTCGCCTAGGCAACCTTTCCATTTCCGGATTGAAGGATTGGAAAAAATTGGAATACGCCAACACACCTTTCGACACGATGGCACATACAGCTGACGTGAGGCGTATCGAACCTCTGCGCGGGAAATACAACATCCACCACATTGGGATTTTCCTATGGCGTATTAACAGTTACTAACTTACGAAAGCACAAAGCGCACCGAGTGGATGACTGCGCTACACTTTCGACGCCTTGGGAAACAGTTGCCCCCTTACAATTTGCCTGAAACGGAACCGATATCTCTCAACTTGCTGAACCAATAAACGTTCCGATACCTATTTCCCGAGATTGCTTGCAAACGATTTGGGGCATGGTATGGCCAGGATGATGACCCTGACACTGGAGAAAAAAGGACAGGAGCCTGATGATTTATGCAGAAGGCTCTTCCTTTACCAGATTCTAAATCAGGTGCTAAACTTTCAGATATTATTTCAATCTGTAACCTCATTGATGACCCGGCAGTTCCAGGTAACTGGATAAACATGCCAATCGAAAAAAATTGCTATCGACCCCGTACTTGGGCGCATTGCTTTACCGCGTAGTCTTTCAGACACTAGTAGTAGTCCACCATCGGTGCTTCCACTGAGACACACTGCAGCCATCTGGCTTCCCAATAAAGACGTAACCTATTGTTACGGGTTTTCTGCAAACATGGGAGGTGGAGGCTACGACCGTTCAACTACCATCATCCGGAAAGCGGACAAAGCAATTACCTATAATGGCAGGTTGAACATCCAGGAAGCTTTGGACGCAATAAAGAAAGAATTAACAAAATTGCAAGAAAGTGATACATCGAATACCGAAGCTTATGGCGTCGTAGAAATCCAAGACAACAGCTATTATTTTGAAAACCCTCGTCATTAGGGCGGGCAAAACCAAACTATAGAATTGAGGCTAAGGACAATTACCGTCCCATTTTAGTCTGAACGGCGGTGAATTGCGCATAGAGGGAGAAGAAAATTCCAAAGTTATTTTGAATGGCATTTTATTAAGCGGCGGACAAATCCGGATACCGGCCCAATATTCGAACAACCCTGCCTCATCCAATCAGTTAAAAAGCCTGAAAATCAGGCATTGTACATTGTTGCCAACGAACAGCCCAGCCATAATAACAACTGCTGCGGAAACGACCCTGATATCCCGCCTGTTGGTTGAACTGCCCGGTTTGGATGTATCCATAGAGAAATCTATAACAGGCAGCATTCGGGCTGTCGAAGGTGCGAAAATTTCCATTGTAGACAGTATTGTGGATGCTTTGAATAAATCGGCAGTTGCTTATGCAGCACCAGATAGCCGAATCGGCAGGAGGCAGCTTGGAAGTAAAGAACTGCACCATAATTGGAAAAATCCATACGCATACTTTAAAAATGGCATCGAATTGCATTTTCGTTGCTGAAAAGCGGCAACAAGCGACAATTGGTCAGCTCCTGTATTGGCAAAACGCTTGCAAAAAGGGTGTACGATTTTCATGGCTTCCTTCTGGTTCAAGGGTTCCCAAGCCCTATCACTGTCAACCAGCAAACAGCAGCGGAAACCGCTATAAAGGATGCAAAAGAAAAAGAAGCCACTGATGCCCAAATAGAAGCTGCCCAGGCAAGGGCAGTGGCAGAAGCTACCGCTAGTACGGCACTTATACTTCTTTTGAACTACGGTGATGCCGGATACTGCCAACTTCACCAGCATTGTGCTCCAGAGATTACCAATGGGGCAGATGATGAATCGGAAATGGGAGCATTCCATCATCTTTTTCAACCACAGCGGATAATAAACCTTCGCACCCGCCTCGATGAATACCTCCGCTTTGGCTTGGAAGCCGGCATTTTACGCATCCTGAAATTACACATCATCTAACAAACCTGACAAACATGGCAAGCGATACTTCCCGCAAAATTTTTGACCCCAGCAAACATTATAACGGCGTACTCATGCAGCAAGGCCGGGTTCAACTCGATTCCGACTGGAACGAGCAGTTGGACATTCACCAATACCGCACCCATACCGAAACAAAGGATGTCATCGGACAATCCGGTGTGCCAAAGAATGGCAATTATTTTAGAATCACTGCCAAGGGCATCAACGACCTGAAGTATTTCGGCGGGGCACATGTACGTAGGTGGGTTTGCTTTGCAATTGGAAGAAACGACAACTTATCAGAATCAGCCATACTTCCCCAACGCACAATTTCCAGATATCCCAAGCAGCCCTCCTAGTAGTCCACCAAGTAGCCCCCTGATTCTAGTCAACTTAAAGATGGTACTTACCTAGTTTATATAGATGCTTGGCAGCGAGAAATAAATCATCTCGACGATAAGCGCATCCGTGAAATAGCGCTTGGTGAGGCAGACACAACAACGAGGCTGCAAACGGTCTGGAAAGTAAATCTGCTTCCAATCAGTAATTCAGCAACCGACTGTAAATCGGATATACCTGAATGGAATGAACTGGTAACACCACCTTTGGGTAAACTGAATGTCAGGACAAGCAAGGTGCCACCTTCTGACGACCCATGCCTCTTGCCTCCGCAATCAGGCTACCGACGCTTGGAAAACCAACATTATCGGGTGGAAGTGCATACAGGCGGAGCCTTGGCGCAAGCGACATTTAAATGGTCGAGGGACAATGCAAGCGTTGAAACCAGCATACTGGCCATAAACGGTAAAGTTATCACAGTCGCCGATTTGGGTAAAGACGAAATGCTAGGATTTGCTGCAGGACAGTGGGTCGAAATCGTGGATGAGGATTCCAGCCTCAACAGGAATCCTAAGCCTCTATGCGAAATTGATTTTGTAGATTCTGGCACTAGGAAAAATTACTCTGAAATCTGCCCCCCTTCGGTAAGTGGAAAATGGAAGCTTCGCCGTTGGGATCAAAAGAGGGTACTGAAACTGGCTTACCTGCCAGCGCAACTTGATGGATTTGGAAGATGGTATCCAAGTGATGTTTTCCTTAGGCAAATACTGTCCTGGCGACCACTGGTCCATCCCTGCTCGGACAGCTACAGGAGAAGTAGAATGGCCCCCCTATATAGTACCTAACAATAGTCCGAAATCACAATTACCACATGGAACGGACCATTTTTATTGCAAATTGGCAATTATGAATGTGTCTGGCGGCATCGTAAGCGTTCAGGATTGTAGGCCGCTTTTTCCTGCACTAACAGAACTTCCAGACAATGACCTGCGTGAACACAACAAATACCTTCATGGTTATGGTGTAGTTTGTGGATTTAAGATGAAATGCCTGCCAAAAAGGGGTAATGGGGTGCAGATAGGAAGTGGATATGCACTTGATTGCGAAGGCGACCCGATTAAGGCTGACCAATCCATTGTTTATGATTTTCTTAGCGATAAGGCAGTGAAAAAAAACTGGCTAGAGGAAAAGAAAGGTTCGGAAGTTTTTGCGTGTCCGTATCTGCCGGAGCTAATAATAGGCCAGTATTTTCCGTTGAGCCTCACGTTCCGAAAGATGACTGGGACGATATATTGGAAGGTACACTACTAAAGGACTTTTACGACGGATGCATCCAGAACGTAATAGACCTTTTCAAAAAGCGGTTCCCTTTGCAAAACTTAGGCGAGAAGATTCCGATAACGGAACAACAACAGAGGATGGCTGCCTTCACTAATCTTTTTGCCTCTTTAAAGAATCCTGAAAGTGGTAGCTATGGTTTTATTTCCCTGAAAGAACACGAATACCTGAAGCAGTTTTACGAAGAGTTAAAATTGCTTACGAGCAAAACATTTTGCGCCAGAAACGATGATGCCCCCCTTCCCCATATCCGCTAGACAAAGGATTAGATACGATATTCGGTAATCAATCTAATTTGCATTCCCGTCTCAGTCTCCACCCAAGACTTCAAGTTGCCTATACTTATGGCAGTGATAATAAAATATGCGTTTTTAACTTGGATAAAAAGAATTGGCGCAGATTATCAAGTTCCTGAAAACAAGGATGCATTGGTGCAGGATATTGCGATAAACAATAAAGGAACAGAGCTTTTTGCTGCAATAAGTACAGATGATAGCTCTTGGCTTGCTGTAGCCAGTATCGGCAAGTTTGGTGAATTGACTTGGAAAAATTCCTCTTTTTTCCAAAAAGTGAAATACGTAAGCCTGGCAATAAGCCCAAAAAACCAATTATTTGCTATTGCTCAAGCAATAGGTTTACACCAGATAAATATTAATAAATTAACAATAAAGCCAGAGCCAATTGGTAGTAAGTTCAAAGCTACGGGCTTGCTTCACATCAGCAGTGAAGGCGATAGAATTTATGCAGGCGAATTCAAAGAAAAACCAGAGGATTTTAATGCAATCAAAATTATTTCTCTTACTAGGGCTATAGCCCAAGGTACAATATCTGTCCCAGTAAATGGCAGGGACGCGGCTAATAATATTGCCACATTAGATGAGTACCCTCCTCGTTACTGGTAATGCCGATTCTGGGCGTAGAGTCCTGAAGGTATTTAATCGAACGACAGGAGAAGAATTGCCTTATTTGAAAAAGGTAATATTTGACGATGACCCTAATACTGATTTAAAATTGGCTGTGCATGAAACGGGAAAGAGCAAGTTTGTGCTTGTTTCCAATTCAAACAAAATGCGAGTGGTTATTGTGTCTGTTGGGCGCAATACTTTAACCTTGAAAAAGGGCTTCTCAGATACCCCTTCAACTGTCGCCGTTGAGTCTAGCGGTAGATTCGAAAAATAATCAGGGTTATTTGCTCAACCGGGATGTCAACACATTGAGCGACATTAATTTATCAGCCGTGTTTCGCAGCCCTCAGCCGGATTATTCATACAACCCGCCAAAAGTCCTTGCTGCCTATCGGGAAGCAGTTATCCAAGCATACCGCAATATTTTAAGATACTGGTGGCAATATTTAAAAGAGTGTTTTTGTGACAAATTCTTAGTGAACTGCCCAACTTGTGATGTCAACGATAAAGTTCATCTGGGGCTCGTGGAAATAAGGGACGGGGAAGTGTACCATATCTGTAATTATAGCAAGCGAAGATACGTGAAGACTTTCCCAACGGTCGAATATTGGTTTTCCATAGTACCTGTTTTGCCTATCCTAATAAAGAGATTTGAAGAATTCTGTTGTTCGGTGCTCGATAGAAATATTCGATGTAAATAATATTTTCAAGGCAGCGAGATTTTTAAGGATTCCGACTTCAAAGGGAACGATGGTGGGACTCAAGGGAAAAAGGAACACAGTTTTTGATTTGATTGAGAAAGTAGTTTTGAACGCTATTTCAAATTTTGAGTGGAAGCCGTTCGGAAAAACAGATGGGAAAGAAATTGTAGGAAAAGACTTAGTTACCACTCAGAAAACTCTTGATTCGCTAGGAGTTAAGGTTGCCGAAGTCCAACCTTATAACCCAAAACTAAATATTGAATACTTCCAGGCAGCCAGTGTTCTTCCCAAAAAACTCGAAGCAGGGCAAAATGTCAGACTATATGAAGAGAATGGCAAAGTGTTAGGCTATATGGTCGTAAAAGACGAGCCTAACAAAGATGATTTGGATGCACAAAAGCAGGAAATTAAGAAGGTAAAGGAAGATTTAAAGAAAACCCAGCAACTGATTACTGACAAGGATGGAACAATTTCTAAACTACAGGAAGAGCTTAACAACATCCGCAAAGAACAGGAAGAATTCCGGCAAATTTTGAAAAGTAATACATTGGAGAGCCTGATGAACCAGTTTCCAAAAAGACTCCACGAAAAAAATCGGAATAAAAACTCACACTGAATCATGCAAGAACCATTAGTCACCTGTGTCATGCCTACTTATAATCGGCGGCAGTTTGTGCCCAATGCTATTCTGTATTTTCTCCGCCAGGATTATTCAAATAAAGAATTGCTCATAGTGGATGATGGTTCGGACAACATTGCCGACTTGGTCCCACAACATGAGCAAATCCGTTATATCCGACTGAACAGTCGGATGATTTTGGGCGAAAAACGAAACTTCTGTGTTTGCCAAAGTAAAGGTGATTATATCATGCACTGGGATGACGATGATTGGATAGCATCTTGGCGTATCCGCTACCAAATGAAAGAGTTGCTGGCAAGTAATAATAGTGTATGCGGGCTTAAAGAAATACTGTATCAGCACATAGAATCAGGCAAATGCTGGCTCTACAAATATCCTCCAACCGAAAAACCTTGGCTTGCAGGTAATACTTTGCTTTATACCCGAAATTTTTGGGAAAAGAAACCATTCCCGGCTATTCAAGTAGCATCTGATACACAATTCATTTTCTCAAGAACTTCAGAACCCTTTACAGTTCTGAACGACTACCGTTTTTATGTAGCTACTGTGCATACTGAAAACACCAGTCCGAAAAACTATAATAATAGTTGGTGGCATCCTATCCAATCGGATATGATAAAAGAAGTGATGGCGGAAGAATCGTGTGTGCATTCAAACCCAATCTTTACGAACAGTAGTGAAAAACCCACAATAGTTTGTAAAGCAGAATACGTAGAAAAGAAAAAAGTAACTGCCTGTCTGCTTGCCTATAAAAGGCATGAAAATATGCAAGCTATCGTTCAAAGTCTAGAGCAATATGATTTTATCGACGAGATTATTATATGGAACAATCTCGCTGGCACACCACTGAAACTTGAAGGAAAAAAAGTTAGAGTCATAAATTCGGATGTAAATATGCTGTGTTACGGGCGTTTTCTCTGCGCCAAGCAAGCAAAAAATGAAATCATTTATGTGCAAGATGATGATGTCATTGTCCAAGGCATCCCTTCATTATTTCAATCTTTCCTAAATGACGACACAGGCATCGTTCATGCTTTGAACACTAATCATTATCAACATCGATATAGGTATGTCCATTTTTATGGACAAGGTGCTTTGATAGGATGGGGTGCTTTTTTCAAAAAATCATGGTTGAAAGTATTGGACGAATTTTTATCAGAAAACATTGACAATTACTGTTCCGACGGGAGTCAAAGACCGATTTACCATCTTAACAGGGTCAAAACATCGTGCTTTCCTATCTACTATTCATTTGTTGAATCATAACTACACGCCGGGCATTGCGCTGTATCTTGAGGCAGAACATAATCGGTACAAGGCACTAGGGATCAGTCAAGCGCTTCGGTTTTCTAGGCAACGGAAAAATCATTGTTACCCAGTAACTTGGAATGTGGTCATTCCTTGCAAAAATTATGGCAGATACTTGGAGTGTGCCAGTTGATTCCGTTCCACACAATACGGCATTGATTATGTGATTACTTAGATGCTGATGATAAAATAGGTGCGGACTATTTATTTGAAGCGGAAGCCCTGCTAAGGAAAGGTTTTGACGTAGCAAACCCAGATGCCATTCTTTTTGGTGACATAAATTCAAGATGGCCTGTGCCTGATGTTGTTACGCTCCCCATGCAACTCCAAAAAAACCACGTGCATACGTGCTCAGCTTTTAGACGTAGCTATTGGGTACAAGTGGGTGGGATAGATGAAATTATTCCCTATTGGGAGGACTATGACTTTTGGATACGATTGGCTGAAGCTGGTGCACGTATCAAGAAAACTTCCGGCAACCATTTCTATTACCGTAAGCACGGAATGGGAAAAACCAGTGAGGCAGAGTCAAACAGAGCTGCTTTGTTCGACTATATTAAAAACAAGCACAAGCATTTATTTTTAAATATCGCAAAGTAATCTGCGTGAAACTTTAGTGAAATATAGCCACTCAAAATACTTTCAATCGTAATAAAACAACCATTCACCAAACTTTGAATTGTCATTAGACTTGTCGCGGTTTAAAAATGCCAGATACGCTGGTTTTTCAAGCACTTTGTGTGCCAAAAAAGCACTAAGTAATTAAATTGTTGTATTAAATATCAAGTACTTATGAGTATTTTTAAGTTTCAAGAAAAATGTAATCGATTGATTTACAAAATATTAAAAAAGTAAAAAATCAATTTTAAATTGGTGATTTTGGGGACTATTACTTCTCAAATGGACATATCTAGGGCCAATCCTATTCGTCAACATGTAACTTTGTAGTTCTCCCAAAAATTTTGACCATTATTAGGAATAATAAGAAGCGGATTTTTGAGGCTTAGAACCGTGAGGTACCCACTAAATTTTCTAAATCACCCATTCTAACCTCCATGCTAATCGCCTGCCGAATCGAGTCAATCTGAAATACGACCCTCGACTGCCCACAGTGTCGGTCCACCCCTACCCTCCCAGCCTTTCATCGGTCCACGAATAATCCGGACCAAATCCCCCACCGCACAATTCATCATGGTGTTTTGCGCTTGGAAGCCATGCTTGACGATGCTTTCCAGCAGGTGTATTTCATCCTCCCTTATTTCGCAGGGCTTACCTTCAAACGAAACCAGCCTGACTACGCCATCCAGATAGGTGACTTGCCTGATGTTGGATGAACAGGCGTTGACAAACACATAGCTGGGCAATAGCGGTACATGAACCGTCTTAATCCTGTCGCTCCAGGCACGATGTTCTTTTGACTAGAGGTAGGAAGGCATGGTACTTCCATTTCAAGAGGTCGTTGTAAACCTTTTTTTTCGAAGCGGAGCGGGTATAGAGGGCATACCATTTTGTGAGGTCAGAAACTGGGGACAAAGCTGTGCCTTTGTGAAGGCTGATTTCCTGAGTGAGTAGGTTTTTCATATTTTTTGAAGTTGAACGGTTTGACGGATGTTATAAAGTGCGCAAAAATTGCATAGAAGTCATAATTAAGACAAGTTGAATTATCAGCTTTAGGTGTCAAGTGAGTGTAGGCTTCATTCATCACTTCTGCTTTACCATCGTTTTTACAAGTTCGCCCAACAAAGAGAGCCTTGATACAATGGCTTTGTACTTCCCATTTTGAGTAAGAGCAACATAGTCAGCATCTGGTTCAAACAAAGCATTCAATTGCAGCTCTTCACTCCAGTTTTCATCAATAGTCTTAGTATAAAGTCTGGGACGAAAAAGTTCTACTACCCTAACAGGACTTATCCATGTTGGATTAGGTTTAGGGTATAGCTTGTTTTCGACTTTTTCGCCAATATCGGCAGCCAATAATTGTTCTGCTAAAAAGGGATTGGGTAGTCCGGAGACATTATCGAACGCCATCCAAGGATGCTTGGGTGCCAATCCATCAGGCTTCATCCAGATTTGTATTGGTGGTTGTACCTTGGTTGGAGGAGGCTCTACCAACTGCCATTGGCGGTCGGCTGACAATGCGGTGTAGTAACTGAGTGCATATTGTGGGTCAACTTCCAATAAGTAAGGTAACAACTCAACGGGGTGCCCCCAACCCAGGAAATGGCCGTCGTTATTGCCTTTCTTTCCAACGAAAACAATTTTGGCTGGCTTACCAAGTCGTACCGCACCAGCAAAGGTACAAGCAACCTCGTCTCCCACCATGCCTGGCCATCCTTTAAGTCAATGATGACGATATCACGTAGTCGCTTTACTGAGCGCATCCAGTATCTGGGTAGTACTACTGTCAGTGATGGGTTGGCCAGGGGCGCCTATGTTATCAGGCACTGCAAATCCAAGTGCGCTGTTGGTGGTAGTCTCAGGCAAGTTGATTTTAAATCCTTCGATTTCAAAGCTCCCACCCCGCTCCATGATTGCATCTATGAGCACCAGGACAACTGGCAAAATACTGAACAACAAAACTCCTATTAGTACCGTCACATCGGAATCTTTTGCAGGCCAGTTCAATACTTTCCCCAAAAGAATAAAGGCTGTTATTAATACGGCCATTAAAACCAATGCCAATAGGATGCTGGAGCTGGGCTTGTAAGGCCATAGTTTTGTTTTAGCATTGTTCATAGTTGTCTTTTTTAATGCGGTTATTGACAGCTGTACACTTTCATTTAAGTAGAATTGAAAAAAAACTCATCCAAGGTCTTTGACAAATTCGAGAAAATAAGTATCATCACTGGAGGGAACTTTCAAAATCAATGCTGAAAGACCATCCTATCGCATAAAAAATTAGGTAAAGAATAGTAACATCGCCCAAATTCACTTCTGATATAATGTCTTTATCGGCACATCAACTCCAAAGCCGATGAAATAGCGATTGCCCCCCACCGACGCTGCTTGGCCCTGCACATTAATAAACTGCCGTCCGTACTGCCAACCAAGGCCAAGGTAAAACGGTGACTTTTTAATGTTCCAGTGTAGTTGCACACCGGGCTTGAAGACGTTTTTGAAAGTAAAATCCACTTCTGCCGAGTCGACGGAAGTGGGCTGGTAACTTAGAAATGCCCCCACGTCTAGGAAAGAGGCAAAGACGGAAAGAGAGGTCTCTTTTTTACCAAAAAGTCCGCTCAGCGAAATACCCACAGGCATAGTGGGTGCCAGACTGTAAAAGTTCTTTTTTGCCGGGTAAGGCATCACCTTCCCAAATCTCGTGGCCGATGTTACCCAAGATAAGCATTAAGGCTCGCCGACAGTGCACTTTGGCGCTTGGTGACTACTACCGGGAGGGTCAGCGATTTGTTTGAGTAATTCCTCGACCTTCCTCTTTCTTAGCGTCTATAAGTCCGGCTATAAAATCCCCGTATTTTTGAGATAAGTTATGGCCATCTTGCCGCGTATCCCCTGCTGCCAATGAATCTATTTTGAGTTTCAATTTAGCGTAATCAACCCGCTCTGCTTCAGTCACTCCGCCTTCTTCTAATTTTTTCAACGAACCTTCGAGTTTTCTTCTTTCTTTCTGCCCTGCTTTCGCTAACTTCTTTGCCAGCTTAGGGTCAACATCTGCCGTTTGTTCTTCAATGCCTAAATCAAGGTGGGTGAACACCCTGATGAGCGAGCTGATAGCGTGGCTGTGGTCTTTCACGTTCACGTAATAAATAAAATCCAGTGTCCTTTCAGAGATTTCTGGTACTTGTGCCAAGCCGGGGGAGCGGTCTTTCAAAGGAGTGTATTTACCGGGGTTTTTAGAATCCATCACAAGCGGCAGTTCCAACAAACGATTAAGGGTGTGTATGGCGAAAGCGGATTTCCGATAAAAGGCCATTGTGTCCCTTGCGGCGATGGAGTCGGGGGAGCAGTTGGATGTCCTTGATGGTCAGTTGCACGAGGTCAGCCAAGCCGCTGGCGGATATGGGGCCGACGCCCTTGGTACTGGCCAACCGCTGCTGCATCAAGCCAAGGAAAATAGCCTGACGGCGGCCACCATCGAGCATAGTATCTAGTTGAGGACGAGTGAGCCACTGCTGTTTTGGGTCGTTACTTCGGAGGCAATACATCAGGTTTGTCACCATCTCGGTTACTTGCAATATCGGACCAGCGTTGTCACGCGCCTTGCTTGCGGTGGGTGCAAACTGGTTTTCCAGCAGCTTTAGCTGTGCCTCTATTTTGCGTAGCGAGCTTTCGAAGTCGCTTATCTGGGTTTTCAAAAAAGCATACGGTTCAATGGCCTTTTTCCACCAAATAGTTACGAACCGGACTGGCCAATACCAATGATGGATTGTTAGAATACAGGGTGGTGTCAAGCGCCACCAAGCGAGCCTCCACGGCTTGAGGTGTGCTTTTTGCGCGCTAGTTTTTCCAATTCGGCAAGCGAGTCCGGTACCTGTTTCTGGATGACCTCAAAGTTTACGTTACCATCTATACTCGTAAAAACGCCAGTTGTCGGTAAGTTGGCCAAAGCGTTGAAGGCTAGACCGTTGTCATGGGTAAGTGGGACATTACTCGTCCAAAATGATTTGCCATCCAACACCAATTGGAGAAGCTTACTCCTGTCGGTTTCCTTCCACTTTTGCTTTCGTAAAAAACACCTGCCGAATCAGATTCTTCCATCCAACGCTGGCAGCGTTGTGGTATAACACGATGTCATTTTGCCAGTTGGATAATATATCGGACATGCGTTGGTCATTGTACCAGGTGCCGTTCAGTTTTTGCGCCAGTTCCAGTCCAGTGGCCCTCCATTGATGAGCGGTGCGCTCCGTTCCGAAAATTTGTCGTAGCTCTCCAGGGTAGTGTACCCCGCATGTATTTCTCATCGAGTTGACCCGCCAGTAATTGAGGCAGCATATTGATGCCAAAGGGTCGTTTACCTCGCCGAAAATCACCCCAAGGCGGTAGGAGGGTTTGCCCAAAAAGCTAATAGAATATGGTGGGTCGGCAGTATTGTGGTTGGTGGGTTGGAAGTTTTCTACGGTCGTTCGGATGCTGTCCTCCGCATTGTTCAGTTCCTTAAATAGCCACTTCATTTGGTTGCAGGCCGTATCGGCGAGGACAATCAGTTTGGCATATTCCTTTCGACTGTGCGGCCTTGTCGGCCAATGTCAGGTTTACCTCTTTTGTCCTTTCCAAGAAGCCTCATAGAGATAACGGTTGGTGACGGGTACGGCCTCTTCCACAGATAGTCCCGACTGCGTGAGGCTAGCCATGCTATACAGGACAAGCAGGTTGTAGGCGATGGGTTCGGCCTGTAGCTCGGCAAAATAATCATCGTCAAGCATTAAAAGGGGCAGGCGAACGCTCAATGTCTGTATGTCTTCGTAAAATGCCTGTCGCAACCGCCCCAGGAAGGCGTTGGAAAAACCGAAATCCGTGCCTGCAAATTCCGTGACCACATTAGGGAAGAGTTTCTTGAAATCAGGTGTTTCATCGTTCACTAGCCTATCGAGAAAGTTGATGATTACCTCATCCTTAGCCCTATCGAGAATAAATAGTGCGATACCTTCGATGATGGCCGCTTGGGAAGTTAGGATGCCGCCCTTTATGTTGCTGTTGCTGTTTTCAGACGCATTGCGCATAGCTTCCATGGGCGGGGAGACGGGCGTGCGATATCGCTCCATCGTACTGGATACGGATAAGTAGTCGGCAGGCGAAATTGCTTGTTCAGCATGGAGTTTCTGCATAATCTTTTGCCGCTGCCCCGCTTTTAATACCATATCTACCCGCCTTGCTGAATTTGCCACGGTAGCTGATGTGATATCGTCAAAAGTGAATAGACTGTCAGCCAATAGTCTGCTGATTAGTGGGTTTTTGCGTAGCGCTCCCTTAGGTTTCCCAACTGCCTGCTACAATGGAATCTCCAGCTAACGGGTATCATAGTTATGCAAAATAGGAAGTATTACGGAAGGTGCTGCCAACTTAGCGGAGTCCAACTTAGCCTTTTCCAACTTGGCGGTGTCCAACCCAGTGGAAGTCAACTCAACAACCTTCCGCTTAGCGGAAGCTAACGAATCGGTTTTCGATTTTATAGAGTCATCGAGGTTGGGTTTTTCCAGTACCATGATAGCTTTGAGCATGGCATTGGCATCTTGATAGAGGCTCGGCCGATGATGGGCAGGATGGCAAAAAGGGTGAAAAGATAATAAAGCTTGATTTTCTCATGGTTGGTAGTTTGTATGGTCCGTATCATTCAAATGGTTGTTGAAAATGGTATTCCTCAATGATGAAAGCTAATCAGGCGTCGAACCACCTAACTAGCCAATTCCACTGGCAATTTTGACCGCATGGTGTCAGTGAGCATTTGGTAAAGGGCATAGAAATTTTCCAGCACCGTGGATTGCTTTGATGGCATCGCAAATGCGTCTAAAAATCAATACATCTGACTCGGTGGACTGCACCTCATCATTAATCAGCACACGGCGGTATTCCACGTAAACGGGGCGTTGTTCCGCTTGCATTGGGATGAAAGTTGGGTGCTCGTCGAGGTCGACGCCTTGATTTCTTTTGAAAAAAATCTTGCGCCCACCGATGTTGCGCTGCGCCTGTTGGAGGGCATCTAGCACTTTGAGATTAAAATCGGAGGTTAGGTTGTTTCCCATCTCAGTTATGGGTTCGGCAACGACTCCTATTTTCAAAGAATTGATGGAAGCTTGAACGGCTTCAATAAAACTTGGGTAAATCCATTGGAGAGCAGGTGTTTACGGCAACGATGGCTGAGGTGATTTTGTCATCGTCGAATGGGATGGAGGTCATCCATAAGGTCGGGTTGTCAAAACAGTTGATGGTAGCTTCCATTTCATTATTTAAAGCTACAATTGCTTTGTTAGTTACGCCGTGTATTGATTGTATTAGTTGTAATTTGCTAAGATAGATTAGCCTTTTACATCATGAATAATTATTTTGAGCCGCTTGTTATCTGTTTTCATTGATTGGTATTTTTCAACTTGTTTAAAAACTGGGCTGAAAATTATTAATTTTTATTCATTTTGTACTCGCTAAATTGTTTAAATGCGAAGACCAATGAATGAATGACTTGATTGAGGCAATAAATTGCCAGTTTCATTACACTTCGCTGTTACATTGTTGGCCTGTACACAAGTAGGAAAACACAAATCTACTATGTAGCTGTATTGACTGTTACAGTTGCAGCGACATAGGTTTTGCAGGTGTCAACGTAAGTGTGTATACGCAGATTAAGGTGTCTTTTGTCGAAGATTAAAGCCTTGATAACGAATGTATCAACACAGAAGTTCCTTGTAAAATTTAGTGCAACATACCTTATCCAGCCAAGATTCCTTGCTGAAATTGGCACTGCTCCTCCTTGCTTTTACAATCGGATAAACCCGTTGACTCCCCACAACTTAAGTTAGTCGCATCCCCACAGATTACATTTGGTACAACTTCAAAAATGAAAACTGCTCCGAAATATTTAAATTATTGGCTTCCTCATTAAGCGCCTATGCGGATTCTCCGAAATCTTCCTTTTATTTACCCACAAACCCTTTTCACAATGGACAAAGAACAACCTGAACTCGTCGCCAATGCCCGCTTCGCTGAAGCCCTCAACGGACTTCAACAACTGGCCAAATCTGCTGGCAATGACCACCTCCTAATGATGTGATTCAACTCAAAGGCCGCTTCAATGACTTGGAGCGGGATGTGCGCCAGAATACCATTTCCTTTGATAACGCTAATCTTATCCGGGCAGGAATCTCCAAAGCTATTTTATCGCTGATAGATGAATTGCCTAACGGTGGCACCACACCTAATCCTTTACCACAAGCTACTAACCCACCGAACGGAACGCCTACTTATTCCACTGGTACTGGAGATGGAAAGGTAACTACAGGCACAGGGGATGGTGGAACAAATAATAGCAAAATCCCACTTTGGATAGGTATTGCTACGCTTATTGCTGCCATTGCTTTAGCAGGAGGTTTCCCTTGCGTTTCCGCTTTGTACGTGATTACGTCGCTTCTAGCAATGGTATTGCTGCTCTTGCCTTCTACCTTGGCGGCGCTTTGGACTTGACCCTCCTCAAGGTGTAAGGGCAACTGGCACCCTTGCCATTTTTGCACTTATTTACTTGCTCAATCCGGCAGGTGTCTTGCAAGGAAAAGATTGTGACGAAAAAAACCTGTGAACCTGACCGTCTTCGTACATGGAAAAGGAGGGCCACAGGACATGGTCCTGCGCAAACAAGGTTATGTGCTCATGGATGTTCGGGGCGGGGAACGAAAAAAGTCATCCATCAATGATAATGGGGAAGCCTATTTCCAAAACCTTCGCCTTGGCGATACGGTGCGTTTGAGTGTAGATTTTTCGGAACGCTACGAAGCAACCCACCCTGATTCGCTTTATGTGATACACGAGGACGGACGGATTTATTTGGAGGTAGCCTTACAGGGGCTTGACCGCATTTATGGAACGGTAATTTGGAAGGAAAATCCACTGCCAGGCGTATTCGTCAGCATTGGCAGCACCTTAGTTGACACGACGGACAATAATGGCGCTTATGAAATACATATACCAGAAGCGCAACAGCGCAAAGAGCAAGAAGTGAAATTCGTAAAATCGGGTTTTAAGATGCAGTTGAAGAAGGCTTTACCTCAGACGCTAGAGCCACTAAATGTGGTGATGGAAAAATCGAAATGAGTCACCTTTTATCAATAAAAAACCTCCAAAATGAAAAAGCATCTACTAACGCTTTTGTCGCTAAGTTTTGCTGCCATTTCTCTTTGCCAGCAAATCCCCTTTTCCGGCGTCGTGACCATTATGAACAGTGGGTACGACAGCAAAACTGGGAAAATTGAATATGTCAGCCTCGCCACAGTAGAAGATGACGACAAAAGAGCTCAATCCACCCTCACCCTTGCCAATGGTTCCTTTAAACTGGTATTGGTAGGCTTACCACAAAACGAGCATTTCACATTTCAGGTCAAAAAAGAAGGTTTGGAAGTTGTGAACATTGATGAATTAGAAGCAGTTGCTGGACAAAAGGAGCAGGCAAAAATCTTCATGGCAAAACCGCAGTACATCGCTGATTTCAGGAGCAATATCTATAAGGTCGGCAAGACCAATGCGCAAATAGCCCTTGATAAAAAGCAAGCGCAATTATTGGCGGACTACAACGCCGAAAAAAACAAAAGTCAACTGAACCAGGAGCGCATCGGACAGTTGGAAACAGCATTAGCAAAGGTTTTCACTGAAAAAACGCAAATCGAGGCTGTTGCCAATGAGTTGGCGGACAAATACAAACGTATCAACTTAGACGATGCATCAGAGCTATTTCAGGAAGCCTTTCGGTGGTTTCAGGAAGGTGATTTACCTAAAGCACAAAAACTCTTGCAACACTCTCTCAGCCGCGCAGACAGTATTCTGATTGGACGTAAACGCAACGCCGATTTAAAAAGGAGGTTATAGAACAAGACAGTATCTTAGAACTTAGAACAAGCCAAACAATGCCTGACCTGCGCCTGCTGGCGGATACGTATAAACAACAGTTTAAATGGGATAGCGTGGAAATATGCTATGAGGCCTTGTTGAAATTGGACAGTACAAACGTGGAGAACCTCTGGGGATTTGCCGATTTCTTAGCTGAACAAAAACCAGCACGGGCAAGCTATACATTACTATAAAAAATGCCTTGCCTTAGCAAAAAATGAAGCCCTTCGTGCCACTTTCCAAAACAACCTTGGTGCTTTATATGCAGACCAAAACGACTACCCGAGGGCAGAGACCGCCTTCGCCGAAGCCCTGGAAACCAGGAAGCGTTTGGCGAAAGCCAACCCGATGGCTTACGAGCCGGACGTTGCGATAACACAGAACAACCTCGGCGGTTTGTATACCGCCCAAAATGCCCCCCCTATAGCAGAGGCCGCATACATCAAAGCTTTGAAAATCTACCGGCGTTTGGCGAAGGACAACCCGCAGGACTTCGAGCCAAGTGTGGCGATGGTGCAGAACAACCTCGGTGGTTTGTATACCCTCCAAAACGACTACCCGAGGGCAGAGGCTGCATACACCGAAAGGCCTCGAAATCAGGAAGCGTCTGGCGAAGGACAACCCGATGGCATACGAACCGACGTGGCGGCGGCGCAGAACAAACCTCGGCGTTTTGTACTACAAACAAAACGACTACCCAAGGACGGAGGCCGCATACACCGAAACACTGGAAATCTACAAGCGCTTGGCAAAGGGTAACCCGCAGGCCTACGAGCCGGACGTGGCAAGAACACAGAACAACCTCGGCCTTTTGTACAATGCCCAAAATAACCACCCTAAAGCGGAGGCCGCCTTCGCCGAAGCCTTGGAAATCTACAAGCGCTTGGCAATGGCCAACCCATTGGCCTATGAACCGTATGTGGCAGGAACACAGAACAACTTCGGCGCTTTGTACACCCTCCAAAACGACTTCCAAAGGACGGAGGCCGCATACACCGAAGCTCTGGAAATCTACCAGCGTTTGGCAAAGAGCAACCCGCAGGCCTACGAACCGAACGTGGCGGTGGTGCAGAACAACCTCGGCAATTTGTACAAGGCCCAAAACGACTTCCAAAGGACGGAGGCCGCATACACCGAAGCTCTGGAAGTCTACCAGCGTTTGGCAAAGGGCAACCCTCAGGCCTACGAACCGAACGTGGCGGCGGTGCAGAACAACCTCGGCGCTTTGAATTTTGATAAAAACGATAGCCCGAAAGCGGAGGCCGCATACACCAATGCCCTGGAAATCTACCAGCGTTTGGCAAAGGACAACCAGAAGGCCTACGAACCGAAGGTGGCAGGAACACAGAACAACCTCGGCCTTTTGTATAATGCCAAAAACGACTACCCAAGGGCGGAGGCCGCCTTCACCAAGGCCCTGGAAATCTACCAGCGCTTGGCAAAGGACAACCCGCAGACCTACGAGCCGGAGGTGGCAGGAACGAAGAACAACTTCGGCATTTTGTACAATGACCAAAACGATCGCCCGAAAGCGGAGGCCGCCACCGCCGAAGCCCTGGAAATCTACCAGCGTTTGGCAAAGGACAACCCGCAGGCCTACGAGCCGAAGGTGGCGGCGGTGCAGAACAACCTCGGCAATTTATACAATGCCCAAAACGACCGACCGAAAGCGGAGGCTGCCTTTGCCGAAGCTATTGAAATCTACCAGCGTTTGGCAAAGGATAACCCACTAGCCTACGAGCAAGAGGTGGCAGGAACACAGAACAACATTGGCGCTTTATACTACAACCAAAATGACTTCCCAAGGGCGGAGGCTGCCTTTGCTGAAGCCTGGAAATCTACCAGCGTCTGGCAAAGGACAACCCGCAGGCCTACGAACCGAAGGTGAAGCGGCACAGAACGACCTCGGCGATTTGTACAATGCCAAAAACGACTTCCCAAAGGAGGAGACTGCCTTCACCAATGCCCTGGAAATCTACCAGCGTCTGGCAAAGGACAACCCGCAGACCTACGAACCAAAGGTGGCGGCGGCGCAGAACGACCTCGGCGATTTGTTCAAGGCCCAAAACGACTTCCCAAGGGCGGAGGCAGCCTTCAACGAGGCCCTGGAAATCTACCAGCGTATGGCAAAGGACAACTCGCAGACCTACGAGCGGGAGGTGGTAAGAACGCAGAACGACCTCGGCCTTTTGTACAGTGCCCAAAACAACCGCCCGAAAGCAGAGGCCGCATACATCGAGGCCCTGGAAATCTGCAAGCGTCTGGCAAAGGACAATCCGATGGTCTACCAACCAAACGTGGTGGCGGTGCATATCAACCTCGGCCTTTTGTACGATGCCAATAACGACTACCTGAAGGCGAAGTCGCCTTCGCCGAAGCCCTGAAAATACATCGTGAATTGGCGGAGAAAAACCCCGACGTCTATTTGCCTGAATTGGCAGGTAGCTTATTCATCTTAGGAACTTTAGTGTACTACAACAATTCTTATGACGAAGCACGAGATTTATATCAGAAGCTTTTGAAATTTATATGGCACTAACGACGAAGCAACCTATTATGTAATGATTTAGAGATGCCGAGTCGCAATTGGTCTATTATCGCTATACAAAGGAAAAGAGGCACGTCAAGCTTTAGAAATATTGGATGACACAGAAAAGCGATTGGAATTACTTCCGAAAGACAACCCAGAAGTTTATCAATTACAACAGCAAGTACAATTGCTAAAAGGCTATTTCAAGGCTTTTATTAAAGATTGATTGTGAGCATCAACATAGATAAAGGCAATTTTGTCGATATTCCAGAAAAGGTCCCCGTTCCCTGATAAATCCATGTAGTTGCTCGAATAGACAAATTGCCTTGTCCACTTTTACGCCACTAAGAAAAGGACGATGTTGAAAGAATCGAGACTCTTCAAAATTTCAAATATCAATCCGTGAAACCCCTTCTTTTTTCTTCCTTCATTCTTATTTATGTTGTAGCAGCAGCGCAACAATCTTCCATTTCCGGTGTCGTCACCATTCAAAACAGCCGTTTTGAAACAGACATTGCAATACGTCCAACATGCCCAAGTGGAGGAGGATTATGGCAAATCACAGGCGACCACAACCAATGCCGATGGCAATTTCAAATTGGTATTTGTAGGTGTCAATAGTGGTGAGCGCATCAGTTTTCAGGTCAAGAAAGAAGGTTTAGAAGTCGTCAATACAGACAAGCTCAGAAGCGGTTGTTGACCAGCAAGCAAGGGTGGGTATCTACATGGCACCCTATCAGGAAAATAGCGGAGTATAAGCGAAAATACTACAACATCGGCAAGACGGAGGCGGAAAAGAACTTGGAGCGGAAAGTCAAAGCTAAACAGGAGGAACTGCTGGCACTGCAAAAGCCATCCAATGCCGACAAACAGCAAGTCAATAAGCTGCAAAACGAACTTGCAGCCCTTAAAGATGATTCTCTAAAGATTGACTAATACGCCAAAGACCTCGCAGCGAAATATGCCCGCATCAACCTAGATGACGCTTCTACGCTTTATCAGGAGGCTTTCCGGCAATTTCAGGCAGGAGAACTAACAATGGCAGTAAAAATTTTGAACGATGCCAACCTTGCAGGACAGGCAAACGAAATCCTGAAAGAGGAGGAGCGCCTTGGGGAATTGAAAATAGAAATAATCGAGCGGGATTCCATTAAGCAAAAACGGAAAGAGGAAGTAATGCAGGCGTTGCGGTTTAAGGCAGATTTACATTGGAGTAGTTTTGAGTGGGATAGTGTGAAAGTATGCTATGAGATTTTGTTGAAATTGGACAGTACAAACGTAGAGAACCTCTGGGAATTTGCCGATTTCTTAACCGAACAAAACCAACACGATAAAGCCACAAATTTCTGAAAAATGCCTTTCCCTAACAAAATGAAGCACTTCGTGCCCTTTCAGAACAACCTTGGCAAGTTGTACAAAGCCCAAAATGACTACCAAAGGGCGGAGGCCGCAACTGCCGAGGCCCTGAAAATCTACCAGCGCCGGCAAAGGACAACCAGAGGGCCACCGAACCGAACTTGGCGGTGGTCAAAACAACCTTGCACTTTGCACAATGCCCAAAACGACTATCAAAGGGCGGAGGCCGCCTTCGCCGAGGCCCTGGAAATCTACAAACGCTTGGCAAAGGACAACCAGAAGGCCTACGAGCCGGAGGTGGCGATGGTGCAAAACAGCCTCGACATCGTGTACGACACCCAAAACGACTACCTGAGGGCGGAGGCCGCATTCGCCAAGGCCCTAGAAATCTACCAACGCTTGACAAAGGACAACCAGAGGGCCTACGAACCGAACTTGGCGGTGGTGCAAAACAGCCTCGGCAATTTGTACAGTGCCCAAAACGACTACCCAAGGGCGGAGGCCGCCTTCGACGAGGCCCTGGAAATCTACAAGCGCTTGGCAAAGGACAACCAGAAGGCCTACGAGCCGGAGGTGGCGATGGTGCAAAACAGCCTCGGCAATTTGTACAATGACCAAAACGACTACCAAAGGGCGGAGGCGGCCTTCACCGAGGCCCTGGAAATCTACCAGCGCTTGGCAAAGGACAACCCGCAGACCTACGAGCCGAACGTGGCGGCGGTGCAAAACAGCCTCGGCATTTTTTGTACAAAGCCCAAAACGACTAAACAGCAGAGGCAGCCTTCGCCGAGGCCCCCGAAAATCTACCAGCGTGGCAAAGGACAACCAGGAGCCTACGAGCCGAAGGCGGCGGCGGTGCAAAACAACCTCGGCAATTTGGTACAATGCCCAAAACGACTACCAAACGGCGGAGGCTGCCTTCGCCGAGGCCCTGAAAATCTACCAGCGCTTGGCAAAGGACAACCAGAGAGCCTACGAGCCGAAGGTGGCGGCGGTGCAAGCCAACCTCGGCTTTTTGTACTATGACCAAAACGACTACCAAAGGGCGGAGGCAGCCTTCGCCGAAGCCCTGAAAATCTACCGGCGTTTGGCGAAGGACAAGCCACAGGCCTTCGAGCCAAAGGTGGCGATGGTGCAGTACGACCTCGGTGGTTTGTATACCCTCCAAAACGACTACCCGAAAGCGGAGGCAGCCTTTCGGGAAGCATTAGAAATACATCGGAAACTGGCGGAGGAAGACCCCGACGCCTACCTGCCCGAATTGGCAGGTAGCTTATTCATCTTAGGAGCTTTGATGTCCGACAACAATTCTAACGCCGAAGCACGAGTACTTTTATCAGAAGCTTTTGAAATTTTTAAGACTATTACGACGAAGTACCCTAATAAGTACGATTTAAATATGTGCCGAGCCGCAATTTTTTTAGTATCGCTATACATAGGAAAAGAGGCACGAGAGGCTTTAGAAATATTAGATGATACAGAGAAACGATTGGGATTACTTCCGAAAAACAACCCGAAAGTTTATTATTTACATCATCAAAGTAGAATCATAAAGAGCTATTTCCAAGGCTTTATTAAAGATTGATTGTAGGCGTCAACAAAGATAAAGGAAGGCAATGGTATCGGTATGCCAAGAATACTCTCCATTCCATACAGTTGCTCGAAGAGGCTAATTCGAAGAGACGGGTCTTTTCCACTTTGACGCAGCCAAAAGGAGGGCGCTGTTGAAGAAATAGAACCCCATCAAAAAGTAATGCATTACCAATTTTTATCTTTTACAAATCTGATTGGGCCACCTTGTTTCGCCGTCAAAGTCACCATTGAGCTACTAAGCGCAGGCAATGCTCTTGTAGCTTTCACAACGCGAGATAAAGTAAATGGCAAGCACAGCTTGGTCAGCCCCACAGCAGCAATGATGTCAGAACAGGAATGGCCAGGATAATGGCCAAGCAGTTTTTTCAAAACTTCGATGGACTCCCCTACCCTACCTGGCTGCACGACGAGCGCATCCGGCACGGTGGTGAACCGCATTATTTTTTCGTGACCACCGAGTGTGAGGCTACGCAGGTAGCCAGAAACATCCATCTCCATCCGACGAGCGCCAGCTTGATTTCCTTTTTTGAAGGCCGGTCACCTTGAAGCCGACGGTGACCTGTTGCATAATATCTTCCATATGAAAATACTTTTTTGCAAAGGAAGGGGGCTTTGATAGTAATGTCAACAAAACAGCCGGATTGCTGACTTAGGGCAGACAACTCTTAAAACAAGGTTATTTCATAGGGTAACCCTGGGTAGCCATGTACTTCAAAATAAGGGCAACTTGCCGGGGAGGCAATTCTCTGAGTTTTATAAAAGCTTCGTAGGTCATTCCGATTGTCAACTGTGGTTCTTCCAATTCCCGGAGGCGGCGACCGAGGGTGCTTTGTTCGATACTCAAGGCTCTGTTGATGTCTTTTCTCGTTAGGATTTTCCTATGCTTTGAGTCTATCGGCCTGTCCTCCGGCTTGCCGAAATGAGGATAAACATCGCCCAGCAAGATTTTCTTGAGCTTCGTGCCTACATACCTTGCTTTCACTTCTTCCGGACACACCAACCTTATCCAGTTGACAAGACCTTCGTGGAAACTCCATACCTCTGGCTAGTTCGGACTTTAATGTTTTCTCCTGAAAAAGCCGTTTCGTCCATGCGATGAAGAAAAGTATGCCCGCAAAAATTGCCAACAGGATGATTATCAGCCAAATTCTCTGCTGCCCATCATCTGCTTTTTTGTCCTGTTCCAGTGACTCCTTCATTTTTCGTTGATTAACCCGTTAACCACTGGTTATCAAGCAGTTAACCGGGTCGTTAACTAAAATTATGGCGGTTAACCACTGTATTTTTACGACGCCTTCTCAATTATTAGCCAGCATTTCCTGCATACTTTCCACCAAAATTCCGTCCTCCCGCAGCCTACTAAAAATAGCATTGCGCAGAAAGTTTTTGTCCAACAGCGGCATATCTCTGAAGTCCTCCAGCTTGTCATCCAGAAACTGCTCAAGCGACTCTCCCCTTCCTTGCCTTCGGCGATATTGTTTCAGCAAATCTTGCAACCACTCTTTCATCTTCTGGCAAATTTTGGCGTTATAACGTTTTCGAATGCCAAACACAGCATCCCACGTGGAGGTCGTTTCAACGTTGGCACAAGTCAAATTCACCTCGAACTGTTGTGGTTCCAACGAAGCTATTCTGATAGCATTCAAATCAACTCAAACTGAACGGATACCGTCACCGCCGCCACCTCGTTGGAAACTGGAAAAGTAGCGAGGCGGCGCCCAGTTTTTTCTGCACCTTCAAACAGGGGGTCTTTCGCCAATTTTTCATCGGAATTGCATTCATGACAAATGGGCGCAAGATTCTTAAAATTGATAGCATTAAACGGATAAGTACCTTTGGGTAGAAAATGGTCGAAAGCATCCCGGCCATCTTGATATTTGGATTTCAACGAATTCATCCCGCAAAACGGGCAGATTGTCAAATCGCTGGTTTCGATGAGTTTGTCAAAGTAGTCTTTCGTAGTGGTTTTATAAGCATCAATAAACGGCTTCCGATTCAGTACTCCCGTGTATAATTCTGTAAAAAAATCCTTCAAGGGTTGGCGCACCAACTCCGGCAAATCACTGTAATGGACAGGGTCGGCAGTCTTGCTGCAAAGCTCTTCGATACGATTGTTTTGGATAAAACCCTCCCGGATGGCTTTCCGCTCGGCTGGTGTTAACTGACGAAACAGCTCATGGATATCGGCAATCACTTGCTGCCACTTCTGTTTACGCACTTCTATTTTTCCCACCAAATCCTTCAGTACGGCATCCTGAATCAAGTCAACACTGAACGCCCCCGCCGCATCGCACCAGATGCCAACAATTTCCGCAACATGTTCGTGAAGTTGCTGGATGGGGGATGGTATGTATTTGAACGGGCGGTGCATAACCTTCTGTTAGCTTTTGGCTATTCGCCTTTGGCTTGTTCGATTTTTCGTTTTTGCCGGTTCAGGTGGTCGAGCTGTTCCAGCTTTTCCACGCCGTCACCGAGCGGATATATTTTTCGTTTCAGGGGTTTCGATTTGCTCCAAAGTGTCCATGGGCATTTCATGGTATTTATCAATTTCACTTTTCGCCATGTCAGAGATGGTATCTTCCTTGTCGAACGCCTCATGCAACAGGATGTCGAAGGAAGTACCGTAGGTTTTGGTCTCTATCAATCCGGCTGTTGGCTCTCCGTTTTCATTGAGTCGAAACTTCACCACGTTCTCCTGGCGGCAATCGGAGAGGATGAACGGCGAGTGGGTGGTCAGTAGGAAAACTTGCTGACGGTCATATTCCTCTTGGTTTTTGAACAATAATGCTGCCTCATCGGCGAGCGCCACTTGGTTGAGGGTGCTCACCAGCTTGGAGCGCCAGGCAGGATTGAAATGCGTCTCCGGCTCATCCAGCACAAAAAGCGTGTTCGGCTCGTCGAGCAGGATGGCAGCGCCGATGAGGTGCATGAACTGGTGCTCTCCATCGGACAAGCCAGTGTATGGAATACTGACAATCTTGTTGCCGTCACGCTTCATTTTCAGCCGAAGGTCAGTGGTATAAAACAATAGTTCGTCGTCCGCCCGCCTGGGCAAAAACGAGGAGATGTTGAAGTCCAGACCCGCTTCGCCGACTGCTTGCTTTTGGAAGTCGGTAAACTTATGCGTATTGAGCATATCCAAACAATGGAAGAAAGAACAAAGCGCCTTTGAATCGCCTCTGAAAAAATGGCGGAACGCCTGCTTCGTCGCCTTTGTCACTTTGTAGTCGAGGGTGACTACCTGGCGCTCCGCGCCTGCATTGGTCTGGAAGGTGCCACCGTCGTTCAGTTCCCATGAGCCGCTATCTTCGGGCGTCCGTTCTACCGTATCCACTTTCCATGCAGTAGCACAGCGCAGTAGGTTCTCCAGCTTTTCCCGCAGGGGGAAAAATAAGTCGTCTTGGCGAAATTTCAGGAAACTGCCCTCCGTCTTTTCGTAGTCCTCCGGCGAAAGGTCGAATGCTTCCGGGTTCAGTTCGATACGGTTGCCCAGTTCGAAAACGATGCGAAAGCTGTCCAGGTCCTGCACCCGCAACACTTCCCGTAGGGGGCGCAGCCGTTCCGACTCACCCATCTGCTCAGGGTCTTCGAGCAGGAAATTGGCGAGCAGAATGCGCTCACAGCTCTCGTAACTTAAGTAAAACAGGCGGGAAATGGTCTCCAGGCCAGTATAATCGCCGTTGCGCACTTTTTCGAGGTATTCGTAGTAGTCGCGGAACTGCATCCGCAGGAAAGGATTGCTCACCAGTTCATTCAACCCCGAGGAGTAGCCGACCACACTGGCAGGTAGTAGCTGGGCGATGCGAGCTTTCTGGGTTTCTGTGAAATAGGCGCTCTCCCCCACCCCGCCCGGCTCGATGGTTTCCGATTCGTTGACGGTGAAAACGGGCAGGCTACCAGCCTCCTTTTCAATAAGCACCCGCACAGCTTCGGGCAGTTGCTCACCGGGCGCAAGGGAATATTCCAGCATGAAACCCAGCCGCTCCAAGCTGTCTCCGTTGGTGGAAGGCGGCACAGGGAAACTACCCTCCGCTTCTTCCGGCTCTATTTCCTGCTCCCGTCCATAGCCGAGGTACAGGTTTTCCAAAAAGCAAAACACCTCGCACAGCAGCTCCATCACGTTCGACTTGCCCGTGCCGTTGCGCCCAACGAAGCAGATGGGACGCAGTGCGCCGGGCTGCTCGTCCAAATCAAGCGGCGGCAGACGGAAGCCTGCCCGCAAGCCTCGAAACGACGCGGTGAGGTGGAGGGTGTGGAGGCGCATTAGGGGAGTAATTTCGGGCGGTTCAAAAAGAAATATTATTCCTGTCTCATTTTCTATACTTTCGTCAATATTCCTTCTATATTTAGTAGAAAAAGATTGAAACAACTCACCTTTCTCAATGTGTTCAAATAACTGATTTTTTAAAGTATCATAATCGAACTCAGGATGCTGCTGATTAGCCTTAAATAATTCTTCAAAAGAGAATTGGTCTTTTTCAATAAATGCTCCTACAACAAGGTCTGCAAATTTTCTTCTCAGTATTGATTCTTTAGTCGGTTCTGGTTTTTTTCCTGAGGCAAAACTTAATTTTATAAAGCCCTTATCCTTCGAATCTTCCAGTATTTTTGAAGCTATTTTTTCAAAATATGCGTCTAATATACCATGTTCTATTTTTTTTGTAAAAACTTCTAAGTTCACTTTCACCTCCCCCCGCATCGCCCGATGTAGCAGCGATTGGAAGAGGGCTTCGGTTGCCTGCAAATGTGCCTTCTGAGTCTTTTCCAGTTTTTCTAAATCCTCGACAGCATTTTCAAACTTCTGCTGAAGTTTCAAATCTGGCAATAAAACAGGAAAGTTGCTCAACTGCCGCATATTGATAGAAGCTATGCCAGTCGTCTGTTTTGCGGCACGGAGAAAATAGCGTTTGCCGTAGGCACTGCCCAACAGGGCGCTCAGAAATTCCGGCAAAAGTAGTTTGGAATTGGCTCTGACTCTGAAAATATGGTTCTGGTGAATACAATCTTTGATGTCGTGTTTCCAAACCGCTCCTCTGCCGAGCTTATCGGGGTCTCCGCCTTCCGTCAGAAGGATGTCGCCACGTTGCAGGCGGTATCTTTCAACCTCATTAAGCAAGACTTCGATAGTTTTGACTTCACTCAAATTCAGGTAGCCATCCTGCACATTGGCAACCCGCATATAAGGCACTTCGACGGTTTTTTTGCCTTCATACTTTTTGCCTTTCGCCACACCTGAAACGATGTCGGCAACTTCATGCAGCTTTTTCATTTTCCAATCTTTCGGATTCCTCACCGGGTCGCCAAACATCTCCAAAAACACACTCCTGCCCAACTCGTCCAGCAGCGCCAGTTCCTCCTTCCGCTTGCGGCGCAGGGCGTCGGCTCGGTCGAGGAGGTAGGCGAGGTTTTGTTGCACTTGAAGAGAGGGAAGAGGGATTTTTTGGTTCAAATACAAGCTGATGTTCAGGTTTCTCAAACCACTTGTTGTGTCGCTGATTTGCTGCAAATACCGTCTGCCCGCATCCGAAATAAGCCAGAAGTAAACCCATTGGTAATGCACTTTCTCAGGGTTTACCCGCAAACGCAACATGAAATTTGAGAAATAGAAATCTTCCGTTTAATTAGGCGGGTAAAAAATGGCGCACTTGCCAACCAGATTTGAGCTTCCGCTTGACTTGGTTATGATGATATCGCCTGTCTCAAGTCGCTTTCTTTCCAGGTCTCTTTCAGGAATTTCAACATAGGCAACGTTCTCAAAATCCAGTTTATATCCTGAAATGTCAGAACTGCGCAATGCCGGGCACCCCTTTCCTTTACTCAAAACATTGCCCCAAGTACCACTGTCTGAAAGGACAAGCACATCTTTTAAAGTAGTGTATGGAAATGCCTTCATTCAATCAAGCTTTTTACGTCCTTCAAATACCCACTGATTTCACCTTCCAAATCCTCCATGCGTTTGATAATCACTTCGGGCTTATCGTACTGCACTTCCTCGTACTCCACCTCCTTGTAGCGGTTGATGCTGAGGTCGTAGTCGTTTTCGATGATTTCCTGCACCGGCACGAAGAAGTGCTTGGCCTTGCGGTCTTCGTTCGGCTCTTTGCTGCGGTTGCGGTAGCGCTCCACGATGTCCTGCAAGTCGCCGTGGTGGCCCAGCGGGGTTCGCTTGTCGTCAAGGCTGTAGCCGTCGCTTTGCATATCGTAAAACCAGACCTGTTGGGTGTGGGGCTTTTTGATTTTGTCAGTATCCTTGTCGGTCACTTTCACGAACACGAGGGCAGCGGTGCTCACCCCGGCGTAGGGCTTGAACACGCCCCCGGCATGGACACGATAGCTTCGAGCTGACAGTTGTGTAGCAGCAGTTTGCGCAGGTATTTATGGGCGTTGCTACTCCCGAAGAGCACCCCGTCCGGCACGATGACACCCGCCCTTCCCCCGGTTTCGAGCATGTGGAAGATGCGCTCGACGAAGAGCAACTCGGTCTTGGTGGTGGGGGTGCGCAGCTCGGTGTTGATGTCGCCCTTATCAATGCTGCCCTTGAAGGGCGGGGTTGGCGAGCACCACCCGGTAGTGGGCAGCTTCGTTGTACTGCTTCGAGAGGGTGTCCTTGTAGTCAATATGCGGCTCGTCTATGCCGTGCAGCAGGAGGTTCATCAGCCCGATGCGCACCATGCTGAGGTCAAAGTCGTAGCCGTAGAAGCTTTGGCGGCGCAGGATATCCCAAGCTTTCTGGTCTTTGATGAGGTCGCCGAGGGTGCCTATTTCAAAGCCATAGCTCGATAACAGGAACCCGGAGGTTCCCGCGGCGGGGTCGCAGGTCTTCTCGCCGAGCTGCGGGTTTACCAGCGAGACAATGAGCTGGATGATATGCCGGGGCGTTCGGAATTGCCCGTTTTTGCCCGCCCGACTTATTTCGTTGAGCAGGAACTCGTAGAGGTCGCCTTGGGTATCCTGAAATTCCTGCCCTTGCCCCTGCTGGCGTTCAATCTCCGCATAGATGTCGTCAATGGCCGTAATGGCCTCGTCGAGCAGCGAGGGTTTGGGGATGATGAAGACGGCGTTTTTCATGTGCCGGGTGAAGAGTTGGCTGCCGCCATTGAGTTTTTCAGGCTTACTGTCGCTGGTCTTTTCCTCCGGCTGGTCTTTGCCCTTAAGGTCCTCAGATTTGCTGTCCTTATTGAAATCCTTGATAAAGGGAAATGCCTTGTCCCGCACGTGTTCCAGCTTTTTCATCGGGTCGGGGATGTTGCGGAAATGGCTCCAGCGGAGGTCTTCGTGGCCTTCGAAGATGGACTTGTACTTTTCGCCCGTGAATTCCGCCTTGCGCTTGCGGTCGGTGTCGGTTTCGTCGAGGCGGCGCATGAAGAGCAGGTAGGAAATCTGCTCGATGGCGGTGAGCGGGTTGGAGATGCCGCCCGCCCAGAATTTGTCCCAGAGGTTGTTGACTTTTCGCTTTAGTTCGGTGGATAGCATGAGTGAGTTTGTGAGTATTGGGGCAAAGATGCAAAATCACGCCGCCAATTGTTCACTCAACCTTACAATCTCCTCCACCTGAGCGGGCGTGAACACGCCGAGGATACCGTCTTTGTGCAGGTTGGTAAAAGGTGCTTGCACCAAATCCTGTTTGCTCACTTTTCCGCGGTCTGTGAGGTAGTCTTTCAATATTTCGATAAAACGAATTTGCGAAGCGCCGAGGTTGCTGTGCTTCGCAATGAATGCCTCAAATGCTTGCCTCACCTCTTCCGAATAGCTCGATAATACCTCCAATCCCAATACATGCCGTACGAATTGCACAAAGCCCGCCCGGCGGTTGTCAAACACGCGGCGCAGTAGGTTTTCGGTGATATAGGGTCTTCTTCCTGTAAAAGTCGGGCGAGGTGGTGGATGTCGGCATCGCTGACAGGCTCGCCCTTTCGCAGGCGTTGCAGTACGAGGTTGGTCGCGGCCAACGAGCGGATTTTTTCTCTACCATTTCACGATAGCGCTGTATGCTGACGGTCCTGGCGTTCCGGTCCGAAAGTGACGCGTTCCCTGGCGTACCACAGCGTCGGTGAGGTTCAGTTCCCGGATGGGCAGGGCAAAACGCTGCTTGTGCTGCATGAGCGGGGCAAGTCGTTCGGTGAGTTCGTTCAAGTTGTCGTCGGTGGGCTTTGCCCAAAATGCGCCACCAGTTACTTGCTCTATGAGTTCCCGCGCCTTTGCTACTACTGCAATGGACAAGGGCAGGCGGCTCACTTGCTCCACGATGGCGGCTTGGGCAGATTCTAAGCGGCTCTCGTCGTTTGCCAGCAGCGCAATAGCAGCATCTGTCACATCTTTTTCAAACAGCATGGCGTCTGGGTCTTCCACTGGCAAGTATTTCAGCAATGGGGCGATGGCATCGCGCAGCCAGCTCCATTTCGCCTCGTCGAGGGTTTTCCAAAAGGCGTCCTCCCCTACCCTTTCGAGGTCTTCCCGTCGCTCGATGATACCGATGGTATTTTTAGGCAAGGCTGACAACATGGCTCGAGTCGCTCAATTTCGTTGGCAACAATGACAGTTTTTCGCCTTCTCTTGCCAAGTTCAGTTTGTCTAGCCGCAGTCGGAACAAGCGCACCGGGAGCGGGATTTGCTGTCTTGGCTCCCTGCCTCTGGGTGTCAGGTTGAAGTAATCGAAGTTGTCCCAGCAGTCCATGATGAGGAAGCGGTCTTTCTGTCCGCACCAAGGTTTGAGATTCTCCGGGTCGAGCAGGCGGGTGCCCCTACCAATCATCTGCCAAAACGCGTGTAGGAAAAAACGGGTTTTGCAAACACGAGGTTGACCACTTCCAGTATATCCACGCCAGTATCAAGCATCCCGACGCTGATGGCAATGCGCGGTAAGTCGTTGCGCTTGAACTGCGCCAACAAGCCGGTTTTGCCGTAAGTGCGGGGGTCGTTGGAGACGATGACTTTGGCTATTTCCCCGGCGTGTTGCGGGTATAGTTCATCAAAAATTTCCTTCATCCGACGAGCATGCGGGATGTTCATGCAAAAATGATGGTCTTGCCGGGCAGGGTTCCGGCCTGGGTATCCTTGACGCACTCTTCCATAAACTCCCTGACAATAAGGGTGTTTGTGCCTTGGTTGGTTACGATGCGCTCCATGTCTCTACCCTCGAAACTAATTTCTTCCACCTCCTTCCCTTCGAGCATCAGTCGTTTTTGGTCTTCGAGCGAAATGGTGCCCTGATGAATGCCCTGCTCCAGAAACTTCGTGCGGAATCGCAATACTTCGTAGTCGGATAGGTAGCCGTCCTTCACTGCCTGGTCGAGGGAATAGGCAAAATCGGGCAGCCCATTTTCGCAGTTGAACAATTGAAGGTATTGTGGTCAATGACATCAGTAGGTGTTGCCGTCAGTCCCAGTGTGATGCCATCGAAAATAACTCAGGATGTCCTGGTAAACATTATAGATGGAGCGGTGGCTTTCATCTACGACGATGAGGTCGAAAAAGAAAGGTGAGAAGGGGTTGTTTTCACTTTGCAGCAGGTTCAGTAACGTCGGGTAGGTAAATACGTAAACGCGACGGTCCGTGGGCATTGCACCGTCCTCGGGCAGGGGCGGATAGAGAGAAACATTGGGCAAATGCTCTTTGAAAGCATCCGCTGTTTGTTCCTGTAAAACAACCCTGTCCACGAGAAACAGCGTACGCCCTACCCAGTTGGAGCGCATGAGTGCCTCCACGAGGGCAATCACCGTGCGGGTTTTTCCAGTCCCCGTCGCCATGACAAGTAGGAACCTACGCCGCTTGTTTTCAAGCCCTTACATAATAGAACGAATAGCTTGGATTTGGTAGGGGTCGCCCAGCGATGTCCGCGTTTATTAGCTCGTTGGCGAGCAAGGACTTTTGCGCCCGGAGGAACTGTAACTGCTCCAAATCTCGCCTTGTGGGAAAGCCAGCAACCTTTCGAGGCGGGAAATTGCCCAGATTCCAAAAATAGATGTCGAATCCATTGGTGTAAAAACAGAATGGCAAGTCGCACTGGTAGCGGGCTTTGATGTCCAGGGAATACTGCTTGGCTTGCTCCTCCCCTACCCTGGCATCCACGCTGGTTTTCTTTGCTTCGATGACGGCGAGAGGCCTTCCGTCTTTGCCCAGCAGCACATAATCAGAGTAACCGTAGCCCGCTTGCGGTTCTTGTAGCACATCGCCTCGATAGGCTTGTGGGACATGGTATTCTTCCACCACTTGTGAAAGGTCGCCCACTTTCCAGCCTGCTTCAGCGAGGCGCTGGTCAATGATTTCCTTGCGGGTGCGCTTTTCG
>JADJYH010000011.1 GCA_016719855.1 Saprospiraceae bacterium | reverse complement strand
ACGGTAAGGGAGTTTTTTATATGGTTCCTTTCCCTACCCAGGCATCGGTGTCCAAAAAATTGGACATGGAATTCTTGCAAGGATATACCTGACTTTTGGAAAAGCTGCCTTGTCGAGTGCCTTGAAATCACCGTCGTGGTGATAATGAAGTCAGCATTGCATGAAATGGCTGCATCCACGAATTTGTTGTCGTCGGGGTCGTGGTAAATCAAGTTCCATTTGTAATAAACGGTCACTTCTTCTAATTCAGGAATGTTGATAAGGGTTCTGAGTACGTTTTCCGAAAAGGTGGGTGGGTAAACTTGATGCGAGCAACTCGTCATATTCCGTTAAAATTTCAGTTGAAACTGCCAGCCGTACTTCGCCCTGTTTCAGCAACTCATGGAACCAATGGTTTTGAACGCTGAGGTGCAGGACCATCAGGCAATTGTAATCAAGGAGGGATTTTCAGCATTGGTTATTTGTTATGGACTCCGGTGGCGGGTTTTCAAGATTTCCGTCCATTTTTCATTGCTCAACCCTTTTTCTTCCCAGAGTTTGTCCATTTCTCTTGGGCCTTTCGGTCGTACCATTCGACGAGGAGCATTTGTTCTTTCAACTCCAGTTCCGACATTGGGCGGGAGAACAAGTGCAACAGATGCATTTGCACCGGGTTGAGACGGGAAGACGAAGGAATGGCAGCAGCAGACTTGGCAATTATTTTGAGCAAATTTAGGGAAAAATTGCTACTTCTCAATGCTCCCGACAGTTGGCTGGATAATTCACCAATTCCTTATCCCGTCGGTGATACCCAACCAAGCGAAAAGATTTGATAAATTTTCAAAATTTGTCAAATCCAGTCAACTTCACAGCATTATCACCTTCAATAAAAAATTCACCACCATGAAAAGTCAAAGACCTCCACCCCCGAAGTTTTAGCCAACATCAAAAACACCCGCTATGACCGCATCATTGAAAAGCACGAGGGGCCGTTCACCTGGGATTGGCAACTCAACCGCAATGACCCGAAAACATTGGCAAGAATGGAGGAATACAAAACGAAACGGCATCGAATATGAACCGAAGCCGACGCTGAATTCCTGCAAATCGGCGATGCCGATGTGCTGCTTCCTGTAAGCTCCAACCACCACCCGAATATGACCATCCTGCACCATTTTTTCAGCGAAGACCGTTCAAAAATAGTGGCATGCATCAAGGACACGACTTACGATGACAGCATGTGGGGAGCAGGCTTCGTGGCGATATGCGACCGCTATGAGGGGCATGATTTTTACCTCGCCAAATTTTACCATGAATGGTTTATCATAGATTATAACTCGGTGGGTCCAATAAAGGTATTTGATGGACGCTGGGAATTTGCTTGTAGGTGGGCAGGTAGTCCCAGCTGTAGTCATGGGCGACTTTTCCCTTTCTTCTTCTCCTTTCCAAAGACATCTTTCTCCCCTCGGCTGTCCAGCACAGGTTCCGGCCTGGGTGCCTCCTCCATCGTTTCCGTCCAGAACTTCTCGACCCAGTACCAACGACCATTTTCGAGTTTGTAACCTTCGTAGGTGCCATTGAAAAAGCTGAATCCATCGTATCCAAACAGCAGGTATTTGTTGCCCTCCGAAGTATCAAACTGACGCAAGTTGTAGTAAACGGAGCCGTACCATTTCTCCGGTGTCAGCAGGTCGTACTCTTTCGATTCAGTATCGCTGCTGAGCGGTCAATGAGCGGAAAAAGCTGAAGTTTGCTGGTATTCATTTGGATGGCACCATAGTATTTGTAATCGTCCACGTCCACGTAGAGTTGCCAGGTGAAGACTCGAAAGTGCTGTCCGGTGGGTATTGGATGGAAACGGATTTCAGGCGGTCGAATTTGTAGTTGAAAAGAATTCTGTTTTGAGCGCTTGAACCAGCGTCGTATCAGTTTCTTGCAAGTACCAAACCGCTCCTCGGGCAGTGAATCGTTGACGACCAAAAAAGCGCAAAGCGCCAGTGTATCCTCGTATTCTTTTAAGCTTCAACATGCCTTCGGCACTTATTTTTCCAGCTTGGGCATGGTTGCTCAAGGCAAACCCTAGCAGGAGCGAGAATCGGCAGTATTTTTTTCATGAAGTTCAAGTTTTCTAAAATCTGGACAAAGAACGCAAGGCAAATTGGTTTAGTGCAAACGGGTCAAGTTTTGGTAAAATGCAGCGGATTTTCGCAACCAAATATCCCGTTCGTCATTTAATGGATATATTTGCGGCCTTTAAAGTAAAAGTACAAAGTAAAAAAGTCAAAAGGTGAGAGTACTGTTCCGTTCTTTTTTCCTTTCCTTTTCTTTTTCCTTCCAGTTGTAAATTACTTGTTTGCGTAAAGCAAAACACCAGATACCACCTCAAAGATTTCGTTTACAGCGGATGGCACCAAGTTCAACGAAGCTGGCATTAGCTTCATCATGAATCCCTACGACGAGTGGTACGCCCTCGTGCGGGCGATTGAATTGGTGGAAAAAAATGGTGGCTCCGTCACCATCATCAACGTGGGTGGGACAGACAACGACCAAACTATTCGCAAGGGACGCGCTATCGGTGCAACGGATGCCGTGCATTGACGCCGAGCCGAAAAGCGCACTTTTCATTGCAAAGCAAATCGCGGAATACGCCAAGGCACAGAACTTCGACATCGTGTTCTGCGGCAAAAGCATTGACTACAATGGCTCGGAGGTAGGTGCATGGTCGCCGAATTCTCGACCTGCCCTTCATTTCTTATGCCAGCAAGCTCGATGTGGATGGCAACACCGCCACTATGGAACGTGACATCGAGGGTGGCGTGGAAATCCTCGAAGTGCAGACGCCCTTTGTCATCAGCGCCGCAAAGGAATGGCTGAACAGCACATCCCCAACATGATGGGCATCATGAAGGCCAAGAAAAGCCTCGCAGTCGTCCACCCGTTGCATTTCCCGACTTTGCTGTACCAGTTTCCTGCAAATTACCGAAGGAAAAACAGGCGTAAAACTTGGTCAGCCCAGATGACATGGACGAGCTGGGTGAGGCTGCTCCACGAAGAAGCAAAAGTTATTTGATTTAATTTTGGATTACGGAATTGCGAATTGGTGAATATTGCCCGGATTTCAGTCCAACATTCAGCAATTGAAATTAGTTGGCAGTCGCCCAATCCGCAATCCGCAATCCGCAATCCGAATTCAAAAATGGTTTTAGTTTTCGCAGAGGCCACCAATGGCCATTTCAAAAAAGCGGCTTTCGAGGCCGTAACTTATGGGGAGCCAAACCGCACAACTGCCTTGGCAGCCAGTGTGTTGCATTGACATTGGGCAAAGTGGACAATGCCGGGCAACTTGGCGTTTACGGTGCATCAAGGTTTACAACGTGGCAGGTGCCAGCCTCGCCAATTTCGACAGCCAGGTGTATGCCTCGCTCATTGCGCAAGCGGCTGAGAAGCTGGGCTGCAACGGTCGTCGTGCTGTCCCATACTTCCACAGGCAAGTCGTTGCTGGGTCGTTTGGCTGCCCGGCTGAATGCAGGTTCCGTGGCGGGTGTGAAATCCCTTCCTGATGTGTCAGGCGGTGGGTTCAAGGTGACAAAGGGCGTCTATTCCGGTAAGGCCATTGCCACTTATGAAATCAGTTCGCCCATCAAATTGGTATCCTTGGGCGGCAACGAGATACCGCTTAAATCCAGCGGCAACGAAGTGGCCATCGAAACACTCGAATTGACTGTTCCCGCCAGCCGGGTAAAAGTGCTTGAAGTCAAGCGAGGAAGGCATCGTGCCATTGCCGGAGGCGGTGACCGTCGTTTCTGCCGGACGTGGCATGAAAGGTCCCGAAAACTGGGGAATCGTGGAGGACTTGGCCAAGGTGATGGGGCTACCCCGCTTGCAGCCGTCCTGTGGCAGATGCCGATTGGCGGCCACACCACGAACACGTCGGACAAACTGGCGTTGCCATTCGCCCGAACCTGTACGTTGCCATCGGCATCTCCGGTGCCATCCAGCACCTGGCCGGGGTGAACCAATCGAAGGTCATCGTGGTCATCAACAAAGACCCGGAAGCGCCGTTTTCAAGGCGGCGGATTATGGGGTGGTGGGCGACCTCTTCGAAATAATACCACGGCTGACGGAGGCCATGCGGAAGTTCAAAGCGGGATAATCAATGCGCAGTTGTTTTTTCCCAAACAAAAAACCCTGTTAGAGTTCTAAACTCTAACAGGGTTTTTTGTTTGGGAAAAAAACCCCTTCCTCCTTACGGAGAAAGGGGCATGTAGCATAGGATTATAAATGTTTAAGACAATTGGCGTTTTTGCAAATATCAGTCCAGTTATTGGTTGGCCCCTTACAGGGTGACACAAGGCAGTGGGCAGTTTGCAGTCAGGCCCAAGCCAATTCAAATACCACAAACTTTGCAGAATATTATTATTTGCTGAAATCCGCAATCCGAATTCCGAATTCCGTAATGCTTCTTACCTTGGCCATTGCAAAATCAAGTAAAATGGCCAGTTTTTTTCAACGAAAAAGTATTGTCTGGTTGAGCGTGGTCGCTTCGGTGGCATTCGTTTTTTACACCTACTCAAGTGGAAAAAAAGCAACCGTGGACTATAACGCCGAGGTGAAACCCATCCTCAACAAGCACTGCCTTGCTTGCCACGGCGGGGTGCGGCGCAAGTCGGGGTTCAGCTTGCTCACTCGTGAGGACGCTCTTTCTCCCGCGGAAAGCGGCAAACCTGCCATCGTTCCAGGCCATCCAGAAAAAGCGAGTTTATCCGACGGCTGACGCTCACCGACCCGAGGAGCGGATGCCCTACGAGAAAGAACCTTTGACCAAGGAAGAAATCGGCATTTTGACAAAATGGGTTGATGAGGGCGAATTGGGAACGGCATTGGGCCTATCGGCCAATTGAAAAGCCCGAGTTGCCGGGCAACGGTCATCTACTTTCTAGTTTGAGTAAAAAATCGGGCTGGGGAAATAACGAGGTGGATGCATTTATCCTTCAAAAATTGCGAGAAACAAAACTTGAACCCTCCCCCGAAGCCGACAAAGCGACCCTACTGCGCCGGGTAAGCCTCGACCTCATTGGGATGCCTGCACCTGAAAAATTTGGCCAATAATTTTTTGAACGACGATGCTCCAAACGCCTACGAGGCGCTCGTGGACAGCCTGCTCGCATTGCCCCAATATGGGGAACGATGGACGGCGCTTTGGCTCGACCTCGCACGATTTGCCGACACCAAGGGCTACGAGCGGGACGACCGCCGCCAGATTTGGCGCTACCGGGATTGGCTCATCAAGTTGTTCAATGCCGACATGCCCTACGACCGTTTTTTGACGGAACAACTCGCTGGTGACCTGTTGGACGAGGGAATACATCCCACTGACAATCAATACATTGCGACTGCATTTCACCGAAACACCATGACCAACGACGAGGGCGGCACTGACAACGAGGAGTTCCGAACGGCAGCGGTCATTGACCGGGTTAATACAACTTGGGAGGCGCTGATGGGCACCTCCTTTGCCTGCGTGCAGTGCCACGACCACCCCTACGACCCATTTCGGCATGAGGAATATTACCAGTTCATGGCTTTTTTCAACAACAGCCGGGATGCGGACACCGAGGAGGACTACCCGTTGCTGCGACATTTTTCAACGGAAGACAGCCTGAAGTTGGAGAACCTGACCAACCGTGTCAAGGAAACCATCTCACCAGAAAAAGCAAAGCAGGTTTATACTTTTTTGAAGACGTTGCAGCCCGTTTTTTACTCCCTCGAAACGGACAGCCTGGAAAACGCCGCCTTGTACGACACCAAATGGTTGGGCCTTCGGCAACATGGCGTCGCTCGGTTGCCCAATGTGAACCTCGACGGAAAGGGCCGCTTGCTGTTCCGCTACCAAGGCTGGACGGGTGGGGGGCGCTGGACGGTTTACTTGGACAAACCGGATGGCGAAGTGCTTTTTTCCACGATACTTGACAAGACAAAAGATGGCGGCTTTGAAATCAAACAGGTCGATTTTCCAGTGAAATCAGGTACGCACAACCTTTGGTTTACCTACGAAAATGCCCAGTTGAAACCGGACATGGCTGGGATGCAGTTCGATTGGTTCCACTTTGCCGAGCCGGGCTTTGGGGATGAACTTGAGGTGAAGGCCGACTTCCAGCACCTGCTCCGTGCCACTGCCCAGACCACGCCCGTCATGGTGGAGAACGTGCCGAAAATGAAGCGACATACGCATGTTTTCGAGCGAGGAAACTTGCTCGTGAAGGGTAGGGTGGTGGAAGCTGCCACGCCCAAGCACCTGCCGCCCATGCCCAAAAATGCCCCCGCCAACCGCCTCGGCCTAGCCAAATGGATGACTTCGCCAACGCATCCGCTGACCGCCCGCACGATGGTGAACCGGCTTTGGGAGCAGCTTTTCGGCTACGGATTGGCGGAGACGCTGGAAGACCTCGGCTCGCAGGGCATACCTCCCACGCACCAAGAGCTGTTGGATTGGCTGTCGTGGGAGTTCATGCACGACTATGATTGGAGCACCAAAAAACTGCTGAAAACAATGGTGATGTCTGCCACCTACCGTCAAGATTCGAGGGTGAGCGCCGAAGCTATGGAGGCCGACCCCTACAACCACTTATACGCCAGAGGCCCCCGTTTGCGGCTCACCGCCGAACAGGTACGAGACCAAGCCCTGAGCATCGCCGGGGTATTGAACCAAAAAATGTACGGCCCCAGCGTGATGCCCCACCAGCCGGAGGGCGTTTGGCAAAGCCCCTGGAACGGCGACAACTGGAAGCTCGCCGAGGGCGACGAACGCTATCGTCGAGCCATCTATACCTTCCTAAAGCGCACCGGCCCGTACCCCGCCATGATGACCTTCGATGGCGTGGCGAGGGAAGTTTGCAGCGCCCGGCGTGTACGCACCAACACGCCGTTGCAGGCCCTGGTGACGCTCAACGACGAGGCGTACATCGTAGCTGCCCGCTATTTTGCCAACCGAATTTATGAAACAGCGAAAAACAGCCAGCCGAGCAGTTGGCGCTGGCCTACCAGATGGCCACGGGTCACCCACCAGATGCCGCCAAAACAAAGGTGCTGGTGAGTTTGTACCACCGATCGCCGACCGATTTTGCTGCGCACAAAGAAAAAATGGAAAAGCTTTGCGGCAAGGAGACCATGGTGCAAAGCCCGGAAATGGCTGCGCTGGTGGTAGTTGCCAATGCCATCCTCAATTTGGGCGAAGTGCTGGTTAAAAGTTGAATTGTTGAATTGCTATATTGTTGAATTGTTGGAGGTAAACAGACCTGCTATAGGAGACACGAAATACCTAAAACTGAATGATATTGGCGCTTATAAATTGGCGTTTCATCTGTCCAACTATGTTTGGGAGTTGGCAATTGGCTGGAATTCCTTTGCCCAAAATACAGTTGGCAGCCAATTTGTGAGGGCCGCTGATTCAATTTCTGCTAATATTGCGGAAGGATTTGGAAGATGGGGCAAAAGGATAAAATCAAATTTTACCGATATAGCCAAGGCTCAAGAAAGGAGTGCTACGATTGGAACGAAAAAGCAAAGTGTCGAAAGTTGATTACCGAAGAACAATATCTTCATATATTCCAAGAGCTTGACAAACTTGGCCCTTCCCTCGGCAGCCTAATCAAATACAGCAAAGAAAAACTATCCGAATAGCCATACAACAATTCATAATCCAACAATCATAACAATTCAACAATTCAACAATACAACAATTCAACCATGAAATTCTTCATTGACACTGCCAACCTCAGGGATATTGAGGAAGCCAACGACCTCGGCATCCTCGACGGCGTGACCACCAACCCCAGCCTGATGGCGAAGGAGGGCATCACAGGCCAGATGAACATCGAAAACCACTACAAAAAAATCTGCGAAATTGTGGAGGGCGACGTGAGCGCAGAGGTGAACGCCACCGATTTTGCAGGGATGGTGAACGAGGGTACGCACCTCGCCAGCCTCGCACCGAACATCGTGGTGAAAGTTCCGATGACCAGGGATGGGGTGAAGGCCATCCGCCACTTCACCGACCATGGCATTGCCACCAATTGCACCCTGGTTTTTTCTGCTGCGCAGGCCATCTTGGCAGCAAAGGCTGGAGCCACCTACGTCTCCCCGTTCATCGGTCGCATTGACGACACGAACTGGGACGGCATGTTGCTCATCAAGGAAATGGCGGAGATTTACGCCATCCAAGGTTACGAAACGGAGATTTTGGCGGCGAGCATCCGCAGTTCCCGGCACATCGTGGAGGCAGCGAAGAACGGAGCGGACGTTTGCACCTGTCCCCTCAGCGCCATCCTCGGCATGTTGAAGCACCCGCTAACGGATATTGGGCTGGAGCAGTTTCTGGCGGATTACCGGAAGGGGAATGGGTAGGATACCAGATAATAAAATTAGGAGGCAGCTTCAGGTTGCCTCCTGACTTGTGTTGCTGGAAAATCAGCTTTTCACTCGCTTATATTTTTCCACAATCACATGGTCAACACCCAGTTTTTCAATCTTTTCAATGCCTTTTTGAATTAAAGTGTCATTGTTTATCTTGACAACAAATTCGAATTTATTGTCTTCCCATTCCCTGCTTATGAAGTATTGTAAATGCTCCGTATAAACACTATCCACCAAAGTATATGCCCCTCCACCCGCAGTGAATGCAGCAGTAGCAGTGTCTTTCCCCATCTTTAAATCGTGGCTTAAGAAAGCAAAATGCGTGGGGTTAATAATCTTAATCATTTTAACATTCGGGTTAAACGTAGAATAAGTGGAGTCCTTTTCCGTGGTTGTTGCCGAAATCAACTCCCAGGTGCCAATAAGCGGGAGTTGGTTTTGTTTTTTATCGGGATTGCATGATAAAGCTATGATGGCAATCAATGTAAAATCCAAGTATTGATTTCATGTTTTTATTGTTTTTTCGTAACAGTTTAGCACCCCATAAATGGGGATTGAAATATTATTTTTACGTCCTTTAAATTGAAGTTGCCAAACGACATATCATCCTGTCACGATTTGATTTTGCAGCAACAAGAACAAATCACGGCCTTAAAGCAAGTCGCCATCCTTATGGCGAACCGGGCAGCGCTGACCGAACGTTTGGACAAGAACAGCAGGAACAGCCACAAGCCCCTTCTTCCGACGGCCTGCAAAGCCTGCATCAAGGCCTGCATTTGCCAGGAACAAGGGCAGGAAGCCCGGCGGCAAGCCCGGCCACAAGGCCGGGACACTGGAAATCTGCGGAGCAGCCCGACCATTTCAACGAACTGCTCCCGACAAATGCCATTTGCGGGGCATGTGCTGGACAAATCAAGGGCCAGGGTCGTCGAGGTCAGGCAGGTTTCGACCTGCCCCAGCCAAGGCTGGAGGTGACGGAACTTACATCGTGCTGAGCAGCGGCTGCGAAAGGTGCGGCAGCACAACCAGGGTGCCTTCCCGGACGGGGTGAACGCCCGCCTGCAATACGGCACGGGGGTGAGGGCACTGGTGGTACTGCTGAACGTGGCGTTCAAGCTGCCGGTGAAAAAGGTGCAGATACTCGAGGACCTGTACGGCTCTTGCCATCAACCCAGCCACCATCATCGGTTCCACCGCAGATGCTTTGAGCGGTTGGCCCGGTGGAGAGGCTGCTCAGGACAGCCTACTGCAAAAGCATGGTCAACCATTTGGACGAGACGGGGCTGGAGGCGGCGGAAAGCCCGCACTGGCTGCACACCCGCTGCAACGGGCTGTTCACCTACCTTTTCGTGCACAAATGTGGGTACGGGCGCTTTGTGGGGTCGCATCTAACCCTGCCCGTGTTCAAGGGCTGGCGGTCCACGACTGCTGGGGCAGCTACTGGTTGACGGGTGCCGCCACAGTGCATGCGGTGCACCCCGCGAGGAACTGGTCACCTGGAAGAAAACGGCACGGCCTGGGCAGCCTGGTTCAGGAGGTACCTGCTCGCCTTGTACCGTCGGTCCGACTATGGAAGGGTAGCCGCAGGCTGCGGGAACAGGAAAAAGGCACTCCGCCTTTTGGCAAAATATGGGAGAATGCGGATACCGAGCCGCTGCCCCGTAAATCGGCAAGTGGCAGGGGAAAAGCCCATAAAACAAAGGCCGTAACCTGTTGCTGCGCTCAGAAAGCACCAGGCGGCAGTAATTGCTTTTGCCTTCCAATAGCGAAGAAGTGCCCTTTACCAATAACCATGGAAAGGGACTTGCGCCCAGCCAAGACAAAGCAAAGGTGTCAGGGTTCATTCAGGACAATTTGTAGGTGCTCTGCCAAGTTTATGCTTCGCATATTCAGCTTTATATCCACAGCTCGCAAGCATCAATCCAGGGTTTTCAATGAACTTAAAAATGCTTTTGAAGGCAATACTTTTTTAAATAAGGCTTGCCCCTCCTAAACAGTTACGTTTTTTCTAAACTCACCCATTCATTGAAAACGAGTCAACAAATGTACATCAGTAGGTTTAATTTCTTGTTTTTGAAAAGATAGCCAATGTCATTTACTGCTTGCCAGTGTTCTTTTCTTGCCCATTGTCTTCGTTCTTTCTCCCCGTCACCACAAAATAACCATAATCTTTCCGGTGCATCCCCACCACCAGTGCCAGCAGGCAAGCTTTTAAATGCCCCAGCCGAACCCGGTTCAGCCGCTCGCCTTGCATCGTTTTTTTCAGGATAAACCAGGTCACGCAAAATGGCGAATGCAGTACGGACGGCGCTACCCGCCATGAAATATCTGTTGCTTTGATGTTTGAAAAACCAAGGCTTTCCAATTTTTCGAGGAAGGGCTGGAGGGCGGGAAAGCACGGCACGGCCCAGCCTTCGCTGATGCTGTCCAGGCAAAGTGGAAGAGTGGACTGAACGACTGTGGGGGCCTTTTGGTGAAGCCGTCCACGATCACGAAGCGGCCACCGGGCTTCAACATGCGGTGCAGTTCTTCCAGAAACAAGCCTTTGTCTTCGCCCAGCGAGTGACAACAACTTTCGAGGGCATAAGCTGCGTCGGCGCTGGCGGAAGGTATCGGGGTGTCGAGGTAGTCGGCCCGTGTGCCGGGCCATATACATTTTATTATTCTAAACTTTAGTATCGACGTTGAGTTGCCGCTCATTTCTTGCCACTGGACGAGGGTAATTCCGGTAATTTTTTTGCTGGGTGCTCCTGCAAAGCTTCGCATGGTAGCACCAAGGTCGCACCTAAGGTCAAATGGCCTCGGCTGGCTTCTGAAATCCGCAAACTTGAAAACCATGGGGTTCATTTCTCAGCGAGGATTGCTCTCCTTCGGAAGGGGTCGCACTCATGTGCGCCAGTAGCTGAAGTGTATAAGTATTCAGCATCATCTTCGCTGCAATCGAGGCCCGTGTTTTCGTAATAGCTGAGGATGTTCGCCTTGATGGAATCGCTGGATTGGTGGTCGCCTTTGGTGGGGAGGATGGCAGTAGATTTAAGGTCTTGGCCGTTTTGCATGTTGGAACAATTTTATGCTGGATACCGAACGTGGATTTTTGGGGAAGGTTTTAAAATGGCGCAAATGGGAAACGTCCAATCAATCCATTCCCTCACATCATATACGCCCAAGCCGTCTGATATCCGCCGTGCTTTTCACAATAATCCAGCATCGCCTGATAAA
>JADJYH010000010.1 GCA_016719855.1 Saprospiraceae bacterium | reverse complement strand
ATGCTGTTTGCGGAAGCGAAAACGGCTTACTTCAATTGGCTAGTTTTGAAAAAGAAAACCGCCGTGCTGGAGGAAAGCAAAAACCTGTTGCGCCTCATGATTGAAAGCGCCAAGGAGCGGTACAAATTCAACCGGGAAAAGCTCGGCAGCATCTACAAAGCCGAGGCGGAACTCGCCGACCTCGACCGGATGCAGGCGATGTACGCCGGGGAAATCCGGCAGCAGAAAACGATGCTCGAAGCTTTGATGCAGTTCCCGAAGGAGGTGGATTTCGACGTGGATACCACTGCTTTTTTGTCATCTTGGAAGGAACTGCCAATTCTGCCAGACACCAGCCACATCCTTACACGAAGCGATATTCAAGCCGTGGAAGCCAACCTGCGCACCGCCCGACTGGAGCAGGAATTCAATCGCTCCAAACTCAAACCGGAGTTTGGCATCCGGTACGACCACATGTTCACCTTCGGCGGGCAGCCTTGGCAGTTTTCGCTGATGGGCATGGTGACCGTGCCGATTGCCCCCTGGGCGAACAAGGACATCAAGGCCAATATTGAGGGCATTGACTTCCGGCTGGCGGCATTCGAGTGGGAAAAAGCCGCCATCGCCAACTCGGTGCGGGGCGCACTCGCCGACCGGCTGGTGATGATGCAGACCCTGCAAAACCAAATCGAACGCTACGAAAACGACATCGTGCCCAACCAGCGCAAGCGTTTTCAAAGCACCCTGCTCGCCTACGAGCAAAACACCGACGAGTTGTTCATGGCGCTCGATGCCTGGCTGGAACTGAAAATGAGCCGCCTGGCGCAACTCGACCTTCTTCAACAATTACTGCAAGCTAAAACCGCTTATGAAAAAGAATTGGAAATTCGTTAGAACCGGAGGCTGGCTCATCGCACTGCTGTTCGTGATTTCTGCCTGCCAAAACAACGACACAGACCATTCGCAGCACGATGGAACTGCCACCGCCTGGCAATGCCCGATGAAATGCGAGGGCGACAAGACCTACCATGAACCCGGCAATTGCCCCGTATGCAAAATGGACTTGAAGCCGGTCGAGATGCCCGATGGGCACGACCATTCAACCATGAAGCACGAGGATTCTACTGCCGTTTACACTTGCCCCATGCACCCCGAAATCGTGCGAAACGAGCCGGGCAGTTGCCCGATTTGCAAGATGGATTTGGTGAAAAAAGAAACGACTGGCATGTCGGGAGATACTGTTTCCAGCGAACTTGATATGCTCTTGAAGCCAACTTACGAGTATGTTTTGAGTTCGGTAAAAACCGTCCACCCGGAGCGCAAAACCATCACAGCCAGCATGGAAGCGCCGGGCTACCTCGCCTATGATGCCCGCAAGATACAGTCCATTTCTGCCCGTTTCGGGGGGCGAATCGAACGGTTGTACGTCAAGTACCCGTACCAGCCCGTGAAGAAAGGGCAGCGCATCCTCGACCTGTATAGCCCAGAGATTGCCACCGCACAGCAAGACTTGATTTTCCTGCTGGAAAACGACGCTGCCAACACTACTTTGATTGAAAATGCCCGCCGACGACTGTCGCTGCTCGGCTTGACGGCTGCGCAAATTGGCGAGGTAGAGAAAACCAAGAAGCCCTCGCTATCGCTATCCATTTTCAGTCCCTACGACGGGCTGGTTTTTGAGAAACCCATGCCTACCCCTGCGCTGCCTGGCGAGGGAATGGAGGGAGATGGCGGCACTGCAATTCCAACTTCCAATGCCACCGCAGGTGAATTATCCCTCCGGGAAGGCATGTACGTGCAAAAAGGACAGCGGCTTTTCAGCCTTCAAAACCTCGCCACTGTGTGGGCGGTGCTCGAATTTTACCCGTCCGATGCTTCGGCGGTCAAGGTTGGGCAAACAGCGAGCATCCGCATCGAGCCTTTTGACAAGCCGTTTTCAGGGAAAATCAACTACGTCGAGCCACAGTTTGGAGCGGGCGGCAAGAACATGCGGGCGAGGGTCTATCTCGCAAACCCCGGCGGCAAATTGAAGCCGGGCGCATTGCTCAACGCCACCGTGCAGGCGGGCGGGCGTTCTGGACTTTGGATACCAAGGACTGCTGCCCTCGATTTGGGGAGGCAAAAGGTGGTGTTTTTGAAAAAAGACGGCGTTTTTAAAACCCAAAAAATCGAGGTAGGCGGCATCTCCGGCGATTGGCTGGAGGTGCGGTCGGGCATTTCAGAAACAGACGAGGTTGCCGCCGATGCACAGTTCCTCATGGACAGCGAAAGTTTTGTCAAATCAAACTAACTCATTGTAGCCGCCAAACTTGTTTGGCAGGCTCAAAATACAACACGAGCATGAACCTATTCAAACATAGTTTTTTCTGGAAAGCCTGCCAAACAAGTTTGGCGGCTACACTGCTGTTTGCTGCCTGCAATAACAGCGCACCGGAAGCTGTGCCGGACAATGTTTATTACACTTGCTCGATGGACCCGCAGGTGATGGAAAAAAAGCCGGGCACCTGCCCCATTTGCAAAATGGACTTGGTGCGGGTGGAAATTGACCCTAACCAAAAAGCGGGAGAGCTAAAGTTGAGCGAGGGTCAAATCCAGTTGGCGAACATCCAAACTGATACCGTAGGCCTGCAACCCCTCGGAAAGGAAATCACGCTGTCGGCAACCTTGAAGGAAAATCAGAATCTCGTGAATGTGGTCACGGCGAGGATAGCGGGCAGGGTTGAGCGGCTTTTTGTGCGCAATATTGGCGAGCCGGTTCGGGCAGGGCAAGCGGTATTTGAACTGTACAGCGAGGAGTTGGCTTCGGTGCAACAGGACTACTTGCTGGCGCTGCAAAGCAAAAAACGCTACGCCGACACCGACCCCACCTTTGCCCGCATCGCCGATGCCGCCCGCAACAAACTCCTGTTATGGGGCATGACCGAGCGGCAAATCGGAGAACTCGAACAAAGTGGCTCACCCAAAAACACCCTCACTTTTTACAGCAAATACAGCGGCATCGCCACCGAGGTAAGTGTAGCCGAGGGCGATTATGTTGCGGAAGGCTCGCCCGTGCTGCGCATCTCCGACCTCCGCAACCTATGGGCGGAAGCGCAACTCTATGTCAGCGACCTGCCTTTCCTTAACCAGACCAACGAAGCGCTGGTGGAAATACCTTCCTTTCCAGACCTGAAGCTGCGGGGCAAAGTCAGTTTCGTCAACCCAGCGATCGAAGCGTCTTCCAAAATCGTGATGATCCGGGTGGAAATCGCAAACCCTGGCGGCGAGTACCAACCAGGAATGCAGGCTTGGATAACGCTGAAGGGCAAGGTCAAAAATGCCGTTGCCGTACCGACCAATGCGCTCATACAAGGGAAAGACGGCGCTACGGTTTGGCTTAAAAATGACTCCGGCGCTTTTGAAAGCCGCATGGTGACGATGGGCATGACGAACCGGGATTTTACTGAAATTACCGAGGGTTTGAAGGCGGGCGAGGTAGTGGTAGTGTCGGGGGCTTACCTGCTGCACAGCGAGCTAGTGTTCAAAAAGGGGGTGGATCCAATGGCAGGTCACGACATGGAGGAGGGTGGCCATGAGGGGCATTGAAATCTTTTGAAAAATGGAAAAGCCCTTGTCGCATTGTGAGCAAGGGCTTTTTTCGTTCCAGGTGGATACCTTTTTTCCTGCCGCCCTGCCATACGTCAAGACAATAATAACTTGAGCAGCGCCTTGTCGTTGACTCACGGGCACTTAGTCTTTTTTCACTTTCTGCACGACGTATTTCGACCACTTTATTTTCCCAGGCTTAGCTTTTATTTAGTGGTCAAAACTGACAATTCTTGCCAGTTTCCACTGCCCGTCCTTCTTCTTCCAGATATGCACGAACTTGAACGTCCCGCAATCCATTTCCCCATTTTCAAGGTGGCAAAATCGGTGCGAGGCTGTCTGCACCGCACCGTAGCCCGGCACCGGGTACACTTCCATCGTTTCCTTCAACAGTTCCCGTTTGGGCGAGTTGCCCCGACGGAAGTTGTCGCCCAGCAGCTCAATGTTTTGGTTGTAGTTGGTTAGCCCGGTTTTGTCGTGGAAAAATTCGAGGTCTTCGCTGAACAGGTGCTTGATAGTCTCTATGTCCCGGTTGTTGAACCCCTCAAACAGCAAGCTGTCCATCTCATAAATTTCTTGGAAAAGTGCCTCCTGACTAATTGTTTCTTGGGCTGGCAACGATGTTGAGAAGGCGGCCAACAGCGCCAACAGCATCAGTTTTTGTTTCATAAAATTGTTGATTGAAAATTAAACAGGGGCATCTTTTGGAAAAGATGCCCCCGATATTTACCAGTTAAGCAATGGACAAACTGCACACTGCACACCGGCTAACTGTCAAACTATTTCTCAATGACCACCGAGGTTTTCAGCTTTGAAACCAAGTCGCTGCTCTCGTCAAAATGCTGGAGCAGGGTGTCGGTGGCGGAGATTTTCACCCAACTGTCGTTGGAGGCGGTGATGTCGGCCACCCGCACCGAGAACTGCTCGGCATCGAGGCGGGCTTCGTTGTCCAGCACGGCTTTGAGGTGGTTGCAGTTGCCGCTCAGTTCCAGTTCGTTGTCGCCGGAGAGCTGCACGTCGAGGTTGTTCACGTTGGCCTTGAACTTCACCTTTCCCTCGCCCTCGTTCACGAGGCGGAAGCTGGCGAGGTCAAAGTCGGTCAGCGCAACATCGTCGGAATTGACCAAGTGAAGCTCCGTGAGGTTGGGGGTAGTTATTTCGAGCACCACGACGCCGTCCAGCTCTTGCTTGGTCGAGATGAAAAGCTGGTCGCCCTGCTGCGAGATGTCCACCTTATCGTTTTGGTCGCCGCCTTCGGTGAACTTGAAGCTGAACTCGCCCGTTTGCCGGATGTTCAGTCGGATATTGCCCTCCAGTCTGATTTTACTGAAATTGCTCAAGGTCAAGTCACGTGCTTCTTTATCGGCTTGTTCCTTGGCATATTCAGGATTGAACAGGCCGTTCGGGCCCATTTTCCAGGCATACTGGCTCTCCCAATACGGGAAGGGATATTGTTCATCTACTTGTAGGTCAAGGTCATCCCAGTTTACCTCGTTGCCGTGCTGCACCCATTTGCCCTCCGGCACTTTGATGGTGAGGTTGACCCGTTGTCCACGCCATTTTTCACCCTTGGGAATTTCAAAGAAACGTGGCAAAACCAAGCGGTTGCCTTCGATGCGGTATTGATAGGCAATCTTGTTGGCCAGTTGTTGGCCCTCTTCCATGCCCTCCCCACGGGAATAGTTGCTTTGGAAAACTTCAAGCTTGTTGCTCTCCGATTTTTCCACCCGAACCCGTATGTTTTCAGAGATAAGCTTGTTGTCGGAGATGTACAGGTCGCCCCCAAATCGCATGAAGCTATCATCATAAGGATTCTTCTCAAAATCAATGAAAAGGGTATCGGTCGGTGCGAAATTGGCGGTATTGGCTCCGAGTCCAACATCCGCCCCATGCGCAAACTGCCGCATCGTTTTTGTGCCAACGAACACCAAGCTGACCAAATTGAGCGCCCAGAAAAGCCACAAACCCGCCGTCCAACGGGGCTTGAAATTGGTGCGCATGAACAACCGCATGACGCCCAGTGCCAACATCAGCAGCGGCACGCCCAGGAATATCAGGAGGTTGACCACGCCCAAAGTGGTGATGAAGGAAGAACCCGGCAGCAGGAAGCTCCCGAACGGCAGCCCTATAAACAGTCCACCCACCGAGAAAACCCAGAACAGCACCAGCATGGCCACCAAAGCCACCCCGATGATGAACCCAATGGGCCGTATGACTTTCACCAACGTTTCAAAAACCTTGCGGATAATGCCGCCCAAAACAAGGATGATGCTGCTTAAAACATGAATCCCCTCGGAAGCGGCGGCTCTGAAATGATGCTTGCCAGTGGACGCATTGGCTGACGACGAAACATCATCAGGCTGCGACCCCGTACTTTTTTTTTTTGCCCCGAACTCCCCTTTTATTTCATCGCCCAGTTCGACCACTTTCTTCGACACGTGGTCAAATTCCTCTTCGATGATTTTGCCAATATTGCTGGCATTGATAGGCTCGCCCCGCATAGCCAGCTTGTCGCTTGCCGATTCAGCCTTCGGCAAAATGGCCCAGAGGATAAAGTAAAGCGGCACGGCAAATCCGCCCGTGAAAGTGAAAAGTATAAAGGCCAAGCGTACCCAGAGCGGGTCAGCGATGCCAAAATAGGCTGCTATGCCGGAGCAAACTCCACCCACAACTTCCTCGTCCGGGTTGCGGAAGAGGCGTTTGCCCGTTTTGATGTTGAACTTCTTGCCGAACTTCGATTTTGGCTCGCTGACGGCAGGTTCCTCCATTGGCTCCGCACCGAAATCCTCCGGTGTGCCCATGATGGCGATGACGCCGTTCACGTCCTTTAGCGAGACGATGGGACGGCTGCCAAGTTTCTCTTGGAACAGCTCGGCCATGCGTGCCTCGATGTCGGTGGTGATTTCCTCGTAGCCCTCCGAGCTGCGAAAATGGTTGTGGATGGTCTTCAGATAGCTGCTGAGGGTCTCGTAGGCGTCTTCGTCTATGGTGAGTGGAAGGCCGCCGAGGTTGATATTGAATACCTTAGTCATTGTATGAATTAGTTAGCTGTTAAACTTTTGGTTGAATTGCTGACGGCATTTACCAACTGGTGCCAGGTGGTGGCCAAGCCGTCCAAAAACTCCTTACCGTCGCCGGTAAGGGTGTAGTACTTGCGGGGCGGCCCGGAGACCGATTCGCGCCAAGTGTAGTCCAGCAGGCCAACGCTTTTGAGGCGGGCCAGCAGCGGGTACATCGTGCCCTCCACCACCATCAGTTCCGACTTTTCGAGCCGCTTGATGATGTCCGTTGGGTAGGCCTCTCCTTCATCGGAGATGATGGAGAGGATGCAGAGTTCCAAAATGCCTTTCCGCATCTGCTGGGTTGTATTGTCTAGGAGTCCTTGAACTTTCATTTTGATTGGAAAAATTTCTGATGGCTCATTCGTTCTGTTTTGTTCTGCAAGACAGTTTATCTGCGTTGCTTTAATTGATGGGGCAAAGTTAATATGCTGCAAGGTACTATGCAATACATGGTAGCTTTTTTAGCAAGGAATTTTTGATAAACAGATGGATTGCACCGACGAAGTGCTCGATTCGGGGGGCGAAAAGAAGATTAAGGAGCAGCAGTCTTGCCTTTTCCAACTAAAAAAGCCTCCCCTGTCAGCAAGACAGGGGAGGCTTTTTGACAAACGCAGGAGCTTATCCGCCCACTTTGCGCACGGTCATCCGGGCGGTGTAGTCAGGCAAGTTGATTTTCTTGCCACTTTCTGGGTAGGGCATCACGTCGTAAAGCTGGATTTTGAACTTGCCAACTGCCACCGTGGTGTTGCCCTTGTCGGAGGGCTTCCTGGAAAACTCCACCACCTGGCTTTTGCCAGCAATGGCCGCCGACATGGTGATCCTCACTTGGCCTTCCTGAATGCAGTTCGTGAATTTTGGACAGCGAGAGTCTTCCGGCACTCCAGTGAAGGTCAACTTCAGGTCGTTGTCCACAATGACCACCGACTGGTTCATTTTCAACTCAAAAAAATCGTCGAGCTTGACGGTGGAGTAGCCAGCTTTTGGTTTCTCCTTGCAAGCTGTTGCAAATGCAAGGACGCAAATCAGCAAAATGGAAATTTTTAAAAGTCTCATTTCTTTATGTTTTAAAAACGGTTCAAGAATCTGCTCCAACTGCTTGCCATCTACTCCGCAGTACTTGTTTCAATTTCTCCAAACTTCGCCTCGTAAGCGTAAAGTGCTGCTCCGATGATACCTGCATGGTTGAACAAGGCGGCGGTCGTGACATTCAGTTTAGGGTCGAGTTGCTCGGAAAATAGCTTGAACTCGTTGCTGATGCCACCGCCCAAGATGATTAAATCTGGTGAAAAAAGACGGTCAAGGTGCAGCAGGTATTCGTTGAAGCGCTTACCGAAACCAGCCCACGACATTTCGTACTTCTTCCGGGCCGTATTGGAAACGTAGTGCTCAGCAAGCCAGCCTTGCAGGTACAAGTGCCCAAATTCCGAGTTGCGCACCAAATGGCCGTCCGTGAACAGCGCCGACCCCAAGCCGCTACCGATGGTGATGAGCATCACGGTGCCTTTTTTGCCAATACCCTTGCCGTAGCGCATTTCGGCAAGTCCTGCAGCATCGGCATCGTTCATGGCGACCACCTCCTTGCCAGTTGCAGCAGCGAGCAGCGCCTCGATGTTGGTGCCAATCCACGCAGGGTCAACATTGGCGGCGCTGTAAGCCACCCCGTTCCTGACGATGGATGGGAAGCCGAGGCCAATGAGGTCTCCGGTGTAGCCCGTTTGCTTCACCAATTCAGCGACAACAGCCGCCACAGCTTCGGGTGTGGCTGGCTTCGGGTGGACAATTTAATCCGGTCGGTCACCAGTTCACCTTTTTCAATGTCAACGATGGCAGCCTTGATACCGGATGCGCCCACGTCAATGCCGAGTATGTTTTTCGTTTGCATGCAATACCAATTGAAATTGAGAACTTGAAAATTAAACCAGCGAACCCATTTTCAATTCTCAATTCTCCATTATTTTATCACTCTAATCTTCATTTTCACGTCTGTTTTCGGACGGTCACGGGGGTCGGTTTCGGCGGCTGCTATTTTATCTATCACCTCCAATCCTTTTATCACCCGGCCAAATACGGTATAATCTCTATCAAGGGACGGTGCACCACCCACGCTGGTGTAGGCATCCCGCTGTTCCTTGGTATATCGAATGCCCTTCCCTGCTTCTATCATGCTCAATTCCTGTACTGTCAGCGGCTTGCCTTGAACGATGTAGAACTGCGAACCGGACGAGCGCTTTTGGGGGTTCACCTGGTCGCCTTGCCGGGCTGCGCAGAGCGCTCCCTTCACGTGTACCAGCGAGTCAACGAACTCGGCAGGAACGGTGTAGCTTGGTCCTCCCATGCCGAGCGCTTGGTCGGGCTTGGCTGTTTTGGAGTCGGGGTCGCCGCCCTGGAGCATGAACCCCTCGATGACCCGGTGGAACAGCATCCCGTCAAAGTAGCCCTCTTCGGCCAGCTTCAGGAAGTTGTCGCGGTGCTGCGGCGTGGCGTTGGAGAGCTGAACGGTCATCGTGCCGAACTCCGTCTCGATTTCTACGAGGCAGGCGGCGGGAGCAGTAACTTGTATCCTTTTTGACGCTTCGGCCGCTTTCTTACCTTTTGACGCTTTCAGTTTCACTGAAAAATTTCCGCTGGCGCTGTATACATGGTTTGGCGCAGCCAACACGGATTTGCCTCCGTCCCCAAAATCCCATTCGTACCGTTCGGCATTCCGGGAAGTATTCTCAAATTTCACGGAAGCCGGCGCCACGTGGTTGCCATCGGCAAAGGTGAAATCAGCTATTGGCTTGCCACAGGAAGCGACCAATACCGATAGGCCAAGGACCAATAAAAGCTGAAAGGAACGAACCATTTAACTAATGATAAATGCTTGAATGATAAATGATGGATATTGAAAAAGTCGTGCGTTTCGGGTTGCCAATCATCTCGAAACGTAGCTCAAATCTTCACTCACTCACTGAGCACTTTTACCTTCATTGAGATGTCCTGCAAGGGCCGGTCACGGGGGTCACGCTGTACGTTGGCGATTTTGTCCACCACATCGAGGCCCTCCACCACTTGTCCAAAAACGGTGTAATCGCCATCGAGGGGCGGGTAGCCGCCCACCTTCAGGTAGTAGTCAATTTCTTCGGGAGTGTAAAAATTGGGCCCCTTCATTTGAATGATTTGGTTGAGCTGTTCCTGAGGCACGGGACCGTTTTGCACGATGTAGAATTGTGAGCCGCTGGAACGCTTCTCTGGGTTCACTTGGTCGGGCTGGCGGGCGGCAGAGAGTGCGCCCCGGAAGTGTTTCGCCCCAATCTCAGCAGGAAGTGTGTAGCCGGGGCCGCCCGCACCGAGCGGTTGGCCGGGCATGGCCCGCTTGGAGTCGGGGTCACCGCCCTGAATCATGAAGCCGGGAATGACCCGGTGGAACAAGGTGCTGTCGAGGAAGCCCTCCTTGGCCAATTTCAGGAAGTTCTTTTTGTGCTCCGGCGTGGAGTCGTACAGCTTCACCTTGATGTTGCCGAGCGAGGTCTCGATGAGTACCATCGCCTCGCCACTCGCCGATGCCACGGCTGCTGTGTTGTCTGCCGCTGCATTGGTAGTGCCGTCAGCTTGACCGTTGCCGCTGCAACCCATCAAAAGGATTATTTGTGCCAACGAAAAGAAAAGTAGGAGCTTTTTCATGTTTGATTTTTTTTTGTAAATATCTGAAAATCAGTTTATTAGTTCTGTGATTCGATACCTTGGCCGACCGGTTCGCCGTGAGCGGCCTGCCATTCCCGGAAGTACTGAATGACTTTTTCTTTGATGTACACTTCCTGTGTTTGCACCCCTTTTTGGGTAAATGGTTTCACCGAATCGTAGTGCGGCCAGCCGTCGGCATCACGGCCTTTGAACTCGTAATACCCGTCGTAGCTCATCAAGCTGCAAACAGCGATGTGCATCAAATCCTGCTTTTCTTCTTTGGTGAAATTGGTCTTCCAGCGCCCAAGTTCCTGTATGCCAATCATAAAAAGAATAGCATTCATGTCGGGCAAGATGTCCCGTTTGAGGGCATCCTTCACCAGGTGCCGCACTTTGAGCCATTCAAAATCAAGTTCCCAGTCGTCCATTTTTTTAAGGAAAAAGTAAAAAGTAAAAAGGTAAAAGTGCGCAAAGATAAATTGATTTACGATTTTGGATTTACGATTTACGATTGGGGGACTGCTGGTTTCCTAAAGAATGAATGATTTGGGCAGGTCTCCAATCTTAAATCGTAAATCCAAAATCCAAAATCGTAAATCGCCCTCATTCCTCCCGCACCAGTGTCGGTATTTTGCTGGCCCGATGGGCGGCAGGCACGGAAGCTACCACCCCGATTGCCACCACCACAGCTGCAACTGCAAGCAAGTCAACCAACCGCATACTGATTGGGTACGCATCCACCACGAAGCCTTCTGGGATGGGTACGATGCCGAAGATTTTCTGCAAAACATAGAGCAAAATGGCCACCACAAAACCTGAAATCAGGCCCAATAGGCAAAGCAAAAAGCCCTGCCCGAGGAAGATATTGCGCACCGAGGTGTTGGTAGCGCCCATGCTTTTCAGGATACTGATGTCTGCTTTTTTCTCCAGTACAATCATCCAGAGCGAGCCAATCATGTTGAAGGCCACGAGCACCAGCGTCAGGCTGAGCAGGGCAAAGCTCATCCATTTTTCGATGTTCATCAGCTTGAGGAATGCCTCGTCCTGCTGGTAGCGGTCTTTGGCCTGGAACTCCTCGCCCAGTATGGCCCGAATGGCACCGATGGCTTGCTTTTGGTCGGCGTCAGGCTTGAGTTTTATCTCCAAGGCGCTCACCTGACCGTAGGCCCCGATGAGGTCACGGGCGAATTCGAGCGAGACCAATACGTACTGGTTATCGAAGTCTTGTTGAATCTTGAAGCTTCCAGCGGGGTAGGCTATCCGCTTTTTGAACGGCTGCTCCAGCCCACTGGTTTTCTCCCGTTTGGCCATGTAGATACTGAGCAGGCCGAAGGGGTCGTCCAAGTCCACTTGGAGCTTGCTGCGCACGCCGCCGCCGAGCACGGCGAGGTTTCGCTCGCCACTCGTAAGGCGGTACTGCCCTTCAAAAATGGCAGAATCTATGCCACTGACCTTGTGGTAGTTGTCGTCCACTCCCTTCACGATGCCGAAATCTTGGCTCTGGCCGTACTCAAAAAACGCCACTTCCTCCAACGTTTCGGACACAAGGAGTACACTGGGGAGGGCCTTTATTTGCGCCAATTTCACCGAGTCTGGCTCGAAGGTTTTGCCGACGGTCGCTGTCACCTTCACGTCGGGGTTGAACTTGCTGAACAGCCCAATGATAAGGTCTTCGAAGCCGTTGAACACGCTGAGCACCAGCACCAATGCCGCCGTGCCGATGGCAATGCCCACCACCGAAATGCCCGTGATGATGTTGATGGCATTAGTGGATTTTTTGGCGAACAAGTATCGCCGGGCTATTTTGAGCGAAAGGTTCAACTGTATGAAGTTTTGGATTTTCGGCTTGAGGCTTGGCGCAAATGTACCAATTTTCAGGTGCGGCCAAGAAGGCAAGTTTCAATGGGCACCTCATTTCAGGAGCAGTTTTTGCTGAAAGCACAGCGTAAAAGCAATAATTTTTCTGTTTTCCCCCGCCCTGATTGTTAAGTTTTGCCTCAAATTTGCTCTACTAAATTTTATCATATAATTTGCGGAAGTTAACGTGGTTAACTTTTTGCAATGTTCCCCCCGATTATTACTGACAAATCATTTTACCATGAGAAATGCAATTTGGTGGCGAATGGCAGTAATTGGCCTTTTCTCTACCTTTTTCATGCAATTAACCGCACAGGAGGCTGGGGCTGTGTTCAATGGGCCAGACGAACGGCTGTTTGTTGAGTCGAAATGGCGGTACACCTACACCCTGCACGCCGAGTCCAACACCATCATCCACAAGGCCGACAAAGCCTACGAGTTTTTCCTCTACTTCCGCTACGACTATACCTACCAGGAGTTCCTCAACGGCAAGCTCACCCGTGGCAATTGGAGCCTGAACGGGCGGTCGCTTTTTTACAGCTTCCAGCACGTCAACAAATTTGAGATTGTGCAACTGAACAAATCCTTGCTGGTGCTGGAGTTCACGCAAAAGAACAGCAAGGGCAAGTACCAGTATCACTTCGTGCGGGTGGACAGCAAGGACGCCCCCTTCGTGGAAGCCCGCCAACGAGCTGCCCGAAGTGCTCGTTGAGGCCGATGGCGATGGCTCGCAACGTGGTGCTGGCATTGGCAAAAGAAGAAAAAAAAGGACTGGCTGGCCATGCTGAAACGCAAGAACCGCAAGCCTGAAACGCCCGCCGCCCCTCCCCAACGTACATCAGCGTGGAGCTTATCGGTGGCGGATACTATGGCGGCATTGACCCCGTGCTCAAGGATTTTATCCAAATAAAAACTGACGGTCGCCTCATCAAGGAATACCAAAGCGTACACAATGGCCTCCTTGTCACCAAGAAAAACATACCTCGTCAAGAGCTGGAGATGTTTGCCGATTACGTGCTGAAACAAGGTTTTTTCAACTTTGACCGAGCCTACGACTGTCCTGACCAGCGCTGCCAAAAACGCAAGGGAGGCAAACCAACGCCCATCCCACTGCGCCTCGCCATCACATACGGTGAGCATAAAAAAATGGTGACCATCGCCATCTGGGGCCAAGACAACCTCGGCATCAAGTACGTGGATTACCCGCCGCAATTGGACAACATCATTGATGCCATCCAGCGTATGGCGAATCGGTTGGAGGATACGGTGGTGAAAAAATAGTTTGCAGTTTTTTCAAGTTTGCAGTTCGACAGTGGGCAGTTGGCAGTCAGTTTGACAGTTGTTTAGTCAGCACGCTGGTAGAAACGAAAATGGGTAGCATTCCTTTAAGGAATGCTACCCATTTTCATTTAACCAGCGTCAAGCTAGACAACTGTCTAACTGACTGCCAACTGCCCACTGTCGAACTGCCAACTTAACCCTACCAACTCCCCCCGGCACCGCCTCCCCCAAATCCACCGCCACCGAAGCCGCCGAAGCCGCCACCACCGCCGCCCCATCCACCACCGCCACTGCTGCCGCCGCCGCCGAAGCCTGGCCCAAAGATGACCCAGCCGCCGCCACCGGAATCATAGCGGCCCTGACGATTGTAACCGCCACCGCCGCCGCCCTTGCTGATGATGATAATGATTACGATGAAAATTATCAAGAAAATCAGGATGACAGGGAAGGGAAGGTTGCCTTCTTGCCCGGCCTCTTCGTTAATGTACTCACCATTGCCAAGTTGGATAATGGCATCGGTGGCCAGGTTCAGGCCCTGATAGTAGTTCTGGCTACGGAAATTGGGGGTGATGATGCGCTCGATGATGCGCTTGGCGAGGGCATCGGGCAGGAAGCCCTCCGTGCCGTAGCCCGTCTGAATCCAGAGTTTGCGGTCGGAGATGGCCACATAGATGAGGATGCCGTTGTTCTTGCCCTCCCGGCCAATGCCCCAAGCCGTTGCCAGCCGGAGCGAGTAGTCAAAAACATCGTCCCCATCCAGCGTTTCCTCAATGACCACGGCAATTTGCGTGGAGGTGGAGTCGTCGTAGGCCCTCAGTTTTTGCTCCAATGCCTGTACCTCCTCGCTGCTGAGAATACCTGCAAAATCACTGACCAACCGAGGTGGGTTGGGCGCTGGAGGCACTTCTTTTGCTGCCGTAAAAAACGGTAGCAAAAGCAGGGAAAACAGGACAATATTTTTGAAGAAAATTTTCATTTGCAAATTTTGAAATGGGCATTCGCTCACTTTTTCTCACATCGCTCACCCTCTCACTCGCTCACCCTCTATTTCCCGTAGGAAATCTCATCGGACAGCTCGTTTTTGTCTCCGTCCGTCCAAGGGAAAAAGGCTTGGAGCTTCTCGCCCGCCATTTTTACGCCTTGGCAAACACCCTCGGCGAACATGCCCTGCCGGAAATTTTGTTGCATCACGTTTCTCACCTCTTCCCAAAAATGGGGCGGAACGACAGCATTGATGCCCCGGTCACCGAATATGGCGAAGTCATGCCTAGGCGGCGAGATGAAAATCAGCACCCCATTGCGGTCCTTGGTACGATCCATGCCGAGCGCAAAAAACGTACGGGAAGCCGCACCAAGGATGGTACCCTCGTAGTCTCGCTCCATGTGTACCCTGATTTCGCCAGAAGTCTGCCGCTCTGCCTCCGAGATGGTCTGCACGATACGGGCTTCTTCGTCTTTTGAGAAAAAGTCTATCATTGAGGAGGTATGAGGTATAAGGTATGAGGTATGTTAAGGCAATGCGCTTCGCAAACCTCCATACCCCATACCTCAGACCTTGTTTAGAATTGTACTTTCGGTGCGTTTTGAGCGCCTTGGTCGGCTTCGAATTGGCCTCTTCTTTCAAAACCAAAGATGCCAGCCCAGAAGTTGGCGGGGAAGCGGCGTACGGCGGTATTGTATTCAGCAACGGAGGCGTTGAACTTGTCACGCTCCACCTTGATGCGGTTTTCGGTGCCTTCCAACTGTGCTTGAAGTTCCTTGAACGATTCGGTAGCACGCAGTTCGGGGTAGTTTTCCGTGACCATCAACAACCTGCCGATAGCCTGCGAAAGCCCACTCTGCGCATTTTGAAATTCGGCCAATTTCTCTGGTGTGAGGTTGGTCGGGTCCACTTGGATGCTGGTGGCCTTGGCCCTTGCCTCTGCCACACCCGTTAAAGTGGACTGCTCAAAATTGGCAGCACCCTTCACGGTTTCCACGAGGTTGGGCACGAGGTCCGCACGACGCTGGTAGGCGCTCTGCACGTTGCCCCAAGCCTGCTCAACGGCAGTTTCCTTGGTAACAAAACGGTTGTAGGAATTGCAGCCTGAAAATGCGACTATCAGGCCGAAAATTGCGATCACAAGAATGACGACTGGTCTCATTGTCAATATGTTTTTGTTTTGATGTAATATCACAACGGCGATGCGAACGAGTCCGGCCATGCGCCCTTGTGCTAAAATTCAGATTGTAAAATGATGGAAAGTCACCCCTGGTTCAGGGGACAGCCCCGTTATTCTGCAAACATCGTAAAATAAACGATAAACACAAGGAATTGAAAATTGAGAATTGAAAATTGAAAATGATGTAGCCTCTGCATAATTCTCAATTTTCAATTTTCAATTCCCCAAGCATTTTCATCACTACCTTCGTCAGCCTTGCTGACGCCTTGCCCACTGCTGCGAGAATCTCATCGTGCGAGGTCTCTTGAATGGCGGAAATCGGGTAGCTCTTGTTCGACACCACCGACACCGCAAAGACCCGCATCCCGGCATGTCGGGCCACCAGCACCTCCGGCACCGTGCTCATGCCCACCACATCTGCGCCGATGCGGTGCATGAACTCGTACTCAGCGGGGGTCTCCAGGTTGGGGCCGGGCAGCGCCACGTACACTCCTTGGTGCGCCCGAATGTTGTTTGCTTGCGCAATATTCGAGGCAAGTGCCAACATCCCAAGGTCGTAGGCATGTAGCATGTCGGGGAAACGGACGCCGAGTCGCTCGTCGTTGGGCCCTCTCAGCGGGTTGTCGGGGTGCAGGTTGATATGGTCCCGAATGAAAACGAGGTCACCTGCCTCCATGTCACCATTGACGCTGCCCGCCGCGTTGGAAACCATCAGCGTATCCACGCCCAGCGCTCTCATCACCCGCACGGGGAAGGTGACCTGCTGCATGGTGTAGCCCTCGTAAAAGTGGAAGCGCCCAGCCATCGCCACGATGTTTGCGCCAGCCAATTTGCCAAAAATCAGCTTGCCCGCATGACCCCTGACGGTTGACGCTGAAAAATGCGGAATCGCTTGATAATCAATGGATTCCACCACTTCAATTTCATTGGCCAGCCCACTCAGGCCAGTGCCGAGGATGATGCCGAACCTTGGTTGAAGTCTGTTTTGCTTCGCAAAAAAGGCGGCGGCTTTTGTATTTGGTCGTAAAGCATTTTGCAAATGATGAATGATAAACGGTGAAATGATGAACATGGCAGCCCTTCAATTCCAACTGTCTAACTGCCCAACTTTCAATCAGGCTGCGGACTCACCGCCGTCCAACCGCCGTCCACCACGAGGGTTTGCCCAGTGATTTGCCCCGACAGGGGCGAGAGCAAAAACAGGGCGGCGTGGGCAATGTCTTCCACGGTAGCAGGCCTTCCGGTGGGGGTAAGGCGCTCCCAGGTTTCGGTGTAGCCGGGGTCGTGGAGGGTACGCTCGGTCAGCGTGGCACCCGGAGCGATGGCGTTCACGGTGATTTGGTGCGGAGCCAGTTCCAACACGAGGCCACGGGCAAGCATTTCAAGCCCGGCCTTTGTCATTCCGTAGGTGGCCAAGTGGCGGTGCGACTGGTGCCCGGTGACACTGGACATGAACAGGATGCGACCGCCCGTGCCTTGCGCTTTCATTTGCCTTGCGGCAAATTGGGCGAGGAAAAAACTGCCCTGCAAATTGACCGCCACGAGCTGCTGGAACTGCTCCGGCGTGTACTCGAAGAAGTCGCCGTAGGTGGTGATGCCCGCATTCGCCACGGCGATGTCGAGACTTCCAAACTTCGCAACTGCCTCGTTTACAAGGCTTTGCAAAACGGCGAGGTCACTCACATCACCCGGCACAGGCAACACTTTGCCGCCTTCGGCGGAAATGCGGCTGGCGGCTTCATCGGCCAGTGCTGGGTCGAGGTCGTTCAGCACGACGGCAGCACCTTGGGCGGCCAATTGCCGGGCAATCTCAAAGCCGATGCCCACCCCGGCACCGGTGACGATGGCGGTTTTGTTGTGAAATGTTTTGTCCAAAATGGAATTGTTCGTTTGTGGGCAAAGCTAAAGTTTGAGGGGGGGATTTTGCGGGGTTTTCTACTTTTGTGGAATCAATTACGACTTTCCGAAGTGTACCAATTTTTATGTTTAAAACTAACCACCTTCGCCCTGCTGACCCTCCTCACAGCGTCCGCCCACGCCCAATCACACATCCTCACCCCCGACGAGTTTTTGCCCCACAAAATCGGCAGCCAATTCACCGAACACAGCTTGCTTGTGGACTACTACCAGCACGTGGCCGCCAACAGCGACCGGGTGAAGCTCGTGGAATTTGGTCGCACCAACCAGCAGCGGCCGCAAATTCTGGCCATCGTGAGCAGCCCGGAGAACCTGCGCCGCATCGAAGAAATCCGGCAGAACAACCTGCGCAGCGCTGGCATCTTGCCCGGTACTGCCGACAACGCCAACCCCATCACCATCGTCTGGCTCGGCCTGAGCGTACACGGCAACGAGGCGGCGGGCAGCGAGGCGTCCATGCCCCTGCTCTACGACCTCGCCAACCCCAGGAATTTGGAGACTTCTGAGTGGCTCAAAAACACCGTTGTGCTTATCGAGCCGAGCGTGAACCCCGATGGGTACAGCCGCTACACCGATTGGTACCGCCAGGCCAGCCCCGCCCTACCCGACCCCAACCCCGCATCCAGAGAACATGACGAACCGTGGCCGGGTGGCCGGGTGAACCAGTACCTCTTTGACCTGAACCGTGACTGGGCCTGGGCCACGCAGGTGGAAACCCAAAACCGCTTGAAAATCTACAACGACTGGCTGCCCCACGTGGTGGCCGATATTCACGAGCAGGGCTATACCGATTCGTACTACTTCCCGCCAGCAGCGCAGCCCTACCACCAATATTTGTCGAAATGGCAAGCTGATTTTCAGGTAGAAATCGGTAAAAATCATGCGAAATACTTCGACCGCAACGGCTGGCTCTATTTTACCAAAGGAAGTTTTCGACCTGCTGTACCCCAGCTACGGCGACACTTATCCCTGCTACAACGGCGCCATCGGCATGACCTACGAGCAGGGCGGCATCGGCGCTGGCCGGGCCATCAACATTCCAAACGGCGACACCCTCACGCTCTACGACCGGGTGGCGCACCACAAGGCCACGGCGCTTTCCACGGTCGAGATTTCCTCTAAAAACTCATCCGCTACGGGAAGGCGGGCAAAGTACCAACTGGTTTGAGTGGCTACGATTACTCGACTGGCAAGGCGGACACCAAATTTGCCATAGGCGAAGGCGACCTCGTGGTGAGCGCCTACCAGCCGAAGGGCATGTTTGCGCAAATACTGCTCGAACCAGAGGCCGCTATGGTGGACTCCAACACCTACGACATCACGGCGTGGTCGCTGCTCCATGCGCACGGGCTGGAGGCTTTTGCTGTCAAGCTGCGCATTGACCCCATTTCGAAAGGCTATGATTTTGCGAAGCAAAACAACACGACGGCGACCACGCCCTACGCCTACCTCGTCCCATGGAACTCGATGCAGGCCGCCCGTTTTTTGGCTGAGGTGGTGAAAAACGGCGTGGTGTGCCGCTACGCCGAGTTGGCGTTCAGGGTGGCGGGCAAGGACTGGCCAGCCGGGACGCTCGTCGTCACGAAGGGCGACAACCGCAAGCACCCCGATTTTGACAGGACGGTGCAGGCCGCTGCCAACCGACTGAACCTCGCCATGACGCCGGTGCAGACGGGCTTCGTGGAGGCCGGCCATGACCTTGGCTCGGATGCCATGCGCCTCATCGCAGCCCCCAAGGTGCTGGTGCTTTCGGGTGAAAAAACCTGGAACAACGAGTTTGGGCAGGTCTGGTTTTATTTCGACAAAGACATCAGCTACCCGACCACTATCGTGGATGCGGTGCAGCTTTCGGGCATGGAGCTGAAGGATTTCAACGTGCTCGTGCTGCCAGAGGGCAGTTTCGACTTCGACGACGTCATGCTCGGAAAGCTGGGCGATTGGGTCAGCGGCGGCGGCAAGCTTATCGCCATCGGCAATGCAACCACCGCACTGTCCGATAAAAAAGGCTTCAACTTGGCGAAGTTCGCCAAGACGGTAGACAAGGACTCGGTGCTGAAAGAAACGGACCGACTTGCACTCGACCACCGCACGGCGCTGTTCAAGGACCGCAGCAGGAGCAGCATTTCTGACTTCAACCCCGGTGCCGTCGTGCGGGTGAAAATGGACAAGTCGCACCCGCTGGCACTTGGCCTGAAGGACTATTATTTTTCGTTGAAAACGAGCAGCCTGCGCTACGACCTGCTGAAAGATGCCTGGAACGTGGGCTATTTGGAGGAGGATTACCTGTCGCACGGCTTCATCGGAGCCAACGTGAAGAAGCAGTTGAAGAACTCCGCCGTGTTCGCCGTGCAGCGGAAGGGCAGCGGGCAGGTTGTTTATTTGGTGGACAATCCGCTGTTTAGGTCGTTTTGGGAGGAGGGGAAGTTGTTGTTCAGCAATGCGGTGTTTTTGGTCAATTGAAAAGGAGTTTGATATTGAGTTATTGGGGTTTGGGATATTGAAAGTCAGGAATTTTTTAAGATGGAAACAACCAACCACTGGATTTCAGAACTCGAAAGGCTCACGAGGGCGTTCACGGACGACTTTCGGCCAGCCTCACTGCCGAGAGCTGAACCGCAAGCCGAACGCTACGACTTGGAGCATCGGGCAGGTGATTGAACATATTATTGTGGTGAACGAGAGCTACTACCCGGTGGTGGAGCAGCTTCGGGCGGGCACCTACCGGACGCCGTTGACAGCTCGGTTGCCGTTCCTAGTCAACTGGTTCGGCGATTTTATCCTGCAAGGCGTGGAACCGGAGCGGAAGAAGAAAATCAAAACCTTCCCGGTTTGGGAGCCGCAGCAGAGCGAGGTGAGAGCGGTCATCGTGACGCATTTTGCGGAGCACCAACGAGAACTAGCTGGATTAATAGCTGCGAGCGGCGACTTGGTGGAGGACGGCACGGTGATTTCCTCGCCCGCCAACCGCTTTATTGTTTACAAAATAGGGAGGGCATTCGACATCCTCGTGGCGCACGAGGAGCGGCACTTGAACCAAGCAAGGGAAGTTTTAGGCTTTTTGAAAAAAGCCTGACAGGACTTATTCACGGTTTTTTGGCAAAACCTCCTGTATTTACTGAAAATCAGTTCGTAGTTCGTGCGTTTTGTTTGTCACAGTTTTTGAAATAAGTGCAAAAAATAGGGTACACCGGGGAGCATATTTGTACCATCGAACGAAATTAGTTAGTCAATCGAACAAAAACTTAAGAACATGAGAACTTTCAATACACTTACAATCTGCCTGCTGGCCTTCTTCGCAACGAGCATCGTTTCTGCCCAGTCTTCCGATTTCCGCAGCAGCCTCGAATTCAAAATCCAACTCCTTTCCGATAACGTTACCTACGGTGTTTTCGTAAAACCCGACTTCACGATTTCACCGACCAGCAAGACGCAGACTGGCTCAGGCCAAGTGACGTTGGTTACGCCAACGAACTTCGCTTACAGCAACTTCAAAAACCTGGCTGGCACGTGGGTCGAGAACGCACGTGTTGATGCTCCGGCAGAAGCCAGCGACAAATCTTATGTCTCCTTTGGTTTTGTGGTTGACAACCCTCGTATCCATTTGTTCCCTAACGAAGAGACGCTGCTCTTCACCTTCACAACTGATGCAGCTTTCAATGGCCAAATCGCACTTTTCAACAACGAGAACGACCCGTTCATGACGCCAAACTCCTACGGCAGCAACCCGGGCAACGACCTCGGCATGGTTGACCTCGGCACGAAGGGCGGCATGGCTTACTACACTTATGCTCGCAATTACAGCACGGAATTGGAAGAAATGCTTGAAAACTCCTCATTGGCATCGAAGTAATCTTTAAGTCTAAAGGAAAGTTGTTCTAAAGTCTCATTCACAAAAACGGCAAGGTCTCAATATCAAATAAGGTCTCATTCACAAAAGAAGAAAAGTCTCAAACTCACGTACAAACAAGGTCTCACACAAAAGAAACAGCAAGGCTAAAATGTTGGAAATCAACATTTTAGCCTTTTGTTTTTTGCGCCCTATTCAACGTCATGAAATCAGTGTTGTCTTCCTCACCATCTTCCATCGTTTTAGTTGCACAAAATGTATCAAAATTAACGCCAATCTTGGTGATAAATGAACCCCCAAAGCTTCCCCCCTGCCGCCCCCATTTCTCAAATCAAAGGGGGCATGGTACTTTTGAATGGCCGCCGCCGGATAACAGGTTTTGAGTTTCAAGTAAGGAGTTTCAAGTTGCCCGCTACCCAATAACTCAATAACCCAATAACTCAATAACTCAAGACACATGTCAAAGAAAGTCCTAATCATCGGTGCAGGCGGCGTTGGCCGGGTCGTGGTTTACAAATGCGCACAGCACCCCGAAGTTTTCGGGGAAATCCTGCTGGCCAGCCGCACGAAATCCAAGTGCGACGTGATAGCCGAAGCGGCCAAGGCGGCCACCGGCCACCAGCATATCACCACCGCCGCCATTGATGCCGAAGACGTGCCAGCATTGGCCGACCTCATCCGGCAGTTCCAGCCAGCGATGGTCATCAACGTGGCGCTGCCCTACCAGGACCTCACCATCATGGAGGCTTGCCTGCAAACGGGCGTCAACTACCTCGACACCGCCAACTACGAACCGAAGGACGTCGCTAAGTTCGAGTACTCCTGGCAGTGGAAACTCCACGACCGCTTCAAAGAGGCGGGCCTGCTGGCCGTGCTCGGCTGCGGCTTCGACCCCGGCGTGACGAACATCTTCACCGCCCGTGCCGCCAAGCACCACTTCGACGAGATGCACACGCTCGACATCGTGGACGCCAACGCTGGCTCGCACGGCAAGGCGTTTGCCACCAATTTCAACCCGGAAATCAACATCCGGGAAATCACGCAGCGGGGCCGCTACTGGCTGGACGGCGAGTGGGTGGAGACCGAACCGTTCGAAATCGGCAGGGCCATCAACTACCCGAACATCGGGCCGAGGCAGTCGTACCTGCTCTTCCACGAGGAGCTGGAGTCGCTGGTGAAGCATTTCCCAACGCTGCGGCGGGCACGTTTCTGGATGACCTTCGGCGAGGAATACTTGACGCACCTGCGGGTGATACAGAACATCGGCATGGCGGGCATCGAGCCTATCAATTTCAAAGGCATGGACATCGTGCCGCTGGAATTCCTCAAGGCCGTGCTGCCCAATCCCGGCGACCTCGGCACCAACTACACGGGCTGGACGAGCATCGGCTGCCGCATCAGCGGCATCAAGGACGGCCAACCGAAGACCTACTACATCTGGAACAACTGCAGCCACAAGGCCGCCTACGAGGAGACCGGCACCCAAGGCGTGAGCTACACCACGGGCGTGCCCGCCATGCTCGGCGCCATGATGATGCTCACGGGCGAGTGGACGGGCAAGGGCGTGTTCAACGTGGAGCAGTTCAACCCCGACCCGTTCCTGGCAAAGCTCGGCGAGTACGGGCTGCCTTGGGAGGAGGAGATTAATGGGGATTTGGAGATGGGATAAGATATAAAAAGGCGGAATACAGGTGTTCCTGTATTCCGCTAATTCAAGAATTAACGCTTACATTTGAACAATCACTGAAGTTTTTTGATTTTTAGTTGAATAAAAAATTGTCTATGAATTCCAATACGCTGTTCATTTCCTACAATCCATATCAACCTGAAGAGCAAACACTTGCTATCAGGTTGCATACAATTGGAGCGGCAAACGGATTCAGGGTCTTTCTACCTGACCGTTTTAATTCTGATAGTATTCTGGACAGAAGTACTCAAGCTAGGATAGACCAATCAAACTACTTTATACTATTCTCGCTTACCCCTACATTGAGTCCAATAGTACAAGACGAGATTAATTATGCTTGGAAGAAATTTAAAGATAAGAGCAAAATCATTCTCATATACCGTACAGATGGAAACAAAAGCCTTCATCCTGATGCATCTAAGCATTGCACAGAAATTTATTTTGACCCATTTAGGGAACAAATGGATACCGTCAACAGACGCATAATCAATGCTATTTCCCATAAGGAAACTCAATTGAAAAAAAATAAGGAATCTGAAAACGGATTATTAGCTTTGCTCGGAATCGGCTTGGGTTTGCTGGTTTTAAATGAGGTTACCAAAGAATGAACTTGATAGCAATCCTTGACAATTCCGTGCTGGCGACTTTCATGGATTCAGGTCAAATGGATTTGCTGGACAAGTCCCGAATTGTATTCCGTTTCTTTCTGATACCAGAAAAAGTCAAGGCAGAATTCCTTAATGTTCCACCACAATTCCTCGCCACACGGCAGCGTTTTGCCGATTCTATCTCAATTGACTATGGTTTCTATAGGCTTTGCACCACCTTTGATGAAATTGTACTAGGAATTCTTCAAACTACGAAAGGCATCCATGAAGGAGAAGCGCAGGCTATTGCTCAAGCGCAAAGCGTGATGTCTTTTTATTTTTTACTGACGATGAAGATTGCCAAAACACCATTAATGAAAGATTCCCCCCATTTAAGAACAATGGGAACACCAACCTTGGTAGCCTTGCTTGATGTGGCTGGGTTCCTTCCTAATGCTGTAGCAGTTTGGCAAACAATCCATCAAAACCATGGGTTTACATACCCACAGTTGAAAGATGCCGTTAAGAACGCATTTCTACTCCTAGGAATAGGCCATGAAAAAAAGCTTTGGCAGGAAAAAACGAGTTGGAAACGGATTTTTGGCAAACCACCTAAGAAAAAGAGACTTTTATGACGGTTAGCATGAATATGGGGCTAGTTGTGACACCTTTCAAAAAGGTGTCACCAATGCTTGATGGCAGATGCTTGCAAAGGTGATATACAAGCACCAGTAGTTTCAAGTGTTGAGCGAAGCGGCACTTGAAACGGGCTGATGCCCACCTAATAAATAAAATCGCTCACTTCTCTCACTCGCTCACGCGCTCACCTTCTGAAATAGACGGGCACCAACACCGTGCTCTTGACCCTTATCCCATCCTGAATAGCGGGATACCATTCGTCCAGCGAGGCCACCAAATTGACCGCTTGCTGTATGCAGGGCTTGCACATGATAGGTTGCTTTACCACTTGGTAGTTGGACACATTCCCATTGGTTTGCACCTCAAATGTCACATATTCTACCCCGCTGTAGCCACGTGGCAAGTTGAAGCCGGACAGCTCAATGTCCTTGAATTTATCCCTCATCAAGGTTTCGGTGCAGGCGCCAGGAGCGGTCGTTTCGTTGCAGGCTTTGGTACAAACCGGGCCACGGTCGGTTGCTCCCTTTTTGGTGGTTAGCCCCTTGGCAGTGAGGTCATCGGCGTACTTGAATGTGTATGCCTTCGACATGTACCACGGGTCGGTTGATTCCTTCCAGGAGAAGGGGTGGTTGGTCTTGTCGGTTTGTGCAGATGCTTGGATGAAGAAGCCACAAAGAAGGATGGGCAAGGCAAGCCTTGAAAATTGCATGAAGTTCATAGCACTCGATTTTGGTTAACAAACTGGGATTCTCGGTGCTTGAAGTGTGTGTATCATATCAACAGGGCTGGGTTCCCACATGTTCGAAGAATGGTTTCTTTTTTAGAGGGTGAGAGGGTGAGAGGGTGAGCGAGTGAGAGGGTGAGCGGTCTTCGAAGGTAGCTACAAGGCAGAGGCGTTTTTCAGGGCAAGCAACATAGGCCCAAATGCCTAAATGCACTATTAAATCACTCTTTTTCACAGGAAGGGGGAAATTTATTTTGGCATCTTTCCTCCCATCAAGTTATATTTGTTGAATGAATCACAACTTTCAATTTTCACTCAATTCTATTTCAACATGAAAAATCCATACTCGATCGCCGCTTTGTTCCTCGTGTTTTTCCTCTTTAGTTGCTCAAAGGAAGAGTCGCTGCTTCAATCTCCTGAAATGGCCCCATTGTACCAGCACTGGGCCTTGGATTTTGACAACGATATCGTCACAGGGGTGCCTTATGACCTAAAATACCCCGATGCCAATGAAAAAACGGAAGGCTACGTGTTTTTTGAAAATGGAAAAGGAGTTGATTATGGCTATACCCCACAGGCCTTGTTTACCTATGAAATCAATAAGAATGGAACGGATAAAATACTTGTCATAAACAAATCAATCCCAGTCATTCAAACCAATACCAATCATAATGAGGGCGGCTGTAACAACAACCTGAGCAATGGCTCTGGCTGCAACAATACGGAGAACTTTAATGCTGTACCGGAAGTGTCGGTTGTTTATGAAGCAACTACAGAATCGTTTAGAATTGAACAATTGACACAGTCCAGTTTGCAAGGATATAGGTTGAATTAGTTTTTCAGGCAATATTTTCGGTTGACTTTAGCCCTTGCGGATTGAGTTTCACTGAACCTCCATCCGATACCCCACACTATGTACATTGGAAATCTTGACGGTTGGGTCTTTCTGTAAAAGCTTGCGCAGGCGGGAAACGAACACGTCCAGGCTGCGGCCCACGATGATGCCCTCGTCCTCCCAGACGGCGGCGAGGATGGCGTCCCGCTCCAATACTTGATTGGTATTTTGAACGAAAAAATGGAGCAGCTTGGCTTCCCGGAACGTGAGCGGTTGGCGCAGGCCGCCGATTTGGACGTATTGGTTCGCCAAATCGAAGCTGGAATTTCCGAAGTGAAGGAGCGAGGAACTGGTCAATTCCACAATGGGTTCATCAGCCTGCACCGGCTTGTTTTTCAGCACTTTATTAAAATATGGAGCCGCAAAAGTCAATCCAGCAAGCGCCAAAAGCCCTGCCCAAACCCATCCATTCCCAGCCTCCTTTTTTGCCCTGCCGGGAAACACCACCGACAAATTGTAGCAGCCAATCTTTTGCTCCCGCCCGCCGCAGGGTGGCTCGCCTTCCTTCAGTGTTTCTTGCGAATAGCCGAGCAGCAGCAGGTTGTTCAGGCAGTCGTTGACGCTGACGTAGTATTTTTCGTGGATGTCGTATTGCCCAAGCGCCGCCTCCAACAAAATGGGCAGGCTGTCATAGTTGATGTTGTTTTCCAGCCGCAGCAGGTACTCACTATTGGAAAATTCCTCCACGGGCGGGATGGTGCTGGTCGAGTCTCCAGCCAGGTCGAACAGTCGGTCAGCGGCTTGGCGCATGGCAAGGTTGACCTTTTGTGAGAACTGGCGGTCGTCAGCGGGGTCGGGTTTCCCCATCCAGCCCATGCCCTGCACCGCCAGCAATCCTGCCAACAGCACAAACAGCGGAAGCACTATTCTTCGGATAGAATTTTTCATTGCCCAAAAATAAGCATACAAATGGTGGTAAACAGGGTTTTACATTTCATTTACACTGTTTTACAGGGGTTTTACGCCTTTCGGGCAAATAGGGGGTAGGTTTGTCATCTATTCTTTCACAAACAAATTAATCAGAAAATGAGCTTTGCAAAAATGCTTTTCTTCGTGGCCTTCTGGGCCGTCGCTTCTTCAAGCGCTTTCGGGCAACATCCTTTCACCAATTGTTCCGCCGCTTTTTTGAACAACAAAATCGTTGTGAACGAGTACACACCGACCGGCCATTGCGAACTCCAAATCGGCGAGCGGCGAACTGACCGTGCAGACCGCCAGCCTCTCCCCCGAAAACAGCTTCCCCACTGGAAAAATTGACTTCAAAGTTGCCATTCGGGATGGCAACACGAAGACCTTGATGTCCTTTTCGGACAACACCTACAAGCAATTGGACATCAAGAAAGTGTTGGCGAAATGCCGCCCCGGCGATTCCATCGTCCTGCTCACCATGAACGATGAATATGCAATGCCGCACAATGAGATTTTGGTGAAATAGGCGACACTTGCCCCTGACCCCTGAAGGGGAACCTAATTTGGGAGGTTTATGGGTACTTTTGAAATATTGAATTTCCGAGGTCTTGATGAGTTAGGTTCCCCTTTAGGGGTCAGGGGCAAACCTCGGCGGCGAAGCCGCCAATAATTGCCCCTTCTTTTCATAAATAAAATTCAAATCATGCTTCACAAATTATTGCCAATCCTGCTCCTCCTCACCGGCTGCATTGATGCACCGTTTGATACTCAAATTGCTTCACCAACAGCAGCCGATAAGAAAGCGGCTCCGACTGGCACTCAAACTGATTCCGTTAAGATTGTGGCACGGGCCGAAAGCCTCGTGTCCATGTTCCGCTCCGAAGACACCGGGCGTTCGTGGACGCCCATCGGCGACGGCCTCCCCGAAAACCTGATGATTACGCAACTGGACAAAATGGGCAGCCAACTCGTGCTTGCTACCGCCAATTACGGTGTCTTTCTCAGCGACCCCGGCAATATGAGCTGGCAGCAGCTTGATACGACCTCTTTGCCCAGCAACCATATCACCAGTCTGTATGTGGCCGAGGGCGTCATCTATGCGGGCATACTCAAGCAGGGAATCTTTGCCAGCACCGATCAGGGGAAAAGCTGGGCATCGCTCAACCACAACTTACAGTACGAAAGGGTGAAGTCCATCCTGCGCACGGGCAACGAACTTTGGATTGGCACCGACCGTGGCCTCTTCGGCTTGAAGGACGGCACGGAAGCTTGGCGACAAATCACCAACAAGCCGCAGACGAGGGGCTTGCTGAAAGTAGGCGACAACTTCGTGGCAGGCACTTACGAGGGCATTGCGCTGTCCAGCGACAACGGCGAAACCTGGAACGTGGTTGATCGAAAAATCAAGGTGTCTAAATTGTCAGTCGTGGACGGTAAAGTCATCGCAATCGGCATGGGTGCAGAACTGGTGCTTTCAGAAGACATGGGCAAAACCTGGAAGCCAATTCAAGATGGCGTTTTGCATGACAACCATGTGTCCGATATCGTCAAAATGGGGAATAATTTGATGCGCTCGCAATCCGATGGCATATATATGTCCCAAGATTGGGGCAAAAGCTGGAAGGATATTTACCATTTTTCCTTTTCTGAACCATTTGGAGTTCTGCTCTCAACTGGCGGCAGTGGAATGAAGTTTATTCGAGGCCGGAGGCATCTTTTGTTGAGTTGATCGTGGTGGATGGAGTGGTTTATGGAGCGACGGTGCGGGGGTGTTGATAGTTGGATTTCACCTTTTCGCCTGCAACCTAAATCCAGGCCCCACTTGAAAGTGGAAGGCGAGGAGTGGCATATTCGCACTTCCATCGGCAATGGGCACAATTACATAGGCGGCAGACATTTTTACTTCTACAGACACGAACCAGTGTTTCCCCAAATCAAAAAGCCGCTGCATCCCCACATCGGCAGTTGGACCAGCGATATAATAGCCGGTTTCGCCGATGCCTTTTCGCTGGTCCAACTGCTTGCCCCGCACCGTATTTTCAGGGTGGGCGATGACGATACCGCCGCCTGTTTTCAGGGTAAAATGGCGTCTTTGCCACCCCCGATTGACCCACAATTGGTTGAACCCATGCGTGATGGAGAACGCCCCAACTTCGCTTGGCAGGTTGTGGGCGTACAATTTCAAGTGGTTCATCTCCGCCTCCCAACCCCGCCCGTTTTCGTACCTCGACAGGCGATAGGAGTAGTAGATGGGGAATTTGAGGGATTCGGTCTTCCAATCCGTCCAGAAATGCAAGTCGGAAAAGCCCTCTTGGTGTATGGTTAGTTGGGAAGGCACAGCCACGCCTAGCCCCGGCATAAACTCCAACCGCCAAGTAGTTTGGCTTTGGAGGGACGTTGGTTGAAGCCCCAACAACAATGCGAAAAAGTAGAACCTGAGCCTCATTTTTCTGGTATCATTTGGGTAGGCAAATTCTCATTTTCGGGGATGAAAGCATAGGGTGAAAGTCATGCGGTGAGATGATTTTTTGATGGAGTCAGGCTACAATGAAATCCTTATTGGGAAACTTTGGGATTGCCCTTCATTCGGAAGGCATTCCGCATTTCACATGGCTTCATCTGGCAGCTTAAAATTAAGTTTGGGTTGGTTTATGGGGTTTGAGCCGAATAAGGTGCTTATTCGGCTCAAAAAAATAAGTATATTTGAGCCGAATAAAAATTTAATCGGCTCATGCAATACAACTGGCAACAAAAAGATTGGCCGGATTTCCATTACGACCTATTGGGTGTTGATGCGTATTTGCTCCGCTATTTGGAAAAAACAGCGCACCTGAGCGGCATCCTAAGAGCATTGCCGGAGGCACTGAAAAGCGAAGTCGCCGTGGATATGATGACGGCGGAAGCATTAAAAACCTCCGAAATTGAGGGCGAATTTATCTCTCGGGCAGACGTAAAATCTTCTATCCGCAACCATCTTGGCTTGAGCAAACCACCGGAAAACGTGCACGACCTCCGTGCCATTGGCCTCGGTCAGTTGATGGCCGAGGCTCGTAATTCATTTGATGTACACCTCACCGAACAGCAGCTATTTGATTGGCACCGAGCCTTGCTTTCCTATCGAAGAGACCTGAACAACTTGGGCAATTGGCGGCAGCACAGCGAACCAATGCAAGTCGTTTCGGGTGCGATGGGCAGGGAAAAAGTACATTTTGAAGCGCCACCTTCTGTCGAAGTGCCGGGCATGATGTCGGAATTTGTTAGATGGTTCAACGAATCCGAGAAGGTTGACATCAAATCCTCGTTGGTGAGGGCAGCCATTGCTCACCTGTACTTCGAGAGCATACATCCGTTCGAGGATGGAAACGGACGGATCGGTCGAGTGGTAGCCGAAAAAGCCCTATCGCAGGGGCTGGGCGCTCCCGTGCCGTTCAGCCTTTCCCGTGTCATCGAGGCCGACAAAAAAAGCCTACTATGCAGCATTGGAGCGGGCGCAGCAAACCAACGAAGCCACCAAATGGCTCGAATACTTCATCCCAGTGGCGCTTCGGGCATTGGAGGATGCCGAGGCGGAAGTCCTTTTCATTGCGAAAAAAGGCACAGTTCTTCGACCGCTTCCAGGGGCAGTTGAACGAGCGCCAGTTGAAGGTAGTCCGCCGGATGCTCGACGAGGATGCAGCAGGCTTCGAGGGTGGTATGAACGCTCGGAAATATGGCGGCATCACTGGGGCATCGAAGGCCACAGCGACACGGGATTTGCAGCAATTGCTGCAGTTGGGAGCGATGAGGGCTGCGGGCGGGGGGAGGAGCACGAGGTATGAGGTGATGCTTGGCAATTGAGGCTGGGTTAAAATCCCTCAGCTTTGGAATGAGCAAATTTTCATGGGTGTATTCATCCACTTGTCGAACAAAACATTCAAGGCCGACAGAAAGTGGCAACGTCATTGCGGGAACAGGGCTTGGCCCAGCAAAGGCGATGCCCCCCATTGGATGAATCCCGTTTACCATCGGCTACTCCAGCATCAAGACCCGTTTTTCGGATATTTTACAGCATAGCGCAGCTCCATTTTGCGCTCATCACGGGGAGCAAGCGTCAGTTTCCATGTCAATCTTTGAGTTTCTTTATCGAGGGTGGCATCGTCATATTGCAGGTCTTCGACGCTGATTTCCTTGTCGGTAGAGATAGGAAATTGGTCTATTACCGTGAGGTTGACGGGCTGCTGTTTATTGTTTTTCACCGTAATTTCAAAAGCCCGGCGCTCGGTCTTGCTATTGCCGATGAATTGCCGAGAACTGAAATCCTTCAAGCGGGTGCGCTTGACGATAATGCCTTTATCCATCCCCAGTGAAATATCGAGCGTATCGGTGCTGTTGCGAGTGTCGAGCAGCGATTTGCCGAGATAGCCGCCTTCAAAGAAAAGGTTCACTTCCCCGTCGAGGAGGTTGAGGTCTTGCCAGCCGGTGATATGCGCCGTGAGGAAGGCATTTTCGTCGAGTTTGGGCGTGGCGAAGTATTCGTAGCTGGCAGGAATGGTTTCCGCTTTTATGTCCACCGCATAGGTTTTGCTGTCGTTGAGGATAGTATAAGGTACCTCAATCTCAAAATTGACGGTGGTCGGCTGGTACAACTCCTTGTTGTCGAGGGCAATGGTCTGCTTTGGTGGCAAATTCCCAGTCACTCGAACGCCATCAATATAGTAGTTTGTAGCATCCTTACGACTTCCTCTAATATTTAATTCATTTGATTGGCTTACCACCACCTCTTCCAATGACATTGATTCCCCTAATATCACGTTTTGCACCTTGGAATCAACCGGGATTTCTTGGCTATTAAATCCAACATAGCTCACCACCAAAATGGAAGGGGCGGGCGGAATTTTCAATGAATACTTCCCATCCACGTCCACAACGGTGCCGATGGAACTGCCTTTCAAGAGCACCGTGGCGCCAATCAAAGGCTCACCAGTGTTGGCTCGCACCACAACCGCTCACTTCGTGGATGCCCCCAATCCCAGCCCTGCCCTGATAAGCAGTCGGAGCAATATACCCGAAGCGCAGGTACCAAGGCGGGAGTTCCCTCGCCACCCCGCTCAGGGTAGGGTCGCCGTTGGAAAGCGTGAGCTTTACATCCTTCCAATCCTCGCCACTGCTCTGAAACACGTTGGCCTTGAAGGACAGGTCAATGGGGCTGCTTACGTCTTCAACCCGAAGGTCATAGCTGGCAAACCAGCCAGCATCTTTTACGAAATAGCTCAACTCAAAGCTGGCATCGGTGGCCGCCTTTGCCGACACTGCCACCAATACCTCGCTGGTGGCAAGGTCTTTCCGTTGGTGGAGCGCTACCAGTTGCTTGCTGATTTTTTGGACGGTGCTGTCAATCCGTGCGATGTTCTTGTTCGTTTCGAGTTGTTTGAGCAAAACGTCCGTCATCTGCTGGCGTTGGTATTCAACCGCCAAGCGCAATTCAGCCGTGCTGACCCCCGTATTGGCACCGCCCACCGATTGGTTTTTTTCGAGCATGGCCTTTACTTGTTGGTAAACGGTCAGCATGGCCTGCTGTACGTTCCTAGCTTCGAGTTGTTGGGATTTCTCGGTTTCCAATTGCGTGATTTCTTCACGCCGCACCTGTTCTTCCAAGTGGTTGAGTTGGTGGACAACCGAAAGGATGGTAAAGGGGCCGTCCCCTTTTACCTGGATGCTTTGGCGGTCAATATTTGGGGAAATATCCTTGAAAACCAATTCCGTTTTACCAGCAGGAAGGCTGGTTTTTGCCAACCGGGTAACTTGGCCACCATTTAAGAATACTGTGACCTTTTGGATGGTGGAGGCAATAGGTTGTTTTTTGTTTTGCCCAAAAAGGCTTTGTACAAAGACAAGGAGCACTAAAGAAAATAGATAGTTTTTTGACATGATGCAGTGTTTATTTGGAAAACGAGGGTAAAGGTAGAAATGGTTGGCGTAGGATTGATTTCCTACCTTCACCCAAAAATCAGATACATGAAAAAACTCCTCCCCTTCCTCCTCGTCGCCGTCGGCCACCTCACCCACGCCCAATCCACCCACACTCTCTGGTACGACCGCCCCGCCGAGTTCTTCGAGGAAACGCTCGTACTAGGCAATGGCAAAATGGGAGCTTCCGTCTTCGGTGGTGTGAGGGTAGATTCTATGTTCCTCAACGATGCCACCCTCTGGTCGGGTGGACCAGTGGATGCCAATAGGAACCCGGACGCACACACATGGCTGCCCGCCATCCGGGAGGCACTGGCCAACGAGGACTATGCCGCCGCCGACTCGCTGAACAAGCACCTGCAAGGCGCTTTCTCGCAGAGCTACGCACCACTGGGTACGATGTACCTCCAGTTTTTTCATGAAAAAGGCGAGGTGAAAAACTACTACCGGGAACTCAACATCGAGCAGGCCGTGAGTACGGTGCGCTACGAGGTGAACGGCGAAAAATACCAGCGGGAATACTTCATTTCCGCCCCCGATTCGGTGATGGTCATCCGGCTGACGAGCAGCAAAAAGGGGGGGCTGAACTTTGATATTGATTTCCAAAGCCAATTGTGGTTTAAGAAAACCTCCTCGGACTTGATGACAACTGTGTTAGGCCAAGCTCCCATACACGCCGAGCCGAGCTACCGGGGAGAGATGGAGAATGCCGTACGGTTTGAACTAGGAAAAGGGACTAGGTTTTCGGCGAATTTCTACATCAAAAACTTGGTGGACGGGGAGGTGAGCCGTTCGAGCGGCACCGTTGGCCTTCGGGGCGGCACAGAAGCGCTCGTCCTCATTTCCATCGCTACCAGCTTCAACGGCTTCGACAAAGACCCAGCCACAGAAGGGGTTAACGAACAGGCCTTAGCAACGCTCCAAATCAATAACGCCAGTAAAAAACCGTGGAAGACCCTGCTCGACGCCCACCGCAAGGACTATATGCGCTTCTTCAAGCGGGTGGAACTCGACCTGGGCGAAACGGCTGCTCCCAACCTGCCTACCGACGAGCGGCTGTTGCGCTACGCAAAGGGCGAGGAGGACAAAAACCTCGAAATCCTCTACTTCCAGTATGGGCGCTACCTGCTCATCAGCAGCAGCCGGACGCCGGGCGTGCCCGCCAATTTGCAGGGCATCTGGAACCCCTACATCCGCCCACCTTGGAGCAGCAACTACACCATCAACATCAACGCCGAGGAGAACTACTGGCTGGCCGAAACGACCAACCTGAGCGAGCTGCACACGCCGCTTTTGAGCTTCATCAAAAACGTGGCGAGCACGGGCAGCGTCACCGCTAAAACCTTCTACGGGGTACAACAGGGCTGGTGCGCTACGCACAATTCCGACATCTGGGCGATGAGCAACCCCGTCGGCGACTTCGGCAAGGGCGACCCGGTCTGGGCGAACTGGAACATGGGCGGCACTTGGCTCTCGACGCACCTTTGGGAGCATTTCAAGTTCACGCAGGACACTGCTTTCCTGCGAAAAGAAGGCTACCCGCTGATGAAGGGTGCAGCCGAGTGTTGCCTCGCTTGGCTGGTGAAGGACAAGACGGGCCAGTACCTCGTCACCTCGCCCAGCACCTCGCCAGAGAACAAGTTCGTGACGCCAGCGGGCTACCACGGGGCCACTTTTTATGGTAGCACCGCCGACCTCGCCATGATTCGGGAACTGTTCGAACAGACCATTGCGGCAGCGAAAAAACTCAACGTGGACGCCGATTTTCGGAAGCAATTGGAGGTGGCGCTTGAGCAACTTTACCCCTACCAAATCAGCCGGACAGGCGGACTGCAGGAGTGGTACTACGACTGGCAGGACGAAGACCCGAAGCACCGCCACCAGTCGCACCTGTTCGGGCTGCACCCCGGCCACCACATCAACCCTATGGAGACGCCCACGCTGGCCAATGCCTGCCGCCGAACCCTCGAAATCAAGGGCGACGAGACCACGGGCTGGTCGAAGGGTTGGCGTATCAACCTTTGGGCGAGGCTGCACGACGGCAATCGGGCCTACAAAATGTACCGGGAACTGCTGCGTTTCGTGCCGCCGGATGGCCTGAAAACCAATATGAGCAACGGCGGCGGCACCTACCCCAACCTCTTCGATGCGCACCCGCCCTTCCAGATTGACGGCAACTTCGGCGGGGCCGCTGCCGTGGCCGAGATGCTGGTGCAGTCAGACGAGCGCAGCATCCAACTGCTGCCCGCCCTGCCAGATGCCTGGCGTAGCGGTTCGGTGAAGGGCCTTTGCGCCCGTGGCGGCTTCGTGATTGACATGGATTGGAAGGACGGCAAAGTGGTGAAAGTGAAGGTTTTTTTCGAGGGTGGGCGGCACGGCGAGGCTGGTCAGTGGGGACGGCGGGCGCTGGGAAGTTGGAAGTGAAAAAAGGGGAAAGCGTGGAGGTGGTGTGGTAGGCTTCGAAGCAGTGGGAGGAGTTTAAAAAAGCATCCCGAACCTTTCCATCACGGAAGATTCGGGATACTTTTCAGGCATTACATCAGTCGCCGTTTACACCACGACATACTTTTTTGCATGAACATCTACCACATCCTTGCCATTAGAAAGGTAGGCTTTGATTTGCTTGAACTCGAATTCGTCGCCGGGCGCAAGGCTTTTCAGTTGGGTAATCATTTCCTGGGTCAGTGCGTTCGATTTGGATTGCAGGGAGCTGGTTTTTCCATTTTTGGTAGTGACCAAAGTGTATTGGAAAATCCGGGCGGCATTGGCGATGTCGCAACCCTCGACTTTTAATTCCCGCTGGCTCGCTATTTCCTTTTTGCTGACGTTCCCGCCGAATTTTCCGGCGAAAACGACATAGATTCCGCCGACGGGCGCTGATTTCAAGGTAGGTTTCGGCGTTCTTTCCACATGAGAAACGGGGCTTCCGACGAAGGAACAAGTAAGCAGCAGGACGGCGGCTGAAAACAGGAAGTTTTTGATGGTACTTTTCATGACTTTTAATTTTTGGTGAATAAAATTTTATGCAAACTTATCCCCGTTTTGAGGTCAAGAATTTAGAAGTAGACCAACTGCAAGGAAAGGGCTAACAACGACCATTTTTGAGGCAAATGGCAGGTAGTCCGTAGTTGCTCTACCGCAATGCGTCGTTCCTATACTTTGGCATTTCGCCTTGCAATTATTGGCGTTTCTTGCAAGTCAAAAAGAACAATTGATTAAAAAATGAAAGAAAATTTCCATCCAGCAAACTTTAGGGAGGTATCCATTGATATCCTGTTTTGGATGCTGTATGTCGCATCGGAGTATTTTGCCAACCTAATGCACATGCAGCCGGATGAAAACTTACGTTTTTTCCGTGCCACCTTCTTGTCACTGCCTGCATTGATGTTGGCCACCTACTTTATTGCGCTGTATGTCGTTCCCCATTTTTTGAAAAAAAACAGGTGGTATCTGTTCATTTTTTGGATATTGGTGGTAGGGGTGTTTGTCTTTTTTGCCAGGATAAAATGGGCAGAATTGGTGAATTATCTGGAGGAAGCGCGGTATTTTAAAATGCCCGCTGCCAAGATGATGAAAAACATTATCCGGGATTATTCCATCATTGCGCTGGCGGTCTGCATTTATATTATCGGCGATTATCGCAAAAAGCAAAAGCTCAACGAGCAATTGGTCAAAGCGAAAGCCGAGGCCGAAATCAAGCTCCTCAAGGGGCAGCTCCATCCCCATTTTTTGTTCAACTCCCTCAACAATATCTACAGCCTCGCCCTGATGAAATCAGACCTGACCGCCGACAGCATTTTGAAGCTCACCGAATTGTTGGACTACTTGGTTTATAGGGCAAATATGGACACCGTGGCCTTGTCGAAAGAGGTGCAACTGCTCGAAAATTACATGGGCTTGGAGCAATTGCGGTACGGCGAAAAATTGAAAATAGCATCGGATATTGCAGTTAAAAACGACGCCATAAAAGTGGCACCGCTCATATTGCTGCCCTTTGCGGAAAATTGTTTCAAGCACGGCGGTCCAGGTTCGGACGGGCTGTTTAGGATAGAAATAGACCTCCACGCAGACGATAAAAAACTCGTTTTTAACCTCTCGAACACCAAGAAAAAAGGCAAGGGAAACACCCATATCAACGGAGGTGTCGGGCTGGAAAATATTCGGCAACGGCTTATATTGCTATATCCCGGACGCCATCAATTAAAAGTCGAAGACCTGCCCGATAAGTACAGCGTCGGGCTGGAAATAAATTTCAGGGATGAAAAAATATAAATGCTATATCGTGGACGATGAACCGTTGGCGTTGAACGTCATCGAGCAGCACCTGTCGAAGTTCAGCCAGTTTGAGGTTTGCGGCAAATCCACCGACCCTGTGGAAGCGCTTGCCCAAATAAAGCTCCTCCAGCCAGACCTGCTTTTCCTCGACATACAAATGCCGGAGATAACTGGGCTGGAACTCATCGAATCCATCCAAAACAAGCCGGAAATCATCATCACCACCGCCTACCGGGAATATGCGGTGGAGGGCTTCGAGTTAAACGTGCTCGATTACTTGGTGAAGCCCATTCCTTTTAAGCGTTTTATTAAAGCCATCGAAAAATTCCTCGAACAAAAGCTGTCGCATACTACCGCTCCAAGCCCTCAAGCGGACTCGTATATTTTTGTAAAAGCTGACCGAAAAACCATCAAAATAGCATTGGACGATATTCTTTATATCGAAGGGGTAAAAGACTATGTGAAAATCGTGTTGTCCACCCAAAAAATCATCACCAAAGTGTCCATCGGCAACTTCTTCAAAGACCTGCCCAAAGACTATTTCCTCCAAGTGCATAAATCATTCATCGTTGCCAAGAATAAAATCAGCGCATATACGGCGCAGGATGTTGAAATCGGCGATTTGGAAATCCCTATCGGCAGGATGTACAAGGAGGAATTTTTGAGTGCGGTGGAAGGCAAATAAACCAAGTACACCGGAAAGGATTTCCGGTGTACTTGAGTTGAAGAAGGCGGCGGCGGATGTGGTTTGGTGAAGCGAATCGTTTAATTTGCGGACAGTATTGCGACATATTGCGACAAAATTTTGACATCGCCTTATGGAGAAAAACTAAACTTTGACCTAAAATCCTACCCACCCCTCATTTTCACAACCCGCTCAGTCCTACTCCCGGTCTCCCACCACAGGCTCAGAAAATAAGCGCCATCCCTGAACGGGGAGAAATCAAGCAGCACCTCCGTTTCATTTCCAGTCGTCTTTTTTCCGAAGGAGGATTTGCCCCAGTGCATTGCAAACGATTAATTCACAGACACCTGCGTTGGGCAGTTCGACCGTCAATTCATTGGTTAGGGATTGGGGTGAAAGGAAAAAACCGGGAGGCTGGAGGGTTGTTGGGGCGGCAGAGAGGCAATCATTTTGGTAGCTCAAAATTTTGACGCCAGTCCAGTTGGAAGGAAAGGGGAACGGCAGTGGGTTGCAGATATACGATAGGTAAATTTGATCATGCCAGGTCGAGACGCCCCAGGTGCCGATGCTATTGGCCACGCCCCCAAAGAAGTTGCAAGAATCGGGGAAGGAAGGGTTGGAAACGTCCAGAACGTGCAGGTCGCTTTTGCCGGAGGAGAGGAAAAGCAGCTTGCAGGCAGGGTTGAAGGCCAGCTCGTTCGTATGGCCGGGACTGACAAACCAGTTGAGTGGATTGGACTGGCAGTTCCAGGGGTTCCACCAACCAGTGAGCGTTATGGCCGCTGGGTTCACCACATTCAGCACTTCCAGCCCGCAGTAATCCACCGCCACATACGCCAGGTCGCCACCCAAGACGAGGTTGTTGTAGGCCCTCGGCAGCCCATTGAGTTCGGGATTGGCGTAGCGACCAGTTTCCGCTGGATTGATGGGGTCGGTGGCATCAATGATGCGCAATCCACCTGCATCGTAGCAGAGATAGACGATGCCATTTTTCACCGCCATCCCCCTTGCATTGATTTTGGCGGGGTCGGGGCTGGAGTCGGGAAAATCGAGGTCGGGGATGAACTGCGATTGAAACTGGATATCCGTTTTATCCGAAATATCCAAAATAATCAACCCGTGCCGCATGGCCCCGAGGTAAGCATAATTGCCTTCCGTCACGACGATGCCCGCCCCGCCGTCGTTCGCCTGCACCGTCCAGTAATCGGTGACGAAAGGCGTAGTCGGCTGGGTCACGTCCACGATGGCCATCCCCGATTTTTGGGTAGCGCCGAAATGGTTGCCAATGGCGAGGTACAGGTAGTTGCCGGATTGGGAGAGGTTCATCACGTGCAGGTTTTCAAACGCCGAAACGGGGATGGTGGCGACCCAAGTAGGCGCTTGCGCAGTGGTCAGGTCATAGATTATCAGCCCTCCCTCCTTCCCGGCGACGTAGAGGAAGGGGCGGTCGAGTTGGTCGTGCAGCATGGTCATCGTCATTTCGGAGCAGGCGGATGGGATGTCCACCACGGGTTGGATATCCATGCTTTCGCAAGATTGTGCACCGAGGCGCTGTGCGGCGAGAATCAATGTGCCCAAAAGGAGAACCAAACGGTTGATTGCTTTCATAACTACTTTTTTGAAAAACGATTTCCAAAGATGATACCCTATGCGGTTTTGGGTCAATAATAATTGCCCCGTTCCGTGAGCGTTGGGGCGGCAAAAGCTAAGATTAAAGTCTTCCTTGCCAGCTCACCACCTGCCCCGCCCAGTTTTGAAGAAGTTTTTACCTTTAACCAAAATCAATTCAAAACGCCGAATATGGACAAACTCATCCTCCTCCCCTTCCTCTTTTTTTCCCTAAACCTTCACGCCCAAGCGCTTTACCAGCATCGCCCCGACCAGCCCCGCTGGGCCACCTTCGAGAACCCGAAGGCCACTCCCGGCGCTGGTGGCATGGAAAACCAAAGCGCCAAGGGCCACGCCTTCGAACCGATTGAGGCGGGGGCCAGCGCCACCCTGCTCGACGTGAGCGGCACCGGCATCGTGCAGCGAATATGGCTGACGGTGAACGACCGCAGCCCGGAGATGCTGCGCTCGCTGCGCCTCGAAATGTTCTGGGATGGGGAGGCCAAGCCCGCCGTCAGCGTACCGCTCGGCGACTTTTTCAGCATCTCGCACGGGCAGACAATGCCGTTCGAAAATGCCCTGTTCAGCAGCCCGGAGGGGCGCTCGTTCAACTGCTTCATCCCGATGCCGTTCCGCAAGGGCGCACGAATTGTGGTCACCAACGACTCGGCAAAACGGCTCGACCTTTTCTTCTACGACGTTGATTTTCAGTTGGTTGAGTCACTGCCAGCCGATGCGCTCTACTTCCACTGCCACTGGCGGCGGGAGCTGAAGACCACGCTCGGCGAGGACTTCGAGCTGCTGCCCAACGTGGCGGGACAGGGTAGATTGCTCGGTGTGAACATGGGCCTCATCACCGCCCCGGAGTACGGCAAAAGCTGGTGGGGCGAGGGCGAAGTGAAGATTTACCTCGATGGTGACGGGAAGTACCCGACCATCGTTGGTACGGGTGCGGAGGATTACGTGGGGTCGGGCTGGGGGCTGGGCAAGTTCATCAACCGGACGCAGGGTTGCCCGGTGGCCAACGACAGCACCCGTCAGTGGTCGCTCTACCGTTTCCACCTTGACGATGCGCTGTTTTTCCAAAAAAACATGCGGGCGACCATCCAAGTGCTGGGCGGGTACATGCGGGACGAGGTGCGGAAGATGGTGGCCCCGTTCATCCCCGTTACCGTGAATGTGCAAGCGGGCTGCATCAAATTGCTGGAACCCGGTGCTCCCAAGCTGTCGGACCCCAACTTCCCCGATGGCTGGGTCAATTTTTACCGCTCAGAAGACTACTGTGCCACGGCGTATTTCTATTTGGACAAACCCGTTAGCAACTTGCCGGGACTGCCACCGCTGACGATTCGGGTGGCGGGGATGAAATAAGTGCTCACTCCTGAAAAACCCGCACATAATCCACCTGCATTTGCTGTGGAAAAACAGTAGTAGCATCTGGATTTCCGGGCCAGTCGCCACCGACAGCCACGTTGAAAATCAGGAAAAAATCATTGTGGAACTCAGACAAGCCAGCGGGTGTAATATCCACCGCATGGAACTGCACATCGTCCAGCAGCCACTTGATTTGCTGGTTGTCCCAAATGATGGTAAACACATGGAACTCATCCGCAAAAATGCCATTGGTCAAGTTCGTTGAACCGCCGTAATCGGCATGGCTGCCGTTATTGTCCCAATGGACGGTTCCATAGAGCGTAGATGGTTGTTTGCCAATGAGTTCCATAATATCAATCTCGCCGCATTTTGGCCAACCTACGGCATCAACATTGTTGCCCAGCATCCACAAGGCAGGCCAGATACCTTGCCCGAAGGGCAGTTTTGCCCGGATGTCAATGCGGCCATATTTGAACTCGTGCAACCCAGCCGTTTTCATGCGGGCAGAGGTATATTCCCTTCCCTCAAGATTCTCCTTTTTCGCCTCAATGACCAGTTTCCCGTTAGCGATAAACGAGTTTACAGGCCGGTCGGTGTAGTTCTGCAACTCATTGTTGAACCAATTGGGTCCGGTTTCGTGTACCCAGTTGGTGGGGTCAATGGTCGTACCATTGAACTCATCCTGCCATACCAATGTGTAGCCAGCATAGCTTTCAGGCGTGGTATAACCATCTATATTGCCCGGCACGGAGGAATCATCGTTGCGGATAGTACCCAACACCGACAAGGCCGAAACCTGCGCATTTGTTGGATTGGAAAGCACCAGCTCAAATTCTTCGTCGCCCTCGCCCAGGGTGTCGGCAACGATAGTGACGGACACCGTTTTCTCCGTTTCGCCAGCGGCGAAATTGAGATGCCCAACCGTATGGACATAATCCTCCCCTGCCTTGGCGGACTTGTCCTTGGTAGCATAATCAACCGACACATCCTTGGTACTGGATTGCGCCAAGCGGACTTTGAAGTCGAAGCTGGTGGCGTCGTTGCCCTCAAATTTGCTGACCGAGTTTGCACTGAGCAATGGCAAAATCGGATTGCCGTCGTCATTCTTGCTACCGCAAGAGGTGATGAGCACTAGGGTAAGAAAGGCTATTGTTTTAGATATATTGCGCATTAGTCTTCAATTTTATGATTGACAAATTCCTCAGCTAAAGTACAAAAGTAAAACAGGAATCAGTATCCAAAGTTTTGCACCAGCGCCCCCTGCGACAATTCGATTTCCTGTTGCGGGATGGGCAGGTACTCACTGACGCCAGTTACAAACCCAGGCAATACCTCACTCGCACCACCCGTCCGAACCAAGTCCCAGAATCGTTGGCCCTCTGTCGCAAGTTCGAGGCGGCGTTCCTTGTAAATGGCGGTGAGCAAAGCCTGTCCCGTGATGGATCCGTCGTAGGCCGGAAGGGCCACACGTGCACGTACCTCGTTCATGTATTGGCGGGCCGTGGCCTCACTGCCGCCACCCCGCACGATGGCCTCTGCGGCCATGAGCAGCACGTCGGCGTAGCGGATGATCAGGATGTTTTGGCCCCAGGCCAAGGCTGTTTCGCCATCGGTCGCTTGGTTGGCGGCGATGGGAGCGTATTTTTTGATGAAAAAATCGGTGTTCTGGAAGCCTGTCGTATAAGATGCCCCACCTTGTTTCAGCGCCTTTCCGTCAATGATGGTATGCTGGTAGCGGGGGTCGTTTTTCATGAACGCCTCCAACTCCGTCGAAACGGGGCAGAAGCTCCAGCCCGGCGCATACTCCGGCCCGGAGTAGTCCCGCATTCCGAAAAACTGGATGTTGTAGTTGCCCTCGGTGGCATTGTTGACGGGGCCGGAATTGAAGCAGCAGCCGTAGTCGCCAGGGCGGTTGCTGGCATACTGGATTTCAAAGACCGACTCGGGGCCGAACTCATTTTCCTGCTTGAAAATATCGCCGAAGTTTGGCTCCAGGAAATAGTTGCTTGAGTTGATGACTTCCTCGAAATGGGCGGCAGCTTCGAGCATCCGGCCATTGTCGTTTTGGAACAAAATAACCTTGCCCAACAGCGCCGCTGCTGCACCGTGCGTGATGCGCCCAAGTTCGGCGGGCGGCACGGTTTCGGGCAGTTCGGGCGTGTTTTTGGCATCCGTCAAATCCTGCTCGATTTGCGCAAAGACCTCCGCTGGACTTGCTTGTTTCACCGAAGAAATATCGTCCGGCGAAATGGTACTTGTAAAAATCGGTACGTTTCCGAAGAGGCGCACGAGGTCAAAATAGAACGAGCCACGCAGGAATTTCAGCTCCGCAATGGTCCTCGCCTTGAAGACTGGGGAGAGGCTCGGTGCCTCTTCGATTTTTTGCAAAATCAAGTTCGCCCGGTATATGCCGGAGTAGTATTTCCGCCAAAGCCCCATCTGCGGGCCGAGCAGCGGGTTGAGGGAGAAATTGTCCCAAGCGACCCAGTTGGGCTGGTCGGAGGCATCGCTGCCGCCAGCGTAGCAGTCGTCGGAAGCGGCGTTGAGGAGGCCAAGCTGCATGTTCCAGCCATCGGTGCCCTCCCACCCGAGCACGTCGTAGGTTGCCACGAGTCCCTGGAAGATTTCAGCTTCTGTTTTGTAAAAATTGGTCTCCAACGAAGTGCCTTTCGGCTCCAGTTCGAGGAAGTCCTTGCCGCAAGAAGTGGCCAGCAACAAAGCGGCCAGCAGCAGGTAGTATTTTGAGAAGATTTGCTTTTTCATGTTGAATTTTTTTTGCGGTTTTCCCGAATTCGGGACTCCGATTTATTTTCCAAAAGTCACATTCACGCCCATCAAGAAAAACCTCGGCTGCGGGTAAATCCCTTTGTCCACGCCAGCACCGGCGCCCACTTCTGGGTCGAAGCCCTTGTAGGCGGTGAGGGTCCAGAGGTTGTTGGCGGAGACGTAGATTCTCGCTTTTTTCATGCCCGCCTTGTTGGCCACGGCCGTCGGCAGGTTGTAGCCCAACTGCAAGGTTTTCACCCTGAAAAATGCGCCGTTTTGTATCCAAAAATCAGAGCTGCGGGTCAGGTTCTGGTTGCTCACAGAAGGGTCGCCATCGTTGAGGGTCACGCGTGGGAAGTCGGTGGAAGTGCCCTCGCCCGTCCATCGGCCCAGCGCCTCGTCGGTGAAGTTTGCCTTCGGCAAATCAAAGCGGCGGGTGGCGTTGTAAACGTCGTTGCCGAGGACCCCCTGCCCAAACAGCAGCAAGTCGAAACCCATGTATTTGAAGCTCATGTTGAAGCCATAAGTCCAGTCTGGCGTCGGGTCGCCGATGATGGTGCGGTCGTCCTCGTTGATCACGCCATCGTTGTTCACGTCCACAAAGCGGATGTCGCCGGGTTGGGCATTGGGCTGCAGCCTAATCCCATCGTCGTTGGTGTAATTCTGGATGTCCGCTTGGTTTTGGAACAAGCCGTCGGTTTTGTACCCATAAAATGACTCGTAGGCTTGCCCAACGATGGTACGGGTCAACTCGATGCCCTGCGGGCCAAAACGCTGCAAGCCCGGCAGGAAGGTTTTGTCTTCGCCGAGGTCGAGGATTTTGTTTTGCACGTAGGAGATGTTGCCAGAAAAATCAACGTCAAAGCCACCGAACGACTTGCCGTAGCTCAGTTCCAGTTCGTAGCCCTTGTTCTCCAGCTTGGCGATGTTGCCGATGGGGCCAGCATTGCCGACGTAGGCAGGCACCTCCACGCCGAGCAACATGCCGGTGGTGGTTTTGTTGAACCAATCGAAGGTCACGCCGACGCCTTTGAAGATTTTCGCATCGAAGCCGATATTGGTTTGCGTCGTCTCTTCCCAGCGCAGGTCGGGGTTGGAGATGGCGTTTGGACTCACGCCGTTGATGAGCTGCTCCGTGTCGCCGAAGGTATAGCTGCGGCCCCCGCCCACCGTCGAGACGTAGCGGAAGTCGCCGATGCGGTCGCTGCCGTTCACACCGTAGGATCCCCTGATTTTGAAGAAGTTGACGGTATTGTTCTTTGGGAAAAAATCTTCTTCCGTCAGCACCCAGCCCACCGAAAGGGACGGGAACATGCCATATTTGTTGTTCGAGCCGAAACGGGAAGAACCATCCACCCGCAGCAGCGCCGTGAGCAGATATTTCGAATCGAAATTGTAGTTGACACGCCCAAAGTAGCTTGCCAGGGTATTCACATACTCGTAACCATAGAAGGTCTGGCTCTCCGGGTCAGTGGCGAAGAGCAGGGAAGCGTCTTCGAGCCGGGTCACGGGGATGTCGGTGACGTTGCCCGCCTGAAACTGACCGGTAGATTTTTTGGCTGCCGTTCCGGCAAGTAGCGTGACTTGGTGCGCACCTGCGGTGAAATCGTAGTTCAACGTATTCTCCCAGTTCCAAACCAATCCCCGACCCAAGCTGCGCCCGTAGTTGGTGACCAACGACTGGTTCGTGGCGTTCAGGTAGTAAACCGGCGTGAAGCCCTCGCCGCCAAAAAAGGCGAGGTCGGTGCCGATGTTCGAGCGGAATTTCAAGCCCTTCAAAATTTCCCATTCCCCAAAAACCGACCCGACGAACTTGTCGGCGTAACCCTTGCTCTGCGCCACTTCCAACGCCGCCACGGGGTTCAGGATTTCGGAGGTGATGATGTCGGAGATGCCGTAAATCCTGCCTTCCTTGTTCCGCACCAATGCGTCAAAGTTGTTGGCGTAGCGGGGTTGCGACAGCACGCTGGGGGCGTCTTCGTAAAGTGGCGTGATGGGGTCGAGGTTGATGGCCCTGCCAAGCGGCGAACCAAATTCCGTGTTTTCGGCAACACCGCTGGACACCACCCTCGTGTAGCCGAAGGTGTTTCCAAATTTCAACTTGTTCGTCACGTTGTGGCTTGAGTTCAGGCGGACGGAGAAGCGCTTGTAGCGGCTGTCGTCCTTGTTCCCGACGATGCCCTCTTGGTCAAAATAGCCAAAGGAAGTATAGTAGGTGGAACGCTCGTTGCCACTGGAAAGGCTCAGTTCGTGGTTTTGGATGGGGGCGTTTTCGTTGAAAATGGCCTGCTGCCAGTCCGTGCCCTCGCCCAGCGATTGGGGGTCTTGAAAAAGGATGCCCTGCCCGGCGGCGACGGAAGCCTCGTTCATCAAAGTGGCATACTCGGTTGCGTTCAACAGCGTGAGCTTGCGCCAAGGGTTTTGTGTGCCGTAGTAGCCGGCGTAGTTGACTTCCATCGTGCCAGAGCGGCCTTGTTTGGTGGTCACGATGATAACCCCGTTGGCGGCACGTGCGCCGTAGATGGCCGCCGAAGCTGCATCTTTCAGCACCTCGATGGATTCAACGTCGTTTTGGTTCAGGTAATCAATGCCGCCTTCGATGGGCACGCCGTCCACCACGTAGAGCGGGTTGGAGTCGCCGATGGTCGTGGTGCCCCGGATGCGCACCGTTGCGCCAGCGCCCGGCTGCCCGGAGCTTGAAGTGACCCGTACGCCGAAAGTACGGCCCTGCAAGCTTTGCTCAAGGCGGGTGACGGGCATGTCTTCCAGGTCCTCAGCCTTTACTTTTGAAATGGAGCCGGTGACCACGCTCTTCTTTTGAACGCCGTAGCCTACCACCACCACCTCATCCAACAAGGTGGAACTTGGCTCCAGCATGACGTTGACTTCGCTCCTGCCGTCCACTTCTATCGAAGTTTCGAGATAGCCAGTGAAGCTAAAAACCAAGGTGTTTTGATTGTTTTCGAGTTTCAGTTCATAGCTGCCGTCCAGTTCCGTGACCGTTCCGTCGGCTGTGTTTTTGACCAAGACCGTGGCACCGATGAGCGGGTCTCCAGTGGCGGCGTCGGTTACGATGCCTCGAACCGTTTTCTGGGCATTGGCTGCCGTACCAAGCAGCAATAGGGCGAATAATTTGATTAGGATTTTCATGCTATTACTTTTTGGATAGGAAAGCGGCACAGGAAAGTACCTGCACCATATTTGATTTCACCCACAGGTTTCACCATTGCTCGCCTGTTTGAATTTGCGAGAATCGGCTAAATCGGTGGGCAATAAAATCTTACTGTTTCACAAACTTTTTCGTGGCGATGCGGTTGCCAGCTTGCACGTTGACGACCCTTGTTTCACCTCGCATTTGATTCAAGGACAAATGTAGCTGCAACAATGTCAAATGGATGAACAAAGCACTACCATAAGGCTACTGCACGGGCTTACAATCCACCCAAAACCACCGCAGCCGCACTACGCCACTACGGCAATACTACGGCAGCAACAATTTTTGACTACTTTCGTCGCTGCAACCAGGCTTGAAAAACCTTGATTAACTCATACCGACATATACACAACCTTCCCCGCCCACTTGGATTACGGCTCCTCGTGTTGGCGCTTGCTATTTTGCCAAGCCTGCTCCTCAGCCAAAACCTCAACCTCGGCACACCCCCCATCCGCCATTTTACCAAAAAAGCCTATCAGGCAGGCACTCAAAACTGGGACATCTCGCACGACCAACGGGGCGTCATGTACTTCGCCAACAACAACGGCCTGCTGGAATTCGACGGCAACAACTGGCGCCTCCACCCGCTCGGCAACGGCACCATCGTCCGCTCCGTCCGAATGGGCAACGATGGCCGAATCTACGGGGGCGGGCAGGGTGATTTTGGCTACTTCTCGCCCGACAAACAGGGCAGGCTTGCCTACCATTCCTTGCAGCCATTGCTACCCGAAAGCAACTTGAACTTTGGCGACGTCTGGGATATCATCGTCAGGGGCGAAGGCGTTTTTTTTAGGAGCAACAACCAAGTTTTTTGGCTGCACGATGATAAAATCACGGCGCTGCTGCCCGGAAAAACCACCGAGTACATGGGGATTTTTGAGGGGAAAGTGCTGGTGCAGGACAACGATTTGAACCTGTATGTTTTCGAAAAAGGACTTTCGCCTACTCGCCAAGCCTACTCAGATGGGAGATGCCATCATCACCGCCATCTTACCCTACCAAGCTGATACACAGCTTGTTACAACTATCAAAAGCGGCATTTTTTGCTACACAAACGGCAACTTTGCGCCTTGGCGAACTCCCCACGACCCACTTTTTACGGAAAGCCGGATTTACAGCGCAGGGCTTTTGCCCGATGGCAAAATCGCAATCGGCACTCCAACAACGGCCTCGTGGTGCTCGACCGCCAGCGGCGTGTTTTCCACCATTTGACCAAAAAGGACGGCCTCCAAAACAACACCATCCTTAGCCTCGCTGCTGATGGCTCCGGCAACCTCTGGCTCGGCCTCGACAATGGCATTGACCTCGTGGACATCGGCTCCTCGTTCTCCACCATCTTCCCCGATGGCGAACTCGAAGGTACCGGCTACGCCATGGAGATTTTCAACGGGAAAATTTATTTTGGCACCAACACCGGCCTCTACGCCCTCGACTGGAAGCCCTACTACCGCCCGAAGGAGAACCAAAATTTTGCCCTCGTGAGCCATTCGGAAGGCCAGGTCTGGAGCCTGAACCGCTTGGGAGGCGAGCTGTTGATGGGCCACCACGAAGGCGCTTTTTCCGTGCAGGGCACCAATGCCCGAAAACTGACCGACCTCCCGGGCATCTGGAAGTTCATTTCCCTCGACCACGAAACAGCACTGGCCGGACATTACAACGGCCTTGCTTTTTTCAAAAAAACCAACAACAGTTGGGCCTTCGACGCCCCACTCATAGGACTGACCGAGAGCAGCAGGGTACTGGAAAAAGATGGGACAGGCCATGTCTGGATGAGCCATCCCTACCGGGGCGTGTACCGCCTGATGCCTGATTCGGAACGCCACACCGTGGGTGTTGATTTCTTCGGTGCGAAGTTCGGCCTACCCTCCGACCTCAACAACTACGTGTACAAGCTCGGCGACAACCTTGTCTTTGCTGGCGAAAAGGGGGTTTTTCGATTTGACGAAAGCCAACAGCGCTTCGCCCCAAACGTGAATTTCAACGAAATTTTTGGCGAAAAGACCAGGGTGAAATACCTCCGGCAAGATGATGCTGGCAATATCTGGTACGCCGCCGACAATGAAGTTGGCGTCTTGTTGGTGAAGGACAATGCCGTTGAAAAAAAGGTGGAACGGCTGCCCATTCCCGAACTGTCCGGCAAGCTGGTAGGTGGGTTCGAGTTCATCCTTCCCGTGGACGAGCACAATGTCTTTTTTGCCACCGAGCAGGGGTTTATCCACTTCGACCCTATCGGCTATGCCACCAAGGACTCGTCCATCCAGGTAGTGCTGCACGAGGTGCGGTTGGAGAACGAAAGCGATAGCCTGCTATTTGGCGGGCATGTTTTCAACGAAGCAAAAAAGGTCTCGCCCGTGCTCTCGAACGATGAAAATGCGCTGCGTTTCATCTTCTCGGCCACGGATTTCAAGGGGGGCGAGTTCGTCACCTACGCGCATTTCCTGGAAGGAGCAGAGGCTGGTTGGTCAAGCTGGGACAAGGAAACAAGCTTGGTTTTCAACAACCTTCGCCCCGGCAGCTACACGTTCCAACTCAAGGCAAAAAACCGCCACGGCCTGGAAAGCGCCGTGCTGTCCTACAGTTTTATCATCAGGCCGCCCTGGTACGCCAGCCCCGTTGCATTCGGCATCTACGGGCTGCTGCTGATGGGCCTGATCGGCGGTGCGCTGATTGGTCAACGGAAGCGGTTCGAGCAGGAGCGGCGTGACCTCCAACTAACCCACCACCAGCGGGAGGAACAGCACCAACTGCTGGCCCGACAGTCGGCAGAGGCCATTGACCGACTGCAAAACGAAAAACTAGCAGCTGAGGTGCTGTACAAAAACCAGGAACTCGCCACCGCTACCATGCACTTGGTGCAAAAAAGCGAGATACTGAACACCATCCAAGAGGCGCTGAAAAAGCTGGAAAAGCAGGTAAAACAGGAACCAGCGCTGAAAAAAGAAATCGGGCGCATCATCAGGATGATGGAAAAAGACGCCAGCCTCGACGAGGATTGGGCGCAGTTTTCCAAGAACTTCGACCAGGTACACAGCGATTTCCTCAAGCGTATCGCCGAGCAGTACCCGCAGCTCAGCCCCAATGATTACAAGCTCTGCGCCTACCTCCGCATGAATTTGTCCACTAAGGAAATCGCCTCCCTGATGAACATCTCGGTGCGGGGCGTGGAGGCCAGCCGCTACCGCCTGCGTCGCAGGCTCGACCTCGAAATGGGCACCAACCTCACGGAGTTTCTGCTGAAATTGTGAGCGGAAAGCTGAGGGCGTTGGTCATTGATTGTCATTCATTTTTTAAATTCAAATTAAATCATGGCACCCGTCATCACTCCTTCAGAACTGCTTTCGCTCCAGCAACACAAAAACCTCGTCCTGATTGACGCCCGAAGCGGTGGTGATGCCAAGGAAAAATACCTGACCGAGCACCTGCAAGGCGCACTTTGGGTGGACTTGGAGCAGGACTTGGCTCAGAAATCCGACGACCCAGCCAATGGCGGCAGGCATCCCTTGCCCAGCCCTCAGCAGTTCAATCGGCTGCTGGCGCAATTGGGCATCGGGCCGAAAAGCCAGGTGGTGGTTTACGACGACAAAAACGGCGCAAACGCCGCCGCCCGCTTCTGGTGGATGGCGAAGTCCATCGGGCAGGAGCAAGTGCAGGTGCTGGATGGCGGGTTGGCAGCGGCATTGGCGGTGGGATTCCCGACCCGTTCCGGTACGGAGACCTCAGCAATGGTTGAGCGAGGGCAGGCCGACGCGTGGAAGTGGCCCACGGCCAATATTGACGAGGTAGAAGCAGCGGCGCAGGACGCTGGAAACTTGGTCATTGACGTCCGTGAAAAAGACCGTTACGACGGGCTGCGGGAGCCGATTGACCTTGTCGCCGGACATATCCCCGGTGCCATCAACGTCCCCTTCTCCGACAACCTCGACGAAACCGGACGCTTTCTCTCCCCAGAAGCCCTCCGTTCAAAATATCGGGCAGCCCTTGGTGACCGTGATGCTGCGCATGTGGTTGTGCATTGTGGTTCCGGCGTCACGGCCTGCCATACCCTGCTGGCCCTGGCGCATGCGGGCTTGGAAGTCCCCAAGCTCTATGTTGGTTCGTGGAGCGAGTGGTCGAGGAGTGGAAGGGAGATAGCGAGAAAGCACGAGTAACGGCGTGATTTTACATGTTTAACGTGAGTTATGGGAATTTAGAAACGCTCCATCGGAGCGGTATCTGAATTAGATAGCGTTCCGATGGAACGCCGAAGGGCATTTTTCGGCATTTCTACAAAGATATAAGTCCTACGGACTTGATTATCAAGTACTTATTGCCATAACCCACGTTGCCTCACCCAAACGACCTGAACTCCGCAAACCACTTCGCCAAGCTCTCGTGGTAGTGGTTCTCTTCGTAAAGCGGACCGTTGTAAAACTTCGCCACCGCCCGAAAGTCAGCCTCCACTGGGTCAGTTTTGGACAGTGCCGCCCGGACGGACGACCCGCCCTTTGCAAGAAACCTGCCCACAAACTGCACTTGCTCCACCAGTGGGCTACAGAACATCGCCTTTGCTGAAGGCGCTCCCACTGCCTCGAAATTGAAGCCCATCACCTGCCCCAGTCCGAAGCTGGTGGCCCGGTAGCGCAACTCCGTTAAATCGGCCTGCGGCGTTTTCAAGTTCGATTTTGAAAGGATGTGCTGCTCGAACTTGGGCCGCACTACGCCCTCTGTTTCTTTGCGGATGATGGAGAGCATCCACTCCGGTCGGATGTCCAGTTTCTTTTCTGTTTTGAGGCGGGCGGCTGCCTCCACGGCCTGTGCGCCGTACTGCTGGTTGATTTCCCGACAGGAAAGCGCCCGCCGTTTGTGCAGCGCATTGAGCTGGAACATGGCCACCTCGAAGTCGCCGCAGGCCACTTGGTTGGTGTCAATGTTTTGCCGGGCAACGGCCAGCATCCGCTCCAGCGTGGGCAGGTTGAGCCGCTCATTGGGCACAGCACTGATGAGCTTGGAGGCGGTCTTGAACGTGCAATCGTAGCAGAGCGAATCCCGTTGCACGTTGGCGTTCAGTCCATGTTCGAACTGGAACTGCGCAATGGCCCGGTTGGTGCCTGGCCCGAAGTCCCCGTCAATGAGGTAGGAGCCGGAACTACTGGTGGAGTAGCCGAGGAAAATCAGCAGGCGTTGGAGTCCTTTCACCGAGTTTTCCGCCGCCGTCCGCCGGTCGAGGGTCAAGTCGTTCTGCTCGAAGCGCTGGAGGTCGGCCCGCCAGCCGGAGTCGGTTTCGTCCGGGTGGGTGAGGATGCGCTGGATTTGGGGGTCGTTGATGTTGATTGGCATTTTATTTTGTTTTTGTCATTGGTCATTGGGGGTAAATATAGAAAACCTTGTTGAGTCTGCCCCTCACAGCGATAATCCAGCTTTTGCAATCCAAAAGCTAAATAGTCCAAATTGCTTTGCCGGCTTGTCTCTTCGAACACAGTATAAACAAAAAGAAGCCTCAGCGAGGGCGGCACACAAGGCTGCCGCTCCAGCGGGGTTCAGTATCGTGTTGGCCAACAGGACGAAGACGGCTTAGGAACAGTTGAATAGGGGGAAGTTGGTGAGCAGCTTGGGCGACGACCGGGGCGTGGATACCGGCCAGGAGACCGGCACAAGCGGGGGCATTGGATGGATTTCCAAGATGGGGATGGGCCGCAATTAACTTTTTGGGATGAGCTGCCAAAAATTGGCTACCGATGTGTCGTTTTGCCACATCGGTAGCTGAAAACCAAGGATATAAGAGGTATTTTTTGATGCTTATAGTCGTATCAGCCTTTCAACAACCACTTCGGAGCCATTGGAAACCTGTACCGTGTAAACGCCTGCTCTCATATTGAGGGGCAAATCCAGATGAAGTTCCGCTGTGGATTTTGTGATTTTCATCGTGTACACATATTCGCCCAAAACATTGGCCACCCTTATTTCAAGGTTGCCCCGCCATTCATTGGCCAGCATGAATTTTGTGCTGGAAGCAGTGGCTGGATTTGGCGACAAGGAAAGGAGTCCCATGTTGGGCAGCACTCTTTCGCCAGTATTTACAGCAGTCTGGTTCTCGTAGGCACCCATGTCCACGACGCTGTTCCGTGGATTTCCCTCAAGGTAGAGGGGAGGCGCACCGGCATCAACGCCGTCATTGACACCCACACTGATGTCAGTCAGGTGGTAATCGTAGTCGTCAGTATCCACGAAAGTAGGTTCTTCCAACAGGATGTCTTTCGGGTGAGTAAAGTAGGGTGCCAAGCTGTTGTCATCGCTGAGGTTGCCGCCATTGGAGGTAAGCTGCGGCGTACCATCCTCGATGGCATAGCCGATGCCGCCCTCATGCCAGAAGATGCAGTTTTGCATGGTCATTTCGGAAAAGGCCTCCAAAGTGCCAGTCCAGTTAGCGATGCCCGCTGCCAATGTGCCACTGTTTTGAGCGAAGGTGTTGTTCATCAAAGTCACCACGACGGTATTCGAGTCGGAAGTGTTGTTTGAAACGGCACCGCCAGTGCCAGTGCCGTTTGCGATATTTTGAAAAAAAGGCAACTGGTGATAGTAGCGTCCGTATCGCCGAGGTTCAGGGCACCTCCTTGGGTGGAGGCCTGGTTGAATCCAAAGATACTGTTGCTCAAATTGAGGACACTAATGTCATCATCACCAGCCTCTGTCACACTGATGGCACCCCCAACACCGCCTTCGGAATTATTCCCTAAAAATTCAGATCTGTCCACCACCACGATACTGCTGCTTGATGCTGCGCCGCTGAAAATTGCACCACCATTGCTTGAGGAGGTATTGCCATTGAATACGCAATTGATAACGGCGATGGAGGTTGAGTCATTTTGAAGGGCAAGGGCACCACCTGCGCTTGCTTCGCTCCTGTTGTCGTTGAATTCACAGCCCTGGTAGGTAACATTTACCCCAAACCCGTTGTTGGCTGCACCGCCCAGGTTCGTGGCCGTGTTTTGGTCGAAGATGCAGTCCGTCACCAAAATATTGGCGTCAAGGCCATAACAGGTCATGGCACCTCCCCATCCACTGGCTTGTGCTTGCTCGAAAATACAAGACTCGATGACGATTTCGGCGCCAGGAGCGTTTTGGAAAAGGTGCGCCCCGTTTGCGGCTATGTTGAAATTGAAGTGGCTGTTCTTGATCGTACAATCGGCACTGTTGTTCCAGATGGCACCTCCTCCAAAATCAGTCACGATATTGCCTTCAAACAAGCAGTTGTCAATAATGAAATTGTCAGCGCCAATGCCTGGCAGCTCAGAGCCATTGATGTTGATGGCACCTGCATTTAGGGCAACGTTGTCAGAAAAAGTCGAGTTGGAGACCACGGCGTTCTGCGAGTTCCAGTTAAAAATGGCAGCGGCATAGCCATCGTCGTTTTGGTTGCCTGAAAAAGCACAGCTATCTATCAGTACATTGACGCAGCGAAAAGGGTAAATAACGCCGCGGTTGGTTTTGTTTTCTTCGAAAATACACTGCCTGACCGACAAGTCGGTGACGGCATCGGCAAATATTCCCGAACTCTGGGAACTGGTCAGGTTCCATTGAAAACTACAATCCCGAATTTCGGAGCCAGTGCAGCTTGATCCCAAAGAAATGCTGCCGCCAGAGCGGGCAAAATTGCCCGTAAAATGGCAGTTGCGAATGTTTACCGGGCTTTGGGCATGTATGCCACCGCCCCGCCAAAAATAATTGGGCATCGTGTTGTCATCGTCGGTAATGCCACCCTTGATGGTCAACCCATCAATAGTCGTTGTGCAGCCAATCAGGGTGTCCACATAAACAACGTGGAGGGCATTATCCAGGAACAGCAAGCTGTCGAAGACGTTGAGGGGATCGTTGGCCTCCTGGTCACCGCTCAATACAGTGGGATTTGTGGCTGAATTGCGCTGTGAGAGATTTGTTTCTGTTCCTGCAAAGCCTCCGTACACAGACAAGGCGGCGTCCACAACAAAACAGTCTGAAGGGTCGGGATTATTTCCCCCTGGCCAGTAGGTGCCTGCTGCTACCCAGATTTGTCCAGTAGTGGTGTTGCTCAAAGCTGCCTGGAGGTCGGTGTATGCATTTTGCCAGGAACTACCATTGTTGCTGCCAGTGGCATTGTGTTTTACATAAACCACTTGCGCTGATAAGAACCCTGGCAATAGTGCGAATAGGAGCGTAAAAACTGTAAAAGTGTAGGTGTTTTTCATGCGAATTTAATTTTGGTGAATTATTGTTGTTCAATCCGTTGAATAGACAGCAAATCTGAACAAAGGAGTTCATCCAAATGACGCTTTTCCCGACAATTTTGCTTTTAGCTACTGAAAATAATCTGATTGTAACGGATTGTAGTGATGGTCGCCACAGCGGGGCAAGGCTCACTTACTTTCACTACAATCCGTTACAATCAGAAAAAAATTGAAGCAAATAATCCAGATTTTGTAATCCAAAAGCTAAATAGTCCAAAAGCTTTGACCTACCTTTTCGCCTTGATTCACAACATTTTTTTTTTGAAAACAAAATCATCCAGTATGAAGCAAATTTACCTTTCCATTTTCCTTTTCGCATCGTTCAGCATGAGCCTGTCCGCACAGGTTTTCGTGAAATCGGACGCAAGCGGCGCCAACGACGGCACCTCTTGGGCGAACGCCTACACCAGCCTTGAAACCGCCCTTGCCAACTCCACTTCCGGTGCGGTCTGGGTGGCGGCAGGCACTTACGTCACTTCCGCTGCAAGCGCATCCTTCACGGTGCCCGGCAGTGTATCGCTGTACGGCGGCTTCGCCGGAACGGAGACAAGCCTCGGCCAGCGCAACCCTGCCACCAACGTCACCACGCTCAGCGGCGACATCGCTGGCAACGACATTGATGGCAACTTTGCCACGGGCCGCACCGACAACGCCGCCCACGTGGTGGCGGTGGCCGCTGCGCAAACTGCGGATGCAGTGGTTGACGGGTTCACCATCGCTGGTGGCAACACGGCTGCCGGTGGCACCGGCGGCGGCATCTACGCCCTCAGCCCCGTGGTGGTGCGCCAATGCAACCTGAACAACAACTTCGCTGGAACTGGCGGCGCTATTTTCATGGCCACGACCGCCGATGGTTCTGAAATCAAGGGCTGCACCTTCTCCACCAACCTCAGCGTTGGGGCCTTGTACCTCAGCTTCTGCGACGGCGTGGACGTGGACTCCTGCACGTTCACGAACAACACCAACAGTACGGCCTCCTCCAACGCAGGGGCATTTTATGCGACGAACTGCACCGACCTCTCGCTGTCCAATTCCGAGTTTTCTGGCAACTCCGCCGTCAACGGTGGGGCGCTCTACTGCGTCACCGACAGCTTGCCCAACGTCACGAACGCCGACAATTTTGTGATTTCAAATTGCAGCTTCCACGGCAACTCGAACACCACTGGCATTGGCGGTGCGGCCAGGTTCCGCAATTGCTCCTACACGTTGTCGGATTGCAGTTTTGAGGCCAACACTTCCACCAGTTCGGGCGGCCATATCCGCAACGACATCCAAGCGGATGACAATGTGGTTTACCAGAACAGCAGCTTCAAAACCGCCTCCTCCGGCGGCTGGGGCGGTGCCTTCACGGGCTACGGCGGCACGTTCACCGTCACGGACTGTTGGTTTGAAGGAAACACTTGCACCCGTCTTGGCGGTGCAGTCAACAATGGCTTCGCTGGCACGATGACCTACACAGGCTGCACCTTCCTGAACAACCAAGCGGCGGGCACCGCATCAGGTGGGGCACTGGGACTCCAGAACGACCTTACTACGGTGAATGCAATCAACTGCAGCTTCACTGGGAATTCGACCACTGGCAGTGGAGGTGCCATCTTCAGTGGGGCATCGGCAAGCAGCTCGCCCGTGAACGTGACCAACTGCGAGTTTGTCGGCAACGTTGCCGACGGCTTCGGCGGTGCCATCAGCATGGCCGACGCTGGCCCGAACAACGACGCCACCCTCACCGTCACCAACAGCATTTTCAACTTCAACGCAGCACAGGACCAAGGCGGAGCCATCAACCTCAGCGATGCCAACACAACCATCACAAGCTGCTTGTTCACAAACAACGAAGCCAAAGCAGGTACGACACCACCGACCGGCAGGGGCGGCGCCATCTCCATCAATGTGGACACTGCAACCTTGGACGTGACCATCATGAACTGCACTTTCGCCTACAACATCGGCGAGTATGCCGCTGCCATCAGCAACTGGACCGGCGCCGAGGACGTGTCGTTCTCCAACACCGTTCTCCAGAACAACATCTTCGCCCAGGACGGCTCCATCAACTACGCCATTGAGGCGGGCACCCCGACCATCATTTCCAACGGCGGAAACCTCTTCGACGACGACTCCTTCGACGCCTTCCTCACCCACCCCAAGGACCTGAAGGTGGACGATATTGACGGCCTGTTCGTTGACCCAGACGACGACAACTTCCGCCTCCAGAACGATGCCGTGGCCGTGGATGCCGGCGTGGACGCTGGTGCTCCGCTGCTCGACCTTGATGGCAATCCCCGCCTCAACGAAGTGGACATGGGCGCTTACGAGAACCAGTTCATCAGCAAAGCCAACGAGGTGCTGCTGTCCAACGACGGCATCCTGACGGTCAGCCCGAATCCTGCCGCTGGGCAGTCGGCCACCGTCACCCTCGACAACACCTGGGCTGGCGACGTGCAGCTCCGACTGACCAACCTGCTTGGGCAGGAGGTGCGGGTTTTCGAGGTAAACAAAACGGCTGGAAAGCTGAACTTCGAGCTGCCGCTGAACGGCCTTGGCCAAGGCATTTACCACCTCGCCGCCTCCAATGGCAGTCAGGTTGTGGTGCAGCAGTTGGTAAGGAACTAATTGATTAATTCCCGGCCCGGGGCCCCCCCGCCCCCCCCCCCCCCCCCAAATTTTCTAGAGGGCAGGCCCCACGGACTTGAACCAGGGCCATAACTTGTAAAAACGCCACGGAGCAAGGCTGCTTCCGTGGCGTTTTCTTTTTTGCTTCGCAAAATCTTCACCTTTATTGCTTCACCACCAATCGGCTCCACGCTCGCCCATCGCTCACCGCCGTCAGCCAGTAGCAGCCGGGCGGCAGGGTTTCCACATCAATCGTTGCCGTGTTTTTTAGGTCAAATGCCTGCCAAACCACCACGCCCAACGAGTTGGTCAGTCGCAGGTCGAAGCGCCCCGGGCCATTTACCCGAAAGCTGCTGGAAAATGGGTTTGGAGCAATGCTGGCTTCACTCCAGCCTCCCTCCGCCTCTCCCACGGCAGACACGACGGGCGAGCAATCGCCAGCGGGCAAATGGGCGTCCATCCAAGCGGCACGAGCAGCCACCCAGCCTTGCAGCCGCTCGATTTCCTCGGCGTAGCTCTGCGGCAGCGGCTGCACGTTCGGCCAGACCCACACCCCGATGATGTCCCAGAGGCTAAAGTTTTCTACTTGCGGCCCTTCCAACTGAGCCTCTTTTTCAGCGATGATGGCGCTCAGGCTGTCAGGGTGTAGCGCTCCTTCTCGCAGTTCCTGCCAGCGGCAGGCGGCTTGCTGCGCAAAAGCGGTGTCCTGCCAGATGCGTTGCCAGTAGAAGGGCAGCAGGTCGGTGTTGTTGGCCAACCAGTCGTGCCGCCAGCCGGAGGTGCTGGAGCCGTCGGAGTAGTCAGCGTTGTTGAAGGCGAGGTCGAAGTCCCAGGGCGGGCCGGCCTTCAGCTTGCCGTTTTTGTCCTTGTGAAGAAAGGTGCTTAGCCAGTAGGCGTCCACGTTGTTCGAGAGTTCGTAGAGCAGGATGAAGTCGGTGAATGACTTTTCGCTGGCAAAACGCCGCCAGCCGAGGTCGGGGTCTTGGAAAAACGGGGCCTTCATCGCCCTTTCAAAACTGTCAACATACGATTCGATGTAACCCGCTTGGGCGGGCGTGATTTCGTCGGCCTTGGGGTAGTGGAACTGGTAGTAGAGCGGGTTGTTGGCGTTGTTTATTTGAAAAAATTGCGAAGAAAAACCGCCGAGGTTCGCGCCGTTTTGCCAGTCAATCTTGATGATGTATCCGCCCGTAACGTCCTCGCCCATGTTTTCGTCGGGGTCAAGCTTCGCAATGTCCACCCGCTGGCTGTCCCGCTTGATGCGCTCGCCGAGCACGTAAATGCCACGGTACTCGCCATCAACCACCAGTTCGCAGTGGCGCATCCGGGGACCGTAGCGGCCCATTTTCTCAAAAATGGTTTGAGCCAAAAAATTGCGCATCAGCGTCTTGTCGGAGTAGTTGGCGAGCAATGCCCAATCGTTTTCTGCGGGCATGTCGAGCAGGGCGGCATTCAGGTTCGAGCCGTCGGCTTGCTGCGTTTCAAAGTTGTAGGATTTTTTGGGCATCCAGCCAGAGCTGTTGCCCCGCTGCTCGATGGCGATTTGGCCGTCGTAGCCCGTGGTGGTGTCGTTCACAAAGTTGGTCTGGCCGGGGCCGCCTGCTCCCGTGGAGTCAATGATTTGGAGGTTGGCGTTGATTTTCAGTTCGTTGGGGATGACCTGGCCACTGGTGGTTATTTTCAGAATGGGCAAGGTGGACGAGAAGAACGGGTACGGCGTCGGCGGGTTCGGCCCGAAGGTAATGCTCCAGTCGAACAGTTCACCCGCATCGGCGAAGGGGTAGGTGTCCCGGATTTTGAGCCGCCAAGTGCCGTTGGGGTTTAGCCCGTTTTGAAAAACGCTCATGAATCCCTCCGGCTTGAACGTGCCAGTGTACGGCCATCCCACCTCCCAAATGCCCTGTGCTGCACCGGCATTGAAGCAGGTGTTGAGGTAGCCGTCTGTGTCGCCGCCGTTGTCGGAGGTCAGCTCGGCCTCGGTGCCATCGGGAGCGATGAGCGAGACGACAAGGTCGGCGTTCCAGGTATGCGTCAGGTTGATGCAGGCGGTCTCCACCCCAAAGCTGTCACTGGTTTGCGCGGGCAGGCCGCTCACGGACAGCTCGTAGTACCCCACCGTGCCGTCGTCGGGGATGGGCAGGTTGAAGGTGCCGTTGAAGGTTTGCGCCAGCGAAAAGCATGGGAGCAGGAGGAAAAATAGGTAGGTGGATTTCGTCAAAATGATCGTGTTTTGGACAAAGGTAGAAAATCTAAGGAGGGTTGGCGCAACTTTTGTACCTTGAAAATCAACAATACTGCCAACTCATGACTATTTTCACAGCCCCAAGAGCCGCTCCCAACCTCCCTGCGTTCCAGCCCCAATCAACCGGAGCCAATAAGATAACTTGTGGCGCAACATTTGGCTTTACCTGTGGGGTGACCTGCCCCCCCTTTTCCCCCCCCCCCCCCCCCCCCCCCCCCCCCCCCCCCCCCCCCCGCGAATTCGCCATTGAACAGCATCTTGCGAAGCTCCTCCAGCGGCAGCTCCCGCACCCGGATGTCCTCGCCATCGTCGAGGTGTTGGCTGGCCGTCTTCTCGGCACCGATGGCCAAGTAGTGGTGTACGTAGCTGTCCATGAACACGGGGTTGGCGGCGATGCAGCCGAGGTAGTACCAGTCGGGGGCGGAGTAGCCGGTTTCTTCGAGGAGTTCCCGCTGGGCAGCAGCTTGGTGGTCTTCGCCATCGTCAACGAGGCCGCCGGGCAGCTCCAACGAGTAGGCCATGATGCCGAATCGGAAGTTGTCGGCCATGACGACGTTGCCCGACGGGGTAAGGGCCATCACGTTCACGGCGTCAGCCCCCGTGAGTGTCACGATGCGGATGTCCTTGCCGTTGCGGGGGTTTCGCAGGTGGTCGAAGCGGGCGTGGAACAGGTTCAAGTCCACCGTTTCAGGACAGCGCCGTTTCATTAAGAGGCGCTCCCAATTGGGCTGACCGTTTCGTGACACGGTCAGCCCTTAAATTGTTAGGCGGCAAAAATAGCTTTTGTTTTCACCAACGTTGCAGCGCTTTTATCTTTGAAAAATAATATTTTCTCAAATGCAAAACCGACTCCTTTATTCACCCCTACTTTTATTATTTCAAAGATAGCCCATTCGCAACAGCCGTTTTCCGAAGGTGCAACCTTACCAAGGGCAAGCCCACCATCTTCGTCAACGGCCAGCCCGAAGCCCCCATTTTCTATGCCCTGACCGACGTGCCAGGTGGCCGCTGGTCGTGGGAGGAGGTGCCGCAGCACAACCTCCGCAATTTTGCGAAGCGGGAATCCGGCTGTTCCAACTCGATATTTTCCTGAACATATGTGGATTGGCCCAGACCAGTTCAGCCTCGACATTGCGAAGCGCCAAATACAAGGCGCACTGGCTGCCTGTCCCGATGCGGCAGTCGTATTCCGCTTCCATCTGAACCCACCCGCTTGGTGGCTGGCGCAAAACCCCACCGAGCAGGTGGCATACGAACCCGGCACACCTGCCCAAGTTTTCGAGCCTTTGCACCTCAGCCGCATCGTGCAGGACGACGCCGGGTTGCCCGTGCGGGTCAGTTTGGCCTCCGAAAAATGGCGAAGCGACGCTGGCGCAATGCTCGCCCGCTTCTGCCGGGAGTTTTCAAAAACGCACGAAGGCGACGCCCTCATCGGCATCCACGTGGCGGGCGGCGTTTACGGCGAATGGCACCAGTGGGGCTTCATCGAGCACGAGGCCGACTTCAGCCAGCCAATGCAGGCACATTTTCAGCGGTGGCTGCGGGAAAAATACGGCGATGAGCAGGCGTTGCAAAAAAGCTGGAACGACCCGGCGGCGAGCTTTGCAACGGTAGAAATTCCAACTCCGGCGGAGCGGGCGACCGTTTCCGGCGGCTTATTTCGAGACCCGCAAAAAGACCAAAAAACGATTGACTACTACCGATGCCAGCACGAATTGGTCGCCGACGACATCCTGCATTTTTGCAAAATCGTCAAGGAAAATTGGAACCGCCCGATTTTGACCGGCGCATTTTATGGCTACTTTTTTTCCATGTTCAACCGGCAGGCGGCGGGCGGCCACCTCGAACTTCAGCGGGTGCTGGCCTCTCCTTGGATTGACTACCTCAGTGCCCCGCAGGTGTATTACCCCGACGACGGTTACGACCCCGGCGAGCCGTACCGCAGCCGAAGCCTCGTGCGCTCCATCACACTACACGGCAAGCTCTGGCTCGACGAGTACGACCAGCAGCCCCGCCGCACCTTCCCCGTGCTGAACGGCAAGGACAACGCCGAAAACTACCGCCGCAACGTGCAGGAAAACATCGCCGCCCTGCGCCGCAATGTGCTCTCGCCGCTGACGAAGGGAGCAGGTTTGTGGTTTTACGATTTTGGGCCTAGTGGCATGAACCTGCACCGCAGCAACGAGCACGACATCCAGTCTGGCACGATAGGCTACTGGGACCATCCGGCATATTTGGCGGAAATCAAAGCTTTGAAAACGTTAGCCGATTCGCTAGTGCATCGCCCCTGGCAGTCGGCGGCGGATGTGCTGGTGGTGTATGACACGGAGGTTTTTTATCACATGAAAAGTGCGCTACCCGATTCTTGCCCCATTAGTTCGCAGGTGGTGGATTGGCTGCCGTTGGCATTATATTATGCAGGCGTTGCATTCGATGCCGTGCATCTGGACGATTTGGAACTGCTGGACTTATCGCCCTACCGGGCGGTGATTTTTGCGAATACCTGGCTGCTCGATGCGACAGAGAAGCAGGTGATTCGGGAAAAGGTGGCGCAAGGCGGTCGGCACTTGTTCTGGATTTACGCTCCGGGATTTTCTGACGGAAAAGCATTGCGACCAGAGGCAGTTTCCGAGGTCACAGGTTTTGAATTGGAGCGTACATTTACTGATAAGCCGCCGGTTGTTCCGCTCATCCTGGAAGATGAATTTCCCGAATACCAGCGGGCATGGGGCGTTCTCAACCCTCTTTTCGGCGTCCGGAATAAAATCCCCGCGAGCTTTGCGTTGGATTACGAGCATGCATTTGAACTACAGGCTTTCACCTTTAAAAAAGAGGTTGGACATACGTCGTGGTTTGTGGGAATTCCGCTGACAAAGGCAAGTTGGTGGCATTTCTTTTTTCTGGGACGTCACAATGCAGACGCACATTTCTATTTCGACTTCAGTTTTCACGAAGGAAGCGTGATTTATGCGGGCGGCGGGTTGCTGGTTTTTCACACCAAGGCAGGTGGGGAGCATAAGATTAATTTAAAAAACGGGAAGGGAACTGTCGTGAAAATGCCGATGGGCGCTGGCACGGTGGCGCTGGATGCGGAGACAGGCAGGGTGGTTTTGGAATAAAAATATGGTCTAAAATTCGCCAAACCTTGACTTTCTCGTTTGACTCCCCGTTTCTTTGTGCCCAGTTAAAACTTTTGACGAAATTCAAAATATGACTTCAACATCCAAATTTCAGCAAAGCGCAACCGCACAAAATTGGTGGTGGCAATTCGAGGAACCCTACTTCCGTGAATAGTCGCATGCCATGCTGCTAACTGATGTTGCAAAAAAGGCCTGCCGTACTTCACGGCAGGCCTTTTTTGTTTCCCCAAAGCGAAGGATTGGAAAGCCCGAAGGGATTTCTAAGCCTGAGCAGACTGAACAGCTTGGAAATCCCTTCGGGCTTTCCAAGCTGTCCAATTTCTCAATTTCCAAATTTCAAATGCACCACATCATTTCAAATACGAAGGTACTCTTGGCCGACACCGTCACCGCCGTCAACCTGTACCTGCGGCTGCGTGACCGCTACCCCGGCGCCCTGCTTCTCGAAAGCTCGGACTACCACGGCAACGAGAACAGCGTGTCGTTCCTCTGCTTGTCGCCGCTGGCGGAGTTCATTGTTGATAATGAGCAAGTTACGGAGCAACTGCCAGGCGAGGCAGCCACCCATTTTACCCTAATAAATAGCGCCGAGGCGCTTACCTCCCTGACCGATTTTTTTCAAAAAATTCAGCTCGACAGCGTGGACGCCACGCAGCAGCGCATGAACGGCTTCTTCGGCTACTGCACCTACGATGCCGTGCAGCATTTTGAAAAAATCAACCTGCAAAACCCCGTGAACCCGAAGCGGGCCATCCCAACCATCCGCTACCAACTGCCCCGATTCATCGTCGCTATCAACCACTTCAACCAGCAGATGACGGTGCTGGAAAACAGCCTGCCCGGCGAGGCCAGCCACCTGCCTGAACTCGAAAACCTGCTGCAAGTGGCCCCCGTACCCACCTTCCCGTTCAGCACGGTTGGCGAAGAAACGACCAACATGACCGACGAAGATTACGTGAAAATGGTGACGCTCGGCAAGCACCACTGCCAGCGGGGCGATGTGTTCCAAATCGTGCTGGCCCGCCAGTTCTCGCAGCAATTCCAGGGCGACGACTTCAATGTTTACCGGGCTTTGCGCAGCGTGAACCCCTCGCCGTACCTGTTTTATTTTGATTATGGTGGGTATAAAATTTTTGGGTCAAGCCCCGAAGCACAGGTGCGTTTGAAACAGTCCACAGTTGGCAGTGGGCAGTTGGCAGTCACGTCCCGGAAGGCATTCATAAACCCGATTGCTGGCACATTCCCCCGTTCCGGCGACGACCACGCCGACCGCCTCGGCGCCGAAGCCCTCGCCGCCGACCCGAAGGAGAACGCCGAGCACGTCATGCTGGTGGACCTGGCACGCAACGACCTCAACCGCCTTTGCCGCAACGTGAAGGTGGAAACTTATCGGGAAGTGCAGTTTTACAGCCATGTCATCCACCTGGTGTCGGAGGTGTCGGGCGAGCTGCCGGAGGGCGTTTCACCCGTGAAGCTGCTGGCGGAGACCTTCCCGGCGGGCACTTTGTCGGGCGCACCCAAGCACCGGGCCATGCAGCTCATTGACCAAATCGAACCGAACCGCCGGGGCTACTACGGCGGCTGCGTTGGTTTTTTTACCTTCAGCGGCGAGACGAACCACGCCATCCTCATCCGCAGTTTTTTGAGCAAAAACAATAGGCTGCACTATCAGGCGGGGGCAGGCATCGTGAAGCATTCGGTGGAGGAAAAAGAATTAGCCGAAGTGTTCCATAAAATAGGCGCATTGCGGCGAGCGGTTGACCGGGCTGTGATATGGGAATAAAAGTTGTAAGGTTGATGAGGTCCGTGGTAAATCAACTTAGCAACTTAGGGATCCCCGTGATGGTTGATTTGGACAGTATTTTTCTCGACATCGGCTTGAAGTTCGCCATTTTTGAAGCTGAAAGCAGTTCAAGGTCGTTGCAAAGAATGAGAAGATTGACCACTTCAGCAGCACTCCCAAAAGCGATTTCTTAAAAGCGTAGCTGCTCTTTCGGTGTTTTGCGAGCACTGCCTTCGGCCAGGTTGCAGGAAACAGAAATGAAAGCTCGTCTGTTTGATGTAATCCCAAAAGTTCTTTGGAAGGACTCGCTTTCAAATAGAGCTTTGGCAAATTGCGGTTCATCTGCCAAACGGTAAGCTTTCAAAGGCATAAGTGTAGCCTAAAGTATGTTTTGGTGAAAATTGGTAATTCAAGGAAGCATTTTTTTAAAGCCATATTATCAAAATGTTAGCAGCCATAACCTTATCAACTTTCAACACTTATCAAAATGAAGAAAATCCTCGTCCTCGACAACTACGACAGCTTCACCTACAACCTCGTCCAGTACGTGGAGGAAATGTCCGGCATCCGCCCCGACGTGTTCCGCAACGACGAAATCACCGTCGCCGAAGCTGCCCGTTACGACAAAATCCTGCTCTCGCCCGGCCCCGGTTTGCCCGCCGAATCGGGTATTCTTTGCGACCTGATTCGGGAACTAGCCCCGACCAAGAGCATCTTCGGCGTCTGCCTCGGCTTGCAGGCCATCGGCGAGGTGTTCGGCGGGCAATTAGAGAACCTGTCAAGGGTTTTTCACGGGGTGGCTACGCCGATGCACGTGCGCAAGGCCGATGAGCTGCTGTTCCGTGAAATCCCAGAAACCTTCGCCGCCGGGCGCTACCACTCGTGGGTGGTATCCAAGCACGGCCTGCCTGATTGTTTTGACCTCACCTGCGAGGACGACGAGGGACAAATCATGGGTTTGACGCATAAAAAATACGATGTGCGGGGGGTGCAATTTCACCCGGAGAGCGTGATGACGGAACATGGAAAACTGATGGTGAAAAATTGGTTGGTTGATGAGGGTTTATAAAGTTGATAAGGGTTGATATTGAGCCTGCTAAAATCAACTTCTCGATACTGTCATCCACTATTTTCAAATAATACCTGCCATTTCAATTTCAGCAGTACCCCCATCAACCATTATAAACCATTATCAACCCTTATCAACATGAAGAAGATACTCAATAAACTCTTCGAGCACCAGCGCCTCACCCGTGAGGAAGCCTACGAAACCCTCACGGAAATCACCCGTGGCGAGGTCAATGAGGCGCAGATTGCCGCCTTCCTCACCGTCTATCTCATGCGCAGCATCAGCGTGGAGGAGCTCGACGGCTTCCGTCAGGCCCTGCTCGACCTCTGCATCCGAATGGACGTGAACGACCACCGCACGATTGACCTCTGCGGCACGGGCGGCGACGGCAAGAACACCTTCAACATCTCCACCCTTGCCAGCTTCGTGGTGGCCGGAGCAGGCGGGCGGGTGGTCAAGCACGGCAACTACGGCGTCTCCTCGGTCTGCGGCTCCTCCAACGTGCTGGAATCGCTCGGCTACCGCTTCAAGAATGACGGCGACGCCCTCCGCCACGAACTCGACGAGGCGGGCATCTGCTTCCTGCACGCCCCGATGTTCCACCCGGCGCTAAAAAACGTCGGCCCGGTGCGGAAGGCGCTCGGCATCAAGACCTTCTTCAACATGCTCGGCCCGCTGGTGAATCCCGCCCGGCCCGATTGCCAACTGACGGGGGTTTTTAGCCTTGAACTTCAAAGAATCTATGGATACCTGTTGCAATCACCCAGCGGCAGGTCATTTGATATTATACACACGATGGGTGGCTACGACGAGCTTTCGCTGACTGCCCCCGCCAAGTCCGTCAGCAACCGAGGCGAGGCGACGTTCTCCCCTGCCGATTTTGGAGGCGAAGTGACCGAGGCCGAGCTTTTCGGCGGAGAGACGGTGGAGGAGGCCAAGCACATTTTCATCAACGTCTTGGGAAACAAGGGAACGCCCGCCCAGCACCGGGTTGTTGTGGCCAACTCGGCACTGGCGCTGCAGTGCCTTTCGCCAGAAAAAACGCTGGAGAGCTGCATTGCGCAAGCGAATGAGAGCATCATGAGTGGACGAGCGTTGGGGGCCTTGAGGCGGTTGATTTCGTTGCAGTGATTGAGCCGCCAAATGACATTTGCGGCTCTAAAAAAAACGGAATTCAGCTGCAATCCAACAATTAAGCAATCAAACAATCATGACGATTCTCGACAAAATAATCGCACACAAGAAGAAAGAAGTCGCCGAGCGGCAGGCACAAGTCCCAGTTGGCGAATTGGTGAAAAGCCCTCTTTTCAACCGCCCAACCCACAGCCTGACCGTCGCCCTGCGCCGCCCCGGACAGGCGGGCATCATCGCCGAGCACAAGCGTCGCTCCCCTCGAAAGGCATTATCAACGCCAGCGTGACGGTGGAGGAAGTGACAACGGGCTATGTGCGGGCGGGCGCTTCGGCGCTCTCCGTGCTAACTGACGAGGAGTTTTTTGGCGGCAAAAACGAAGACCTAATCATCGCAAGAGGGCTGAACGAAGTGCCGATTTTACGCAAGGACTTCACCATCGGCGAGTACCAAATCCTGGAGGCCAAGGCCATGGGTGCCGATGCCATCCTGCTCATCGCCGCCGTGCTGACGCCAGCGGAGGTGCGCCAACTCAGCAGTTTCGCCCGCTCGCTCGGCCTCGAAACGCTGTTAGAAATCCATGGCACGGCCACAGGCGACCACAGCGAGCTTGGCCATATTTGCGACACGGTGGACGCCGTCGGGGTGAACAACCGCAACCTCGCCGATTTCAGCGTGGACATGCGTCGCTCGTTTGACCTTGCCCCGATGATTCCTGATGGTTTTGTGAAAATCAGCGAGTCTGGCCTGAGCGACCCGGCGACGGTGCTGGAGCTGCGGGCGGCGGGGTTTCAGGGGTTTTTGATTGGGGAAAGTTTTATGAAAATGGAGCGACCGGGGGAGGCTTGCGCTGATTTCATCAGTCGGTTGATAAGGGTTGATAAAGGTTGATAAGGGTTGATATTCCCTCACGACGACGCTCCCATCAACCCTTATCAACTTTTATCAACCATTATCAACTATGAAATTAAAAGTCTGCGGCCTGAAGCACCCCGCCAACGTCCTCCAACTCCTGACGCTAGAGCCGGACTACCTCGGGTTCATTTTTTACAAAAAAAGCCCCCGCTTCGTGGGTGAGGTCGCCGATTTGGATTGGGTGAAAAACCTACCCGGCAGCGCCCGAAAAGTCGGCGTGTTCGTGAACGAGGAGGTGGAGGTCGTTCAAAACATTGCGACAGCGCTGGATTTGCAGGTCGTTCAATTGCACGGCGACGAATCGCCAGACATTTGCAAGTCATTGAAAATGAGCGGATTGGAGGTTTGGAAAGCCTTCGGCGTGGACGAGGATTTTGATTTTGAAAAAACGGCTGCGTACGCCAATTGCTGCGACAAATGCCTTTTTGACACAAAGGGAAAAAACCGGGGCGGCAACGGGGTTGCGTTCGATTGGTCGCTTTTGGAAAAGTATCATGGCGAGATGCCGTTTGTTTTGAGTGGCGGCATCGGGCTACCCCTGACCCCTAAAGGGGAACCCACTGATTTTAATTTACAGGAACTTCAAAATTACGGTGTTGGATGGCGGTGCCTCCGTAGGTTCCCCTTTAGGGGTCAGGTGTCTCGTCATCCTCGACATCAACTCCCGCTTTGAAATCGAACCCGGTCTCAAAGATTTTGAACTGATAAAAAATTCAAGCATGAGCTATAACGACAGACCTGACAGGTTTTAAAAACCTGTCAGGTCTAAAACCCCGACGCTGACGGCTTCTACGGCCAATTCGGGGGGCCTTCATCCCCGAAATGCTGTACCCCAATGTCGAGGAGCTGTGCCACTGCTACCTCGAAATCATCGAGTCGGCGGAGTTTCAGGCGGAGTTTAGAAGCTTGCTGAAGGATTATGCGGGTCGAGCCACGCCGCTCTACCACGCCAAGCGGCTGTCCGAGCGGTACGGAACCAAGATTTACCTCAAACGGGAAGACCTCTGCCACACCGGGGCGCACAAAATCAATAATACCATCGGGCAAATTTTGCTGGCGCAACGGCTGGGAAAACGACGCATCATCGCCGAGACCGGGGCGGGGCAGCACGGCGTGGCCACGGCCACCGTCTGCGCACTGATGGGGCTGGAGTGCATCGTGTACATGGGCGCACTCGACATCGAGCGGCAAGCCCCGAATGTGGCCCGGATGCGGATGCTCGGTGCAACGGTCGTGCCAGCACTGAGCGGCAACCAGACCCTCAAGGACGCCACCAACGAGGCCATCCGAGACTGGATTTGCAACCCCGTTGACACGCACTACATCATCGGCTCGGTCGTGGGGCCGCACCCGTACCCCGATTTAGTGGCTCGTTTGCAGTCGGTCATCAGCGAGGAAATCCGGTCGCAACTACTTGAAAAAGAGGGCGTTGCGAACCCAACGGCGGTCATCGCCTGCGTCGGCGGTGGAAGCAATGCGGCAGGGGCGTTCTACCATTTTATCGAAGAAAAATCCGTGCGGCTCATCGGCTCGGAGGCGGCGGGCCACGGCGTTCACACGGGCGAGACGGCGGCGACCATCGCCCTCGGAAAGCCCGGTATCCTGCACGGCAGCCTGAGCATGTTGATTCAAAACGCAGATGGGCAGGTCACCGAGCCGTACAGCATCTCGGCGGGGCTGGACTACCCCGGTGTCGGGCCGCTCCATGCGCAGTTGGCGGCGAGCGGTCGGGCGAGCTTCGTACCTGTGACGGACGAGGAAGCGCTGGCGGCGGCGTTCCAATTGGCGAGGCTGGAGGGCATAATCCCCGCGCTGGAATCAGCACATGCGCTGGCGGTTTTTGAGAAAATTAAGTTTGAAAAAGAAGATGTAGTGGTGCTGTGTTTATCGGGTAGGGGAGACAAGGATTTGGGGACGTACACGAAGTTTTTGGCTTGAAAAAATTATCAAATCTTGATAATTTTCCGTAAAATTGCAGCATGAAGGTCCAAGTGAAAAACACCCAAACTGGCAATCTCGTGGCGGCAGAAATTAAGGCTGCCGGCCTTGCTGATATGCGTTTGAAGAAGGATGGGTGGCAGTTCAATTGGCGGGAGCTGGGCAAAAAATCAGGTGCGACTTTTTTTAAACTCACACTTGAAAATTCGGCGCAAAAAGTGGAGGGGATGCTGATGCTGACCTTGCAGGATGGTGGCATGCTCTATATGGACTGCTTAGAAGTAGCGCCTAAGAATTACGGCTCAAAAGGTCAGCTCGATTTTGTTGCTGGGTGTCTTTTGGCATATGCCTGCAAATTGAGCAAGGAAATTGGCAAGCCGCCTTATGACGGTTATCTTTCCTTTGAAAGCAAGAACGTTTTGATAGAAATGTACCAAAAGAAATATGGTGCGACATGGGCGATGGGGCAGCGAATGTTCTTTAGTCCAGCAGCAGGAATCAAATTAATGGAGCTTTTTCTGCAAAGCTCAGAAAACGATTAAAATGAAAAAAACAAAATTTGTCAATGAAGGCGGCATTCAAGGTGCGGGCACTGGGGTTGTTGAAACAAATAGCCCTGAATGGAAAGCCTTCTTAGGGGTCATCCACCAACATTCACAGGATAGGAGTAAGGACGAGCGTACAGATACTAAACTGAAGGACATCCGTTTTCGCATGGGGAGTTACCTTCGCAATGAGGCTTTGCCACTTTCCAACAACATCCCCTCACTCCTCTCCGAGTGCATCGAAGCCCTCGAAATCAAGAAAAAAGACTTTGCCGCCTACATCGGCATCGAAGACTCCAACCTTAGCGCCATGCTCAAGGGCCGTCGTCGCATCAGCCCGGAATTCGCACTTAAACTGGAGCAAATTTTCGACATCTCCGCCACCCTCTGGCTCAGTGTGCAAAGCAAAAACGAACTTGACCTGCTGCGCAAAAGCAAAAGCCTGCTTGGGCCAACGCTCAGTAGGAAGGAACTACTTGCCAGGGCTATCTGAAAAAATAGACTCAATCCCCAATGTCAAACACAATACTTGACGCACCTGAGTACAGTTTCGATGAAATCCGCAAGAACCTGATGAAGGGCGGCCTGACGCAGGTTTATGAGAAGCAGGGCGAGCTGATTGTGAAAAAAGACGATTACGTCCGGGTGAAAATCCGACGGACCGTGAACGGTCAAGAAGTCGTACCGATGTGGGCACCAATTGGCAATGGCGCACAAGCCATTTTCTCCATTGCACTGATTTTCACCTTGCGCTTTTTCCGTATCCCCTATTTCTTCCTCATTGGAATCCTATTGGGTTTGACTGCCTCCTATTTTTATTATTTGCCCAAGTGCAACAAGCTGAAAGATGAGGTAGAAAGGCTCATGGGTGGTGGGATTCAAGTCTAACGCCATTTTCGCAAAAGCTTCATAATGAACCGCTTAGAACAATTTTTCCAGCATAAAAACCGCAATATCTTGTCGGTTTATTTCACCGCTGGCTACCCCACACCCGACGGCACCCGCCAGACCATCCTCGACCTCGCCACCGCCGGGGCCGACCTCGTGGAGGTGGGCATCCCGTTCAGCGACCCGCTGGCCGATGGGCCGACCATTCAGGCGAGCAGCCATGCGGCACTGGAAAATGGGATGTCGCTGGAGAAGCTGTTCGGGCAATTGGAGGGCATCCGCTCAGAGTCACAGATGCCGCTGGTGGTTGCCTTTGGTGCTGATGGGCTATCTGAACCCCGTGCTGCAGTTCGGCGTGGAGCGGTTCTGTGAAAAATGCGCCGAAGTGGGCGTGGACGGGGTCATTTTGCCCGACCTGCCACTGGCTTTTTTTGAAAAAAATTACCGCCCGTTTTTTGAAAAACACGACCTCTGTCCCATCTTCCTCGTCACGCCGCAGACCAGCGACGAGCGCATCCGGGAGTTGGATGGGGCAAGCCGGGGCTTCCTTTACGCCGTGAGCACGGCCAGTACGACGGGCGAGGCGGGCGGCTTTGGTGAGGCGCAAGTGGCTTATTTTCAGCGCATTGCGAAGTTGGGCCTGAAAAACCCCGTGCTGGTCGGGTTCGGCATTTCAGACCGGGTGGCGTTCGAAATAGTTTGCCAGCATTTGAACGGCGGCGTGGTGGGCAGTGCGTTCATTCGAGCGCAGGAGGCGGGGATGTCGGCGGGGGAGTTTGTCACTAAAATCAAAGGTTTGTCCGCTGTTTAATCAAACGAAAAATACGGCTCCAAACGCCGCCAATCATCGTCCGTGAAGCCCGCCTTCACTTTTTTCACACTGGCAAAGTCGGTGTAACTTCCGTGCTGGTTTCTGTAATTAAACAATATCGTGGCCTGAAAACTGCTCAGATACGGGTGCGCCTTCAACTCATCTAGCGTGGCTGCGTTCAGTTTTATTTTGCGAAAAACAGCCGTATTGGCCTGCATTTGCGGCAGCATTTTCTGAAAAACGCTGTCTGGTAAACCGTAAGTTTCGGCCACCTGGACTGACGAAGTAAAACCGCCGAGCTTCTCCCGGAAGTTGACGATTCGCTTGGCCCACCCCGGCCCGATGCCCCTGCTTTGTTGCGATTCCTCGGCAGTGGCGGCATTGATGTCCACGGTGGCTGTGGCCGTTTTCTTGGTGAAATTTTGCGCAGCAAATGGTTTTTCCTCGAAGCTTGTCGCCGCCACAGCTCCTTGATTGTCAGCCTTCTTTGAAAAATCCTCATACCTGCCATTGCCCTGTCGTGGCGGAATCTGCACGTACGCCTCTAGCCGCTCGTAATCCTCCGGGCGGATGGTGTACATGCGTTTCAGGTCTTCCTTTTTGTAAAAATGACCGCCCTTTGCGCGGTAGTTGAGGATGGTTTGAGCCGTGCGGGAGGAGAGGCCGAGGCGCATCAGGTCGTCCTTCGAGGCGGTGTTTGGGTCGAAGGCGAAAGTCTCCACTTGCTGCCGTGGACTGGTGTTTTCACGGCCCCGGAAAGCAACGTAGGGCGTTTCAGCTTCCCCAGGGGATGAGCTGTGCGTAAAAGCTGCGGCCATACGCTGCGCCTCCGAGAAATCTGTTTTGCCAGCAGGCGGTGAAAACAAGGGATAAAAAAGCGGAAGGGCGTACACCACACCACAAAGTACGCAGAGCATGATGCCTGCATTGCGTTCCAAACGGGTGTAGTAGAAGTACTCTTGGAGGGAGTAAGTTTTCATTGGTTGCCTAGGTTTTGTGTAGTTTTCTCTGGGAATAGACGGGTGCTTTAGCCCAAAACAAAAGTAATTCGGGCTAATATTCGTGTCAAATATTCTTTTCGGGTATAAAAAAAACAAGCCCGTAATTTGTGGCCTGAATCGACCATTTGAAGTATACCACGGGGATTGATAGTTTTCCCAATAACATCAATATCTCAATTCCAAATCTATAGTGCTGTTAACTTCTCAACTTCCATCCACTTTTTTGCCTGCTGTTTTTCTCCTTCGGAAAAATAGCCGCCCAAAACGCTCCTGTCAACCTCTCTCCGCTTTCTATCGAGCAAATCATGCAAGGCGAGGCATTTGTTGGCGCTTTGCCGGAGAACATCTCGTGGAGCGACGACAGCCGCACTATTTTTTTCACCTGGAACCCCGACGCTGACACGTTGCGCAGCACTTGGAAAACCACTATTTCCCACCCAATCCCCAAGCCTGGCGCGTACTGGCCGGGCAAGCCCGAAAAGCTCACCACCGACGAACTGAAGGCCATGACCAGCCGGGGCAGCTACAACCGTGATTACACGAAGAAGGTCTTCTCCAAAAACGGCGACCTGTTCCTCCTCGAACTTGCAGTAGAAGCCCCCAACCCCACGGGGGCAAGTCGTAAATCGTCAATCGTAAATCGTAAATCAGCATTGCTCCAGATTACGAACACCCTCGAATTTGAAGGCTCGCCCCGATTCTCCGGCGATGAAAAAAAGGTGCTGTACGCAAAGGACAAGAACCTCTACGCCTGGGACATTGGCGTAGGCACCACCGCCCAAATCACCGATTTCAGGAAAGGCGCTGATAGGAAGGACAAGAAGAAAAGCCCAGAAACCCAATGGCTCGAAGACGACCAACTCGACCTCTTCGACGTACTGGCCGAGCGAAAGGCAGACCGGGATGCCCAGAAACGGCAGCGGGAAGCTTTGCAGCCCAAGCGCCCAAAGCCACTTTTTTATGGTGAAAAAAACCTCAGCAGCGTTGTTGAAAGCCCTGATTTGCGCTATGTCACCTTCAATGTGACGGCGGAAGTAATGCCTGAACAGACCGACGTGCCGAGCTACGTCACAGAGTCGGGCAAGGTGGAAACGCTCAAGTCACGACCTAAGGTCGGTGGAGCACAGGACGAGACCACGCTTGGCATCTGGGACCGGGTGCGGGACACGGTTTATTATGTGGAAACAAAGGACTTGGAGGGCATTCGCCAAAAGCCGCTGTTCCTCCAGGACTACCACCGTGACACGACGGCTTGGGAACCACTGTCCAAAAATCCGAGACCGGTGAACGTGCTCGAACCCGTGTTCTCCGAAGATGGCAAAGCCGTGGTCGTGGTGCTTTCGCACGACAACAAAGACCGCTGGCTGATGCTCCTCGACCTGCCCACGGGCGGCCTCAAGCAGCTCGACCACCAGCACGACGAGGCATGGATTGGCGGCCCCGGCGTGGGCGGTTGGACTGGCGCAATGGGCAACCTCGGCTGGCTCGACAACGCTACCGTTTGGTTCCAATCGGAGGAAAGCGGCTACTCGCACTTGTACGCCGTGAACGTGACCACGGGCGAAAAACGGGCGCTGACCAGCGGCAAATTCGAAATCGTTGATGCCGAACTGTCGAGGGACAAGCAGTTTTTTACCTCACTTCCAACAAGGAGACGCCCTTCGAGCGGCAGTTCTACCGGATGCCCGTAGCAGGCGGCACGATGGAGCGGCTCACCACCCTGCCCGGCAACCACGAGGTCAGCCTCTCGCCCGACGAGCGCTGGCTGGCCATTCGCTACTCGTACAGCAACAAGCCGTGGGAACTTTACCTCCAGGAAAACAAACCCGGCAGCAAGCCCATGCAGGTGACAAAATCAACGACTTCCGACTTCGACAAATACCCGTGGCGGGAGCCGGAACTGGTCTGGTTCAAGGCCAGCGACGGCATGGACGTACCCGCCCGACTTTACCGCCCGGCGGGCAGTCGGCGCAACGGAGCAGCAGTCGTCTTCGTGCATGGGGCGGGCTACCTCCAGAACGTTCACCGTTGGTGGAGCACCTATTTTCGGGAGTTCCTATTCCATAACTTCCTCGCCGACAACGGCTTCACGGTGCTGGACATTGACTACCGGGGCAGCCAAGGCTACGGGCGGGACTGGCGCACGGGCATCTACCGCTACATGGGCGGCAAGGATCTCAGCGACCAAGTGGACGGTGCTCACTACCTCGCCGAGCAGCACGGCATTGACCCAGGGCGCATCGGCATCTACGGCGGCAGTTATGGCGGCTTTATCACGCTGATGGCGATGTTCACGGCACCCGGCACCTTCCGCAGCGGTGCTGCCCTGCGCTCGGTGACGGACTGGGCGCACTACAACCACGGTTACACCTCCAACATCCTGAACACCCCACTGGAAGACAGCATCGCCTTCCGCCGCAGTTCGCCTATTTACCATGCCGAGGGCTTCACGCAGGGCAACCTGCTCATGCTGCACGGCATGACGGACACAAACGTGCAGTTCCAGGACGTGGTGCGGCTCTCGCAGCGACTCATCGAGTTGAAAAAGGAGAACTGGGAACTGGCGGTGTTCCCGATGGAAGACCACGGCTTCGTGGAGCCGAGCAGTTGGACGGACGAGTATCGGAGGATTTGGGAGTTGTTTTGGAGGACGTTGCGGTGAGGGTGAAAATTGCCTACGTTTGTAGTTTTCCGAAGTCACCAAAAACGAGTTATACTCGACGCTAATAGGTTTTGAAATCACAAATAATAAACTGCTGCCCCTCCTCGCCGCCTCCGGCGGCTCGTCGGGGGAGAGGTGGCCAACGCAGACCCCAAACTCCTTGCTTTAACGCTAACCGGACATAAGCCAACGAAATCCTAAGCTACTGCAATAATGACCATTTCTGTTTTGTTCCGCCATATTTATCCGTTTGTGAAGCCCTATCGCAGCTTGCTCATTGCTACCTTGGCACTTACGGCAGTCGGTTCCTTTGCAGCACAGGTAAATGCCTGGATTTTGCGCTATACAGTTGACCACATCAACGAATTGTTGGTGGCGCATAAAACATTGAAAGACGGGACGGAACTGTTGGTGTTCATTAGTTTGGTGCTGGTTGGCAAAGAGCTGGTATACTCCATCGTGCAGTTCGGCCAGAAGTTCTATGGCGAAAAGCTTAGGATATTCATTTCGAGGGATTTGTCGCAGACCATTGTTGAGAAAATACTTTCGTACCGTATGGCTTTTTACACCTCCCCGGAAAACGAAAGTGGAAAATTGCAGACCCGGATAGATTTGGGCATCAGTAGTTTGACCCGGTTGGTGCAAAATTTCTTTATTGACATAATGCCATTATTTGGCAATTCATTAGTGGCCTTGATTTTCATGTTCAATGCCAACTTTTATGTGGGATTGGTGGGGCTGGCCATATTGCCCGTGTATTTTTATATCAGCCAGCTACAGGCCACCAAATTGGGCGGTTTCAGGAGGAGGATGAGGACTTACCGGGAAAATAAAAACAACGGAATCATCAGGCTTATTGATTCCATCACGGTCATCAAGTCTTTTGTCCGTGAACCGTTGGAGGCGCAAAAGCACCAGGTCATGCAGTTTGATATGACCGAAAACCAACTGCAAACCCGGAAATTGAGCTTCCTATTCGACAGTATTAAAAACTTTATAGAACAAAACGGGGTCGTTATCATCATTATTCTCACCGCTTATTTTGTTTTGAATGGCCAAATGACCATCGGTGCCATAATGTTCCATGTATTGTTGTTCAACAACGTATCATCACCGATACGGCAGTTGCATCGCATATACGATGAGGTCAGTGATGCGCAGATAAATGCGGAGGGCTTTTTTGACATCATCAATGCTGAAAAAGAGCAGGAACCCAGCGGTGATTATATCCCCGACAAAATCACTGGTTTGTTTGAATTGCGTAACGTCAATTTCTATTACCCCAATGGCACCCAAGCATTGAAGAATGTGAGCATCAAGATACAGCCCAACAAAATTACTGCCTTGGTAGGATTGAGCGGAGCGGGCAAAAGCACGTTGATCAATCTATTGGACAAGTTCTACGAACCATCTTCCGGTGAGATATTGATGGACGGCATTGATTTGCAGAAGATTGATACCGCATACTTGCGAAGCCATATCGGCCTCGTGCTCCAAAAGAACCATATTTTCAATGGAACCATCGCCGAAAACATCAGGTATGGCAAGCCTGACGTGGGGCAGGATGAAATAGAAGCGGCAGCCCGAAAGGCTTCCATTCACGACCAGATCGTGCAATTGCCAAAAGGCTATGAATCTTACGCTCATTTATTGTCCGGTGGGCAGCAACAGCGGATTGCCATTGCACGGCTATTTTTGAAAAACCCACCCCTCATCTTCTTGGATGAACCGACGGCCAACCTCGACGCCATTGCTACGGAACAAATCAAGGCCAGCATAGAAGCCATCAAAAAAGACCGTACCGTCATTATTATCTCGCACAGTATCTCTCAAATCATTGATGCCGATACTATCATCGTAATGGACAATGGCAGCGTAGTAGAAGAGGGGCTTCATGATGATTTATATGACAAGCAGGGCACTTATTATCGTATATTCAGTGCAATGGCCCACTCACTGAACATCGAGAAAATAGCCAGGACGCTGAACTGAGGGCATGACTGCCTATCACAGCTTAAATAGCGTGCCGCCTTCACCAAATTCAGCTTAGTAACGATTAAAAAAATAACTCCCCGATTTAACGTCGGGGAGGTTCAGACCTCCCCGACGTTGTAACCACAGATGCCGTTCCTTTGGAACGGGGAGTCACAACTTGATTCTTCTTTGTCACTTTAAAAAGTTCGATTCATGTGGGGCGATGTCTTGCATAAACATCTAGACGGGTTCCGAGTTGCTTAGACAGGGATTCGAGCCACTGAGATTCGGGTTTCCGTTGCTTAGATGGGACGATTTGGCGAGTTTTCGTTGTTTCAGGGTATCCCGGAGGGTAGGATGGGTGGTAAGGTGTTGTTGTAATTCATGGGTATTCAGTTTGTTGTGTTTAGAAAAACCTTTTAAGCTCGTTTCAAATGCCGCTTCACTCAACACTTGAAATAACTGATTTGGGGGGGCTTGAGTAACAGGTGCGGCGCATAGCCGCACTTGACAACCATACTTTTTAGGTGTCGTTTTATTTTTTCTTAATTGTAATAGAGTCTTCTGTCATTCCACTACCGATATATACTTCCTTTAATTCAAATTGATTTCCACAGCCACATTCCATGTAATTCATTTCTTCTCTTTCTATGAATACACCACATTTCACACATTTGTAGTGAACAGTTCCACAATAATCACAACTTCCTCTTATGATTGACACTTTTCGTTTATTATCGATTATAATTTCGTTTTTATCCCAAGAAATCTCTCCATGTATTGGTCTTTCTATATTTGAACATGCCTCGCAATAGTCCCAAATAAAATGAAATTCATCTAATTTAGAGAATTCAACCACTTTAAGTTTAACATCTTTCGTATAGCCAGTGACTCTGTTTTTTGCACTTTTGGTAAATCCTTCATTCGTAATAATTATCCCAACGTGGGCACCAACATCATCCAACATTCCTATAAAAGATTCCACAGTTTTTATATCTACCACCTTGCTAAACTTCTTGCAATCAATCACGACTTTTATTTCATGCCCGATAGATTTAGAAATAACTAAAATGTCAATTTGTCTATTTATTTTGCTAAATTTTCCTATAATTTTCTGATTCTTTGAAATTTCCGCATCGGGAAACTCTTCATTCAATTTATCGAAAATTTGTCGTTCGTATATTTCCCAATCTTTCATTTTATTTTTTCTTAATGATACCAAAACCTAATTGACGCATTGCATGCTTTGGATTATAAAGTGAAAAGATTTGACACATCTTCAAGATTTCTTTTGGGATATCACAAGTTGGGCTGTGGTAGACTTGGGACAACTGGTTTGTATTCGTTTATTTCTACATATTTTCCGACCTTCGGACTGTTTTTAGACGCAGATGCAAAAAAGTAAAGCGTGTTCAGATACATATCGGTTTCAAGTTCTCCGCTAAAAGATGCGATACAATGTCTTTCAAGTTGAGCCAACTCGCTTTTATTTAAAATTCGTCCTAAAGTGTTTGCTCCGTAATGACTTTTGTACATTAAATCAAGAGCTTTTTTGTTATCAAGAATGACGTTTGATAAATCGACTTCGTCAATCAGAACGAAATAACTTAGTGCTTTGTCGTAGCGTATAGTCGTTTTTGTGTAAAATTTCGTATTTGATTGTTAGAATGGTTTCAACTTCTTCAGTTACCTCATTTTTGTCATTCTCTTCCGATTTTGTTACTGTTTGTTCAGTTTTATTTTCTTCTTTTTGTTTGCTGGTCGAAGTCGTTTTATCTATGTCGTTGCTTACAACCATTCCAACAATAAACAGAACAATTACAATTGCAATTTTCGCAATTCTGTTTTTTAAGAAAGGAAGTTTGTTTCTCCAAAATTCAGTTAATGGTGGAATAGAGAGAAGCTACTAAAAGTAATATCAATGATGAAAGAAACGATTTACTTGCTAAAGCTCCAAGTGCCAAAAAGTGCTATTAAGATTGAAAAAATCCATTTTAGGATAGTAATTACCTTTTGATTTGATGAATTTGTACTGCTTTTGTCCATATTTAGTTTGAATTAAATTATCTGTGTTTAGTAGTTTGCAGTACACAGAAGTCAGCGATTTTTTTCCTCTTTCTGTTTTCAGTCGTTGTTTGGTTGCCGTCGCTTTCAATTATGTCTGCTAACTTGTTTATTGGCGCAACCCAGTTGCGCCAATTTCCCCAAATTCGGAGCAATAGGCGCGACAAAATGCCCCAAGTGTCAGAAAAGGGCATTATTGCCAACGCCCTGCCCTTGCAGCACCAAACAGTCAAAACCAGCCTTACTTCTTTGTATGGAAAAACAACAGGTAAGCAAAATCGCTTGTCACTTGTCATTTTCAGGATTATTATTTGGTTGTCGGAGCCAGTCTTTGTGGCTGTTTGGTGCGCTAAATCTAAAGTAATCCGCAGGGATTAAAGAAACTTTTTTGAAAGTATTTTGAAGGTATTTTTGATGTGCAGTGTCGAGCGGGGAACGGTAGGTAAATGGCGGGGAGCGGCAGAGGTTTAGGAGGTTTAGCGGGTTTAGGAGGTTTAGGACTTGTGTACCGTCCGGCGTGACATCCCTCGTGACGTTGCAGGTTCTCTTTGAGAATGACAAAAAACACGGGGGGGTTGGGGTTTAGTACCTGATGCATCCTAAACCTTAAACTTAAACCTCCAATTCACCGAATTAAGCTAAATTCCGTGAATGAATTCACCGTATTCGGCTTAATTCGGTGAATTTTTCTCCAAAAATTCATCTCATTTTTTTACAAATTGAATATCAATGTCTAAATTTGTAAAAAAATAACGCATGATAGCCCGTCACTTAGCGGAAAAGCTGCAGTTCATCGCCGCCAAAATGCCCGTGATAAGCCTCACCGGGCCGAGGCAGTCAGGTAAAACGACCCTTGCCCAGCAGGTTTTCCCCGATTACCAGTACGCCAACTTGGAGAACCTGCCCACCCGCCGCTTTGCCTTGGAAGACCCTAAGCGTTTCATCCAGCAGGGCAATGACAAGGGGCTAATCATTGACGAGGCACAGTATGCCCCCGACCTATTTTCCTATATCCAAGTACATGTGGACGAGACTCGGCGGAACGGCGATTTCGTGCTGACCGGCTCGCAGAACTTCCTTTTCATGGAAAAAATCTCGCAGAGCCTTGCAGGGCGGGTGGCCGTTTTCCACCTGTTGCCGTTTTCGGCCAAGGAACTGAAGGGTACAGCGTTTGCCTCGGCCTCCCCCTACGATTACATCGTAAAAGGCTCATTCCCAAGGGTTTACGACCAAGACGTGCCGCTCGATATTTTCTACCCTTCCTATATTTCCACCTACGTGGAGCGTGACGTGCGGCAAGTGCAGAACGTGGGCGACCTCAATGCTTTCGACAAATTCCTGCGGCTTTGTGCTGGGCACGTCGGCCAATTGTTCAACCAGAGCGCAATTGCCAACGCAGCGGGCCTGTCGCACCCGACAGTGAAGCGTTGGCTTTCCATTTTGGAGTCGAGCTTTATTGTGTTCACCTTGCAGCCCTACCACGCCAATTACAACAAGCGGTTGGTCAAGACCCCGAAGCTGTATTTCTACGACACGGGGCTTGCCTGTTCGCTGTTGGGCATCCAGTCGGCAGCACAATTGGAAACGCATTTCGCAAAAGGCCCCCTGTTCGAAAACCTCATCATCCTGGAGGTAATGAAGGGGTTCCTGAACAATGGAAGCCGCCCATCGCTGTTCTTTTGGCGGGACAACACGGGCAATGAAGTTGACCTTTTGGTAGAACACGCCGCCAAACTTTATCCTTTTGAAATAAAGGCTGGCGCAACCTTGCAGGAGGGCTATTTCAAGGGGCTGGATTTTTTCAGCAAGATTTCAGGCAGCGACCCACAGCAATCCTACCTGATTTATGGGGCACCGAAAACCAATCCCGCAGCCGGGGAAACGTCCGCAGTTGGGACAACCTGCCCGATTTTCAATGAATTCACCGAATTAAGCTAAATTCGGTGAATGAATTCACCGTATTCGGCTTAATTCGGTGAATTCGCTTTATTTCAACTCCTCCACCACCGCCCCCTTCGGCAGCAGCAGCTTATCCAGCGGCATGTCCTTTTCCAGTTCCACCTGCACACAGCGGCGGCCAATCGGGATATTGTTCACGTAGGACTCCTCGGCCATCGTCAGGCCCTGCCACATGTAGAGCCGGATGCGGTTCTTTTCGATGACCCAAACGTCGCACTCGATTTCTCCGACCTTGGCCTTGCCAGCGGGCACGGCGCCCATATTTTTCAGCATTTCGTTGCCCACCACGACCATGTCCTTGGTTTGGTACTTATCGGCCATCGCCATGATTTGTTGACTGTCGAAGTATTGCGCCTTGTTGGTTTCCGGGAAATAGACATAACGGCGCTCACCTTCGAGGTACTGCACCTCATTCGTTTTTTCGTTGAAAGTACCGAGTTCGGTGGTGGTACGGGTGTACTTGGCCTCCCGCCATCCCCAGTGGTCGAAGAAGACATGCTCCGTGCCGTTCACCGCCCCGTCAATGCGGAAGATGAACGCCCCTTTTTCGATGCCGTAGCGCTTGTAGCCAGCCGCCACCATTTGCTCGGCGGTGCGAGCGGCAGCGTTTTCTGGTGATTTTGCAACCGGTTCAGCCTGTGCTGCAGCGTTTGACACGGCAACAACTTTGGGCTGCGGCTCATTGGGGGCCAGTGCGGCCGTTGCAGGTTTTTCTTGGTTGGAACAGGCAAAAAGGGAAAGCGCCAGTGCGATGGCGGGCAGTGAATACCAGTTGAGTTTCATCGGAAAAACGGATTGCGTTGGGGAGGGCGGTTTTGAGTTGCAATTATGTTGCCTAAAATGTCGAAGCCGGGGTGTCTTATTGCCGAAAACAAAAATGGAGCTCGAACGCAAGGCTCGAACTCCATTCTTCATTTTCAATTCTCAACTCAAGTTGCGACCCCGTTCCGTAGGAACGACATCTTTGTAGAAACGGCCAAACACCTTGGTTTCCGTTCCGTAGGAACGGCATCTTGCGCATCTCAGATGCCGTTCCTACGGAACGGAAACGGTAGGCATGGCAAAATGCTACAAAGATGTCGTTCCTACGGAACGGGTCACAACTTGAGTTTTTTAATCTCCATTTTCAATTCACTAGCACCAGTTTGCCAGTCGCCACCTCGTGCGCCGTTTGAAGGCGGAAGAAATAAGTGCCAGTCATCGGCAAATCCAACCTGCTGATTTTCAACTCGTTGTAGCCTGCGACGAAACTGCATTGCTGCGTCTTCACCAGCCTTCCGGCGGCGTCATACACGGACAGGGTTGCTTCCTGCGCTTCGGGGAGCGTGAATCCAATGGTGGTGGTTTCGCTGAATGGGTTGGGCTTAGCCAAGACATTAGATAATAGACTATAGACATTAGATGAACTGCTGCCGAAATTCAATTCCAAATCAAGCAACTCGCCATTTTCAAAATAGGCTTCTGCTTGCGTGTAGTCGGAACTGATACGAAGTGCTTGCGAGAGGCTTCCGCTTTGTTGTGCCGTGAAAACAAGGCTGAAAAGCACGGCATCGTCCTGTAGGCTGTTGGGTGTGGCATCGTTCCACGAAGTGGTCAAAACGCCCTCGTCGAGGAGCCGGAAACCGAAGTTGGCCTCGCTCACCGATGCCAGCTCGCCTGATTCAACACGCTGAAAATCAAGCAGTTCCGAATCAAACCGCAGCGTGAACTGGTAGCCCACGATTTCCTTGAAGTTTTTTACCGTAAAATCAACCCGCTGCTCCTGGCCGGGTTGCAGCGCCTCGTCACGCACCGAAAGCAGGAGCGTCTGTCCGCTGCGCTCCTCGGCGGGAACGTCGAAGTCGTTTGGAGCGGCGTTGCCGTTCACGTCACCAATTTTTATGGCCACAAAATCCACGGCGTCCATGTTTCCACCAAAATCGTTGATGTTGTAAACTTCTGGGAACACCTCCACGAACGGGTTGAGCGGGTTAGGGAACGAGTAGCCCGCATCCACAAAGCGCCACGATTGGTTGTTGGCAAACGCATCGGTGATATGCAGCACCGCCTTCTGGATTTCCACGATGTCGTAGGTCGTCACCGTGTTGGAGTGGTTGGCGTCGGCAGCGATGAATTTGTAGGGCGTATCGAGCGTGTCGTTGCCGAGGATATGGCGCTTGATGAGCACCATGTCGAAGGTGGTCACGCCGTTCAGCAGGTTCGTGTCCTTTTCTGGCGACACCGTGTAGTCGCCGCCAAGCGGCACGGCCGGGAAGCCGAAGTTGCCGCTGACATCGGTCATTGCCGACTGCGACAACGGGTCGTTGAGGCCGATGTGAACGTTCTGCACGTTGAAGCCCGCCTCGTTGGTGACGGCACCGCCAACGCCCGCGTAGAGCGGAGTGCCACCACAAAAATTCATGTTGTCTTGCACGATGAGGAAGGTGGAACAGAAGTCTTGGTTGCCGCTCGCATCCGTCACCCAGAGTTCGATGGGCTGCTGGCCGAGGTCATCGCAGTCGAACGTAGCACCGGTGTCGTTGATGTTCGGTGAAAAGACAGGAGCAGGGTTCCGGGACAATTGTCGAAGCTACCGGCGTCGAAATCACTGGCCCAGGTCGTCACCATGCCCGTCTGCATCAGCTCGATGATGAGGCCGTTCTTGCAGTAGGGCGTTGGTTTTTTGTCATCTTTTACCAAAATAGTAATTGAACAAGTTCCCGTGTTGCCACAGCCGTCTGAGATGGCGTAGTTAGCCGTGTAGCTCCCGGGGTTCACGTTCGTGAACGGCCCGTAGCCGTTGCCGAAGCTGCTCGTCACGGTCACGGTCACGTTCTGGCTGCAGTCCTGGATATTGGTCACTTGCGGCAGCGTAAAACTGGCCTTGCAGTTGGTATCTACCGGTACGACCATGTTGGCAGGGCAGGTAAAAGTCGGCGCTGCATTGTCCGTCACCATGATGATTTGCGCTCCTTCCCATATTCCCGTATTGCCGCCAGGCACGTAGGTACACCAGTTGATAACCTTCCAGGTACGCACGATTTTGAAGCAGGCCGGGCCTGAAACGGTGAACACCTGGTCGGTGAAATTGGTGGCCAACAGCTCGCAATCGCTGGTGGTCGCAGGGGCGTTGTACGGCGGCGGCAGGTTGCCCGGTGCGAGGTCGTTCAGGTCAACGCAGCCCGTTGTCACGGCGTAGTTTGGCGGAAAAATGACGGTCACGGGGGTGTTGTCCACCGATGTGATTATTTGGTTGCAGATGCTTGAGTTGCCGTTGCCCAGTGTCGCCTTCCAAGTGCGCACGATGGTTCCCACGTCGCACATGTTGAGGTTGCTGGCATCGGTGTAGGTGATGACGGGCGTTCCGCAGGCCGCTGTGGCCGTGGCCTGTCCCGTGAGGCTCAGGTTGAGCGGGTCTTGCGTGCAGTTGATGGTGATGTTTTGTGGGCAAAGAATGGCAGGCTGCGAGTTGTCGGTCACGTGAACCGTCACCATGCAGGAGTTGGTGTTGCCGCTGGCGTCGGTGCCGAGCATCTGCACGGTCACGTTGCTGCCCACGTCGTCGCAGCAGAATTTCACCGAAGGTCCATAAACTGGCTGTGTGCCGCAAGCCGCCGTCATTCGGCGCACGGTGAGCGCCACTTGGCTGCAATTATCGTAGCTGCCGCTGTTGAAGGCGTTGGGGTAAACGAGCGCCACGCCGTTGCTGTTGAGCGTCACCACAGTGTACTGGGTGCAAATCATGGTGGGCGAGTCGTCGTCCACCACGGTCAGTTTCATGGTGCAGGAGGCCGTGTTGCCGCAGCCGTCCGTCACGTTGTAGGTGATGGTGTAAATGCCGGGACTGACGTTGTTGATGACGCCGCCGTTGCCCTGCACCTGCCCTGCGGGCGTGTTGATGGTGACGGTGAAACTGGTGGAGCAATCATCGGAAATGCCCACCGGCGGCAGTATCACCGTGGCCTTGCACTGCGTGGCAGAGGTCGTTCCAGCGGTCAGGTCGGCGGGACAAGTGAGCGTGGGCGGGTGGGTGTCTTTTACCGCAATAATCTGCGTATAGTACTGGATGGTACTGGTACACCAGTTCACCACGGTCCAGGTGCGCAGGATTTTGTAGCTGGCCTGGCAGAGCGGGATGGTCTGGTCGCTGTACGTGACGGACATGTTGCAGTAGCCCGTGCCGTTGGGTATCGGGTAGCCGCCGATGCTAGGGGCACCGGTATTGGCGGGCGTGGTGTTCGGGTTCACGCAGTCGAGCATTGGCGCACCGAAACCGTCGTAGTGCGGTGGCCAGGTGATGTTGGCCACCGTTGGTTTCAGGATGCTGATGGTCTGCATGCACGAGCTGGCGTAGCCGCCCGCATCCACCGCCAACCAAGTGCGGGTGATGATGGCGGAGTAGGTGGTGCCGTTGCAACCCAGCACCTGCGTTTGGCTGGTGTAGCTGATGGCAAAATCGGAGCAGTCCGTAGCGGTGGCCGTGCCAGTGGTAGCCGGGGTGGTTGGCGCTGTGCAGGCCACCACTACGTTTGCTGGACAGGTGAGTGTGGGCGCTAGTTTGTCTTCGATGTTGATGTAGCCCCAGCAGGAGTTTCCTGAAGCGATATGCTTCACTTTTGCAATCAATGTCTGGCCGATATAGTCGCTGTTGACCACCGGACTCGTGGGTATCGTAAAATTGCTCAGGTCCATGACCGTCACCTCGAAGGCCGAAGGCCCGTTGGGCGAGCAGTTGGTCGGGTTTTGCAGTATCATGTTGTAAAGAATCGTGCCCTGGCAGGTGGCTGGTAGCGATACGTTGGTGGAACCAGAACAGGCCATGCTGCACTGTGCGTCGAGTGTCGTGGCCGCCGAAAGTCCTAAAAAGAGGATTAGGCTGCCTTGTAGGATTAGGTGCTTGTAGGCACTGGAAAAAGCGGACGTTTTGGTTAAAGAACTGAAAAATGCCCGGTTTTGGCAAACGGGTGTAATCGTTTTTTTCATCGGATTACTGAATTTGTTGTGTAAATCGGTTAATTAAATCGGTGTAAAATCATGTTCAATTTTCATTGGCAGTTTTTTACTCAACCAATTGAAAATCAAGCTATTGGAATTATAATTTGTTAATAGCAAGCCCAATAAAAAAATAACCGTTCAGGCGCAGCGCCCAACGAAAAAGCCTTCCTCCAACATGTCGCCGGGGCAACGAAAGGATGCCCGGAGCTTAGTTCCAGTAAATGTGTGGGCTGGGAAATTGGGTTATTGAGTTATTGGGGTATTGAGTTATAGGGGCATATACCATTATCGAAATAACCCAATAACTCAATATCACAATAACTCAATCGCTCAATAACTAAACACGGTGTGCAGTTAAAACGATAGCATCAGCAAGGCTTTGCCCTGTTCATTGCATCCTGCAATTAGCTGAATCTATATGTAAAAAGGGTAGATAAAACAATGGCCTAGAAGCGCTTCACGAAGCGTTCAAAATGACTGGTTTGGCCTTGAAATTTTCAGGAAAAAAAAGATGAAGTAAGAATGCGGAAAACGAGTGTACGAAGTTTTGGATAATACTTTTCATGGGAAAATCGGTTACGGATTATAAAATCGGTTCGTTCAAGTTGGGCAAAGGTAATAACTCTGCACTAATTTCAAAATGTTTTCACAATTATTTTAATATAAAAACTCCCCTGCCAACGGTAGTTGACAGGGGAGTTTTTGAGATGGCAGTTCGTCAGGTGGCAGTGGGCAGTCTGGGACTGCAAACTGCCACCTATCGAACTGAGAACTTACAACAATATCATCTTCTTCACCGCCGTGTGCGACGGCGTTTCCAGCTTGTAGTACACCACCCCACCCGATTGCAGTTCGGAACGTTCGACGGCCACTTCGTTGTAGCCCTTGTCAAAGCTGCGTTGGATGGCCTTCAGCACCCGACCGTCCGTGTCGTAGATGGTCAGCTTGGCGTCACCCCGCTCTGGCAGCGTGAAGCCGATGCGGGTGGATTGCTTGAATGGATTAGGCTGGTTTTGGTACAGTTGGAACCCGGCGCTGGTTTGCAGGTCATTTTGATTTGAAAATTCGAGTACTGGTTTCGATGGCTGGCCATCAGTTTGGTAAGCCAGAGCATCGGTGTAGCGGGCGGTCATCGAGAGCATTTCGCTCAGGCGGCCCGGCTTTTTCACCAAAAAACGGAGGTTGAAAAGGGCGTCGTCCTTTTTCAGTGCGGCTGGTGTCGGATTGAACCAAGCCGCAGTGAGGACTCCCTGCCCGAGCAGCGATTTGCCGAAGGCATCATCGCCCAGCGACGGCAGCACGCCCTTTTCATAGCCCCGCAATTCCAGATCGTCAGTTTCAAATTCTAATGTAAATTGTATGGCAAGCAGGTCGCTTGCGGTCGTTGTTTTTATCGGCACGGTGATTTCCTCGCCAGCCACCAGCTCCCGGTCGTCGGTGACGAAAGGCAGGATGGCGCTGGTGCGTCCCTCGGTATCGTCGCCCGTCAGGCCCAGGTAGGCGCTGCCGTTCACGTCACCGATTTTTATCCCAACGAAATCCGCATCGGGAGTTTGTTGCCCAATGGTCAGGTTCAGCGCCTCCGGGAAGGTGGGCGTGAACGGGTTCGCAGGATTCGGGAACACATAGTTTTTCGGGACAAAGCGCCACGAGGTGTTGTTCGGGAAATCGTCGTACATGTGCAAAATCAGTTTGCGCACCTCCAAAATATCGAGCGTTGTTACCGCCCCGCTGCGATTGGCATCTGCGGCGATGAGCTTGTACGGCGAATTGAACGGCGCTGTGCCGAGTACGTGGCTGGTCATCAGTACCAGGTCAAAACTGGTGACACCGTTGAGCGGCGACACGTCTTTTTGCGGAGCAATGGTGTAGCTGCCGCCTTGTTGAAGGCCGTTGATTTCATAAACGCCCGTGTCGTCAGTTTCGGCCATCATGCCCGTGTTGGCTGCGGCCACCTCCACTTCTGGCATCTCCTCGCCCATCATGGACTCCACGATGCCTTCAATCGAAGCGCCATTGACCACCAGCGTATCGTCCATGAACGGACAGAGGTCCATGTTGTCTTGGATGAACACGCTCGTCACACAGAAGTCGCCGTTGCCAGCCTCATCCGTCACCCATACCTCCACCAAGTACTCGCCGATGTCCTCGCAATCAAAAAACAGCGCGTCAGTCGGTGGGTTAGGGTCGCCCACGAGCCGGATGGTATAGTCGAGGTCGCTCTGGTCAGAGCAGTTGTCGTAGCTGTTGTCGTTGAACTGTTCCGCTTGCACGAAGGCCATGATTTGCCCGCCCATCGCCTGCAATTCGGCGACGATGCCGGTGTTGCAGTAGGGCGTTGGGGGCTTCAGGTCAGTCACGGTCAGGGTGAACTGGCAGGTGGACTTGTTGCCGCAACCATCCTCCGCTGTGACGATGATGGGGTATTGACCTTGCGGGTACAGCCCGCTTGCATCGGCACCGCTCGTGGCGTAGGGGGAGTTGTTGGTAAACGTGATTTCGGGGCTGCAATCGGTGGCCGTTACCGGAAAGAAAACAGCGTTGGCCAAATTGCAGTCCAAGCCCACGCTCACTATCGTGTCGGTTGGACAAAATGTGATGACGGGGGACACGTTGTCCACCACCGCAATTATTTGTTGGTGCTTCCAAATGCCCACGTAAGGGTTAGCGGGGTTGTACTGACACCAGTCAATCACCTTCCAGGTTCGCACGATTTTGTAGCAGGCCGGGGAGGAAATGTCGAAAAATTGGTCGGTGTAGTTCGTTGCCAGCATGGCGCAGCTCGTCGTTGGCGTCACCGGGAAATTGTAGGGCGCTGGCAGGTTTGCCGGGCCAAGAAGTCCAGGGCCGCTGCAATAGTTTACGAGCATGGTGTCCAGTGGCCAAACGATGCCCTGACCGTTGTACGGCATTGAATTTATCACGGTAATCACCTGTGTGCAACTGCTGCTGTTTCCGCTGGAGTCCGTTGCCGTAAACTCCCTGATGATGGTGCCCACACCGCAGTTTTGGATGTCAATCGTCGAATCAACCTCAAGGGTGAAGCCGCAGGGGTCGTACACGAACGGGCTGCCAAACACCGACAGGTCGGAATAGTCGGCAGTACATTGGATGGTCAGGTCTGGTGGGCAAGTTATGCCGGGCGGAATTTTGTCCTGCACCAATACCTGTGTCATGCAAGTGTTGAAGGAGGCTGGGTTTGCCGACTCCGCCACTTTGATGAAAACCATGATCGTATCACCGGCATCGGCACAGGTAAAGGTCACGGTTGGCGCAAAGATTACACCGTCACGGCTGCCGGTGTACACCAGCGGGCCAGGGCAGTTGTCGTAGCTGCCCGCGTTGAACACACTGGCCAGAATGGCTACCGTGCCGTTGGAGGGAAGGGCTACTACCGGGAAGTTTTTGCAAATGGCCGTTGGCGTTTCATTGTCAATGACAAATATTTTTCTGGTACACGGTGCCGAAATATTTCCACAGCTGTCCGTTGCCACAAAAGTGACGAGGTGCATGCCTTTTGGGACGTTCTGAAAGGTAAAATCAGTCGTCACCGGAAAGCCGGGAATGCTCGCCTGCACGGCAAATTCGCTGCAATTGTCCGTAACGTTCGGCATGTCAACCATGATATCGGTATTGCAAACGCCAACGTCGGTTTGGTAAAACAGCGAGTCCCCACAGCCCGTGAAGACAGGCGGCTCAATGTCCTGAAGGAGGATGACCTGTGTTTCAATTTTTACGTCAGCAATGATGCAGTTGTCGCTGACCACCCATCGGCGGAGTATCGGCCTCGTTCCACAATCCGATGGTATTTCCAAGTCGGTGTAGGAAACGTTCATGTTGCATAGCCCGCCGTTGACGATTGGCAAACCGTTGATCGTGGGTCGGCCTGTGGAATCGGGGTGGGTTGATGCCGTACATTCAATGGTAATATCCGCTGGAATTTGGACCATTGAAGTGTCTGCCCGGCGTATCAGGATGTTTTGCACACAAGAAGTTTCATTGCCGTAAATATCCTGCACCGTCCATGTCCTGTCTACCCTGGCAATAAATGCCGCAGGCATAAAAAGACAGCTTGGCCCTATCACAATATCCTGATAAAACAGGGTGTCAACGCCGCAGTTGTCGCTAGAAATCACGTCCTTCAGGTCGCTGGGGTCTAGCGAAGCGGTACAACCAACCGTGTCCATCGGGCAGGTAATGCTGGGAAATTGGCCATCATAAACATCGTAGTCGCTCTCGCAGGCATTACCGGAGGGGATGTCCTTCACCTGAATGGTAATGGTGGTACCGAGGTAAGCCGTCGCGTCAAAACTGATGGTGCCAACACCCCAAACGATGGTGTCGCCATCCAGTTCTTTGGCAACGAGCCAATAAGGCCCGGTGCAGTCAGAAGTGGTAATAACAAAGTCGGCATCCGCCGTGACCATACAGCCGACGGAGGGGGACAAATTGAGGTTGTCGCCACAAGTAATCAGCCCAGCTTGCGCCGGGATTTGGGAAAAAAGGACGATTAAAAACGTCCACAAGGCACCCAATCGGGAGGATTTGTTCTGTTTCATTGAATTAAAATTTGTTAACGAATCTGGATTATATGCTTCCTGCCGCTTGGTTCATCTCTGGCAAAAGAAATTTACCCTCACAGCTATCGAAGTTGTAAGCATTTAGCATAAGAAACTGACAGCCAGTATCTTAGCCTATTTTAAGCAGCGCTACAATTGGAGAATATGCTGGGTCAGATAGGACCCAAAGCCAACAGAGGGAAAAAGTGGTAGTCTTCTCAAATACGAATAGTGCTCCCCTTCAGGTGTTGTGCAGCTGTTCTCAAAAGTAGCTAGTGCTACCGCATTAAATGTTGTGTCAGTGTGAAGTTTGGATAAGAAACGCTAAGTAGAAGTGTTGTAGCTGTGTTCGTTTTCTCTCGGAAGATTTGCCCTGTCTTGGGCATTTGTATGTTCCTTCCCATCAAATAGAAAATATCATGCCTGTTTTATTTTTTTAATATAACTAGACAAAAAAAAGCCTGCGGACTCAACCGCAAGGCTTGCATAAACAATGGTTCGTGAAGGTTTCAAGTTTCGGGTTTCACGGGGTTTCCTGCTAATTTGAGAATGAATGACATTATTGAAATGGCTTCTTTGGCAAATCAACCTTGTCAAAAATGATGTAAGCAGGTATTTCCCTGAAACTTGAAACCTAAAACCTCACGAACCATTGATAAAACCAATAAACAAAAAAAGCCCCCCTCCAACACTCAGCGGAGAGAGGCCATCCCAAAAACCGATTTAAGTCTCGTTCCCGTTACCGGAACCGGTCCCTGGTCTATTTCTTCACGTTCGTTTGCTAGCCAAGACCCAGTGGGCAGCGGCATCCCGACTTTCGTCGGGATGCGCACTGTTCCGCTGTATTTGTCTTAGTCTACCAGAATCATCTTCCGGGTAGCGGAGTCGCTATCCGTGTCGAGGCGGTAGGAAAGCACGCCATTGGCGCCAACATCGCTACGGTTCAGTTTCACCGTGTTGTAGCCTTTGCTGTAGTCGCCTTTGATGACCTTCACTACTTTACCTTGGACGTCGCTGACGGTCAGCGTTGCAGAAGTTGCTTCGGGCAGATAGAAGCCAATCGTCGTAACGCTGGCAAACGGGTTCGGCGTGTTCTGGTACAGGTCGAAGGCACCGGATACCAGGTTGTTGTTGAACGACATGGCCACGTCCATCAGCTCGTTGCTGCCGTTGTAGGCCTCGGCAACCGTGTAGCTGCTGTTGATGTTCACCAGTTCGCTCATGCGGCCGCCCTGGAGCGCCTTGAAGGTCAAGCCGAACACTACCTCACCGGTAGCCAGGCGCTTGGCCTCGTCGCTGTTCCAGCTTGCGGTCAGCACGCCTTCGTTTGCCATGGTCGTGCCGAAGTTGCTCGCATCGGCAACACCGGAAACCACTTCCACAAATTCAAGCGACTTCCTGTCGAAGCTCAGGCTGAACTGGTAGCCGCTGACGTTGAAGTCGGTGGCCTTGAACTCAACCGTGTAGGTATTTCCTGCCTCAACGTTCACGTCGTCCGCGTTGAACACCAGGTCACCAACCATCGTGCGGTCCTCGGTGGAGCCGAGCAGGTTCACCGCTGCGCTGCCGTTGACGTCGCCGATCTTAACTGCCACGAAGTCGTTGGCAATTTGGTCAGCCGTCACGTTGTTCAGGTTGATCACCTCTTGGCACATGCCAGCAAACGGATTCGCCGGGTTGGCGAAAGAACAGTTTGCATCGAAGAACCTCCAGGACGTGTTGTTCGGGAAGTCGCTGTTGATGAAGAGTATCAACTTGCGGATCTCCACGAGGTCGAACGTCGTCACGCTGTTCGACTTGTTGGCGTCGGCAGCGATCACCTTGTACGGGCTGCCAAGCGGCGCCACGCCAAGGATGTGCTTGCTGATGAGCACGAGGTCGAAAGTGGACACGCCGTTCAGCGGCTCCTGGTCGTACTGTGGCGTGATGGTGTAGTCGCCGCCGTCATCAACGTTGACGCCGTAGAAACCAGCAGCGTTGGTAGCGAGGTCGGAGTTGAAGCCGCTCGGGCTGTTGATGTTCACGCTCACGTTCTCAACGCCGAGGTTGCCCTCGTTGGCGATGGTACCAGCCACGAGCGGATCGTCGTCGCACTGGCCCATGTTGGCCTGGATGATGACGAAGGTCTCGCAGTAGTCCTGGTTGCCGGCAGCGTCCGTCACCCAGATCTGGACCGGCTGTTGGCCCAGGTCGTCACAGGTGTAGGTGTTGCCGATGTCGTTCACGTTCGCGGAGAACGATAGCTTGAGCGCACCCGGACAGTTGTCGAAGCTGCCTGCGTCGAAGTCGCTGGCCCAGATGTCGACCATGCCCGACGGCACCATCAACTCCACGACCAGGCCGTTCTTGCAGTAAGGCGTGGGCTTCTTGCAGTCCTTCACGGTCACCGTCGTCAGGCACTCCGTCTGGTTGTTGCAGTAGTCCTGTGCCACGTAGCGCACCTGGTAGGTGCCCGGCGCAACGTTCAGGTACGGGCCGAAGCCGTTCAGCCACACGCCGCCGATGAATATCTGCACCGTTACCGTGTACTGGTCCGTGCACTCCGTGATCTCCGGCACCGGCAGCAGCAGCGTGGCGCCGCAGGTGTTGTCCTCGATGCACACGTCAGGGATGGTGCAGCCGTTGGTGAACACTGGGTTGACCAGGTCCTGTACCTTGATCACCTGTTGGAAGGTGATGTAGCCGTCCCATGGGTCGGAGTCAAGGTCGAGGTCAGGGTTGCGCTGCTGGTTGGCGTCTATCACCGTCGGGCGCAGGCGGTAAGCCTGGTTGCCGAAAGGATACTGAGCCTGCGGTAGGTTGGCGTATGGGTTCGTGCCCCTCCAGGAGTCACGGAACGTCCGTGCGTCGCAGTCGCCGTCGCTGTCCACGTCGCACTGCGGGAAGGAAAGCCCAAGGGCGTTCTCCGGCTGCTCGACCACTTCCTGGTCAACCTCCGTGCCCACCACGCACCAGTTGATCACCGTCCACTGGCGGACGATCTTGTAGCAGGCGTCCGTGCCCTGCACCTGGAACAGCTGGTCGTCGTGCGAAACGGCTATCAGCTCGCAGGTCTCGTAGAATATCTCCGGCTCGCCGAAGCCCGGAACGTTGGCGCCGCAGTTCACGTTGATGTCCAGCGGGAACTGTACGGCCCAGTCGGACACGTGGTCCACGTTGATGGTCTGCGTGCAGGGCTGCAGCGCCGTGTTGCCGGCGTTGTCCGTCGTCGTCCAGCTCCTCGTGATGGTGCCCTCGAGGCACTGGTCCAGGTTGCTGGAGAAGTTGCAGGTCGTGTTCGTCGCACAGTTGTCGTAGTAGGTCGGCGCACCGAAGCCCAGGGACGTCAACAGGTCGCAGCGCTGCTGCGCCGTCGTCAGCGTCGCAAGCTGCGTCTCCAGGTTGTCCGCGTACCAGTCGCAGCTGATGCGCTGGTTAGGCGGGCAGCTCACCAGTACCGGCGGCAGCTTGTCCGTCACCTGTACGTCCACCATGCAGGTGTTGAAGTTCAGGCCGCTCGTGTTGAACGCAAAGTTCTGGCTCAGGAACAGGCCCGGCGTGCCGTCGCAGCCCAGCGGCGCGCTGTTCAGCGTCGAGAAGAAAGGCGTCGGGTCCTGGTCGAGCACCAGCAGTATCACGTTGATGTGCCCGCCGTTCTCCAGCAGGTCCTCGCAGCAGAAGTCGCGGTAAGGGTAGTAGCAGCGGTTGAAGATGTTCGGCGACGTCGCGTCGCTCATCTTCGCCATCAGGAAGTACACCGGCTTGCAGTTGTCGTAGCTCGCCTTGTCCAGGTCCTCGGCGTACAGCCTCGAGCAGCTCGTGCCCGTGTTCTGGCCGTCGTTCGTGATGGAAATCTCCGTGTACTCCACGCAGATGGGCACCGGCGGCACCTTGTCCCGCAGCGTCACCACCGTCTCCACGTAGGTCTGGTTGCCGCAGCCGTCCACCACGTAGTAGCGCACGATGTACCGTGCGTTGGCGCCGTTGGCGAACAGCGGGATGTTGTAGAACGCTCCCCCGTTGCCGTTAACCGTGCCGAGCAGATTCATCGTTAGCGCTGGGTTGCTGCCAGGCACTATCGTCCACAGCTCGGTGCTGTAGCCTGCCACGCCGCTGCAGTTGTCGTAGGCGTCGATCGGCGGCACCACCACCGTGCCCTCGCAGACCGCGTGCGGCGCACCGCCGTTCTGCGGCACAGAGGCGTCGTAGACGTCTATGTTGATGGAGCTGTACTTGAAGAACAGCTTCCAGCTCACCAGCTTGCCGGTGGCCTGGGCGAACTCGTCGAAGACTATCAGCTCCCAGTTGCCAAGCACCTCGTTCTGCCACGCAAGGCTCGGGTCGTTGAAGCCCGCTATCGTCGTGATGTTGCCGGCGAAGCCGCCGCAGGAGATCTCCGAGGAGCCCTCCGGCTTGAAGCTGCCGATCGTGTTGAACTGGCTCAGCGTCACGTTGCCCGGGGCGGCGTCGTAGAAGTCCGCCGCGATGCTCGTGCCGTTGCCGCCGTTGTTGGAGGTCAGCTCCACGACGAAGCCGGCGGGCGAGCGCAGGAAGATGGCCAGGTCGCTCACCTTCGCGTGGTCAACCTCTACCCACACCTTGTCCAGCTCGACGTTGTTGAAGGACTGCGGGGTGAAGCTGCCGGGGAGCTGCACGTGGGCGAGGTACTGCGTGCCGCCGCTCAGCTGTGGCTCCTGGTTGCAGCCGCCGCCGTTGCCCAGCGCCGGGATGTCGTGCGTGCCGTAGTTGCTGGTGCTCTCGCCGGCAACGGCGAACAGGTCGGCCTGTGGGGCCTCGTCGTCAACCACCTTGATCAACTGGTCGTAGTGGCGGACGTCAACTGGGTCTGCGCACCAATCAACGCAGGTCCAGCGGCGGATGATCTTGAACGTGCCGGGGCATACGTTCAGCACCAGGTCTTCCCAATCGCAGGTTATCTCGCACAGCGCCTTCAGCGGCAGGCCGTTGACGGTCGGTACGCCCGAGCCGGTCAGGGCCAAAACGTCCGCATCGTCCAGGCCGTTCGACGGCGGGTTCGAGAACGGGTTCGATCCCGGACAGCCCAGGGCCGTGACCGCGATCTGCCCGCGGATGGCGCCGCCGGGGAAGGCCGCATTGTGGATGTTGACGTACATGCCGCCGGCCAAAAGGGTTGCCCTTTGCGCCTGGGTCACCGGGATGGAGGCCGTAAAGCTGCCCGCGTTTACTCCTAGCGGGAAGCCGAGCGCACCCAGGTCAAAGGTGACCGGGCCGTTGGCGCCGGCAGCCCCCGTGTGGATGTGCGCAGCGGTCGAAACACCGCCCAGGTTGGCATAGCTGACCGTGATGTTGAGGAAGCCGTTCACCGTGTTGCCCGATATCGAGCCGCTGCCCGGAGAGGCGGTGGGAGGAACCTCCTGGCTGCCGCTGATGGCGCCGCTCAGGCCGCCGAGGCCGCCATTGGCGTAGTTCGTGGTGTTTATCGCCGGGTTGTCCTGCGTGTTCGGCGTGCCGAGGTTCAGGTCCAGGTCGTCGCAGTTCGGGTCCAGGTTCACGTTTATGATGTCCGTGGTCGGGTCCGTGTCCGTGATGTAGGCGTGCAGGTGCTCGGCCTCGATGATGTTCGGGAACGCATCGTACTGCTCGCACGTCCACTGAACGTCCAATGGAAGGTCAACGTCGTCCAGGTCCGGACGCTCGATGGTGATGGTCTGCTGGCAGGTCACGGAGTTGCCGTACGCGTCCGTCGCCGTCCATTGGCGAATTACGGTGCCAGACGGGCCGCCGCAAACGCCGTCCGTGAAGCTGTCAGCGTGTGCAAGCGTCACAGGGTTGGTGCAGTTGTCCGATGGCGCTATCTGAATTTGTTCAATTTTGTGTATAACGTACCCGTTCCATACACGAGGAGTAAATGGAGCACCAAAAGGAGTATTGGCAGCAGCTCCCAAGTCCAGGGTTATGGTACCGTTCGTAAAAGTTTGATTAGCACCAGTCCCATTCGTGTAATTTTGTTGTGCTGTAGGTGTAGCCAACGCTATACCTGACAAGCCCGGAGGAAGGACAAAGTCGGTTGGCGCCGGCGTGAGGTACCATTGCCAGGGAATGGGCCGGCGAATGGGCCAGTAGTAGCATCTGCCGTAGCTACCAAAGTCCATGCAGCCGCATTGGTTTCAAAACCAACATGCGTACCAGTTTTTCGGTAAATGTTCACCATAGAACCTGTAGAAATGTTCATCCCAAGCTCTGTAATGGTTAGGTTATTGCCAGTAAGGTTTGTAATGTTAAAAAACACCATGCCACCTATGTTACCAGTATTATTAGCGCCACCAGTTGTAAACAATGGAGCCCCTTGGATAAGCACACCCGGAGCCGGCTGCGCAATCGCAGGGTCGTTCAGGTCAGCCGTGCAATCCACGAACAGGTCGCGGCACACCATCACCGGCGGGAGCTTGTCCTCCACGATGACGCTGCCCCAGCAGCTCTGGCCGGTCACGTTGTCAACGACCTTCACCGTGTGCGGGCCGTTGCCGATATCGGCCGAACCGAAAACCGCTGAACCGATGCCGCCCATTGTCGTGATCCTCATCACGGTGTAACGGGTGTCGTAGCAGCCGTAGAGGCCGCCCTCCAGTATGTCGTCGGCACCGATGGTGGCCGTGCACTGCTGGTCCAGGCTCACCTGCACGTTGTCGTTGCAAACCAGCTGCTGCGACGGGTTCGGGTACTCGAGTACCGTGACGTTGAAGCAGCAGGAGGCCGGGTTGCCCACATTGTCTACCGTAGTAAAGCAGTTGGTAGTTGTACCAATAGGGAACGTGCTGCCAGAAGGCAGACCAGAGGTCTGGGTTACAATCGGCCCTGTCAAAGGCTGGGAATATTGAACCACGACGTTTGGCGTGCGATTGTTGATAATAGCACCAAATTCTAATTGTCCCGATGCACCTGAAGTAAGTGTCAGGCCACCCTGTGTAATGCTTGCAACGAAACCAGCGGCAGCGCTGTACACCAAACTCGATTGAGCTCCCCACAAGTGGATACCCTTTGTTTGGCCTGGGGCAAGCATAAACGGTGAAGATAAATTTACCTGGGAAAACTCGGAGTTCGGGCCGGCAACCACTACAGAAGCATTACCAGAAGAAGTCCAGGCAGCTGCATTTGCTGTATTGCCAACAAAAGTGGTGGCAGTCGTTGTGTACCAGGTATTTACTTGCCGAGGAGATGGAACCACACCGAAGGTAGAAGTTCCAAAACGTACCTGATACCCTGTTATCAAAATGGGGGTAGCGTTGTCATTTCTCAGGTTGAAGAAATTGCCACCTGTAATATTGTTTCCAGCTACCGTAATAGCACCACCACCATGCGGAAGGATGTTTTGCGGAAATTGTACGCTTTGAGCGGGACCGAAAACTGGACAGTTATCGGTTGCGGTAACAGTATAATTAACTACTGCATTGCACTCACCGGCATCGAGGTTAATCGAAATATTGGCCGGACAGGTAATCACTGGCGGTACCAGGTCAGCTACGTTCACTGTTTGGGTAGCGGTAGCTACTTGCAAGCAGGAGTTTACCACACTCCAAATAATGGTGTGAGGACCTACTGCAAGGCCCGGAATTGTTGGCCCAACAACAACAGTGAATGGGCCACCATCTACACTAACGCTGATTACTTGGCCAGCGCAGCTGCCAATCGTACCTGGCACCGCAATCGGCACACCCACACAGTTGTTCACTGCCGTGGAAAGGTTCAACGTAGGCAATACTGGAGCACCAACAAAGGTACACGCAGCCGGAGGGGCTACCCCCGCAAAGCTGATTGACCAGTTGCAGGTCAAACCATCGTCACCACCTACACCATCGTCAATGCGAAGTGTCCAGTTGCCATCGGCGTTGATACCAGAAAAGGTATTGGCAAACGTAAATGTCCCTGCTACCGGGACGTTTGAAGGTGCCACGTTGAACGCAGTTACCACGTTGTTTCTGCCTTCTGGCCTAAACGTGCCATTGTAGGCAAATGTGGTCGGCGGACAAACATCCAGTCCTGTAGATGTAGTTGCAGCTGTCAATGCAATATTGGTCGCACCAGCATCAGCGAACACCACGTTTAAGTTGTTATTTCCGCCGCCATTGCGAGTGCTCAATTCAAGCACTTGACCACTTGGTGCTATCAACCACATGTTCAGGTCACCCACAAAAGAGTGGGCAAGTTGAACATTCAATGTAATATTGGCACCATTGGCAACGCTGCCTACACAGGCTACTCCAACGGTTCCAAATGCTGGGCCTGAAGTACCGGTAAAGGGAACGAGAAAATTACTCCCCGTGAAAGTAGCTTGTGCAAAGCTACCGACACTCATCCCCATCAAAACCATGGCAAGCCAAAGCTTAAGGTTATGCCATGTAAAATTTATTTTTTTCATGAGATTGAATTTGAATTAAAATTGTTAGAAAAAAAATGAAGCAAAACACTCCTCAAATGCTCAGCAAATCAATGGCGTCCTGCTTCAATTGGGTCACTTGGGTTGAAGTAAGGTCATAGGCCTCCGTCATAAATGGAGCCAAGCCTTGAACGATGCTGCTGGACACAGTGGAACCGCTCTTGAGTGCATTGTCAATCTCTTGGTAGTAGACGTACTTGATTTCTACTGCCGTGTAAATCGGGTCTCCAATCTGGAGCACGGACAACTGGTCCTTTAGGATATCCAGTTGTTCCCCCAAAATCACCTGGGCTTGATTGGCATCAACAAAACTGCCTTGTGGGATCGTTAGCGGGCTAGATGTCATATCAGACTGAGCACCTGCGCTCCCAATCCCTACAAACAGCAATGTCAAAGCAACTGAAAGCGCAGTCAGCATGCTTTTGAAATTTACTTTTTTCATAAGAATAAGAATTTGAGTTAAAGAATTATTTTGAACAAACATTTGATTACCAATAGCTTACAAACAAAAACAGGCATTGGCTGCGCCATGTGCGCAGACCAATGCCTGAACCCTCTAAGAGGAAATTATGTGTAAGATTCGTTTCCAACAGATTATAACTTGCTACCCGTCCTTCTCCATGCTACTTAAGTAGGTGAAGGGCGTATCGGTAAAAATATTTCAAAGTTTCACTAATTGAAACCTTTGGAACTAAACCCGAAAAAATTATAATCTTGAATCGGTGTGAATGCTGTATGATTCGATACAGCCAATGGCAAGTGATAACGAGCGGTCAATTCTTCTCTCTTAAGTTTTGCCTAATCCAATAAGCACTCAAAAACAGCTATTGGACAATGTTCACGGATTCGGATTATAATTTGTCAAAAACATATTTGCAAACAAGCAATACCAAGTCCAAAGACCTGACAAAAACTACCCAAAAGCCTGTGAATATTATATTACGTTCAAACTAATGCAAAAACAAGTCCTATCACAACGCTTTTGCGGGCGAAAACCATAGTAAAATGCCCTTTCACAATTGAAATCAAAGATAAAGCGATTCTAAGGAAAAACAAATAAAAAGCTTTCTGGATTGCAATTATAACTGCCCATCCAATTTCAGTTCCTCCATACTGGCGCACATAAACAAAAAAAGCCCCCCTCCAACACTCAGCGGAGAGAGGCCATCCCAAAAACCGATTTAAGTCTCGTTCCCGTTACCGGAACCGGTCCCTGGTCTATTTCTTCACGTTCGTTTGCTAGCCAAGACCCAGTGGGCAGCGGCATCCCGACTTTCGTCGGGATGCGCACTGTTCCGCTGTATTTGTCTTAGTCTACCAGAATCATCTTCCGGGTAGCGGAATCGCTATCCGTGTCGAGGCGGTAGGAAAGCACGCCATTGGCGCCAACATCGCTACGGTTCAGTTTCACTGTGTTGTAGCCTTTGCTGTAGTCGCCTTTGATAACCTTCACTACTTTACCTTGGACGTCGCTGACGGTCAGCGTTGCAGAAGTTGCTTCGGGCAGATAGAAGCCAATCGTCGTAACGCTGGCAAACGGGTTCGGCGTGTTCTGGTACAGGTCGAAGGCACCGGATACCAGGTTGTTGTTGAACGACATGGCCACGTCCATCAGCTCGTTGCTGCCGTTGTAGGCCTCGGCAACCGTGTAGCTGCTGTTGATGTTCACCAGTTCGCTCATGCGGCCGCCCTGGAGCGCCTTGAAGGTCAAGCCGAACACTACCTCACCGGTAGCCAGGCGCTTGGCCTCGTCGCTGTTCCAGCTTGCGGTCAGCACGCCTTCGCTTGCCATGGTCGTGCCGAAGTTGCTCGCATCGGCAACACCGGAAACCACTTCCACAAATTCAAGCGACTTCCTGTCGAAGCTCAGGCTGAACTGGTAGCCGCTGACGTTGAAGTCGGTGGCCTTGAACTCAACCGTGTAGGTATTTCCTGCCTCAACGTTCACGTCGTCTGCGTTGAACACCAGGTCGCCGACCATCGTGCGGTCTTCGGTGGAGCCGAGCAGGTTGACTGCTGCGCTGCCGTTGACGTCGCCTATCTTAACTGCCACGAAGTCGTTGGCAATTTGGTCGGCCGTCACGTTGTTCAGGTTGATCACCTCTGGGAACATGCCAGCAAACGGGTTGCTGGCGTTCGGGAAGGAGAACGACTTGCATCGACGAACCTCCAGGACGTGTTGTTCGGGAAGTCGCTGTTGATGAAGAGTATCAACTTGCGGATCTCCACGAGGTCGAACGTCGTCACGCTGTTCGACTTGTTGGCATCGGCAGCGATCACCTTGTACGGGCTGCCAAGCGGCGCCACGCCAAGGATGTGCTTGCTGATGAGCACGAGGTCGAAAGTGGACACGCCGTTCAGCGGCTCCTGGTCGTACTGTGGCGTGATGGTGTAGTCGCCGCCGTCATCAACGTTGACGCCGTAGAAACCAGCAGCGTTGGTAGCGAGGTCGGAGTTGAAGCCGCTCGGGCTGTTGATGTTCACGCTTACGTTCTCAACGCCGAGGTTGCCCTCGTTGGCGATGGTGCCAGCCACGAGCGGATCGTCGTCGCACTGGCCCATGTTGGCCTGGATGATGACGAAGGTCTCGCAGTAGTCCTGGTTGCCGGCAGCGTCCGTCACCCAGATCTGGACCGGCTGTTGGCCCAGGTCGTCACAGGTGTAGGTGTTGCCGATGTCGTTCACGTTCGCGGAGAACGATAGCTTGAGCGCACCCGGACAGTTGTCGAAGCTGCCTGCGTCGAAGTCGCTGGCCCAGATGTCGACCATGCCCGACGGCACCATCAACTCCACGACCAGGCCGTTCTTGCAGTACGGCGTGGGCTTCTTGCAGTCCTTCACGGTCACCGTCGTCAGGCACTCCGTCTGGTTGTTGCAGTAGTCCTGTGCCACGTAGCGCACCTGGTAGGTGCCCGGCGCAACGTTCAGGTACGGGCCGAAGCCGCTGAGCCAAACGCCGCCTATCCTGATCTGTACCGTTACCGTGTACTGGTCCGTGCACTCCGTGATCTCGGGCTCCGGCAGCAGCAGCGTGGCGCCGCAGGCGTTGTCCTCGATGCACACGTCAGGGATGGTGCAGCCGTTGGTGAACACTGGGTTGACCAGGTCCTGTACCTTTATCACCTGTTGGAAGGTGATGTAGCCGTCCCATGGGTCGGAGTCGAGGTCGAGGTCCGGGTTGCGCTGCTGGTTGGCGTCTATCACCGTCGGGCGCAGGCGGTAAGCCTGGTTGCCGAAAGGATACTGAGCCTGCGGTAGGTTGGCGTATGGGTTCGTGCCCCTCCAGGAGTCACGGAACGTCCGTGCGTCGCAGTCGCCGTCGCTGTCCACGTCGCACTGCGGGAAGGAAAGCCCAAGGGCGTTCTCCGGCTGCTCGACCACTTCCTGGTCAACCTCCGTGCCCACCACGCACCAGTTGATCACCGTCCACTGGCGGACGATCTTGTAGCAGGCGTCCGTGCCCTGCACCTGGAACAGCTGGTCGTCGTGCGACACGGCTATCAGCTCGCAGGTCTCGTAGAAGATGACCGGCTCGCCGAAGCCCGGGACGTTGGCGCCGCAGTTCACGTTGATGTCCAGCGGGAACTGTACGGCCCAGTCGGACACGTGGTCAACGTTGATTGTCTGCGTGCAGGGCTGCAGCGCCGTGTTGCCGGCGTTGTCCGTCGTCGTCCAGCTCCTCGTGATGGTGCCCTCGAGGCACTGGTCCAGGTTGCTGGAGAAGTTGCAGGTCGTGTTCGTCGCGCAGTTGTCGTAGTAGGTCGGCGCACCGAAGCCCAGGGACGTCAACAGGTCGCAGCGCTGCTGCGCCGTCGTCAGCGTCGCAAGCTGCGTCTCCAGGTTGTCCGCGTACCAGTCGCAGCTGATGCGCTGGTTCGGCGGGCAGCTCACCAGTACCGGCGGCAGCTTGTCCGTCACCTGTACGTCCACCATGCAGGTGTTGAAGTTCAGGCCGCTCGTGTTGAACGCAAAGTTCTGGCTCAGGAACAGGCCGGGGGTGCCGTCGCAGCCCAGCGGCGCGCTGTTCAGCGTCGAGAAGAAGGGCGTCGGGTCCTGGTCGAGCACCAGCAGTATCACGTTGATGTGCCCGCCGTTCTCCAGCAGGTCCTCGCAGCAGAAGTCGCGGTAAGGGTAGTAGCAGCGGTTGAAGATGTTCGGCGACGTCGCGTCGCTCATCTTCGCCATCAGGAAGTACACCGGCTTGCAGTTGTCGTAGCTCGCCTTGTCCAGGTCCTCGGCGTACAGCCTCGAGCAGCTCGTGCCCGTGTTCTGGCCGTCGTTCGTGATGGAAATTTCCGTGTACTCCACGCAGATGGGCACCGGCGGGACCTTGTCCCGAAGCGTCACCACCGTCTCCACGTAGGTCTGGTTGCCGCAGCCGTCCACCACGTAGTAGCGCACGATGTACCGTGCGTTGGCGCCGTTGGCGAACAACGGGATGTTGTAGAACGCTCCGCCGTTGCCGGCCACTGAACCAAGTTGGTTCATCGGCAGCGCCGGGTTGCTGCCAGGCACTATCGTCCAAAGCTCGGTCGTGTAGCCTGCCACGCCGCTGCAGTTGTCGTAGGCGTCGATCGGCGGCACCACCACCGTGCCCTCGCACACCGCGTGCGGCGCACCGCCGTTCTGCGGAACAGAGGCGTCGTAGACGTCTATGTTGATGCTGCTGTACTTGAAGAACAGCTTCCAGCTCACCAGCTTGCCGGTGGCCTGGGCGAACTCGTCGAAGACGATCAGCTCCCAGTTGCCAAGCACCTCGTTCTGCCATGCAAGGCTCGGGTCGTTGAAGCCCGCTATCGTCGTGATGTTGCCGGCGAAGCCGCCGCAGGAGATCTCCGAGGAGCCCTCCGGCTTGAAGCTGCCGATCGTGTTGAACTGGCTCAGCGTCACGTTGCCGGCGGCGGCGTCGTAGAAGTCAGCCGCGATGCTCGTGCCGTTGCCGCCGTTGTTGGAGGTCAGCTCCACGACGAAGCCGGCGGGCGAGCGCAGGAAGATGGCCAGGTCGCTCACCTTGGCGTGGTCAACCTCGACCCATACCTTGTCCAGCTCGACGTTGTTGAAGGACTGCGGGGTGAAGCTCTGTGGGAGCTGCACATGGGCGAGGTACTGCGTGCCGCCGCTCAATTGTGGCTCCTGGTTGCAGCCGCCGCCGTTGCCCAGCGCCGGGATGTCGTGCGTGCCGTAGTTGCTGGTGCTCTCACCGGCAACGGCGAACAGGTCGGCCTGTGGGGCCTCGTCGTCAACGACCTTGATAACTTGGTCGTAGTGGCGGACGTCAACCGGGTTTGCGCACCAGTCGATGAGCGTCCAGCGGCGGATGATCTTGAACGTGCCGGGGCATACGTTCACTACCAGGTCTTCCCACTCGTAGCTGATCTCGCAGAGCGCCTTCAGCGGCAGGCCGTTGATGGTCGGCACGCCCGAGCCGGTCAGGGCCAAAACGTCCGCATCGTCCAAACCGTTGGTCGGCGGGTTCGAGAACGGGTTCGAGCCCGGGCAGCCGAGGCCGCCGTTGGCGATGTTCGTCGCGTTCACCGCCGGGTTGTCCTGCGTGTTCGGCGTGCCGAGGTTCAGGTCGAGGTCGTCGCAGTTCGGGTCCAGGTTCACGTCTATGATGTCCGTGGCTGGGTCCGTGTCCGTGATGTAGGCGTGCAGGTGCGCTGCGTCCGTGATGTTCGGGAACGCGTCGTACTGCTCGCAGCTCCACTTCACGTCCAAAGGAAGGTCAACGTCGTCCAGGACTGGACGCTCGATGGTGATGGTCTGCAGGCACGTGGCGTGGTTGCCGTAGTTGTCGGTGGCAGTCCAGGTGCGGATCAACGTGCCGGAAACGCCGCCGCAAACGCCGTCCGTGAAGTTGTCAACATGCGTAAGGTTGACCGGGTTCGTGCAGTTGTCATAGGGATCAACCTGCGCCTGCTGGGTCGCATAACTGAAGGACATGACAGGCTGGTAGGGGCTGAAAGCACCAAGCCCGGGCGCAAACCGTTCTCCAACTACCGTTCCGGGGTTGGCACTTACTTGCAGGTTGCCATCATTAAAGATGCCTCCGCCAGAGGTGAAGACCATTTCCTGGCCTAAGGAGTACACAAACATTCCCCTTTTCTCTCCCGGTTGGAGCACAAGGGTCGGACCTTCGAACGGCACTTGACCCTCAATGCCAAGACCTGTCGCCATTGTCTGTTTATCCACGATAACAGCGTCCCAGGCAGCCTGGTTGAACTCATTGCCCACATAGGTGGTTGCCGTTTTGGTAACATAGACCGACATCAGAGTCGATCCGGCGTTAAACCATGACATGCTGAGACCATTAATTGCAACCGGTATATTTGTCACGTTCTCAATGTCAAAGTACAATCCGTCCCTGTCGGCAAATGCGTAAACCCAGAAGCCTCCGGTGTAGGTCAGAGGAGGCCCGGCCGGTGAGTAAAACGCCGGTTGTTGATCAAAGAAGGCAGGCGCGGGCTGCAAAATAGCCGGATCGTTTAAGTCTGCTGTACAGTCCACTGGAATATCCTGGCACACGATCACCGGTGGGAGCTTGTCCTCCACGACGACGGTACCCCAGCAGCTCTGGCCGGTTACGTTGTCAGTGACCTTCACCGTGTGCGGGCCGTTGCCGATGTCGGCTTGTTCAAAACCGCCGGGCTGATGATGCCGCCCATCGGCGTGATGATCATCACCGTGTAACGGGTGTCGTAGCAGCCGTACTGGCCGCCCTCCAGGATGTCGTCCGCCCCGATGGCGGCCACGCACTGCTGGTCCAGGCTGATCTGTACGTTATCGTTGCAGACCAGCTGCTGCGTCGGGTTCGGGTACTCCAGCACCGTGATGTTGAAGCAGCACTCATCCGTGTTGCCGGCGGCGTCGGTTGCGCAGTAGCAGACCTCACTCACACCTACAGGGAATACGCTGCCGGGAGCAAGGCCGCTGCATAACGTCGCTGGCGGCGGTGGGCCAGCGGCCAAACCTACCACGTTGAACGCAAGCGAAAATTGCGGGAAACCAATCGAAGCGAACGTTTGGTAAGCCGCAAGACCGCAAGGAACTGATTTGAGGTACGAAGGAGTACCCGGTAAATCCGCGGCAGCAATCTGGCCCATCGTATAGGAGTTGGGCGTAATGATTTCCACCACATAACGTGAACCAGCAGCAATGCTTACCGGAGTGGGGAAAGTAACAGGCACATATTGTGCTGTTCCAACCGTGTTGATGGTGAAAGGACCTCCAATCAGCACCATGTTGGCAGCAACTGGTGTGGTGCCTGCGGTCAGGTTGTAAATATTGTAAGTATATGCACCACCTGTGGCACGGACACCTACCTGAAGGCCAGTCATGTTAAACGCAATCTGACCCGGTCCGCCAAAAACGCGGGCATAACTATTGGGGGGCGCGGAACAGCTCAAAGAGTTGGCTGGATCAATCGCCTGTGCCGGGTTGAGGCTCGGCGGGTTTTGCGTGTAAAGCACCGGAAGCGTGAATATCGGACAGTTGTCAGTAAACGTCGGAATCGTGTAATTGACCACTTGGTTGCACTCGCCTGCGTCCAAGTTGAAGAACAGGTCTGCTGGGCAAGCAATTACCGGATCCTCAGAGTCGAGTACATTTATGTAAGAAGTACCATCGCTCACCATGCAGGTGCCACTGGTAGCTGTCCAGTGGATGCTGTGGAGACCAGGCGCAAGCGGCCCTGGAATCACAACCGTGCCAGCTGTCGGGATAACACCAACCACCACAGCTGCACCGCAATCTACCCGGTAACTGAGTGTTGCACCGTTTGCACAAGCAGCTGAAGCGAAAGTAGGCGTGTTGACGGTAACGTTACTAGCAGGGCCGCAGTTCGGACCTACAGGAATTGAAACGTTTAATGGTGGAACCAAGCGGCAAGGGTTGGGTTCCTGCGTGATAACGGCAGCCCATCCGGTTCCGGTAACGCTGGCGTCAGAACGGAAGCTGAAGGTCAAAGCGCCATCACCTGATGTGCTAAACACACCTTGCACTGCTGGTGCTGGTGGCACGGTGAGAAGTCCTCCACCTGCACCTGTGAAACCATCATCTGGAAAATTGACGGTAGGGCCGTAAGTAAGACTAGCGGCAGAGTTGCAAGTGCCCTGCGGGATGCGTGGCGCTGCGCAAAGGTCTGCGGTGCTGTTGGTGCCACCATTGTCAATGTACAAGGCATCAAAGTTACTTTCCGTGTTAAAGGAAGTAAACCGAGCACGAATGCGGTTGCCCGCCGTTGCAGGAACGAAAGTCACCCTTCCATTGGCAGAAAAGTTGTTCGAATAAGCACCAGCCGGACCTCCGTTGTCGTAGAAGTTGACTGGGTTGTTACCTGCATTACCCACTATCTGGGTCACAGCAGTGTTGGGCATGTTCAAGTTCGACTGCGCAAAAAGCGGAGCTGAGGCTAGGCATGCCAAAAAGACCATACTAAAGTATGTCAGAATTCTTTTTTTCATGAGATATAAAATTTGTGTTAGTGTTAAAGAATGAACAGATTCTTTGATTGTCAAAGATTTACATGTTAGCAATTCCGGAATTGAATATACAGCCCACGGAACCGCAACCTGCATTCATCAAGACAACAGGTCAATGGCCTCCAGCTTCAGTTGTTCCTGAGCAGCAGGTGTCACGTAGTAAAGTTCAGCATCTTGGCTAAACACCAACAAGCCTTGTATAATGGCGCTTGCAGGGTTAAAACCAATCTCAACGTTCTCCCGAATCTTTCCAAAATACTTGTACTTGGCAAGAATTGCAAGAAAGATGGGATCGTTCGGGTCCATACCAGAATTCACCATCTGAACCTTCAAATCAACCAATGCAGCATCCAGCAAAGTCAAAGCCTGACTGTTGCTCACAAAGTTTCCTTGCGGAAGGCCGCCGGCAACGCTAAAGGTACTACCCTGCTGATTGGCTCCGCCGGGCGCTGTCGTTGAAAGGCTCTGAGCTTGGGCACTGACAACCCCCAAAACAAGGAGGAGAGCAGCGGCCCAAAAAGCTCTAAAACCATTCTTGAAAATCACTTTTTTCATAAGATTAAAGATTTTAGTTAAAAAATATTGAAAAAAAAAGTTAAGCACAAGTTGATGAAGAAATTGACGCAACTAACTGGTTATCAATCTCTTGTTTTTTTTGAAAGCCAGACTCGAACATCCGTTGAACAGCAAAAAAAGGCATTAGCCCCGCCACAAGGACGGACTAATGCCTCTACCTCCCGAAGGAAGCATATTGTGTAAGATTCGTTTTCCAAATGAGATTATAACTTGCCATGGATTATAATTTGCTAACAGCAAATCTTGAAAAATAGGGGCAAGCCCCTAATGTTGTGTATGTTGGTTAAAGAAACCCCAAACTTTGTTTTACAAAGCTAACAATCAGAAAAAATCAACTAACCGGAAACGGGCCGTCGGGACTTGACGGAGTAAAGGAAGATGTCTTTGACGGAAGCTGCCATTGGATGGCAGTACAATAAATTGGTGTGAAATCGGTCCCTGGAAAGAATGTAAACTTGGATCATAAAATGTTCACGGATTTGGATTATAATTCTGATGTTCTACTGTCGAAACCTTTCGGTTTTATATTCTTAAAATGAGAATACAAATTTAATTCCATATTGCCTTCAAACGTATACCCAAGATTGGTATTTAAAACATTGCATTTTTTTTAATGCGGCTATTTGATGGCGTTGCTGTCATAAATCAAAGGCGAAGATACTGAAATGGTGGTGGAATCGCAAAACTATTTACAAAAAAAATCTTCTTTCGAGTTAAAATCAACGTGCATTCGGAGATTGCCCAAGGCAATCGCATAAAAATTTGATGACCTCGTAGAGGTCGCATATTGGTAGAAAAAAATTGAGAAAAAGCCATTTCCGACCTCGGAGAGGTCGAATGTTGGTGGCATTTCGGAACATTCGACCTCTCCGAGGTCGGGAAAAAGCCAAAAACAACGTATTCTCTACCAACATTCGACCTCTCCGAGGTCATGGAACATTTTTTATGCGATTGCCTTGGGAGATTGACAAAGCCGCAGAGCGGCAAAAATGTTTGTAGAATGCAGAAAAACCAAAACTTTCAGCACTAGCGGTGCGAAATGCTATTGCCGCACCGCTGGTGCTCCAAGCTCATTTTTACGGATATCTACAAACATGTCCGCCGCTCTGCGGCTAACCGGTTGATTTTCAATAAACTAATCTTCGAACCAACGGAGATTTGCACTATCAAAACTGCTTAATCTGCAACGAATGTTGGTTACTGTTGTGGTACTGGCATCACCCAATCCAGCTTTTTGAAGGGGCTGTACTCCACTTTTGAAAGGTCCACTTCCGGGTTGACCGTAAAGGCAGTAGGGTAGCCATTCCATCGTACCCGGATATTGGCCTTTACGATGGGGGCGGCCATGCCACGCTCCTTGCCCTGTTTGGCCAGGCCTTTGGCTACCGTAGCAGCGGCAATGGGGTCGTGGGCAGCCGCATTAATCTGCATGGGGTTGATGAACTTGTCTATTTCGACTGGAAACCGCTCGCCGTTTGGCCCATCCTGAATGGTGTAGCTGAACTCGTCCACCAAGCGAGACTGGCTTTTCATCCGCCAGGCAAATCGGTTTGCTATCATGGTCCAGTTGACGGGGTTTGGCAGGAACAGCCCTCGGAACGGAAACAGCAACTGGAAGACGACGTACCCTATCAGCAGTTTTTCCACCCAAGCTGGAGACGTGAGCAAGGCAACCTTCTTGTCTTTGCCCTGGGGCTTGGCAGCTACCATTTTCCGAAGGAAGGGCAATTCTTCCGCTTCAAAATACAGGATGGTAGCACAAATCATGATGAATGGAAAGATGCCGATGTCGTTGAAAGTCAAGGAATTGGAAATGTGAAAGAGCAAAAGGGGCACCAACGCCCACCATCGGGTTCGTTTGTACCAGAGCAGGAACGGGATTGCCAGGTCGAAAACAAGGCCACCGTAGGTTTCGAATGCCGTTTGAAAATCAAGCTTGAGCCAAAAGGCCATCGGGTGGTCGGCGGGGATGGTTTCCAGCAACGTCTTGACCGGCTCGCAACGGAACAACCAGTCGGGATTGATCTTGGCAAGGCCACCATAGAAGTAGACAATGGAGAAGTGAAACTGCAAAATAGAAATCTCCCAACGAGGAATCAAGAGACTGGCCATCTTTTCTTTGCCAAAAATATTTTTCACCGAAAAAAAACGGTCGGCATGCGTGAAGGCCAACACGAAACTGAGCAGGACAAAAAGATAAATGTGGTTGTTGAAAATGCCTTTGTCGAGCAGCAAGAAGTACCCGTAAAAACTGCTGAGCACAAAACAAGCAGGACGAAGGAACAAACCCAACGTTATCAGCAGGGCAGCAGCCAGCATGGCGTAGAGCATGATTTGCAGCACTGGCTCGGAAGGGGGTTGCAGGAAATCATAATAACTAAGGTGTACTTGTGGCAAGATGAATGCATTGCTGACAAGGTCAATCTGGAGATAGTCCAACATTTCGTACACCATGAAGCAGCCAAAGACGATACGGAACAGCCCAAGGATATGGCCATGCGTGGGCGCAATCAGGTAATTTTTAAACTTTGTCGGCCAGTTCATTTTGGAAATTTCGTTAAGTTTGGAAAAATGGCACAATCCACAATTGTTACGTGCAACTGCTAAACAAACCTGTGCCAATACACGTATCAGCAAATTATTACTTTTGCTTTTATTTTTTTAAAAATGCCCAGCATGTCCATTCAAACAAGATTCCCTTTCCCCGCAAGCATAATATTTCTTGCTTGCTGCTTGCTCTTGCTGACTTGGAGCAGCCTGCCTTCCTGCTCAAAGGACGGAGACAAACCCTTCGACCCAAACTCAACCGAGGAGGAAACCCTCACGGCTTCCGACCCACTGCTGAAACTCCTCACAGCAGAGGAGTCCGGCATCGACTTCGTCAACCATATCGAAGAAACTTTTGAAAACAATGTGACGGCGCATATCAATGTTTCCAACGGTGGCGGCGTCGCCATAGCCGACATCAACAATGATGAACTACCCGACATCTACTTCGTTTGCAGCTCGGGCAAAAATAAACTTTATCTTAATATGGGCGGCATGAAGTTTAAGGACATCACCGATGCCGCTGGGGTAGGTTCCGAGGCGGGTTTTGAAATCAACGTAAGCACAGTGGACATCAACGCCGACGGCTTTCTCGATTTCTACGTGTGTCGGGCCGGGCCGCTTGAAAACGACGAGCGCCGCAACCGCCTTTTTATAAACAATAAAGACCTATCCTTCACCGAGCGCGCCAAGGAGTACGGCCTCGACGACATCTCCGCATCTACCGGCGCCAATTTTTTTGACTACGACAACGACGGCGACCTTGACCTCTACCTGCTCAACTACCCCGTGGACTTTGGCTTTACCAGTAGGATAGAAGCAAAATCTCGAGAAGACGGCAAGGGCATGGAACCCGTGCTGAAACCCAAGAAACCGTTAGATTCAGACCGGCTCTATCGCAATGACGGCCCCCCAGCCAACGGCCAGGGCGGCTTCAAGGACGTGTCCAAGGAAGCTGGCATCTGGAACTTCGCCTATGGTCTCAGCGTCTCCATAGAAGACTTCAACGGCGATGGGTGGATGGACGTTTATGTGGGCAACGACTTTATTCAACCCGACCTGCTATACATTAATAATGGCGATGGCACTTTCACCGACCGCCTCGGTGAGTACGTCCGGCACACTTCTCAACATACAATGGGCACCGAACTGGCCGATTTTGACAACGATGGGCTTTTCGACATCTTCGCCGTGGACATGCTGGCCAATACCAACTACCGCACCAAGACAACGGTCAACAACAACACACAGGGCAAGTATACCAGTCTTGTGAGCAACGGCTACTTCGAGCCAATGGTACGCAACGTACTACAGCACAACAACGGCAACGGCACTTTCAGCGACATCGGCTGCCTCACCGACGTGTTCAGGACAGATTGGAGCTGGAGTGGCCTCTTTGCCGACATGGACAACGATGGCCTGAAGGACTTGTTTGTCACCAACGGCTACCGCCGGGAAATCACCAACTCCGATTTCATCAATTTCAAATTCACGGAAATCAAGGAGAAAAACATCCCGCTTGAGAAGCAGTTCAAGAATGTTTATGACTTTTTGAACCTCATCCCCATTACAAGATCCGCAATTACTACTTCCAAAACAAGGGCAACTGGAAGTTTGAGGAAATGGGCGGGAAATGGGTTACTGCCAAGCCCTCATGGTCAAACGGCGCTGCGTACGCCGATCTCGACGCTGATGGCGATCTCGACTATGTTGTGAACAATATTGACGACCCGGCTTTTGTCTTCGAGAACTTGGCCCGCCAAAAATCGGACGCCAGCTACCTCCAATGCAAGCTCGTGGGCAGTGCACAAAACCCCATTGGGACAGGTGCCACCGTCACGATTTACTACGGCGACCAACAGCAATACGCCTTGCTCACGCCCAACCGGGGCATCTTTTCCGCCGTCGAGCATTTGCTGCATTTCGGCCTTGGCAAGGTGGCAAAAATAGACCGCCTGCTCGTCCGCTGGCCTGATGGCAAAGCCCAGACTTTGACCGATGTGCCTGTCAATCAGCGGGTTACGCTTCGTTATTCTGATGCAAAAGAAACCGCACCACCGAAATCTTGGTACAATGGCCCCACCCTGTTCAAGGACCAGACACAGGCTTCGGCATTGGATTTTGAGCATCTTGAAAACGAGTTCAACGACTTTGAGTCCTACTTCATGCACCCTTGGAAATTAAGTGAGCTTGGACCACTCATGGCCACCGCCGATGTTAATGGCGACGGGTTGTCTGATTTTTACGTGGGCAAGGCTTTCAACCAACCGGGAGGACTTTTTGTGCAGAACAAAAACGGCAAGTTCACCCGTGCTTCTGGCATTACCTGGGAACAGGACAAACATTTTGAAGACCACGGTGCCGTATTTTTTGATGCGGACTTGGACGGCGACCCCGACCTGTACGTGGTCAGCGGCGGCTTGGAGGCTGTGTTCAGTGACACCACCAAAAACCAAGGCGTTTCACCTTGGGCACACCGCCTGTACATCAACATGGGCAACAGCGAGTTCAAAGGCATTGGCTTAACCACAGGTGTAGGCAAGGCACTCCCCAAGATGCAGGACATCGCCCTGCGCATGGCCCCTTTTGACTACGATTCTGATGGAGACATGGACTTGTTCGTAGGTGGTCGAATATCGCCCGGCACTTACCCAACGATACCCCACAGTTATGTGCTTCGCAACGACCGAGGCAAATTTTCAGAGGTAACCAAAGAGGTTGCCCCAGAATTCGAACGGGTGGGCATGGTTACTGACCTTGCTTGGGCCAATATTGACGCCGACCCTGCTTCTGAACTGGTCGTCGTTGGTGAATGGATGCCGTTGACTGCGTTCAAAGTCACAGAGGGTAAGCTCAAAAAATGGACAGCGCGGCGCTCGGTTTCGACAAATCGAACGGCCTATGGAACCGCCTCCAAATCGCCGACCTCGACAAGGATGGTGACTTAGACCTGGTCACTGGGAATTTTGGCCTGAACTCCCGCTATGTGACATCCGAAGAAAGGCCCATTACCTTTTTTGCCAATGATTTTGACAAAAACGGAAGCATTGACCCTGTGATGTCCTACTACGAGGGCGACCACCTTTACCCCCGTGTGCAGAAGGAAGTAATGATCAAGCAGATGCCCTTCCTAAAAAAGCGTTACATCTATTCTCACGACTACGCACAGGCAACCATCCAAGATATTTTTCCAAAAAAAGACCTGGATGCCTCACAGGTCTTGAAAGCCTACACGCTGGAAAACTGTTGGTGGGAAAACCAAGGCGGCAAGTTTGTGCGGCATAGTTTTCCTATACAGGCGCAGAGTGCCCCCGTCTTTGGCATCATCGTCCATGATTTCAACAGTGATGGAAACCCCGACATACTGATGGCTGGCAACAAATATGGCCTAGAAGTGGAAACCAACCGCTGCGATGCAGGAAACGGCATATTTCTGGTAGGGGATGGCAAAGGCAATTTCACCTGGGTGGATAATACGAAATCAGGGTTTTGGGCCATGAAGGAAGTACGAGACCTTGCACTTTTGCAAGCCGCCGACGGGAAGGTGAAAGTCGTGGTTTCTAACAACCACGATAAGCTGCAGGTGTTTGGAAATTGAGTGGTTTTAATTGGCGATATTTTTGCTGCTATTTTAGCAATTAAATGCGATCATGAATCTACCAAAAATGACCAAATAAAGCATTTCAACATGACCTCAAAAATCATAAAATCGAAATACTATAAATCTTTAAAAATTGATTAAAAATGAAACGTGCTTTTATTATCCTGACAGCAATTTATTTAGTCATAAACGCTTGTTCAGACTCAAAAAACACCAATTCAAACACTTCGCAATATCCTGCTATTGATACAGTAAAAATTGCTGCCGTTGACACTATCATATTCCAAATAGACCGTCAATGGAAAGAAGATTCTCCTACTTTCAATAAGCTTGGGTTGAACGAGCATGATACCATCAAATATATGGTATTGGATGGGGAGGCGCAACGCATCTCCTCCATATTCCGCACGGACACTACCCTCACTTGGGTCACTTTTCACCAAAAAAACAATGAATTGTTTTTGACACGATTTAGGGAATATAACAGCGCCCGCCAAACCTCTAGGGAAGCCATATGCTATTTTGAAAATGGGGAATTATTTTATTCCAAAGAGAGAACAAGGATTCTTCAAGAGGGTGACCAAATAGGCTCATTCAGGGAAGAAACGTTTAAAGAAAATTTCCGCACCCCAGAGAAGCTCATGGCTGAGTATATACCTTACTGGGATATTTCTAAAAAAGCCATTGAGAAAGACTTGCAATCCAGAAAATAAGCACCTATCAAAACCATAAAATAAGTGGATATGGATTTAAATCCATATCCACTTATTCCGTTTAAGGAATCGCCCGCAACACCGTAAACCTCAGCAACATTTCCAGCACCAAGAAAAACAGCGCCAGCCACACAAACCGATAAAACTCCTCGCTGTATCGCTTAATGCTTGTCACGTCTATTTCCGTTTTTTCCAGTCGGTCTATTTCGTCGTAAATCTTCTCCAAACTACGGGCCGTGGTAGCCCTAAAATACTTGCCGCCGGTCATCTCGGAGATTTGCTTCAGCAGCTCCTCGTCAATCTCCACCTTGGCCATGCCCATCACGAAGCTCCCATCGCTGCGGCGGCTTATGGGCGACACAGCAGTGCCCTCCTGCCCCACCCCGATGGTATAAACTTTCACGCCAAACTCCTTTGCAATCTCCGCAGCAGTGAGCGGCTTCACGTACCCAGCGTTGTTCACGCCATCCGTGAGCAGGATGACGACTTTGCTCTTGCCGGGGCTGTCCTTGATGCGGTTCACCGCCGTGGCGAGGCCCATTCCGATGGCCGTCCCGTCCTCCAGGATGCCGCAGCGAAGCCCCTCGATGAAGTCTGTGAGCACCCGGTGATCGGTGGTCAGCGGGCACTGCGTGAAAGCCTCGCCAGAGAACACCGCCAACCCGATGCGGTCGTACTGCCGCTTGTCCACAAACTCAACGGCCACCCGCTTGCACACCTCCAACCGGTCGGGGTTGAAGTCCTGCGCCAACATGCTGCTCGACAGGTCAATGGCCAGGAAAATATCAATCCCCTCTGCCTTGATGCTCTCCTCCTTCAGCGTTCGCTGAGGCCGGGCCAGCGCCACCAAGAGCGCCAAAAAAGCCAGCAAACGCAGCAATGGCAACAGCTTCTGAAAGTCCACCTTCCAGGATTTCAGCCCAGCGGCCACCTCCAGCGTTGGCATCGTCACCGTCGCCTCCTGCTGCCCACCACGCCGACTGCGGAGCCAAGCCACGAGCGGCAGCAGCAATAAAAGCAGGAAAAACCACGGATGTTGGAAGCTTAGGTTACTGAACATTTTCTTTGGTTATGGCGCTTGGATTTTGAAATACGGCCAATTGTTTTGGTTGGCGTTTTATCACAAGCGTACCTGCAATTTTATCGTGAAGCGTTTGCCGATGGTTTTTATCGAAGAAAAAAAGTAGGAACCCTATCCAAAGCAACGTTTCACTCAAAAGGAATTTGCTCAAAGTCCTGATGCACGACTTACCAAAAGAAATTTGATTTCCCTGAACGTCAACCACTTCGATGTTGCAAATCAACTTGCCCAAAGTTTTGCCGTTGCGGTACTCCAACAGTGCCGAGTACGCCCATGCCACCACGGCATAAGTCAGGTAAACCCAAATCTTCGGGAGGTCAATATCGAGTGCCACTGACAGTATCCCTATCGCTGTGGCAGATAGTATAATAAGGATGAAAATCGTCAAAAGGTCAATCAGTCGGGCAAAAAACCTCGGCCAGAAGCCAGCCAATTCAAACGGAGTTTGTACTTTGAAAATCTCTGGTGAGTCGCCATTATTTGCACGGGTAGTAGCCGTATTTAAAGCTTCGTGCAATTGGATTTCCGCAGGCTTGGTTTCCAAGATAAATGCCCGAGCATACACCATCGCCTGCTCGTGGAACTCGGCGGTTGGCTGCGCTTTGGCGAACTTCACGAGGTCAGCGGTTTGCAGCACGTCGCCCAGTTTTTGCGCCAGCGCCAAATCAAAGTCCCGCTTTCGTAATTGCTCCAAAATCTCGTCGGTCGTTTGCTCTAACGCCTGTATGCCGTAGCGGTTTTCGAGGTACCCGCGCACGATGTGCGTGAGGGCGCTGTGGTAACCCTTCACAGCACCGCTTTGCCACATTTGCTGTTGTGCCAGCGCATCCAACTGCTGCAAAGCCAACTCGTGCGGCAGCAATTGCACAACTGGCGGGGGTGGCAGCACCACATTTTTTTTGCGCGTTCGCAAAACCAGCACCAGCACGATGGCCAGCGCCAGCAATGCCAAGCCCACGATGTACCAGATAAAATCTTGCAATTTCACAGGCTCCGTGAGGATGGGCTTGATGTCGGCCAAGGCCGTGTCCACCTTCGGCAGGTCAACCTGGATGGGGATGTCCCTCGTGAAAAAAGTATCCGTCCTGCCGCCAAGTTTGTACCCAATGGGGATGGCGGGCAACCGGTGGTAGCCAGAGTCCCAAGCAATGAAAAGCAGGTTTTTCTGGAGGCGCAGCTTGTCTCCCGAGGTGCCAAGCGTGTCCCATTTGCTTTCGGCCAAAATCTCAAAAACGGAATCGGCGGCCACAACGGCGAGGTTCAGCGGCTCCAACACGGCGTCTTTGGGCGCACTCAACTCGATGCGCAGCCGCATCTGGTCGCCGATGAGCATGTGCGTGCTGTCCACGACGGCTTTGCCGCTCACTTGGGCGACGCCAGCCATCTTTACCAAAAAAAACAAAATGAAAAAGCAGCCGAATCTAAGCATTGCAGAAAGTCTTTCCCAAATCCGAACAAGTTTTCGGAAGTTTAACCCGGCGAAAAGGTTGATGGTGAAGGTGTGAACTGGCGCAATGACTCATTTGGTTCAAAGCTTCCGACCATTCAATCCTTCAAAATCCCTTGGCGTCAAAATTACGCACTCCGGCCAAACCGGAAATATTAGATGAAATCACTTTGGCAGAACCCTGTTTTTCGTGAAAATGCCCTCGTGGCGGCCCTGTTCCTCACACTGGTACACCTGCTGTACCAGGCGCACGGCGCAGGCGGGCTTCGTCACCGACTTCACTGGGCTGCTGCACCGGTTGGATGGAGCCACATTCGGCGGTGTTTGGACTTGCTTTGGCTTTCCGGCCATGCACCAGGTCACCAATTTTTTCCTCTATTTTTTCGTGAAATGGTTCGGCGTGGGTGGCATCGGGTGGTACCTCGTCTTCACTTCCCTGCACGTGGCGAACGGCTTCATGGGTTTCGTTTTGGCAAAAAAAATCTTCGCAAAAAACGGCCAAAGTCGCCCGTTTGTGCCAGCGCTGATGGCCAGTTTGCTCTTTCTGCTTTCGCCCTACCAAGCCGAGGTGGTGGTCTGGCGGGTCTGCTTCAACTTCCTGTTCTGCACACTACTGATGCTCGGTTCGCTGCTGTTTTTGTTGAAATATTTGGAGGGGAAAAAGACGGTGCACCTGCTGGTGTCACATGGGCTTTTTGTGGTGGCGCTATTTACTTTTGAGCTGGCGCTGGCGTTGCCGTTGTTGGCGTTGGCGTTGTATTTTTTGTCATTGCCGAAGGCAACCTCTGAGTCACGCATGGCTACTAAACGTGACGCAGAGGTTGCCTTCGGTAATGACAAAAGCGACAAAGAGCGCATTAGAAAAATTTGGCAAAAAATAATGCTGCCGTATGCCCTGCTGCTTCTCATTTATTTCCTCCTCAACAAACTCATCCTCGGCGGCTGGGCGGGCCACTACGGCGAGGCCGTCCACCTCAACTTCGACCTACGAATCATCGCTGCCAACTGCCTGAAATACTTCACCAAATACCTCTTGTTTTGGCGGGAATGGCCGCACGGCGGCAAGGAGTGGCTGGTGCTTTTTTTTGAAAAACCGGCGGTGGCATGGAGCGGATTGGCGGTGGGTTTGCTGGCGGTGAGTTGGTTAATCAAAACGTCGGGGAGGTACAAAACCTCCCCGACGTTGGTGGCAAAAAAACTGCGCCTCGCTGGCATCGGCTGGCTGCTGTTTTTCCTCGCCCTCGCCCCGGTGGCCAACCTCTACGTGGCCTACGTCCTCAACGGCGAAAACGACCGCTACGGCTACCTGCCCTCACTGTTTTTCTTCATCGGGCTGGTGGCACTGCTCGACTTTTTTCCTCGGTGGCTTCGCAATGGGCTGTTCGCAGCATGGCTCGTGGTATCCATTTTTTTTCTCCAAAAAATGACAGTGTACTGGCATCAGAGTGCCCGCATCGTGAGCAGCCTGCTCGCCGATTTCCGCTGGCAGGATGCCCCGGAGGTGTACGTGCTTGCCTCGCCGGAAAACCTTCACGGCGTGCCAATGTTCAAGGATTTCTCCCGGGAAAACCTGGCGCTGAAACACGCTCTCCGCTACCTCGCCGACAAACCAGCGGCAGGCGATTTTTACCAAGTCGCCCAGTTCAACCTGACCGCCCCGACCGATGGATTTACCGCCAGTCGGGACAGCACGACAGGCATTTTTCGGCTCCAGTTCAAGCAGTGGGGCAACTGGTGGTGGCTCTACGGCATGGGCCTCGGCGACTACCAGACGGCGCAGTACCGTTTCCGCACGGACGGCAACGGCTGCCGGGTGGAAATGAAGCAGTGGCCGCCGAAGCCGGGTGCAGTGTTCATCGTGGCGCAGGGGGACAGGTGGGAGGAGATTTGAGTTGGCAGTTTATTGGTGGCCGTTAAGTCTGTTTAGAGGATAAATTCCCAATCAAACCGGCCAATTCAAGGCAAAAAACCGCCTCCGGCGAAAGGCCAGAAGCGGTTTTGTTTGTGTAAAAAACAGATTCAGAGCAAGTCGGGGGCGGGCATTTGGGACCCACCCCCTCTGTCATTTTATTGGGGTATTGAGTTATTGGGTTATTGGGTGAATTCTGAATACCCCAATAACCCAATACCCCAATTCTTACAGCCGCACCATTCGGCGGGTAGCAGTTTGCGTATCAGTTTCGAGTTGGTAGAACAGGATGCCCGAGGCGCCCAGTTCGTTCTGGTTCAGGATGATTTCGTTGTAACCTTTTGCAAAATCGTTCGAAATCGTCTTCAACACCTTGCCCGACAGGTCGTACACGGTCAGTGTGGCTTTTCCAGCCTCCGGCAAACGGAACCCAATCGCCGTGGTTTCACGGAACGGGTTCGGGTTGTTTTGCAGTAATTCAAAGTCAGTAGTTGCGGCCTGTTCGGCGTTGTTGAACCGGAGGTTCACGTTGAGCAGTTCGGCGTCCTGGCCAGCCGTGCGATAAGCCTCAGCGGGGATTACTGCACCCGAAACTTGGAGCATTTTGCTCAATTCTGACTTTGTGTTTGCCTTGAAAACCAGCGAAAAAAGAACTGTGTTGTTGTCGTGTAGTGTGTTTTTTGAATTGTCCCAGCTAGTCGTGATAATACCGTCTTCGAGCATTGTCAAACCGAAGTTCGACTCGTTCAATCCTTCCAGTTCGCCTGCCTCGATGTCTGCCAGCACAAGCGCTTCAGGGTTGAACTGAAGGGCGAACTGGTAGCCCGTGAGGTTGACGAAATTGTTGGCCCGGAAGGGCACACGGTAGGTTTGGCCAGCTTCGAGGGACATTTCATCCACTACAAAATCAAGCTCACCTGCGAAGTTCCGGTTGCCGGTGTTGCCACCGCCACCACCGAAGTTGGTCACGGCAGAGCCGTTCACGTCGCCCACTTTCACCGCTACAAAGTCAACACCGTTCTGGCTTGCGGCCAGGTCGTTGATGTTGAAAAACTCGGGGAATGGCGTGGTGAATGGGTTCGCAGGATTGCTGAACACGTGGTCTTTGTCAATAAATCGCCAAGATGTATTGTTCGTGAACGTCGGGATAATCTGAAGCACCAGTTTGCGAAGCTCCACCACGTCGGCGGTCGTCACCGTGCCGGACTTGTTCACGTCGGCAGCGATGATTTTGAACGGCGAATCGAGCGGCTGGATGTTCAGGATATGCCGGGTCATCAGCACGAGGTCGTAGGTCGTCACACCGTTCATCGGCGCCATGTTGTAGTTCGGCGTGAAGGTGTAGTCGTAGCTCAGGCTCAGGTTCGGGAACAAGAAGTTGCCGTTGGCGGAGGTGACGGACGGCGCCGTGAGCGGGCCATTGCCGCTCACATTGACAGACACGTTGCCCATCCCGCTGCCGCTCGCATCGGCGATGTTGCCGTTCACGCCAGCAGTCAGTGGCGATGGACAAATCACCATATTGTCCTGGATGATGACGTAGGTCTCGCAGTAGTCGGTGTTGCCAGCTTCGTCGGTCACGTACATGGTCACGATGTTGGTGCCCACGTCGTCGCAATCGAAAAGGGAAGGCACGATTTCAAAGTCCAGGTTCTGCGAGCTGGTGCAGTTGTCGAAACTACCGGAGTTGAACATGCTTGGCGTGAGCTGAATCATGCCACCGCCGTTCATCGGCATCAGTTCCACGGCAAGGCCGTTTACGCAGATAGGGGTTGGCTTCTTGCCGTCCACTACAGTGATGGTGAAATTGCAGGTCGAGAAGTTGCCACATTTGTCCTCCACTGTCACCGTAACGGCGTGTACGCCAAACGGGTAGTTGCCGCTAAGGTTCGGGCTGGTACCAGCCTGGTCTTGCGTGCCGTTGGAGTTGAAGTCAATCTTCGTTGTCCAAACGAGGCTGGTGCTGCAATCGGTGGCCGACAGTGCTGGAACGGAGACAGCACCGTACCCGCAGCTGGCATCCAAACTTTCCACCGTTACGTTGCCTGGGCAAGCAATGATCGGGGCTTCGTTGTCCATGACTTTCACCACCTGTACGTGCTCCCAGTAGCCGGGGCTGCCCGGCAAGTTCGGGTTGTACTGGCACCAGTCAATCACTATCCATTTCCTTAGAATTTTAAAGCAAGCCGGGAAGTTCGTCGCCAACAATTGGTCAGGTGTGCGTAATGGCGACAAAGGTCGCAGCCGTCTTCCGTGATGGTCGGCACATCGTAGCCCGTGGCCAGGTCGCCCGGCTCCAGGTCGGGGTCGCATGTGTAGATGGTGGTGTCCCAAGGCCAAACGATGCCTGTAGCATTGAACGGGTAGGAGTTGATGACGGTGATGGTCTGTGTGCAGGAAGCGGTTCTGCCGCTGGCATCGGTCACGGTGTAGGTGCGCCAGATGTAGCCAGTGCCGCAGTTCGTGATGTTGTCGGTTTCCGTGTGCGTCCAAGTTGCGCCAGCGCAGTTGTCGCTGAAGAATGGTGTCGTAACGGCAGGTACCGGGTCTGAGCACTCGATGGTTTTGTTTGGCGGGCAGGAGATGATTGGGTCAATTTTATCCTGGACTTCCACCTCTACCATGCAAGTGTTGAAATTGCCAGCGGCGTCGTACACCCGCAGGGCAACTATCAAAGTCTCGCCAATATCGCAGCAACTGAAAGGCGCATAAGCGTCGAACGGGGTGCCGTCCACGTCGCAGTCGGAGGGCATACGGCTCACGAGCAAGTGGTCAATGCCACAGTTGTCCGTGCTGCCGTTGTTGAACGAACTGGCCGAAACGATGGCAGTTCCGTCGTCCGTCAGTGAAACCGTCGTGAACTGGATGCAAACCGCCACAGGTGCAGTAACGTCATTGACCTGCATAGTCGTGTTGCACTGGCTGACGTTGCCGCAAGCGTCGGTGGCGATGTAGGTGATGTTGTGGATGCCAACTGGCACGTTTAAAATCGGGCCGCCGTTGCCGTTCACGATGCCGAACGGTGTCAGTACCTTGACAGTGAAGGCCGAGCAGGCATCAGTGACCGTTGCCGGAGGCAAGTTGAACGATGCGTAGCAGCCGCCGGAGGCACTGCCCTGCACGATGGGCGCGGGGCAGGCAATCACAGGGGGCGTGGTGTCGTGCTTCTTGATTACCTGGATGCAGGACCAAGGGTTGCCGTTGCCGGGCGTGGTCGGTAGGCACCAGTCGTAAATCGTCCAAGTACGAAGTATCTTCTTGCCGCCGCCGCAGATGATGAACTCTTCGTCGTTGTAGGAAGCAGCAATTTCGCAGAAAGTGTTGGCACCGGGAATCACCGGGTACAGTACACCGTTCACCGTGATTTTGGGATAACCAGTAGCCGATGGGCTGGTATTTTGCGAACCGATGCCGCACTGCAACTCAACGTTGGCAGGGCAAACTGGCGTAAAAATCGGATTCGCCAGTGTCACTCGTTGCACGGTGATGTACTGCGAACAAGTACTGACGTAGCCGTGGGCGTCCACTGCCGTCCAAGTGCGGTACACCAGCGCCACATAAGTGGAATTGCAAGTGCCGTGGTCAATGACGTCGGTATAACTGAAGCTGGCCACGCCAGAGCAATCGTAAACGGTGGGTGTCGGTGCACTGCCACCATCAATGGTCGGCTTGTAGTTGGCAAGGCAGGTCATCGTCAGGTCGCCGCATACGGTGATTTCCGGGCCGAGCTTGTCCTCCACGGTGAGGGTGCCCCAGCAGGAGTTGCCGCCTGGCTCCGCCACCGAGTAAATCAGGGTCAGGCCAATATGGGTGGCGTTCACGTATGGGCTGGAAGCCAAAGGCAAGCCTTGCAGCGTCAGCAGCGAGACCGTGTATGGACCGGCACAAGCTGCTGGGTCTTCCAGCAGGATGTCGGCGGTCATTTCCAGTGTACAATATTCGCCTGGGCCGGGCAGTGATACGTTCAAATCGTCGTTGCAAACGAGGGCGCATTGAGCAAAAGCACTGTGTCCCCAGCTTGCAAACACCAGCAGGCTCACCAGTGCTACCGCCCGAAGTAGGCGACCCGCACCGTGCAACCCGCATGTAGTAGCATCCCAGATGGTCGTCGGGGTGCACTTGATGGGTTTAGTAAACTCGAATTTTCTCATGGGATACTAAAATTGTTAATGATTGATTGATTTAAAATTGCTAATGATTGCCAAGTGCTTTTTTTGCTCTGTCTTTTATTTGTAAAGTCTTGATTGTTAACCTATTTAGTTATGAGTTATTAGTTATGAGTTCACGGTTTCTCTTCGCTCATAACTCATCACTCATCACTCATCACTCCTTTCATCCAACCGGAACCGTGGCGAAGGGGCTACTACAGTATGTTTGTAGTCGGCTCCCTCCGCCAGGCCCTGTGGTCGGTGGTACCTTTCAAAAGTTCATGGGACGTTTTCTCATAGTATCAGTCCTTTTGATTTGGATACCGGATTTTAGACAGCCCGAGCTAAAAATGTGTGTGTGTAATTGTGTGTAAAATGGTCAAAGTGAATGTTCTATCTGGCTATAGAATCGTAGATTCACAATCGGGTCTGTCGATATGAACATGGGTATTTTTTAATTGAAAATTGAGAATTGAGAATGATAGTACTCGCCACAGGCATTTTCAATTTTCAATTCTCAATTAGTTTTTCATCATTTTGATTACTTGTCGCTGGAAGTCGCCTGCGTCCATTTCGAGGAGCAGGATACCGGGTGGAAGGCCGGTCAGGTCAAGTGGCAGTTCGTGGCGGCCCTGGTCGTAGTCGTCGCTCCAGGTTTTCAGCAGCCTGCCGAACTGGTCGTGGAGGCGGAAGCTGACATTTGTTGCCTCCGGCAAGTAGAATTCAACGGTCGTTTTTTGGTCAAATGGATTGGGGAAGTTGCGGAAGAGCACTGGTGCTTCCATCGCCGCAGGCTCGAATTCAAGCCCGACTCCCCAAGTTTCAAAATTGGTGTCTTTTGAGCTAAAATCTCCGGCGTAAGCCTCGGCAGCCGTTTGCAAAGAATTGATTTTCAATGCGCTGGAAAGCCGACCATTGCTTTTCGCCTTAAACTTCAGGGTAAATACCGCACCCGATTCCGTCAGTTCCGTGGCCGATTCGTTCACCCAGCTCACCGTCAGGGCGCTGGTGCCGAGCGACTGCGGGAGGCCGAAGTTGCTGGCTTTCAGCAAGCCCGCCCCGTCATTGCCAACGGCTGTGAAGTCAAGCATTTTATCATCATAATCAAGGGTAAACTGGAAGCCGGCCATGACGCGTTCTGGGTGCGCCACGAAGGGGATGGCATAATCACGGCCAGCAACCAATTCAATTTCTTTTGTGCTGAATTTCAGGAAGTTATCAAAAGTGCTGCGCTCATCTCCGTCCTCACCATCGAAGGTGGACGGGCTGGCGCTGTTGTTCACGTCACCCACTTTTATCCCCACAAAGTCCGCCGTCCAGTAATTGCCCACAATGTCGTCGAGGGCGATTATTTCCGGGAAAGTCTCGCTGAACGGGTTCGTCGGTATCGGGAAGTTGTAGCTCACCGGCACAAAGCGCCACGAAGGCGTGTTGTTCGGGAAAGCCGAGGTGATGTTCAAAATCAGTTGCTGCAAGTGTACCAAATCAAGTGTGGTGACAGCGCCGGAGCGGTTCACGTCGGCAGCGATGATATGGTACGGGTTGTCGAGTAGCGCAATATTCAGGATATGCCGACGGATGAGCACGATGTCGTAGGTCGTGACGCCGTTCAGCGGTTTAGTGTTGTAGCTTGGTGTCAGTGTGTAGTCTTGTCCCAAAGGAAGGTTGGGGAAGGCATAAGTGCCGTCCACGTTGCTCTGCATCCCGATGCTGAGGCCGCCGCTGAGGCCAACTAGCTTCCCTGAAAGTGGGTCGCCGTTTTGGCGGGCCAGCTTACCAGCAATGGTAGCCAGGTTGCCTGTGCTGCAAACGTTGAAGTTGTCCTGCACCACCACGTTGGTTTGGCAGAAGGCGCTGTTGCCAGATTGGTCGGTCACCGTCAGCGTAACGGTTTTGGTGCCAATGCTTTGGCAGTCGAAAGTGTTCGGGCTTACCTGCAAAATCAGGCTTTGCGTCGGCGAGCAGTTGTCGCTGCTGCCGTTGTTGATCATCGAGGGCGTCAGCGTCACGATGCCATTTTGTTGGATGGTCACTGCCACGCCGTTGTTGCAGACGGGGCTTGGGGCTTGGGAGTCCTTCACCGTCACCTTCGTGGTGCAGGAAGCGGTATTTCCGCAGCCATCCGCCGCCATGTAGGTCACGGTGTGGATACCCTTTGGGTAAGTACCGCTCGCAGCGCCGTTCGGGCTTTGGGCAAATGGTGAGTTGTTGGTCACCGTCACTTGGGCACTGCAATCATCAATGTCGGGGAGCGGTACCGTCACGAATTCTTGGCAGTTGAGTCCATCAATGCCCGCTGTAAAATTGGCCGGACAGGTAAGCACTGGGGACGTGCTGTCCCGCACTTCGATCACCTGCGTTGATTCCCAAAAACCCACGCCATTGGGGTCGTTCGGCTGGTACGAGCACCAGTCAATCACCGCCCAGTTGCGGATGAGCTTGTAGCAGGCAGGCTGCGCTGTATAGAAAAAGTAATCGGTGTGGGTAATCTGCAGTTGCTCGCAATCTTGGCCCGTCACCACCACGTCGCCCGTTGCGCTGATGTCGGTGTTGGTCTCACATAGGTAAGAAAGTATGTCGGCAGGGAAAGTCACGGTAATCGGTGTATTGTCGGCGATGGTCACGGTCTGTTGGCAGGAGGCGGCGTTGTTGCTCACGTCCTTGGCGGTCCAAGTGCGGGTCACGATGCCGTTGCCACAGTTGTTCAGGTTTACCTGGTTCGAGTAGGTCGTCGTCGCCACGTCGCAGTTGTCGGTGGCAAATGGCTGGCCGGTCAGTGCCGGGTTGTTGTAGTCTTGTCCGCAGCCGATGGTCACCGGGCCGGGGCAGATTATTTCGGGTTTAACTTGGTCTTTCACGAAGGCGGAGCTGAGGCAGGTGCTCGTGAGGCCGCCTGCGTCCACCACTTTCAGTGTCACGGTGATGGGGGCACCGATGTTTTCACAATCAAAAGAAACAAACGTGTCGAACGGCTGGCCGCCCCAGCTAACTTCCATGTGGTCAATGGCGCAGTTGTCGTGGCGGCGGTTGTCGAATGTTTCCGCAAAAATCAGTGTCGTACCGTCGTCAAGGAGGTTGGCCTGTACTTGGCTTTCGCAAAGCGCCACTGGCTTCACCACGTCCTTCACGGTCACGGTCATCTGGCAGGTGCTGCTGTTGTTGCAGCCGTCCGTGGCCGTGAACGTTACGGTGTAGTTGCCGACCGGCACGTTGTTGAACGGGCCGTTGCCCGTGCCAAACTGCCAAGATGGCGTCACCGTGGCGCCTGAGCAAGCATCCGTTCCGTCAGCCTGCGGCAAATAAACTTGTGCCGTGCAAACACTTGGATAAGTGGTGAAGCTCATGTTCGCAGGGCAAGTGACTGCAGGTGGCGTGGTGTCAATTACCCGGATTATTTGGGTGAAAATCCTGAAATCCTCGGTGCAGATGTCGAAGATGGACCAGGTGCGAAGGATTTTGCGGCTGCCGCCACAAATCGGAATCTGCTGGTCGTTGAAGGAAACTATCAGGTCGCAGCTAAGGGTGTTGTCCATCCATGTGCTGTCAATCATCGGGTAGCCGGTGATGTTGAAATTTAGCGGGTCTCTCACACTGCACTCAAGGGCTGGTTTTTGTACGCCGTCCCTGTTTTTCGGGAACTCCACCATCATTAGCGTCGCTTTTTTCAGGAAAACATGCTGCGTACACTGCGTGCTGTTGCCGTGCTCGTCCGTGGCCGTCCAAGTGCGCTGGAGGTAGGCGGTGACAGGCACGTTGCCCACTGAATCATCGCAAGCGAGGTCGGTCAGCACATCTGTGTAGGTAAATTCGATACTGTCGGCGGGGCTTACGTTGTCGGTGACTGAAGGCGTTTCCAAGTCTTCGAGCGGGAAGTTGCACCAAACAAAAACCGTGTCGTTGCTGCAATCAATCACAGGCGGCAGGTTGTCAATGAGGATAATCGTTGCGGTGCAGGAATTGCCGCTGGCGGGATGGAGCAGCGTGGCCACGAGCTGTTGGTCAATCAGTGAGGCGTCGAGTTGTTGGCCGTGCTGGTTGCCGTCTTCGTCCTCGATGGTGATGGTAAAGTTGTTGGAGCAGCCATTGGAACTCTGCAAGAGCATCGGTGGGTAGATGGTGGTGTTGCCCGTGTTGTCGAGCGCCACCATGATGCTGTTGTTGCAGACCAGCGCACATTGGGAAAAGACGGTTTGCCCACACAGGAACAACAGTGCTGTTAATAGTACCGTCCTAAAAATGAACATGAATCTTCCTAAATACCGGGGGGCAATGGGGGATTCGCATGTCAGCCTGTGTGGAGCAAAACCGTTACCTTTTACCATGAGATTATAAATGTTAATAGTGAGTTCAAATCAAAGGGCGGCTCGTTCCCTTCAGGGAATCGTTAATGGCACTTTACCCCTGTGGGGCGGGCAGTCTAAAATCTTTTTTTGAAAAAAGACATGCCAAGGCCAATCAGCTACGTGCCGCCGGTTAAATCTCAAAATCGCCTTTGGCTTATCCAAAAGGCATCAAATCTGGTGTGTAAGGTTTTGCAAAAAAGAAAAGTAAGGTCGCCCTACCTCGTTTGGCAGGCCGTGGGCATGGAAATGCCCGGTGTTATGGAACCACGACGGGTTCTAGGTTAAAGATTCGACTTATTTGTGTTTGAGAAAGGCCAGGATTCCTGGAAAAAGAAAGGAATTTGTCAGAAGCTTAGTAAGCTCGGTTTCCGGACTTTTCTCATAGTATGTCAGCTTTTATAGAAGCTGTTGGGAATTTAAAGTTTCGTTTTATTTAATTTAAAAAATTGTGCCAATTGTACCCTGCTGAGGCTTTTCGACTAAATTATTTTCATGGCATTGTGGGTGAAATCAAGCTACATATTTTAGAATTGTAATTTGTAAATTATTGAACAACAGGTGTTTTATCTCAAAATCAACCTCATTTTCATGCACGTAAATAATTCTTCATCCCAAGCCTTGAAAATGCACCAACTCTAAACTCGCCACATAAAAATCGCCACTCAAAACTAAACATCACCCATGCGCCTCCATCCCCAACAATTGTTCCAGCCGCACCGGCCGCTTGGCATCTGCCCAAGTTTTATAATCACCAGCGTAGCCCGCAGCATCTTGCAACGACTTCACCCGCTCAAAAATTAGTTGCTGCTGTGTGGGGGTCGGCGGCTTCATCCGTCCAATCCGCTCGGCGAGGGCCGCCACGTTTGCCGAAACGCTGTCTTCCTTCTCCCTGAACTGTTCGTTCACCGACCCTTCCGGGTTGTTCAAATAGCCTTCGGCAATGGACTCCGATATCGTCTTGCCATGCTCCACGCTCTCCTTGATGTTGCCACGCCCGGTCACGGCGTTGCCCACCGCAAAAACGTTTTCAAAACCCTTCAATCGGCAGCACTGCCCGCCTTCCACTTCGAACACATGGCCCTTCATCGGCACACCCGGCAGCGGCTCTGGCACACTGCCAATGGACGAAACTACCAGCGCCGTCCGGTATTCACGGTCAGAACCCGCCACCTCCGTCAGTCGGCCATCCTCGACCTTCGTCTCCCGCAGCACCAGCCCCACCAAACGGCCATCTTCCACGATTTTGTCAACGGGCACATGGCAGGGCAGGACGTTGAACAGGAACTTGGACTGTGCGTTTAGCAGCACTTTTTCCCGGACAGTTTCGGCCTTGGCCAGTTTTTCCGGCGTGTCGGTTTCGCCGGGGAACAGCGGCATGTCCTTCACGCGACGACGGTACACGAGGGTGCAGCCCCGCAGTCCCAGGTCGGCAAGGCTGAGGCCGTGCGCTTCGAGCACCTTTCCGATGCCCCGCTCCAGGTCGAACATATTGGTGTGGATGCCCCGCTTGGCCAGGGCCGCCTGCACGGTTTCCATCATCAGCGCCTTGCAGATGTCAATGGAAGCGAGGCCGCCGCCAATCACGAGCGTCCCGTCGGCCAGTTCCAATCCACCGCCCATGTAGCCCGGCTCATGGAAGTGGTTGTACCAGTGCATGAAGGGATTTTGGTAGTAGAGTCCCTTCCCCACGTAGTCTTCAATCCCCTCGATGCCGAGTGGGCGGTCACGCCAAGCGCCCGTGGCCAGGAATATCGCCGAGAAGCCCCAATTTTTCACAACATCCTGAAAATCAACACTTTGCCCAAGTTTGGCCAGTGGCACGAAGGTCACGTGCGGGTCGGACAGCTTGTGGTCAATATTGGCCTCCTCCTTGTCACGGAGCTTGGCGTGCCACTTGGGCAAGCCATCCTCTATTTTGCCGTAAGGCAAGGTATTTTGTTCAAAAACCACGGAGCGGATGCCCCGTTGGGAAAGCTGGTGGGACGCCTCTGCACCGGAAACGGCTCCTCCGAAAATGGCAACTACATGAGGATTCATGAAGCAGTGTTTTGATGATTTTTTTAATTGGCAGGCACAAGTTATTAAAAGGGGATAATACACGAAATGATTTTAAAAAAATTTGCCGAGCCGGTGCTTGGCGCATTAAATAATACGCCCATCCCGTGCGTTTGCAAACTTGCCGTTTTTTCTCAGCCGTTGTGACTGGCATCAATGTGCGAACAATCTTCGACCTCAGCGTTTAATGTGAGGTGCGCCTTGAGCGCTTTTTCATTCGTGTTATTACCTATGTACTTTTCAGTGAAAAAATTGATTGCTTGCGTTGTGACCCTCACATTGGCCGTTTTTAGTGCTGCTTCGCAGAATAGGCTCGACACCATTTACCAAATTCAATGGAAGGTTGACGCTCCCGTCGTGGCGATCAGCGCAGGGGTGAATGCCCTGTCGTTCATCTCCATCCAAAACCTCGACCGCCGCAACGCCACCGACCTCAACGACCTCTCACATGGCCACTGGATTAGCCTTGACGAGCAAGCCATCCATAACCACTCCGCTTTCGCCAACAAGGCCAGCGACTGGGTGGCTGGCGGCTCTGCCTTGCTGCCGCTCACCCTCATGGCCGACAAGGACATCCGAGAGCAAGCGCTGAACCTGTCCGTGCTGCTCTCCGAAACTGCCCTCGTGACCAACGGCCTGACGTTAGCCACCAAGCGCATCGTACAACGTGACCGGCCCTACACTTTCAACCCCGATGTTCCGCTCAAAGAAAAATTGAGTGTGGAATCCATGCTCTCTTTCTATTCCGGCCATACGGCCATGACAGCCAGCATGTCATTTTTTACCGCAAAAGTCTGGTCGGACTACCACCCGGACAGCCCTTGGAAGCCCGTGGTTTGGACGGCGGCGGCGGCACTGCCCGCCGTCACTGGCTACCTGCGTTATGAGGCTGGCAAAGACTATTTTACCGATGTGGCATCGGGCTATGTTATCGGTGCATTGGTAGGATATTTTGTGCCGCATTTTCACAAAGTAGACAGGCGCTCGAAGCGTCGCTACAGGATTTCATCAGCTTTCAATGGCGGCACGCCTATGCTTACGTTCAAATGCCGATTGTAGGCTCCTCAAAAGCTGGAAGCCTGATACATGGGAGCATCGCAAAGAATTATTCAGGGCAGCGTGTATGAACTTGAGGAGAAGAAAACTTTGTGAAACGGGACACCTGCCGAGATGCTGAAATTAAGTTTAAATCTATTCCATAGATTCTATCTTTGGCCCGTCCGTTCACTTATCCATTGTCATGGCAGATACTAACCTAAAAGTTCGATTGATACTTTACAACAAAGGCAGCATCCTGCTTTTGCGGCAAAAAAAGAACCTAGGCGGCAATTATACGCTCGTTGGCGGCACCATTGAAGTCACAGAGTATGCCCTCGAAGCCCTCATCAGGGAGGCAGAAGAAGAGGCCGGATTGGTACTAAAAGCCAAGGACCTCCAGCTTGTACACGTGCTTCACAAGCGCACCAACAACAATGGCCACCGGATAACGCTCTACTTCAAAGCCAGCAAATGGGAAGGCAAAATCATCACCGGAGAACCCAACAAGTTCAAGGGGGTTACTTGGTTCTCGCTGGAAAACTTGCCTTCCAATTTATCCGAAACGGTACGGCACGTGCTGAAGGAATACCGGGAGGGGAGGATGTACTCGGAGTTTAAAAATTAGTTGCCAGAGGTATTTTGCAGTTTTCAAAACTTAAATTCTAAGCACAAAAAAGGCCACCGGAATGAACCGGCGGCCTTTTTTGTGCTCAGCGCCAACAAATCAATTGTTTTCTTTGTCATTGACCAACTTCACTTGGCCTTCGTTGGCAGTGCTGGTAGTAGTTGAAGTTTTCTCGCCTTTTTTTGCGCAGCAACCTGCTTTCTCGCCACCCGCACAGCAGGCTTTTTTCTCGCTGGAAGAAACCTTGGTCGCAGAAGCGCTCTTCGTGCAGGAAGCCTTCTCAGAAGGAGAAGCATTGATGAATTTGCCAGCTTTGGTGCAATACTCTACGCTGGTGAAAGAGACTTTGCCAGTCGTCGGGCAAACTTCCTTGCGAGTGTAAGATACATCACCGACGTTGGAAACTTGCTTCACGATGCTAGCGTCGGTAGCAGCAGCCTTTTCGGCATCGGCTGATGCAGAGGAGGTGCAGGATGTTTTTTCAGCAGCGCCTTTTGCAGCGCAGCAGGCTTTTTTCTGGGCAGTGCCAACGAAGGCAAACAGCCCCATGAACGCAAAAAGGAAAAATAATTTTTTCATTGTTAATTGTATTTTACTGGATGAAATGAATGATTACGAGTATTCTGAACTAGTAAGCTCTTAAATACAATGCCAAAAATAGTGCTTGCCTCGTTGGCGTCCTATCTGGCCTTTGGCCTTTATGAGAATTTTAACCTTTTGTTAAAACCCGCTGGTTAGCCTACACCAGCTCAAAGTTGCCAACATTTTTCAAGCTTATTTTTCTTTACCTTTGATGCGAAAGTTCGGATAAAGCTACACAATTCCAACTCCTTACAAAATTTTCACCGCATGAAAAATTTACTACCTGTACTTGCCTTGATTTCGCTGGTGCTTTCATCAGCTTGCAAAGTCACCAAATACACACCGGACAAATTGCCAATCCGCCAAATCGTTTTCGGCGACGGCGGCGGCTTTGCTGGTATTGAAACATCTTTCACCTTGCTGGAAAACGGACAAATTTTAAGCAGGTCGGGGTGGAAGGTACTTTCGAGGAGCTCAAGTCCATCAAGTCAAAGGAAGCCAAGTTGCTCTTCGACAAGGTGAACTCCCTCCAACTGTTCAAGCTTGACATTGAAAAACCGGGCAATATGTACTACTTCCTCCGCCAGGTAACCGACAACCTCGACAGCCGGGTAACTTGGGGGGCTGGCGATTACATGCCCCCGCAGGGCCTCGTCAGCGTTTACAAAGAACTCAAGGCCCTCACCAAGGACCGGGAAGCCGCAAAGACGAAGAAATCCGATAAAGCCAACGCCCAAAAGGGCAAAACTGATGAAGAAGTAAAACCCACCGACAATACCACGAAGTGGTAGTTTCGAGTGATTGAACTTATGAGTTGCACTGGGGTTGAGGTGCTTGTTCAGCGGAATCAATGCTTGCTCAAATCCCAATTTCTTATTCCCAATTTCTATTTCAAATGCAAAAATTCTACCTGACTTTGTTGGCGCTAATCATCGCCGCACAATCCTTTGGGCAAATGAAGCCCCGCACACCGAAAACCTCAACGCATGCCCCGGTGAAGGTCGAAAACCTTGCCCCCGTGCAGCCCATCACGCCGGGCGTACCATCGGCTTCGCCGCAGTTGTTTGGGCAGCAAAGTTTCTGGCCCATCGCCACGCTACCAAAACCCGTGAGCGGCCAACCTTCCCTCCAGGCGCTCATTTCACCGGAAACTGGAACGCCTTACCTCATCAAGGGCGAGCTGGCCGCCGACCCGTCGAAGGCACTGGACCAACAGGTACTTGACTACCTCGAAGCTGCCAAATCGGTGCTCAATTTGGTCAACCCTTCGGAAGAATTTCGCATCGAAAAAACCGAAACCGACAACCTCGGCTATCGGCACATCCGCTTGCAGCAGCAATGGATGGGAGTGCCAGTGCATGGCGCTGACGCCATTTTGCATGAAAAAGACGGCCAGTTCTATCAGTTCAATGGCCGTTTCCACCCATCGCCAAAACTGGCGGACGTGACGCCTACAATTCGGCCAGAGACGGCCGAACAGCTTGCCCTCACGCACGTCGGCGGCATGGAAACGGTAAAAACGCTAACCGCTGACGACCTCCGCTTGGTGAGCACGACGCAGCAGGCAACTGCTGAACTCGTCATTTTTTACCCGCAAAAAAATGAGCCGCACCTTGCTTGGCACGTGACGGTAGTGCCCAATATCGCCTCCCGCTACAGCTACTTCTTGGACGGAAAAACTGGCGAGGTACTCAGCTACCACACAGAAATTTGCAAGATTGCCGGACACTTTCATGGAGTTCGGCAGTTCGACAGTGGGCAGTTGGCAGTCAATAACAAGGTAGCAGCCACTGACTGCCAACTGCCAACTGCCAACTGGGAACTGCCGCCAGACGGCCCGGCCACGGCCAATGCCACCGACCTTTTGGGGCAAACGAGGCTTATCAACACGTACAGCGTTAGCAACACGTATTATTTGGTTGACGCTTCGCAAACGATGTTCAGCGCCCCACAATCAAGCCTCCCAAACGAACCGGTTGGCGTCATCTGGACGATAGATGCCGAGAACACATCACCTGAAAATTCCGATTTTGGGGCTGTTCATGTCACTTCCAGCAACAATTCCTGGAACAACCCGAAGGCCGTGAGTGCCCATTTCCACGCCGAAAAAGCCTACGATTATTTCAAAAATACCTTTGGCCGCAACAGCATCAACGGGCAGGGCGGCAACATCGTCTCGCTCATCAATGTGGTGGAAAGCGACAACAGCCAGATGGACAACGCCTTCTGGAACGGCGAGGCCATGTTCTATGGCAACGGTAGCCAAGCTTTTACCGCCCCGCTGCAAAAGGCGCTCGACGTGTCGGGCCACGAGATGTCGCATGGCGTTATTCAGGCCACCGCCAACCTGGAGTACCTCAACGAGAGCGGCGCGCTGAACGAAAGTTTCGCCGACGTGTTCGGGGCGATGATTGACCGGGACGACTGGAAAATGGGCGAGGACATCACCAACACACAGTTCTTCCCCACTGGTGCACTCCGCGACCTGGAGAACCCGCACAACGGAGGCAGCAGCCTCAACGACAACGGCTGGCAACCCGACCACTACTCCGAGCGCTACACCGGCAGCGAGGACAACGGCGGCGTACACATCAACAGCGGCATCGTAAACAAGGCATTTTTTAAATTCGCAGACAACGGGAGCGTGGGCAAGAACAAGGCCGAGCAGGTGTTCTACCGGGCGCTGAACCAATACCTGACCAAGTCCGCCAACTTCGTGGACTGCCGCATCGCCGTAGTGCAAGCCGCTACCGACCTGCACGGCGCCAACTCCAATGAGGTGAACGCTGCCAAGGCCGCCTTCGATGCCGTGGGAATCGGCTCCAGCGGAGGCACCAACAACCAGACCGACATAGAAACCAACCCCGGCGACGACTTCATCGTGATGACAGATGGCACCAGCGACCAGCTCTACGTCTATTCGCCAGACGGCAGTGCCGTGTTCAATCCGCTCACCTCCATCTCTCCGTTGAGCCGGCCCAGCGTCACCGACAATGGCAGCCTCATGGTGTACATTGACCAGGACAACAAGATGCGGGCAATCACCATCAACTGGAGCAACGGTACCTTCAACAACCAGATTATCCAGAATGACCCGGTTTGGTACAATGTGGCCATTTCAAAAGACGGCAACCGCCTCGCTGCTTTGACCACCGACAACGACAATTTAATCTACGTCTACGACTTTGGGCTGGGTGGAAGTTTTGTCCCATTTGAGCTTTACAACCCAACCACGGCACAGGACGGCCCGACCAGCGACAACGTTGTGTATGCCGATGTGCTGGAGTGGGACTTCACCGGCCAGTGGGTCATGTACGATGCACTGAGCAAAATAAATACCACCGGAACAGACATTGAATACTGGGACATCGGCTTCATCTACGTCTGGGATGGCAACGACTATGGCAATGGTTATGTCGAAAAACTGTTCAGCAGCCTGCCCGAAGATGTGAGCGTGGCCGACCCAACCTTCTCCAAAAACTCGGACTACATTATCGCCTTTGATTATTTTGATGAATACAACGACGAGTACTACATGCTGGGCGCCAACATTGAAACTGGCGACGTAGGCACCATTTATCAGGGCACCGAACTGCTCTGGCCCAGCTACTCACCAGATGACAACCGCCTCGTTTTCAACGCCAACCTGACCGACGGCACGGAAGTATTGGCATTCATTTCGTTGGAAAACGACAAAATAAATCCCTCCGGCAACGCATCGCTCTTCGTTGAAGGTGGCCGCCAGGGCGTCTGGTTCGCCAACGGTGACAGGGTGCTTGGGGCAAATGATTTGGTCGCCCAAAACAACATCCGCCTCTACCCCAACCCAGTGGACGGGCAGTTGAACCTCGATTTCTCCAGCAAAAAAACTGGCGACGTGCAGGTGCAGGTCTTCGACCTGATGGGCAGGTTGGTTTTTGGTGAAAAAATCAGCGCAGAAGCTGGCGAAAACCACCATCGCATCACGACGGAAGGCTTGGCCAGCGGCCAATATTTCGTCCGCATCAGCATGGCGGAGGGTCAAGCGGCGTTGAAGTTTATGAAAATTAGTTTGATTTACGAATGACGATTTACGATTTACGATTGTGTGGCAAATCGTAAATCGTCATTCCTAAATCAAACCGCCTTCATGCCAATATACAGGGAAACAAGGCAGACCAGTAGGCTTGAAACGACGTAAATTCCAGCCCGGAACCATTGGCCATCAATCAGCAGGTGCACCGTCTCGTTGGAGAAGGTGGAAAAGGTGCTGAACCCACCACAAAACCCAGCCATCAGCAGCACTGATACCGGCCCACCCAAGCGCCCTTTCATGCTCAAACTGACCAGCACCCCCAACAACAAGCAGGCCAGCACGTTGGCGGCAAACGTCGCCCACGGGAACTGAAGCCGATAGCTGGCCAGCCAGTGGCCAAGGCCAAAACGACAGATGCTGCCGAGACCGCCACCGAGAAAAACGAAAAGGTAGGTTTGCATGGTTCTAATTTTGATTCAAGCCGTGAATTTGCAAAAAAGGCAGCTACATTTTTCAAAATGGAAAAAATCATCACCCGTCTCCAGCACCTCATGAACGAAGTTCCACGGCAACTTGGGCAGTTCGCCCCCGATGAAATGTCGTTAAGGCCAGCTGCTAACAAATGGTCGAAAAGGGAAATCCTTGGCCACCTCTGTGACTCTGCACTGCACAACTGGCAGCGGTTCAACTTGGCATGGCAAGCATCCGAGCCGCTGCAAATCGCTCGTTATCAGCAAGATGCGTTGGTGCAGCAAAACAACTGGCAGGGGCAGCCCACTGGCCAAGTCGTTGGACTTTGGGCAAGTTTGAACACGCAGATTTTGGCGGTTTTGAAAAAATTGCCGAAGGAAAAACTCGCCCATCCGCTCGTGCTGCCAGATGGCTCGGCGGCAACTTTGCAGTTCCTCATCGAAGACTACCTCGAACACTTGGAGCACCACTTGGGACAAATTTTTACCCAAAAAACAAACCCACCTGTGCTGCCCGACCGCTGGCAAATCAGCACCTCCGAGGCGCTGGAAATACTCTCAAAGCACCCTGATGGGAAACCTTTCATCACCCTGCTGGAGCGGGGTCGAATGTACGTCGAGGTTTACAAACCCCAGGAAATTGACCTGCAAAAGCCACACGACCAGGACGAAATCTACGTCGTCATCAGTGGCACAGGCCTGTTTTTCAATAACGGCGAACTACGCCCATTCTGCCCTGGCGACTTGATTTTCGTGCCAGCAGGCGTCGAGCACCGGTTCGAGGGCTTCACGGAGGATTTTGCGACGTGGGTAATTTTTTATTGACGAATTACGACTGACGATTGACGATTGAAAAGGCTTACTTTTGCCCATATTCACCAATCCACCCTGCCTATCGGCAGGCAGGCATTCACCATTTATCATTAAAACCATGTTCGGAGACCTATTCGGAAACGTACAGCAGCAACAAGAAGAAATGCGCAAAAAATTGGCGGACATCATAGTGACCGCCGAGGCTGGTGGTGGTGCGGTCAAAGTCACCGCCAACGCCAACCGGGAAATCCTTGACGTCAGCATTGACAAGTCGAAGCTGGACTGGGACGACTTGGAGCAGGTGCAAGACCTCGTGCTCACCGCCGTGAACAATGCCCTCGAAAAAGCGATGGTGAAGGAGCAAGCCGAAACGCAAAAACTCCTTACGCAGATGATGCCGCCGGGCATGAGCGGGCTGTTTGGGCAATAACGGTTGAACTGGTTGAACTGGTTGAATTTGTTGAACTGGTTAAACTGGTTGAATTGGGGTAGGTCCCACCCCAATTCAACCAGTTTAACCTAATTCCCCAATTCCCTAATACCTAACCTCAGTCAGAAACAACCCCTGCGGCGGCACACTCCAGCTTTTTCTCAATAGAACCTGCTGGTCAAGGGCTTCCCGCACCTCGTCCAGTTCGACTTTCCCAAGCCCCACGTTCAGGCTCATGCCCACGATGAGCCGCACCATTCCCCGCAGGAAGCGGTTGGCGCTGATATGAAAAACCATGCGCCGGGCAGCCTCGTCGAGCACCCACTCAGAGCGGAAGAGGTTACATTCCATCGTGTGTACGTCGGTGTTGCTCTTGCAAAATGGCTGGAATTTTTGGTAGTTCAGCAGGAGGGCGGCGGCGGCTTGCGTTTTTTCCAAATCCAATTTATCGAAAAAAGGAAAATGCCACGCCGTGTCCGTGAGGAAGGGGTTTTTGTCCAAAACGACATGGTACTCGTAGCTCCGGCGAACGGCATCGAAGCGGGCATGCGCATCGGGCGCAACCTCGACGAAGGAGCGGAGGGCCACGTCGGGGGGCAGCAGCTTGTTGATGCGGCGTTGGAATTCCTTCGGAAAATGGCCCTCAAAATCGAAGTGCATGAAATACTGGCTGGCATGTACGCCCGTATCGGTGCGCCCGCAGCCAGTCACCCCGATGGCTGTGCCGAGGATGGTCGTGAGCGCCTCCTCGATGACCTGCTGAACCGAGGGAGCGTTTGGCTGCCGCTGCCAGCCGTTGTAGTTCGTGCCCTTGTAGGCGAGTTCTGAAAAATAGCGCATGGGGCAAAGAAAAGGAGAAAGTAAAAAGGAGAAAGTAAAAAGTGGCTTCGTCGCCTCGCCTTGGTTCAAAATCTGCAAAATGAAAATGCACCTGCAATTCGGTTTGCAGGTGCATTTTTTTGAGATGCAAATCCAAGGTTTAGCCAATGACCGACTTGTCCTTCGACAACGAGGCAGCGTACATCCATGCAGCACCGCATAGCGCCAGGTCTTTTAGCAGACTGCCCATTGCACTCGGATCTGCACCACCGGCCATGTTTTTTGCATGGACGAGCAAGGCAGTCAGCAGCAGGAATACGCCAAGTAGGACAGTAGCCAACTTGTCATATTTGCCGATGATGATGCTTACGGTAGCGGCAATGAGCGCTATGCCAGTGATGTAAACGATGATGGAACCGCCAAACGGGGCCATGCCAGCCATGGCGTCCGCGTTCATCAAGTGCAGGATACCGAAAACGGCGAACGGGATAGCGAACAGGTACTTCCCTAGTCCAAGAATTGCATTCATGATTAAACTGTTTAGTTGGTGATGAAATGTTTTGAAAAGAAAGATGTCGCTACATCTAACGGGGTGAAGGTATGGTGTATATTTTCCACAAAGGACTTTTCCCAAATTTTTTTTGTCAAAACCAAAAAAGTGCTCCCCGATAATTTCACCCAATAGCAATTACCCAAAACGAAAGCGCCCCACTAGGAACAATCCCGTGGGGCGCTTTCATTTATAAAAAAGAAGGTTTTAAGCTGCCTTGAGCATTCCAAACTTGGAGCGCTCGAACTTGTCGGCAGCATAGGTTTCCGTCACCTTGAACTCCTTGATATTGCGGTCTGAGGGCAGCTCAAACATGGCGTCCTTCATCAGTGCTTCGCAAATGGAGCGCAAGCCCCTCGCACCCAGTCGGAACTCCAGCGCCTTTTTGGCGATGTAGTCAATAGCCTCCGGTGTGAAACTAAGCTTGATTCCCTCCAGCGCAAACAGCTTTGTGTACTGCTTTAGCAGGGCGTTGCGTGGTTCGGTAAGGATGCGTTTCAGCGTTTCAAAGTCGAGCGGTTCGAGGTAGGTGGCCACTGGGAGGCGGCCTACCAGCTCGGGTATCAGCCCGAAGCGCTTGAGGTCCATGTGGTTGACGTACTTGATGAGGTTGTCCCGGTCAATGACCATGGACGTTGAATCGTCAGATTTGTAGCCGATGACGTGGGTGTTCATCCTGCGGGCGATGTGCTTTTCGATACCATCGAAGGCGCCGCCACAGATGAACAGGATGTTCTGGGTGTTGACCTTCACCAGTTTTTGCTCCGGGTGCTTGCGACCGCCCTGTGGCGGCACGCTCACATCGGTGCCTTCCAGCATTTTCAACATGCCCTGCTGCACACCCTCGCCCGATACGTCGCGGGTGATGGAGGGGTTGTCGCTCTTGCGGGCGATTTTATCAATTTCGTCAATATAAACGATGCCCCGTTCGGCGGCTGCCACGTTGAAGTCGCAGACTTGCAGGAGCCGGGAAAGGATGCTCTCCACATCTTCACCTACATAGCCTGCCTCAGTAAATACCGTGGCATCCACGATGGCGAAGGGGACGTTGAGGAACTTGGCGATGGTCTTGGCCATAAGCGTCTTGCCAGTGCCAGTCTCGCCCACAAATAGGACGTTGGATTTTTCGATTTCCACCTCGTCGGTGGTGGAGGTTTGGCGCAGGCGTTTGTAGTGGTTGTAAACGGCTACGGAGAGTGTCTTTTTTGCCTCATCCTGCCCGATGACGTAAAGGTCGAGGTGCTTTTTGATGTCAACTGGCGTCATGCTTTCGGGCAGGTTGAAATCACTGCTCGGCGCTGGAGGGGCAGCGACCTGTTGCTGTTGTTGCTGTTTTTTATTACCGTAAAGCTCCTCTTCGATGATGTCAACGGCTTGCTCCACGCATACCTCGCAGATATGGCCTTCCACGCCAGCGATGAGGATGAGTGCTTCGGATTTGTCCTTCCCGCAGAAAGAACAACGGTAATTTTGTTTGCTACGGCGCATTATTTTCTAATTCTATAAATGGTTAAAGGCAGCGGGAATTTTGTCACCAAGTCAGGGTTGGTCAGCCCGTTTACGCTAAATATTTTTTCCAAAAATTGAAGCCATTTCTTGGCTTGCAGCTTACAAAGCTAGGTTATTAAAACTCGAAAGTTCAGGGCCTTTTACAACGGATCCTGAACTTCGAGGTGATTTTCATCAAAAAAACTATGCTTTCTTCATGTGCGGACGGTCAAGCACCTCATCAATGAGGCCATAAGTTCTCGCTTCGGTAGCGGTCATCCAGTTGTCGCGCTCGCAGTCTTTAGCAATAGTATCGTAATCCTGCCCGGTATGTTCGGAGAGGATTTCGTAGAGGTCTTTTTGCATGGCCTTGATGAGGCGGTAGGTGATTTCCATCTCCGTCACCTGGCCCTGCATGCCGCCGAGCGGCTGGTGAATCATCACCCTGGCGTGCTTGAGGCAAGTGCGCTTGCCTTTTGTGCCAGCTGCCAGCAACACGGCGCTCATCGAAGCGGCGAGACCAGTGCAAATGGTGCCGATGTCCGGCGATATGTACTGCATGGTGTCGTAGATGCCGAGGCCTGCGGTCACGGAACCACCGGGGCTGTTCACGTACATCTGCACGTCACGCTTGTTGTCGGTAGAGTCGAGGAAGAGGAGCTGCGCTTGCACCACGTTGGCTACATAATCGTTGATGGGCACGCCGAGGAAAATGATGCGATCCATCATCAACCGGGAGAAAACGTCCAAGCCGACAATGTTCATCGGGCGCTCCTCGATGACGTTGGGGGTGAAGCCCACCACGTTGGGGATGGTGCGGGCCGTTTGCTCTGCGTACTGCTCCAAGTGCATGGTGCTCATGCCGAGGTGCTTTGTCGCATACTTGAGGAATTCGTCTTTGTGAAACATAAGCGTTTTAAGGAAAAAGTAAAAAGGACAAAGTAAAAAGATTACCACCTGAAGCCTGTCGCCATCTTTTAATTCACCCTAATTTAGACCGTTATTTTTTAACGTTGTGTGTCAAATTTTGTGGCTTTGGCAATCCAACCTTCGCCAACTAACAGCTTCTAAACACCTCTATCGCATTGTAGTTGAAATGATTGAAAAATAGTGCGCAATTCAAAAAAAAATGGGTCAAAAAAACCGATAAAATTGCCAATCATCGGGTCTCCCACTTTTTCCTTTTTACTTTAGCTGCTCATTCCTCTTCGTCGGAAGCCGATGCGCCTTTCTGCAGTTTTGCCCGCTCCTCTTCCTCCTTCATCACAGCGTCGTATTTCGCCTTGATGTCGGCTTCCGAGATAGGTATTTCACGCAGGCCAATACTTTCTTTCATTTTGTAAAAAAGCTTGTCCGCTTGCACATCGCCAGCGAGGCCGTTGAGGCTGTCTGGGTCTTCCAACATGCGTTTCACGATAGGTTCCAAGTATTTTGGGTCAGCGTAGCCGCCGAAGTAGCCAGCCACTTTGCCGTAGGCCATCTGCCTGATTTCTTCCTCCGTCACCTCGATTTCATACAGGTTCGAAAGCTTGTTTTTTATCAAGGTCCATCGCATGTCGTCGGCGAACTTGTCGTAGTCGCTAAGTAGCGCATCTGCCTTTCCCTCTTGGCTGACCTTGAGCCAGCGCTTGATGAAATCGTTGGGGAGCGGCATGGCGTCGCGGTTGAGTTCAATCAGGCGGGTACGCAGCTCCCGGTAGAGCAGCGAGTCGGCCTGACCCTGGTGGCTGGCGCCGAGGCTCAGTTCGATTCGGGCCTTGGCATCCTCCAAGTTCGTGATTTCGTCGGCGCCAAACAATTTATCGTAAAACTCCTGCGTCAGTTCGGCAGGCGCTTGGCGGGTCACGCTCTCGATGGTTCCCTCGTACATGTCCCCCGTCTCCGTGGCCTCGTCAATATCGGCTTGGGTGAAGTTTAGCAGGTATTTTTTCACGAACTCCCGGCTGGCACCTTCTTCCAGTTCGAAGATGTTGAACCGAACCTTGTCGCCTTTTTGTTTGCCCTTGATTTCGTCTTTTGTTGCGCCTTCGGCAATACGTTCCACCAAAATCGGGAAGGTCGTTTTCCAGCCATCGGCCTTGGGGGCATCGCCGTCCAGCTCTACGGCGCTGAAGTTCACCATGTCGCCTTCTTCAATTGTCTCGGTGCTTTCCACGCGCTCGCCGTAGTGCTTGCGGGCAGCTTCGAGGCGCTCGTCCACTTTTTCAACGTCAATTTTCACCTTGTAGAAATCGTACATGGTGGACTTGTCCACGCCCTTCAACTCAAAGTCAGGGGCCTTGCCCAGCTCGAACTTGAAGGAGTACGGCTCCATGCTGTTGTAGTCGAAATTGACGGGCTTTTGGTCCTGCACCGGAATTGGTTGGCCCATGAAGGTAAGTTCCTTGGTGTTCATCACCTCGTTCAGTTCCTTGTGGAGCTTGTCGGTAATGATCTCGCTGAGGATGCTCTTGCCGTACATTTTTTTCAAAAAGGGGATTGGCGTCTTGCCCTTGCGGAACCCCCTAATGGCTCCCTTGTCCTTGAGCTCGTTCAGTTCTTTTTTAAAATCTGGCTCGTAGTCTTCCTTTTCAATGGTGACGGTAAGCACGGCGTTGAGCGCATCTATGTCCTCTCTGACAACTGTAGGCATGGTGGAATTTGCTTTTGTTTTTGAAAAAATCCGGTGAGGAGGGATTTGAAGTTAGTTATGAGTTATGAGTTGGAAAAGGCCGTTGGTTTATGTTCAACTCATAACTCATAACATCCAACTCATAACTAAAAAAAGTGCGGGTGGAGGGACTCGAACCCCCAAGCCTTGCGGCACCAGATCCTAAGTCTGGCGCGTCTACCAATTTCGCCACACCCGCAATCTGTTGATAATCAAGTTGATATGCCATGCTTTTCAGCAAAAGCGGCGCAAATATAAACAGGTTTTTGGTATAATGGGATTTGCCCTCCCCAAAAACCAAAAAGCATCCGGGCCAAAGATTCACAGGCCCGGATGCTTTGGTTTTCTATCTATAAAATGGTCACACGAGCAGCCTCATCGGCTCCTCCAGAATTGACTTCAATGTTTGCAGGAACTCCGAGCCAGTCGCCCCGTCCACCACCCGGTGGTCGCAGGAGAGCGTCAATTTCATCATGTTGCCCACCACGATTTGGCCGTCCTTCACGATGGGCTTCTGGATGATGGCGCCCACCGCCAAAATGCAGGCGTCCGGGGGGTTGATGATGCCCGTGAACTCCTCGATGCCGAACATGCCGAGGTTGGAGATGGTGAACGTGTTGCCGCTCATCTCGTCTGGTTGCAGTTTTTTGTTGCGGGCTTTCTCCGCAAAAACCTTCACTTCTTGGTTGATGGCCGACAGCGATTTTAGGTCCGCATGTTTCACCACTGGCACCAGCAGGCCGTCTTCCACCGCCACGGCCACGCCAATGTGTACGTAATTGTTGTAGCGGATTTTGTCGCCGAGCCAAGAGGAGTTCACCGCGGGGTGCTTGCGCAATGCCGCCGCAGCCGCTTTTATCACGATGTCGTTGAACGAAAGTTTGACCGGGAGCGGCCAGTTCGTTCAGCCTTGGGCGCACCTCCACGGCTTTGTCCATGTTGATTTCCATGGTCAGGTAGAAGTGGGGCGCTCCGTTCTTGCTCTCCGTCAGCCTGCGGGCGATGGCCTTGCGCATCATGCTCACCGGCTTTTCTTCGAAAGTTTCGCTTGCGGTAAAATTGAAAACAGGCGCTGGTGCGGCGGGTGTAGCCGGGGCAGCCGAAGGCGCAGTGCCCTTGCTATCCATGGCAGCCTCCACGTCGCGCCGCACGATGCGGCCTCCATCGCCGGAGCCTTGCACGGCAGCGATGTCAATGCCTGCTTCCTTGGCGATGCTCTTGGCCAGCGGTGACGCTTTTAACCTCCCGACAGCTATCGGGGTCGCTTCGGCGGGCATTGCCTGAGCTGGTTCAGCCACGCTTGCCTCGGCAGCAACGGTTGGGGCAGCAGCAGCGGCAGGTTCGGCAGCCTTGGCCTGGCCATTGGAGGAGGAGGCTTTTGCGCCAGCACCTACCTGCGACTGCCAGTCCTCGCCCGGCTTGCCGATAACGGCGATGAGGCCCTCGACCGGCACCACGCCCTCTTTTATGGCAATGTGCAGCAAATGTCCTTCCCAAAGGCTTTCAAAATCCATCGTTGCCTTGTCGGTCTCGATTTCGGCGAGCAGGTCGCCGGGGGATACCTTGTCGCCTTCTTTCTTGTGCCACGCCACGATGTTACCTTCTGTCATCGTGTCGCTCATGCGGGGCATTTTTATGATTTCTGCCATTGAACAGTTTTGAGTGATGAGTTGTGAGTTTTGAGTTGTCTGGGTTTAAACTTCGCAAAAATGAGATAATTTCGCTTTTCAAAATGGAATTCGCCGCTTTTGGTTTTCAAAAGGGGCACAAAACTAATGGAGTGGTTGAGAATTTGAGGGGTTCGAGGGTTTGAGGTGGCCATTGCAAATTGACAAAACATGAATTTTTCTTCAAAACTGATAGAACAATCCGTCGAGGCATTTGCCAGCCTGCCCGGCATCGGTCGGAAGACGGCGCTGCGCTTGACGCTGCACCTGGTCGGCAAGTCGCCGGAGACCGCCGAGCAGTTCGCCGAGGCCATCGTGAACATGCGGCGGCGCATCCAACACTGCACCATTTGCCACAACCTGAGCGACGAACCCATCTGCAACGTCTGCGCCGACAAGCGCCGTGACCGCTCGCTGGTCTGCGTGGTGGAGAGCATCCGGGACGTGATGGCCATCGAGGACACTTCGCAGTACCGGGGCCTGTACCACGTGCTTGGCGGACTCATCAACCCGTTGGAAGGCATCGGCCCCAGCGAACTGACCATTGACTCGCTGCTGCACCGCGTCGCCCCACAGGGGTCAACCGACAGCGAAATCCGGGAAGTCATCCTCGCCATCTCCCCACCATCGAGGGCGATACGACGATGTTCTACATCACCAAAAAACTGAAGGACAGTCCGGTGAGCGTGAGCAGCATCGCCCGTGGCGTGAGCTTCGGCGGTGAGCTGGAGTATGCGGACGAGGTGACGTTGGGGCGGAGCATTGTGGCGAGAATTCCTTATAAATTAAATAACGACTGATGCTACAACCTGCTGAACAACAAGCACTTATGCTGATTTAAGCGGTGAACGGGCTGTACGGGGCTGGCGAAAGCATCTTGCGGAGTGTGCAGGCGAGCCCGGTCGGTGTGCTTGGGGTGAAGGTGGGAGCGGAAAAGAGAGGAGTGTACCCGCTGAGACACAACGTTGAAATATCCTACCACCCAATGGGGATAGAAAGGTTTCAGGATGAGCGGAATGGCTTTTTGCACTGGGTACGAAAAGAAGGTTTAGAAGTATGATGGAAGAAGTTTCAAAATATTTGAAAAAGGCTGAACTTCACTGGATGAAGCTCGGCTTCTGTTCAACAACAGCATAAACGGGAAGTAAACCGTATTATGCCGTTCGCCGCAGTGCAACCGCTTTTACTTTCGGAAAGCCAACAAAATCACATTCAGGCGCTCCCATGAAATTTATATCAAAACCAATCTCCTCCACTGAATTGAGCAGGTGCTTTCCTGTTTTCAGATGCGGGGGCCGATTTGATGACGAGATATTTACCGAAACAGATGGGAAAAGGCACGCAATCGGCTGAAATTTTGTAAATAATAATCAAAGCATATTTTCAAGCTAAAAACGAACCGGACACTGGACTGAAAAATTCCGTGGCTTCGAGGACTTGATGACCCGGAGGGGAGCGGGCTGGCGGTGTTCGTGGGGATGGGGGTGGGAAGACGGGGCAGGAAAGCTGGCTTTCAAAAAAGTACCATTGAACGTAAGACGTTAATCGTTACTCAAAAAGGTGGAAATCGTAAAGTTTAAGATAAATAAAATTTTAAATAATACGAGTTTTGGTACAATCATTCCAGACTTATTAAAGGATTGCTTGATGATTTTCTGTTGAGAATTCCTTTAAAAACAATTGTGGAGCCAGTGATTTGTTATTATTCGCAAAGATTTGTAGACATCCTTCATTGAAATACTGATATGTGAATTGACACAAGATGCTTGGAAGTCTTTCAACAATAGACTTAATTTTTTTGAATGGTTCAAAGTAAAGACATTGAGAATCACAAAGATTGAGAGAAAAATTTGTTTAGATTAAAAGGATTGAATTTAATCCAGAATTGCCCTTTTGACGTTTTAGCAATCCAACGTAAACAGAAGTAAGAATTGATTGTTGAAAAAATGGTGAGGAGTCAATTTCAAATTTATCCTGGTGAGGGGAGGATGAGGGCGTCGCGGCTCCGTCGGTTTAGGCACGCGCCCGAAAGAACACTCCCCTGGCAGCGCACCATCCCCCACCTTCCCAACATCCAGTTCATCCTCACCACGCATTCGCCGCAGGTGCTGAGTACCTTGAAAAAAGAAAACGTCTTCATCCTCGAAGACTTCAAGCTGGTAAAGGACACCCCGCACACCTTCGGACGTGACAGCAATGCCATTTTATGGGACATTTTTGGGGTGGAAAAGCGCCCGCCCGAGGCCAAGGAGGAGTTCGCCAAGCTCTACCGTATCATGGACGACCCAGAAAAGGTGGGCGAAACCGCAGACATGTTACAAGATGTGGAAGCAAAATACGGCTACTACGACGAGGAAGTGGTCAGGGCGAGGGGTCATTTTCAGTTCCTAAATGAAGCCTGACTATGAAGCACATCAGCGGCAAAAAAGCGTCTAACGAACCTAAACCAGTAAAGGAAAAAAGAGCCACACCCGGCTCTACTTTTGACGATTTGCCGAAGGAACAACTCAGGAATCATTGCTGAAAAGAGCAGGGCTTCATTTGTGCCTACTGTATGCAGCGAATAAAAAATACTGGAAAATCAACCAAAATCGAACATTGGGCACCTCGGAAAAAAGACAACGAAAAAGACTACATGAACCTGCTCGCTGTTTGCAAGGGCAATGAAGGCAAGTTGGGGGCAGCATTGCGATACGTTGAAAAAAGCGGCCATAGTCATTTCACCGCTAAAACCTACTTGTGAACAATTGGTAAAATTCGACCCCGGCGGTAATGTTTACTCAGACGACGCCAGCATTGAAACCGAACTTAAAAACATACTGGGATTGAACAGGCAACACCTCGTAGATGAGCGTGCAAGATTGTTGGACAGAATTAAAGATACCATACCAAAAACTGCCAAAAACAATCCCGATTCCAAGCCAAAAAAAGCGGAATTGACCACCATGCTCAAGGAGTGGCAGGCACTAAAAAGCGGTGAGTTCGAGCCATTTTGCCAAGTCGCCATCGCCTATATTCACAAGAAAATCGCCCGCCTCCCCTAATCCATGCTAACCACCATCATCGTCAACTACAACGTCCGACACTTCCTGGAGCAGTGCCTCCTGAGTGTGCGAAAAGCCAATCCCAACGGGGATTTTGGCGACGTCTGGGTCGTGGACAACGCCTCCTCCGACGACTCCGTGCAGATGGTACGCACCCATTTCCCCGAAGTAAAACTCATCGCCAACCCCCAAAACACGGGGTTTGCGGTAGCCAATAACCAAGCTATCCATGCTTCCATAGGCAAGTACGTACTGCTTTTGAACCCCGACACCGTGGTTAGGGAGGACACGCTGACCAAGTGCGTCGCCTTCATGGAAGCGCACCCCGAGGCGGGTGGGCTGGGCGTGAAGATGGTGGACGGCAGCGGCCAGTTCCTGCCTGAGAGCAAGCGGGGCTTTCCCTCGCCGTGGGTGGCCTTCTGCAAGACGTTTGGGCTGGCGGCCATTTTCCCAAAATCAAAAACCTTCGGGCGCTACCACTTGGGCTACTTGGACAAAAACGAGACCCACGAAGTGGACGTGCTGGCCGGGGCCTTCATGCTGCTGCGCCGCTCGGTGCTGGACAAAATCGGCCTGCTCGACGAGGCGTTTTTCATGTACGGCGAGGACATTGACCTGAGCTACCGCATCGTGCAGGCGGGCTACAAAAACTACTATTTCGCCGATACCACCATCATCCACTACAAGGGCGAAAGCACCAAAAAGGGCAGCCTCAACTACGTCCGCACGTTTTACCAAGCCATGATAATCTTCGCCCGGAAGCACTTTCACGGGCGACAGGCGACGCTGTTCATCGCCATGATTTACGGGGCCATCTGGCTGCGGGCGGGCATGACGCTGCTCGGCAATTTTTTCAAAAAAAGCCACCTCCCCATCCTTGACGCCGTGCTGATGTTCGGCGGCATCTGGCTGTGCAAGGTCTTTTGGGCCAACTATTTTTACCACGACCCCTACTGGTTCAAGCACAGTTTCATGCAGTTCAATGCGCCGTTTTACACACTCGTCTGGCTAGCGGCGCTGTGGTTCAGCGGCGGCTACGACGAGCCGTTCAACCTGCGCCGCCTGACCCGAGGGTTGCTGTTCGGCACGGTCGTCATCTCTGCGGTGTATGGCTTTCTGCCGCAAGACCTGCGGCCATCGAGAGCGGTCATCCTGCTCGGCACGGCCTGGTCGCTGTTGGCACTGACGGCGCTGCGCTTCTTCTTCCATTTTTTCAAAACGGGCAACCTCAGCGTGGGGCGCTCCCGCCCGGCGAACCTCGCCATCGTTGGGTCGGAGGCAGAAAGCGAACGGGTGCAGCGGTTGCTGGCGAAAATCGGGGTGGAGAAAAACCTCATCGGCACGGTCTCGCCATCAAAAATCAAAAATCAACAACCGACAATCAACAATTCACTGGGCAGCATTAGCCACCTCAACGAAATTGCCGCCCTCTACCACCTTGACGAAATCATCTTCTGCCTGCGGGACGTAAGCGCCGCCGATGCCATGCACTGGATGGAGCGTCTCGGCCCCCGCATCGAGTACCGCACCGTGCCGGAGGGCGGCCAAACCATCATCGGCAGCAGCTCGAAGGACTCGGCGGGCGAGCTTTACACCACCGACATCCGCTATCGCATCGCCAGTCCGACGGCTCGGCGCAGCAAGCGGTTGCTGGATTTGCTATTGGCTGTTGGCTTTTTGCTGCTGGCCATTCCATTTTTATTTTTGTTGAAAAAACCGGGCGGATTTTTGAAAAATTTAGTCCTGGTTTTTGCAGGTAAAAAATCTTGGGTGGGCTATTCGAGTGGGCAGTCGGCAGTGGGCAGTGGGCAGTCAGGAGCTACCAATTCGGCCTTGCCGAAGGTAAAACCAAGTGTATTGAGTCCTTACCATGCTTTTCCTGGCAGTCAAATTGACGAAGCCACTTCCCGGCGGCTCGACTTTTTTTACGCAAAGGATTATGAAATCGGGCGAGACTTGGAGGTGGTGAGGAAGGGGTGGCGGGAACTGGGAGCATGAATTTTTACCAAAATCCCGTTTACCCAAAAATGACTTCCAGCCGCCAGACCAGCCCATTTCACTCCACACAAAAAAGCAGCTTTGGGCATTTTCCGTTTTAAGTCCTACTTTTGAATTCCTTTCGCAAATGCTGCTGAAGCCAACATCAAACTGTCGAAAATGCTGAACTCACGGTCACTGCTAATGTCCTGCCTGCTGCTTTGCTGCACGGTTGGCTCGGCATTGTTCGCCCAGTTGGACACCATCCACTGGCTGCCGCCGATGTTTCCCAGCAGCACGATGGGCGTCCAGTACATTTACGTTTATACACCAGAAACGACGCCTTTCCCCATCGTCATCGAGGACGGTTCTGGGCATCAGGTGACGACTGCAATGGTCAGCAGCACGGAGCCGTTCATTTACGAACTCAGTGACACGTACAGCCAATTGCTGAAAGCGGACAACCAACTGCACCAGGTTTTGCCAAATTCCGGCCTCGTCATCCACGGCCCGAAAAAGTTCAACGCCTCCTTCCGGCTGCTCACCGATGGCGGTGGCGATGCCTGTTTTTTGACCTATAAAGGACAGGCGGCGCTCGGTAAAACTTTCCGCATCGGCACAGTGGTGCAGGGCTACGATAAGACGGGGCAACGCTACAACATGGTCGGCATAATGGCCACCGAGGATGGCACAACCATCCATTTCTCTGACTACCTGCCCAACACAATCTTCATCGGCGGCGGCATTATTCTCGCACCGCTGACCATGCAACTCCAACGGGGCTAGTCGGTGGTGCTGGTACACAAGATACCGGGCATCCTCGATGATTTTCCTAAAAACGGCTTCGTTGGAGCGTTGCTGGAGGCCACCAAACCCATCGCCGTGACCTGCGGCGGCTGGCTCGGCGCCCCAGTCGTTTACGCCGCCAACGACATCGGCGTGGACCAGATTTTGCCACTCGAACGGGTGGGCAAGGAGTACATTTTTTGCAAAGGAGACGGCCCGACCTCACTGGAGCACCCCATCATCGTTGCCCATTATGATGGTACGCAAGTTTGGGTAAATGGGGCGGACACTGCCTTGGTCACGCTCGATGCGGGTGAGTTTTTTTCGATTCCGGCTTCATTTTACGTCGCTTCGGGAAACATTTTCGTGCGTACCACCGAGCCTGCGTTTGCCTACCAAATGACGGGCGGCTACGCCACCGGAAAAACCAGCCTGAACACCGTCTCGCTGATGTTCATCCCGCCGCTGAGTTGCGGCATCCCGCACCGGATTGACAATATCTACCTGCCCAACCGCATCGGCCCGCAGCGCTTCGATGGCTCGTTGCAGGTGGTGGCGCTCCGCAATACGCCCGTCAATGTTCAGTTTGATGGCGAGCCAATTGACCTCGGGCCGCCGATTGATGTGTCCGGCAACGAAGACTTTGTCACTTACAAAGTGAAAAGCGCATTCAGCCATGTGGAGGCCATCAATTCGATGCAAATCACCTCAACGGGTGCGGTCTATGCCTCGGTCATCGGGCGGCGGGAGTATGCCAGCTATGCCAGTTTGCTCACCGGCTACGATTACGTCAGCCCCGAAGTGCAGCTCACGCTCCAAGGCGACGGCATCTGCCCGGACACCCTCACGGCACACGGTTTTTTTGACAAAATAAAATGGGTGTACGACGACACGTTGATGCAAGAAGGCATCGACACGACCTTCATCGTACTGGCCCCTGGTGAGTACAAGGCGGTGGCTTACCTCGGCGGCTGCCGCAACACCGCCCTTGTGGCCGACTCGCTGGAGGTGCCGTTGACCGCTCCGCAATTCGATTTTTCCTTCGTCGAACCATCCTGCTACGACTTCCCGGACGGCCAGATTTCCTTCGGCCTGCCCAACGGGGGCACGCCACCCTACTTGTATTCCATTGACCACGGCCAGCATACCTCCGCCGACCCCGTGATTGAAAACGTGACGGGCGGAGACTACAAGCTCATCGTTCAGGATGCCTCCGGCTGCTACAACCAGCCCGTGCATTTCACCCTGGACCAACCGGACAGCGTGTACGTACACCTCGTGGCGATGAAGCTGCCCAAGCCCCTCCGTCCCGGCGACGAGGTGATATTGCAGGGCTTCACCACCAACCCCATCACTGCCACCACTTGGGAACCACCCGACTCCACGGGCTGCCCCGACTGCCTGCTGTATTGGATTCACCCACAGGAAAGCATGTGGGTAACACTGACCGTATTCGACGAAGGTGGCTGCCCTGGCACGGACAGTTTGCTGCTCTCCGTGGAACCGCCCGTGTATGCGCCCAACGTCATCTACCCGGCCTCCACGGTGGGCAACGACCGCTTCGTGCTTTACACCGAGCTGCCCTCGCCGGTGCACAAGCTGGTGATTTTTGACCGTTGGGGGGGGCAGGTTTTTGAAAGAAGTAACTTCTTCACCAACTCACCGGAGGGTGGCTGGGATGGTATCCACCAAGCTGCCAAAGTGGGGTCAGCCGTTTATACTTTTTTGGCCGAGGTGGAGGTTGCTCCAGGGCGGGTAGTGGAAGTGACGGGAAGTATTTTGGTGGTGCGGTAGCGCTGAATCTTGTCAGTTTCCAAATTTACCCAGCCAAGTAATTTCGCTTGGAATTGTACATCAACAAGTACCCTCTTTTGCTCGCTTCACCTAAAAAGGAACGGTTGGTCAAGGTTTCCACCATGCCCTGTTTTTCAAAAAATGGGGCTAGCAATTTTTCTGCCCTTCTTTCGGCGACGCCTATTCTTCCGGCAAATTCCATGAAATCGGCTTTGGAGGGATGCCCGCTTTTTTGGTAGGCCGGACTCCTGTACCCATCGGCAAACAAGCCCTTGTCCAAGGCAAAATCGGTGTCGTCCACATGCAGCCTCGTGTTGACCAAATCATAGGCAGGACTGAGCAGGTAATCGCCTTTTGACGATTCCAGCAAGGAGAAATTCTTCAGGTGCGCATCGCCGTTGGAGAACAAAAAAATTGAACACCACCAGCGAAAAATACTTCTCAATTTCTACTCGCCACGCCGGGACGTACTGTTTTATCAACCCCCCAATTTCCTCATAGCTGTAGTTGTATTTGAAATTGGCACCTGCATTGTCCCTCGTCTTGCCTGCCAAACTTGCGAAATCTTCTGCGCCCCATTTCCCGCCGTTTTCCCTTACATCGAAGCGCTTGGTGATGTACGCTGGCGAACCGTCCTTGAAAAATATCATGGCGTTTTCGGCGGTCTGGATGCCATAAACCTGTCTTGCTACTTGCATCGTGAGGTGCTCGTTGGCGGGCACTTGGTCCACTTTTTTCAAGTCACGTGGGATTGGCTTGAGGATAAAACTGCCCTGTTCGCCTTCGTTGGTGAGCCGGAGCAGGTTTTTTTCAAGCACGAGGCTCAGTTTTTCCTGTACGCCGGAAATGGAAATGCGCTTGCGGTTTTCCATGAACTGTGCAGACACTTCCTCGCTTTGCTGTGGCGGCAGGTAGGGCAGCACATGGCTCACTTTTTTGCCGCCAAACATGTTGCGCAGGCAGCCGGGGCTGTAGGTGGAAAACCCTTCGGCCAATGTGCCGGGGCAGTATTTTAGTTCGTCGAGGTTCATGCGGCGGGAACGGGTTTTACGGTGATGGCGCCAATGGTGTCGTGCTGCGCCGTGGCCAGCAGCAGCCCGAAATCGTCGGACTCGTCCAGCTTCCATTGCCTGCATTGCAATGCCCTGTTCACGCCCTCGCTCAACATATTGGCGAAAAACGGGAACAGGCGCTCACTTTGGTAGGCCCGCTGCGATTTGGGGAGCGTCAGGCTGATGGCCGCCTTGCTGCTGTCGCTCAGGTAAGCGTCTTCGTAGCGGAAGACGAAGCTTTGGCGGCTTTCTTCGGTCAGCACCCCGGCCAAGTTTCCATTTCGGTATATTTCCATTGACCTCATTTTTATAGCTTTTTTGGTGGTTTATTGGTGCAGTTGCTTCACTTCCAGTTTCAGTTCCAGTCCCAGCACCTCCGCCAGTTTGTTCAACACTTCCAGCGAGGGGTTGCCCTGTCCCCGCTCCAGTTTGTACAGGGTGTTGGTGCTCACGCCTGCCAGTTCGGCCAAGTGCGGCTGCGTGATTTTCAGCTCTTTTCTCCGCTGCTTGATGGATTCGCCGATGGTGCTGGATGACATTATGTTGTGATTTTTGGGTAAAAATAGAGCGCTCAGGTGGAATTCGCAAGTAAAATCACAATGGAGCGTGATTTTTGGATTTATTTTGTAGAGATGGTGGTGGCACCGGGCGTGGTGGTGGTAGGATTAATATTTGGCTGTCCTGAATTGCTGGTATGTCTCGTCACTCCTGCCAGCGTAGGTAATGGCGACAAAAATAGTTTTTGACTTTAGCACCTTGAAGATGATTTTGTAGCTTCGCTTGTAATTGCGAAAGCGATACAGGTTGCGTTTGGTTGGCAGCCTGCGTTCCGAAGGGTATGCCGACGGAAATTTTGCGATTTCGGGTAGAATTTTGTTGATGCCATCCACAAAGTTGTTAGCAGCATCCACGGAATTTGGAAGGATATAGTTGTAAATTTCTTTCAAAGAATGTTGAAAGGAAACAGCGATAAAAAAAGGTGGTGGGGTGTTCATAATTGAGGAGAGGTTAGGTAGTAAGCCTTATTTCCGCCAGGATTGCTGGTCTGCCAAAAAGCCTCGAAGGTCATCGCTTCGCTTTGTTCTCCCTCCCAAATCAACTGGCGAAACTGCCTGAGAGACATACCATGTTCGGGCAAGTATTCTTCAAGATTTGTATTTTCATCATCTTCAAACTGTAGGTTCCATTCTTCAAAGGTTTGTTCTTTGGGTGAATCATCTGGATTGGCTGGTACGACTCCGCCGTGCAGGGTTTTGCCCAATAAAGACTGGATTTTTAGCAACACTTCCAAGTTGTTTAAAGGAAGGAGCTTTTCGATGATATTTAGTTTGACATTTTCAACAGACATGGCAATGAATTTTAGCCAAAGTTAGCGCAAAATCTTCAAAACTCAATCCTCAAAACCCCGGAATATACTCATCCCCCTCCTCGTTTGAAGGTGCCGCTTCGCCTTTGTCTTCCCACCCTTTTGGCTCCTTCACCATGTTCAGCGGCGCACCGAAGGCTTTTATCAACTGCGCCCGTATCAGCCGCTTTTGGGTCTCGCTGCGCTCAAATTTGTCCTTCACCTTGCGCTTGTTGGTGGCGTACTTGTAATCGTCGAGCGTGCCGTTCAGGTGGAAATAAAGGTTGAAAAAGCCGTTCTCTTTGGCGGGGATAGACTCCACGTTTTGGTTGTTTTTCTTGAATTTATTCGCCAGCACCTGCCCCACGTTCACCTTGATGCCGTAGTCAATCTTGTCGTCAAAGGTCTGTTCGCCGCCGATGGTGAGGTTCATGGCGTTGTTTTGGAGGAACATGGCAGGCATGTAAAACGTGCTGTTTTTCACTTCCAGCCAGTTTTGCAAGTCCTCGAATCGCACGTTGCGCAGGTCTTGGATTTTGGCGTAGGTCGCAAATTCGTCCAGCATTTTGAAGCCTTTCAGTTCGCCCTTGCGGATGCCCACGCCCGCCCAGACGTGCAGTTGGTCCATCAAAAAAACGCCCGTGGAGTCCCAGAAGGCGTGGATGAGCATCACAGAATTCATGCTGCCGGAAATGTTTTCGGCCTTGAGGACGGTCTGCCCCACGTTGTTCGTTTGCTCGAAAAACTTTTTCACGTCAATCATCTGGCAGTCGAGCTTGGCTTCAAGGCGGGGTTCTTTTTCGAAGAAAACCGTTCCGTCGAGGTCAAATGCGCCATCCATGCCCTTGGCAGCGCCCTCGATGCGCATTTTCGAGTCCTCGAAGACCAGTGTGCCGTCGAAGTCCCGACCCTCGATTTTGTTGTAGGTAAACTCGTCCACTTTGGCGTTGAAGGTGCCTTTAAGCAAGTCGGTGAGGCGTCCCCGGTTCTCGTTTTTTGCCACTTTCATGGAATCGAAAACGGCCTCTTGTACTTCGCCCTCTTTCACGGGCACGTCGCCGAGCTTCACCAGCCGGGCAACGTCCATCATGGGCGAACGCAGTTCTGCGGTGAATTCCAGCACGGCGTTTTCAGTATTGAGCGAGTCGGCGAGCAGCACGGGCAGGAGGTTCCGCACAGCGCCACGCAGGGTGATGTCGCTGCCGGCACCGTCCATTTTCAGGTCTTCGAGCGTTAGCTGGTTGTCACGCAGCAGCAGTTTTCCCCTGTCGAACATGATGCTCTCGCCATTGATTTCAAGCGCAGCGTCGTCAAGGATTACGTCGCCGGTCATGGCCACGGACATGATTCGGTTGATGTCCACCATGTCGTTGTAGAAGCCGTTGAGCGAGAGGTTTTGGATTTCGATTTTGCCGTCGCCGCCCTTGATGCCGGGGTTTCCGAGCAGCCCGTACATATAGCCAATGGGCAAAACACCATCGGCTTTGAGGTCTACCCTGGGGTTGTCGAGGTCTTCGATTTTAAGGCTGAGGGTGATGAGCTGACGGTCGAGGTAGCCCTTGAAATTGCTGATTTCAAAGACGGACTGCTGGTTGTTGCGCCCCTCGCCGTTGGTGAATCGGGCGTCGAACGACACGTCCTTGAACGGCTCGGTGAGGCGGGGGCTGGAGAGCTTGCCATCGTCGAGGCCAAACTCAAACTCGATGGCAGGGCGCTCCGTGGCGCTGAGTTTTCCCTTCACAAACGAAGTGAACTTGAACCGACCGCTGCTCGAAAAATCGCCAAGCGCACTCAGGTACTGCTCCGGCAGCAGGGCGATGACCGATTCCAAGCTCGCATCTTCGGCAGTGGCGCTGAGGTCAAATTCGGAGGCGTTTTTCTTCGATTGCACAAAGCCCTTCACGTTGAATGCGTTGTCTTCGACAAAAACCCTGGCGTCATCAAACTGGTATTTGCCTTTGTCGAGGTCAACCAAAATAGTGGCGTCAAGCCCAGCCCGCTTGCTGGGCAGGTAGCGTACACCATCCATTTCCACGTAATCGGAGAGGAGCCGGGCTGAGCTTTTTAGGTCAAACTGCTTGCTGGAAAAATGCCCAGAGAACTCCGCCGTTTCCACCTGGGCCTGTACCTCCTGCTTCAGCTTGAGGTCATGGTAAGAAAGCCCGATTTGCTGAAGCGTGGCTTTTTCGAGGGCAATGTTGAACTCACCTTCGCCTGAATCGGTGGATTTGAAAATATCGTAATTTGACTTCCCCGCCGCATCCACCCACACATCCAATGCTCCGTTGTTGATGGCCACGGAATGTATTTTGACCTGTTTTTCAAAAAGGCTCAACAGCCTGAAATTGAAGGCCATTTCTTGGGCTTCCAGCAATGGCTTTTTGTTGAGGCCCATCACCGTCACGTCCTTGAGGCTGGCCGTGGCATCCGGGAAATTGCGCAGCAGCGAAAGGTCGAAACTGCCCACCTTCACCTGCGTCTTGAGCTGTTGGTTGAGGATGGTGATGATTTTCTTGCCAACGGCCTCCTGAAAAAATGCGGCGATAACCACCGCTGCCACCACCGTCAGCACCACCGCCGCACCCAATCCTATAAAACCCCGCTTGATCTGTTTCTTCATGGTCTGATTGTCTTGCCTTTTGTTTTGTATTCAAAAAATCGAACATAAAGGTAAAGGAATCAAGCGGGGCAAGTGTTCTCTCCTGCCTCCAAAATATTTTTTGATTTTTTTTGACAAGAGTTGCCCTAGAATAAAATATGCAACTATATTTGCGCCCGCTTTGAAAGAAAAGCAAAAGGGCGCATAGCTCAGCTGGTTCAGAGCATCCCGATTTTCAGTCGGGAGGGTCAGCGGTTCGAATGCGACAAAAAAATCAGGGCGCATAGCTCAGCTGGTTCAGAGCATCTGCCTTACAAGCAGAGGGTCCGCGGTTCGAATCCGTGTGCGCCCACCCAATTCAAAGCCTTCAAGGAATTCCTTGAAGGCTTTTTCTTTTTCATCAATTATGGCACATGTTTACCTCCTTTATTCCGAATCGTTGGGCAAGTTCTACATCGGCCACACTGAACTTGACCCAGCCGAGCGCCTTCAAAAGCACCTCACCAATCACGATGGGTTCACGGCCAAGGCCAAAGATTGGAAAATCGTGTACCAGAAAGCATACGAAACAAAGGCCATCGCATACGAAGAGGAGCGTCGGTTAAAAAAACTCAAATCAAAAGTCACCTTGAAAAAACTGGCCGGTATGGTCGCATAGCTCAACTGATTCAGCGCATCCCGATTTTCAATCGGGAGGGTCACCGCCAGGCCGCCCCCCTGACGCCTTTACGAGCTTGGCTCTGAAGGCTTTTCGAGCTGAAAACACGGGTGCATAGCCAGGTTCAGCGCATCCCGATTTCCAATCGGGAGGGTCCGCGGTTCGAATCCGTGTGCGCCCACCTGACAAGAGCCTTTCAAGGATAATTCCTTGGAGACTTTTTTGTTTCAGATATGGATTCAAGCTTGTTTCTAATTTTTCCCACCCAGCAATTTCACCAACACGCCCGCACTTCCCACCTCATCAAAATAGCACAAATGATGGCAGTCCACATCCGTTGATTTTACAGCGGGTTTGCACTTGGGTAACGATTTGATGCTGCCCACGCTCACAGCAAGGTCGTTCGGCGCATTGCCGTAAAACAACTTGCCGCCAAGCGAATACACCCTGTCCATCAGTTTCTTTTTATCGGCATTGTGTGCCAAGAACTTGTCCAGATGCCCTGCTAAAACGCTGCAACGCACCCCGTGCAAATCGCCTTTGTTGAGGTTGCTGATAAAATCGCTGTCCTCGCCCATTTGCGCCAGCGTATGGGTCACGGTCTTCGATTTTTGCAGAACGCCCAAGACCGTGGCGGCTGCGGGCAGGCCCCAGGGCAGGTTGACCAGCAGCGTCAGCACGGGAATGGCGTAGTCCCGGTAGGTCGTGATCTTTGCAAGGGCCGAGCCGCTGTTGGGCGTACCAGCCAAAACGAGATGCTTCACCACTTTTTCCCCGCCGAGGTTTTGGATGAAATAACGGCTCACCAAACCGCCCATCGAATGCGCAACGATGGTGATTTTCTTGCCGCTTTCGGCGCTGATGCCCGCTTCCAGTCGTAGCATTTCCTCCAATTTGCCCGCCGTGTCCTCGATGGGCGTATTCAGGTTTTCGTAGTCAAACGTCAGCACGAGGTCGAATGGCTTGCCTTTTTCGCCCTTGTTTTTCACCAGTTGCTGCGCAAAAATGGCCATGCCCTCTGTGTCGCCAATGATGCCGTGGGTGAGGAGCAGGATTTTTTTGGCCTTGCCAACTTTGTCTTTCAGCCCCTCCGAGCGGCGTTCCGGTTTGCTGCCGCTGTAATCCACCCAGCGCAGGTACTGCACCTTGTCTTTGCGCAGCACCAATTTCAGGAAGACCATTTTCAGCGCTTTGCCGAGGCTGCGGCGATTGTCCTCCGTTTCCGGCAAGTGCGAGATGCTCACGAGCGCATTGCCGTTTTCCATTCGCTCCGCAATGCCTACGGGAATCAGGTGCTCGCCGTCAAAAGTCAAGGGGAGCAGCGACTCCTCCAGTTCGTCCGTGTTTTGGAGGTTGGCGGCGATTTCCATTTGGAGCGGGTTTTCGGCAAGGCTGGCCTCGTTTTGCAGGTCGGTGAGTTCGAGCATGTTTGCGGGCGCAGTGTCCCTTGTGCTGCTGCCAAATTGGAGCACCTCCACGCCCGAAAGCCTTGCAAGCTCGTTCACCACGGCCATCGGCTCCACGTTGCGGCTGCCCGAATGCACGGGCACCAGCCCAACGCCGGAGCGGAAGGTCGGGTGCGCCAGTATTTTGATGAAATTATTGGCCAAGGAAATGACTTTCGCCCCACGCCCGGAGCTTGGCCAACGCACTGCACTTTCAGGTTCACGCTGTACCAATCGTGCAGGTCGCCCTGTGGTGTCTCGTCGTTTTCATCGAAAATATCAATGCTGCGGGTGCTCCCACGCAGGTCGCCCCTGACGCCGAGCAGGTCCTTGCTTTTCCAAAAAGACAAGGTTCCGCCCAGCTTGAAGGTGTTTTGCTGTTCCAGCAATTCGGGGTGGATGGGCTTGTTGCTCACTATCAATTTCAAGATACTGGTTTCCGGCTGGCCGTTGTTCAGTTTGAAATTGGCCGTGCAAGGCGTTCACCGTGCTGTTCGCTGGTATTTCATCGTTGTACGCTTTGATGAGGCGATAATTGCTGCTTCCAAAAAACAGGGCACAGTGCCGGGCCTTGCTGGCGTTGTTCCTGATTTCGAGCTTGAACGGCACCTTGTTTTCGACACCTTCTTCTTGCAAAATATCAATGGTGGCCTCGCTTCCAATATGCTGAAAAACCACTTTGCCGTTGGCGTCCAGCTCGGACAGCACCATTTCCACGTCCTTTTTAAGTGGCTGGCCAAAGCTTCCGCCTTTCACCAGAAGCCTCGTTTCGGGGTTGTCCAATTGGATGGTCTTCTCCCATCGGGCTATCATTTCCAACTTTCTCGAACGCATCCTTGAACATCGGTTCCCAATCGTTGCCCTGCAAGGTGCGTAGGTAAAGCTGGTCGGCATTGCGGATGATTCGCAGCTCATTTTCACCAATTTCGAGGCTGTAAGCGGCGTTCGCAAAATCGCGCTGCAAGCTGAAATACAGGGGTTTGAACACCGCCAGCGCCTTCATTGCGGCAGCAGCGTCGGCCTTTTTGGCTTTTAGTTGAAAAAACAGGGGCGGCTCTGGTGTGCTGGTCAATCGGGCGTCGTACTGCTCGTTTTCGTTGGCCTCAAATTCCAGGTGAAGGCTGCTCTCGTCCACGCCCACGGTCACGGTTTTGGCCACGCCGACCACCGCTCCGTTTTTCAGGATTTCAAAAGTGGCGGGCTGCGCCTTCGTGGTGGGCAGGCCGGACATGGCTCCCATCGTCACGTTCCAACGGCCATCTTGGAAAAACACTTTGACCGGCACATCCGGCGCAGGGCTGCCCATGCCGAGGAAGCCTTGCAGCCCGTTGAAATAGCCGTAAGTCTCGATTTGCGGGTGCTGGTCGCTGGTGTTTTTGGCGGCTTTGAGTCTGATTTCGGTGAACAACTGCGTGTACGAAATCCCCTGCTGGTAATGGGTTTCATTCAAAACGCCCATCAAAATAGTGGAAAACAAGCCCCGGCTGTTCCTCGTCTCGTGCGCCTTTTCCTTTTTGTCGCAGGCGGCCAGCAGTACGTGGCGACTGGCGGGCAGGTGGAAGTCTTTTGGGTGCTGCGCAAAATGGCCACCGAGGTAATCGGCGAGTTGCCGGGGCTGCGTCCGGTCGGAGGCTTGGCGGGTTCTGCCGAGCGAAAAGTCATCGAGGTTGCGGGTGCCGGAACCCGAATGGCAACAGTCCAAAACCACCGCCACATGCGCCCCTTTCTGGGCGACCCGGTCAATCAGCACGGCCAGTTCCTTGTCGGCGAGGTCGTATTTGTCGGGCCAGCGGCTGTCGGCCAGCACGAGTGTCTCCATCATGCCCTCCGGGAAGTACTGGGCGAACTCCGGTGCCGCCAATTCCCGGCTGCCGTGGCCGCTGTACGCAAACACCACGATGTCGCCCGCCCCCGCCTGTGCGAGGTGCGCCGGGCCGAAGTTTTTGACGACGTTTTCATAAGTGGCATCGCCCTCCAGCAGCTTCACGATTTTCCGGTTGGCCTCCGGGAACCGCTTTTTCAAATAGGCTTCAAAGATGTTGATGTCATTGACGCAGCCCGTGAGGTTGGGCACGGTGGTTTTGCCGTTCTGCTGGTAGTCGTTGATGCCGACGAGGAGTGCGAGAGGTTGGGCATGAGTGGATTGTTTTGGTTTGCCAGAAACGTCGGCGAGGTTTTGAACCTCGCCGACGTTGTGCTGCCATTGGATTTCATTTAAACACCAGCCTTTTGCTGGTCGGTGGGCGAAGGAAATTGACAATTTCCCGCATCCCACGCTCGAAATTATCTCCGCTTATATCTATGAGTTGAACATGACTTAGCCTGTTGAATATTTTGGGTAAAAGCTCTTTAATTTCTAAATAACTATTCATTTGCCATCATTAGCCTTCCTCATTTGAGCTGCTTTGCTGAGGTTTGATATTGTTCCTTTAATGTTCTATATTTATCATCAATTTCACCCATTGCATTTGCTTAAATATGTTGGATTTTTAAAATCAGTATCTAAGGCGCAGCAGAAAAACTTCTTCTTCAAAAATTCTGACCCAAATAAATAATCAAATTTTTTAATCAGCGAAGGTGACTGTAAGCTCCCTAAGAAACCACTAAAATAACTGCTTCACAAACATCCATAGTGCGTTGAATAAAATCCTCGCATTTCCTCTCCATTGCGCATATATTTTACATCAAGTATAGACTCAATATTATTTCCTTCTAAATAACTTGATATCCTGTGCGTATTCTTCATTTTACACTTGCATATTCGATATAAACATAAGTGGAATTGTCGTCAAATTCCGTATTTGCATTACCTGCCTCATCGCCCATATCATCCGGCAATTTTCTTGCAATCTGTATCAGGGAATTGACAATCTGATTATTCGTTAAATTAGCATTTTCATTGCTTATGATGCCTTGTTGACGTTCTCTTTTAAGCCGATTATATTGACTCGTCAAATTCAAAACCGTATTATCCTCCGGCATTAAAACCCGCAATTCCTTAATGGCTTTATCTACATCCCCATTCGCCAATAAATCCAAAATCTCCTGCTTTTTCGGCACTTTTTTTTCCTCGAAATCAGGCATCGCACTCGCCGCTTCCTCATACGTTTGCGAAGTTTGCTGCTGCTGCATTTGTTTTTCTTTCAATATTTTTCCATCGCAGCTCTAGTTTGTGGGCCAGCAATCCCATCCATTGGAAAATTTATAATAGAACCTTGGAAAGCCTTTACAGCATTTCGGTATTCATCCCCCGCAATCCCATCCACTACCCCCTCAAAAAAGCCCAGCTTTTGCAGCATTTCTTGGTCTTTCCGCACTTGTTCATTAACAGGTGGTTGTGCTTTTTTTGTCGCTTTTTTCTGCGGCGCTACCTTCTCCTTTTTACCCTTCTTCTCCTGCACCTCCACATTCTCCAACCCCGACAAATCCAAATCCGGCACCTCCGGCACCTGCTCCATCAACGGAAATTTCTTCCGCAACTCCTCCCGCACCAACTCGCTCAACACGCCCACCGAGTTCGTCACTTCCATTGCGCCAGCACTCAAAAGGGTGCCACGCAAGTTCAGCCCCCGCTTGTTCGTGAAAAAGACAACGGGTGCCCGCTTGGCCACGATGTCCAGCGTGATTTGCCCAGTAAGCTCCTCGCCCGGCCTGCCGAGGTCGGAGATGACGAGGTCGAAACGCTCGTTGTTCAAGTAGCCGTGCGCCTCCGAACTGGTCGTGGCCAGTTTGAAATGGATGCCCAGCGTTTTCGACCAAGAATCCCGGTATTGCTGGTTGTTCTGCGGCCTATCGTCAATCCAAAGCACCCGGAAGCTTTGCGAAGCAAGCCAATCGAACAGCTCGTTGCGCAGCTCGGCGGCATAGCTTTGTTCGCTGACCTGGTTCTTCGAAATGGCCAGTATCCGCTTGATTTCGCCCTCCACCAACAGCAGGTCGGCGGGCGTCAGGTTCTTTTTCAGTTCCTCGGCCAGCGTTTCGGGAAGCTCGCCCTTGCGGAACCATTCGAGGCGGCTGAGGAGGCGCAGCGCTTGGTTCCAGCGCTCGTTCCGCTGCCACTCGCTCAGGTCGGCGGCGAGCGGAATGGCCTCGTCGTGCAGGATGCAGGTCAGTTCGAAATAGAGTTCGGGATAGACCGCACAGGCGCAGAGCCAGACAAACGCCTCGTTGCCGAGGTAGCGATAGACCTCCATGAACACCTCGGAGGGGTCGAGCTGGCGGTAGCCGTCCGTGAGCTTGGGCGGCGATTGCTCCGGCAGTATCGCCTGCCACTCCTCGAAACTCGGTTGCGCAGCGCCGTTCCAAGCGGCCATCAGTTTGCCGAGGCCCTCCACGCTCATGGGCACCACGGGCATCAGGCTCGACAGCGAGCGCTCGGCAGCGCCCCATTCCACGTTGGCATTGGTGGCCAGCAGCGCCACGTTCGAGAAGTCGTCGGGGAGTTCCAGCGCCAGGTTGCTCGGCGTCCCGGTGGCCGGGTTCACGAAATGCGAGGCATGACTCAACAGCAGCAGCCTCGCCCCGCTCCACTCGCTGCGCAGCCGCTCGATGCTGATATGCGTTTGCTGCTCCCGCTGCTCCTTCCAGCAGTGGCCGGGGTTTTTATCGAAAAAATAAAACTCCGCTTCGAGGTCACGGCGGTTGATTTCCTTGACGAGTTCGGCGGCGTAACCCGCCAAATGGTCCCGTGGGCTTTGCTGCTCGATGAGGGCGAGGTAGCGGGGCGCCTGCTTCCGTTTTTTGAAGACCAGCTTCGGGAAGCCGCCCGCACGGGTGATGGCCCGGATGGTGCCCGGCACGTCCCATTCGGTCGAGTCCGTCCACACTTTTTCTTGCAGCGGCGTCATCGCTGGGCCCATCTCGGTGAGGTTCCAGACCCGCAGCGGCTCTTCGGGGAAATTGAGCAACGGCAGCACGGGGCGATTTTTTCCGAAGGGTTCGGTGGGGCAAATGGGCGTTCGGGGATGCTCGTCGGGCGTTTTTTATCGTCAGTTTTGATGGGCGTCGGAGGGTTCAAATCAGTGCGTTGTTCCTGTGTCGGCCTGTTTTCCCCATCGTTTTCCAAAGGTTTTATTCCCTTCGGTAAAAACGTGTCGAAGACCTGCCCGAACAGTTCCTGCTGTTCCGCCGAGCGGCAAAGCAGGGCGCTGAGTTGCGCCTTTAGTGCTTCAGTGGTCAGCGCCTCGTTTGTCTCCACGGCCTGCCAATATTCCGCCACCCGCAGGTAGCTGTCCACGCCGAGCAGGAAGCCGTTGGCCTTCAGCCTCCTCAGCATCCGGTGGAACGGCGGTATGTCGGGCAGTCGGATTTCAGGCATCTTGTCTTCTGATTTTTTGGTTGTAGTCAAAAAGTTTTTGCGCCAAAATTTCCTGCACTTCTTTCATCGGCTTCTTTTCGCCTTCGGCAAACGGGAACAGTTCTTTTTCGTCGGGCGGTGCCGGATAACTGCGGTCTTTGAACACTTTTTCCTTCCAAACCCCCACGTTTTGCAGCGAGATGGACTGCATGCCCGTCAGGTTTTTCACCCGCCCAAGGAAGCGGGCGTCGTTGGCCAGCCCATCAAAAAGCTGCTCGAAATCCTTGCGCTCGCCGAAGTACAGGCAAGAGAAAATAATGGCCAACCGGGCCTTCAGTTCCGAGTTGACCTTCTGGCTGAACTCGCTCATATAATATTCCAGCCACAGCTTGATGTCGTCGGGCGACTCCAGTTCCAGGTCGGTGAGGTTGTGGTGGATGATAAAAACCTTGTCGCCGTGCGTGCTTTCCTGAAAGACATATTGCTGGCCATCGAAGGGGCATTTGAAGAGGTTGGCATCGTAAATCTCGTAAAGCCGGCTCTTGCCAATGCCTGGCTGCCGCAGGTCTTTGCGCCGGGGCAGGTTCATGTCCTTCCACACGAACAGGTTTTTGTCAATGGCGACATTGCATTCGCAAAGCTCGGTCGTACCCAAAAAGCTCGAACCTTTTCACCAAGCTCTGCGGCAGTGCCGGGCTTTTTTCATGGACAAAAAAGAAGACCGGGCCTTCCGATTTTTTCGCTGCCAATTGCTCCAAAAACTCGTGGTACTCGTCCAGTTCGTCGTTGCGATTGCAGCGGTGGAGCACGGAGTCGGGTATTTCCTTGCTTTGCAAATCGAGGGGGTCGGGCAGACGGGGCGGGGCGGCGAAATCCGGCTTGGGCCAGTCCGACCATCGCTGCTTTTTGAAATCGTCGCTGGCGGATATTTCGTAAAGTTCTTCGTCAGGTTTTTCTTCGAAAATATCAATGCCCCGCTTCATGGTCGCCTCGATTTTCGAGTCAAGGCCATTGTTGGCTTGGTTTGGCAAATCCATTTTCAAAGCACCATTTGCTATCTTAAATGCGGCTTCCAACGTGCTGCCAGACTTGAAAAATGCGAAATAAAAATCTATGGCAAATTGTTTACCCAAAGCGTCATTTAAAGGCTTATTGGTATAAATGACAGCGGGAACTCCCATTTTTTTAAAAGCTTCTACCTGTTTCACGGTCGAGCAACCATTGAGGAAAACCAACTGTATCGGGTGGTTGGCTGTGATTATTTCTGCAAAACCGCCAACATTGGCCATATATGCTTTTTCGCTTTCAGCTTCTTTCATGTTGAAACTGAGTGCCTTGTCAATTGCATGGCCCGCAAAATGGAAAACTTGGTAGCAACTTTCGGTCGCATTGCTAAACTTTTGTTTCACCGTCTCTGTGTTCACCTTATTGATGAATTGGCACTTCCATTCGGGCAAACTATTTACAAGTTCGTTGATGTCATTGGCCTCAAAGAACACTTTGAACAACGGATGCTCCTTCTCAAAAGGTGATGCTATGAAAACGGTGCGCAGCATGGGTTAAAAATTGCTCATGGATTGGACAATCGGGGTCGGTTCTGCTTTCAGCGCCGCCAACTTATCCTTGATGCGCTGCAAATCCTCCTTGTTTTTGCCGAGCATGGAAAGCGACGGCTCCAGCTTCGCAAAATCGCTGGCCGAGAGCCGGGCGCTGGGGTTCACGTTCATTTCCCAGAGGAACTCCACCCAAGCGATGAGTTCGGCGGTGGCCGGGTTTCGCCGCAGGCCCGAATTGCGGAGGTCGAGGAAAAAATCCACGGCGGAGCTGACCATTTCGGACTGCTTTTTGGCGTCGTAAAGCCCCTTTGCAGCCAAGATTTCGAGCAGCGTTTTGGCTTCCTTCGGGAACGGGATATGGTAAAAAGCGCAGCGCCGCAGGAAGGCGTCGGGCAGGTTTTTCTCCGAATTGGAGGTGATGATGAGCAGCGGCTTGCGCACTTTTCGCTCCGTGCGGGGCTTGTCCCGCTCAGTTTTTTCAGCAAAATAAATGAAGTCCTGCTCGTCCAAGGCGGGCTTGCCTTCGATGCCCAGCTTGGCCAGCGAAGACATTTTACTGGATATAATTCATCACGTTGTCGGCCTTGGGGTTGGGCTGCCCGTGGTTGTGGTTGTCCCGGAAGTGCCGGATGGCGTCGTAGCGGTAGAGCAGGTCCTTGGCCGTGGAGGTCGTCTTTACGTTGAAGCGCAGCACGGCGTCATTGAGGCCAAAGCCCTTTTGGTAGTCGGCGTTTTGGGCAATCCAGTAGGCCAGTTCGGTCTTGCCAGTGCCCGGCTCGCCGGTGAGGAAGAGGGGCAGTTCCATTTTGATGGCCATTTCGACGGCGGCGATGAGGTTGGGGTCGGGGATGTAATTCGATTTTGACATATTTGGATTTGTTATTCCTTGCAAATGAAGGGAAAGTTAGTCGTATCACAAAATGATGGTAAACCCATAAGGCTTCGTACATATTAATAGGCACTCAAGATTGTGTCCCTTCTTGAACCCCCCCCCCCCCTTTCCAATAAAGTAGGGTTTCTTGATTTCATTTTGACTAATGCTGAACATTTATCCCAAATATCAAGAAAGCGGGTTATTCAACCCGCCCATCCTTAGAAACCACCAACTCCACCTTGTAGGAAACACTATCCCTCTTCACCACCTTAAACCCCCGGTGCTCGAACATGCTCAGCATCACCTGGTTGGAACTCAGCGCTTCGGCGGTTATTTTTTCGAGGCCACGTTGCCGGGCAATGCCCAAAATATAATCCATCATCTGGCTGCCAAGCCCTTGCTGGTGCCAAGGGTCGGCAATGATGATTGCAAACTCGGCGGACTTGTTCGTATAGTCGTTGACGAGGCGGACGACGCCAGCCAGCATCTTCCGGCCTTGCTCCTCAACCTCGGCCACGATGGCCAGCTCCCGGTCGTAGTCAATATGCGTGAAATGAACGAGGAACTTGTGGCTCATCTTCGGCACGTAACCAAAAAACCGGAAGTAGATACTCTCCCGTGACAGCTTCTCGAACATCTCGGCTTCCAGTGGTTCGTCTTCCGGGCGGATGGGGCGAAGCAGTGCAGTTTGGCCATTCTTCATCAAGATTTCCTTCGTAAAATGCTCGGGGTAGGGCGAAATGACGAGGTGGTCGTAGGTGAACGAGCCTTCGTTGGCGGGCAGTTTCTCCAGGACGATATGCGAGTCGAGCACCACCCCACCCGCCTCGTCCACCACGTAGGGGTTGATGTCAATCTCCTTGATTTCGGGAAAATCCATAACGAGGTAGGCGAATTTCAACAGCAAGAACTGGAGGTTTTGGAGGTCAACACCAGGGCGGCCCCGGTAGCCTTGTAGCAGCCGATAGACTTTCGTCCGCTCAATCATTCGCCTGGCCAGCGCCATGTTCAGCGGCGGCAAGCCAAGGTTGATGTCCTGAAAAACCTCCACTGCTGTGCCGCCCAGCCCGAAGGCGATGACCGGTCCAAAAATGGGGTCTTTTTTGGCACCCACCAGCAGTTCGAACTCCTTTTTCACCATTTGTTCCACCAAAACCCCAACGATGTGGGCGTCGGGACGGTGGTGGCGGGCATTGCTGATGAGCGTTTCGAATGCCCCCCGCACCTCCTCCTCAGTGTTGATGTTTAGCAGCACCCCACCCACGTCCACCTTGTGCCCGATGTCGGGGCTGTCAATCTTCATCACCACCGGGAAGCCGATTTTTTGCGCAGCGGCTACGGCTTCCTCAGCATTGGTCGCCACCACGTTCATGGCGACAGGAATATCGTAGCACGCCAGCAATTGTTTGCCTTCCGGCTCGGTGAGCGTCAGCCTGCCCGCATCAAGGGCAGCATGGATGATGGCAGCGGCTTTTTCTTTTTCGGGCAAAAACGCCTCTGGCGTCGTGGGCGGCGTTTCGTACAAAAGCTCTAGGTTGCTTGCATAGCGGTACATCCGCAGGAAGGCCATCACGGCCTCCTCTGGGTAGCGGTAGCTTGGGATGCCACCCTGTTCGAGGATTTCACGGCCATCGGCCACGTCCGCCTCGCCCATCCAGCAGGCGAGCAGCGTTTTGTGCGTGTTCCTTGAAAACGCTACCACTTGCTTCGCAATCTCCGCCTCACTGATGACCGCCTGCGAGGCCGTGATGGTCAGCACACCGTCCACGTTGGGGTCGTTCAAAATAAGTTCGAGCGCCTTGCCGTAGTTGACCGCCGGGGTGTCGCCGAGCACGTCAACAGGCACGCCGTGGCTCCAATGTGCGGGCAGGAACTTGTCCAGCGCCTGCATGGTTTCCGCCGATAGCTTGGCGAGTTGGCCTTCGTTTTTCATCAAAAAATCGGTGGCGAGCACGGCGGGGCCGCCCGCATTGGTGAGGATGGCGAGGCGGTTGCCAGCGGGCCGAGGCTGCGTGGCAAGTGCCTGTGCCACATGGAAAAGCTGCGAAATCGTTTGTACCCGAATGATGCCCGCCCGCCGAAAGGCAGCCTCGTAGGCGGCGTCGTTGCCTGCCAGCGAGCCGGTGTGCGAAAGCGTGGCCTGCGCCCCTTCCTCGCTTTGTCCGGCCTTCAGGATGATGATGGGTTTCTGGCGGGAAAAAGCCCGTGCGGCGCTCATGAATTGGCGGGGGTCGCTGAGGCTTTCCATGTAAATCAGGATGCAGGCGGTGTTTGGGTCGGCCCCGAAGTAGTCAATCAGGTCGTGGTAGCCGACGTCCACCATTTCACCGATGGACACAAAATGGCTGAACCCGACGCTTTGGCTCACCGACCAGTCGAGGATGGCCGTGCAGAGTGCACCGCTCTGCGAGATGAAGGCAATATTGCCGGGCAAGGCCATGCGGCTGGCAAAGCTGGCGTTCAGTCCCAGCCCCGGGGCGATGATGCCGAGACAGTTCGGACCGATGATGCGGATGCCGTACTGCCGGGCCAGTTGCCCTATTTCTTTATACATCCGCTTTCCCTCCACCCCGATTCCTTGAACCCCGCCGAGATGATGATGACGCCGCCGATGCCTGCTTCGCCGCAATCCTTGAGTACCGCAGCCACTGCCTTTGCCGGTACGGCGATGATGGCGAGGTCAACCGTTCCGGTTATTTTTTTCACGGAGGCAAAACTCTTCCTGCCACGTACCGTGCGGTGGCCGGGGTTCACGGGGTAGATTTTGCCCTTGTAGCCGCCATTGAGCAGGTTGTCGAGGATGGCATAGCCCACCGTGCCTACCCGATCGGAGGCTCCGACGGCAGCAATGGACTTCGGCTTGAATATTTTGTCGAGTGGGAACATAGGTGGAAATTGGGAAATTAGTTGAATTGCGGAATTAGGGAATGGGTTAAATTCAGGGTCAGGTCGGTTTGGCTCGTTTGGGGTTTTTTATAATTTCCGATTCGATGTAGTTGATATAATTGTTCAATTTTTTGGCTAAAACCTCGTGTCTGTCATAAAGTTCACTGTAAAGTTCAGAAGGCACCAATAAGCGCTCCTTTGCCTTGATGAGCCATGTTTTTGATTCATATAGCGAGCCTCTTGCATAAAAACAAAAGTTGCGGTTTTCACTATAAAAATAGCGGCCATAGCCCTCTGCCACATTAGCGGCTACTGAATCGGCTGATTCCAGCCATTGTTGTCCGTGTTTGTATTTGTAAAAAGCTTCCCATTTTGCCACCAAATCATGGACTATTTTGGCCAACTCCATTGCCAATTTCCATACTTCAAGGTCTTCATATCCCTTCCGTGTGTTTTCCATAGTCTTATTTTCTTGATTCAATTCTTGGCAAATTAAACGATACCCCAGCCAATTCAACCAATTCCCCAATTCCCCAATTCCCCAATTCAACCAGTTTACGAAAACTTCCACCAAGGCCTCAAGTTCGACATCACAGCTTGGATACGCAACTCGTACTCTTCCCAAACTGCCCTTGAGGAGCTTGTTTCCTGGCGTAAATGGGGCATAGCCTCGCCGTTGATGCAAGCCATAAAATTATACACGCATTGCGGCAGCACGGCCACGTTATAGCCGCCCTCCAAGGTGGCGAAGATGTTCGGGGAGCGCTCCCGCAACAGTTGGCCGATTTTGAAAAAACTGCTTTCCGTGACCCGGAGCTGGAGCAGCAGGTCGTACAGGTGCGCATCGAAGCCAGCGGAGACGGCCACCACGTCGGGCTTGAACTGCACCAAAACCTGCATACAGGTATCAACGGCGTCCATGAAAACGTCGTCGCCGCTGTCGGGCGGCAGCGGCACGTTCATGGTATAGCCCTTGCCCGTGCCCGTCCCGATTTCGTTCACCCAGCCATGCCCCGGGAAGGCCGGGTACTGGTGGATGGAGCAGTACATCACCTGGTCAATGGCTTCGAAGATATGCGCGGTACCGTCGCCGAGGTGCCCGTCGAAGTCGAAGAGGAAGACCCGCTTGCCCTCGTTGGCCAGTTTTTGCGCAGCAATGGCCACGTTGTTGAACAGGCAGAACCCGCTCGAACGGTTGGGGTAGGCATGGTGGCCGGGCGGGCGCACCAGCGCAAAATCGCCCCGCTCGCTGGCCAGCACCGTAGCGCCCACCGCCCGCACCGCCGCTTCATAGCTGCCGGGGAGACCATCGTATCAGGGTCGAGGTGGGTATGCATCGCCCCTGCCGCACGTACATTTTCGATATGCTGGTTGGTATGCACGAGCGGGAGCCAAGGCGTGCCGTCCGGCACTTCGGTGATGGGCAGGTCTTCAAACGCCTCCAGGCGCTTGGCGTTTTCCGGGTGCATGCCGGTGTCGTGCTGGAGGAAGATTGGGTTGTAGATTAGTTTCATTTTCAATGGAGGTTTTGCCGTGCAAAGTAAAGCAGTACATCACCGAAGGAGGGTGATTTTATTCAATTTGATTGGATTATTTTCGCAGCATAAAGTTAGCTTTGCTTTGTCGCCACTAAACAACAAGCCATGCCAATTCCAGACAAAGACCACCGAATCATCCAAAAGCTCATTGAGCAAGCGCAGCCGCAAAACATGGAAGAGCTGCAGGCATTGCTCAATTCCTTGATGGGGAAGCCCTTGCCAGACCACCTGCCTGGGGAGCTTTCCATAGAAGAACAGGTCTTGGAACTGGTCTATGACGCATGGGAAGCACCAGTAAAGGAAGGGATTGCCATGGCAGAGAAAGCCCTGCGGATTTTCCCCAACTGCATCGAGGCGCATGAGTTCCTTGCCGCAAAATCAAGCAGGCAACAGGAACGCCAGGCCCACTTCGAAAAAGCGGTGGAAATCGGCAGGCGCATTTTCGGCGGCGATTTTTTTAAAAAAAGCAAAGGTGCATTTTGGGGCATCACGGAAACCCGCCCCTTCATGCGCTGCCTGACGGGCTTAGGCGGAAGCCGATGGACAACCGGGCAGGTTGCGGAAGCGGCTGCCATTTGGGAGGAAATGCTCGAGTTGAACCCCAATGACAACCAAGGCAATCGTTATGGTTTTGCCTTGACACTATTGGAATTGGGCGACCTGCCGAAGTTCAAAAAACTCCGCAAAAAATACCCGGAAGACTCCGCCATGATGTACTTCAACGATGCGCTCGCAGCATTCATGGAAGGTGGTGAAAATAGCCAATCCAATATGGTACTGAGCGTTGCCATCGGCAACAACCGCTTTGTGCCGCCATTGCTTTTGTCGCCCAATAAACCCACCGGGCAGCCGGACAGCTACTCGCTGGCACAGCAGGGAGGAAGCGGTGATTTATGCGAGGGACGCCTGGCGGGTTTGGTCAAAAACAGCGGGGGCAAAGGACTGGCTGAAAAAGCGGGGGGCTGCCGAATCCGCCAAAGAAACAAAGCCCGGCAAGGCCAAGCGTCCCGATTTTCCCTTAAAATTTGATTACAATGTCTTGGTGGCGCTTGTCGGTGAGCCATTTAGCGAGATGTCGCCCTTGAAACTGCGCCCCGGCTTGACGGCAGACGATGTAGCAGAAGTGCCCATGTTCCGAATGTTCCGGCAATTCCTGCAAGATTTGCAGGCAGTTCAGCCACTAAAACTGACGCCCAAGGGGCAACCTGCCCCGCTCGATGGTACACCAATTGTACAACCACCGGATTTTTACGGACAAGTACATTGACGAAGGCACCATCAAATTATTGAGCGAAGAGGATTTCTTCCCCATACACCTGTCGCATATACTCTGCGATATGGCGGGCTTGGTCAAAAAGCGCCTCGGAAAGCTGTCGCTGACCAAGTCGGGCGAGCAAACCCTCAAGGACGACGCAGCCCTGTACCAAACCCTGCTGAAGGCATATTGCGAAAAATTCAACTGGTCGTACACGACCTACGACGAGGAACAGGTGGGACAATATGGTTGGGCAACCGTGCTTTGCCAACTACTGACCTTTGGTGATGAGGAACGTAGTGCCGAGGACTACGCCCGTGCTTACTTGGCGGACTTCCCACAAATGATACAAGCCTTCCCGGACAATGAATATTTTCCGCCGGAACGGCGTTTCCTGAGGTTGTTTCCAAATGCGGTTTTTCGACAGGTTCTGCGATTTTTTCGGCTTGGCGGAAGTGCGGGTTGAGAAGGATGAAAAGGGGTTCCCGGTGAAATATTTCGTGAAGAAAACGGCGTTGGCAGATAGGGTGTTTGAGGTAAATGTTTGAGGGTGAAAGCCAAAGCTCCTTATGACTTGGACTGTGTTTGATGGGAAGCTGAGTAGCTTGCCACAGTTTTATGAACATACCTCGGCTAACGTCGAATAATACAAAACGGTCAAGAAATCCCTCGACTGGCCACCTTTTATCTTTGTTCATCTTCATTATCCTCCAACCCAGCTTTTATGAGTACCTACACCCAAAGCCTTTATCAAATCGTCTTCAGCACCAAGCACCGACAGCCTACGCTGGCAAAGGAAGGGCGGGATGAACTGTTCAAGTACATCTGGGGCATTTTGAAAAACAAGAAATGCCATTTGTACCGCATTAACGGCGTGGAAGACCATATACATATCGTCACGAGCCTACACCCGTCGGTGGCACTCGCCGACCTTGTGAAGGACATCAAACTTGCGAGCAATGACCATATCAAAGAGACGGGTTTGTTCCCCGATTTTGGAGGTTGGCAGGATGGATATGGAG